>NZ_JAIUFY010000012.1 GCF_020165855.1 Celeribacter litoreus | reverse complement strand
CGCCGGTGAAGGGGGTTCTAAGGCGAGTGCCCAAGACCCGCAAGCGCTTTTTAAAAGAAAATAACAAAAATCAATAAAATAACACGTAACATGCTGATTATATTAGATTTAAATCATCGCGCCGACATCGAAAAACTTGCCTTCGCCGCTCCGCAGAAACAGGAAGCCTGTGAATCGGCCCTATATCCCGCGAGAATCCACGAAGAATTCGTCAGGAGTCGTTTGTCCGGACCTGAATCAGGGTGTTTTAGATTCCTTCAGGAGAGTCGGAACGCTACACCACCGAGTCCCGATTTCTCATCAAAGAGAGAAAGACGCTCTGCGCTCGGATAGGTGCTCGCGACATAGTTGAAGATTTCCCAGGAATCTGTCGCGAGCCAATATCCCGCCGCGAGGGCCTCATCTATGAGAGCCCAGTCGATCTCCTGCCCACGACCGGGGCGGGCAACCAGAACATCGGCGCGTCGAAACAGTTCATAACCACCGGTCGCGTTCTCGCTGTACAGAAGGGTCTTCGCTGGTAAGCCGTCGAAATGTTCCGCGAGCTGTTCAAACCAAAGTCGTGTCACGGCCGTCTGCGCCATGTCGATCCGAAAGGTCGAGTATGCAGACAGCGCTGCCGCGAAGGTTACAAAGAGCAGAGTGAGCTTCTTAAGCGTCTCATGTCGCGAGGCCAGAAACAGCAATGCCGATATCAGTCCAAAACCGAAGAGCCAGTTCGGCCAGATGTACTGTAGCAGGAAACGAGTTCGTTCTGCGGCGTAGCTATCGGCGATGTAAAAGGCGAGGAACGCCGCGAGAGCCGCTCCCAACCATCCTGTCATCTGCTCTCGCTCGCGCTCGCGCTCGATAAGTGTGCGGACTCCGAATGCAGCAAGGAAAGACACGAAAGGTAGGAGTACGAGGAAGTAACGCAAGGAGTTCGATTTGCCGCCGTGCCACTCCTGCATTGCGAAGGGAAGCGCATAGATCAGACAAATAGATGTCACCAAGGCGACACCTTTATAGTCCCGCCGGCCATAGACGAAAGCGAACGGGATTAGAAACAGCCACGGCATGCTCTGCACCAATGCCTTCTTGTGCACCCCGTAATAAGTGACCACTCCCCCACCATGATCCATGGTGCCGATGGCCTCTCCGATTCCATCAAGCGCTCTTAGATCGAACCCCAAAACATAGATGCCGTGCAGAACATGCCCAACGAACTGGGTCATTGGTTCATAGAAGAGAGCCGCCCCGACAGCGCACACGGCGGCACCGATTGCGAAAGGTCGCCGTGCAGACTTCCAATGCCGTATCAAGATCAGGACTGCAAAGAGGACAAGGAAGTTGAGGACAAGCATAACATAGGTACTCGCCGAGTCGCCGCGACCTGCGGTGTCTTCGCGCCCGTAGCTGAAGGGGAGCATTGTACCGAACTTGTACCAGTTCAAACCAGAACTCAGCAGAACGCCCGGCAGCATTCCCAAGAGCGCGAGTCCGATCAACTGGTAGGGTCGCTTGGCAAAGCAGATGATCCACACCGCGAGGCCGGGCAGAACGAAGATGACATCAACGCGGATGTTTAACGCGATACCAAAGGCGAGCCCCCCGCCCAGCGCCCAAATCGCAAATGATCTGCCCTGCCCCTTCAGCACGCACGGCCGCATATATCGCGACCATGGTAAAAAAGACGGCCAGGCTATGTGGCCAGATGCCGCCAGCGTAATCCGTGAGGAAACTTCCGAAGACCAACAGACCAGCAGCCCATCGCGCAATGGCTCTCTCCGCAAACACAGAGGCGAGTGCATATGTCAGAGCAACCACCCCAACGGCCGCAATGGCGTTCAGGATGAAAAGCCCCCGTATCCCCGCAAGCGCCCAAAACGGATAGCCAAGATACGTGTAACCACTCGGGTACTGCTGCGAGAGGCCAGAAGGGCCACCGGTCATAAACCAGTTTTGAAGCGCCTCACTCCCGAACTCTTTATACCCGTTCTCGATAAAGAGGCTACCGTCCTGATCCATAGCGGAAAATCCCGCATAAAGAACCATCTCATCTACGGTATAGACTGAGGACGGTGCGAGGATAGCGAGGAGCGACCAGAAAACGAGGAGCGCCAATAAGGCGAACAGGAACGGCCTGTCTTTGTACATCGCATCCAATTTTTGACTGCTTTCTTCTCTGACGCACGTCACCATCTTCGGTTCAGCGAACGACGGGCTTAGTGACGTTTGCCGCCACCTTGCCGACCAGAGAAAGAGGCAGGCAACCTCGCGTTCGAGACAGACGCGAGATTGCGACGCTGCTGCGGCGTTTAAGCCTCACCTCTCAAAAGCTTCATCTATATATGTGAGTTGTTTTCACCAGCCCCTCATCCTAGGGTCCCTGCACTCGCTCTTTCACCCCGCACCGTTTTGAAAATACGATGGCAGCCGGAACCAAGCCTTACGACGTCTGGAAACTGAGCGCCTTCGGGATATTGTTCGCCGGGGCGCTCCAACAAATTCGCTTCCTGATCGAATCTTGGCAAATCGGCGGGCATGAATGGCTACAGGAAGATTGGCTCATCTCTCTCGCCGCTGGCCCGATCCGGCGAGGCGCGTTCGGAGAAATCCTCCTTTGGTTCGCGGACACATTCACGCTCTCTCCTCTCTCTTGTCATCGGGCTGCAGGCAGTGCTCCTTTTGACGATCTTCGGCGGTTTCGCCCGTCTCATCTATCTCCAACGGGATAGCACCCTTGTCCTAGTGATCTTCACCCCTGGGATATTCGCAATCCTTTGGTCCATCGACCCGATCTCAAGCCTGAGAAAGGAAATGATCGGTCTTGCGATCCTGATCTGGCTCGCCCTCCCCGGCGGCTCGCTTCAGCGCATCATAATCTCTGGCGCACTCATGCTGCTTGGGGGGATCGCGCAAGAAATCAACATCCTGATGATTCCAGCGTGGATCATTGCTCTTTGGCTCTTCCAGCCAACGAGCCTGAGCCATCCCGTTGCGAAAAGTATGATTGCCGTGGTGCTGGTCGCAGGCGCCGCGGAAGCTGTCTACGCACTCAAGTACTCGAGCCTCGCGGATGCGAGCCCGATTTGCGCCGCACTCATGGAAAAAGGTCTCTCCGGAACCCCTCTTTGCAGCGGTGCGATCGCATGGCTGTCTAACCCGGAAAACGGGCCCGAGACAGTTCTCTCCGCGCTCGAGCGCAGTTGGACGGCTTGGCTGTTGCCTGGCGCATGGCTCGTCGCTATCGCTCCAATCTTACGCCTCCTTCAAACACAGACATCGGCCCGTAGAAAGACAGGTTGGCTCCTGTTGGTCGCCGCGACGCCAATCGTGCTGCTTTACCCCGTCGGGCTCGACTGGGGGCGCTGGTTCGCAGTGCAAGTCACAATCACTGCTACGCTCCTGCTTGGGCTCGGCGTGCGTGGGCAACTCTCTGAGACACACGCAATCTCCAGACGAGAAAAAACCCTATGGCTCATCAGTTGCCTTCTGTGGGGGTTCATGCACGATCCAATCTTGACCAATCAGGGCCTCCTTATGACGATCGCCGGATAACCCAAAGAACCGCGACGTTCTCTTAAAACGACTCGTTTTGGCGGCTTTTCCATTCCGATCGCCTCGTTGATAATTTTTATCGCGCAATGGATTTTCACCTTGTTTCCCCGCGTCACCGCCATTACACGGGTCGACGGAGACGTGGCCGAGTGGTCGAAGGCGCTCCCCTGCTAAGGGAGTAGGCGGGAAACTGTCTCGAGGGTTCGAATCCCTTCGTCTCCGCCACCCACCCCTTTCTTTCTGATAGAAATATCCCATTCGCATCGGTCCTCGATTGGGCCGCAGCTCTGTTGTTGCTGGCGCATGGAAGTGTTGGTAAAATCCGCCTTTGGGTTCCCTACTGCGCGGTTTTCAACTCTCGGGCGTGAATGCCGAGCATCAAAAGCGCCGGCCAGAGCAGATAGGCTTCGATCTCGATGTTTTCACCAAAAGTCAGGAGCACAATCACCATGCTTAGCCCCAACGGCAAACGCCCACGTGGGCCGCGGGCGGCGTCTTGCATAGCGAGGGCGATTTGCCAGAGGAGCGGCACGAGAAAGGCAAAAAAGCCGACGAGGCCTTTGACGAAGAGCAAGCCGAACCAAGTGTGGTGAGAGCCGATGGGCATGTATTCGACGATATGCGCTCCCGGCGCCACGCGGCCATGTCCGAACCAGACGGCCTCTTCCTGCCATCTCTCATAGGCGATGCGTTGGAGCGTGGCGCGCACCCGCGTACTGTCGGCGCGGGCGCCCTTGAACGCTGCTACACCGTTCCCGAGGGTGCGAGCGAGCCATTGTCCTGTCACAGCGAGTGAAGCGACCAACGCCGCCAAGCCCGCCCATGCCCAGCTCCGCAAGACCAGTGGCATCATGCGCGGACCGATGGTGCACGCGACAAGCCCAACGAGCCCCATACGCGATTTCGACGCGAGGATCATGATCACGCCTGCGGCAAAACCCGCGGCGCGCCACCCTCTGTGTTTCTCCTCCAAGGCGAAGAGAACCGTGCAGACGCCGAGCAGTGCGGCGAACGGCGACCACGGGGCGAAGAACTGCCAGCGCGGGGTCCATGAGGCGGGGTCGAATGTGAAGAAATAAACAGAGAAATACTCCGGCCCCGGCCCGCCAACGGCCTTGAGCGGAGAGGTCCAAATACGTTCCGGCAAGCCGATATATGGCGCAACAAGGAGCACAGGCGTGATGCAGACGGTCCAGAGGCCCAGCTTGCATTGCGCGCGAATGAGTATCTCTCGCCGCAGGGGCAGCACCGCCCCCGCGAGCGGAAACAGCGCCATTAAAGCCCAACCTTTCGCCCAACCGATGCTCGATTTAATTGTCTGTTTCAGCCCCATCTGCCAATTGAGGTGCCCCATCCAGAGCGCGACGAGCATCACAATCATGGCAACGCCCCAGACGATCACGACCGGCGGCGGCGCGCCCGTCGCGCGCAGGTCCTCGCGGATGGCGGGGCCGAGATAGAGCGAGAGGCATGCCAGCCCCGCGAGGCTCCATGCGAGCACAGGCCCTACCACATAGAGGGCACCAACCGCATAGAGCGGCCATGTCCAGACGAGGGTGGACCAGACGATCCGTTCAGGTAGCGTTTGCGGTGTCATCGTCGCCTCTTCGGACCAGGATGGTGATGACGGCATTGCGAACCCAGCCCATGACGAGGGCCACCATCAACAGGAAACTTCCCGCGATCCCAGCAGCGATAGAGAGCTTTTTGCTCGGAGAAGATGGTGCATCGGGCAGGGTCGGGTCTTCGAGCACCTGCACGAGCGGGTAGGAGGCGTAAATATCTGTGCGTTGTGACTGGGTACGTGCGATGGCTGAGGCAAACACGGCTTCGGCCACGTCGAAATCCCGTTGGAGGTCTTCGAGCCGCGCGGCATGCGGGGCGAGATTGGCCAGCCGCGCACGCTCGGTGCTCAGCTGCGCCTCAAGTGCTCGCAATTCGGTTGCGAGGCCTTTCTCCTCTGTCTCCTTGCGCACTAACTCGGACAAAAGCACGCCGCGCCCGCCGTCGACGGATTGCTCCATGGGAACGTCTGCACCGATGAGATCCTGAGCCCGCGCCTGTAGTCGTTCCTCCGCAAGACTGCGCGCGGATTTCGCGGTTTGAACGATCGGGTGGCTCGGGCCGTAGCTGGCTTGCGCCGTGGCAAGATCGGAGGTTGCCGTTGCGGTGGCCTGCAGCAACGCGACATAAATTTCATCGCTATTGAGTTTGAGGATATGCGCGGCGGTGCGGGAATCGACGCCAAGACGCCCTTCAAGTTCACGCACTGTGCTTTCGGTGCGGGCATGATCGGCACGCAAGGTCGATACTCGGGCTTCGAGCGCCTCCGCCTCTTTCAGATACCTCTGATATTGCTCGGAAGAATGAAGTCCCGAACTTTCGCGCAGAGCCGCGATGTCTTCGCGGGTGCGGGAAACAGACGCGCGATAGTCGTGAATCGCATCTAATCCGCCCGTTTGACGGGTGTCCTGTTCATCGAGACGCAGCCGGTCGATTTCGGCCATGAACGCCGCCAAAAGCGCGCGGGTGCGGTCACGCGCGGCCTCAGGGCTAGGTCCAGAGAGATTGACGTGAATGAAGGCCGTTTGGTCGACGAGTTGCACTTGTGGTCTGCCAAAAGCGTGGCGGTCGAGGTCCAGATGCCGAGCCGCCTCCATCACAATCCGATCAGCCGCGAGCAGGCGCTTGTAGGTTTCTGTGGGGCTGACCGAATTGTTGGCGAAGGCCGAGTTTGCGTGGGTAGACGCTTGGCCAATGTCGGCCAGATTGACGGAAGACGATGCGCCGGATCCCGGCAGGATCAGCGACATATAGCTGGTATAGCTCGGAGGGGTCGAACTCAGATAGAGCAGGATCGGGGCCCAGATACCTGCAAGACCTGCAAGGAACAGCAAGAGATACCGCGGCAGTCGCCCGAGATCCTGTAGAGACCCGCCGCGCAGCAATCGTCCGAACGAGGGCCAATGTCGCACGAGGCGGATCTGCAGGCGTCGAACGCGGTGCCTCTTGGGGGACGTAATGATGCGCTCAAATGGGATGTCAAAATTTAGGGCCACGGAAAATCTCCTTTGCCCTAATAGTATCGACGGATTGCCGCGCGGCCCCGTGCGCGTCAGGCCAATCACCTGACGCCTTTGCCTCCGCGCCTCTCCTTTCGGATAGGGTTAGAACAGACCGGCGTCGCGGGCGACAATCGCTGCCTGCGTGCGGTTGTTGACCTCAAGTTTGCGAAACAGAGTTTTCATATGCAGCTTGATCGTCGGCTCTGTGAGGTCGAGATCGCGGGCGATTTCCTTGTTCGACTTGCCCGCAGACAGACCTTCGAGCACCTGCATCTCGCGGGGCGTGAGCATGTCTTCCAAGGGGTGCGTCTCTGCCGTGTCCGTTGCGGTCATGAAGTCGATGGGCGCATATTGCTCTCCCATCGCCATAAAGCGGACGGCATTTGCGAGGGATTTTGCAGGCAGGGTTTTCGGCACGAATCCAGCGGCTCCGAGGGCAAGCGCCTCTTCCGCAATCTCTCTGGTCGCTTCGCCGGAGATAAGCGCAACCCGCTGCCCGTCACCCAATCCGATGGCGCGTTTCAGACCCTCGAGCCCCTGCATCCCCGGCATTTTGTAATCGAGAAGCACCAGATCATAGGGCGCATCCTGCGTCACCCGTTCAATCGCCTCATCGAGGCTCGCGGCACTGCCAAGCTCGATCCCGCCCTCGGCGGACAGAAAGGCGATCAGCGTATCGCGCAACAGGTCGTGGTCATCGGCAATCAAAACGCGCATCAAAATATTCCTTTACTCATACAGGCCGCAATGCACCCCAGAGGATAGTTTAAGGACGTAGATAAAATAACTCACCAACAATTGCGTGTAGCCGTCCTATCCCAACGGGTAGGCAAAGGACCCTCCGGACGAGTCAAAGGACCGGTTGCGTCCGGCATCACGCCTGTTCGGAGCATAGCACGATCCTCTGCGCTGTGTGCATCTCCCTTCGCGAAATTGCGATTTAGTCGCGGGATTTGGACCCTGAGAGACAGAAAACGTCTCTTACAAGGTCTTACACTCATGACACAGCATCACACATTTTTCGACGGTCCGCATGAGCCCGTCAGAATTGCCGCCTCTCTTCCCACCACGTCCGTTCTTGGCCTGCCTCTAGTGAACAGCACCAGCGAAGACGTGATCGAGCATCTGCTCGACGCGCCGTCGCAAACGGTCAATTTCCTCAACGCCCATTGCGCGAACATTAAGGCACGCGATCGCAGCTATGCGAGTGCTCTGGCACGATCCAGCTATGTGCTGCCGGACGGGATCGGCGTGGAACTCGCGGCGAGGATGACGGGGGATCATTTCGTGGAGAACCTCAACGGCACCGATTTCACCCCTGCGCTCCTACGCATCGCTGCAGAACGCGGTTTGTCAGTTTTTCTGTTCGGGGCAAGCCCCGGCACGGCGGAGCGGGCGGCGCAGAAGCTTGAGGCGGATATTTCGGGTCTGCGCATTGTCGGCGCGCGGGACGGATATGAGGGTGCGCAATGTCCGGAAGCCGCAATTGCCCATATCAACGCGTCCGAGGCCGATATCCTGCTCGTCGCGATGGGGGTGCCGAGGCAGGAGCTCTGGATCGACCGCCACCGCACCGAGATCAATGCCCGTCTGGTGATGGGCGTGGGTGCTCTGTTCGACTTTCTGGCGGGGAACGTGGCCCGCGCGCCTCTGGCGGTGCGGAAGGCAAAACTCGAATGGGCATGGCGGCTGATGCAAGAGCCGCGCCGTCTCGCAAAACGCTATCTGATCGGAAATGCGAGCTTTCTCATGCGGGCTGGGTTTCACGCCATGCGGCAAGTGCGCCCCGATGCGCTCCATAAACGCCTTCTCGACCTCGCGCTGAGCGGCATTCTCGTCGCCACGCTGGCCCCTTTCATGTTGATCGTTGCCGCACTCATCCGGTTCGAGAGCAAAGGTCCTGCGTTGTTCAAACAGGAGCGCGTCGGGCGCAACGGGCGACACTTCACGATCTACAAGTTCCGCAGCATGTATCAGGATGCCGAAGACCGCCTTGCCGCGATCCGCGCGCAATCGGATCGTGAGGGGATTTGTTTCAAAGCCCGACAGGATCCGCGCGTAACACGGATGGGCCGTTTCCTGCGCCGGACGTCTCTCGATGAACTGCCGCAGATTTTCAACGTCTTGCTGGGGCATATGTCGCTCGTCGGTCCGCGCCCTGCCCTCCCCCGCGAGGTCGAACAATACCCCGCCGCAGCAAAGGAGCGCCTGAATGCTCGGCCCGGCATCACTGGGCTTTGGCAGGTGTCCGGACGCGCAGACATCAGTTTCGACAAAATGGTCGATATGGATGTGGCCTATGTGCGCTCGCGCAGTGTGGTGCTTGATATCTTTATCCTCGCCATGACTGTGCGGGCGGTGATCAGCGGGCGGGGCGCGTATTGACGCGCCTCCCTGCCGTGGCTTTAATCCTATCCGAAAGGATAGGTGCGAAAGCCCGATGCGCTGTAGGTGGTCCGCCTGAATATGTGCCAACGTCTCAGGCAACAGAATTTGAGTACATCAGGAGAGACACCATGTTCCCCCCTCGCATTTTCCGCCTCGCAGTTTGCGCCCTCGTCGCCCTCACCCTGAGCCCTGTCACCGCCTCTGCCGATATGTTGGAGGCACCAACAGGCGAGGTCATCCTGACAGTGTCGGGTGAGATCGGGGCGAGCAACATCGGGGATACAGCCCAGTTCGATCTCGCCATGTTGCAGGCAATGCCCGCTATGGAAATCACCACGGAAACCATCTGGACCCCGAGCACGCATGTCTTCACAGGCGTTCCCTTGCGCGACTTCCTCGATCAGATCGGGGTTGAGGGCAGCATGCTCGAAGCGCAGGCGATCAATGACTATACGGTTGAAATCCCCGTCAGCGATGCGACGCCGCAGGGGCCGATCATTGCCTACTCCATGGACGGAGCCCCGATGTCGCGGCGGGACAAAGGACCGCTCTGGATCATCTACCCCTATTCCTCCGGGCCGGAGTATCAGACAGAGTTGATCTACACCCGTAGCATTTGGCAGCTGGATCGGTTGACCGTCGTAGAATGAGCCCGTTTTTTCCGAACCGTAGCACATCGAACCGGGGGCGCATTGCGCTCTCGGTTTTGGCGTTGGCGGCGCTTGTGCTGTTGGGGGTGCTGGTCTCCGACGTCGTGCGGGAGTTCCGATGGCTGCGCACCGCGAACTCCGACAATACACATTGGACGCTCAGTCAGGCAGAGGTCGAATTCCTCGAATATCGCGAGGCCATTGTGGCCGCCATGCAACCGGACGCAGGCCCCGCCGAATTGAACCGTGTCGTGATTGAATTCGACGTGTTCTATAGCCGCATGAGGACACTCGGGAATGGCAAGCTCTTTGCCGAGTTGCGTGAACTGCCGACCTTCTCGGAGCCGATCACAGAAATTCAGGCGCATCTGGATACGATCATCCCAATCATAGACGGCCCGCGAACTGAGCTCGCTGCCGCGTTGCCCTCGTTGCTCGAAGACAGCGACGGGCTGCGCCTGATGATCCGGCGCGCGGCCACCGAAGGGCTGCAATATTTCGCAGAGCAGGCGGAAGCAAGCCGCACTTCTGTCGGCAATACTCTCCTGCGTCTCGCTGCGTTGACGGTGGCGATGTTTCTCGCCCTCATCGCGGCCATGTGGCGTCTGCACCGCGCGAGCCTTCAGACCGAAAACAGGGGTCGCCAGCTCGCCGACGCCTATGCGCGGCTGAATACCATTTTGGAAACCTCGCTCGATGCAGTGATCGTAACGGATCTGACCGGTCGCATTCTGACTTTTAACGAGGCGGCCGAACGTATCTTCCAATATGATCATGACGCGGTGATCGGTGAGAACCTCGCTGACATCATCATTCCGGACCACTTCCGTGAGGCCCACAATGCGGGGATGAAGCGCTTTAGCGACGGAGGCGAGATGAAGGTCGTGGGCCATGGTCGTGTGCGCCTAGAGGCCAAGCGCCGGAATGGAGAGGTCTTTCCCGTCGAGCTTGCCCTGCAAAAAGGTCAAGTGGCAGGTAGTGACGTGATCGTTGGGTTCCTCCGCGACATTTCGCGGCTGGTGGCCTCCGAGAACGCCCTCGTCGAGGCCCGCGACAAAGCACTCGCAGGCGAAAAGGCGAAGGCCGAATTCCTCGCCATGATGACCCACGAAATCAGGACGCCGCTGAACGGTCTTTTGGGCAACCTGTCCCTGATCAAGCAGACCGATCTCGGCCCACGACAGCAGAACTATCTGCGCAATATGGAGATTTCCGGCGACCTTCTGATGCGCCATGTCGATGCGGTGCTCGATGTGGCGCGCTTTGAGGCGACAGGGATACAGCCGCAGGAGGAGGTGATCCACCTCGGACAACTGCTACAGGATATCGTGGACTCACAGGCGAGCGCCGCCACCGCGCGCGGCAATCGCATCCGGTGGGAGTGGTCGGGTCCGTCGGTGAGTTGGGCGCGTCTCGACGGGGCGCGGGTGCGGCAGGTTCTACTCAACCTCGTCGGCAATGCGATCAAGTTCACCCGCAACGGTCAGATACTCATTGAGGCGGAGGTTTCTGAAGCGGAGGACACCCTGCTGGAAGTCCGCGTCATCGACACCGGCATGGGGATCGCCGAAGACCAGAAAAGCCTCGTGTTTGAAGACTTCCACACAATCAACGACACTGACGCCGACATCAGTGGCACCGGCCTCGGCCTCGGCATCGCGCGACGGTTTGTCGAGGCGCTGGGTGGCGAGATCGGGCTGGAGAGCGTCCAAGGGGAAGGCAGCACCTTCTGGCTACGCATCCCGATCGAGCCGACCGACGCGCCGGATGCGGCGGCTCAAAGCGATTTGCCCGAGCCGAGCGCGCCGCAAACCATCCTTCTCGTGGAGGACAACGACATCAACTTCGAACTCGCGCGGGAAATGCTCCAAAGCCTCGGTCATCATGTGACCGCCGCCCGCAATGGTGCCGAAGCCGTGGCCGAAGCCGCGCGCGGCCCGTTCGATATCATCCTCATGGATATCAGGATGCCTGTGATGGATGGTCTACAGGCCACAAAGCTCATTCGCCAAGGCGACGGTCCAAACCGTGCCACACCGATCATTGCCGTTTCCGCGAATGTCTTGCCCGAGGCGCGGGAGCGGTTCCTTGCGTCCGGCATGTCGGGCTTTTTGCCCAAGCCGCTCGACAGCGCCTCTCTCGTGCGGTTGATCGCGACGCATGGGAGTGGCGCAGTCTCTGCTGATACCCTTCCAGCGGCCGAGCCGAGAGGGCTGTCCGACCTTGAGACACGTTATATCGCTGAGGTCGAAGAGTTTCTGTCAGACGTCGACACTATGCCGCTGCCGCAAGTCGCAGAGATCGCGCATCGTCTCGCCGGAAGTGCCGCCGCCTTTGGTCACAAAAAGCTGCGCGCTGCGCTCGTCTCGGTGGAGATTGCCGCCGATGAGGGGGAGGCAGAGGGCTGTCACCTCGCTCTGGACGAAGTGAAGGCCCTCTGGAACGACAGACCCGCCGCGTCGTAAACTGCGGCGGGCGTTCTCTCAGATCAGGGAACAACCCCGACTACAGCACCAAACACACGCCCGATCTCGGCAATGTTGGTAACGCCGCTGTCGTAACAGGCAATGGAGTCGCCGGGCAGAAGATAGGGGTCGTAATCGTCGCGGTCGGCGCGGCGGAGTTGGTCCTCAATCTGACGCTCGATCACGGTGGAAACACCGGTCACGGGGTCGCGTGTGAACAATACGGCAGAACGATTGGCGCTGCTGGCGCGGGCGCCACCGACGCAGTTCGTATTGACGACCGCTTGCATGAACCGCGTGCCATAAGGCACCTCGCGCACCTCCCGCCCGATGGCGGACGGCGCGTTGCCCGTCGCCGGTTGGGTCAGGTTCGACAAAAAGAGCGCGATGCCCGGCGGGCTGATCGGGCTCGGACGCATCAGGTCGTCCTGAAAACACTGGCGCGAGGGCACAATGATCTCGTCACCCGCGAGCAGGACAATATCGACGGCATGACGCCCCTCGAATACTCCGCTCAGATCGAGCACATACCGCATACCTGCACGGTGGAGTTCGATCCGCGTCAGATCGGCGTCGGGGCGCACGCCACCTGCCGCTCGCAAAGCTGTGGAGAGGTTACGCGCCTCGGTCGAGGCCCCCATCGCGCGTTGTCGCGCCGGATCTAGGTCAGAACCACCGCGACGGCCCACTTCGACGGCATGCGGTTCGAACACCGCGCCGGACACGGCGACATTGACGCTCGCCATATCGCGCAGGCGGACGGAAATGAGGGGGGCGGAGTCGTAAAAGCCACCGGAGCGCAGGAGGTCGACGAGGTCTCTTTCTATATCCTCGGTGCGACGCCCCTGCGCCTGCACGGGGGGCAGATAGGGGAGTTTCAGAAACCCGTCGCGAGAGATCACATAATCGCCGCCAAAGGTTTCGTCGTCGCTCACGCGGACATCCAGCAGGTCGTCGCGGGACAGTCGCTCTCCGCTCAAATTCAGCGGCAGGATCGCGCTGCCTTTGCCCTGCTCAGAGAGATCCGCGAAACTGTCAACACAGCGCTCCATATTCATCCGTGGCGACACGAGATAGGTCTTATCGCCGCTCCTACGCGGCGGGTCGCGATATTGCGCCTGATAGCCGCGACCAACCTCGACGGGGGCAATGTTGCTCGGGGTCGGAGCGGGGCTGCATCCGGCCAAAAGGGCTGCGCAAATACTAGCGGAATAAACAAAAGAACGGGACACGGGGCAGTTCCACCTGAGTAATTAGAGGGACGCATCTACCCTATCATTGAGGCCAAATCCCTGTCGCATCCGCAGCCGGATGGCCCCGCTATCCCGACGGATAGGGGACGGCGGAAAGGAGGGTCAGCGTCCTCCCTTCGCGTCCGCGACAAGCTCTCCGCCAGCCCTTTAAGTTTGAGAGAACTTCAAAGGGAGCCCGTGTCCGGTGTCGAAACTCAACAACACATCCACCCGCCTGTTTGGCCATCTCATGGCCTATGGCGCGTCAGAGGCGGCGACGAAACTGTCGCGTCTCGGCGTGGTTGTGGTCGTCGCGCGGAGCCTCGATCTCGCGGAGGTGGGCATTGCGGCGGCGGCGCTTGCGACGGGGGATCTGCTGAAATCCCTGACCGAAAACGGTGTGACGCAACGCATTGTCGTCGCTTCCGACGATGACCTTGATGCCGTCTGTCATCGGGCACATCAACTGAATTGGCTCTGGTGCGGCGGGCTTTTCGCCCTCCAAGCCGTGCTCGCAGCTGCACTTTGGCTGGGGTTCGGCAAGACGTTTCTGGCGCTGATGATCCTAATCCTCGGGGCCGAATATCTCTTTATGCCCGGTGGCTTGGTGCAGTGCGGCCTCGCGCTTCGTCAGGGGAAACTCAGCCGGACCGCCGCGATTGCGGGGACGCAATCTGTCTCTGCCAATGTTCTGTCGATGGTTTTGGCGGTCCTCTGGCCCACGCCGCTCGCGCTCGTCCTGCCGCGCCTGCTCACCGCGCCGATCTGGCTCGTGATGATGCGCCGCCTCGCGCCGTGGCGTCGCCGTGCCGCAGCAGCGCGCGCACCTATTGCCTCGTTCCTGCGCTATGGCGGGCCGGTTCTCGGCACCGAAGTGATCCGCACAATGCGGCTTCATGCCGACAAACTTCTCGTTGGCGCCTTGCTCGGACCGGAGCTGTTGGGGGCCTATTTCATGGCGTTCAATGCGGGCCTGAGCCTCGCAAGTTCTTTTTCGACCGCTTTCGCGGCTGTCCTGTTCCCGCACCTTTGTGCGAGCGAGGATCGTGGCGGGGCCTTGGGGCAGGGGATGCGACTTTCGCTCGGGCTGATCACGCCCGTTGTGATCCTGCAATCTCTGTTGGCGCCTTGGTATGTTCCGCTTTTGCTTGGTCCCCAGCATAATGCACTCGCGGAACCTGTCGCCATCCTCTGCCTCGTTGCCATCCCCTCCATGCTCTGGACCGCGACCGCCGGTTGGATGCGCGCCACACAGGCCACGCTGCGCGAATTGCGTGGGACGCTGGTCGTGACCTTCGCACTGTTGGCCAGCACGCTGATCTGCGCGCCATACGGCCTCTCGGCCCTCGCTTGGGGATATCTCGCCACGGCGACGCTCACCATGCTCGCGCTCTCCACTCCGGCGCTGAAGCACGCTTTTCCACAAACATTCAAAACGGAGCCCGCACAATGCCTCTGATCTCTGTCGTTATTCCTGTTTTCAACGCGGCTCACACCCTGACCGACACCATTCGCTCGGTCCAAGCACAAAGCTTTACCGATTGGGAAATCATCCTCGTCGATGACGGCTCGACCGATGGTAGTTTCGACATCGCGCAGAGCCTGGCCGCCCGAGACCCTCGCCTGCGAGTTCACCGCAATCCGCGAAAAGGACCGAGTGCAGCGCGCAATCATGGTGCGCTCACCCTCGCTCGGGGGGAGATCGTAAGTTTCTGTGATGCGGACGATCTCTGGACACCGCGAAAGCTCGCGGATGTCGCGGAAGCCCTCGACGTCGGGTCTGTCGATGCCATTTTCGGACGCGTCGGGTTCTTTGCGACTGATCCTTCGCGGCCGACAAGCGTCTCGTCCGTCGACGAAGGGCACATCTCTCTGCAGATGCTCTTGGGAGAGAACCCCGTTTGTACGCTATCAAATCTGTCGCTGAAACGCGGTTTGTTCTGCCGTCTCGGCGGGTTCCGTGAGGATATGAAGCATAATGAGGATCTCGAATTTCTGGTCCAGCTTCTTGGCAATCGCGCTGTGCTGCGGGGGCTTGATCTCGACCATGTGCGCTATCGTCTCAGCCCTTCGGGTCTTTCGGCCGATCTGGATGCCATGCGCGAGAGCCGCAACGAGGTTCTTCAGGCCGCCGCCTGTTACGGCGTGGAGACGACTGAAACAGCGGAAGCGCAGTATCTGCGCTATCTCACGCGCCGTGCCATGCGGCTTGGTGTGGAACCGAGCCGCGTGCAGGCCTTCGTGCGTGAGGGGCTGCGCACGAAGGCAACGGCCTTTTGCGTGCCATTGCGTCGAGGCGCCACCACTGCCTTGGGCAGCCTGATTTATCCGTTTTTGTCCTGCGGCCAGCGCCGTTTTCTGTTCTCTCGTTAAAGGAGCGTTATCATGCCTTATGCTTCAATCATTGTGCCTGCGTTCAACTCGGTTGAGACGCTCCCTCAGACACTCCTATCTCTCCGGTCCCAGACCTTTCGTGATTTTGAAATCATCGTCGTGAATGACGGATCGACGGATGATACTGCACGCGTCGCGGCTGAGGCTGCGAAGCTGGATCACCGCATTCGTCTCGTGGAACAGGGAAATCGCGGGCTCGCTGGGGCGCGCAATTCTGGGATTGCTGCAGCGTCTGGTGTGGTTGTCGGCCTGTGCGATGCCGACGATCTCTGGATGCCTGAAAAGCTCGCCGCGCACGTGGGGCACCTCGCTGTCGCGCCGCATGTCGGTTTGAGCTACACGGGGTCTGCATTAATCAATTATGCCGGTCAGCGCATCGGCCACGCACAGCGTCCCAAACTCTATGGGGTCACGGCAAGCCATGTGTTCAAACGCAATCCGATTGGCAATGGCTCTGCGCCTGTCTTCCGGCGTGCCGCACTTGAGGCGCTGGCTTATCGTCCGCACGGCGAAACCGAACGCGATTGGGTGTTCGACGAAACCTTTCGCCAATCCGAAGACATCGAGTGCTGGTTGCGCCTTTGCCTCACGACCGACTGGAGCCTCGAAGGCGTGCCGGGCCTTTTGACGGAATACAGGCTGAGCGCTGGCGGCCTGTCGGCGCGCACGGATGCGCAACTGGCGGCGTGGGAGCGCATGGTGAGCAAACTCCGTCCGACTGCGCCAGACTTTTTCGCGCGCCATGAAAACGCCGCCCGTGCCTATCAGCTTCGCTACCTTGCACGCCGGGCTGTTACGGGCGGCGATGGAGCGGCGGCGATGGACTATCTGCGGCGCGCGCTTCGCCTGTCGAAAACACCGTTGTTTGAGGAGCCCCTCCGGACACTGACAACGGTGGCTGCGGCCGTAACCGTCGAACATCTGGGCCGCGACCCGATGCAACTCTTGTCCTATCTGCGTCCACGCGCAGGCAGCTGATCCCTAAAAACATTTTAATCACAGGAGCATTCCATGACTGCCAAGCTTCGAATTATTCACCTTGTCGACGACACCACCCCTGGTGGGCTGATGCGCGTCATTGATCTCATGACCAACTCTCCCGAGCTCACACAAATGGCGCAGCAGATGGTCCGTATCGTCGGGCGCGGCGAAGCTCTGCCGCAGTGCGACGCCGATGTGGTGATCTCGCATCTCACAATCAACTGGCGTAGCCTGCCGCGTCTCATCGCATTTCGCGCCCGCCATAGTGGTGTGCAACTCTATCATGTCGAACACAGCTACACTGAGGGCTTCACGGCCCACAACGTCCCCTTCAAAGCGCGCTTTTTCACCCTCCTCCGCACAGCCTATGCGCTATTCGACCGCGTGATCGCGGTAAGCTCGGCTCAGGCGGACTGGCTGCGCCGGCGGGGTTTGGTGCGATCCACGAGGCTCACAGTGATCCGATCACGCGTTTCACTTGATCCGTTCTTCGATCTGCCTGCGCCTGAAGGGCCTGTTCGTGTGCTCGGCGCCATCGGCCGACTTGATCGGCAGAAAGGGTTCGATGTTCTGATCAAAGCCTTTCGAACTCTGCCCGATCCTGACCTGCGTCTTCACGTCTATGGCTCCGGGTCGGAAGAGACCGCTCTCAAGGCTCTCGCGCACGGTGACACGCGTATCAGGTTTTTCGGTTACGTCAGTGATCCCGTCGAAGCGATGGCCGCGGTCGATCTCGTGGTGATGCCATCGCGGTGGGAGAGCTTCGGTCTCGTGGCCCTTGAAGCACGCGCGGCGCGGCGCCCCTTGTTGTATGCAGATGTTGACGGCTTGCACGAAAGCGGAGCTGGGGCGGCATTTGTGAAAGGCCACGATCCGGAGGTCTGGGCACTCGCTCTGGAAAACCAGATTTACGGGAAGGCGCGGTGTGTTCCCGCGAGCCCTAAACAACAAGATATCGGGCTGGATTGGAGCACCCTGCTTCAGTCACTGACGCTGGACAAGGGCCGCCCTGGACTTCAGCAAAGCGCGGCCTAAGCTATTCAGTGGGGCGCCGGTGCGAATGCGACTTCCGCTCGCGATGAGGATTTATACAAAACCGATGCGGGATTACGGCCGCGATGCAAATGGAGCAATGGTGACACCATTCTGCTCCAGAGCATCCCGCAGAGAGGCCGCAATTTGCGGGGCACCCATAGTATCACCATGAATACAGAGTGTCGCAGGATCAACGGGAAGAAACTGCCCTCCCGTCGTCGGGATTCGCTTGTTGACGACCATCTCGAGCACTTGATCCGTGCTTTGAGCGATCTCGTGGATCACTGCGCCCGGCTGATTGCGGGGCGTGAGCTGGCCAGCATCTGTATAGCTGCGATCGGCGTAAATTTCACAAGCGACCTTCAGCCCGAGTTTTTCGGCGGCGGTGTAAGACTCTGAGTAAGGCAAAGAGACATAGATCAACGATGGATCAACCGCAGCAACTGCACGCGCACATACCACCGCGAGGTCAGCGTCTGCGGCCGCCATGTTCGCAAGCGCGCCGTGAGTTTTTACATGCGTGATCGGATGCCCTTCCACAGCGGCCATACCCTGGATCGCAGCAATCTGGTAAATGAGCTGGGCTTCGAGATCCTCGGGGCGCTCTCCGGAAATACGTCTGCGCCCGAAACCATAGAGATCCATGAAGGACGGGTGCGCACCTATTGCGACGCCCGCCTCCTTCGCGAGTTGAATTGTGCGACGCATCACCACCGGATCACCGGCATGAAACCCGCAAGCCACATTGGCAGACGTCACCAAGTCGAGCATCGCGGCATCATCGCCGACCGTGTAGGCACCGAAGCTCTCCCCCATGTCACAATTCAGATCCAAGGTGATCGTCATTGGCTCCCTCCCCGCATTCAGGCATATTGTTGATCTTTGATGCCAAATTAGCTGTGCTAATTGCTTGATTGCATGGGTATACAGAAAAGACACGCAACGCCAATGAGGTTTCTGAATGAATGCTTGCGAGCAGCCAACCGTTGACGGAACCGCGAGCAGCCCCCTCTTTCTGACCTTGGGCGATTCTGCTCTCTGCGTGCAGTTCGGTGAAATGATTGATCCTGTTGCAAACCGTCGGGTCATTGCATTGGCGCAAAACCTTTTGGATCGCCCGATCGACGGGGTGCTCGAAACTGTGCCGACCTACCGCTCGCTGCTCGTCACGTACGATCCGACGCAAGTGCGCGGCGCTCTGCTCGAAGGTCTGCTGTCAGAGCGTATCACGACACTCGGCGCACAGGAGGATGTCTCACGACATTGGCGTGTGCCCGTCGTTTATGGCGGCAAAGTAGGAATGGATCTTGAGGCGCTCGCAGCAGAAAAAGAGATGACACCGGACGCTTTGGTCGAGTTGCATTCGAGCGCGGAATACCGCGTCTATATGATCGGCTTCGCACCGGGATTTGCCTATCTCGGCGGCCTCCCCGAAGCGCTTCACACGCCGCGCCTTCCGAAACCGAGACACCTGATCCCTGCGGGCGCCGTGGGGATCGGTGGGCAACAAGGGAGCATCAATTCCGTCGCGGGCCCATCCGGATGGCGCTATGTCGGGTGGACGCCGTGGCGGACTTTTGATCCCGCGAGTGCGAATCCAGTGCTATTTGCTGCCGGTGATCGCCTGCGGTTTGTGCCCGTTAGCGCAGAGCGCGGAAATGAAATTGCCGCCGCGATCGGCGCAGGAGAATTATCACCGCAGCCGGAGGGCGCGCAGTGACCTTGGAAATTCTAAGTGCTGGCCCGGTGCTCACTGTGCAAGACCACGGAAGGCGAGGCCTAAAACATTTAGGCGTGCCCGCAGCTGGCGCGATGGATCGCCCCTCGATGGACCTTGCGAACGCTCTTTGCAGCAATCCGCCAACCGCGGCTGCGCTTGAGTTCGCCGCTGTTGGCGGACAGTTTCGCGCCGGTCGTGATTTGTGCTTTGCTGTGACCGGTGGAGACTGCGAAATCCGCATTGATGACCGTGTTGTCCCCGTGGGCCAGAGCCACAAAGTTGAGGCCGGTGAGATCATCAAAATTGGAGCCCTCGGGAACGCCATTTGGGGATACATAGCAATTTCGGGCGGAATAGAGGTTCCCGAGGTGCTTGGATCACGGGCCACGCATCTTCGCTTTGGCTTGGGCGGGCTGGAAGGCCGTGCACTGCGCGCGGGGGATGTGCTCCCGCTGGGGGCCGAGAAAGAAAAACCCATTTGCCTCCGGCCACGGACACCTGCCACGCGTCTCACCCCAATCGCAGCTGATAGACCGATCCGTCTCGTCCTCGGTCCACAGGATGACTACTTCGCGCCAGACGTGATCGCATTGCTCGAAAACGCGCCCTTCCGCGTCACCTCTCAACGGGATCGCATGGGGACGGTTCTAGATGGACCAGCACTCGCTGCGGTGCGCGGACATGACATTGTATCGGACGGGATCGTACCGGGAGCAATTCAGGTGGCTGCATCCGGCCAACCGATGATCCTGATGGCGGACGCACAGACCACAGGCGGCTATCCGAAAATCGCGACGGTCATCACGGCTGACCTGCCCCGACTCGCTCAATTTCCGACCGGTTCAGAGGTCCACTTCGAGATCATCTCGCGGGACGACGCAGAAAACATTCAGATCAAAGACAAAGAGCGCCAGGAAGAGATTCTGAACGCGCTGGTTCCTGCGACTGGCGCGTTGCTCACATCCGAGTTCCTACTGTCGTGCAATCTCGTGGGTGATGTCGCCCATCCGGAAGCCGTCATGGGAAGAGATCACGAAGCGCCCAGCAAATCGCGGAAATGATCGCCCTGCCGGATCCTCATCCCGGCGCGGCGCCCTGCCTTTCATGTCACCAAGAAGCCGCAGCACTGTCACATGCCCTTGATGTTTCGTTTCTAGAACACCCGCGTCATCGAGACTGCATTGAGGACCTACCAATGACAGAGATTCGGCCCTTGGCTTTTGTGATCGGGTGCTTGTTCGAGCCATCCGAGAACGGTATTCGCGCCACGTTCATGCGGATTTTTGTTCGCTGAGACTTTCTCCGCGTCTCCTTTTCTGCCTCAATAGGCAAAAATGGAGGCAAATATGCCCGAAAACATGGAAGCCCGTCTTGAGGCAATGAAGGCAGCGCATCGGGCGGAACGGATCGTTTCTCTCGAAACACGGCTTGATCGGCTCCGCCGATTGCAGGCTGCTCTTCTTGAGCATGAGGACGCACTCACCAAAGCTGCCAATGAGGACTTCTCGCATCGGAGCGCAATCGAGACGCGCCTCGTCGAGATTGACGTCACCCTCTTCCACCTCAAAAGCACACAGCGTAATCTCAAACGCTGGATGGCCACGCGTCGGCAACCGCTACCGCTTCCCGTTCGCCCGGCGCGCGCGGAACTGCGTCCGAAACCACTTGGGGTGGTTGGGATCATCTCGCCTTGGAACTATCCCATCCTCCTCGCGCTTTCGCCTTTGATTGGTGCGCTTGCTGCGGGCAATCGCGCGATGATCAAACCCTCAGAACTCTCGCCCCGCGTATCTGACGTGCTCGCAAACATGCTACACGGCGCATTCGATGAGGACGAAGTGCGCGTCTTTACTGGCGGCCCCGACATCGCCTCCGCCTTTTCCGGCCTGCCATTCGATCATTTGCTTTTTACCGGCTCCACGTCGGTCGGGCGAAAGGTCTATGAAGCCGCAGCCAAGAACCTGACGCCCGTCACCCTCGAACTCGGCGGCAAGTCCCCTGCCCTGATCCTCCCGTCCGCCGATCTCGAACGCGCGGGACGCCGGATCGCATGGGGAAAGAGCGTGAACGCGGGCCAAACCTGTGTCGCGCCGGATTACGTGTTGGTGCAACGGCGCAAAATGGAGATGCTGTCCGATGCTTTGATGGGCGGCTTTGCGAAGCTCTATCCCGAAGGCGCGCCCAGCGCGGATTACACATCGATGATTTCTACGGCGCACAAAACGCGCCAGATGGCGATGCTAGAGGAAGCAAAGTCCCGCGGGTGCAAGACTTTCACTTTGGAGAGCGTGCAAGTTGGTCACAAAGTCGCTCCGTCTCTGGTCCTCGACCCGCCTGCCGATCTGAAACTCATGGAAGAAGAGATCTTCGGCCCGACCCTTCCCGTCATCCCCTATGACAGCCTAGAAGGCGCCTTGGAGTTCATCGCCATGGGAGAGCACCCCTTGGCGATGTATATTTTCGGGGAGGACAAGGGCGAGATAGAAACTGCGGTGAAAGGAAGCCTCGCCGGCGGCATCTGCGTCAATGATACGTTGCTACAGGCCGGGCTCGACAGCGTGCCATTCGGAGGCGTCGGCGCTTCCGGCATCGGGGCCTATCACGGGAAAGCGGGGTTTGACCGCTTCTCGCATCTGGAACCGATCATCTACCAATCCAAATGGGCCGGAACGGCGCTCATCGAGCCACCGTTCAAGGGGATGAAACTCCGGCTTCTCAAGGCGCTGCGCAAATTCCTATGAAAAAAGCCGCCCTCTTTGGGGCGGCTTTTCAAAATCTTGGCTCTGTTCAACTCAGGTGTTGAAGAGGAAGTGCATCACATCGCCATCCTGCACGATGTAGCTTTTGCCCTCTGCGCGCATCTTGCCCGCTTCCTTCGCGCCGCCTTCGCCGTTGCAGGCGATGTAGTCGTCGTAGGCGATGGTTTCTGCGCGGATGAAGCCACGCTCGAAATCACCGTGGATCACACCGGCGGCCTGCGGTGCAGCAGTGCCTTTGCGGATCGTCCAGGCGCGGGCCTCTTTCGGGCCAACGGTGAAATAGGTCTCGAGGTGCAGCAATTCGTAGCCCGCACGGATCAGACGGTCGAGACCGGCCTCATGCAGACCGAGTTCTTCAAGGAACATCTCGGCCTCATCCCCATCGAGCTGGGAAATCTCTTCCTCGATCTTGGCGGAGATCACCACTGTGCCAGCACCCTGCTCTTCGGCCATCTTCGCAACCGCGTCAGAATAGCTGTTGCCAGTCGCAGCGTTCTCTTCCTCGACGTTGCAAACGTAAAGGATCGGCTTCTGCGTCAGAAGCTGGAGCATGTTCCACTGCTTGCGCTCTTCTTCCGTCACCTCAACGGTTCGGGCCGGCTTGTCGGCTTCGAGAGCGGCTTGCGCACGGGCAAGCAGATCGTCTTGGAGTTTCGCTTCCTTGTCGTTGCCCTTGAGCTTGCGGACGAGGTTGGTGCGGCGCTTGGAGATCGACTCGAGATCAGCGAGCATGAGCTCCATCTCAATCACTTGCGCATCGTCCACCGGATCAACGCGGCCCTCGACGTGGGTCACGTCCCCGTCTTCGAAACAGCGCACGACGTGGGCGATCGCGTCACACTCGCGGATGTTCGCAAGGAACTGGTTACCGAGGCCTTCGCCTTTCGACGCGCCTTTCACGAGGCCTGCAATATCCACGAACGACATACGCGTCGGGATGATCTGTTTGGAGCCAGCAATCTCCGCGAGCTTATCAAGCCGCGGATCCGGAACCGCCACGTCGCCCACGTTGGGCTCGATGGTGCAGAACGGAAAGTTGGCCGCCTGTGCAGCAGCCGTTTTGGTCAATGCGTTAAAGAGCGTCGACTTGCCGACGTTCGGCAGACCGACGATACCCATCTTGAAGCCCATAGCGGCCTCCTTTGTCCGAAATTCCAAGGCTGTCTAAGGCCCAAAGGGGTCTCGCGCAAGCCCGCGCTTTGTGGGAATCAGCGCTCTGGGCTACCCTTTTAGGGGTGAACGGCGAGAGGAGGCTGCCATGATCACCACTTACCTGCATTTCGAAGGCCACTGCGAAGAGGCCATGCACTTTTACCAGAGCATTCTCGGCGGGACGCTTGATCTCATGCGCTACGAGGACATGCCCGACGCGCCGGAGGGGTTCAAAGCCTCCAAAACCATCATGCATAGCGCCCTCATGTCCCCCTATGGCGATCTGATGGCCTCAGACTATCCGCCCCATATGGACAGCCGCCCGCAGGCGTCCGTGTCTGTGAGTCTGGAAGCGAAAAATGTCGCCGACGGACGCCGGATTTATGGCGCTCTGGTGGACGGCGGCACCCCAACGCAAGAATACGGGGCGACGTTCTTTTCCCCCGGGTTCGGGATGTGCGTCGACACCTATGGGACGAGTTGGATCGTGATGGTTGCGCCCGCAGAGCATGGATAGAGCCTGAGCACTTGCACACGCGCGGGTTTTAAGGCACTTCCCAAAGGGTAGTTCCCGAGGAGTGCACCTGATGACCCGTATCGACGCCAAATTCGCCGAATTGAAAGCCGCAGGCAAAAAGGCCTTCGTCGCCTATGTCATGGCCGGAGATCCGGATGAGGCGAAATCGCTGGAGATCGTCAAGGCAATGCCCGCCGCCGGTGTGGACATCATCGAACTGGGCCTGCCCTTCACCGATCCGATGGCGGACGGCCCGACGATCCAGCTCGCCGGCCAGCGAGCGCTCGATCAGGGGATGACCCTGCAAAAGACCCTCGACCTCGCCAAAGCCTTCCGCGAGACCGACGACACCACGCCGATTGTGCTCATGGGCTACTACAACCCGATCTATTCGCGCGGCGTCGACAAATTCCTCGTGGATGCGGTCGAGGCCGGCATCGACGGCCTGATCATCGTGGACCTGCCGCCGGAAGAAGACGAAGAGCTTTGCATTCCGGCGCAGAAAGCGGGCCTGAACTTCATCCGCCTCGCGACCCCCACGACCGATGACAAACGCCTGCCGAAGGTTTTGGAAAACACCTCCGGCTTTGTCTACTATGTCTCCATCACCGGCATCACCGGCGCAGCCGCCGCCTCCGGCGCGGACGTGGCCCCGGAAGTGGCACGGATCAAAGCCAAGACCGACCTACCCGTCATCGTCGGCTTCGGCGTCCGCACCCCCGAGAAAGCCGAAGAGATCGCAGCCGTCGCCGATGGCACCGTGGTCGGCTCCGCCATCGTCAATGAAGTGGCCAACGGCAAATCGGTCGAAGAGATCGCCGCCTATGTGAAATCTCTGGCGGACGGTGCGCACCGGGCGTGAGCGAGAGGACGTCAGAGAGTTATGCCTTTGACACAATGCGACTAATTTCCTAACGCTCTGCAAAAGTGCGCGCGATGGAAGCGTGGCCAAACCGTCGAGTTTTCCTGTATCGATACGGACTGTGGGCACAGTTTAGAGAAAGGTCTGCTGAAATGGATTATATTGACTACTTTGTTGAAACTGCCCTCGACTTTGAGACCAGTAATATGAATGAATTGAAGGAAACACATCCAGAATTGTTTCCTTATAATTTGCACATTTCGAATACGCCGAAGACCAAGCTAAGCAATGGTTCCCACTTAATATATTTACGTGTTGGAAAGTTTCCGGGACAGGATGGAGACCTAGAGGAACTCTTCAAGGATACATGCGCTACGGCAGGCTTCAAAATTCTTGCTCGCTCTTTTGAAGAACTTTGGCAGACCTACAGTCTTAAAGATGATTATTTTCAAGTTGATGTAGTCGCTTACGATGGAGAGGGGCTGCCCTACAGGACGCGTAAGCCGCTTGCAGCACTCCGCAATGGAGAGGCCCCAATTGATGGAATTGTGCGCCCTCCCAGTGTTTTTATGGGCGGTCCATCATTTGAGTACAAGCTGGGGATTTCAGACTTTCAGATACCATATGTGACATACCTCACTCATCTTAGAGCAAAGATCGAACAAGACAAAGATCGAACAAGACAATGAGCTAACCCCAGAGCAAAAGAGAGACATTGGTGGCTATCTCGGAGCAATCGATGCGATATTGACACAATCTGCGCCAGACAAAATGGCCTTAGCCGACTTGGCGAATCTCGCTCTCAAATATTTGAAAGAGTTAGGGAAAAGGGTCGGGAGCAAGTTTTTGATCGATGAAATTACAAATTGGCTTGATCTTCTTCTTTCTTTTTTATCCTAGAAGAGAAAATTAGTGTGAAAATCACTACTCCAATCAGGTATCCGCCAATTTATATCATCCTTTGAAATTCTGTTGATGCTGGCTGTGTTGGCATCATTGGTGGGCACTCGACAAAAGCAGGTGTGGGCTCAAAACAGGCCTTCGCCTAACACCCCTCACTCCGTCCCCAACCGAAACTTCAAAAACCGATTGCCCTCATACATCATCTCGCCCACCTGCTCCGCCCCCATGCGGCGTAGCGCGCCGAGGTGGCGGCGGGACGGGGGGAGGAGGAAGGTGACATAGGGGATGCGCGGGTCTGTGCGGGCGAAGGCGAGCGCCTTTTTCGCGATCCGGAGGCCGAGGCCGAAGCGGTCCGGCCGCAGGACCAGACCGAAGTCCCACTCTTCGCCCTCCTTCTGAAACCCGCCCCAGCCGACATAGGCGCCATCCACGACAAACGCCCAGTGTCCGAGCCCGTCGCGCGCCCAGCAGGCTTCCTTCGCGGCAACGAACGCCGCAACGGTGTCTTCGGTCCAGGCTTCGGTCAAAAGCGGCATGTGCTCCGCCACGCGCGGGTCGCTCATGTGGCTCAGGATGTCTCCCGCAGGCACCTCGGTCAAACGGACGAATTCTATTTCCAAATCAGCTATCCAACTCACAACAAAACCGCGCGCATCGGGCACGCACCACAGAACGAAGTCAAGCCGCGCACCCCTTACGCGCCATCACGTTTTCGTCGCAGAAATCCTCTCTGACAGGCGCATGTTTTTCTTGCCCCATGGTTTGAATCGCCCTAAGTGCAGCCCACTTGCCGTTCCTTTTGACCTTGAGGGGGAATGAGATGATCCAGACGCCTTACTACCTGATCGACAAGGCGCGCCTGCTTCCGAACATGGAAAAAATCGCGTGGCTTCGCGAAGCCTCCGGCGCAAAAGCATTGCTTGCACTCAAGTGCTTTTCGACATGGCCCGTGTTCGATTTCATGCGCGATTACATGGATGGCACGACCTCCTCGTCGCTCTACGAGCTTCGCCTCGGCTATGAGAAGTTCGGCAAGGAAACGCATGCCTATTCCGTCGGTTGGGCGGATAACGAGATCGACGAGGCTGTGTCCTATGCGGACAAGATCATCTTCAACTCGCTCGGCCAACTCGACCGCTTTGGCGACAAGGCCGCTGGCATTGCAACGGGCCTGCGCCTGAACCCGCGCTTTTCGACCTCGGGCTTTGACCTCGCTGATCCGGCGCGTCCGTTTTCGCGTCTCGGCGAATGGGACATGGCGCGTCTGGAGCAGGCCGAAAACCGCATCAACGGCGTGATGATCCACTACAACTGCGAGAACTCCGATTTCGATCTGTTCTCGGAACAGTTGAGCCGGATTGAGCGTGACTTCGGCGATTTCCTGAAACGCCTCGATTGGGTGAGCCTCGGCGGCGGCATCCATTTCACGGGCGACGGCTATCCGCTCGACAAACTCGCCGATCGGCTTAAGTCTTTCTCCGACAACCTCGGTGTTCAGGTCTATCTCGAACCCGGCGAGGCCTCGATCACGCGCTCGACCACGCTAGAGGTTTCGGTGCTCGACGTGATCGACAACGGAAAAAAAATCGCCATCGTCGATAGCTCCATTGAGGCGCACATGCTCGATCTGTTGATCTACCGCGAGACGGCGAAACTGCCGCAGAGCGGGGATCATGCCTATCAGATCGCGGGCAAAACTTGTCTCGCGGGCGATATCTTTGGCGAGGCGCGATTCGACAAACCGCTGGAAATCGGCGACCGTGTGACCATTGACGACGCCGCAGGCTACACGATGGTCAAAAAGAACTGGTTCAACGGGGTGAAAATGCCCGCGATTGCAATCAGGGAACTCGATGGCACGGTCCGTGTGGCCCGTGACTTCGGCTACGAGGATTTTGCCGCGGCGCTCGGCTAAGCGTCGCACCCGACACTTTACCTTCAAACAACGACAGGGGGTCTCTACCGTTGAAACGGAACGTTCTCATCATTGGCGCTGGCGGCGTCGCTCAGGTCGTGGCGCACAAATGCGCTCAAAACAACGATGTGCTCGGCGATATCCATATCGCGAGCCGGACGCTCTCCAAATGCGAAGCGATCCTTGAGTCGGTCCGCGAAAAGGGCGCGATGAAACAAGAGGGCGTGCTTGAGGCCCATCAGGTCGACGCAATGGACAGCGCGGCCGTTGCCGACCTCATCCGCAAGACGGGTGCAGAGATTGTGATCAACGTCGGCTCCGCCTTTGTGAACATGACCGTCCTCGACGGCTGTATCGAAACCGGCGCCGCCTATATCGACACCGCGATCCACGAAGACCCGACCAAGATCTGCGAAACCCCGCCGTGGTATGGCAACTACGAATGGAAAAAGCGCGATCTCTGTGCGGAGAAGGGCGTGACCGCGATCCTCGGTGCCGGCTTTGATCCGGGCGTAGTGAACGCATTCGCCCGTTTCGCCATCGACATGATGGACGAAGTGAAATCCATCGACATCGTGGACATCAACGCGGGCTCCCACGGCAAATACTTTGCCACGAACTTCGATCCGGAGATTAACTTCCGCGAATTCACGGGTGTCGTCTACTATTGGGAAGACGGCCAGTGGAAAGAGAAGAAGATGTTCGAGACCGGCCACGATTGGGATCTCCCCGTCGTCGGCACCTGCCGCGCCTACCAGTCCGGCCATGACGAGGTTCACTCCCTCGCGACCAACTATCCGCAGGCGGATGTGCGGTTCTGGATGGGCTTTGGCGATCACTACATCAACGTCTTCACCGTGCTGCAAAACCTCGGCCTTCTGTCCGAGCAACCAGTGATGACCGCCGAGGGCCAAGAGGTTGTGCCGCTCAAAGTCGTGAAAGCTGTGCTGCCCGATCCGTCCTCCCTCGCCCCCGATTACACAGGCAAGACCTGCATCGGTGATCTTGTGAAAGGCACGAAAGATGGCGAGCCTTTCGAGGTCTTCGTCTACAACGTGGCGGATCACAAAGACGCCTATAACGAGGTCGGTTCACAGGGCATTTCCTACACCGCCGGCGTTCCGCCTGTGGCCGCCGCCATGCTCGTCGCGACCGGTGAGTGGGATGCGAAGACGATGAAAAACGTTGAGGAACTCGACCCGAAACCGTTCTTCACCCTGCTCGACCAGATCGGCCTGCCGACCCGTATGCAGATCGGCGGTCTCGGCGGCGAAGACAAAGCCTGGAACGAGTAAATCCAGACCAAAGAATGACGAAGGCCCGCTCTTGCAGCGGGCCTTTTCGTTTTAGGGGCGCATGAACTTCCGCCGCGCTTCCTCCTCAATCGCGCGTCGCATTTCTACCTCAGCGAGTTTGGCCATAAAGGCCTTGTGGACCGCTTCGTCGGTGGTCTCCGCTAGTTTCGCCCTCAAGTCTGCAGCTTCACGTTTGAGTTCGAATTCGCGCGGCAAGACGCCCGCCTCGGCCATGATCCGAAAACCCGCACTCTGAGCCGCATCGCAGGACGCTTCCGCGTTCAAGGGCTTGCCTGCCCCGTTGAGATCGTCGAGTTGCCCCTCGCTCTGTGCTTTGAGGATCTGCCGTTCCGCGAGTTTGTCGAATCTCATGGCGCACCGCCTTTCAACGCCAGTCTAGCCGAGCGTCACGTCCAGGAACATCATCAGGATCAACCCAGCCAATAGCCCCGTCGTGGCGTAATTCTGATAGCCATTGCGATGGGTCTCCGGAATGATCTCATGGCTGATGATGTAAAGCATCGCGCCCGCGGCAAAACTCAGCCCCCACGGCAGAACATGCACGGAAACATGGATCAACCCGACGCCAAGCGCGCCACCGACCGGCTCCACCAACCCTGTCAGGAGCGCGAGGCCGAAGGATTTCCAACGATTATAGCCTTGCCCGCGCAAGGCCACCGCGACCGCGAGACCCTCTGGCGCGTTTTGAAGCCCGATCCCCGTCGCGAGCGACATGCCGTTCGTGACATCGCCCCCGCCGAAACCGATACCGACGGCCATCCCTTCGGGGAAGTTGTGGATCGTGATTGCAATGATGAAGAGCCATATTTTGGCGAGCGCCCCTGGGTCCGCCCCGTCAGGGCCGGTGATAAAGTGCTCGTGCGGCAAAGTGTTATTCAAGAGCGCGACGATGCCTGCCCCGAGCGCAATCCCCGCCCCTGCAATTGCGGCGGAGATCACAACTTTCCCATAGAGCTCATCGGCGGCATCAAGGCCGGGCAAGATCAGCGAAAAGTAAGACGCGGAGATCATAACGCCCGCGGCAAACCCCAAGAGCATGTCGTTCGTGCGTTTCGTCATGGTCTTACCGAACAGGACCGGAATCGCCCCGACACCGGTCATCAAACCGGCCCCCATCGACGCCATAATGCCTATCCAGATAATATCCATGCCGAACCTCAATCTATATGCGCGCAGACTGTCTCTTTTTGGATTGCTGCACCATAGCAAACCGAGTTCGGTCTTGGTCTCTGGGGCAATATGTGCGAATTGGTATGTGAATAGAACCAATTTGACCGAAAGGTGCTCGACATGCCTGTCATCACCAATATTGACGACCTCAAGAAGCTTCACAAAAAACGCACCCCGAAGATGTTCTACGATTACTGCGAGAGCGGATCGTGGACGGAGCAGACCTTTCGCGAGAACACCACCGACTTCGACAAAATCCGCCTACGCCAACGTGTTGCTGTGGATATGGAAGGCCGCTCGACCGCGACGAAGATGATCGGTCAGGACGTGGCCATGCCCGTCGCTCTTGCCCCTGTCGGCCTGACGGGGATGCAACGCGCCGATGGCGAGATCAAAGCGGCGAAAGCTGCAGAGAAATTTGGGGTGCCCTTCACACTCTCGACCATGTCGATCTGCTCGATCGAGGATGTAGCCGAAAACACATCCAAGCCGTTCTGGTTCCAGCTCTACGTCATGCGCGACCAAGAGTTCCTGAAGAACGTGATCCAGCGCGCGAAGGATGCCGGTTGCTCCGCCCTCGTGCTCACGCTCGACCTGCAAATTCTCGGCCAGCGTCACAAAGACCTTAAAAACGGTCTCTCCGCGCCGCCGAAACTCACCCCCGCCGTGATCGCGGACCTCGCGACGAAATGGACCTGGGGCCTTGAGATGCTCCAAACAAAGCGTCGCGGGTTCGGCAATATCATCGGGCACGCGAAGGGCGTGGACGATCCGTCGAGCCTCTTCACCTGGACCGCGCAGCAATTCGACCCGCGCCTCGACTGGGCCAAGATCGAAGCGATCAAAGAGATGTGGGGCGGGCCGCTCATCCTCAAAGGCGTTATGGAGCCCGAGGATGCGATCATGGCTGCGAAGGTTGGTTGTGACGCCATCGTCGTCTCGAACCACGGCGGGCGACAACTCGACGGGGCGCTCTCCTCGATCAAGATGCTGCCGAAGATCGTCGACGCAGTCGGCGATCAGGTGGAAATCCACCTCGACAGCGGCATTCGCAGCGGTCAGGACGTGCTCAAGGCGAAGGCCCTCGGCGCAACCGGCACCTTTATTGGCCGCGCGTTCGTCCACGGCCTTGGCGCCATGGGCGAAGCAGGCGTGACAAAGGCGCTTGAAGTGATCCACAAGGAACTCGACGTTTCGATGGCGCTGTGCGGTCGTAAGAATATCGAAGACGTGGACCGCGACATCGTGCTCGTGCCTGAAGATTTCGAAGGGCGCTGGGTGTAATACGCGCCCATGGACTTTGAAGGGAACAAATCGCTTCCCTTTTAAAGGATTCTCGCCTATACGCGCGGAATTCACGCGGGACTACAGCCTTGGAGGAGTCCCGCCTTAACCTTGGAGAATATACAATGGCTGGTGAGATTCCTGATCTTATTGCCTTGGAACGCGCGGGGACAGGCAAGGGCGCCGCTCGCAAAGCTCGTCGTGAGGGCTACGTTCCGGGGATCGTGTACGGTGATGACAAAGAACCGCTCCCGATCAACATCAAATTCAACGAACTGCTGAAGCAGCTGAAAGCTGGCCGCTTCCTGTCCACGCTCTTCAACCTCAAAGTTGAAGGCCAGGACGACGTCCGCGTGATCTGCCGCGGCGTTCAGCGTGACGTTGTAAAAGACCTTCCGACCCACGTCGACTTCATGCGTCTGCACCGCAACTCCCGCATCAACCTCTTCATTCCTGTTGAGATCGTTGGTGAAGAAGCTGCTCCGGGCGTAAAGCGCGGTGGTGTTGTGACCCACGTTCGTTCCGACGTTGAGCTGATCGTGACCGCGTCCGACATTCCGGACCACATCACCCTCGACATCTCTGGCGGCAAAATCGGCGATGTGTACCACATCTCCGACGTGAAACTGCCGAACGGCGTGAAGCCGGTCATCGAGCGTGACTTCGTGATCGCGAACATCGCAGCTCCGGCTGGCCTCGGCGGCGGTTCTGACGAAGACGAAGCAGAAGAAGCAGCAGCAGAGGAATAATCCTCGCCGCAGCATCGCGCTGTCGTACAAATTTGAAACGCGGGTCCTTCGGGGCCCGCGTTTTTCTTTGGGCCGGAGCCAATTGCCGGCGCGAAAGGATCGGCCGTTACTCTACTGTCACAGCACTCGGTTAAGCTGTCAGCATGACAAAGATTTCCTGCCATCGCGGCGCCCGCTTTTCCGCTCCCGAAAACACATTTGCGGCCTTTGACGCCGCTTTGGTTCAGGGCGGAGAGATCCTTGAATTTGACGTCCGCCAATCGCTGGACGGCGTGCTTTACGTGCTGCACGACGAAACCGTCGATCGAACGACCAACGGGTCGGGCCCAATCGCAGAGATGACCTCTAAAGAAATCGACGCGCTCGACGCGGGCGGCTGGTTCGATCCGCGTTTTGCGGGTCTGCGCGTTCCGCGCCTCGACAGCTTTTTCCAACGCTACAAAGGCCGCGCCGAGTTCTATGTCGAGATCAAATGGGCGGATTGCGCGGCGGTCGGCAAAATGGTCCGTGACCTCGATGTCGCGCGCGCCTGCTACACCTGCTCCTTCTCAGAACAAATGCATCTCGACATGCGCCGTTACGCACCGGAAGTGCGCCAAATGATACACTGGCGTCGCACCGCGAACGCGAAGGCCGCGATTGACCTCTTCGGGGCGAGCATCGTCGAATTCTTTGATGGTGAGGGCGCAAAGAACGATTTCACACTCGAAAACGTCCGCGCGGCGCAGGCGGCGGGCCTAAAAACCCAAGTCTTCACCGAGCGAAATGACCCAACCGTCTTCGCCCGCGTCCGCGATTGGGGCGTCGACTGCATCAACACCGACCACATTTCCAGTTTCAACTCATTCCGCATGTCGCAGGACTCGCAAATGGCGTTGTGACGCGCTAGGTCTCTCACAAAAGGAGACCGTCCATGCGCTTGTTCGTCGGCCTCGGAAACCCCGGGTCTAAATATGCGGGAAACCGCCACAATATTGGCTTTATGGTTCTGGACCGGATCGCATCCGATCACGGTTTCGCCCCGTGGCGTTCGAAATTTCAGGCGCAGGTGACTGAGGGGCGCCTCGGTCGTGAGAAGGTTATCCTGCTCAAGCCCGAGACCTTCATGAACCTCTCCGGTCAGTCGGTTGGTGAGGCCATGCGCTTTTTCAAACTGGAGCCCGAAGACATCACCGTCTTTCACGACGAACTCGACCTCGCGCCCGGGAAAGTCCGGACCAAGACAGGTGGCGGTCATGCGGGGCACAACGGGTTGCGGTCCATCCATCAGCACATCGGGCAGAACTATGATCGTGTGCGCCTCGGAATCGGGCACCCAGGTCATAAGGACCGTGTCGCGGGTTACGTCCTGTCCGACTTTGCGAAAGCGGATGAGAACTGGCTCGACGATGTGATCCGAGGATGCTCTGACGGTGCGCCGGCTTTGGCGGACGGAGAGCCTGCGAAGTTCTCGAACGCGGTTGCTCTTCGGACGGCGCCGCCACGCAGTTCAACGGGAAACAAAAAGCCTGCGGCTCAATCCACGGCAGATCAGCAGAAAACTGTTGCGGCCAAAGCGGAAGACACGCGAAGCCCGCTCGAGAAACTCCGCGATAAATTCAAGAGTTAGGCAGATCTCTGGTGAGGAGCATCTTCAGTTGGCGGCTCGATGATAGTGCCTTCCGCACTGCGGAGCCGCTGCATCACCTCTTCATCCATAAGATCGTCGAGAAACAGGCTCAGCAAACCGCCGCGTCCGCTTACCGAAGCCTTCCGATAAATCGCGTTGCTCTGCGCCTTCACCGTACCACTCGAAACACCGCGCGCCGCAGCGATTTCGGCAACGCTTAGCCCCTTGATCGTCAGGATCGCCACATCCCGCTCAGCGGCTGTGAGCCCCCATGCCTCAAAACGCTCAACAAGAAGATCAGAGAACTCGCTTGATATCCTCTTGAGACGGTCGTGCGCATCTCCGGCTTCGCGCTGTGCCTGCAAAAGCGCCTGAGCGCCGAAAATCATCCCCAAGACGAGGCTGAAAGCAGCCGCGATCTCCATGATTTCACGGAATTCCCAGTTGATCGGCGGCACATAGACCCCAAGCACGGAAAGAATGATCCCTGATACGAAAAAAATCGCCGAGCCCGCCTGAACGAGAAAAAGAATTGCAAGCGATATGCGGCGCATAACCTCATCCTATCGACCGGATTTACCCGATCGTTTATCAGAATTTCCGCGCCCTTTGCCATTATTCCCGTTATTGCCCTTTTCAGAGTTCTTCCCTTTGTCCGACTGAGAAGCGTTCGGGTCCGAGCTGGCGCCGCCATCGTCTTCCGGTGCCTCAGGGGAGGTGCCCGTCTCTCCGCTCGACGTCGATCCGGATGCTCCCGCCGTCGATTGCTCTGTTTCATCCTTCGACCCACCATCATCTCCATCCTCGGCAGCCTCCGGTGTGTTGTCGATAGAGACGGCGCTCGGTTTCGGTTCTGCAGAGGATCGGACTATCGGCAGGCTTGGTTCGGAGTAGTCCCGCAGGATGGATCCGTTGCGGGGGTCGAGAACGATTTCGCGCGTTTCATCTTCGGAAACCGCGACGATATGCACGCGGCCCAGCAAGGTCCGCCTGATCGTGACCTGCTTGAACCCGTCATTCACAAGGGAAGCCACAACGTCATCTGTCACAGAGGCGGACGCACTACCTGCGCTCATGACTAGGCAAAGGGCGATGGGAAACAATCTCAGCATGGGAGAAACCTGCGGATGAGGGCCACAATCCGGCAAGGTGAGGTCGGACGGGCAACGATTTAGTTGTAGCGGGTCAAGGCAGGCGCTGTCCACCTCTCGCCTGAATTTGGGAGGGCCATGGCGCTGTGTTCACGCCATGACCCTGCCGACGTCCATCTACTTCGCTCTCGTAAGATCCAGGGGGGGAATGGATCAGGAGAGAGCGGCCAGGACGTCGCTTAGAGAGACTGCAAACCACACGACGCCGAAGCAAGCATCGGCTCGTCAAACGGATGTGTCGTCTCCATGAAGGCATGTCGAAGGTGATTGTATTCGAGCTCGATGTGCTCTGTGCCGAAGCGTCGGACAATCAGGTTGCTTTTCGCACCGGCTCTCAGCGTCGCTGATCGCACTTCATAGCCGTGCGCCTCAGCGGCCAGAATGGCGTCGATGAGCGAGATATCGGAGCTAAATTCAGGAAGATGTCGGGCGTTCGCCATAGTGACTTCTTCGAAGCGACCCGTTTCCAGATCGTAGACAAGAGAGCTGACGATGTTGCTCTCAAGAACCTGTACCATGAGCTGTGTTCCGGTCAGCCGACACGAGAGTACTCGACACCCGACTGCCTCAGCTGCCTCGACCGCTTTCGATGCGACACAGGCTCGCCCTTCCCTGGGGAAAGCCCCAAGCGCAAAGAGCGACGTCATAAGGAGAAAACGCCCTTTTCCCATCAGTTCCAACCTTCTGCTCGACTTCTCTAGAGACGCGTCTCCGGTCAATTTTGTAACCCAGCCAGATGTTAGCGGATCACAATTGACGGGCGCGTCATTGAGGAAAGCATGCGCCCAAGGGTCGATTCAGAAAATAAACCGAAAGGATACGAACGGATAAAAATCCAATAAAATCAGGGAATAAACTTTGGTTTATGACATAAAAAGGGCGTCCAAGGAACCGGACGCCCTGCATAAACCCATCGCATCGCACAGCGCAAGGCGCTGAAAAGGCTATATTTATTCGCTATCGCGACCTTCGGAACCTGCGATATCAACGCCGAGGTGACGCGCAACGGTAAAGATGTCCTTATCGCCACGGCCACACATGTTCATGACGATGATATGGTCTTTCGGCAACGTCGGAGCGATTTTCATCACGTGTGCAAGTGCGTGAGAAGGCTCAAGCGCGGGAATAATGCCCTCGGTGCGGCACGAGAATTGGAAGGCTTCAAGTGCTTCCTTATCCGTAATCGAGACGTATTTCGCGCGGCCAATGTCGTTGAGCCAAGCGTGTTCAGGCCCGATGCCAGGATAGTCCAGACCGGCCGAAATCGAGAACCCTTCGAGGATCTGACCGTCGTCGTCCTGAAGAAGATAGGTGCGGTTGCCGTGCAGAACGCCCGGGCGGCCGCCCGTCAGTGAGGCGCAGTGCTCCATCTTCTCGTCGACGCCTTTGCCGCCAGCTTCGACACCGATGATGTTGACGCTCTCGTCATCAAGGAACGGATAGAACAGACCCATCGCGTTGGAGCCACCACCGATTGCCGCAATGACCGTATCCGGCAGACGGCCTTCGCCTTCTTGCTCCGGAAGCTGCCAACGGACTTCTTTCCCGATGATGGATTGGAAGTCGCGGACCATGGCCGGATAGGGGTGCGGACCCGCAACTGTGCCGATGCAGTAGAAAGTATCCCGCACGTTGGTCACCCAATCGCGCAGCGCGTCGTTCATGGCGTCTTTGAGCGTGCCGCGACCGGACTTCACCGGCACCACTTCGGCACCGAGAAGCTGCATCCGGAACACGTTCGGCATCTGACGCTCAACGTCATGCGCGCCCATGTAGACTACACACTTCAGACCGAACTTCGCACAGACGGTCGCAGTCGCCACACCGTGCTGACCCGCGCCGGTTTCCGCGATAATCCGCGTTTTTCCCATACGGCGGGCCAGAATGATCTGACCAAGCACGTTATTGATCTTGTGCGCGCCGGTGTGGTTGAGCTCGTCACGCTTGAGATAGATCTTCGCGCCACCCAACTCTTCGGTCATCTTCTCCGCAAAATAGAGCGGGCTCGGACGACCAACGTAGTGCTTCCAGAGATCATCCATCTCGGCCCAGAAGGTCGGATCGTCCTTCGCTTTGTCATATTCCTCCTCGAGCGAGAGGATCAGCGGCATCAAGGTCTCGGACACGAAGCGACCGCCATAGATACCAAAGCGCCCCTTCTCGTCAGGGCCATTCATAAAGCTGTTGAAAAGATCGTTCATTAGATCGCTCCCTTGCGGATCCTCATGTGTCGAGGAGTTCCCATGGATTTAGCCTAGCCGCGCTGGACCGTAAAGCATCGCACTGCAAAAGAGCCCGCAAATGCAGGCAATCGGCGTCAGGCCTGTCTGATCGCTTCGATAAACGCGCGAATTTTCGCAGGGTCTTTCTCTCCCGGCGCGCTTTCGACGCCCGAAGACACATCGACCTGCTTTGCGCCGGTCATTTGAATCGCCGTCACGACGTTCTCCGGCGTCAGCCCACCGGCGAGCATCCACGGCCGGTTCCAGCCGCGCTTTGCGATCAGACGCCAGTCAAAGGAGAGACCGTTGCCGCCGGGCAAATCAGCACCCTTCGGTGCCTTTGCATCGACGAGGATCTGGTCGGCCACCATCCCATACGCGTCCAGCGCCGGCACATCCTCCGGCGCGGCGACACCGACAGCCTTCATCACAGGCAGACCATAGCGCGCACGAATTTCTGCGACGCGCTCAGGTGTCTCCTTGCCGTGCAGTTGAAGCATATCGAGAGGAACCTCGCCCGTGATGCGATCTAGCTCCTCATCAGAGGCATCTACCACAAGCGCAACTTTGGCCACGCCGATAGGAACCTCGAGCGCAAGTTCACGTGCCGTCGGAACATCGACATTGCGTGGGGATTTCGGGAAGAACACGAACCCGAGATATTGGGCGCCAGCCTCGACCGCACAGGTGAGAGCCTCGGGCGTTTTCAGCCCGCAAATCTTTACACGTGTGTCCATGGATCAGTTGTCCAGCAGTGCGAGGACTTCGTCGCCCTCGTTCTTCGCCTTTTGGGTCTTGAGCTTATCCACTTCCCGCGCGAGCTTTTCCTTCTCGCGTTTGTGCATGGAGGCAGCAGAGCGGTGTTTGTATTCCCGCATCCACTCCCAGACAAAGCCAATCAGAAGACCGGCGATGATCGCCCCGAAAATCACAACGAACATCGGCAGGCTAATCGCCAAGGACACACCTGTCAGGTTCGCGAGTTCAGCCGGAAGCAGGTTGAGAGTGACGAGATCACGGTTCGCCAGCGCCACGGTCACAAGAACCACGGCAAGAGCAGCGAGAAACGCGTAGCGGATATAGCGCATGGGCGCCCTTTCCAGATTTATTCTTCGTTCAGGCGGTCACGTAGAAGCTTGCCGGTTTTGAAGAACGGCACATGCTTTTCCTCGACAGGCACTGCTTCGCCGGTGCGCGGGTTGCGCCCCATGCGTGCATCACGCTTTTTGACGGAGAACGCGCCGAAGCCGCGAAGCTCGACCCGATCACCGCGCGCCATCGCTTCGATAATTTCTTCAAAGATCGTATTCACGATCCGTTCGACGTCCCGCTGGTAGAGATGTGGGTTCTCGTCTGCGATCTTCTGAATCAGTTCGGACCGGATCATGAAGCCTCCCCTTCGCTGGCACGTCGTCCATGTTACATGTGATGCTGCAGGGCCATTTTTCTGTCTGTCAGCGACACATCCTATGAAACGAATATAGGGTGGGTTCCGTGAGCGGGGAATAGGGGCCGCGCGATACGGAGCGCTTTTTTCTCTTTAATGTGCTGAGATTAGGCCCGAAAATCCGGTTTCGCCTGCCTTTGGCCGGGCAATCGTAGGGTTAGGCAGGCATTAGGCGCATGCCGCATTGCAGAATTGCCCTGCGATTCGCATGCTCCTTCATACGGCTGGCCCAAACGAAAAAGGCCCCGCAAATGCAGGGCCTTCTCCATAATTCTGATCGCGAGATGCGATTACTCGTCGCCCTTGAGGGCTGCGCCGAGGATATCGCCGAGCGATGCGCCGGAGTCGGAGGAACCGTACTGTTCGACGGCTTCTTTCTCTTCTGCAATCTCACGTGCTTTGATGGACAGACCCAGACGGCGGGTTTTCTGATCCACGTTGGTCACGCGTACGTCGACGTGATCACCGATCTGGAAGCGCTCAGGACGCTGCTCAGCACGGTCACGGGACAGGTCGGAGCGACGGATGAAGGATTTCGCGCCTTCATACTCGACTTCGATGCCACCGTCTTCGATCGCAGTCACGGTCACGGTGATGATGGAGCCGCGTTTCACGCCCTCAACTGCACCGGAGAAGCTGTCGTCGAGAGCTTTGATGGAGAGAGAGATACGCTCTTTTTCCACGTCCACTTCGGTGACAACGGCTTTGACGACGTCGTTCTTGTGGTAGTTCTGGATGGCGTCTTCGCCACGCTCTTCCCAAGACAGGTCGGAGAGGTGAACCATGCCGTCGATCTCGCCCGGCAGGCCGATGAACAGACCGAATTCGGTGATGTTCTTGACTTCGCCTTCGACAACGGTGCCTTCCGGATGGGTCTCTGCAAAGAGTTCCCACGGGTTGCGCATGGTCTGCTTGAGGCCGAGGGACACACGACGTTTCGCGGAGTCGATCTCGAGAACCATGACTTCCACTTCCTGGGAGGTGGAGACGATTTTGCCCGGGTGGACGTTTTTCTTGGTCCAGGACATCTCGGAGACGTGCACGAGGCCTTCAACACCCGGTTCCAGCTCAACAAATGCACCGTAGTCGGTGATGTTGGTGACGCGGCCCGTGTGAACAGACTCGAGCGGGTATTTGTTCTCGACTGCATCCCACGGATCGGCCTGAAGCTGTTTCATGCCGAGGGAGATACGGTGGGTCTCTTTGTTGATCTTGATCACCTGAACCTTGATCGTCTCACCGATGGAGAGGATCTCGGACGGGTGGTTCACGCGACGCCATGCCATGTCGGTGACGTGCAAAAGACCGTCAACACCGCCGAGGTCAACGAATGCACCGTATTCGGTGATGTTCTTGACAACACCGTCAACTGCCTGACCTTCGGACAGGTTGCCGATGACTTCTGCGCGCTGTTCTGCGCGGGACTCTTCGAGGATTGCGCGACGGGACACAACGATGTTGCCACGACGACGGTCCATCTTGAGGATCTGGAACGGCTGCTTGAGACCCATGAGCGGGCCAGCGTCACGTACCGGACGCACGTCAACCTGGGAGCCCGGAAGGAACGCAACTGCGCCGCCGAGATCAACAGTGAAGCCGCCTTTAACACGACCAAAGATGGCGCCTTCGACGCGCTCTTCGGAAGCGTAGGCTTTTTCGAGACGATCCCATGCTTCTTCGCGACGGGCTTTGTCGCGGGAGATGACGGCTTCGCCACGTGCGTTTTCAACGCGGTCGAGGAACACTTCAACTTCGTCGCCAACAGCAACGGAAGGTGCTTCGCCCGGGTTGGAGAATTCTTTCAGATCAACGCGGCCTTCCATTTTGTAGCCTACGTCGATGATGGCCTGACCAGCTTCAATAGCGATCACCTTGCCTTTGACAACCGAACCTTCAGCCGGGGTGTCAATTTCGAAGCTTTCGTTCAGGAGGGCTTCGAAATCCTCCATAGATACGTTCTGAGCCATGTGGTCTCAATTTCCTTTTCATACGTTTATGCGGGCCAAGCGGTTGTCTCCGCCGGTCTTGGTTTCATTTTGCCTATGACCCAACGCTCAGAAGACCTTGCAGGAAAAACACAAATCAGGGCCGAAGCTGCTCTCCGACCCTGCCCGCAATGTCTTGATGACGTCTGATGGCCTCATAGACTGACGCGCGTATACTCCCGAATCCCCATAAAAGCAAGGGAAAACGCCCTTATGCGAGCCCGCCGAGCCGTTCCATATAGGCCGCGTCCGTCTCACCGAACTGGCGGGAATAGGGGAAAGCAGATCCGAATTCGGCAACGCCACGGGCCAGATCAGCCAGCAGTCCAAGGATGTGACGCGCTTTCTCTGCGGTGATCTCTGGAAGATTGCCGTCCGCAGCAGCGCCCAGATCATTTTCGAAGCCGATCAGGCTATCATACGCCATGGCCCATTCGCCGTAGGGCGAGACCTCGGCGGCGCTCTCACTCAACAGGATTTCCATGTTCGTGTGGCGCGGGTCATTTTCGATTTTCGCCAACAGCGTGCTCACGGCATCCTTCGGCCCATGCAGAGCCTGATAGAATTGCTCATCCACCCGCACGAGCAGCCCCGTGATGCCGTTCTCGCTATTGAACGCAAGCGCGCTTTTGAGGATATCGAGGTCGGTTTCATCGAACTCGCCATGCGTGGGGCGCGACCGATACAAAACATGCAGATACTTCATCGGCGACACCTCCTTTGTCTGCGAGAGCTCAGAAACTAACTCAGCTCATCAGTCTAGAAAGTCCGAGCAGTTTCCGACGGTTACGCTGCACATCGGGGGGCACTCTGGCAAGTCGCAAATTGTCACGCACGCGCAAAAATCCGCAGATTTTACGGCACATTTCCGCGCATCGTGAGATATCGCACAGGCTGCTTATTTCCGCCGTGCATCAATGAGCGCAAGCACCTGCGCAACCGCCTCATCGATGGTCATATCAGAGGTATCAATCACCGTTGCGTCGTCCGCAGGCTTGAGTGGCGCAGTCGCACGGGCGGCGTCGCGTTCGTCGCGTTCCCGCAGATCTTCGAGCACTTGCTCAAAGGTCACGTCTTCGCCTTTGCCAATGAGTTCCTGATGCCGACGCGAGGCGCGCACTTCGTCCGAGGCCGTGACATAGAGCTTCACCTCGGCATCCGGACAGATCACCGTCCCGATATCGCGCCCATCGAGAACCGCACCGCCCTCACGGCGGGCAAAGGCCTGTTGGAAATCGACCAGCGCCGCACGGACCTCTGGAATCGCGGCAACGCGACTCGCCGCCTGCCCTGCATCACCAGTCCGAAGATCGTCTCGCTCAAGATCGGCAGCCGTCAGTGCCTCTGCCGCATCAATCGGCGTCAAACCCTCAAAGGTCTTAGCCCCCGTCGCCCGATACAAGAGCCCCGTGTCGAGGTGCGCAAAATTGTAATGTTTCGCAACGGCTTTGGAGATGGTGCCTTTACCGGCAGCGGCAGGACCATCGATCGCAATACAAAAACTCATTTGAACCTCCAATTCGGAAGATCAGTTCTGACTCAGTGTCGCGACACTGTCAATTTCCGCCACCCGCGCATCACCAACAGCACGAGCCAGAGCGTCATGGCGAATGTGCCAAAGAGCGATTTGAACCGCGTGAAAAACGCCGCCCGCTCAATTGCCGCATCGGTGACTGCATCGGTCGGCTGGGCGAGCAGGACCGCGACAGAGATGTTTTCCGCGTAGTCACCGATCATGCTGAGGCAGGCAAAGACGGCTAAACTCCGGAAGAGCCATTTCCAACGCCCGTCAGCCGCCCAACGAGAGGACCAGATCGCGGTTATGGCGAGCAGCGCGGGATAGACCGCGTCCATCCATCTCTGGGGACCTTGATAGAGCGCTCGGCCCTCATCTGAGAGCGTCGAGAGAAATGCGCGCGCTTCTGCGATGGAATAGCCACTTGGGCGCATATCGAATGCGGGCGCACCGGCGTCGTGAGCAATCGCGGATAGGGTCCAGAGCACCATAACGGCATAGAGGGCGATCGTCAGGAGACAGACCACCCAAAACGCCGCGATACGCATCTCAGTTGTCCCGCGTCACGTCGGCACCGAGGCCCGTCATCAGGTTCTCGAAGATCGGGAAGGAGGTCGCGATCGGCGCGCCGTCATCCACCGCAACGGGTTCCTGAGAGGCCATCCCAAGGATGAGGAACGACATGGCGATCCGGTGATCGAGGTGCGTCACACAGGTCGCGCCGCCTTTGACGCCGTTCGGGCCGAGGCCGTGCACGATCAGGGTATCTTCATCTTCTTCGATCTGAACGCCACAGGCCTCCAGCCCGCGCGCCATCGCGTCGATACGATCCGATTCCTTAACGCGAAGCTCTTTCACACCGCGCATCACAGTGGTGCCTTCGGCATATGCCGCAACCACGGAGAGGATCGGGTATTCGTCAATCATCGACGCCGCGCGCTCCGGCGGGACTTCGATGCCTTTGAGCTTGGAGGCGCGCACGCGGAGATCTGCAACGGGTTCGCCGCCCTCTTCGCGCTCGTTCTGGAATTCGATCTGAGCACCCATCTCGACGAGCGTCGTATAGAGACCGTTACGCGTCGAGTTCTGGCTCACGCCAGGAACGATGATGTCGGAGCCTTCGATGATCAGAGCGGCACAGACAGGGAAGGCCGCAGAACTCGGATCGCGCGGAACGGCGACCTCTTGCGGGGTCAGTTCCGGACGACCGGTGAGCGTGATCTTGTGATAGCCTTCGGGCGTCGTTTCGGTCGTGATCTCGGCGCCGAAGCCCTTGAGCATCCGCTCCGTATGGTCGCGGGTCATTTCTTTTTCGATGACGACGGTCTGACCGGGCGCGTTCAGGCCCGCGAGCAAAACAGCAGACTTCACCTGCGCAGACGGCACCGGCGTTTCATATTCGACAGGGACAGGTTCCGCGGCACCAATGAGGGTCAACGGGAGACGTCCGCCGGAGCGACCGACAGAGCGCGTGCCAAACAGGGCGAGAGGATCCGTCACACGCGCCATAGGGCGTTTACGGAGAGAGCCGTCGCCCGTGAAGGTCGTGCAAAAGTCATAGGTCGCGACAGCGCCCATGATGAGACGGACGCCCGTGCCGGAGTTGCCGCAGTCGATGACGTTCTCCGGTTCGGTGAAGCCGCCAACACCAACGCCGTTCACGACCCATTCACCAGCGCCGGACCGCACGACAGAGGCCCCAAGCGCCTGCATTGCCTTTGCGGTGTCAAGAACGTCCTCGCCTTCAAGCAAGCCACTGATCCGCGTCTCACCAACAGCCATGGCCCCGAAAATCAGGGCGCGGTGGGAAATGGATTTATCCCCCGGAACAGCAGCGGTGCCTTTGAGCGGGCCGGATTTGCGCGCGCTCATCGGGATCGGGGTAGCTTGGCTCGACATGGCATCCTCCTCGAATTGCCATAGCCGATTAACCGAGGCGGACCGTTTCGTCCACCGCTTTACGCATGGAATGCAGGTTCGGGACCGTTAGCGCCCCAAATTCAACGCGCGCGCCGTTGAAACCGGACAATCAGTTCTTCCGAAACGTCATGTAATGCGGGGTGCGCCCCTCACGGATCGCCTTTTTCTCGTAGCGGGTGGAGAACCAGTCCGCCCAAGGCTTGCGCCAATCTTCGGCACTTTCACCCAACCATTCGAACCCTGCGCGCGGCACCTCTTCCATGGTCTGACGCACGTAGTCCGGAATATCAGTCGCGACACGGAACTCCGCACCGTTCTTGAGCACACGGTAGAGTGGTACGAGATGTTCCTGCGTCACAAAGCGGCGGCGGTGGTGGCGAGCTTTCGGCCAAGGATCGGGATAATTGAGGAAGGCTTTCTCAATGCTCGCATCCGGCAACACGTCGAACAAATCGCGCGCGTCGCCCGCATGGATCGCAACATTATCCAACCCGCCCAAACGACGCAGATGCCCGAGGCAGGACGCCACACCATTCACAAACGGCTCACACCCGATGATCGCGACGTCCGGATAGGTCTTTGCCATGTGGATCAGGTGCTCACCCGCGCCAAAGCCGACTTCGACCCAAACAGGTTTACCGCCAAAGCGTTCGACCAGATCGAGCTTCACGCGATCCGGATTCTCTTCCCATGTCACCGGCCCCGGAGAAAGACGCGGCAGGTCCTCTTCGAGATATTCTTTTTGCGCCTGATTGAGCGTCTTGCCATGGATACGCCCATAGAAGTTGCGCCAAGGCGCACCGGTTTCGTGTTTGGTCTCGTCAGACATGGAAAAGCCCCGCTTGCTATCGGCGGGGCTTGTGCCAAGTTTTTCCCATCAGAGCAAGGCTCAGCCGCGTCCGCGATAGGGTGGAACGCCCTGTTCAGGGATCCAGAGGTCTTTTGGCTCCGGTCCGGTCGCCCAGAATACGTCGATCGGGATGCCCCCGCGCGGATACCAATAGGCCCCGATGCGGAGCCATTCGGGCTCCAGAAGCTCGGCCAAACGTTTGCCAATATAGACCGAACAATCTTCGTGAAATGCGCCGTGATTGCGGAAGGAGCCGAGGAAGAGTTTGAGGGACTTGCTCTCGACCAGCCATTTCTTCGGGATGTAGTCGATCATCAGATAGCCGAAATCAGGCTGGCCGGTCATCGGGCAAAGCGATGTGAATTCCGGCGCAGTGAATCGAGCGACGTAGCGCTCTCCCTCATGCGTATGAGGCACCTTTTCGAGGATGGCTTCGTCCGGAGACGCAGGCAGTTCGGTCGCGCCGCCCAATTGGGTCAGACTGGAGGTATCGGTTTTCACCATGGCTGTGTTCCTCAAAGAGAAAGGGGCGGGAAAACCCGCCCCCGATTCCAGTTAGTCTATCACGTATCAGATCGCTTTTTTCAAAGCGTCCACGAGGTCCGTGCGCTCCCAGCTAAAGCCGCCGTCGGCCTCAGGAGCGCGCCCGAAATGACCGTAGGCAGCGGTGCGCTGGTAGATCGGCTTGTTCAGTTCGAGGTGCGTGCGGATGCCGCGCGGGGTCAGGTCCATGACCTGCGGGATGGCTGCCTCGATCAGCGCTTCGTCGACTTCGCCGGTGCCGTGGAAGTCCGCATAGATGGAGAGCGGAGCGGCGACACCGATGGCGTAAGAAAGCTGGATCGTGCATTTTTCTGCCATGCCAGAAGCCACGACGTTCTTCGCGAGATATCGTGCAGCGTAGGCAGCGGACCGGTCCACCTTGGTCGGATCCTTGCCGGAGAACGCGCCGCCACCATGCGGAGCTGCGCCACCGTAGGTGTCCACAATGATCTTCCGGCCCGTCAGACCCGCGTCGCCATCAGGACCACCGATCACGAACTTGCCGGTCGGGTTCACGTGCCAGATGGTGTTGGAGGTGAGCCAGCCGTCGGGCAGAACTTCCGAGATGTACGGTGCCACAACAGCACGCACATCATCGGACGTCATGTTTTCATCAAGGTGCTGGGTCGACAGAACGAGGGAGGACACTTCAACCGGTTTGCCATCCGCATAGCGCACGGAAAGCTGAGCCTTAGCATCCGGCCCGAGGGTCGGCTCCGTGCCGTTTTTACGCACTTCCGCCAGACGACGCAGGATTGCGTGGGAATACTGAATCGGCGCCGGCATCATTGCGTCGGTTTCGTTCGTTGCAAAGCCGAACATGATGCCTTGGTCGCCAGCGCCTTCGTCTTTGTTCGCGGCCGCATCTACGCCCTGCGCGATGTGGGCGGACTGCTCGTGGAGGTAGTTTTGGACCTCGAGCGTCTTCCAGTGGAATTTGTCTTGCTCGTAGCCGATGTCCCGAACACAGTCGCGCACGATTTGATCGACGCCCGCCATGTAATCTTGCAGCTTGCTCTCATCAGAGAGGCCGATCTCACCGCCGATGACCACACGATCTGTGGTCGCGAAGGTCTCACAGGCGACGCGCGCCTCGGGTTCCTCGGCGATCAGAGCATCGAGGACGGCATCAGAGATACGGTCGCAGACTTTATCGGGGTGTCCTTCGGAAACGGATTCCGAAGTGAAAACGTAATCTTTACGGGCCATAGGGGACGTGCTCCATTGATGATGTCGCCCACACGCCAGGAAGCCGTTGTGCGGGCCGTTGATCGATTTGCGATATAGCCCGCTCCCCTTGAGGTCAATCGCTATTTGACACCTTGCGCGCAAGTCGGGCGGGTATCAGGCCACTTATCGTCAAAACGCTTAACAAAAGAAGAACAGGCCATTCGCCCCATCGCACATAGGGCGTCACTTTGCCACTGCCGGGAAGCGCGGCCGTGAAGGCGCCGGACTGCCCGAGAGGGATCGCGTCGCGCACCTCTCCGTGCGCATCGATCACCGCCGAAATACCCGTGTTGGCGGCACGCACCATTGGCAGACCGGTCTCGATGCTCCTGAAACGAGACTGGACAAGCGACTGTTGCGGGCCGGAAAAATTTCCGAACCACGCATCATTCGTCATTTGCAAGAGCCAGTCGGGCCGCGTTTCGACCCTTAGATCGCGCGGAAAGATCGCCTCATAGCAAATGAGCGGAAGCGCCTTTCCCAATTCACCAAGATCGAAGAGGACTGGTCCGGGACCGGCGGAATAGCCATATCCCTCTTTCGCCGTAAACGCGCGAAGGCCGAGCCGATCGAGCAATCCGGGCATCGGCATGTATTCCCCGAAGGGCACGAGGTGGTGTTTATCGTAAACTTGCGTCACGCCGCCGTCGGGATCGAGAACCACTGCGCTATTGAAACCACGCACCCCGTCAAACCGGTTCAATCCCGCAATCACCTGCGCTGGAGACGCCTGAGCCGCCATCTCGCGCAGCATCGGACCGGCGGCATAGAGTAGCGCCGCGACCGAGGTTTCTGGCCAGACCACGAGATCAGCCCCCTCTGGCGGCGTCAGTGACAAGGCTCGGTCATAGAACACCGGAATATACTCAGGATTCCATTTCTGATGCTGCGGCGCGTTGGGCTGCACGACCCGAATTTGGTTGGGCGTATCCTCTGGTAGCGGCTGCGCTTGTTGCATGAGGCCTGCCCCGACGGCCAGCACAACGGCACCAGCACTCGCCACAGAGAGAACGACTGACTTTTGGGAAAGCGCGGCCGCCACAAGTCCCGCCACGGCGAAACTGAGCGCGGTCAATCCATAGGGGCCGATAAGGGCCGAAACGTGCGCAATCGGCGTGTCGATCCAGATGTAACCCGGCATCGCCCACGGGAAACCTGTGAACACATGCCCGCGAAGAAGCTCGGCAGCGCCCCACAATCCGGCGAGACCCGCGACGCCCATCCGCAAGCGTTTCGCGACGAAGAACGCGAGCATCCAGAAAAGTGCCAAACCGCCCGCCATAAAGAACAGCGCAAATGGGATCATCCACGCATGCCTCCATGGGTCCACAAGGAACGGATTCACGATCCAGCTCAGCGACACGAGGAACGTCGCCGTCCCGATCAGCCATCCTGTGGAAGCCGCGCCGCGCGCCGTCGCTGCGTTGATCCATAGGAGCACAGCACCAACAAGGCCCGCGAATGCGACCGGCCAAAGTCCAAACGGTGCTTGGCCGAGCGCAATCGCGATACCGGCGATAGCCGCGAGCAGGTTCGAGCGCGTCAGGACGCTCCCGAGACGCACGCGCGGCAACCGCATGATTACGCGTCGGCCTTTGCGGTGACGGCGTGCGGGAGACGAACACGGATACGTTTGATCCGACGCGGGTCGGCGTCGACGATCTCGAACTGCGCACCCGACGGGTGCTCAATCACTTCGCCACGCGCCGGCACGCGGCCGGTCATGAGAAAGACGAGACCACCGAGCGTGTCGATCTCCTCATCATCCTCTTCGTCCGCAAGTCGCATACCGATGGCCGTCTCGAATTCATCGAGTGGGGCCTTCGCCTGAGCGACCAGAATGCCGGGTGCTGTCTGGGTCCAGAACAGATCTTCTTCGATATCGTGTTCGTCCTCAATCTCGCCAATCACCTGCTCGACACAGTCTTCGAGAGTTACGAGACCGTCGACACCGCCGTATTCGTCGATCACCAGCGCCATATGCATCCGTTCGCTCTGCATCTTTTGCAGCAGAACACCGATAGGCATCGACGGCGGCGCGTAGATCAGCGGGCGCAGCATTTTCTTGAGATTGAACCGCTCGCCTTTGCCGTTGAAGCCATGCTCCAGCGCAAAGTCTTTGAGGTGCACCAATCCGACAGGGGAATCCATCGTGCCCTTGTAAACAGGGAGACGGGTCATGCCGCTTTCGCGGAATACCTGAACGAGGTCCTCTTTCTTGATGTCGGTCGGAACGGCGACGATCTCTGCCTTCGGAATGGCGACATCTTCGACACGCATCCGGCGCAGGTTGACCATACCCGGACGCACCGGTGCAGGAGGATCAACAATCGTTGGTCCGGAAGGCCCTGTGGGCTCATTCGACGATTCGGGGGTGTTCGAGAAAGACGAAAACAAACGGGAGAACCATCCGCCGGAATTTCTTCCATTGTGGTTCTCGTGACTTTCTCCACTCTTGGTCGGGTCAGACGGCGCGCTCTGCGCTGCCGTAGAAGACCCAGGCTCGGTATCGCCCATGCGTCCTTTCCAAAATTACCCGGCTCTCGGCCGTTCGCCTAATATGGGTCTTTGATACCCATAGTTGCAAGTATTTCGACCTCGGTGGACTCCATTATTTCCGCATCGGCATCTGTAATGTGGTCATACCCCAACAGATGAAGAATCCCGTGCACCATCAGATGGGTCACATGCTCGGCAAAAGGCTTGTCTTGCTCCTCGGCCTCGCGGGCGCAGGTTTCATAGGCAATCGCGATATCACCGAGCTCAATGGTCCCGTCGAAATCCGGCTCAGGCGCCTCGGGTCGCGCGCCCGGGTTCGCGCGTTCGTCTGCGGGCCATGAGAGGACATTCGTCGCAGAGTCTTTCTCACGAAAGTCTGCGTTGAGAACTTTGATCCGCGCATCGTCACATGCGAGAACCGATCCCTCACAAAGTTCGGGATCAATTCCGAGATGCGCCAAAGTGGCAGAGACCGCTGCATCAGACAGGGCTTCTAGCCCCGCCTCTTCCCAGCGAGCATTCTCAATCAAAACTTCAATGGACATACGCCCTCCGATTTCGGCGCTTATTGCGCTTCGTCGGCCTCATACGCTTCGATGATCGCGGCGACAAGCGGGTGGCGCACGACGTCTTTCGAAGAGAAGTAGTTGAGCGAGATATTCGGCAAACCTGCGAGAATGCGCTCTGCATCCCGCAGACCGGATTGCACACCACGCGGCAGGTCGACCTGAGAGCGGTCCCCGGTGATGACCATGCGGGAGCCTTCACCAAGACGGGTCAGGAACATTTTCATCTGCATGGTTGTCGCGTTCTGCGCCTCATCGAGGACAACAAACGCACGACTCAGGGTGCGGCCACGCATAAAGGCCAGCGGCGCGATCTCGATCGTTTTCTCTTCGCGCATCTTTTGCACCTGCTTTGCAGGCAGGAAATCATTCAGCGCGTCGTAGAGCGGCTGCATATAGGGATCGACTTTCTCGTCCTGTGTGCCCGGCAAAAAGCCGAGACGCTCGCCCGCTTCGACGGCAGGGCGCGAGAGGATAATCCGGTCCACATGACCGTTGATCAGCATGTTCACACCGACAGCGACCGCGAGGTAGGTTTTACCCGTACCAGCCGGACCGATGCCGAAGGCCAGTTCATGTTTGAACAGGTTGGTGACGTATTCTTTCTGAGCGGCTGTGCGCGGCTCCACGAGCTTTTTGCGGGTCTTGATTTCGACCTCGCCGCCGCGGAACATTTCCATCTGATCACCGGGCAAGCCATGCTCGGCCTGCTGGACATGGCCCATACGGATCACGCCGTCGATATCGCCAGGTTCGATCTCGCGACCGGCTTCGAGTTTTCCGTAGAGTTCCTGTAGCACGGCGGCAGCACGGCCGCGGCTTTCCCCCGTCCCCATCACCGATAGCATGTTGCCTCGTCGGACGATCTGGACTTCCAATTTATGTTCGATTTGAGCGAGGTTTCGGTCGAATTCTCCGCACAGGTCTATGAGCAGCCTGTTGTCATTGAATTCAAGAAGCGTTTCGTGGACAGCGTCCTTCGATTTCGGGGGGGTCAACGCGCTCAGGCCCAATAAATATCTCCGACTCTGGATGTCTCCGTAGTCTGATGGTGCCAAGGGATTGCGGTTCTGGCAAGCACAGACACTAAATCTTCGCATTTAGCGCGCAATAAACCGCTCTTTTTTATAGCGAGACGCCCAATTAATGCGCGCCGAAATGATGCTCTCTCGAGAGATGCGAACAGACTTCGCCCCTCTGATGACCTAGAATCAGCCCGCAACCCGGCCTCAAAAATCAGCCGAGACGCACACCCGCGAGCGAGTTGGGGCCGCTTTCAACGATCTTCACGCGGGCAATCTCGCCAACAGCGATCTCATCCGTGACGTGAACGGCATGGAGATACTCCGACTTGCCCACCATCTGACCCGGCAGACGCCCTTTGCGCTCGAAGAGAACGGAGACTTCGCGACCCACCATCGAATCCTGGAACGCGCGCTGCTGCTCGGTGATCAGCTCCTGCAAACGGTAGAGCCGCTCGGACGCGACATCGGGATCGACCATCTTGTCATCCTTCTCCGCCGCCGGCGTGCCCGGACGCGGCGAGTATTTGAAGGAGAACGCGGAGCCATAACCAACTTCGCGCACGAGGCTCATGGTGTCTTCGAAATCCTGATCCGTCTCACCGGGGAAGCCGACGATAAAGTCGCCCGACATGGCAATGTCAGGACGTGCTTCGCGAATACGTTCGATCAGGCGCAGGTATTCTTCGGCGGTGTGCTTGCGGTTCATCGCCTTCAGGATTTTGTCGGACCCCGACTGAACTGGCAAATGAAGATACGGCATCAGTTTTTCGCAATCGCCATGCGCGGCGATGAGATCGTCTTCCATGTCGTTCGGATGGCTCGTCGTGAAACGAATGCGCTCCAGCCCGTCGACTTTAGCCAACTCGCGAACGAGCTGCGCAAGCCCCCAAGTGCCGCCATCTGCCGCGCCGTGATAGGCGTTCACGTTCTGACCGAGCAAAGTGATCTCGCGCACGCCACGCTCCACCAGATCACGGGCTTCTGTCAGCACACGATCCACCGGACGCGACACTTCGGCACCGCGGGTATAGGGCACAACGCAGAAGGCGCAGAATTTGTCACAACCTTCCTGAACTGTCAGGAACGCAGACGGTGCGCGCTTGGCTTTCGGGCGAGACTTCAGTTTCTCGAATTTATCCTCTTCGGGGAAATCGGTATCGAGCGCCTTTTCACCATGCCCCGCCTTTGCCTCCAACTCCGGCAAGCGGTGGTAAGACTGCGGCCCCACAACGAGATCGACGAGCGGCTGACGCTTCATGATCTCTTCGCCCTCGGCCTGCGCAACGCAGCCAGCCACACCGATTTTCAGATCAGGTTTGGCGATCTTGAGATCCTTGTAGCGTCCGAGCTCCGAATAGACCTTTTCCGCCGCCTTCTCCCGGATGTGGCAGGTGTTCAGAAGGATCATGTCCGCCTCTTCCGGCGACGACACTTCGGAATACCCAGACCCGCCCAGCGCCTCGGCCATGCGTTCACTGTCGTAGACGTTCATCTGACAGCCATAGGTCTTGATAAAGAGCTTCTTGGTCTCGGACATGGTCTCGGGTCCACATATGTTGGGGAATTGCCGCGCTTCCTACAGGAACAGACGGGACAGGGCAAACGGCTTTTCAAGCGCGCTCTTGCCACGCATCACGTTCGATGTTGCCTATGAAGCCACACCCTGCCAGTTTCCACGCCAACTGCTTGCAATCATTATCGCGACATGGCCTTTTGGTCGGATTAGCGTCAGCAGCCTTCACAAGGGACCCGCATGCGTTACGACAGCATCGACACGTTTCTCATCGACGGCAGACAGGTTCTCGCAAAGGGGCCAATTGCGCTGATCTTTGCCGAAGACCTGATCGAGGTCGAGTCGACGCTCCGCCATCACCTGTCCCTTGGCTTCAAACAGGTCATTCTTTTCGCGCCGGATGAAGTCACGCTCCCCGAAGAGCTTGAAGAAGACATCCACCGCATCCGTTACGCGACGCGCGAAGCCGGGATGATGAGCCGCGCAGTCAATCAACTGATTGCCGCCGCGCCGAAGGTTTGGTTCTACTACTGCTACAACGCCGAGTATCTGTTCTTTCCATTCTGCGAGACGCGAACGATCACGGATATGCTCACCTTCCACACGGAGGAGCGACGCGACGCGATGCTCACCTATGTGATCGACCTCTACGCATCCGATCTCGGCCAATACCCGAATGCCGTCTCCCCCGATTGCGCGCACCTCGACCGCTCCGGATATTACGCGCTTGGCCGTTGGTCGGAGGCAGAAGGCCAAGTCAAAGATCGCCAACTCGATTTCCACGGCGGTTTGCGCTGGCGGTTCGAAGAACACATCCCCTTCACCCGCCGCCGCATTGACCGGATCGCGCTCTTCAAGGCGAAGAAGGGGCTCGCAATTTCCGAAGAGCATCTCTTCAACGACGAGGAATACAACACCTATGCCTGCCCGTGGCACCACAACCTGACCGCCGCCATCGTATCCTTCCGGACCGCCAAGGCGCTCAAATCCAACGCAGGCTCGACCTTTGATATCGACACATTCATGTGGCACAACTCCGTACGCTTTGACTGGAACAGCCAACAGTTGCTCGATCTCGGACTGATGGAGCCTGGGCAGTGGTTTTAGGTCGCGCAAAGCACCTCGACTGACGAATTTCTCCACGAATTCGGCATGGGGGTTTACAACAGAGGCACAGACCCTATCCTCTCGCGCAATCTTCATTGGGCACCCGTTCATATCGGCCCCGAAATTCACCCCGAAAAGTTAGGACGTTTTATGACCGAAGTTAAATCGGGCGACAAAGTTCGTATTCATTACACCGGCACTCTGGCCGATGGCACCGTGTTCGACAGCTCCGAAGGCCGTGACCCGCTCGAATTCACCGTCGGCTCCGGCCAGATCATCCCGGGCATGGACAAGCACCTGCCAGGCATGACCGTGGGCGAAAAGAAAACCATCGTCGCCGTTGCTGACGAGGCCTATGGCCAGCGTCACCCCGACGCCCAGCAGGCCGTCCCGCGTGCGCAGATTCCGGCCGAGATTCCGCTCGAAGTTGGTCTGCAGCTTCAGATGCAATCCCCGCAGGGCCAAGTGATCCCTGTGACTGTGGTCGAGATCACCGAAGAAGAAGTCACCCTCGACGCCAACCACCGTTTGGCCGGTGAGGACCTCACCTTCGCTATCGAGCTGGTTGAGATCGTCTGATCCGAGTATTTCGGCCAAGAAGAAGACAGGGCGGTGCGCGCGATAGGCGGGCCGCCTTTTTTGTTGATCAGGCAGAAGATTGGGATCAAATGGCGCCATGCCTGATGAGTTTGCGCCAGATTGTTCGAATTGCGCCGCGCTTTGCTGCGTGACGCTGGCGTTCGACAAAGGGGAAAGCTTCGGCCACGACAAACCTGCGGGCCTTCCCTGTCACAATCTCTCAGATGATTTTCGTTGCCGGATTCATGCGGACCTCGCCCGTGAGGGGTATCACGGGTGCATCGCCTTTGACTGCCTCGGCGCGGGGCAGCGGGTCACTGCGCTTTTTTCTCAGAACTGGCGCGAGCGACCCGAGGCATTGACCGAGATGATGGATGCCTTTCGCCAGATGCGGGCGGTTCAGTCGTTACGTCAGATGCTTGAGGCCGCAGTGACTCTGCCCCTCCCGCCGCTGGTTGAAGCGGAGCGGCGAGAGATGGCAGAGCGGCTTGCAGGCGCGGTTGACGACCTAGCTTTGTTAGAAGCCTTCAGGCCGGAGCCGATCCGAAAATGGATCAAGGGGCTCGCGCAATACGCGTCGCCCTAGGCAGTCCTTAGTCGAATTGCTCGATAATGATTTGGTCCTCGGGCACGCCCATGTCTTTCAGGTGGCCGACGATGTCTTCGATCATCTTATCAGGGCCGCAGACATACACCGGTCCAGCCGCTGGATCGCAGTGTTCCTCAAGGAAGGCGCGGTCGATCAGATCGGTTTCGACGCCTGCGTCTTCTTGATCAGTCACGGTGAAAACCGTTTCAAGACCTGTCATTGCCTCGAGCTCCTCACGGCAGATGATGTCCTCCTCGGTTTTGTTCGAGAAGATGAGCTTGGACCCCTCGAGCGTACCTTTGCGCTCCAAGCGTGCATTCAGGATCGCGAGGAATGGCGTGATGCCCGCGCCGCCCGCGATGAACGTACCGGCACCCTCATCGTGGATCGCACCCCATGGCTCGGAGATTTCGACCATCTCGCCTTTGCGCAGGGTCGGGATTTCTTTCGTAACGCCGTCGTGGTCGGGGTAGCTCTTGATCACGAATTCCAGCGTATCGTCCGTCATTGCCACAGGTGTGAACGGTCGTGCTTCGTCGCGTAAGCCCTCACGCAACAAGGTCATGTCAACGGCCTGACCGGGGGTGATTTCGAAACTCTCCGGACGGGTGAAGACCAGATGGTGGGTGTCGTGGGTAACGGGGTCATTCTTTTCAAGCGTGAGCCGGATGCTCATGGCAGATTCTCCTTTCCTTTTGGGGAGAGAACGCAGAGCCACCGGTATCTGTTCCGGATCAGCGCGGTGGCACGAACCCAACTCGCGCATTTTCAACGGCTTCTCTGGAGGCGCAGTCAGGATGGTGATCGTTCACGAGGCCCATCGCCTGCATGAATGCATAGCACGTCGTCGGACCGACGAATTTCCAGCCGCGTTTCTTGAGGTCTTTCGAAAGGCGTTTCGAGGTTTCTGTCTGTGTGGGGATATCGAGTCCGCTGTCCGGATCGCGCGGCGGTTCATAAGACCAGAAGTAGGCCGCGAGGGATCCGAACTCCTGCTCCATCTCGATTGCGCGAGCCGCGTTGTTGATCACGGCCACGATCTTGCCCCGATGCCGGACAATGCCTGCGTCTTCTAAAAGGCGCTCGACATCGGCGTCACCGAAGTCCGCAATCTGATGGTAATCGAACTGGGCGAAGACCTCTCGGAAACGAGGACGTTTTTGAAGGATGGTCCACCACGACAGGCCCGACTGGAAACCTTCGAGCGAGATTTTCTCGAAAAGGCGTCGATCATCGGAGACCGGAAAGCCCCACTCCTCATCGTGATACCGGATGTATTCCGGATCACGCGCGCACCAAGCACAGCGGCGAATCCCGTCTTCGTTTTCAAAGAGATCGGCCATTCTCTCGCGCTCCATCGATCTGGGGATTTAGTGAGTGCGGCGCACAAAAAAGGGCGGCAACCGCCGCCCGTCTTTCGACCTGACTTAGTGCTTCGCTTTTGGGCGGAGCCGGATCACGACGTCAAAGGATGCGATTTCCATACCCTCGGGCGCCTCGGGAAGTTGCTCGATCTTGAGCTGCTCGGAGGGCGCATCCGTGAGTTCACCCGACTTTTCCCAGAAGAAATGCGGGTGCTCGTCCATGTTTGTATCGAAGTAGCTGCGCGAGCCATCAACGGTGACTTCCTGAATGAGGCCAGCCTCACAGAAAGCGCGCAAAGTGTTGTAAACGGTTGCAAGAGATACCTTTTCACCCGCGCCTTGGGCGGCCTCAAAGAGGCTTTCCGCCGTCACATGACGGTCAAGGCCGTCCCCGACAAGAAGGGTCGCCAAGCAAAGACGCTGACGCGTCGGGCGCACGCCTGCCTTCGCAAGCCAAGCTTCGCTGCGGCGGATTTCGATATCTGCGAATTGGGTCATGGGAGTCCATTTCCTACGTTTACCGAAGGAATATAGAAAAAAACCGCACCCGATTTCAATCGGGAATGCCAAATCGTGCCTCCGCGGGCGGTTAAAGATGGCTTGAAGAGCGATTGACACCGCCGTGTCACACAACTGTCTTGCGCCTTGCGTGTGCGGGGGGCTGGGTGATAGAGGGGGTGCGAATTTCAAAAGATTACTGAGGGAGGCACTGGGAGCCATGGCCGACTATCCGACAAGTTTCACCAAGGAAGACCTGCTCAAATGCGCGGCAGGTGAGCTGTTTGGTCCGGGCAACGCCCAGCTTCCGGCCCCGCCGATGCTCATGATGGACCGCATCACCGAGGTCTCCGCAGATGGCGGCGCCCACGGCAAAGGTCACATCATTGCCGAGTTCGACATCACGCCCGAGCTGTGGTTCTTTGAATGTCACTTCCCGGGCAACCCGATCATGCCCGGCTGCCTCGGCCTCGATGGCCTGTGGCAGCTCACCGGTTTCAACCTCGGCTGGCGCGGCTGGCAGGGGCGCGGCTATGCGCTTGGCGTCGGCGAAGTGAAACTCACCGGCATGGTCCGCCCGGATCGCAAAATGCTGACCTACAAGATCGACTTCACCAAAGCGATACAGACTCGCCGCCTGACCATGGGTGTTGCGGACGGCATCGTGGAAGCTGACGGTGAAGTGATCTACCAAGTCAAAGACATGAAAGTCGCACTGTCCGAGAGCTGATCTCGGACCTGCGCCACATCGAAACACCAAAGGGAAGGAACACGCCATGCGTCGCGTCGTCGTCACTGGTCTTGGGGTTGTCTCCTCGATCGGCACCAATGCGGACGAAGTTCTGGCTTCGTTGAAATCCGGCAAGTCCGGCATCACCGCCAATGAAGACATGAAGGAATACGGGTTCCGCTCCCAGATTGCGGGCGCCGTGGATATCGACATCAAAGAGCATGTCGACAAACGTGCCCTTCGCTTCATGGGTCCGGGCGCAGCATACGCCTATATCGCGATGAACCAGGCGATTGCGGATTCTGGCCTCGAAGAGAGCGACGTGATCAACCCGCGCACCGGTCTCATCGCTGGCTCCGGCGGTCCGTCCACCTCCGCGATGTTCACGGCACACCAATCCGTGCTCAAGACCATGTCCACCAAACGCGTCGGTCCGTTCGCCGTGCCGAAATGCATGGGCTCCACGATCTCCGCGAACCTCGCGACGGCCTATCAGATCAAGGGTATCAACTACTCCATCACCTCGGCTTGCTCGACCTCCCTGCACTGCATCGGCTCTGCCGCAGAGCAAATCATGCTCGGCAAACAGGACGTGATGTTCGCAGGTGGCGGCGAAGAACTCGACTGGACCCTGTCTTGCCTGTTCGACGCTATGGGCGCGATGTCTTCCAAGTATAACGACACACCGGAGAAAGCCTCCCGTGCGTTCGATGCGAACCGCGACGGTTTCGTGATCTCCGGCGGCGGCGCGATCCTCGTGCTCGAAGAGTTGGAACACGCGAAAGCACGTGGTGCGAAAATCTACGCCGAAGTGACCGGCTTTGCCGCGACCTCTGACGGTGCAGACATGGTGGCCCCGTCCGGTGAAGGCGGCGAACGCGCCATGCGTCTCGCCCTCTCCACCCTGCCCGAAGGCCGCAAGGTTGACTACATCAACGCACACGGCACCTCGACGCCGGTTGGTGACGTTGGCGAGGTTGAAGCCGTCCGCCGCGTCTTCGGCGAAGGCAACACGCCGGTGATTTCCTCCACGAAATCCATGACCGGCCACTCCCAAGGTGCCACCGGCGCCCAAGAAGCCGTCTACTGCCTCCTCGCGCTCGAGCATGATTTCATCATCCCGTCGATCAACGTCGAAACCCTCGACCCTGCGATCAACGAGGCCGAAATCGCCACGAAACTCGTGGAAAACGCGGGCCTCGACACGGTGATGACCAACTCCTTTGGCTTTGGCGGCACAAACGGGTCTATGCTTCTCTCCAAGTACCGCGGCTAAGTCGCGGTACGGGTCCTGTCTCTAGAATACGGAAACCAAGGAATGGCTGATCTTCTCAAAGGCAAACGCGGGCTCGTGATGGGTGTCGCCAATGAACGATCCATCGCATGGGGCATTGCAAAAGCCTGTGCAGACGAGGGTGCCGAGCTGGCCTTCACCTATCAGGGCGAAGCGTTTGGCAAACGGTTGGAGCCGCTCGCAGCGTCTGTTGGCTCTGACACGATGGTCGATGTCGATGTGACCAATCCGGAACAGATGGACGAGGCCTTTGGCGCGCTCAAAGAGAAATGGGGCAAGCTCGATTTCGTCGTCCACGCCATTGCCTACTCAGACAAGTCCGAACTGACCGGCCGTTTCCGTGATACCACAGAGGCGAACTTCAAAAATTCGCTGCACATCTCCTGCTTTAGCTTCATCGACGTCGCGAAACGCGCGTCGGAGCTGATGACCGATGGCGGCACCCTGATGACGCTGACGTTCGAAGGCTCCAACAAGGTCGTTCCGAACTACAACGTGATGGGCGTGGCAAAGGCGGCTCTGGAATCCTCCGTGCGCTACCTCGCCAACGACCTCGGTCCCGAGGGCATCCGCGTGAACGCGATCTCGCCCGGCCCGATGAAGACCCTCGCAGGCTCCGCAATCGGCGGCGCACGTCGCACCTACAAACACGCCGAGACCAACGCCCCGCTGCAATCCAACGCAACGCTCGAAGCTGTTGGCGCGACGGCAGTTTACCTTGCATCCGATGGCGGCGCCTTCACGACAGGTGAGATCATCCGCGTCGATGGTGGCTATCACATCATGGGCATGCCCCGGATCGAGAATATCTGAGGCATCCGAAAATTAACGGTAAAAACCCCGCTCCGGCGGGGTTTTTCTATGGCATTTTCATCTACCGCTCAGTGACAGCCGCCCGGCCCACAACTCTCACAGCTTTCACAGGCGCGAGCGCGGCCCTTCATCTCGATGAACTTCTCATCCCAGCTTTCACCATCCCCGAACTCCAGAAAATTCTGATACTGCTCATGCCGATCCGGTAGATTTCGGGCGTGTTTGATCGGGCACCAGTAATATTCCGTGCGCCCCGCGACCTCGCGCACATAGGCGACGACGCCATTGCAGTAGCCGCAATAGACGCAGTTTAGCTTCTGCATAAAATTGAGATAGGTGAGCTTGTGCCGGTCGACGGCAATGTATTTCCGGCGTTGGACCTTCGGCAGCTTGTAGACCGGAAAACAGATCGCCTGGTAGATCGTGACAAAGATGTCCATCAGGGCAAACGGGATAATCAGGCTATAGATCACCGGTGCCGTCACGATTTCCCAAGGGCGTGCGCGGCGCAGAAAGACGGACCAGCGCACCTTGAGTTCCCGCCCCCTCCGGCGTGCTTCTTCCTCAAAGACAACGCGCCCGTTGGTGAGTCGATATTGGAACCGCTCCCGCGCAGCCTGAGCATCTTTCTCAAGCTGGACCTGCAACTCCCGCAGGCTTTCGCGCAACTTCTCAACAGTGGAATTCATGAGCCTCTCCAAACACCATTGTGCACCTGACACCAAGGTAGAGGTGGTTTCGATTTTGTCACCTAATTCCAAATCGCCGAGAATCTGTCGCGGCAATCGGATGACGCTTTCTTTCGCATAAAGGATGAAACTATTGAGACAGACCGTCGCAGAGCGAACTGTTCCGGCGATTTTCACACTTCTGCCGCATTTGGCTCGCCAACTGTCTGCAGTTTTTTCGAGTTTTGGTGTGTTGTGCCATGAGTTTTATCCTCCTGCCGATTTTGATCGGCCTTCTTGCTTTGCCCCTCGTCATGGGACCGCTTGCACGCAGCGGGAAAGTCACACGCGTTGACCTCACTGGGAGCGGCTTCCTGACCGCCTTGTGTGCGACAATCGCGATATCGAGCCTCGCATCGCCGATTTTTGGCATCGGGTTCATTCTCGCGGTTCTGATTCACGAAGCAGGACTGGCGCTGGCGTGCCGAAGCATTGGGCATGACCTGTCGCGAATGCGGATTTCTACAATTTCCAACACGTCAGGCCCGGAGTCTCAAAAAGACTTCGACCATGCACTCGAAGATTGCTTTGCTGCGCTTTACGGGCCGGTTCTGGCCGTTGTGCCAACACTTCTTGCACTCGGTCTCTTTCACGTTTTGTCACCGGTTTCCCCCGTGCTTTCGGACCATCTCGGCAAGCTCGCAATCACGCTGGCCGCGTTTAACTTTCTGATGCTGATGCCGTTCCGCCCGCTCGGCGGAGGGCGCATTGCACAGGCCGTCTCAAACGCCTTTGGCCCGCAATCTGCCGTATTCATCACGCTCTTTATGGTCGCGGCTTTTGCCTCCGCCGCGTTGCGCGAACAGTCGATCGCGATGAGTATCCTCACCGCGGCGGCGCTTCAAAGCTTGTTCCACAGCAAACGCGAAAATCAGATGGCGCTCTCACAGGATCAAACCCTCATCGTCATGTCCTGTTATGCGATTACGCTAACGGTGTATTTCATGGCGGGATTCTGGTGCCTAACGCGGCTGATCTAGGGCTTTCTTCTCCTTCTGCGCCGTGACACTCTGCGCAAAAGGAGGATCGCTCTTGGATTATTTTACGACGAAAGACGGGCTCAAACTGGCCTACGACTCGCAGGGCACGGGAACGCCCGTCCTGTGCCTCGCCGGTCTGACCCGAAACATGGATGATTTTGAGCCAGTGGTCACACATTTCGCCGACCGCGTGCGCGTCATCCGGCTCGATACGCGCGGACGCGGTGCGTCGGATTACGACCCGAATTTCCTGAATTATACCATTCCGCAGGAGGGAGCAGACGCGCTCGAACTTCTCGACCATCTCGGGCTTGAGAAAGCCGCGATCCTCGGAACCTCGCGTGGCGGTCTCATCGCGATGACTTTGGCGCTACTTGCGAAGGACAGGTTGTCAGGGGCACTCCTGAATGACATCGGCCCCGAAATTGATGCCTCCGGTCTGTCAAATATCATGGACTATCTGGGCCGCCCCTCGGTCTTCAAGAGCTTTGCAGACGCCGCGGACCGGCTGCCCCGAGCGCTCGGAGCTCAGTTCCCGAACCTCTCTCGTGAAGAATGGATCACCTACGCCCGACGCATCTGGAACGAAGGGCCGACGCGGCTTGAATTGCGCTATGACCCCAAACTTCGCGATGCCATTGAAGCCCAGAGCGTGACGGGCGAAGTGCCCGATCTCTGGCCCCTCTTCGATGCTTTGGAGGGCCTTCCGCTTGCGCTTCTTCGTGGCGAGAACTCGGACCTTCTCACCCGTGAAACCATGCAGGAAATGCAGCGCCGTCGTCCCGACATGATCACGGCCGAGGTCAAAGATCGCGGGCATGTTCCGTTTTTGGACGAGCCGGAGAGCCTAGATGTGATTTCCCGCTTCATCGAGGCGCTGGAATGAAATTGGACCTCGGGGACATCGCGCTCAATGTCGAAGTGAGTGGACCGGAGACGGGGCGCCCCGTCCTCTTCGCTCATGCGTTGGGCACCGATCTTCACCTTTGGGATGACGTCCTCCCCCACCTGCCTGAAGACCTGCGCCTGATCCGCTATGATCTTCGCGGACATGGCGAAACTGACGCACCGGATGGCCCCTATTCCATGGGCACACTGGTGCGGGATGCGGAGCGCTTGCTCGACGCGCTCGACGCCAAAGACGCGGTGTTTGTCGGCATTTCCCTCGGGGGCCTGATTGCACAGGGCCTCGCGGTCAAAAGGCTCGATCAAGTCCGCGCGCTCGTGCTCTCGAACACGGCGGCCAAGATCGGCACGCGGAGCGTTTGGGAAAAGCGGATGGCAGAGATTGAGGCGAACGGTCTCCCTGCCATCGTCGCCCCAACTCTCGAACGTTGGTTTGCGCCGAGGTTTCGCAAAACCGACGCAGCAAAGCATTGGGGAGCGCGGGTCGCGGCGACGCCGCTCCAAGGCTATCTCGGCTGTGCCGCCGCTATTGCAGGCACCGATTTCTACACGCCAAGCTCCGGTTTGCGCCTGTCCTGCCTCGGGATCGCGGGGGGCTACGATGGATCAACACCGCCCGATCTCGTGCGCGAAACCATCGACGTGATTCCCGGTTCGCGGTTTGAACTGATGCGACGCTCCGGGCACCTGCCGCCCGTGGATGATCCAGTGGGCTACGCCGCCCTGATCAGCACCTTCCTCACTGATATTGGCCATGCCTGACATCTTGCTCGTCCCCGGCTCCTGCCACGGCGCATGGTGTTGGCGCGACCTGATCCCTGCGCTTGCGGAACAGGGACACATCGCACGCGCTATCAACCTGCCGCTCTCCGGGGAGGACGGTTCCGAGGTCACACTCGACGATTATGCAGACTCGATCCTCACGGACATTGAGAACCATGGCGGGCACCCCGTCGTCCTGCTCGGGCATTCCGCAGGTGGCTACGCCATTACCGCCGCCGCGGAGCGGAGCCCCGAAAAGGTCGCCGCGCTGTTTTACCTCTGCGCCTATGTGCCGGAAGACGGAAAAAGCCTCGCGGACCTGCGCCGCGCGGCCGCCGAGCAGCCGGTTCTGGAACTGATCGAACGCGCAGAGACGCCTAGCGCTTTCCGTTTCAAATCCGACAGAGGCGTCGAAGCCCTGTGTCACGATTGCCCGGAAGAGGTTTCCGCGTTCGTGCGCGCCAACCTCGGACCGCAACCCATCGCACCACAAGAAACCCCTTTAACCATCACAGACGCGAGCCTTCGCATCCTGCGCCATTACATCCTCTGCACCAAAGATCGCGTGATCCCGCCTGCCGAACAAAGGCGCATGTCCGCATCCTTCTCCAAAGAGCAGGTGATGGCCCTCGAGACAGGGCACGCGCCCTATTTCGCGGCGCCAGAAACAGTCGCCGCGATGATCAGCACGGCACTGGCATAAGAATGATGGACGGAGGGCGCCCCCTGCGCCACAAAGGACAGGCTTTGCTTTAGGGTTCTCATGTCGCGCCACCTGCCCCTCTTTTTCATTATTGCCACCGTTCTCATAGACGCGATCGGAATTGGTCTTATCTTTCCCGTCCTGCCATCCCTGATCCGCGAGGTAACGGGAAAAGGGATCGCCGATGCAGCGATCTGGGGCGGTGTACTCGCGACAGGATTTGCGGCCATGCAGTTCCTGTTCGGACCGATTGTCGGAAATATGTCGGACCGCTACGGACGCAAGCCGATCCTGCTCTCCGCGCTATTTCTCATGATGATCGATTACATGTTCATGGCAGTCGCTCACACAATCTGGCTCTTGCTCGCAGGGCGCTTGATTGCCGGCCTTACCGCCGCGACCCCCTCGACCGCGGCAGCCTATATCGCGGACATTTCCGACCTAGAGGATCGAGAGCGCAATTTCGGATACTTACACGCAGCTTTTGGCGTTGGCTTCGCCATGGGCCCCGTCATCGGCGGATTGCTCGCGACGTTTGATACGCGCGCGCCGTTTTACGCCGCCGCCGCCTTCGCTGGCTTAAACATGGTGTTCGGCCTGATCGTCATGCCCGAAAGCCTCCGCGTGGAAAAGCGGCGTCCCTTCTCGCTCCGCCGCGCGAATCCGTTTTCGTCATTCAAAGCCATCGGAAGCCTTAAGGGCCTCGCGGGGTTACTGGCGGTTTTTGGCCTCTATCAGCTGGCCTATTTCGTCTATCCGGCGGTGTGGGCCTTTTATGCGGAGGCCCGCTTTGGCTTTGACACCGCAACAATCGGCCTGACCCTCTTCATCTTCGGCGCGACGATGGCCCTCACACAGGCGCTTCTCGTCGGGCCAGTCGTCAAACGCTTTGGCCCCTATCTCGTCGCCATGGGCGGCATCGCTCTCGATATTATAGTCTTTCTCGGATTGGGACTGACAAAGTCCGTAGCAATGATCTGGATTCTCTCTGTTTTGTCCGGTCTCTCGGCCATTTCGACCCCTGCGCTACAAGGGATGATGAGCCGCGCGACACCCGACAATCAGCAGGGCGAATTGCACGGGATCACGAGCTCGATTGCCGCACTCGCCACAATCATGAGCCCGCTTCTGATGACAAAAACCTTTGCATACTTCTCTGCTCCTGACGCGCCGATTTTCCTGCCGGGGGCGCCATTCCTGCTCTCGACCGGCTTTGTGCTGATCGGGGGCGTTGTGCTCTGGCAATGGCATCGAAATCATGGAACACAGGGCCCCTAAGACGCCGGTTTGATCTGGCCCCCGGACAAAATCTTCGAGACCTGTTATGTTAATCATCCAATTGGAGGAGGAATCATGACACGCCACATCACAGACAAACCGCATAGCTCATCCGGCAACGGGCGCCTGACCCACTACACCGAAGTCGAGAAAAGCCAAAAACGCTCTGCGACTTGGGACAAAGTGGAGCGCGCTCCGAAGGAACACGATGACACCTCGCGCGTGAAGCAATTCCTCCGTGTCGAGCGTGGCATCGAGACCTGAGAGCTCAAACGTTAGAACACCGCTGGTCCGCAACACTGCGGGCCAGTTTTTCTTTGCAAAATAGACATCGAAGCCCTTTGCAAAGGTTCTTATTGTGATAATTTTTGCAAATTATATTCACCAATTTTGTGCAAAATCACACAAGGGGATTGCCTCCTGATCTTGTGACTAGAACACCCCCTTGGCGGGCACATACATATTCCGAAACGCATCGAAGGGAGCGCTACGTCCTGAGTCTCCGTTCGCCGCCATCGCATTTCGGGAGTGTCTCTTTTGTCCAATCGCCCAGTTCCGTCTCATCTAAAGTCCAAAGTCATGTCCGCACAGGACGCCGCCGCGCTCGTCACCAACGGCGCGACCGTCGGCATGAGCGGCTTCACAGGCTCCGGCTACCCCAAAGAGGTGCCCCTCGCCCTCGCCGCGCGGATCGAGCAGGAACACGCGGCGGGCCATCCCTTCCGGATCAAGATCTGGTCCGGCGCCTCCACGGGTCCGGAGCTGGACGGTGCTCTCGCAAAAGCGGACGGCATCGACTTCCGCCTGCCCTACAACTCCGACCCGATCGCCCGTGAGAAGATCAACGAGGGCGAGATGAACTACTTCGACATGCACCTGTCCCAAGTCGCCCCGATGGCGTGGCAGGGATTTCTCGGCAAACTCGACACCGCCGTTGTCGAAATTTCGGGGATCACGCCCGAAGGCGACCTCATTCCGTCGTCCTCCATCGGCAACAACAAGACATGGCTCGAGTGCGCTGACAAAATCATCCTCGAACTCAATTCGTGGCAGAGCGAGCACCTCAACGGGATGCATGACATCTACTACGGCACCGCACTTCCCCCCGCGCGCGTGCCGATCCCACTCATGCATTCGGACGACCGCATCGGGCAGCCACATTTCAAGGTCGACCCGTCCAAAATCGTTGCCATCGTCGAGACCGACACACCGGACCGGAACGCGCCCTTCGCGAAGCCCGACAAAACCGCGCTCGACATCGCGGGGCACCTGCTCGAATTCCTGACGCATGAACTCAAGATGGGCCGCATGCCGAAGGAACTCTTGCCGCTGCAATCCGGCGTGGGCAACGTCACGAACGCCGTGCTCGCAGGTCTTCTCGACAGCCCGTTCGAGAACATGACCGCTTTCACAGAAGTGATCCAGGACGGCATGCTCGACATGCTCGACGCGGGCAAACTGCGCATGGCGTCCGCCACCGCATTCTCCCTCTCCCCCGAGGCTGCAGAGCGGTTCAACGCAGAGGCGCATCGCTATCGGGACAAACTGATCCTGCGCCCGCAGGAGATCTCCAACCACCCCGAACTCGTCCGCCGCCTCGGCTGTGTCGCCATGAACGGCCTGATCGAAGCCGACATCTACGGCAATGTGAACTCCACCCACGTCATGGGGTCGCGCATCATGAACGGGATCGGTGGCTCCGGCGACTTTGCCCGCAATGCGTTCCTGTCGATCTTTATGACCCCCTCCACGGCGAAAGGCGGCGCGATCTCCGCAATCGTTCCGATGGCGAGCCACGTGGACCATATCAATCAGGATGTGCAGGTGATCGTCACCGAACAGGGCCTCGCCGACCTGCGCGGCCTCGACCCGAAGGACAAGGCCGAAAAGATCATCGCCAACTGCGCGCATCCGGCCTATCGCGACCAACTCCGCGACTATTTTGAGCGCGCGAAGAAGAGCTCCTTCGGCGGCCATGCCCCGCATGATTTGCGCGAGGCACTGAGCTGGCACCAGCGCTTCGTGGATACGGGCTCTATGCTCTAAAACCTTAGAGGCGGGCGTAAAAGTCCGCCTTCAGACTGTTCTTGAGGACGACCTCGGCATTGAGGAGATCGTTCCCCTCGGCCTTCCTCTTTGCCTCTTCGACTGTGTAGCCGTGGCCAAGCCAGCGCTCCATCAACCGCGCGCGAAGCGTCTCCGTCGGGACGTCGAGGAAAATCGTGAAATCCCAAAGCTGCGCCAAGTCTCGCCACACCGGCGCGTCAAGAAGGAGGTAGTTTCCCTCCACCACGACACTCTGACAGCTCTCCGGCACCACACCCGCACCCGCAATCGCGATCTCACGTGAGCGGTCAAAGATCGGGTAGATGACTTCTCCACCCTCGCCGAGCGCCTTGATCAGTCGCACAAACCCCTTCGAGTCGAACGTCTCAGCCGCGCCCTTGCGGGCCAAGAGACCACGCTCTGTCAGAATACGATCATCGAGGTGAAACCCGTCCATCGGCACCACACAGGCCTCATCACCCTGCGCCGTCAAACGCTCCGCCACCGCCTCCGCCAAGGTGGATTTACCAGACGCCGGCGCCCCCACGAGCGCAATCAAGCGACGTATGCCACCTTTCGGAGCCTGCTGAACCTGCTCGAAAATCTGATCCGCCTGAGATGCGATATCGGTCACGATTGTTCCTCCCGTCTCGAGACCACAGCCGTTTCAGCATACGCCAACTCGGAGCCAGCCCGCAAACAACAGCTTGCAGCATCGAAGCACGATTTCATTGAGAGAGAAAGTGGCGATCCCTTGAGGACTCGAACCCCAAACCTGCTGATTAGAAGTCAGCTGCTCTATCCAGTTGAGCTAAGGGACCGCACGTATCAGGCATTGATGCCCGAGGTCAAAAAAGCGCCGGAACATACCGGCGCTTGAAGTCTTTAGAAAGCAATCCGGCTCAGTGAGTCCAGGGAGCGCGTCTGTTGGTCGCAAAGTTTTCGCCGTAGCCACCGGGGCGCACGTTGTGCTGGCGGTTGTGCGGTTCTTGCACGACGTAGTCGAGGCCCTTCTGTTCAGCATAGGCAATCGCCTGCTCTTTGCTGTCAAAGGTCATACGAACCTGGGTCTGGGTGTCCTTGGACGAGGTCCAGCCCATGAGCGGGTCGATATCGCGGCTTTTGGCCGGTGCGAAATCGAGAAGCCAATGCTTTGTTTTGCCCTGGCCAGACTGCATGGCGTTGCGGGCGGGCTGGTAGATACGAGCGCGCATCGAGTGACTCCTTTTTGCCTTGAGGCGTTATCCCCGTTTCTGCGCAGGGTTTCAAGTGTTTCGCGGCACTCTCGGGTTGGTTCGAGGTCAGTTCCTGCAGGATGCTAAGGGAATGCACAGCGAAACTGTCCGACCGCCTGTGCTGACTTAGAGTCATTGGGGGGGGGAGCACTGGCTATCGGACAGTTATTGCTGCTTGCCCGTTTAGTTAGCCACGAAGGTAATGTTCTGGCAAGAAGTATTATCGCTAAAGTTGTATATACCTCATAATCGCACGCATTAGTGGTAAACACCCATTAACCATCGCACAGGCTTCCCCGAAAACTTGATATGAGAACAAAAAGGGACAATTTAAGAGCGGTGCGACTCAAGGAGCTCCCATGGACCCGCTGATGATGACCGATCCCCCGAAAGATCTGAAGAACCGCCCCAAGCTCGAGGGCGGCAAGAAGTTTGTCATGCATAGCGAGTTTGAACCGTCGGGCGACCAGCCGACGGCGATCAAGGAATTGTCGGAGGCGATTGAAGCAGGCGAAACCGATCAGGTCCTTCTCGGCGCGACCGGCACGGGCAAGACCTTCACCATGGCGAAGGTGATCGAACAGACCCAGCGTCCGGCGATTATCCTCGCCCCGAACAAAACGCTCGCCGCGCAGCTTTACGGGGAGTTCAAAGGCTTCTTCCCCGAGAACGCCGTCGAATATTTCGTCTCCTATTACGACTACTATCAGCCGGAGGCCTATGTCCCGCGCTCGGACACCTTTATCGAGAAGGAAAGCCAGATTAACGAACAGATCGACCGCATGCGCCACGCCGCGACGCGCTCTCTGCTCGAACGCGACGACGTGATCATCGTGGCCTCCGTCTCCTGTATCTACGGCCTCGGCTCGCCCGAGCTCTACATGGCGATGACCATCGACCTGATGATGGGGCAGGACTACGACCAGCGCGAACTCATGGGCCAACTGGTCGAACTCCAATACCGCCGCAATGACACCGGATTTGACCGTGGCTCCTTCCGCGTGCGGGGCGACAGTCTCGAGATTTGGCCCGCACACATGGAGGACCGCGCGTGGAAGCTGTCGTTCTTTGGCGAAGAGCTTGAGAGCATCACCGAATTTGATCCGCTGACGGGCAAAAAAACCGACACGCTAGAACAGGTCCGCGTCTACGCGAATTCGCACTATGTGACGCCGAAACCGACGATCAAACAGGCGATCAACGGGATCAAGGCGGAGCTGAAACAACAACTCATCAAATTCACCGATGAGGGCAAATTGCTAGAGGCGCAACGCCTTGAGCAGCGCACGAATTTCGACCTTGAGATGCTGGAGGCCTCGGGCTTCTGCAACGGGATCGAGAACTATTCCCGCTACCTCACCGGCCGCGCCCCGGGCGAGCCGCCGCCCACCCTCTTTGAATTCATCCCCGACAACGCAATCGTATTCGCCGACGAGAGCCACGTCTCTGTGCCGCAGATCGGCGGGATGTATCGGGGCGACTTCCGGCGCAAATCGACACTGGCGGAGCACGGCTTCCGCCTGCCGTCCTGCATGGACAACCGCCCGCTCAAGTTCGAGGAATGGGACGCCATGCGCCCGCAATCCGTCTTCGTCTCCGCCACCCCCGCGAAATGGGAGATGGAGCAGACGGGCGGCGTTTTTGTCGAACAGATCATCCGCCCCACCGGCCTCCTCGACCCCGTCGTGGAAATCCGCCCCGTGGACACGCAGGTCGACGACCTTCTGGACGAAGCCAAGAAGATGGCAGAGATCGGTCGCCGTGTCCTCGTCACCACGCTGACCAAGCGCATGGCCGAGGACCTCACCGAATACCTCCACGAACAGGGCGTCCGCGTGCGCTACATGCACTCCGACATTGACACCATCGAACGCATCGAAATTCTGCGCGACCTGCGCCTCGGCGCGTTTGACGTGCTCATCGGGATCAACCTCTTGCGCGAGGGTCTCGACATCCCCGAGTGCGGCCTCGTCGCCATTCTCGACGCGGACAAAGAGGGCTTCCTGCGCTCGGAAACCTCTCTCATCCAGACCATCGGCCGCGCCGCGCGGAACGCCGAAGGCCGCGTGATCCTCTACGCCGACAAGATCACAGGCTCCATGCAACGCGCCATGGACGAAACCGACCGCCGCCGCGCCCGCCAGATGGCCTACAACGAAGAACACGGCATCACGCCGCAGACCGTGAAAAAGAACGTCGACGACATCCTCGCCGGCCTCTACCAAGGCGACGTCGACATGAACCGCGTCACCGCCACCATCGACCGACCGGCGGCAGGTCAGAATTTGCAGGCCGTTTTGGAAGGCCTCAAAACCGACATGCGCGTCGCCGCCGAGAATTTGGAATTCGAAGAAGCCGCCCGCCTCCGCGACGAAATCAAACGCCTCGAAACCGTCGATCTGGTCCTCCACGACGACCCGCTCGCGCGTCAGTCAGCGGTGGACGATGCGGTGGCGGATGCAAAGGCGAAGAGTGGACGGTCGACGGCTGGGAGACCGGGGATGCGGGGTGGTAAGGCTGGACGGGGGCGGAAGAAGTGAAATCACAACAATCCGTCCGTGACCCTAGTCTTCCACTAGAACAAAGCACTAGCGACACTTTCAGTATTTTTTACAGACGCGCCTGCCGTTTTGAGGAAAACTGGGATGATTTGGAGCGACAGTATGATCTAAGCAAATTAGTCATTCATCAGAATGGTGCCTCGCTTCATGCTGAGGGGCTAGAACCAAATATTCATAGAATTAAGGGGCTCTATTTAGATTTTCGAGTTTTTGAATTAACGGACCAGACACAATTCAAGCGTGTAGCCAATAAAATTGACCGACACTTTGCCTATCCTGATGTAATTGATCTGACAAGAAGACTGCGTGCGACGTGGAATACAGCACCCGGCGTCGTGACATGGAGCGGCTTCAGTGCTCAAGAACTATTAGATACAGCGTTTTACTCTCTCCTCTTCCATTCAGACGACATGGAAAAGCTAAAGAAAATAGAAGATTTTTTAGCAAGATCAGATGAATTGACCATGCACAGCCTAATCCTCATCGACATAAGACATCGAGTGGATTGTATTCGCTGGCTCAGACATCTGCTCACACCATTCAGCGCAGGTGAGCAGAAGCTCAACATGGAACAGAGACTGTCTTCACTTCCGTACACACCTCGATCTTAATTGCCCAAATCTCTGATTTGGGCATGCGCCTAACCCTCCCCCCAGGGGAGGGCGCGTTTCACTCCCCCACCCCTAGGGTCAGGCGCGGGGTTTGATGGATAGGGCTGCGCTCAATCTCACTCCGCCGCTAGCCCCTTCCCGAACGGGCCACCCCCGCTCGGGGTCTCGCCCTTGATCTCGAAGCTCGCCCGTGTCCGTGGCAGTGCGTGCGGATGCGCGCCTTGGAGCCACGTCAGGAGTTTCTCCCGCACTTCGCAGCGCAACTCCCACAACCTCGGCGACGTCCGCGCGGACATCAGGCCCCGCAATTCGACCACGTCCGACGCGCTGTCAACGACTTGCAGGTTCACCACCTGCCCGTCCCAATAGTCGCTCTCCTCGACGAACTCTTTCACTTTTGAGCGGATCGCATCAATCGGGGCGGTGTAGTCCACGCGCCACATGACCGCGCCGATGACGTTGGTGCTGTCGCGGGTCCAGTTCTCGAACGGGTTTTCAATGAAGTAGGTGAGCGGCACCACGAGCCTGCGCCAGTCCCAGATGCGGATGACAACATAGGTGGCCGTGATCTCTTCGATCCAACCCCATTCGCCCTCGACAATCACCACATCGTTGATGCGGATGGGCTGGGTGAGCGCGATCTGGATGCCGGCGAAGACGTTCGAGAGCACGGGCCGCGCCGCGATACCGATCACGAGACCGGCGACACCGGCGGAGGCAAAGAGACCCGTTCCGATCTCCCGCACGCCGGGGAAGGTGAGGAGAATGCCGCCCGCCGTGAACAGGAAGATCGTGAAGAACAACACCTGCCGCAGCACCCGCAATTGGGTGAGCGTCTTGCGCGCGGTCAGGTTTTCCTCGTCGTCGGTCGCATAGCGGCTCATCGCTCGGGAGGTGAAATGGTTCGCGACGATATAGGTCGCCCAGCCGAGCGTGAGGATGAAAATGATCCCCATCCCGTGCCGGATATTGGCGAGCCACGCAGAGGGCAACGACACGAGCGGCAGCACGATCATCAGCGACAGAAACACCGCCATGAGCCGCATCGGCACAAGCGCCTGGCGCATCGTGACCCGCGCGACGTGAGAGCGGTCGGAAAAGGCGCGCCTGATGATGGCGCGAAGACCCCAATTGACAGCCAACCCGACGAGGACGGCCGCAACAACGACCGCCACATCCACGAAGAAGTAGTCGAGCCTTCTGACGAAGGCTTCGGCTTGGGATAAGAACTCCTGAAAGGTCAAAACTTGGGCTGGCCTCGCGATCCGGTCATTGTTTGCACATGCAGCACTCATGACCAAACGCAGCGAGATGCGCTCGGGTTCCCAAGAAAAGTTCAGATGCCGTTCGGATCGCCGATCAGTTTTCCCATTCTAGCACGACGTCATAACCCATGGGGGTCGGCATTTCTTGCAGGCAATCTGCCATGGACCCCCAGATTTCACGAACCTTCGCCATGTTCCTATTCGAGGCTTCTTCGCTGTCGAGAACCGCGACGATATAGCCGCTGTTGTCCGAATTCACGACGTTCAGAAACCTTTGCATCCCATGAAGCGCCATGATCTGGCCCTTCATGCCATTGATCTTTTTCGTGGCGACGTCGCGCATGCCTGGTTTCAACTGATACGGGGTCACGCGTGCAAAGCTGGCTTTTCCCATTGGTTTTCCTCCCCAAAACCTGTGGCGGGCGCGCTTTGGCATTTCTTGGCAGTCTTTGTGCCTCACGCGCACCGAAGCCCTTAGCATAGCGAAACCGCGCCGAGAGTCCCGACGCGGCGCAGCAATGTGAGGCGATCAGGCAAGCTACTGCCGATACGTCGTTTCGCGCGATTTACTCCCCCGTAACGCTCAAACCCAGCATCCGCCAGACCTGCATCCCGCCACGGTAATAGTGGATTTTCTCGGCCGGAAATCCCGCCTCGATCATCCGGCGCGCGGCGGTCGGGGATTGCCCGCACCACGGCCCGTTGCAATAGAGCGCGACGGTTTTGATGTCGTCCCCCTCGCAGATGAAGCCCTCGAAATCCGGCTCACACCCAAGCTCTCCGAGACGGTCGGCAGCCTCCGTGTAGGGCATGTGGATCGCCCCCGGGATGGCTCCCCCGTCAAAGTCCGGTTTCACGCGGCTGTCGAGCACCATCGCGTTCGGGTCCTGCAACATCGCGATGAGTTCAAGCTCTCCAATGGTGGTCACGCCCTCCGCCGGTGTCATCGGCTGAATGCAGAAATTCGGGCAGGGCCGCGAAGTGAGCGCCCAGTCGCCGCTCAGGGTGTTGGCGTTGTCCTGAATGCGCGAGATTTCAATCGGTCCGGATGGCGTCTCAATCGTCGCCGCCATCATGTTCGGTGTAATTCCGACGGGATCGGCAAACGCCGCCCCGGATGCGGCCGCACACATGATCGCGGCCGCCGTAATAGCTTTTCGTTTCAATAAATCCCCTCCACTTCATACATCACGGGTTCGAAATTCTTGCACATCCCGTTGATTTCTCTGTTCCGGCGCCGCATCTCGTCAGAGCGCAACATGGCTTGGTAATCTTCACGCTTTTCCCATTGGGAATAGTTCGCGATCCGCGTCTGCGCGTCATTGATATGCAGCGCGGCCGAGATAAAGCCCGGAAACGTAGAGACCACTTCAGCATAGGCTGCCTGCAACGCGTCCATGAGATCATGCGCCATACCAGGTGTGGTCTCGAACGTGGTGATGACGGTTTGGTGGCCGGAATTTTTGGTGACTTGCATCTTTGTCTCCTCCCTAGACAGATCCGCTAACCCAATCATAACACGAAATGTTAGCGTCATAGCCAGCACGGAATTCAATGAGCGTCGCAACGCCGCAGTTCTTGCATGCCGCGACCGCGACGCTAATCTCGCCCCATGACAGAGAAACCAACCTCGCCTATCCGCCCCACAGACGACGACGCGCGCGCCCTCGCAGGGGCGCTCGTCCGTGACGCACGGATTGCATCCCTCGCGTTCATTGCGCCGGACACAGGCATGCCGACTGTGACGCGGGTTGCCTTCGGCCTCGGTCATGATGGAAGCTGGCTGACGCTCATCTCTTCTCTATCGGCCCATACCCGCGCATTGAAAGAAGACGCGCGTGTCGGCCTCCTCCTCGGCGAAGCGCCGCAAAAGGGCGACCCGCTGGCCTTTCCGCGCCTATCTGTGAGTGCCGAGGCCGCCTTCATCGAGCGAGTGTCTGACGACCACACCGCCTATCGCGACGCGTGGCTCACACATCACCCGAAGGCGCAGCTTTATGTGGATTTCGCGGATTTCACCTTCGTGCGCTTCACACCGCTGAGCGCCGATCTCAATGGCGGGTTCGGGAAGGCCTATCACCTCACCGCCGACGATCTCCGGCCCTGAACGAAAAAAAGCCGGGCACTTTCGCACCCGGCTGCACTCGTTACAAACATATCACGTCAGAGCGGGCGATCGACCCGCGCGACCATCTGAATCTTACCTTGGACAGGTTCGGGGAAGGTCAGTCGAACCTGATTGGACTCGGCGCCGTAATTCACCGTCGCATAGGGCGTCGCGAAAACATCGTTCCCGTAGGCGTTCGTCAGGCCGTTTCGGACAACGAGGCTCTCCACCACACGCGCCCATCCTCCGAACGGCAAATAGCCCGACGGATCAAGTACCCAATTGGTCGCAGCCGTGTCCTGCGTGAACTCGAGCGAACACGGGTTAATCGTGTTCTGGTCAATGCCGTTGAACGTATTTCCGGCAAAGGTGACATTGCGCATCAGGCTGTAGTCGAGGTCCGCGAAGGTCGTGTCGACCTTCTCGATGCGGTCGATTTTGCCGTTGAGCGATTTGAACACGTTGTTCTGAACCGAGAGGCCCTGAATGTAGTGATCTGTGCCATAGGGCGTCACCACAATGAATGCGAAATCCGTCGTACTGTCGTTGACGGTGAAGATATTGCCCGTGATGGTGAGCCCGCCAAACGCATACTCGGACCCAAAGTCAGGCTCCGCGTCGTGCTCGTTCGTCATCTCGATGAAGGCGTTATCAATGTAGTTGCCGGTGATGATCGACTTCGCATTGGCGTAGGTGAACACCAAACCCGCCGAGCGCGGGCTCGCCGTTTCGTTATCACCCTGAAACCAGTGGTTGCCGGTGATCAGGTGGCCGTTGCCATAGATGATCCCCGTGTGGCCGAAGCGCTGGAACCGGTTGTCGCGGATTTTGCCGTCGTTGGCGTTGATGTTGAACGCAATCGAAGTGCGATCGACGACGGGCCAGCTTTGTTCGTTCGACACAAACGCCGTCCGGTCGATATGCAGGTCCTGACACCCGCCCCCGATGGACGTCACGCCACGATCCTTCGGCGATTTGATCGCGCAATCCGCGATGCGGAAGTTGTTGCCCGACGGCGGCAGCATCACGGCGGAGCAATGGCCATCACAGAGAAATTCCAACTGGAAGAGTTGGAACTGGGAACACTTGGACATGCCCGAGAAGTCGAGAATGTATTTGAAACGTTTGAACGTGTAGCTCTGCGTCGAATTCGCGCCATAGAGCGGTTGGTTGAGCGTGACCGTCTCTGTGGCGACATCGACGGCCCGCACATAGACCTCGCGCCCGACTCCGTTGCCGGTCACGAGACTCCCGACCTGAATGTTGGCGATATTGGCAACATTGGTGAGTTCACGTTGGTTGTTGGCGGAATAGCTCGCGGTGGAGGTGACTTCCTCGGTGTCCCATGCGCTCGACGATTCCGCGTTGAGCTGGCCGTTCTTCAGAAGACGACGCACCTCGAGCGTGCTCTTGCCCGTGATCGCAGCGATATCGAGCGGTTCAGTGAGTTCCACGCGCCGCCCGCAGAGATCGAGGCTCTCGTGGTCCGTAAAGTTGAACAGCGCCTGAATACCGCGTTTGAGGCCCTCGACCTCGTCGCCGAACGCGTCTTTGTAGCTGTTCAGTTCGAAATTGTTGCGCAGCACCAAACGCGCACCGGATGGCATCGTCACCGTCCCGTCAAATCGCACATCGGTGTTAAAGGTCGTGGTGCTGCCGAGATAATAGGTGCCCTCCGGAACCAAAACCGTGCGGCCATTCGCGGCATCATTCGCCGCATCGAACGCGGCGGCGTCATCCGACACGCCATCGCCAATCGCACCGTAATCGCGAACGTCGATGATCCCCGTGCTGTCACGCAAGAAGAAGGACGAGACATCCTCGATCACGATGTCATCAATCCGCACCGTGCCGCCATTGGACCCCGTGAGATCGATCCCGAAATGGCCGTAGATCGGCGTAAGGCCCCACGGCATGTCGACACCTCCGCGCGTGCCGGAGCCGACGATCGCGGACACTTCGACCACCTCGCCATAGGAGGACAGCGCCACCTCAGACCCGATTTCCGTGAGACCGGAGACATGCGCGTTCGACGCATTTCCCGCCCAGCCCGCAATCCGCACGGAGGGCAAGTTGCCGGAAATCGCCTTCACCCGCGCCGTGATGCGCAGATACATCCCGGGAAGCAGAGGCGTTTCGCCCATGTAGCGGAGCTTCGTTTCCGTGTCGTTTTTAACGAGCTCAAGGCACCCACCAAAATCGGCATCCGCCGAGACGAGTGCCGCGTTCGCCGCCCCGTCATAGGTCGCGGAACCGGATGTTCCGTCTTCGCTGGACCACACGTCCAGACCAAATTCAAACGCTGGCGGCATGAGCGCCAACCCGTCAGTGACTGCCTTGTTCATCCGAACCCCTTTCGCATCCATGAAACCGGTGCACGGCCCTGCCCGACGCAGAGCCTGCACGTGACCCGAGATGTGAGAGGGTGTATCTTGAGGGGATAAGGATGGGCTTAAGTGACCGTGCGCAGAGGCACGGTCGGACGCAACGCCCCGGGGTGTTGATCAGACGGCTATGTCGGGGAGCGCGGTTGGTTCGACCCCGTCGATCTTCCAGCCGTCTTCAGTTTCGATCATGTAATACACATAGGCCTCGATGCGGCCGCTTTGCCCTTCGACAACCACAGTCTGCTGCACACGGCCGCCCGTCTCCTCACGCCCCATGAAGCGCGCGGATGTGTTGGACCAAATCGTCTCATATCCATTTTCGACCACATGCGCGAAGGTGTCAGGGGTGCCGAAGAACTCCCGAATGTTCGGGCTGGCATGACTCCACGCCCCGAGCACATCGCCTTCTCGGAACTCCGCCAGTTGATCGGAAATCACGTCTTCCAACGGGTCCGCCGCCAAGGGCGCGGCCCAAAGAGCCGTGACGAAAATAAGTGACTTGAGAGCAGACATGACGCACCTCCTGTATGAGAGGATACGCGAAAACATGTGGTTTCGGATCACTTTGAGCGCGCCCATAGAAAAAGGCGGCCCGAAGACCGCCTCTCATTCTTGGGTCAGAGCATTGGCTCAGGCCAGTTCGCCCTTGAGCCCTTTGTCCAGCAGGCCGATGGTTTCTTCGACACCATAGAGCGCGGCGAAAGACCCGAAACGCGGACCTTGGGATTGGCCGAGGAGCACTTCGTAGAGCGCCTTGAACCACTCGCGCAGGTTTTCGAACCCGTGGTTTTTACCAACCGCAAACACGATGGACTGGAGGAAATCGCCATCTGCGAAATCGGCCTCCGGCAGCGCCTCGTCGTTGCCCATAGCCGCGTTCTTTTTCGCGATCTGGTCGAGCGCAACCTCGGCAGACCCGAAAGCGGCCTTGAGATCTTCCATCGCTGCGCGTTCCTGATCGGTCGGCGCGCGGAAGGTTTTCTCCGGCTTCACGAAGTCGTTGTAGTAGCGCACGGCGTATCCTGCAGCGGCGTCGAGCTGCGGGTTGTGCTCCGGCGACGCATCCGGTGCGTAACGCTGGATAAAGCCCCAAAGCTGCTCCTTCTCTTCCGCACCGGCCACAGAGGCGAGGTTCAGAAGCATCGTGAACGGCACAACCATATCGGACGCCGGAACATTTTCGCCGTGGATGTGGAACACAGGGTTGTTTGCCTGCTGCGTCGCATCCTGCGTCGGATAGGCGCGGAGCTGTTGGTGATACTCGTCCATCGCCCGCGGGATCACGTCGAAGTACATCCGCTTCGCAGTCTTCGGCTTTTGATACATGAAGTAGCTGAGGCTCTCGGTCGAGGCATAGGTCAGCCACTCGTCGATCGTCAGACCATTGCCCGAGGATTTCGAGATTTTCTGGCCCTTGTCGTCGAGGAACAGCTCGTAGGTGAAGTGCTCCGGCTTCTTGCCGCCGAGGATTTCACAGATGCGATCGTAGATCGGCGTGTTGGTCGAGTGGTCTTTGCCATACATCTCGAAATCCACGCCAAGCGCCGCCCAGCGGGCGCCAAAGTCCGGCTTCCACTGTAGCTTCACGTTGCCGCCGGTCACAGGCAGGGTCCATTCGCGGCCGTCTTCGTCGTCAAAGGTGATCGTGTAATCGTCCTTGTTCACCGACTTCATCGGGACATAGAGCACACGGCCCGTCTCCGGATGGATCGGGAGAAAGATGGAATAGGTCGCCGCACGCTCGTCACGCAAGCTTTTGAGCATGACCTTCATCACGTCATCGTATTTGTCGACCGCGCGCTTCAGCACTTCGTCGAACTGACCGGACTTGTAGAACTCGGTCGCCGAATAGAATTCATACTCGAACCCGAAGGTGTCGAGGAAGCGGCGGAGCATGGCGTTGTTGTGGTGGCCAAAGCTCTCGAACTCTTCGAACGGATCGTAGACCGAGGTCAGCGGCTTCTGGATGTCCTCGGCGAGACGCTCTTGGTTCGGCACATTCCCCGGAATTTTGCGCATCCCGTCCATGTCGTCAGAGAAACAGATCAGGCGGGTCGGGATGTCGGAGATCACCTCGAACGCGCGACGGATCATCGTCGTGCGGAGCACTTCACCAAACGTCCCGATGTGCGGAAGACCCGACGGACCGTAACCCGTTTCAAAGAGCACATAGCCCTTCTTGTCCTTCGATTGCTCATACCGTTTGAGAACCTTCCGAGCCTCTTCGAAAGGCCAGGCTTTAGAGCTCATACCAGCGTCACGCAGGTCAGTCATGATCAAGCAATCCTTATCTCGCACGGGTCCATCCCGCAAAGCCCGCTTCCTATTGCTCCTACCCACTTACGTCAATATTGTTTGAGGAAACTTGCCCTACGAGAAATCAATAAAATGAACGGAATTCCCCACTCCCTGACCCCTCAGGACTGTCTTGTTGCCGTGATGATCGCGCAATCCCTGTCCGATGAGAACATCCGGACTGCGGAACTCGTAACCATCGAGAATATCGTCAACCATCTGCCCATCTTCGCGGACTACGATCCGGACCGAATCAAAATCGTGTCCTCGACCGTTTTCGACCTGTTCGCGGAAGAGGACGGCCTCGACGCTCTGTTTGGCCTGATCCGTGACAACCTGCCGGATTACCTGCATGAGACGGCCTATGCATTGGCCTGTGACGTGGCGGCGGCCGACGGGCACACCGGCGAAGCCGAACTGCGCCTGCTCGAAGAAATCCGGTATGAACTAAACATCAACCGCCTGCATGGGGCGGCCATCGAGCGCGGCGCGCGCGCACGCTACATGACGCTTCATCTGGACGCCTGATATGACCGAGACCACCAACGCTCCGCGCTTCACCTATCTCTATGACACCTATTGCGGCTGGTGCTACGCGGGCGCGCCCGTGATCACCGCCCTCATCGAGGCAGGTGGCGAAGTCGAGATGCGCCACCGCCTCCTGTTTGCTGCGGACCAAGCGCAGAGGATGGGCGACGGGCTTGGCCGCATGATCGAACAATATGACGCCCGCGCCGAGGCTCTGTCGGGCCAGCCGTTTTCCGACGCCTACCGCGAGAACGTCCTGCGCGCGCCCGATGAGTTACTCGACTCGACCCTGACGGCACAGGCCGCAGCCCTCGTACACGGGAAAGGCGCCAAATCCGAGATGGCCCTTGCGCGCCGTTTGCAAAAAGCGCGCTGGGAAGACGGTCGGTCCGCTCAAGATGCCGCTCATATGGAATCCATCCTGCGCGAAGAGTTCGGCGTCGACGCACCGCTCTCCACGGCAGAGGAGCCCGCGCGCGACATGGCCCGTTCCACTGAACAAATGATGCGGCAATACGGCCTGTCCGGTGTGCCGGTGCTCATCATGGAAAAAGACGGTACGCTCTATAACGTTGCCCTGTCCGACTACTATAAACAACCGGAACGGATCGCCGCGCTTCTGGAGTGAGCGTTCCCAACGCCGCAGTTCCCCAAAATCCGAAGATGCCGCCTCTCGAGGCGGCATTTTTTCGCTCAGTCGCCCCCGAAACTGGTTGCGCAAACAGCATGCCGCGCAGATTTGGCCCGAAAATTTATGTCAGCCAAACTGCCTGAGTCGGCTTTTTGAGGTGCTGCACCTGCACCCTGTTGAACCAAATGGACAAATTTATGCTTTTGAAAAAGAAAGTTTCACAAATACCAGAACTGACGCATCAAATATTCGCACTGCAGCATTTTCTAACCCTCTGTTAATGCTGGAATTTACTGGAACTGTAAAATAATTTTACAAAAATCCCGAAAAATCGGTGAATGTATTTACAAATAAACCGAGCGAGCGCAGCAAGTTACAAGAATTTTCACAACAAAGGGTGTAAACATTTTTGTGAGGAGGAGACCTGTTGTGATCGACGGGTCCATAATTTCGACTATTGGGAGGCGAAATGTCAGACGACAGCACCAAAATGACCGCCCCATCAGAGGACTTTGCCTCTCGGGCCCATATTAATGCGCAGACCTACGACGAGATGTACCGTCGTTCTGTTGAGGATCCGGTGAGTTTCTGGGCGGAGCAGGGGAAGGTTCTGGACT
>NZ_JAIUFY010000011.1 GCF_020165855.1 Celeribacter litoreus | reverse complement strand
AAGCGTCCGCTTCGTCGTTCCGTCCGTCCCGCCGTGCGCCTCAGCGCCGCCGGTGAAGGGGGTTCTAAGGCGAGTGCGGGGTGGGCGCAAGCGCTTTTTTTAAAAAACTGTCATTCTTTGCGCTCTTTTCTATGGGACGCCTTATTTTGTGGGCATTTCGATGTGAATTTACTGTCTGGGCGCATCTTCGAATGCGCTGCGTTTTGGCTTCAAAGCCGCGCAACTCACTGAATCGCCCCTTCAGATGGCCCGTTCAACACTGAAACGACTCGGATTTTCGCCGAAATCCCCCGCGTCGCGGCTCTGAATCGGCGATTCCGAACGCCAGAATCTCACAAAAATAAAAAGGGCGGGAAAATCCCCGCCCTCTTAGAGTCTCTCAGTGACCTGTGATGCGCTTACGCATATCGCACGTCGTCGCCTTCACTTTCGATCGGCTTCAGAGCATTGATCGCATCATCGAGCTTCACAGCACCAAGTGGCTCTCCGGTTCGAGAGACGACCGGACAGGTGTGATCCGAAGCGCGGGTCAGCATCGGCAGCGCTTGCTCGATGGACATACCGCCCCTCAACGTCTCTCCTGCTCCGGTTTCGCCCTTGCGTGCGATAGAGCGCAGACGAACAACTTTGGCGCGGTTGATGTCTTTGATGAAGTCCGTGATGTAGGCATCGGCCGGCTTCATGATGATATCCTGCGGGTCACCCGACTGGATGATTTCGCCATCGCGCAAGATCGCAATACCGTCGGCGATGTTCAGAGCTTCATCGAGATCGTGGGTGATGAAGATGATTGTCTTGTGCAGCTCTTCCTGCAACTCGAGCAGAATGGACTGCATGTCCGTGCGGATGAGCGGATCGAGTGCGGAGAAGGCTTCGTCCATAAGGAGAATGTCCGCGTCCGTTGCGAGCGCCCTTGCGAGGCCGACGCGCTGTTGCTGACCGCCGGAAAGCTGGGACGGATACTGTTCCTCAAACCCGGCAAGGCCGACGCGGTCGAGCCACTTGCGGGCACTCTCCTCGGCCTCTTTCGCCGCGACACCCTGAATCTCCAGACCATAGAGCGCATTCTCCAGCACCGTGCGGTGCGGCAGCAGGCCGAATTTCTGGAAGACCATCGACATCTTGAACCGGCGCAGGTCGCGAAGCTGTTTCGCGTCCATAGCGAGCACATCCTCACCATCGATCCAGATCTCACCAGACGTCGGCTCGATCAGTCGGTTGAGGTGGCGGATGAGCGTCGACTTGCCCGACCCGGAAAGGCCCATGATGACCTGAATGCCCTTTGCAGGAATATCGAGGTTGATGTTGTTGAGACCGAGCGCATGGCTCTGCTGGTCCATCAACTCCGGCTTAGTCATCCCTGCCTTCACATGTTCGAGCGCTTTTTCCGGCGTATCTCCGAAGATCTTATAGAGATTGCGGATGGATACTTTTACCTCAGCCATGACCTGACTCCCGATAAGATTGCAGGCGTTTGCCGTAGGTTTGGCTGACGCGGTCGAATATGATGGCGAGCGCGACAATCGCAAGGCCGTTCATCAGGCCGAGCGCCAGATATTGGTTCGAGATTGCGCGCAGCACCGGTGTCCCGAGGCCCTTCACACCAATCATCGACGCGATCACCACCATAGAGAGCGCCATCATGATTGTCTGGTTCACCCCCGCAAAGATATTCGGAAGCGCGAGAGGGATCTGGACGCCAAAGAGTTTCTCACGCGGCGAGGCGCCAAAGGCGTCCGCGGCTTCCATGACATCTGCGTCAACCAGACGGATGCCGAGGTTTGTGAGGCGCACGATGGGCGGAATAGCATAGATGCACACCGCCAAGAGACCAGGCACTTTACCAATCCCCAAGAGCATCACCACGGGGATCAGATAAACGAACGAGGGGATGGTCTGCATCACGTCGAGGATCGGTGTCACGATCCGCTGCGCGATGTTCGACCGCGCCATCAGGATGCCAATGGGGATGCCAACCGCGATACATAGGAATGTGGCGACAGAGATCATGGCGAGCGTCGCCATTGTGTCTTCCCACATGCCAAAATAACCGATGACAAGAAACGCGACGATCGTGCCGCCGGTGATTTTCCAACTCCGTGCCCCGAGCCAAGCCAGAAGCGCAACCGCACCGATAACAAGCGGCCATGGTGCTTCGGTCAAAAGATCCTCAAACCAGATGAGGAATTTAAGCAGAGGCATAAAGAATGCCTCCAGATCGTCGCCAAAAGCGCGAGAGAACGTACGGAAGCCGTCATCAATCGCTTGGCGCATCGTCGAGAGGTCGCGACGACCCAACGACGGGAATTCTACAAGCCAGTCCATAAAGATGTCCTTTTATAAGCGTTGGGGCCACATCTTGTGGATGTGACCCCTCCGAATTCATCTCAAAGGCGCTTAGAGAGCGTCTTTGATTTTTTCGGCGACATCTTCAGGAACCCATGCGCCCCAGACATCTTCTTTGGTCGCAAGGAATTCGTAGGCAGCGTCTTCACCCGTTGCCTGGTTCTCGTTCATGTAAACCAGCATCGCGTTCATTTCCGATCCAGGGAACACGCGGTTCTGGAGGTAGCCCATCACGACCGGATTGCTCTCTGCAAATTCGGCAGTGGCGATGGAGTGAACTTCGGACTCAGTCCAGCTCGACGGCTGCGGGTCGGCACATTCGTCGACGGATTTCACCATACAACCGTCCCAGTTGTCGGCACCCGCAAATTCAGCTTCGAACGGCAGCATCTGCAGGTCGTACTTGCCGATGATAGCAGTGGGCGACCAGTAGTAGCCGAACCACGGCTCATCACGATCAACCGCTTTAGCGATAGAGCCGTCGAGACCTGCGGCAGAGCCCGGATCGACGAGCGTCCAGCCCTTTTCTTCCATATCGAATGCACGGAACAGGTTGGCGTTCACAAGCTGACAACCCCAGCCGGCCGGGCAGCCCATAAAGGCGCCTTTGCTTTCGTCCTCGATGTAGGGAACGAGTTCCGGATGCGCGAGCATCTTTTCGACGGTATCGATTTCAGGGTGATCTTCTTTGAACTTCTTCGTGACCCACCAGCCTTCGCCGAGGCCGGTAATCGGGCCTTTCACAGCAGAAACCAGGCTGCCTTCGTCCAGTGCTGCGTAGAGCGGTTCGCGGACGGCATTGATCCAGAGTTCGGGCGCCAGATCCGGCTCGCCCTTTTCATTCATAGAGGTAAAGGTCGGCGTCGTGTCGCCGTTGATGATATCAACATCACAGCCGTAGCCTTCCTCGAGGATGATTGCATCCACGTTGGCCATCAAAGAGGCCGAGGACCAGTTCATCTCAGCAATGGTGACATCACCACATTCATCGGCGAAAGCGCCGCCGGCAACAGTGCCGAGGACCAGAACACTGGCCGCAATTTTTTTAGTCTTATTCATAAGGGGGACTCCCGCTTACTTCGTGTGTGTTCGCCGATCTGGAACCCGAAGGGTCAATATCCAGGCCGGTCACCACCCCGAATTGGGCGATTTCTCCGCACTTGTTATCGTGTCTCTTACTGTGTAAGAGGCGCCCATTCTTCCTATCCCTGTTAAGGAATTTTCAGGCACGATCCGGCGGAGCGTGGGCACAAACCAACATATTGCCCCAAGCGTTGCAACCAAGTTGGCAAAATGTCACAAAGGGCTAGACGCATATTTACTCTTGAATGTGTCGCAAAAGTCCGATTTTGGCAAAAAAACTGCTTATGTTCTACGCACATACATAACGTCAGACCCAGAATTGTTGCACCGTGAGAGGCGGCAGACTATCAGTCACGCACCCGAATAGCGCACTCTACATATAGAAGGACAGCACATGGCCGCCGACCGCACACTCACGGATGCCGCCGAACGCGAGAAATCCAAACGTATCGGCGCGCTGCGTGAGCTTTGGCCGTTCATCCGGCCCTACAAAGCGCTGATGCTGGCGGCCCTCGTGGCGCTCGTCATTACGGCATGCATTTCTCTGACACTGCCGCTCGCGGTCCGTCGCGTTGTTGACGGGTTCCAGAACGCAGGTGTCGTCCTTCTCGATCAATACTTCGGCGCGGCGCTGATGATTGCAGGGCTTTTGGCGCTCGGCACGGGAATGCGCTACTACCTCGTGACCCGTCTGGGCGAGCGCGTGGTTGCCGACATCCGCAAAGCGGTCTTCGGACGCATGATCCGCATGTCGCCTGCATTCTTCGAGAACATCATGACCGGTGAGGTGCTCTCGCGCATCACGACGGACACGACCCTCATTCTATCGGTGATCGGTTCGTCCATCTCTGTCGCGCTGCGAAACGCGCTCATCATGTTTGGCGGGTTGATCCTCATGTTGATCACGTCGACGAAGCTCACGGGCCTCGTCCTGCTGATCGTTCCGGCTGTGCTCATTCCGATCATCGTCCTTGGTCGCCGCCTCCGCGTTTTGTCTCGCGAAAACCAGGAATGGATCGCATCGTCTTCCGGCACGGCGTCTGAGACGCTCCTGTCTGCGCAAACGGTGCAAGCCTTTACTGCGGAAGCCAGTGAGGCCGACCGGTTTGATCTCGTCACGGAGAAGAGCTTTGGCTCCGCGCTGACCCGTATCAAGACCCGCGCGCTGATGACGATCATTGTTATCGCGCTCATTTTCTCCGGCGTGGTCGGCGTCCTCTGGATCGGCGCGCGCGACGTCCGCAATGACATCATGACCATCGGCGAACTCGTCCAATTTGTGATCTACGCCATGATGGTCGCCGGGGCCGCTGGTGCGCTCTCCGAAATCTGGAGCGAATTGCAGCGTGCGGCCGGTGCCACAGAGCGCCTGATCGAACTCCTCGGTGCGGACGATCCGGTCAAGGATCCGGCGAACCCGCGCCCCCTTCCCGAACCGGCCCAAGGTGCCATTGCGTTCAAGGATGTGCGTTTCTTCTATCCGTCCCGCCCGCATCACCCAGCGCTCGATGGAGTATCCTTCGAGATTGCTCCGGGAGAGACCGTGGCCCTCGTCGGCCCGTCCGGCGCAGGCAAGTCGACAATCATTCAATTGCTTCAGCGTTTCTATGATCCGCAATCCGGTGTAGTCTCCATTGACGGTGTGCCCCTTTCCGAAATGGCGCGCGCTGATTTCCGTCGTCATATCGCGCTCGTGCCGCAGGATCCGGTGATATTCGCTGCCTCTGCTGCAGATAACATCCGTTTCGGCCAGAAAGACGCGCCGATTGAAGACGTCATCGCCGCCGCAAAATCCGCAGCCGCTGACGCGTTCCTCTCCAAACTACCCGAAGGCTACGATTCCTACGTCGGCGAGCGCGGCATCATGCTCTCCGGTGGTCAGAAACAGCGCGTTGCGATTGCGCGTGCGATCTTGCGCGATGCACCGATCCTATTGCTGGATGAGGCCACCTCTGCCCTCGACTCCGAGAGCGAGATGGCCGTCCAGAAGGCCGTCGAAGACATGGCCCGCACCCGCACAACGCTCATCATTGCGCACCGTCTCGCAACCGTTAAAAAGGCCGATCGCATCATCGTCTTTGATGACGGCAAGATCGTCGCCACCGGCACGCATGACGAACTCGTGGCACAAGACGGCCTCTACGCGCGCCTCGCCCGACTGCAATTTACCAACGCTGGTTAAGACAACATCACACCGCGTGGATCATCAGAAATGTTGATCCACGCTGCCGACCCTCTACATTGATCTCGTAAAGAGGAAAGTGGAGGCCGCATGTTTGATGTTCTGAGGATGCCGCTTCTGATCTTCCGGCGGTATTACCATGCGCTCTGGCTGCGCGTGACGCTCTATGCCCTCCTATCGCTCGCGATTTCTCTGATCACGCTCTTTTTGCGTGCGTATCTGCCCGAGACACTTTCCGGCCGCGTCGATGCAAACGCTGTGATGCCCGTGCTGACGATCCTCGCGTCGTCTATGCTTGCGGTATCCACCTTCTCCCTTAACGTCATGGTCAGTGCGCACACCTCTGCTGCAACCGCCTCGACCCCGCGTGTCCACCGTCTCTTGCGTCAGGACACGACAACGCAATCCGTGCTTTCCGCCTTCATCGGCGCATTCATCTTCGCGCTGACCACCATCATCCTCTTCCGCGCGGGATTTTATGGTGATGAGGAGGCCATCGTTGTGCTGGCCATCACCGTGCTCGTCATCGCGATCATCATCGTGGCTATGCTGCGATGGATTGAGCATCTGAGCCACCTAGGGAGCCTCGACAACAGTCTCGACATCGCGACCGACGCGGCGCGCAGGGGCCTCTTAACCGCCCGCCGCGCCCCGTCGCTACACGCAAACCCGCTCACATCCGAGACCATTCTCCCGGAGGACACCACGCCGGTGCTCAGCCGCAGAACGGGCTACATCCAGCTCATCGACATGGCTGACCTCAACGGCTGCGCGGGGGCTGACGGCCTTGTTTACATACTGCACCGCCCCGGGACCTTTGTCTTTGAAGGACAGATGCTCGCACAAGTCGCGGGCCCCGTGTCGGAAGACACGCGCAAGGAAATGGCGAAAGCCTTCGTCATCGGACCGGACCGGACGGATGAGGTGGATCCGGTCTTCAGCCTCATGACCCTGTCCGAAATCTCGTCGAAAGCGCTTTCGCCGGGTGTGAACGATCCGGGCACGGCGATTGAGGCCGTCACCCGTCTGTCGGGGCTACTCTGGGACGCCGTACATATCGAGGCCACGCCCGTCAGGCATACAAAGGTGTTTTGCCCACCGCACACCTATCACGACTTCATCGAAGCGGCCTTTGCCGCCACCGCCCGCGACGGCGCAGGTGTCGTTGAAGTTTCGGAGATCATGCTCAAACATCTCGCCTGTCTCGCCGGCCTTAAAGACGAAAACATCGCCTCAGCCGCACGCGATATGGCGCGTCGCACTCTGGACTATGCGGAGCAAGCGCAGCCGCTCGACACAGAGAAAGCGCGTCTGAGAGAGGCCTTCCGCCTCGATTAAAGCGCCTCGACCACGACAGACCCGACTGAGTAGCCAGCGCCAAACGAACAGATCAACCCGAGATCACCTGCGCTCAGCCCGTCCTTGTTCTGCGCGAAGGCGATGATGGAGCCAGCGGACGAGGTATTGGCGTAGTCCTTCAAAATGTTCGGTTGCTCCTCAGGGGTAGGAACGCGTCCGAGCACCTTTCTCCCAATGTAATCATTCATCGTTTTGTTCGCCTGATGGAGCCACAGCCGTTTCAGCCCCGTCGCATCATGGCCCTCGTCCTCAAGATGTTTGGCGATATGGTCAGAGACGAGCGGAAGCACCTCTTTGAAGACTTTACGCCCGTTCTGCATGAATTGCATATCTCGCCGGTCTTCCATCTGATCGTGTGCGCGCCGCAAGAAGCCGTTGTTGTTGCGGATGTTGTTGGAGAACCGCGTCGCGCAACGGGTGGAACGCAGCTTGAACTGAGGTCGTTTGGCGACATCGGCAGCCTCGAGCAGAACTGCAGTAGCGACATCCCCGAAGATGAAGTGGCAGTCCCGATCGCGCCATTCGAGATGGCCGGACGTGATTTCCGGACAAAGCACAAGCGCCCGCTGGATCGACCCCGACTTGATCATATCCGCCGCCGTTTGAATGCCGAAGGTCGCGGACGAGCAGGCGACATTCATGTCGAACGCAAAGCCCCCTGCCCCGAGAAGCGCCTGTATCTCCACCGCCATCGCGGGATAAGCGCGTTCCATATTGGAGGCAGCGCAGAGGATCAGATCGATATCGGCGGCATCAATCTCTGCCTCAGCGAGAGCCACCTGCGCTGCCTCACGGGCCATCTCCGCCATCATCGACGGTTGATCATCAGGTCGCGGATCGTAGCGAGGGCACATACGCGTCGGGTCGAGGATGCCGGCTTTTTCCATGACAAAGCGGCTCTCGATGCCGGAGGCCGCGTAAATAAAGTCCGACGAGGAATAGGTTTTCGCCTCAACCTCCCCAGATGCAATCTCTGCAAGGTGCTTTGCGTTGTAGAGATCGACGTAGGCGTTGAAGGCCTCTACCAGTTCGTCATTCGAAATCGAATGCGGCGGCGTAAAGACACCCGTCCCGCTGATCACAACCTCTTGCATGCCAGTCCTCCGTCACAGAAACCTCTGTCCGTGGCAACTTAGGTCCGCGCAAAATGGGCGTCCATCACCCCAAACCGGAAAACTGCAAACGTGACGTGGCGTCTTTACGTTCACCTGTTAGGATGACGCTGCGTTTCCGGCCGCCATGAGCGGACGGGCGCTCTTGCACGGCATTTGGTTTCTCCTCAAAATACAGTCGAGGAGTGATCGAACTGTTTGAACGCAGTCGGTTAGCAGGCCCGAAAAGGGTTATGGGAGGACATTATGCCATCAGATTTTAGTTCATTGAGTGCGCGGCACGCGATCGACGCGGAGATGCCTTGGGAACAACGCGACATCCCCGTCACAATCTATGAACGCCTCTCCGAGACCGCGCGCAAGTTCCCCAATCGCCCCGCCTTCTCCTACCAGATTACCTCTGGCGCCAAGGACAAGGCAGAGACGCTCACCTGGCAGGAAACGCACAAGCAGGTGACGCAGGCCGCAAACATGTTCCGCGCGCTCGGTGTCGGTGAAACGGATGTGATTGCGTATATTCTGCCAAACGCGAACGAGACCGTTGTGACCTTCCTCGCGGGCATGGTGGCGGGGATCGTGAACCCGATCAACCCCCTGCTAGAGCCGGAGCAGATCGCCGCAATCCTGCGCGAGACGAACGCCAAGGTGGTCGTGACGCTCAAGAGCTTTCCGAAAACGGATGTCGCGCAGAAAGTGGCCGAGGCGGTGCGACACGCGCCCAACGTGAACACAGTGCTCGAAGTCGATCTCCTGCGCTACCTGACTCCGCCGAAAAAATGGATCGTTCCGCTCATTCGCCCGAAAAATCCGGATGCAGCCGCACACCATGCTGACTTGCTCGATTTCAACGCCGAGATGGCCAAATACCCCAGTGACAAACTGACCTTTGCGGACAGCCAGTCCGACCGCGTTGCCGCATACTTCCACACGGGCGGCACGACCGGCATGCCGAAGGTCGCGCAGCACAAATACTCGGGCATGATGTATAACGGCTGGCTCGGATCCCGACTGCTGTTCGACGAGACGGACAACATCATGTGTCCTCTGCCGCTCTTTCATGTATTCGCCTGCCACGTGATCGTCATGAGCCAGTTGGCCTCTGGTGCGCACGGCGTCTATCCCACTCCAGCGGGCTATCGTGGCGACGGCGTTTTTGATAATTTCTGGAAGCTCTGCGAGCGGTGGAAAATCTCTTTCATCATCTCGGTGCCGACGGCGATCTCCGCCCTCATGCAACGCCCCGTTGATGCCGACATCTCCTCTGTGAAAATGGCGTTCTCCGGCTCATCCCCCCTGCCCGTCGAACTCTACAAACGGTTCGAAGCCGCAGCGGGTGTCGAAATCATTGAAGGCTACGGCCTGACCGAGGCCACCTGTCTCGTCTCTGTGAACCCGATCGGCGGACAGAAAAAAATTGGCTCTGTCGGCATTCCCTTCCCGCACACCGACGTCAAAATTCTCAGAGCAACGCCAGATGGCCCTGTCGAATGCGGCACCGATGAAGTCGGCGAGATTTGCATCGACAACCCCGGTGTTTTCGAGGGGTCGACCTACACGGAAAAGGACAAGAACCACGACCTCTTCCATCATGACATCTATCTCAGAACGGGCGATCTCGGTCGGATCGACGCGGACGGCTACCTCTGGATCACAGGGCGCGCAAAGGATCTGATTATCCGCGGCGGGCACAACATTGATCCGGCGGAAATCGAAGAGGCACTTGCCGGCCATGAGGCCGTCGCCATGGTCGGTGCAATTGGTCAGCCGGATGCCCATTCGGGCGAGCTACCTTGTGCCTATGTCGAACTCGTCGAAGGAGCGGCTGTCACAGCAGAGGAACTGCAGTCCTACGCGAAAATCCACATTCATGAGCGCGCCGCAATTCCGAAACACGTAGAGATTCTGGACGAATTGCCGAAGACGGCCGTGGGCAAGGTTTTCAAGCCTGACCTGCGCAAACGGGCGATCACACGCGTCTACAATGCGGCGCTTGAGAGCGACGGTCTGAGTGCGCGGGTCGTGAGCGTCATTGACGATAAAAAGCGTGGGCTCGTCGCGCGCATCGACCCATCGGCCAAATCGGAACAGGACGCATTAGAACGCGTGCTCGGCAGCTTCACTCGCCCTTGGGAATGGGCCGAGGATTAAGACACTGGCGCCATCGACGCACGCTTCGGTGGCGCCGTAAACCTTTCAAACTTTAACTTTTGATCATCGACAGATTTACCTCTCCTTAACACTCGCTCTGGCAACAAGGGTGCAGTCAAACGGCAACAGGGCTGCGCTTGGGGTGCACCGCATGCCGGAACCGAAAGGAGACATCCGTGATCGCCGCACTTATCATGATTTCACTATGTTCTGCTCTGGCTGTGACCGGCTTGAGCCTTTGGCTCGGTGCTCCGCTGTGGGTTGCCCTGCCGCTCTTCTCGTTTGCAGGTAGCTTGTCGCTCTTGTTTGCCGCCTTGGTGCTCTACGGCCTTCACGCGGAAGAAACCGATGGCGTTCCATCAGACCCGGACAGCGCGATCGCGTAAGGAAAACCCGGCGCAAGAAGTGCTCATTGCAGTGCATAGTGGGCAGGTCTCGGTGCATTTACCGGAAGCGCCTGAACCAGAGGTGCTTTAAAGGATGAAATCGTCGGCCGTCAGTGAGAACTCACCCGTCAGAACGATCGTGAGATCCGGTCGTCGGTCCCCAGTCGCCTCAACACCGATGACAGTTTTGTCATCCGCGACATAGTAATTGACGGAAAACGGGCGAATACGTCCGTCCCCGACGTCTTCGAGTTCGCCGCGGAATGTCAACTGAGATGTATCAATACGTGACAGGTCGATTACATCGAGGCCTTGCTCGAAATCGACGATCTTGTCTCGATCCTGCGCCACTTCCAGAAACATAAAGACATCTGCACCGGCTCCACCGGAGAGCCAATCGTTGCCGCTCCCCCCGACCAGCGTGTCATCATCATCTCCACCTCTCAGCGTATCTGAATCCGCGCCGCCGAAAAGGAGGTCATCTCCGCTCCCGCCATAAAGGATATCGTCGCCATCGTTGCCGTGCTCGCCATCCTCCAGAGGGTGCCGGTCGTTTGACCCGCCTCCGTAGAGCACATCATCGCCCCGACCGCCGATTAGGGTGTCACTGCCGTTGTTGCCACGGATGGTATCGTTACCGCTTTTGCCGCTCCCGATATCCGAGCCCCCTTCCAAAAGAAGGCGGTCATCCCAGATAGTCCCTTCAATGATATCGCGACCTTTGGTTCCACGATAATCCATGCGCACTCCCCCCCCGGGAAACAACAAAACCAGTATCAAAAAACACCTTTTGGCTAGCAGAACACGGACTTTCGATCAAACTATAGTTGGCTTTGAGGCGCGCCAGGGCTCAAAAGGGCGTAAATGTTGACCTCGCGTCAGGAAAATCTTCCGAAATTTCGCCAAATCAATTGGCGCAACTCCATTGAGAGCCTTCGAAAACAAACACACGCACATATGAGGCGCAAAGCGACGATGGCGATTCGACGTTGCGCCGCTGAGCTGAGGTTCGGTTCGCCCCCAATAAGCCCGATGACGAAGGAGGCTATACGGCGCCAGTAGACTGCTCTCGAGACGCCATCCGACACGCCCCACCAAGTAAGCACTACGACAAATCTTCCGCATCTTAGGAAGATGCAGAGAAGACAATCCGCACCAGAATTGCAAACGGCGTCGCACCGGCGATCGAAGCGATATGTTCTGCTGGGAATGGGCGCTCTACGCCGTCGAGTTGCCAGAGTTGCCAACTCAAAATGTGACCGACAATCAAGAAGGCACTGGCAGAGACACCCCATAGGACAATCGCACGGACGGAATTCGTCCAGTCCCCTGACGAGCACAGCCAGTAGATACCCTGCAGAATCCACTGCAACGCGAGCAGGACGAACATCGCAGCGCCGACACGGGTCAGGTCAAAGATCACTTCAGATGCGTGCATCTGTTGATCCTCACGCAGGCCAGCGCAGCGATCCATGACTAAGATCAAGCACACCACGCCTCTGGGCTAGCACCGCCTTCCCCCTCGGTCCCTAAGAGATCCCGCGGCAGCTGGTAAAGCGCCTCTTATGCGATCTGCGCAAACGGTTTGCAGTCGCATCTCAGATTTTCAGATTTCCATGTGATTGCACTGATGTTGACAGGGAACTGCATTGTCAAAAATCGCCCGTGTTTCTACAATTGTAACGATAAAATCGCTCATCAGCAAAGAAACGCGCCGCAATGCAAGACTCCGCGATCAGTTCAAAATCAACGCCTCGAGAACTCCACAGCACTTCGATTGCTGCTCAACTGGAGACTGAAATCGTGGACGGTACGATCAAGGCGGGAGAAAAGCTTGATGAGCAGACACTCACCAAACGGTTTGGCGTCTCACGCACGCCAATCCGAGAGGCGTTGCACGAGCTTGTCTCGCGTTCTCTGGCCGAGCGGGTCCCCTATCGCGGGGTTCTTGTTGTCGACATCACCAAAGAGCGCATCGAAGAAATGTTTGAGGCCATGGGCGAAATCGAGGCTCTCTGCGGAAGGTTCGCGGCGGAGCGTATGACGGTGAGCGAGCGCATCGAACTCGAAGGTTTGCACAAACGTATGTCAGATTTGGCCGAGAGCGGCGATGCAACCGCGTATGAGGCCGTGAACTCCCAATTCCATCAGCTCATTTTCCAGTCCTCGCACAACGCCGAATTGATCGAACTCGCGAACCAGCTTCGGCTGAAACTAGCGCCGTTCCGTAAATCGCAGCTCAAAAGCCATACGCGCATGAAGCGCTCCAACACCGAGCATGAGGCCATTGTCTCCGCCCTGCTCGACCGTGAATCGAAACGCGCGGAAAAAGCATTGCGGCGGCACCTCATGAGCGCCGCCGCAGAAGTCATCACCACAATGTCCTGACGGGTCAGGTCAGCGCGCTGGACAACATGCGGAATGCCGTAATGGCGAGGAACACCGCAAAAGCGCGCTTGATCCATTTGCCATCCAGTTTGTGCGCGAGTGCGGCGCCCACCGGCGCGAAGCTGACGGTGAACGGTAGGATCAGAAGCGCGGCGGGCACGCTAACGAACCCGAGCGAGAACGGCGGGCGATCCGGTGTTCCCATGCCTGAGACGACAAATCCGATCACTGCCGGAATGGCGATCAGGATACCAAAGGCCGACGCCGTTCCCACGGCGCGGCGGATTTCGAATGAGAACGCGCTCAGGATCGGCACAGATAGCGTGCCACCCCCGATCCCCATCAACGAAGAGAACCCGCCCACCACATAGGAAATCGCGACATTGATCCCGCGGCTTTTCGGCATGTGGTCACTTAGGACGAGTGTTTTCGGCGTCGCCATGTTGATCGAGACCAGCAGAGCAATGCCGCCGAAGATGAGCTTGAGACCGCTCGCATCGATGTATTTCGCAGCGAGGCCGCCACTCAGCGCACCGAGAACGAGGCCCGGCCCCCACAGTTTGAGCAGGTTGGTATCGACACCGCCCCGTTTGTAATGCGCGCGCGCCGAGGAGACGGAGGTAAAAATGATCGTCGCCAAAGATGTCGCGACGGCCATGTGCATCGTAAGCTCAGGGGGAAAATCCGTCAGGGACAGGATCCAGAACAGGACGGGGACGAGCACAATGCCACCCCCGACGCCCAAAAGCCCGGCCATGATACCGGCGAGGATCGCGGTGGCAACAACGCCGACCAGGATCGGCAAGAGTTCGAGAAAAGTCATATCAGTCATCGTTTCAGTAGCTGAGCGCTGCCCCGTCTGCGCGGGGGTCGCTTGCGGCTTCGAGAAGCCCGTTTGGATGGCGCAGGACAGCACCTGCATGCCCCGCCAGATCGGAGAAGGGCGGGATCAGTTCAACATCGTGGCCCGCCGCTTTGAGAGACGCGACAAGCGCGGGATCGAACCTGTCTTCGAGTTTTAGAGACGTCGCCTCATCGCCCCACGTCCGCCCCAAAAGCCAGCGCGGGGCCGTGACCGCCTCCTGCAAATCCATGCCGAATTGCACATAGCGGCTGAACACTGCGGATTGCGTCTGCGGCTGTCCCTCACCGCCCATGGTGCCGTAGGCGAGAACGCGTCCGTCATTGAGTTCGGCCAAGGCCGGATTGAGCGTGTGGAATGGACGCTTGCCGGGGGCAAGTTGGTTCGGTCCCTCCGCAAGAGAAAACCCCGCGCCGCGGTTCTGAAAATAGACGCCGGTTTCCGGACAGGTCACACCGGAGCCGAACTCCCAATAGACGCTCTGGATAAAGCTCACGACAGTGCCATCGGCATCCGCCGCCCCCATCCAGATCGTATCACCATCTTTCGGCTCATACGGCCACTCAAGGGCCGTCTCGCGGTCGATCTTTGCCGCCATTGCGTCGAGGCGCTCGTCTTCGAGCCAGCTCTGCGCAGGCGTCTCCATCGTCCGAGGATCGCCGAGTTCGGCATTGCGTTTGATAAAGGCCTGCTTCGTGCTTTCCACGAGGCCGTGAATATGGGCAAAACTTTCGCCCTCGGTCACACCAAGTCGATCAAACAGAGCGAGGATCATCAGGGAGGCCACGCCCTGCGTCGGGGCGATCATGTTGTAGAGCTTGCCGTGCGAGGTCTCAACCGTGAGCGGCGTCACGATCTCTGCTTCGCAGGCTACGAAATCGGCGAGGCGAAGCGGGCTTCCGACCTCTTCCAATGTCTTGGCATGCGCTTCTGCAATCGGACCGCTGTAGAAACTGTCGAGCCCAGTCTCGGCGAGCGTCTTTAGCGTCTTCGCCAAGGCGGGCTGGCGCAGCAATTGACCCGGCTCTGGGACGTTTCCGTCGGGAAGGAAGTGACCCGCAAAGCCCGGCACATCTTTCAGGCCGTCGAGTTTGTCGGCGGTCGTGCGGGACTGGTTGCCCGTCACAGCCATCCCGTTCTCGGCATAATCAATCGCAGAAGCGAGCAATTTCGAAAGCGGCAGGCGCCGTTCTTCTGGCACCAACGACAATGCCTTGCCCCAACCACGGATTGTGCAAGGGGCGGTCAACGCCGCCATCCCGCCACGGGTCGGAAGCGCATCCGTGATCCCCTGCGCGGCATACCACTCCGGCGTCGCCAAAGCGGCAGCCTGACCACAGGCGGAAATTCCGACAGGCGCTTCGCCCGGGCGATGGATCACCCAGAACCCGTCGCCGCCGATGCCGTTCATATGCGGATAGGTGACGGCAATATTGGCGGCCGCTGCGACCATCGCCTCAATGGCAGTGCCTCCGGCTTCCAAAACCTCGCGCCCAGCAAGAGCCGCCGCACGGTGGGGGGCGGACATGGCCCCTTTATAACCAAGAGCTGAGTGTAGCATGCCTCACCATCCAATCGCTTCGGGAAGCCATGTGGCCAAGCCCGGGAAAAAGAAAACCATCAGCAACCCGATCAGCTGCAATCCGATGAAGGGCAGAACCCCCTTATAAATTTGGGAGGTTTTGACGGAGTCTGGCGCCACGCCCTTGAGAAAGAAAAGTGCCCAGCCGAAGGGCGGCGTCAAGAACGAGGTTTGCAAGTTGACCGCAACCAGAATTGCGATCCAGGACATATCGACGCCCGCATTCATGAAGATCGGCAAGAACAGCGGCAGCGCGATATAGGAAATCTCGATCCATTCGAGGAAAAACCCAAGCACGAAGAGGAGGACCATCAGGAAGAAAATCTGACCGTTCAAACCGCCGGGCACGAGGGCAAATGCGTCCTGCACAAGCTTTTCACCGCCCAGCCCGCGGAAGGCGAGGCCGAAAGGTTGCGCGAAGATGAGAATGAGGAAGACCATCGCACTCGTGACGAATGCACCGCGCACCGCTTCTGTGAGGACGGACAGGTTCAAGCGACCGGAGATCGCGGCGAGAATGATACTACCCAATGCACCCATCGAAGCAGCTTCGGTCGGGGCGGCAATGCCACCGATGATCGAGCCGAGAACCGCGACGATGAGTGCAATCGGGGGGAGCACCACTTGAAAGACTTTCTGGCCGAGCATGGCGCGAGAATATTGTGCGCGCTCTTCGGCTGGAATTGCGGGGACCATCTGCGGCTTAAATATCCCGAGGAGCAGGACGTAGGCCACAAACAGACCGGCGAGTAGCAGTCCGGGGAACAGCGCAGCTGCGAACAAGGTGCCGACGGACTCGCCCATGATGTCAGCGAGAAGGATGAGAACGAGGCTGGGGGGAATGATTTGTCCGAGCGTGCCGGAGGCACAGATCACACCGGCAGCGACACCCGTGTCATAACCGCGACGCAGGATCGGCCCGAGGGCGATCAGGCCCATGGTGACAACGGTGGCGCCAACGACACCGGAGGCCGCGCCCATCAGAACACCCACAAGGATGATCGCAAGCGCCATACCGCCGCGCAGCCCGCCCATGGCGAGTCCTATGACGTCTAATAACTCTTCGGCTATTTTCGACTTCTCCAGCATGATTCCCATGAAGATAAATAGTGGTAATGCGAGAAGCGTGTAGTTGGTTATGACCCCGAAGATGCGGGCTGGCAGGAGGCTAAAGAGGAAGGGTCCGAACCCGAAGTATCCGAAGACGAGGCCGGTAATCCCGAGGCAGGCCGCCACGGGTATCCCGCCTAGGAGCAGGATGAAAAAGCCACCGATCATACACAGGGCGAGGATTTCGTTGATGGGCATATTGCGAAGCTCTTAGGATTTTTCGGGGGCTTGTTTCTTTGGGCGCAGAAGTGACACGACGCTATGCCCGGTCATGGCGAGGCATTGCAGCGCCAACACAGCAAAGGCGACAGGCATGGTGCCTTTCAGGAGGTAGCGATACCCAAGGCCGCCCGGATCGGGGGATCCTTCATTGATCGCGAAACTGCTCTTTACATAAGCAATGCAGAGCCACGCGATAATCAGTGCGACCGAGGTCATCAGGATGTTTGCCAGCAGATCGACAAAGGCCTGAAGACGCGGAGACATTCGGGCGTAGAAGATATCAACGCGCACTTCGCCACCCTGATTGAGTCCATAGGACATGCCGAACAGGGCACCCACGGCCATGAGGTGCCATTCGGCCTCCTGAAGCGCGACGGTGCCAAAGGAGATCAGGTAGCGCGACAACACGTTGAACGCGACGAGAAGAACGAGGGCGAGCCCCGTCCAGGCCGAGATTTGGCCGATAATACGAACGGTGCCCTCGGCACCGTTCGACAGTTTTTCAATGAGCGAGATCATCGCGATTAACCCGGCAGGTTGTGATAGGGCTTCTCGGAAATGGCCGCCCATTCGTGATGTTCTGCTTTGAACGCCATGAATGCGTCATGCACTTTCTGCGCTGCCGGATCCTGAGCTGCGAACTCGGCCAGAACCGTGTCGGTCACGGTTTTGAGTTCAGCCACCACGTCTTCCGGCAGAACCTGAGCAATCACGCCTTCGTTCTCAACCAGATCACGCAGTGCAGCGGCGTTGTTGGCTTCGCACCACGTGTGGCTCTCGAGGTTGCAGGCCATGGCAGCCGTAGACACGATGGACTGAAGGTCGGCGGGCAGGCTCGACCACGCTGCTTCGTTGATCAACAGCTCAGTGACGTTCGACGGCTCGTGCCAGCCGGTGGTGTAGTAGTATTTGGCGGCGTTTTGCAGCCCGAGGCGACGGTCCTGATACGGGCCGACGAATTCGGCAGCGTCGATCACACCACGTTCCAGAGCCGGGAAAATCTCACCACCCGGAAGCAGTTTCACGTCCACGCCCAGTGCGGCGTAGACTTTGCCCGCCAGACCCGGAATACGCATTTTCAGGTCTTTGAAATCGGCGACGCTTTCAATCGGCTTGCGGAACCAACCGGTCATCTGAACGCCGGTGTTGCCCATCGGAAGCGCCTTGAGGCCGAGCGGCGCGTAAAGCTCGTCCCAGAGTTCCATACCACCACCGTGGTAGAGCCATGCGTTCATGCCCTGGAAGTTCAGGCCGAATGGCACGGTCGTGAAGTACTGAGCCGCCGGAATTTTACCGGCCCAGAAGTATGCGTTGCCTGCGTTCATTTCGACGGCACCGGAACGCACCGCGTCGAACCCTTCGAGCGCGGGGATCAACTCACCAGCTGCAAAGTGCTGGATCTTGATCCGTCCGTCGGACATGGCCTCAACCTTCTTGCAGAAATCCGTCGGGCTGCCCGGACCTTCAACATAGAATGGCGACCCCGGACCATAAGCGTTGGTCATCTTCCAGTTAAAGGTCGTCTGGGCGTGCGCGATCGAAGGCGCTGCGAGAGGCGCGACACCGAGTGTAGCGGAGGCTGCGAGAAACTTACGTCTGTCCATTTTGGTTCCTTTCATGGGGAGGATGTCTTGTGGATAGTGAAGCGCCCAAAATGCAGATCGCCTAAGAAATTAAGGACATTCCTTAAACTGACGCCCAATTTTTGTATACAAAATATTAAAAAAAACTTTGATTGAATACAAAATGAGCAGATTAAAAATCCCCTCATGGCGTTGTGTCGCGCCGGAACGCGCAATGATTCTCGTGAAATGCCGGCAAAACAGCGAGGGCTGTGGGCCGGAGACGGCTTTCGGGCGCCTCTTGGAATGACGGACAGGCCTGACAGACGGAACCAGAGCCACCCGAGTGAAGATCAGATATATGTGCCGAAAAAGCGCAGACCCTCCCCGCGCCCCAGCGACGCAAAATTTGCGTGGGCGACGTGGTGACGACATCAAAAAAGGACCGCTAGAACGGCCTAAAAACTGCGTCAATTAGTTGGGAAATGGTGCTGCTGGAGAGAATTGAACTCTCGACCTCTCCCTTACCAAGGGAGTGCTCTACCTCTGAGCTACAGCAGCGCCGGATGCGGTGGTGATCACGTTCACCGTCGCTGTGGGCGGCTAATTAGACGTGATCCGCGCGCGGTGCAAGCGCAATTTCCAGAAAAAATCATCCTCGGGCAAAGTTTCTTTTTCGGGCGCGGTTTTCCGCCGCGCACCCCCTCCCCCACGACCGCCCGCAAAGCCCAGAATCCGCTCAAATTTTGCGGTCTGCCCTGCGTCGGCTTTGTGTCGGACTTTTGTCGGACCCTGCGCACGGTGGGGTAAGGGATTTGAGAGAGGTGTCTAAGATGCGTTTCGGCTCACGGCCCACGACTTCATTCAGAGCCAAAGAACGAAGCGAGGATTTGACCCACACCGATCAAGACGAGAGCAAATGTTAGCCAACCAAGAATCTTCTGCTGACGCAAATTATCAGCGTGCCGACGATCATCTTCTTCATACTTGTCCAGTGTCGCTAGCGCATTGGGGAGTAGCGCAAAGCTCCACAAGGACTTGATGTCTTCAAAATCTCCGGACGCGACAAGGGACTCAAACAAGATGCGATAATATTTCATCAGCCGATCTTTTTCGGGGTGCCGCATTATCAAGTCGCCGTGCTTGTGAATTAAAAAACTTTGGGGTGTAAAAGCGGGCTTTCGATCCTCGCTGTGAAGCGTCCACTCGTACGCCCAAGCCAGCACTTCCATGCGATCTTCTCGTGGGAGCTTCTTTTTGGAAAATACCCAGACCTTAAAGCGATACCACAAGACCTCTCTCTGCGGCTTGAAAGTCAGGCATGCCATCAGAAAGTCTATTCCCGTTCGATGGGTTATCTCAAGCTCATAGGCGTAATGTTTGATTTCGAGGTGAAGACGTTTGATGTTCTGATTTGGTAGAGATGCCTCTTGCCCATGGCTCCCGAACTCGAACCAGTAGCCTTCCAAACCCTGCTTCTTTACGCTTTCCACGCGAAACCTCGCTTGGGTTCGCTCTTCGCGAAGCACAACGGAATAGTAGTTTCTCTCGCGCAGCCTCTCTATTCCAGACAGCGGGATTTGCTTAGGGGCCTTACGCTTCAAGGCAACGCTAATTGCAAATTTGACTAAAAATATCCTGATCCGACTGAGCATCGTAATTCCGCAAGTGAATAACACTCAGTCTCGCCTAAATGCCTCCCTCGGGAAAGGCACGATTTGTTCTCATGGAGGGATTTATGCCTCCCTGCCTCCCCAAAAGGTCTTCGCAACCGGCCACCCCTCCTCTCCATCGGGCTGGCCGGTCCGCAATTCAGATCCCGAGGATCTCCATGGCTTCGGCGAGGGCGTCGACGGAGGCTTGGTGGTTGCCAGCGTTGTGTTCGGTTTCTCCGATCATGCGGAGTTCGGTGACGCGGGCCATGTCGTCTTCGCTGAGCATCGCGGTTTCGAGGGCTTTGTCGATGGCGGCCATGTCGGCGGGGCAGTGGAAGGCCAGCGCGGGGCTGGCGATGGCGGTGAGAAATGCGGCGGTGAGCAGATGTTTCATGATGTCCTCCCTGATCATCTTTCCGGTTCATCTCCGCGGAGTTTACCACGGATGGCGGTTGGCCCGTTTCACATTCGCGTGCCTCTCTCGGCGGCGTTCCCCCACCAAGGCTGGACGGGCCGGACGGCATTGGTTAGATGATCTGCATGGACAACAAGACCGATCCCAACCGGAAAAAAGCCAAGCCCGCGCCGAAAAGCCGGGACGAGCGTTTGAAAGCGGCGTTGAAGGCGAACCTTCAGCGGCGCAAGGCGCAGGCGCGTGCGCGCACGGTTTCGGATGAGAGCGACGGCAAGGGCGAGTGAGACGAGCGGATGGATTCGATTCTGGTACGGGGCAACGGCCCTCTGAGCGGTGACATTGAGATTGCGGGGGCGAAGAACGCCTGTCTCGCGCTGATGCCTGCGACATTGCTCTCTGAAGAGCCGCTGACGCTGACCAATGCGCCGCGTCTGTCGGACATCAAAACGATGACCGCACTCTTGGCGTCTCTGGGGGCCGAGGTATCGTCTCTTCAGGACGGCAAGGTGCAGGCGATGTCGAGCCACGGCGAAGTGACGCCCATCGCGGATTACGAGATCGTGCGGAAGATGCGGGCGTCGAACTTGGTGCTCGGGCCGCTGCTCGCGCGTTTGGGTCATGCGGTGGTGTCGCTGCCGGGCGGCTGTGCGATTGGCGCGCGTCCGATGGATTTGCACACGACGGCGCTTGAGGCGCTCGGCGCGGAGATTGAGCTCAAAGAGGGCTATCTGCACGCGAAGGTCGCGGGTGGTCGTCTCAAAGGGGCGGTGCACAAGATGCGCTTCCCCTCCGTGGGGGCGACTGAGAACTTCGTGATGGCGGCGTCGCTCGCCAAGGGGACGTCGGTGTTGGAGAACGCCGCGCGGGAGCCGGAGATCGTCGATCTGTGTGACTGCCTGAACAAGATGGGCGCGCAGATTTCGGGGGCTGGCACCTCTCGGATCGAAATTCAGGGCGTGGACCGTCTACATGGCGCGACGCACCCTGTTGTGACGGACCGGATTGAGCTCGGCACCTTTATGTTGGCGCCGGCGATTTGCGGCGGGGAAGTGACCTGTCTCGGCGGTAAGAATTCGCTCGTGGAGAGCTTTGTCACGAAACTCGAAGCTGCGGGAATTTCCGTGTCCGAGTCCGAGCGCGGCCTGACGGTGCGCCGCAATGGCGACCGTGTGAAAGCAGTGGATGTGACGACAGAGCCGTTCCCGGGCTTTCCGACCGATTTGCAGGCGCAGATGATGGCGCTTCTCTGCACGGCGCAGGGAACATCTGTCCTCGAAGAAACCATTTTCGAAAACCGCTTTATGCACGCGCCGGAACTCACGCGGATGGGCGCGAACATCGAGGTGCACGGCGGTCACGCGACGGTGCATGGTGTGGAGCGCCTCAAAGGCGCGCCGGTGATGGCGACCGATCTTCGCGCCTCCGTGTCGCTGATCCTCGCGGGTCTGGCGGCAGAGGGCGAAACCGTGGTGTCGCGTGTCTACCACCTCGACCGTGGTTACGAGCGCATCGAACAGAAACTGTCCGGGATCGGCGCGCATATCGAGAGGATCAAAGCCTGATGGTGGAAGACGCCCGTTTCGAAGATGGCGGCGAACGCCCGCTCTATCTCAAGGCTCTGGACGCGGAGGACCTGACGGTCATTTCGGCGCTGGTGCAGGATGCGGTCGTGCCGATGGGCGAGATTTCCTACAAGGCGAGCGAGCGTCGCTTTGCCCTGTTGATCAACCGGTTCCGTTGGGAAGACGTGGAGGCCGCCGAGCGCCGCAAGCGTCCGGTGGAACGGGTGCAGGCGGTTCTGGTGTTTGACGACGTGATGTCGGCGCGCTCCTCGGGTGTGCCTGCGGGCGACAAGGAGATGATCCTGTCCGTTCTGGCCGTCACTTTCACCCCTACTGATGACGGCGCGGGCACGGTGGAGATCACGCTCGCCGGTGACGGGGTGATCGCGCTTGATGTCGAAGCATTGGACGTGACGCTCAAAGACGTGACCCGCCCCTATGTAGCCCCGTCGCACCGCGTGCCGACGCACGACAGTTGACAGTCAGCCATTAATCGCTCTGAATGTAATTGATCATCGGGCACCCGCTTTGCGTGTGGCTCTAGATCAGATTTGGCGTTCAGGAGGTTAAGATGCAAGCTTTGAAAGCCAGCATTCTCGCCCTTTTCATTGCGGTGCCAACCGTGGCCAGCGCGGCAGAAACCGTTAACCCGCGCAACGTCGATGAGCGGTTTGCGATCCATAGGCTACATTGGTCTCCGTCGGGAGAGACGTTCATCCGCTGGAGTGCCTATAATCACGATGGCTATATCGCGATTTGCGGTGCTTACACTGTGTCGAAAGGCTCCCGCACACTGACCTTTACAAAGAGAGCGCTCCTGGCTTCGCGGATCAAGCTCAACGGCAAAACAGTGATCACCAACTTGAGCTATTTCAACGATGTGCCGAACCAGCACCTCGCAAATGAACTTGTGGGGCAGTCTGCAAATTGCAAAGTCACGACCACACCCAGCTCGGCCGCTGCCGACGGCACATTCGAGTACGAGTTGGATAAAGACACCTTCCGTATGTAATCACGACATCGGGCGCGAACTGCCCGCAGAGAACACACTTTTAATTATCCATTATTCGAGGGACATAATGAAAAAAATCACTTTGGTAACAATGCTCATGCTGTGCATCGCAGGTACTGCTCACGCGGGCAAGAAGACAGGCACCATTCCTGTAGACGACAACTTTGGAATTGCGACCGGGAATTGGGACGGCAACGGCGATATGTACGCCCGCTGGGGAATCCGCGAAACGGACGGAAAGGTTGAGGTGTGCGGCCTCATCTCGACCAAAGGCAGTTCGAAATACACACGTTTGAACCGCGAAATGCTCAAAAGTTCGCGGATCGTCACCGAGGCGGGTGAGACGGTCAAACGCGACCTGCGCTTTTTCAAGGAAGTGCCCAACGAAGGGCGCGTGGACGGCCATGTTGGAGACCCCGCGCAATGCTATCTCAGTGACCTGCCGGCCGAGAGAAACCAAAAATTCTATCTGGACCATAAGGCCGGCAGCTATCGCGTGAGCAGATGATCCTCATGCGTGCTTGAGACTGGCGCGCGTGCACGCTATGTCGGTCTCCACCAAGGAGACCGATATGCCCCAGTTCCTGTCTACGACCGATCCTGATTTCGAGACCCGTTTGTCGCATGTTCTCACGATGAAACGTGAGGATAGCCCCGACGTGGACGATGCGGTGGCCGCGATCATTCAGGATGTGCGGGACAGTGGCGATGCGGCGGTCCTCAGCCTGACGGCGAAGTTTGACCGGATGACACTCACGGCAGAGACGCTGCGGTTCTCTGATGAAGAGATCGACGCACTCTGTGCGCAGGTGTCGGACGAAGAGCGCGCGGCGCTCGAACTCGCGGCGGAGCGCATCCGCGCCTACCACGTGCGCCAGATGCCGGACGATCAGAGCTGGACCGATCCGGACGGAGCGACGCTCGGCTGGCGCTGGACCCCGGTGTCGGCAGCGGGGCTCTATGTGCCGGGTGGTCTGGCCTCCTACCCCTCTTCTGTCCTGATGAATGCGATCCCTGCGAAGGTCGCGGGTGTGCCGCGTCTCGCGATCACCGTGCCGACGCCGGACGGGGTGGCGAATCCGCTCGTACTCATGGCGGCGCGGATTGCGGGTGTCGACGAGATTTACCGCATTGGCGGGGCGCAGGCGATTGCCGCGCTGGCCTATGGGACGGACACGATTGCGCCGGTGGACAAGATCACGGGTCCGGGCAACGCCTTTGTCGCCGCCGCGAAACGTCGCGTGTTCGGCAAGGTTGGCATCGACATGATCGCCGGTCCCTCAGAAATTTTGGTCATTGCGGACAAGGACAACGATCCGGACTGGATCGCGGTCGATCTCATGTCGCAGGCCGAGCACGACGAGAGCGCGCAGTCCATTCTGATCACGGATGATGCGGGTTTTGCGCATGCTGTGGCGGAGGCTGTGACGGCACGGCTTGAGACGTTGGAGCGTCGCGCGATTGCTGGTAAAAGCTGGGAAGATTTCGGGGTCGTGATCACCGTGCGGGATCTGGACGAAGCCGCGGAGATTTCGAACCGTTTTGCGCCCGAGCACCTTGAACTTTGCGTGGCTGATCCGGATGCCCTCTCGGAGAAAATCACGCACGCCGGGGCCATCTTCCTCGGCGCTTGGACGCCGGAAGCGATTGGCGACTACATCGGCGGGCCGAACCACGTGCTCCCGACCGCCCGCTCTGCGCGTTTTTCATCAGGTTTGTCCGTGCTCGACTTTATGAAACGCACGACGCTCGCAAAAATGTCGCCTGCGGCGTTGAAAGCCATTGGCCCAGCAGCCGAACGTCTGGCAAAGTCCGAAAGTCTCGAAGCGCATGGCCTTTCTGTCCGCGCTCGGCTTGCGCGACTGAATGAGGGCGATGATGAGTAAGCTGGTTTCCGTCAACATTGACGACAAAGGGCTGGCGCCGCCGACTCCGGAGATCGAACAGGAGCGCAAGGTCGCGATTTTCGATCTGCTGGAGGACAATTCCTTCGACCTCCCCGCCCGCGACGATCGCGACGTGCCGGAAGGCCCCTTCAACCTGTTGCTCGCCATTCGCGAGCGCCGTCTGGTGTTCGAACTGAGCACAGAGGAGGACGAGAAGGTCGCAGAGTTCCATCTGTCCCTCGGGCCGTTCCGACAGGTGGTCAAAGACTACTTCCAGATTTGCGAAAGCTACTTTGACGCCGTCAAAAAGATGCCGCCCTCGCAGATCGAAGCGATCGACATGGCGAGACGCGGCATTCACAACGAAGGCGCTCGCGTGTTGCAAGAGCGTCTCGAAGGCAAGGCCGTGATCGACATAGACACGGCGCGCCGCCTCTTCACCCTGATCTGTGTGTTGCACTGGGGGTGAGCGACGTGAAGACCGGAATCCCCCATTCGATTCTGTTCTGTTGCGACCACAACGCGGTGCGATCTCCGATGGCGGAGGCTTTGATGAAAAAGCTGTATCCTGGAGAAGCCTATGTTCAGTCGGCGGGTGTGCATTCGGATCTCGACGTGGACGGGTTCGCCGTCGCCGTCTGTGAAGAGATGGGCATGGAAATCCACCGCCATCAGGCGCGCTCTTTCGACGATCTGAAGGACTGGGGCGACGACATTTCGTCCTATGATCTGATCATCGCGCTCTCTCCGGCGTCGCAGCGCCGCGTGCTCGATCTCACCCGTTTTTACCACCTCGAGGTGGAATACTGGCCGATCATGGACCCGACCGGCATCGGGGAAACCCGTGATGCCAAACTCGACGCCTATCGACAGGCGCGCGATCAGATTCTAAAGCGGATGCTGGCACGTTTTGGCCCATCCACCGCGACACTCAACGCTCTCTGAAGAGGCCCTCCCCATGACGACTGCACAGGATGCCACTCTGGCATTGCTCACCAATTACTATGCCGCGTTTGCGGCGCATGACCACGCGGCGATGCTCGACTGTCTGACAGATGACATCGAGCACCGGATCAATCAGGGACCGGTCGAGCACGGCAAAGAGGCTTTTGCGAAATTCATGACCGGCATGGACACCGCCTACTCCGAAGAGCTGGAGGATATGGTGCTCTTTGCATCCGAGGACGGCACCCGTGCGGCGGCAGAATTCCGTGTGCTGGGCAAATATCTCGAAACCGCAGAGGGCTATCCGGAAGCGCATGGTCAGAGCTATGACCTCCCTGCCGGTGCGTTTTTCACGCTGAAAGATGGCAAGATCAGCCGCATTTCGGTGTTCTACAACGCCGAAGACTGGGTTGCGCAGGTCTCGTGAGGCAGGTGTGATGAGTCTGACCTTTCGCACCCTTCGCGGATCGGACGTGGCGGCGGCGCTGGATGATCTGGCCCGCCTCCGGATCACCGTGTTCCACGACTGGCCGTATCTCTATGACGGCGATCTGGACTACGAGCGGAACTATATGTCGAGCTACGTCGGCAATGACCGCGCGGTTCTCGTGGCCGCGTTCGACGGCGACCGGATTGTCGGTGCTTCGACCGGTTCACCGCTCGCCGAACATGCCGAAGATTTCGCCTCTGCGTTCGAGGGTCACGACTGGCCGATGGACGAGATTTTCTACTGCGCGGAATCGGTGCTTTTGCCGGAGTATCGCGGGTTCGGGGCGGGACATGCGTTCTTTGACGCGCGGGAGGAGCACGCGCGCGCGCTCGGCCTCAAATATTCTGCATTCTGCTCAGTGATCCGTGCGGAGGACCATCCGCTGCGCCCTGAAGGCGCACGGAGCCACGATGTTTTCTGGCGCAAGCGCGGCTACACACCGATGGACGGCGTGATCGCCACGTTCGACTGGAAAGACGTGGACGAGAGCGAGAGCTCTGACAAACGGCTTCAATTCTGGGGAAAACATCTGTGAGACTGATTGCGGCCACTTGGCACCCGCTCTGGCACGACGCGCCGGACCTTTGGCTCGACCGCTACCGCGCGGCTTTGGCAGAGATCGGCGCGGATCGGGACACGCTCATCGTGTTTCCGGAATACGCAGCACTTGAGGCCGCGTTTCATGGTGAGACGGGTGGCACGGCAGCGGAGTGGATGACCCGCGGTGCGGATACATTCGGCGGCTATTGCGACGGCATCCGGCAGCTTGTGGCGGAGACAGGTGCGACGATCCTCGGCGGGTCGGGTTTTGCCCGCAAGGGGGCAGAGATCGTGAACCGCGCGCTGTTCTTCGCCCCCGAGGGCGAAGAGTGGCTCGAGAAGCAGATGCCGACACCGTATGAGCGCGCGCTCGGTATGGTCGGCGGCGACGCGATGCCCGTTCTCGACACACGGTTCGGCAAGATTGCCGCCGTAATCTGTTATGACAGTGAGTTCCCTCTCCTCGCACGACGTTGTGCGATGGCGGGAGCCGAAATCCTGTTGGTGCCCTCCTGCACCGACACGGAACAGGGGGCGAGCCGTGTGGAGATCGGATGCCGCGCCCGTGCCCTCGAAGGTCAGATGATCGTCGCAATGGCGCCGCTCGTGGGCGATGTTGCCGAGTGCGAGGTGATCGACGTTAACGTCGGTCAGGCCCGCGTGTTCTGCCCGCCGGATGGCAGCGCGCCGGAGGATGGCGTTTTGGCCCGAGGGCCGCGAAACGCGCAGGGCGTCGCTGTGCTCGAAGATCTGGCTGAGTCGGTCGCACAGGCCCGAAAATGGGCCGAAGTGAGCGTCAGAAGCCATTGGGCGGAAACCGAAACCCCGGCAAATGCGTTACAAACACGCATTTTGCGCTAAATGAACCTTGAAAATGCGGGCTTAAAAGCGCATTTACTAGCGCGCCCACAACTGTGGTGGGCGGAACAACTATGGAGTGATCATGGCCAAGGAAGAAATGCTCGAATTTCCCGGTGTCGTTAAGGAACTCCTGCCGAACGCGACATTCCTGGTCGAGCTGGAAAACGGCCACACGATCATCGCGCACACGGCAGGCAAAATGCGCAAGAACCGCATCCGCGTTCTCGCCGGCGACAAAGTTCAGGTCGAAATGACCCCTTACGATCTGACCAAGGGTCGGATCAACTACCGCTTCCGCTAAGTGGTATCGGCTTCCTCATGAAGCTTATTCTCGGTTCAGGCAGCCCGCGCCGGAAGGAACTTCTGGCGCAGCTGGGCCTCACCCCCGACGACATCCGCTCTCCCGACATTGACGAAGACCCGCTGAAGGGCGAGTTGCCCCGTCCCTACTGCGCCCGTATGGCGCGGGAAAAGGCGATGGCCGTGCCGCGCGCGGAGGATGAGGTCGTACTCTGCGCCGACACCACGGTGGCGCTTGGCCGCCGTATCATGGGCAAGCCCGTCGACGAGAAAGAATGCGCCGAATTCCTGCTCGCCATGTCCGGTCGTCGCCACAAGGTGATCACGGCCGTGGCCGTGGCGCATGGCGATCGTGTGTGGGAGGCCGACGTGGTCACCACGGTGAAAATGAAGCGGCTTTCTGATATCGAAGTGAACAGCTACCTCGCCTCCGGCGACTGGCGCGGCAAGGCGGGCGGATATGGCATCCAAGGCCCCGCAGGCGCGTTTATCCCGTGGATTCAGGGCAGCTATTCCGCCGTCATGGGACTGCCCGTGGCGGAAACTGCAAATCTACTGATGGCCGCTGGCTATCCTGTCTATGGAGACACCGCATGAAGGGCAGCGTCATCGCACTCGGCGAGATCAACGGACAAAAGGCCGCCGCACGGATCGTGGACGGTCAACTCGAAGATTTCATCGTCGACGCGGGCGAAGATGCGCCCCCTGCCCCGGGCGCGATCTTCCGCGCGAAAGGTGGCCGGAGCCTCAAGGGGATGGGTGGTGCGCTGCTTGATCTGCCGGACGGCGAAAAAGCCTACCTGCGCGGCAACAAGGGCCTCAAACCCGGCGCGCCGATGCTCGTCCAAGTCACGCATATCGCCGAGGACGGCAAAGCGGTGCCTGTCACCACGCGCCTGCTGTTCAAATCCAAATACGCGATCATCACGCCCAATGCACCTGGCCTGAATATCTCCCGTCGGATCGACGACGAAGACGAACAGCTACGTCTCCACGATCTCGCCACCGAGGCGATGGAGGGTGCGGACGAGATGCTCGGCCTCATCCTGCGCTCCGCTTGCGAAGGCACCTCTGACGACGACGTGCTCGAAGACATTTCCGCAATGCGTGCGCTCGCCGAAGCTGTGCTCGCCGACGAATCCGGTGACCCCGAATTGCTGGTCGACGGCCCCGACGCCCACGAAGCTGCGTGGCGCGACTGGGCGGGTGCCGACATTTTCGACGAGAGCGAAGATGCCTTTGAAAACCATGGTGTTCTGGACCTGCTCGACGCCGCCCTCGACACCCGCGTGTCGCTCAAGGGCGCGGGCTCTGCCTTTATTGAACCCACCCGCGCGCTCGTCGCGGTCGATGTGAACACCGGCGGGGATTTCTCTCCGGCGGCGGGTCTCAAGGCCAACATCGCCCTCGCCCGCGACCTGCCCCGCCAGCTGCGCATCCGCGGCCTCGCCGGACAAATCACCCTCGACCTTGCGCCCATGGCCAAGAAAGACCGCCGCCAGTTCGAGCAGTCCCTCAAAGCCGCCTTTAAATCCGAAGGGCAGGACACGATTCTCGCCGGATGGACACCTCTGGGCCATTTCGAGATCCAGAAGAAACGCGAACGCATCCCGCTCAGCGAGGCGCTCGCATGAGCTGTCCGATCTGCGGAGAAGACGCGGCCCAGAAATACCGTCCGTTCTGCTCGAAACGCTGCGCGGATATTGATCTGGCGAAATGGATGAACGGCTCCTACGCCGTCCCGTCCATGCGCGAGATTGATCCCGACGAGGTCGCAGAGGCCGTTGAGGAAGCCTTGCGCGCCGAGTCCGAGGCCCCCGCAAAAAAACCTCACTAAAGGCTGTTTTTTCCTCTGGACACTCCCGCGCCCTCCGCATAGAAACCCGCTACCCGAACGACACGTCGTTCAGCGAGAAATCGCTCCCGGTGCCCGGGTAGCTCAGGGGTAGAGCAGTGGATTGAAAATCCTCGTGTCGGTGGTTCGATTCCGCCCCCGGGCACCATCTCTTTACGGAAAGCGTTGGTTTTGCTTCGGTTTGTCGAAATTGACTGGAGCCGTAGACCATGCCGGAGACCATTTCACCCTCGTTTACTTTCGTGAAAGCTGGTGTCTTTTACTTTAGCCGCCGCATCCCGAAATCGCTGCAACATCACTACACTTCGCCCCGTATCGTACATTCCCTCAGGACACGCTGCGCCAGAATCGCGAAAGCCAGAGCCAGACGCGCAGCTGACCAGCTTGACGAATACTGGTATCACCTGAAGTCGCACGACACGCAGCTGCCAGGCCAGCACATGCTAAGCAAGGTCGCTAGCTTGCCTAGGGTCGACACCCCCTCGCCTGCGCATGTGGCATCCCAGTCGTCCTCTGTGACTCTCTCCGAGGCTGTAGATATCTATCTGAGGCTCAAGGGGAACGGAAAAGCGAAGACCTTCCACACAATGGCGCGTCGTTCCTGTGGCTATGTCTTGGACATTTGTGGCGATAAGCCTCTGAACACCTACACCAAGAAAGACGCCAACACCTTTCGCGATGCGCTTCTGGGACGCGACCTAACAGGCAGCACCATGTCTCGCATTTTTGGCACTGTCCGGGCCGTGACCAACTTCGCAGCGAGTGAAATGGGCCTGGAATTCACCAACCCCTTCGCCAAGGTCTACTTCGACAGGGAAGCGGGAGTTTCCAAGCGTCAGCCTGTATCCCAGGACGCACTGCTCAAGATCGCGGAGGGATGTCTGGAGCATGACGATGAGCGTCGCTGGCTGATAGCTCTGATTGCTGATACAGGCCTGCGTTTAGCGGAAGCTACAGGTATCTTGCGGGAGGACATCAAGACGGACACAGATGGGGCCATGCATGTGGTGATCCAACCGCACCCTTGGCGTAGCCTAAAAACCAAGGGGAGCGAACGCATCGTACCTCTAGAGGGGCAATCGCGATGGGCCGCGGAGCGCATCCTGGCGCATGCCTCTAACTCCCCATTTGCCTTCCCAAGCTACAACCACGGCGAAACCACCAACGCAAACTCAGCAAGTGCTGCATTGAACAAATGGATCAAGACACTGACGGGAGAAACCATCACGATGCACGGCTTCCGACACGCGCTGCGAGACAGGCTTCGGGCCGTCGAGTGTCCGTCTGATATCGTGGACCAGATTGGCGGCTGGCAGACAGACGGAGTTGGACAAAGCTACGGCTCGGGCTACCCGCTGGGTGTCACCAGGAAGTGGATTAAATCGATCGCGTGAAGCGGCATGGTCTACGGCTCCAGTCAATTTCGACAAACCGAAGCAAAACCAACGCTTTCCGTAAAGAGATGGTGCCCGGGGGCCCCGCCTCGCTCGCTAAAGGCTTGTTACTGACAGCGCTTCGTTCAATATTTTCGGCAAGACGAGAACTAACAGCGACAGTATACACGGGTCAAGAGGTACAAATTGGTCTACCGTCTGGCTTCCGAGGCTCATAGCTAAGTGGTGGCAAATTCCCACATGTCGTAAGTGTGCCTCAGGGATAACAAGAGGCCAAAGCTCGCGGTTCTAGGTAGAGAGAATGCTGACATGTGGCCTCAAAAATCGTCGACAGAAGTGGTGCTGTTTCTAGGAAAGTTTAGTCGCGTTATTTAAGTGGACCCCGTTCAGATTTCATGCTGCCATTATTTCGTCCCGTTTGGTCAAATATGCCTCCTTCCGCGTTCGATGCCGGAGAGAAGGATCAGTGCGACTTTGAGTAGAGACCTCACAAGATGAATAGCAACACGATGTTAGTGCTCAGAGCGCCCACCCTTCCGGAACTCGCTCGTCTTCGGCGCATCGTTGCGCCACCGGCATGGTCGCTCACACTCGTGCAAATAGGCCTGTCGCAGGGCCTTGAACTCCTCGATCATCTCCAGCCATCTCTTCTTCGACATGCCTTTCGGGGGCGGGTTGAACGGGCCGTAGATATCCATGTCGGCGCCAATGGCTTTGCGGATCTTCTTGAGCTGTCGAAGCATGCGCTCCCGCGGAGCCTCGTATTGAGACGCATAGGTGAGGTCGTGACATGTCCGGCAGGTGATCGTTTCGCGACCGATGTAAAGCACCCCACACCGGCGCGCGCAGGAGGGGCAGAAGAACCAATGGCGCGTCCCGCCAAAGTGACAGGGGGTCTCGGTCACTGCGACAGCCTCGCATGTGTTCCCCCAGCCGCCGTGTACGGTGATGATCAGATAATCGCCATGACCATCAACAATGGCAGGGAAGTCCAAACCCTGCGGTGTTTTCGCGATCGAGACGATGCCTTTGTCATTCAGCAGTCCAGCCTCGACAACCTGTCGAATGCTCAGTTGCAGCATCTTATCAGCCAGAGGTCTCTTTGAACGCGGGGGCATGTGCTCATCCTCGAAATCATTTGTTATGAGATAACATAAAGAGGGGCGCTTTTACAAAATTTCAACGATGCCCTCTTGGGGTCAGGGCAGAGATTGTGGGCCCACTCTTGGGGCCACAAAGTGAAGACATTTGCGTAGCCATCTGGGGCAATCCACTTCGGACCTAGCCTGCAAATTGTACTTTTGGACCTTTTGGACCTTTTGGCAGCCCCCTCTCTCTCCACGAAGCGCTCAAACCTCGGGATGCACAGGGCAGAGAGAAAATGTGACAAAAGGTAATATATATAATAAAAATCTCTCTTAACCCTTTGGGCGATCGAGGATTTCTCCCTCCAGACTTTTGTCCCCAACCTTCCCTTTTGGTCCGGGACAAAAGCAGAGTTCTCAACGCAGGTCGTCGTAGATCGACATCTAAGCATCATCGCTGCTCTCCTCTGCAATGGCGTACCACTCGTTTGGACGGCCACCTGTGGGCCTAAATTCCTGAGTTATTTCCCCATCCTCAATCATTGTGTCGAGAACGTTTTCGCGTTGACGTTTTTCGGTTCCTCTCAGGACTTTCTTTTTCACCTTTCGGGCATTCGCAAAGCCATCTTTCCCTGCGAGTTCTGCAATTGCCTCTTTGATCTTATCCTTCAAGGCCTCAAGGCTCGTTCTGCCGGCGCTGGTTGCGAGGTCTGCAACGCCCGAGACGGCGCGGCGGACGATCTCAATGGCGAGGCTCATATGCTGGTCTTCGCAGGTGATATCGTGCAACGGGCCTGAGCCCTCCATGGCCGCGTCAGAAAGAGCGAGCAATCCCGCGACACGCAAAGCGTATTCCGCAGCTCTAGCCCAGCTTTCTCCGACTTGACCTTTGCGCCGCCGCCAGTCCTCTACCTCTCCGGTACGGAAGTCTTCAAAGATCCGTTCTGCAGACGTCGACATGACCACCACTTCATCAGACGGAGCTCGATTCAGTGCAGTCGCTACGACATGGCTAGCATCCCGAGCCGGGAACCTTTGGCATGCTTTGACAATATCCTCGGGCGGGGTGTGGAGGAGATCGCGATTGACGTTTCCTTCACGTAGTTCACGGTATCCATCTTCTTCGAAGACGAGAAACCGGTTCAACATCCCGCTCTCGCTATCCTCTTGGCCTACAGCTTTCTCAAGCGCACCGGGCGTCGAGGTCAACATGACCGTCAGGCGTGGACAGTCCACACTCGGGATCTCATTTCTATGGTCAGCATACTTGTGCGCAGGGAGTTGACCGAGGCCACGGCCAAAGAGTTGCATCATGAGCGTCAGAAGTTGCTTTTGATGCCCATTATTCCCGCTCCGAATCGCGTCCAGGTGAAGCCCGCCTTCATCCATCGCGAGAACTCTGGCCCCGACGCTTCCCTGGTCTCGACCAGATGTAGCACCGCCCTCTGCCAGGGCTCGATGAAGGGCCTTGTCTGAAGCCGCTGAAGCGAGGAACTCTCCACGACGGTTGGCTGCCTTGAGCGCCATGTCTGTTGCATCACGAGCCGCCTCCTTTCCGCTTCCGGTCCCGCCGAGAAGAAGGGTGTACACGTTTAGGGGCACTTTGCCTTGTGGGCCCTGGAGAACAAACCTTGGCGCAGCGAGAGCGCTCATTGCTGCGAGGGCCCCTGCTTCAGGAAGAACACGCAAGTCTCGATCACTCGCTTCACGCAGGACATCCGCGATGCGACCAGCCAAACCGGGCAACCGTATTTGAGCCTGGGCAGGCTGCTGGATCCTTTCCGGCAGCTGCACCGGCTTCACATCGGCCGGAGGTAGGTCTGGCAGCTTCTTCAGGATCATATGCGCGGTCGCAGGCAGGACCCCGCCTTGCTTTTGAGCGACAGCTTTCCTCCAAACTTCCTCGGCATTTTCACCAAAGTCAGCCATCCGAGTTCCCCGAGGCGCTTCCCAACGCTCAGAAAACTTGATGAAAGCCAAGAGCGCTTCAGTTTCCCATTTTGTACCGACGTAACCAGCGTGGAGGCCAAACCCGAGACGTAGCCATTCATCGCGGCTCGCGATCGTATTTCTCTTCGATTGGAGGAGTTGGATCAGCTTGTCGTCGGTCTCTTTGCGGGCAAATTCACGCGCATCGCGCGCCAACTGAGCCAACGGCCCGTTGGCGGGTGGCGAGGTGCGGCCTTTGGGGCGTGCATTCGAAAGCCAATCGGGAGCCTCCACTGGTTCGCAATCGTTGAGCAGCTCGTAGGTGCCCGGAGTGTCACGCCGGCCGGACTGCGCGATGGAGGGCGCTAGCAGTATATAGCCGTTGAACTTTATGTCCGCGATCTTTCCTTCACCGTCCTCAAGCTTCCCTGGGTATTTCGCTCCTTTGCTGGCCTTATATACGAGGTGGAGCCCACCGCCTGCGGTCCGTTGCTCAAACGTCGGGGGCAGATCGTTTGCTGCTCGATACCGCTCCCAGCGCGCATTCTGCTCAGGATCGTCCAGATCCAAATCCACATCGACGGCGACCAAATCGCTCAGTTCACAGGCCAGCCCGATGTTTGCATCTGGGTATTGTTTGGCCCAAGCAGCGATCTGTTCGGGGTCGCTAGAGGCATCCCTAAAGCCTCGAGTTCCCGGATAAGGTTCTTTGCCGTCTTGGCGTTTGGGGCCTTGGCCGATCGGAGCGACAGGGAACACACTCAAACCCTTTTGAGCGTAGCTGGCTGCTGCGGTTTCGAAGGGATGATTGCTTCCGGAGAATTTCTTCATTTGGCTGGTGGCGTCCATCACTCCCCCCCCCGCATGGAAGAGCTGTTTTCACGGGAACGTTTGTCATGAACCCATTCCAAAACACTCAATCGCGAACGGTAGCGCCACCCGACCCACGGCAGGTGCAGGAACTCGGGATGATCACTGCCGTTACGGCTGCGAGCGACACGCAAGGCTCCAGGGGTCACTCCAAGAAGTGCCGCACACTCACGACTAGTGATCGGCTCGAGGAAATAGCCTGGTCGAGCTTTAGCCCAGCGGTGTATTACCACTATCAGATTTTCTTGGTCTGCCTTCAGTTCGGGCGGAAGTGCCGCAGCGAGAAGACGTAGGTCATCAGTATCGGATGCCATTTCAGCCTCCAAACGTCCCGCTATCCGCTAATGCGGACTGACCGTCTCATCGCTGCTTGGGACGTGACACAGAACGAGGCGGACGCAACCATTAGTGATTACTCCGCCCCAGCCCTTAAGGGAGCCTCTCGGCGTCATCTTACACCGGCCTCGACTCCCTAAGGGAGGAAGGGCACAGGCCAACCTTAAAAGTCCTGAGCCACCGAATGCAGTTTCGTCAAAAAATAGCAGTTGCCCATTCTAGCGTCAAGCGAATCGCTTAGATCAATTTTCGAGCATCTTGTTGACGTGGAGAGAGTGTTTAGTTTGCATTCAAGCTTCACTCGGCTGCCAAAGCTCTTCTTGGGAAAAGCACGCTCCGACATTTTGAGCTACCCCCGAAATTGCGGATTGCCGGAGCTATCTAAAAGTCGTGGCGAGCTGAGAAATGAGCGAATGCGCCTCGTCATAGATTTTGCATCTGACGGAAGCGACAGTCTCCCGCGTTAACATTCGATTCACCAAAATCGACGAAACATAAGAAAACCAGTGTTTCGTCATTTAGGAACGATCGATGCCACTCATCACGCCGATCATTTTGTGCGGGGGATCCGGCACCAGACTTTGGCCACTGTCACGCAAAAGCTATCCAAAGCAGTTCGTGCCTTTAGTCGATGAAGAGTCCCTTTTTCAGGCTTCTGTGAAAAGGCTGAGCGGGGCACACAAGGCGTTGAACTTTGCGGCGCCAACGGTTCTCACAGCCTCGGATTTCCGCTTTATTGTGACCGAACAACTTGCTGCAATCGGCATTGATCCCGGCGCAGTTTTGATCGAACCGGCAGGCCGAAACACTGCGCCCGCCATTCTTGCGGCGGCACTTTATCACTTTGCGAAGAATCCGGAGGCCGTGATGTTGGTGGCGCCCTCGGACCAAGTGGTGCCCGACGTCAGTGCGTTTCATGCAGCGATCGAGAGTGGCCTTTCCGCTGTCGAGGCAGGCAAACTGGTCACCTTCGGAATTAGGCCGACTCATGCGGAGACGGCCTATGGCTATCTTGAATTGATCGCCCAACCGGAGGCTTCGAGCGCAACTGTCGACCTCAAACAGTTCGTCGAAAAGCCTGATGCCGCCCGCGCCGCCGAAATGGTGGCCGCTGGCACGTACCTATGGAATGCTGGTATTTTCCTGTTCAAGGCGAAAGACATCATCGCAGCATTTACAAAATTCGCTCCTGCACTGAACGAGCCGGTGAGCACCGCTGTCTCTGCGGCTCAGGTCGATCTCGGCTTCCTGCGTCTGGACCCGAAAAGCTGGGCGAAGGCGGAGGACATCTCGATAGACTACGCCGTGATGGAGAAGACAGACAATCTCGCTGTTGTGCCGTTTGATGGCGGCTGGTCCGATCTCGGCGGTTGGGATGCGGTTTGGCGTGAAGCAGGACCGGATGAGAGCGGTGTCGTGACCTTCGGCGGCGCGACGGCAATCGAATGTGAAAACAGCCTACTCCGCTCCGATAGCGAAAATCTGGAGATTGTCGGGATCGGCCTTAGAAATGTGATGGCGATTGCGATGAGTGATGCCGTGCTCGTCGCGGATATGTCGCGTGCGCAAGACGTGAAAAAAGCCGTATCAGTACTTCGGACCAAAGGTGCGGAGCAGGCGCAGAAATTCCAGAAAGATCATCGCCCGTGGGGTTGGTTCGAGCGCCTCGTAGTCGGCGGTCGTTTTCAGGTGAAACGTATCCACGTTCAACCCGGCGCAGCGCTCAGCCTGCAAAGCCACTTTCACCGCTCCGAACATTGGATCGTGGTCGAGGGCACGGCGCGCGTCACGATGGATGACGAAGTGCATATCGTGAGCGAGAACCAGTCCGTATATATCCCGCTCGGCGCGGTTCATCGTCTGGAAAACCCCGGCAAAGTGCCAATGGTTTTGATAGAGGTGCAAACGGGTTCCTACATCGGTGAGGATGACATCATCCGTTACGAAGATGTCTACTCGCGCGGACAGGGTGCGAAAGGATAAAGCACGATGGCTCCTAAATTCGGCAGCAGCGGTCTGCGCGGCCTCGTGACCGAGCTGACCGACGAACTTGTCGCGGATTATTTGCATGCTTTCCTGAGCAGCACTGGTCACAATACGCTCTACCTCGGACGTGACCTGCGTCCGTCTTCTCCGCACATTGCTAAGGTGATCCTTGAGACAGCTCGGGCCTCCCGTGTCGACGTGGTCGATTGCGGCGCACTTGGGACCCCTGCCCTCGCGCTGGCCTCCATGTCGGCGAAAGCGCCAGCCATCATGGTCACAGGGAGCCATATTCCCGCCGACCGCAATGGATTGAAATTCTATTTGCCCGATGGCGAGGTCTCGAAAGAGGACGAATTAGCTATCAACGAGGCCTATGTGGCGCAAATTCGTTACTGTGGAACCGCCTCCGGCACACTTCACAAGATCGACGCGGAAACACCTTATATTGCCCGGTATCTCGAGGCCTTCGGCGCAAGCGCATTGAAGGGGCTCAAAATCGGGGTGTACCGCCATTCGTCGGTCGCGCGCGACACGATGGAAGCGGTGATCCGCGGGCTCGGCGCGGAGGTCGTGCCCCTTGCAAACTCCGACACGTTTATTCCCGTCGACACGGAAGCGGTCGATCCTGAAACCCGCGAAAAGCTACGGGGTTGGTGTCAGGAAAACGGTCTCGATGCAATTGCGTCGACCGATGGCGATGCTGATCGACCGATGCTGACAGATGAGACGGGGAAGGTGATCCCCGGCGACATTCTCGGAGTTCTGACTGCGCGGCTTCTGGCCGCAAAATCCGTTGTAACACCCGTTTCCTCCAACGATATGGTGCGCTGCCTCCCTGACTTTGAAGAGGTGATCCTCACTCGGATCGGGTCTCCTTTTGTGATCGCGGGCATGGGAGAGGCCGCAAATCCCGAAGTCGTGGGCTTCGAGGCGAATGGAGGCTTCCTGTTGGGGTTTGAGGCGCAGGTTGCAGGCCCTTTGTCCCCACTGCCCACACGTGACTGTATGTTGCCAATCATCGCGCCCCTCATCGCCGCTCAACAGGCCGGAAAGCCGTTGTCGGAAGTCATGACCAGCCTGCCGCCCTGTTTCACTGCGGCCGACCGCGTTCAGGAGATCGATCGCGCAAAAGCAGAGGTTTTCCTCAACGGGTTGATCGGCGATGAATCCAAACGGTCGACCTTTTTCGCGCCGTTCGGGACGATTGCTGCTACAGACCTCACCGATGGGCTGCGCATCGACTTTGAGAGTGGAGACGTCCTGCATCTGCGTCCCTCCGGCAATGCGCCGGAATTCCGGATTTATTCGCAGGCAAAGAGCGAGGCAAAAGCTGTCGCACTCGTCGAATGTATATCCCAAAGGGTAGTTCTCGAAGTGCTCTGAAGAAACCGCGAGGCGCTGAGAAAGTTTATCTAACACAATCTATTGTTTAAAATGCATCATCAGAGCGGGGAGTCGCAATGCCTATTGCGATAGGTCAGGAGGCAACCATCCGAAGATGATTAACGTTCCGCTTCGCGTGAAGGATAGCCTAGCATGTAGAAATTTCCCGTCAAAGCTGCGGGACATACGAAAGTGATACCTGCCGAAGATAACAACAGCTCATCACAGGTTTACGCATGGTCAATCTTTAAGCGTCGGACAAAAATTCGGCATCTTTGCGATCCCAGAGACTGGGTTTTGTTTTACTGACCGGTCAAGCAAGATATACACGCCTCAAGATTAGGGGGTACGTGTGTTTCTAAGAAGAGTGATCAGCTGGCGTGCAGTTTTTAATGCCTTGGCGTCCGCTCCGCACGCTGCACGAGAGGTGGGGATATGGTGTTCTCCCCCCGCACTCTCTTCGCGTCTTGACACTGAAAAAACTGACGGATTGTGGCCACATGATGGCTTTCTGCAACGCGGCGAAACTTTTCGAGCAAAGAATCAGTTTTTTGGTTTCAGCCCTGCAAAAATCATACGAGACTTTTTCAATGGGGCGCCTTTCTCTCGCGGAACTGGTCACGCTTATCTGGGGGCGACCCAAGATGGAGTTGCCCCTACAACATGAAAGACAAAACGGCTAGCAAGGCGCGCTTGGGCGGGTCGATGCCTATACTGGAAGATTGATGAGACCAGAGGAATAACGAACGGCCCGGACGGGCCATACTAGATGCTGAATGCGGGTTCAGCAGAGTTTGAGTTTGAGTTTGAGACATGTAACAGATCTGGTGAAGACACTATGCTGATCGAACGCACGACCATTGAAGACGTCGTTATTATAACACCGCCCCGCTTCGGGGATCATCGCGGCTTTTTCTCCGAGAGCTGGAACAAGAAGAAACTCGAAGACGCGGGGCTTTTCCTGCCCGAGTTTGTTCAGGACAACCATTCTCTGTCGAGTGAAGTCGGCACGGTTCGCGGCCTTCACTTCCAAAGCCCGCCGCACGCACAGGGCAAGCTTGTCCGCTGTGGCAAGGGCCGGATTTTTGACGTTGCTGTGGACGTGCGAGAAGGCTCGGACACCTATGGGAAATGGGTTGGCGAAGAGCTCTCTTTCAACAATGGCAAACAGCTCTGGATTCCCGCGGGCTTCCTGCACGGGTTTATGACGTTGGAGCCGGACAGCGAAATTATCTACAAATGCACTGATCACTATGCGCCAGAATGCGACGGCGCTGTGAAATGGGACAGCTGCGGCATTGACTGGCCGCTTGAGGGGATCACCCCGGCGATCTCTGAGAAAGACGAAAAGGCACAGACCCTCGCAGAGTTTGTGACGCCTTTCACAAAGGACAAGCTATGAAACTATTGGTCACAGGTGGCGCCGGATTTATCGGCTCGGCAGTCGTGCGTCTCGCAGTAGGTCGCGGTCATGAAGTAGTGAACGTCGACGCGCTCACCTATGCAGCCTGCCTCGACAACGTCGCTGATGCCGCAGAAAGCCCGCTCTATGCGTTCGAACAGGTCGACATTCGTGATCGCGCGGGTCTCGATGCCGTGTTCGCCAAGCATAAACCGGACGCCGTGATGCACCTCGCGGCGGAGAGCCACGTTGACCGCTCCATCGACGGGCCGGGCGACTTTATCGAGACGAACATCACCGGCACGTTCAACATGCTGGAAGCGGCGCGCAAATATTGGGTCGAGAGCGGCAAGCCGGAGAGCTTCCGCTTCCACCACATTTCGACCGATGAGGTGTTCGGTTCCCTGCCCGCCGATCGGTCGGTGCAGTTCACCGAAGAGACACCTTACGATCCGCGTTCGCCCTACTCCGCGTCGAAAGCAAGCTCCGATCACCTCGTCCGCGCATGGCATGAGACCTATGGCCTGCCGGTCGTATTGACGAACTGCTCCAACAACTACGGCCCGTTCCACTTCCCCGAAAAGCTGATCCCCGTGATCATTCTCAACGCCCTCGCAGGAAAGCCGCTTCCGATCTACGGCGACGGATCGAACATTCGCGATTGGCTCTATGTTGAGGATCACGCAGATGCGCTCTTGCTCGTCGTAGAAAAGGGCGAACTTGGCCGCAGCTACAACATCGGCGGCGAGAACGAGCGGACGAACCTCGAACTCGTCAAAACGCTCTGCGGCATTCTCGATGAGAAACAGCCGAAAGAGAGCGGCAGCTATGCCGATCAGATCACCTTTGTGCCCGACCGTCCTGGGCACGATGCGCGTTATGCGATTGACCCGACCCGCATCCGCGAAGAACTCGGCTGGCGTCCGTCTGTGACTGTCGAAGAGGGCCTGAGCAAAACGGTTCAGTGGTATCTCGACAATGAGGACTGGTGGCGCGCCCTTCAGGAACGTCACGGCGTTGGCGAGCGTCTGGGGGTCAAGGCATGATCCTCGTCTTCGGCAAAACCGGACAGGTTGCGACCGAGTTGCAGCTACTCCTGCCCAAAGCCCGCTTTCTCGGGCGCGATGAAGCCGATCTCACGGACCCGCGCGCCTGTGCGGCTCAGATCCGCGATTTGAAACCTGCGGCGGTGATCAATGCGGCGGCCTACACGGCGGTTGATAAAGCCGAGGACGACACTCTGGTTGCGACGCTCGTGAATGCGGCGGCTCCCACCGAGATGGCGGAGACCTGTGCCGAGATGGGCATTCCTTTCGTTCATATCTCAACGGATTACGTGTTCGACGGCGCGGGAGAGACCGCATTCAAAACGACCGATCCGACCGGTCCGCTCGGCGCCTATGGCGAAACCAAGCTCGAAGGTGAAAACGGCATTCGTGAAGCGGGCTGCGTGTTTGCGATCCTGCGCACGTCTTGGGTGTTCTCGGCGCATGGCGGCAACTTTGTGAAGACCATGCTCCGCCTCGCGGAATCGCGCGACAAGCTGACGGTGGTGGCGGACCAGATCGGTGGCCCCACCCCGGCCCGCAACATCGCGAAAGCCTGTGTGTCCATCGCCGAGCAATTGCTCGCGGATGCGGGCAAATCCGGCACCTATCATTTCTCGGGCGCACCGGATGTGAGCTGGGCCGATTTCGCCCGCGAGATTTTTGCGCAGGCGGGCAAAGAGATGACGGTCGAGGACATCCCGACGTCCGCCTACCCCACGCCAGCAAAACGCCCGGGCAACAGCCGGATGGATTGCAGCACGACAAAAGACACATTCGGGATCGACCGCCCCGACTGGCGCGCAGGGCTTGCGCAAGTATTGAGTGAAGTGGAGACGACATCATGACAGACCGTAAAGGGATCATCCTCGCCGGAGGCTCGGGCACGCGCCTTTACCCGCTGACCATGGCCGTCTCCAAACAGCTCATGCCGATCTATGACAAGCCGATGATCTATTATCCGCTGTCCGTTCTGATGCTCTCCGGCATCCGCGAGATCGCGATGATCACAACGCCACAGGATCAGGATCAGTTCAAACGCCTGCTCGGTGACGGCTCGCAATGGGGTCTGTCCCTCACCTACATCACCCAGCCATCGCCTGATGGTCTCGCGCAGGCCTATATCCTTGCCGAAGACTTCCTCGACGGCGCGCCGTCCGCGATGGTCTTGGGCGACAACATTTTCTTCGGTCACGGCCTGCCCGAGATGCTCAATGCGGCGGATTCGAAAGACGTAGGCGGCACAGTCTTCGGCTATCACGTCGCCGATCCGGAGCGCTACGGCGTGGTCAAATTCGATGCCGAAGGCACAGTCGAAGAAATTATTGAGAAACCGGACGTCCCGCCATCGAACTACGCCGTGACAGGCCTCTACTTCCTCGACGGCGATGCCCCGCGTCGTGCCAAAGAAGTAAAGCCCTCCCCGCGTGGCGAGCTCGAAATCGTCACCCTCCTCGAAAGCTATCTGAAAGACGGCACGTTGTCCGTCGAACGCATGGGCCGCGGCTATGCCTGGCTCGACACCGGTACGCACGGATCACTCCTCGACGCAGGGAACTTCGTGCGCACGCTTTCAATGCGCCAAGGCATGCAATCCGGCTGCCCCGAAGAGATCGCCTATCAGCGAGGCTGGATCGACGATGAGAAAATGCGGGAACATGCTGAAACCTTCAAAAAAACCGAATATGGTCGGTATTTGATGAGACTCTTGGAAAGTGAAACCGCAAGATGATCGCGATCTTTCGCGATCTTCACTTACGACTGTCAGGCTTATGAACAAAACCTACGCAGCAGTTATAACATATATCTTAACTGCATTTATACCGTTTGGCCTCGCCATATTTTGCATCCCGTATCTCATTGAGACCCTGGGACTGCAAGCGTTTGGATACCTGAGCCTCGTTTGGGTGTTGATCGGATATTTTAGTATTTTCGATCTCGGGCTCGGACGTGTAATGACGCGTGAGGTCTCCATTTGCTTAGCTGCCAAAGAGTTTGACAAGATTTGGAGTACAGTTCGTTCAATCACTGCACTCTTGATTATTTTTGCAGCGATCGGGTGCTGTCTAATCCTTGTGCTATCGCAGACAAACATCCATCAATGGCTCAATGTGCCCGAGGAAATGGGCGATGACTTCAATCATGCTCTTCTCTGGTTGGGGATAACGATTCCTTCCGTAATCTTCTTTGGAGCAGCGCGCGGCCTTTTAGAGGCGTTTAGCAAATTTACAGCAGCAGCACTCTTAAGGGCAGCTGTAGGATCCTGGGTTTTTGCTGGCCCTGCCCTGGCAGCAAAGTTTGTCTCTGCGGACCTTCCGACAGCTGTCATGGCAATAAGTATATTCAGGTATATGATCCTCGCAATTCCACTGTTGATAATCTTTAACACATTCAAAAGTAATAACTTTTTTGCCTTCAAAGGGTGGATATCACCGCTCAAGTCAATGCAGATGGCAGGATGGATGACAGTATCGAATTTCGTGTCCCCAATAATGGTCTACTTCGACCGTTTTATCGTTTCGGCAATTTCCGGTCCAGCAAGTGTCGCGTTCTATACGACCCCCTATGACGTGATCTCCAGGCTGTCGATCATTCCCGAAGCGATTTTCGCAGTCATATTCCCGAAAGCATCTCGCGAGCAAAGCAGCAATTTTGAAGGCTTCAGACGGCTTCACAGAACCTCTGAGGCAATCCTCGGGGGATTCATGATCTTGGTAGCGATTTGCATCGTGTCCCTAGGTAAATCAGTGCTCAGCCTCTGGCTCGGAGAGTACTTTGCAGAAAATAGCTGGAAGTTCCTGAGCATTTTGTCGGCCGGCCTAATCTGTAACTTTGTTGCTCGAGCAGCCTTCAACACCCTTCAAGCGAAAGGGCACGCAAAACTCACGGCTTATGCTAACTTAATTGAACTGCCGATTTATGCGATCCTCCTGTATGCGCTCATCAATTGGCTTGGGCTGATTGGCGTGGCGCTTGCATGGACCACGCGAGTGTGCCTGAACATGATTATTCTGAGACATTTTGTGTCGCGCTATATTTCCCGCGATTTCCGAGAGTTCGCCGTCGATGTTCTTGCGCTGGCAGCAACATTTCTGGTTCTGATATCAGTTTTTTACACAGGGTTGATTGCGAAGACTTTTGTCATTCTTGGCTTGGTGTTCATACTTTTGGCAGGTCTGAAGCTAACTTATCATGAAATCGAAAGATGAAATTTGTTTTCAAGGAGCGAAAGTCTGGCGGCATCGATCTCGCGCAACTCGACTATGTTCGAACTTTCGTGGAAGACTATTATGCAGACGATCTCAAGAATTTGAGTTCTTTCGAGCAAAACTAAAAACAGTCATCGCCTATCATGTCACATGCGACAGATTTTACCTCACTCACTCCAAGACCAGCCACGAGTATGAAAAGGCTTTAATGTGGAATTTCTAGCTTTTCTGGTCGTTGTGGGAGTTTATGTATATGCCGCTGCAGCGGCGTACTGGGCGTTTCCAGCGTTCATAATGCTCTACGCGCTCTTTATCGTTTTCACTGATTTCGTGCTGATTCAGTTTTTTAATGATGTTAATAGTCCCTACGCCGTTCTCCTAAAGGCGTGGCAAGAAATATTCTTGGTGATCGGCTTTACGCGACTGCTCTTTTTACGACATCGAATTGACACGCAGCTACGCAAAGACTTTATCCGTATTTCTGTCATTGCAGTCTTCGGCATTGCCGTAGCGTTTGTCAGCGGCGACGGACTCGCCCAAATTTACGGGACCACCCGCCGGTATATTTTTCCCTTTTTGCTGCCCTGTATCTTTCTGATGCCGCGAGTGTCCGGGGCTCACAACTACATGATTGTGTTCGCAGCAATCCTCAGCGCCTCAATGTTTTCGGTGGGCTATTCAATCTGGACTGCGTGGCACGTCGGAACCGAGTACAAAGAACTCTGGTACTACGATTTCGTCGCCGCACGAAAACTCGAACTCGATACAGCTGAACGGCTTATCCAATATCAATTCCTGAGAGACGGCGCCTTACGTGCCACCGGCGTTCTTATATCCTCGGTCGAGTATAGTTTTCTGAGTGCGCTCATGGCTATTGCGGCATTCGTCGGACTTGTGCGCAGCAACAATAGCGTCCGAGCACTTCTGTTGTTCATCGTCCTTGTCGCGAACATCTATGCGGTTTTCCTGTCACAGACACGTTCCGGCATCATCTCGTTTCTCTTTGCGGCCGCGCTCTTTTTCTTTGCACGCACCTTCCGCCTCAAAAAGATTACTCGGCTTGCGTGGATACCGGGGCTGACAGCCATCGTTTTCTTGTTAGTCGTCGCACTCACACCGAGCCTGTGGGACGCCTCAACCCGTGGGCGTATCATTCAATATGTGTCCGTCTTGGGGGAGTTTCGCCCCCAAGGTTACGGGACAGGTGCGGTTTCCAACAATTCGCCAACATATCGCGACACATTGTATGTCTCTGTTTTTAATACATATGGCATCTTATCAATCATATATTTTGGCCTCATTTTTCGCCCATTGGTCACGATTTCACAAAACCTGCGCGTTCCGATGATGCGCACAGAGACACGCATATGGAGTGAGATTACGGTCTATCTGATTCTCGCGTCCATTTTTGTGTTCGCGTTTCACTACTCGGTCGGTGGGAAACCTTATTATCTGACCTTCCTATTTGCCTATCTCGCGAGAGCAAAACTGAACTATGAGAAGTCGTCATGAAATCTGAAGAGGCCTAAATTATGAGTATGTTCGTCCTGGTTGTCCTCTACAAAACCAATATGCGCGACAGTGGAACGCTCAAGACGTTGGCCCGCCAAGCCTGTGATGGTTCGGATATTTCACTGCTGATTTGGGACAATAGTCCCATTTCGATGTGGGACGATGTCTCTGTTGCAGAGCTCAAGTCACGGTTTGCGCAGGTTGACTATCGGCACACACCGGAGAACACACCGCTCTCCAAACTCTACAACACGGCCATTCGTGAAAGCTCTGAAAACTTGATTGTCTTGCTCGATCAAGACTCCGATTTGTCAGACACCTACCTGAAGACAGCACAAGAGACCGCTTCGGCGGAGCCGTCGATTTATCTGTTCGCGCCGAAAGTCTATGCCAATGGTGAGGTCATGTCGCCGGGGTGCTTTAACAGTTACAAAGGCTCGCAACCTGCCACGCTCACCTCCGGGCGTCAGCCGACGGCAGGACGAACAGTCGTCACAAGCGGCCTTGTCATCCGGCGCAGCCTGTTTGACACCCACACTATTCGTTTCAATGAGAACCTCTGGCTCTATGCGATTGATACGGATTTCTTTTTGAAGTTCCGGGACCTCGAACCCGCGTTTGTCATTCTCGAAGAAAGCATCGCCCATGAGTCCGCATTGCGGGAGGATTTGCCGCTTGATCAACGCCTCTTCCGCTTTAGAAACAGGCGCTGGTCATATTTGAGGATGCATTCTGATCGCAACCAGATGAATGTAATGCCCAAAATCTACATGCTGTATTTGTCGCTGCTTCACTCATGGAAGTTTCGTTCTATTAAGTTCCTTAAGGGTTGGCGCTCCAGCGACTGAACTTTCAGGCTGTGCAGTCTTGCGCAGCCATTTCCCTGAACAGCAGCGTTCGGCCTTCGAGCATCTTCCTCAGATCGGCTTCTCTCTCAGGTGATAGCGACACATCAAAGCTTTGTGCCTTTTTGGAAATTAGAAGAACCTGCAAAAATTGCCGAAGCTTATTTGGCATAAGCGGTTTCAGTTTTCTCTGCATGAAGTCTGAGTACATTATCGTTCGCATCAGGCCGCGGGGTTGACGTTTGGACGCAGAGGCATTCCGAACACCGCCTGTCTCATGAAGAATGGCCTTATCAAACGGAGGAATTCCGAGAAATTCTGCAGCCCGGTTAAGCACATCGTGCGTATTCTCAATGTATTCTTCAGTGCGCAAAACAAGCATCTGCTCACGGGGAAAAACTTTGAGCCATTCCTCAAGTTGCATGTCGTAATTGGACACATCAAAAAGAATTGGCCAATTGTCTAGAACCTCGGACAAGGGACGATCGATCTTCCCATTCTGGACTTCATGTTTGTAATGGCTTTTCAAGCGATCCAACGGGTCTCTTCCGAGGAAAATCAGCTTGACCCCCTCACCTAGCACAACTCTGGCCCGTTCTGGGCAATTCTCAAAGTGGGGAAATTTCGTATAGATCGTCGAAGCTTCGCCGATCAGCTGATTGGGAGATGCTTTTGCGAAAAGATCCAGATACTTCTTTTTGCCCGCAGGAAGAAGCACGGCATCATATGCAAGATCATCGGGTTCTTTGGTAGCGGGCCGAAAAATATCAGGATGTTTTGCAAGGTCGTCAAAGAATGACGAGGTCCCAGATTTCATAGACCCAATCACCAGAAACGCAGTATGCATTTCGTTAGTATCGGAAGCATTTTCATTCTGACCCATGCTATTTCTTCTCCACCAAGTTGATACTTTTTATCAAACTTTCATCGCATTGTTTTTGCGTAAACACATCCGTGAACCGTTTCTGACCAGCCGCGCCTTGCGCACGCACCAGAGCGGGGGTGTGTAATGCGATTCGAAGGGCTTCTGCGAGGCGTTCAGGGTCATTTGGCGGCACTAATGTGCCGGTTTCGCCATCAACAACGATTTCACTCAGCCCACCGTGATCGGACGCGACAACAGAGGCCCCATAGGCCATGCCCTCGATTGCCACGCGCCCGAAGGGTTCGGGGAGCGTCGAGGGGACAATGACAACATCTGCATTGATGTATTCACTCGCCGGATCATCCACAAAATCCTGCATGACAATCGTGTCGGAAAGATGTGCGGTCTCGATCGCTTTCTCGAGATTGGTGCGAAAGTGGGTTTGGTCTTTGTAAACGCCGCCGACGATCCGGACATTAAGCTGTTTGCGCTCTTCTTCAGAGAGCAGCGCACAGGCCTGCACGAGCACTTCCTGCCCCTTCCACGCGTTCAGACGACCGATGCACAAAACGCGTAAGGGGCGCTCGCCATCATACGGTGCCTTTTCGAACGGCTCTGGAGGTTCAAACCCATTATAGACGACCGCTTGATCTTGCCCCTTCGGCAGGTCGAACGCTTTTGCCGTCGCATGTGAGTTAAAAATGACCTGCGACTTCGCAAGGATCAGAAGCTTGCGAATGACTGTCATCGCCATTCCCACCGGAATTTCTCGCACGTGCACGATCACTCGGCGCCGTGTCAGGATTGAGGCGAAAAGAAAATCGACGATGACAGCCGTGTTGACATAGACAAGGTCATATTTTTTCAGGTCGCTCATCGCCCTGAAAAGTGCGGCCAGATTGCGCGGCAGACCGAGCGTCATGGATTTCACAAATCCGGCTTTGCGCAAGACCCAAAGATATCGGGAGTGCGCCGGTGACAGCTTTGCGTCCTTGATGAGATCGTCGATCCCACCGCTGCCCGGAAGCAGGATTTGAGTGTCGATCCCCGACGCCGCCTCAAGCGCTGAAACGGCGGCTATAAAGCTCTTGTCAGATCCGTATTTTTCCGTGCCCTGATGAACGCAAAGTACTGTCAACATTCCCAAACCGTTTCTTGTTTTATCTGCTTAAAGCAGCCTATCACACCGGCCCTTAGATCAAAGGCGAAAGGTGCTTTACTGAGTGCCTGGCGGGTAAAAACAAACAGATCTAACAATGTCATCCGAGACTCCCTTGGGCCAATAGGCATCCGTGACCTGTTCGTTTGACCGTACACTTTCGCCGAGCGCCTCTGAGCGAACGACAACATCGTAGGTTGCAGGGGCGATCCCCGTGATCACGATGTTTTCGGCAGATTGCTGAGCAGAAATTGCGCTCGTGGGAAGGCCCGCGAAGGCACGTTTTCCATCGGTCGCATTCGGCATCAAGAGATCGAGTGTCAGGTCAATTTCGCCCGACGCAGCGAGTCGCAATGCAGGACGGATACACTCGGTCTGAGCGCCGGAGAGAGATCCCTGACACTCAAACAATACCGGATTCGCGCTCAACACCGTTGAGAAGTCCAGGCCGGAAAAAGGAGAACCGCTCACATAACCCGCTCCACTGGTCCAGCCGGATGCATGCAGAGAGATGTCGGAGACATTGGTCATTGAACCGGAGGCAAGTCCGGCCCATAGCGACAGAGACCACGTCTCGGCAACCGACGCTGGAATGGACGTTGCGGACGACAAAAACACATACATCGTCCCTTGCAAAGTGCCGCTCACACGCAATCGAAGGTTCGGCAGGCCGTTGACAAGGGACACATTTTCGACGGTCAGAGCAGACTGAGCAATGCCTGAAACCGCCCAGTTTACGGGCAAAGCACCGCCGCTCACGAGGCTTCCGGGCACGGCACCATCCATGTTCGAGTAAGGCAACTCATTTCGACGCTCGGTTTCCAAAAGCAGCCCGCGCCGCGTCCCGTCTCCAAAACTCGCGGTGCGGCGCGCCTGATCAGCACCGACTTGCGTCGCATTGCCTTCGGCATCAAAATGCCACGCGTCGGAAGGTCGTGAGAAACTGTGAAACTCTTCGAAAAAACGTCGATTTGCACCGCCAAAACGATCATTCTCATAGTCTGCGACAGCCCTCGGAAGTGTTCCATTCCGCTCGTATGGAGCGGCCCATCGTGATCGACGAGACCGCGATGTCATTGAGAGATCACAACACAGTTTCATGCGAGCGAAAACCCGTGAATTGCGGACGCCGTCGTCCCGGTCGCATGCACCCGCAGAACCCCGACCGGAAGGATGCACATGTCGTCAACCGAGAGAGTTCGGATCGCTCCCGAGACCGTTGTGATGCGAAGCGCACCGCCGGTTTCGACGTAGAGTGCAACGGCAACATTCGGCAGATCCAGTGCATCGTCGGGCGTGATCGGGAAGACGTCCTTTGCAGGCCCGGACAAAGGCGCAGCACGCCCGATAAATGGGTTTATCATTTCTATCTCCTCTAGCAAGCAATTCGGCCACACCGCCGACGCTTGAGGAAATATCACTCCAAAAGGCAAAACATGGCCTAACCGACCGTTCGCCCCCGTCTCACAGACGCAACACACTCACCACAAGACACGGCACGACGTCCATTTTCTACGATGGAGGATGCGATTATGACCCGGCTCAGGCCTTTTTCACCTGCTCCAGAAGAGCCTTCTCATACGTGCCCAGAATATGATCCCAAGTAAAGTTCTCGCGGTGACGGCACCGTGCTGCCGCTTGCGCTGTCGCCACGGCGTCAGAATCGTTGCACATACGGATAATTTGCTGTGCGGCGTCTTCCGCATTCGAGAAATAGAACTGCTCCGCACCGGCCGTCCAACGATTGAACTTGTTGTCATGGGCCAAAACGGCGTTTCCGGCACCGAGCGCCTCAACGAGAGAGGGGTTGGTTCCCCCGACCTGATGACCATGAATATACCCGCGCGCATGGAAACGAAGCGCCTGCACAATTTCCGGTTCGTAGATTGCGCCCGGGAACACGACATTCGGACCTGCAGTAGCTTTGACGGCATTTTGATAAGCGTTTTCAGGATCGAACTTGCCGAGCACCATCATCTTGAAACCGTCAGGCAAAGAGGCTGCGCCCTGCACCAATTCCAAAATCGAGTTTTCCGGCTCAATACGTGCGATCGAAACAAAGTAACGGTCAGATTCGAGGCCGTAGGTCTCTAGACACTTGGACGGGGCGCTCGAAATTTCGTCGCTTCCGTAAGGGATCATGACCGGGGTCTTGAAACACCGCGCCCGCACGTGGTTGGCAATTTCCGGGTGATCCGCAATGGGCACATGAGCGAGATTGGCCCCGATAAGTTCATTCAGATAGAACCAAACTTTCGGCACGATCCCCCACTTGGTGCGCTTCCACTCGATACCATCCATATTCATCAGGATGCGACGCCCTTTAAAGCGCTCCAAAAGACAAAAGACAGCTGTATTGTATCCGAGAACGAGGTCGATCCCCGGCTCTTTCAAAACATGCTTAACACATTTGAGATCGAACTCCATTGTGCCAACCGGACCGCTGCGTTTGACTTGAAAATGCGTTCTTGTCACGCCTTCCCAGACATCTTGTTCACCTTCTGAAAAGAGCGCATCATCATCTTGGCAATAGACATTCACCGACCAGCCCTTCTTGACGAGATACCGGGACAAGTGATCTGCGAATGTTTCGAAGCCGCCGTGAGCGGCTGGAACGCCACGTGTTCCAATGATGTTCAGATGCAAGGTGTTTCCCTCGGTAAGAGTGTCTCAAATTTTTCTGTGTCGCCCTCGAAAAGGCTCATCATAGGACAAAACCCGAATTTTAGTCAGAGCCAAAGAGGTCGCGGGTGAAAACCTTCTCGGCGACATCGGCGACGTCAGCGGTCATTCGGTTGGCAATGATCACATCCGCCTCAGCCTTAAACGTATTCAGATCCTTAACGACCCGGGACCCAAAGAAATCGGCATCCTCTATCACGGGTTCATAGACAATCACTTCGATGCCTTTCCCCTTGATCCGCTTCATGATCCCCTGAATCGAAGATTGACGGAAATTGTCTGATCCCGCTTTCATAACGAGACGATAAACGCCAACGACCTTTGGTTCTTTCGCGATGACCTGATCTGCTAAGAAATCTTTGCGCGTGCGATTGGCGTCCACAATCGCAGCGATCAGGTTTTGCGGCACGTCGGAATAGTTCGCGAGCAACTGCTTTGTGTCTTTCGGCAGACAATACCCGCCGTACCCAAAAGACGGGTTGTTATAATGATCGCCAATGCGGGGATCAAGCGACACGCCTTCTACAATCTGGCGTGTATCCATCCCGCGCGCCATTGCGTAACTGTCGAGCTCGTTGAAGAACGCCACCCGCATCGCGAGGTAGGTGTTCGCAAACAGTTTAATTCCCTCTGCTTCGTCCGCGTCTGTGAAAAGAACGTCGACATCCTTTTTCACTGCTCCTTCAAGCAACAGATTGGCAAAAATCTGCGCCCTCTCGGATCGTTCTCCGACGATGATCCTGCTGGGATACAGGTTATCATAGAGCGCTCGGCCCTCACGCAGGAATTCAGGGCTGAAGATCACCTGATCGGTCCCGATCTCCTCCCGCATACGACTGATAAAGCCCACGGGAATAGTCGATTTGACAATGATCGTAGCCTTGGTGTTGACCGCAATAACCTGTGCGATCACTGCCTCTACCGACGACGTGTCGAAATAGTTGTTCACTGTGTCGTAGTTGGTTGGTGTAGCGACGATCACGAAATCTGCGTCACGATATGCAGCCTCCGCATCCGTGGTCGCTGTCAGTTTCAAGTCCTTGTGAGACAGAAAATCTTCGAGCTCTGCGTCCACGATCGGTGACCGGAGATCATTAACCATTTCAACGCGAGTTTCCGAAACATCTACAGCGATCACCTCGTGATGCTGTGCGAGCAAAACCGCGTTCGACATCCCAACATAGCCAAGCCCGGCAACCGCAATCTTCATCTCTCAACCTTACGCTCTACGAGCACTCATACGTCACTGGTCTCGCTGAACAGATCAGACAGAGGTCAACTCTCCAACTTCACCATCATCAAAATGACCACCCCAACCGAAGCCCTCAAGCACCGAAAAAACGGTCATGAAACCTCGCCAATCTGCGGCGCGACATCAAAAATAACAGTTCTCTCCCCGAGGAATATCCATCACAAAACTTAGTGTAAACTGTTTTCTGGAGATTTATCCCGTGGCAACTTCAGCGCAACTCCTAGCGGTCATATTTGCTTAAATTTAGACCATTGAGTCTCCTCTCGACGCCAGTCGGTCGATGATCAGAAAGCGGGCCGTCGCGTGCATGAAAGACACACTTTCCGCATTTCAGATGACAGACGCTGTCGCTCGGTTTTTTCCGCGTCAATCACAGGTTATGGTCCCGGAAATTCCAAGGGGTATTTGAGTGGTTTTTCAACGATCTTTCCGGTCTTGCCTAGTCGCCGTCACCTTGCTTGCCAGCGCCCCTTTGACCGCACAGGAACAGGACAGACAGCTCCGCTTCCCCACGACGATCTACGGCACCCCAGGATATGTCGATGTGCCTTCGGCTGAAATGCTACCCGATGGCTATCTGCAGCTGACCACAAACTTCCGCGACGATGCGCAATTCTATGCGATGACGTTCCAGGTCTCACCACGGCTAATGGGATCTTTTCGGTATTCGATCCTCGATGATTTCAGTCGGCAGCAAAATGGGAACATCGCACAGTTTGACCGAAGCTTTGATCTCAAGTTCGGGATCACCGAGGAAACCGACTACTTCCCGAGCCTTGCGGTCGGGTTGCAGGATTTCGCGGGTACGGGTGTTTTTGCGGCGGAATATATCGTCGCGAGCAAGCATTTGATGGATGACCGCCTCCTCGTGACGGGCGGCTTGGGATGGGGTCGCCTCGGAACCTACAACGGCTTCTCGAACCCGCTCTCGCTTTTGAGCGATCACTTTTCAGATCGTGACATGTCGACCGTGGGTCAGGTCAGCGACGCTGGCAAGGTTCCGATCGGAGAATGGTTCACCGGGGATGCGGCGGTGTTTGCGGCAGCTTCCTACCAGATGACCGACCGCGTGCGCCTCACGTTGGAATATTCTTCCGACGCCTATGAAAACGAAGTCATTCGGACCGGTTTCGCGCACAACACCCCGTTCAATGCCGCGCTTTCGTACGGGTTCGACAACGGCGTGGAACTGACTGCCTATTCGCTGCACGGCTCGAAAGTCGGCTTCATGGCCAGCGTGCCGATCAACCCGAGACGCCCGAGCTATGTCGGCGGCCTCGAAGAGGCGCCGCCAGTGATCATGCCACGCCAAAGCGCCGCAGCACTCTCGTGGGACGAAGAGAGCGTGAGGACGACAGAAAGCCCTCTCTACGCAGCGCTCGAAGAACAGGGTATCAAACTCGAGGGGATTTCGGTCCAAGGCACAACTGCGACCGTCCGGATTTCCGACTCACGGTATCCTGCAAAGTCCCAGTCCCTCGGTCGCACGGCAAGGGTCCTTGCAAACCACCTTCCCGACACGGTCACGACCTTCCGGTTGGAGAGCACCGCCGCAGGAATGCCCACATCGCGCATGACGCTTCGCCGGTCAGATCTGGAAGCGCTCGAGTTCGACCTTGAGGGCACCTGGCTCAGCTTCGCGCGCGCTGATTTCGAAGATGCGCCGCGCACCGAAGCCGCAGACATCAAGGGCACCTACCCTCGTTTCGATTGGCGCGTGACGCCTTATCTCGACCCGAGCCTGTTCGATCCGGACGATCCTATCCGCGCAGATGTCGGCATTCAGGGCGTTGTCGGCTTTACACCCACGCGCGGCGTGATCCTGTCTGGCGCGGTCCGCCAACCTCTGATCGGAAACCTCGACAACAGCACGCGTCCTGCGACATCAGTCCTCCCGCACGTGCGAACGGATGCTGTGGCCTATGCGCAGCAATCGGATACGCAGATCAAACACCTGACGGCAGAATATTTCTTCCGCCCAGGCACGAACCTGTATGGTCGTGTCACTGCCGGCTACCTCGAAACCATGTATGGCGGCGTTTCGACGGAAGTCCTTTGGAAGCCAGTGAACGGCCCGCTCGCTCTCGGCGCGGAAGTGAACTACGCCAAGAAGCGTGACTTCGATCAGCTTTTCGGCTTTCAGGACTACGACGTCGTCACCGGCCATGCCTCCGCATATTACGATTTCGGAGGGGGATATCTCGGGCAGGTTGACGTTGGACGCTATCTCGCCGGTGATATCGGCGCGACATTCTCTCTCGACCGAGAATTCGACAATGGCTTCCGCGTTGGCGCGTTCTTCACTCTGACCGATGTGCCCTTCGATGACTTCGGCGAAGGCTCCTTCGACAAAGGCATCCGGTTTAGTGTCCCAATTGACTGGCTGAGCGGTGAACCAACACTCGGCGGGTTCGGCACAACCATTCGCCCTGTTCAGCGTGACGGCGGCGCTCGTCTTGAGGTCCGCAACAGGCTCTACGAGGTCGTACGCGGTACACAGACCAACGAGTTGGAAGACCGTTGGGGCCGGTTCTGGAGATAGGTAAATTGGACGGGGCGCGGTCCGAGGGCTCTACCCTCCGCAGGCAGCGCCCCGACAGAGCAAAGATAGGCGATATGCCGGGGAATGTTGTTAGCGGAAATTCAGAAAGCGTTTTTATGCAAGACCGGCCTGCCTATACTCCCCGAACAACTTGCACGCCACGCAAACAAGGTTGACCCAATGAAAACTTCGACACTCCTGCTCAGCCTTTTCAGCGCGTTGCTTGTTGCGGCCTGTTCGTCGGATCCGAACCAAACCTCGCGTGTTCTTCAATATCTGAGCGGACCAGAAATCCCTGAGGTCGATCCGGAGTTCGTGTCACTCGTTGAGGCCGGAGAGCCTACGATGATCCTTGCTGTCGCGAACCGCGAGAATGCGTTCAGTGCATTCTCCCGCAAAACAACGAACAACAAGGGCGAAGAAATCTGGATTTCGGGGGACAACCTTTCGCTGGCCACCAAAGGCGGCATGATCGTTGGCACGCGCGGCTTTCTCGGGGATGCTCTCGCAATTGATGCGTCGCAATCACTCGCCGTTTTGCGCGCAGGCTCCTCTGGCATTGTCGATCGATTTGTGACCGTGCTCAATGGAGAGGATCACGCAGAAACATTTGCCTTCAAATGCAAGATCGAACGCGCGGAAGTTTGGCCGATCGATTTCGGTGACGGCATCTCGATCCAGACGCGCGCGTATTCGGAAAGCTGCCGCAACCGCGACACAGAATTCCGTAACGTCTATTGGGCCTCTCTGGCGAATGGTGAAATCGTTCAGTCTTCTCAGTGGATTGGCCCTGAATCCGGCTCAGTGACCATCCGCATTCTGACCCGTTAATCGCCGCTTTTTTCCTTCAAGACTTGCCAAAGCCCCGCTCGGGCAAGTAATTCCCGAGGAACCCGTATCGCTCCGAGGTTACGTTGTTCTTCTACCGTTTTCTTCTCACGGCACTCAGCCCACTCATGGTGCTCATGTTTCTGAGCCGGATTCTGAGAGGGAAAGAGACGGTATCGGATATCACAGAGCGGTTGGGAGTGGGGCTACGGCCCAGCAAAGATTCCACCGATGTTCATCTCTGGTTACACGGCGCGTCGAATGGCGAATTGACGGCCGCTCGCAGTATAATCGAAGAAGCTCTCGACCGAGATCCAACACTGAACCTGCTTATCACCACAAACACGCTTTCGGCGCGGGACATGTTGACCGCTTGGGCGTTGCCCCGTGTGTCTGCACGGCTCGCTCCACTAGATTTTCAACCAGTGCTTTCACGATTCTTGCGGGCCTACACTCCTGCTGCGCTCATCACGTTAGAAAACGAAATCTGGCCGAACCGATTTGTCCTCGCCTCACAGGCGGACATTCCCGTGATTGTCGCCGGAGCACGAATGTCAGAGCGTAGCGCACGCCGGTGGCAGAAGATGCGGCCGCTCTTCGGGCGCACTATGCGCAACGCCATTTCAGCGATCTCCTATCTCGCCGCACAAGACACCGCTTCGGAGCAACGCCTGCTGCAACTTGGCGTCCCTGCCCGCGTCCTCCTTCCGCGGATGAACCTGAAATCCACGGTGGACATGGCCATCCCGGAGACGGCAAATCTACCGGAATTGGAACGGATGTTCCCGCGCGCGACAACTCTTCTCGCGGCCTCAACCCACGAAGGAGAGGAACGGATCGTCCTCGATGCGTTCAAACTGGTGCGCGCGGAAATCCCTGAGGCCCGCCTCATTCTCGCGCCCCGGCACCCAGCGCGCGCAGATGCGATTATCGCTGAGCTGACGCGTTCCGGACTGAGTTTTGCGCGTCGCTCCAGGGGGGACGATCCATCGGAAGCAGCCGTCCTGCTCGCGGATACGCTCGGGGAGATGGCACTCTGGTATTCGATCGCAGGTGTCGCATTTGTTGGCGGGTCTCTCGTACCGCGCGGTGGACACACCCCATTCGAGCCAGCACAACTGGAGACCGCGATTCTTCACGGCCCGCATGTCTCGAACCATATGGCAGCCTACCGCGCGCTCGATGTGGCGCAGGCCTCGATTGCGATTCTCGGCACAGAGGACCTCGCCGCCGCTGTCACAAGGCTCTTCAAAGCGCCGGATCAACGCGCTGAGATGACGACAGAAGCGAGCCGGATCGTTCAGGACCTCCGCGACAGCCCCTCCAAGCGTGAGGCGTTTTGGAAGGCCGTCGCAAACGCACCTGATTTGCACAAACTCGCATAAAAGCTCGGGCGCATCCGCAAATTCTCTTTGCGCAGTGCGGCTCTCTTGTTACGACTTGATCTCTGAGGCTCGACTAACCGCTGAGGAGGATGGTGCGCAATGTCTCTGCTCAGAGCACGACAACACCCAGTTCAGCTCGGGGACGCGGGCAAAGATGGTGTGCGCATCCAGTTCGGGGCGCTCATCTGGCGCAGGCGCAAGGATAAAATCCAGATACTGCTGGTGAAATCACGGCGCTCGAAACGGTGGATCATCCCGAAAGGGTGGCCCGTGCATGGCCAAACGCCGGTTGGTGCCGCATCGCGCGAAGCATGGGAAGAGGCGGGCGTCAAAGGCCGAGCCTCATCGATCTGCATCGGCCTCTATTCCTATATGAAACTGCCGCGCGACAGTGACATTCCATTCCCATGCGTGGTCGCAGTTTTCCCGCTCGAGGCGCGCGAGGTCGCCGACAGCTATCCGGAGGCGCTCGAACGCAAGCGCAAATGGATGTCTCCAAAGAAAGCGGCGGAGAAACTTGTTTCTCCTGAACTTTCGCAAATAGTCCGCCGTTTCGACCCGAAACGTCTCGGCCTCTAAACCGCGCAAATATTGCCAAACCACGTTCCGGAGCCTAATCTTGGTCTCTGTTCAACTTGGATGACTGCATGATCCGCTACGCGCTCAAATGCTCCCACCAGCACCAGTTCGAAAGCTGGTTCCGCTCTGCTGAGGACTTCGACACCCTCAATGCGCAGGGCCAAGTGAGCTGCCCGCAGTGCGGCGAGACCAACGTCACGAAGGCGATCATGGCGCCACAAGTGCGCACAAAAGACGCAGCGCAATCCCCACAGGAGACTGAAGAGACGACGAGCGCACCTGCCGCGCCCGCCCCCTCTGAGCCGACACCAGAACAGATCGAACAGGCAATTTCCCAGATGCGCGCGGAGGTCGAAGCCAACTCCGACTACGTCGGGATGAATTTCGCGTCCGAGGCACGCAAAATGCACGAGGGCGAAACCCCCAACCGTGCGATTTATGGCGAAGCCAAACTCGACGAAGCGAAAGCCCTCTTGGAGGACGGGATTCCCGTTCTGCCGCTACCGTTCACGCCAAAACGCAAGATGAACTGACACATCAAACGCGGCCAAGCAGGACAAAAGGCGCGTTTTAGCCTCAAAAACATGCATTCCGACACCCCCGCTCTTGCGCTTTGACGGCAAGCCTCTTAGAGAACCGTGACCACTTTCGAGGACAGGGAACAGGGCCGAAATGCCAATTCTCGTGATGAAATTCGGCGGCACGTCCGTCGCCACACTGGACCGCATCCGCCGCGCCGCAAAACGCGTCGGTCGTGAGGTCGCAAATGGATACGACGTTATTGTCATCGTTTCGGCCATGTCGGGCGAGACAAACAAACTCGTCGGCTTCGTAAACGAAACATCGCCGATGTATGACGCACGTGAATACGACGCCGTTGTATCTTCGGGTGAAAACGTCACCGCGGGCCTGATGGCTCTGACGCTTCAGGAAATGGATGTTCCTGCGCGCAGCTGGCAGGGCTGGCAAGTGCCGCTCAAGACCAACTCCGCTCACAGCGCCGCGCGGATCGAAGAGATTCCGACCGACAACATCATGGCGAAGTTTGGCGAAGGCATGAAAGTTGCCGTCGTGGCCGGTTTCCAAGGTATCTCGCATGAAGGCCGCATCACGACGCTCGGTCGCGGTGGCTCGGATACGACCGCCGTCGCTTTTGCCGCAGCCTTCGATGCAGAACGCTGTGACATCTACACCGATGTGGACGGCGTCTACACGACCGACCCACGCGTCGAGAGCAAAGCCCGCAAGATGGAGAAAGTCTCCTTCGAGGAAATGCTCGAACTTGCGTCGCTCGGCGCCAAAGTGCTTCAGACCCGCTCTGTCGAACTCGCCATGCGCTTTAAGGTGAAACTGCGCGTGCTGTCGTCTTTCGAGGAATATGACCCCAATGCCGGCACGTTGATCTGTGCCGAGGAGGAAATCGTGGAAAACAAACCAGTCTCCGGCATCGCCGCCTCCCGTGAAGAGGCCAAAATGACCCTCGTCTCCGTGGCTGACCGCCCCGGCATCGCTGCGGCGATCTTCGGCCCCCTCGCGGAAGCCGGCGTGAACGTCGACATGATCATTCAGAACATCTCTGAAGACGGCGAGACGGACATGACCTTCTCCTGCCCCGTCGATCAGGTGCAGCGCGCAACCGCCGCTCTGAACGAAGCGCAGGACAAAGGTGAGGTCTCGTTCCACGAACTGATTTCCGACACCGAAGTTGCAAAGATTTCCCTCGTCGGCATCGGCATGCGGTCTCAGTCCGGCGTCGCCGCAAAAATGTTCCAGGTGCTCTCCAACGAAGGCATCAACATCAAGGTTATCGCGACCTCCGAGATCAAAATCTCTGTGCTCGTTGACCGCAAATACACCGAACTCGCGGTGCAGGCTCTGCACGACGCATTCGAGCTTGATAAAGCCTAAACGCCTCGCTGAAACGCGTATTCGAGAAAAGACCCCCTTTCGATGCGGAAGGGGGTTTTCTTTTGGTCATGGCCGGTCATCCTAGCGACGCAGGCCTCGTAAGCGGGAGTAGACAATGATCATATGGCAAAGGATCGAGGGCGGCTTGGTCTGCCTAAGCGCCCTCCTCATTCTGACGCAAGTCGGGATTTACATACCGATCTGGATGGCGGTCCTCCTCTTTTTCGCGCCAGACCTCGCGTTCTTCGGCTATCTTTTCGGCCCGCGCGTCGGTGCCGTTGCCTACAATGCTCTGCACATTTACGCTTTCGGCCTCATCCTCGCAGCTATTGGGGTGGTTTTCGGCGGGCCAGTGTGGATCAGACTCGGCCTCTTGTGGATCGCCCATGCTGGGTTTGATCGCGCACTTGGGTATGGTCTCAAATCCGCAGAAGCGTTCGGGATCACGCATTTAGGCCGGATCGGACCTAAATCGGACTGATTGCGCAGGTGCAGCATCACATTTCTGCGCCTGCACATTCAAGTGCCGGATTTTTATGCAGAATTTACAGGCAATTTAGCACCAACCGCACCCCCGCAGGTTGATTCCCTCTGGGCAATCGCCACATCTGTGCGCTAATAACAGCTGCGCATAAATGTGCGGAATGCGGCGGGGACATGGTGCATAATCTGGAAAGCGAAAGCCGAAAGCTTCTTGGTCGGCTGCGGGACACTCTGGCTGAGGACAGTGCCGGTCAGGCACGCCTTGACCGGATTACCCACCTTATCGCTGACAGCATGCAGACCGAAGTGTGCTCCATCTACCTCTTCCGCGACAAAGACACCCTCGAACTTTGCGCGACCGAAGGTCTCAAAGCAGAAGCTGTTCACAAAACACGTATGCGGATCGGTGAGGGTCTCGTCGGCCGCGTCGCCAAAAGCCGCTGTATGGTGAACACCGCAGACGCACCTGCCGAACCGGGATTCCGTTACATGCCCGAGACCGGCGAGGAAATTTATTCGAGCTTTCTCGGCCTTCCTATCCAGCGCCTAGGCGAAATCCTCGGCGTCCTCGTTGTGCAGTCGAAACAGGTTCGCGCCTTTACCGAGGATGAGGTTTACGCCCTCGAGGTGGTCGCAATGGTGCTTGCCGAGATGACGGAACTCGGCGCGTTTGTGAGCGACGAAGGCGGCATGGCGGCGCGTCACACCCATCCCGTCATGTTCCGCGGCGCGACCGGTCAGGAAGGTGTCGCAGAGGGGAATGTCTATCTCCACGAGCCGCGCGTTGTGGTGACCAACCCCGTCGCTGACGACCCAGAGGCCGAATCCAAGCGCCTCGAAGAAGCTGTCGATACTCTCCGCATGTCAGTCGCGGATATGCTCCGCCGCCTTGCACCGACAGACAAAGACCAGCACGAGGTGCTCGAAGCCTACCAGATGTTCGCGAACTCGCGCGGCTGGATGCGTCGGATGCAAGAGGACATCGCACGCGGCCTCTCTGCAGAAGCGGCCGTGGAGAAAGAACAGTCCGTCGCGCGTTCCCGCCTCGCAACGGTCCCCGATGCGTATATGCGTGAGCGTCTTCAGGACCTCGACGATCTTTCAAACCGTCTCCTGCGCATCCTGACGGGTCAGGGTAAAGAGACCGGCGCAGCAATGCCCGACAACCCGATCCTTGTGGCGCGCAACATCGGGCCGGGGGAATTGCTCGATTACGGCAAAAAACTTAAGGGCATCGTCCTTGAACAAGGCTCCGTCGGCTCTCACGCGGCTGTTGTAGCACGGGCATGGGCGATCCCCCTTGTGATCCATGCAGAAGGCATCACGACCGAAGCCCTCAACGGCGACCCGATCCTGATCGACGGTGATCAGGGCCTCGCGCACCTGCGGCCTGAGGACACCGTCGCCTCCGCCTTCCGCGATAAAATCGCGATGCAGGCAAAGGCGCAGAAACGTTATGCAGGTCTGGTGGGACTGCCTGCGCAAACCCTCTGCGGAACGACCGTGTCCTTGCAGATGAATGCGGGGCTCATGGCAGACCTGCCGTCACTTGCGACATCCGGCGCAGAAGGCGTCGGCCTCTTCCGGACCGAGTTGCAGTTTTTGATCCGGAACACCGTGCCACGTCGTGCGGAACTCGCATCCATCTACGCCCGCGTGATGGACGCTGCGCGCGGCAAGCGCGTCGTCTTCCGCACGCTCGACATCGGGTCTGACAAAGTGCTGCCCTACATGAAGCCGCAGGATGAGCCGAACCCCGCGATGGGATGGCGGGCGATCCGTGTGGGTCTGGACAAGAGCGGCGTGATGCGGATGCAGCTTCAGGCGCTCGTCCGCGCAGCCGCAGGGCGTCCGCTGACCATCATGTTCCCCTTTGTCGCCCAGTTCGACGAATACCGCGAAGCAAAGCAGATTTTTGACAGCGTTCTCGCCTACGAGAAAAAGCTCGGCCATATTCTCCCGTCTTCCGTCGAAGTGGGCGCAATGCTTGAGACACCGTCCCTCGCTTTCGCGCCGGATAAGTTCTTTGAAGAGACCGACTTCATCTCCATTGGGGGCAACGACCTCAAGCAGTTCTTCTTTGCAGCCGACCGCGAAAACGAGCGGGTGCGCCGTCGTTATGACACGTTGAATTTCTCATTCCTGAGCTTCATTCGACAGATCGTCGCCCGCTGCGATCAATTCGGGACGCCCGTCTCATTCTGTGGTGAGGATGCCGGTCGTCCGCTGGAAGCGGTCGCACTCGCAGCCATGGGCGTTCGCACATTGTCGATGCGCCCGGCATCGATCGGTCCGGTCAAGGCAATGCTCCGCAGATTGGACCTCACGGAAATTGCGCAGGTCATCGACGAGGCCGCAAATGCAGGCGCGCAATCCGTGCGAGAGGATCTGACGAAATATCTCACCAGTCAGGGTTTGCTGTCCTGACCACGAGAGCGTGAAGTTGCTACGCTTCAAGCTCTTCCCGAAGAGCACCCTTGAGAGCATCAAAAGTCTGATCGCTATCTTCCGCGAGTCTCAAGAGACCGAAGCTCACATGCGCCATATCTTGGTAATAGGCCGTATAGACGTAATTCGTCGTCGCCCCCGCAACCGCACCGAGCACGGGGATGGTCTGCGTAGCGAGCTTCTGCCCCAGAACCACCGATAGACGCGGTGCAACGCGCGCAATGAGGCCGTTGAGCGTGGCGCCCGTGAGGGTCGTCCTAGCCGCCAGAAACCCGAGATCGGCGCCGTCGTCATCTGTCAGGGGGCCTGCCGCCGCGAAGACCTGAATACAGGCTTTGCGCACATCGTCCCGCTCCGGATCAAAACCATAGTCCTCTGCAACCGATTGGATGGCGTGTAGGAGCACCGTCGTCGTGACGGGCAATTCCGCCATGGCTGTCGGCAGTCCGCCCGCGCCGCCAACCGCGCCGAGACCGGAGGACACCGCACGCGAGAGCCATGTGCCGCCTTTGACGGCCTTGCGCCCTCGGGTCGCGCCGTCGAATGCAATTTCGAGCGCTGAGAGTGTCGCCGCCTCCAATTGCCCCCGCATCGTCGCGGGGAGCTTGTCGAACAGACTGTCCGCTTTTCCCCCAACCATATTCAGAATCTGCATTCCGGGATGGTTTGCGCGTTTGTATCGGCGCGCGAGCGCACGGATGGCCTGTGGCGTCGGCGCCTGCAGGACCGCGTGGCCGTGATCTGAAAGAGTGGGCAATTCTTTGGACATGTCCAAAAGATGGGGTCAGGCGTCGCGGTGGACAAGCCCCTCCACACCAACCCATGCATCCGGCTGCAGCGACAACCCAAGCACGCGTTCAGGGTTTGTCGGCGGCGGCATCTCGACATGCTCGAGCTTTTCAAAGCCGAAACGCTCGTAATACGGCGCATCGCCAACGAGCATGACACGATCCCAGCCAAGCCGAACCGCCTCCGTGAGCGACTCAATCATGAGAAGCGCGCCGAGCCCTTCCCCCTGTCGCGTCGGGTGAACGGCAATGGGGCCTAGGAGCAGCACGCGATGCTCCCCCTCACCGACCCGGACAGGCCAGAACCGGATCGCCGCAGCAAGAACCCCGTTTTCGTCACGGGCGATGAGGCTCAGATCCGCAACTTTCGCGACGCCTTCCCGCAGTCGATACGAAGAAAGAAGCTCACGACCCGGCGCGAAACAGGTGTCATAGAGGGCTTCCACCTCCCACCAGTCCTCTTCTTTTTCGACTTCGATGCGATACACGCCACGTCCTTTCCTCTCGCCCCACCCTCGGAAACACATGCGATGTGCGTCCCTTAAGAGTCGAAATTCTGCTATCACGGCGCTAGATCAGGAGCAACGCGTAGCAAAGCACAGCCCATAGAGGACAGACGCAAGAGATGTATTATCGCCCGACTGATGGCCACGGCCTTCCGCATAACCCGTTCAATGCAATCGTCTCTCCGCGACCGATCGGCTGGATTTCGACGCGCTCTGCCGACGGGCACGAGAACCTCGCGCCCTACTCCTTCTTCAACGCGGTCGCCTATGTGCCGCCTCAGGTGATGTTCAGCTCGATCGGCTCAAAAGACTCTCTGCGCAACATCCGCGAAACGGGCGAATTCTGCGTCAATCTCGTCGGCGCGGATCAGATCAATGTCATGAATACCTCATCCGCTTCTTTCGATTTCGAGGAGGATGAGTTTGTTCATTCCGGTGCGTTGCGCGCGCCCTGCCGCGAAATCGCGTGCTCACGCGTGGAAGATGCCCCTGCATCTCTCGAATGCAAAGTGACGCAGATCGTGACGCTGAAGGGCAAAGACAATCACACGGTTTTCGGCGAAGTCGTGGGAATCCACATCCGCCCTGATCTCGTCGTCGATGGCCGCTTCGACGTCGTCAAAGCCCGCATGCTCTCCCGCCTCGGCTATCGCGATTACGCAGAGGTGAAAGAGGTATTCGAGCTGACGCGGCCCAACGACTGAACTTGCCCAATTTCGACATTCGAAAAAGAAAAAGGGGCCGCGCGGCCCCTTTTTTTGTCTTTTACCAAGAATCCTCGTCCTCAGTGCCCTGCGCCCAAAACGCCGGTACGCACTTTGTAGTCCGTTGCGACTTCGTAATCCGGATCGTCATCGCTATCGACCATCAGGTGCCCTGCGTTGGTCAGCAGGTTGTGACAATCGCGGGACAGGTGGCGGAGTTGGATCTGCTTGCCCGCAGCCTCGTATTTTGCGGCGAGGCTTTCAATCGCGTTGAGTGCGGATTGGTCGGCCACGCGGCTGTCTGCGAAATCCACGATGACCATCGACGGATCGTTAGCCGGATCGAAGAGTTCGAGGAAGCCCTCCGCAGAGCCAAAGAACAGCGGACCCTGAATCTGGTAGACCTTCGCGCCTTCCGGGCTCTCGTAGGTCTTGGCGTGGATGCGCGAGGCGTTTTGCCATGCGTAGGCGAGTGCCGATACGATCACACCGACGACCACGGCGACTGCGAGGTCTTCGAGCACGGTCACGACGGTCACGAGGACGATGACAAAAGCATCCACACGCGGCACTTTGCGCATCACGTTAAAGGAGTTCCACGCGAAGGTGCCGATAACGACCATGAACATAACGCCGACAAGAGCCGCGAGCGGGATTTGTTCGATCAGCGGAGAGGCAACCACGATGAAGAGCAGCAGGAACAGCGCTGCAGTGATCCCTGCGAGGCGCGTGCGACCGCCGGACTTCACGTTGATCATCGACTGACCGATCATGGCGCAGCCCCCCATGGAGCCAAAGAAACCGGAGATGATGTTACCAGCGCCCTGCGCCAGACATTCCTGAGACACGCCACCGCGCTCACCTTTGATCTCGCCTACGAGGTTAAGGGTCAGAAGGCTCTCGATGAGGCCGACGGCCGCAGCGATGAGTGCATATGGAAGGATGATGTGCATGGTTGCGAGGAAGCTGTCCATGCTCTCGAACATTGGCACGGTGGGGATGTGGAAGGTCGGCAAACCGCCTTTGATCTGCGCCATATCGCCCACGCGCGGCACATCAATACCGAAGGCGATGACGACAACAGCTGTGATCAAAATACCGGCGAGCGGTGCAGGAATGATATTCGTGAACTTCGGCAGGAAATGCACCACAGCCATCGTGAGGCCGACGAGCCCAAGCATGATCAGGAGCGGCATACCGGTCATGTAGCTATCAGTGCCGGGCACTTTAAACTGCGTCATCTGCGCGAGGAAGATCACGATAGCGAGGCCATTCACGAAGCCCAGCATCACCGGATGCGGCACGAGGCGGATGAACTTCCCGAGCCGGAAAATCCCCGCGAGGATTTGCAGGATGCCCATCAGGACGACGGTGGCGAAGAGATATTCAACGCCATGCTCAATGACGAGCGACACGAACACGACCGCGATGGCGCCGGTCGCGCCGGAGATCATCCCGGGTCGCCCACCAAACACGGCGGTCACAAGGCCCATAATGAAGGCAGCATAGAGACCTACGAGCGGGTGCACGTGCGCGACAAAAGCGAACGCCACAGCTTCAGGCACGAGCGCCAGAGCCACGGTCAGGCCAGACAGCACATCTGTCTTCGCCTGCGCAGGCGTGAGCTTGGTCGATGTGGTTCCGGAAATAGAAAGGTTCTTCGCGAAAGACGCGAGTGCGGATTGGATCACGGGAGGCTCCCAGATGTCAGGATATGTGCGTTGGGCCCGTCTTAACGCGATTGCCGGAGTGTCGAAAGACAAAAGCCACGCGTGGCCCTGCCCCGAGTGGCCTCATCGCAACAGGTTTGACGCCTCAGTCTACCAATTGGGCAGGAATCAAACCGCGGAGCGAGTTCCCGACCCAAAGCCGCTGCGCCGCACGCAGGTCCGCCTCAAACAGAACCGCCTCACGCGCACGGCCCTCGGCCAGCATTTCTTCGCGCAACACACCCGGCAAAAGCCCCGAAGACAGCGCGGGGGTCAGCATCTCGCCGTCTCGTTCTAGAAACACATTGGTGATCGTGCCTTCGCACAGCTCGCCCCTTGTATTGAGAAACAGGACTTCGTCGATGCCTTGGGGCAAAGCAGCGCGTGCTTCGTCGTAGAGGCTACGCTCAGTCGTCTTAACGTTGAGCCACGGGTCGGCCGCATCAAGGCGCGTTTCGTGCAGTTGCACACGGAAGAGGTCCTTGGACGGCGCGAGGGGCGCGTCTTGCAACTCTAGCGCCCCCGCCCGATCCAGCGTCAGGCGCATGCGACGCGGAGCGTCAGCTTGGAACGCATTCATCAGGCGTTCTGCCGCATCCTGATCGAACGACACCTCCAACTTCTCTGCCGTCCGCGCCATCCGCGCTAGGTGCCGCGCGCCTCTGGTCATGCCTTGGTCGGGCACATAGCCGAAGGTCTCGATGATGCGGAAGCCGTCGCTCACGTCACAGGCTCCAGATCGGCAAAGCGGGATTTCAGCAACGCCTCTTCGTATTCGGACTGCGCATCACTGTCATAGACCACGCCTCCACCGACATGCAGTTTGGCGCGGCCCTCGGCCATCTCCAACGTCCGGATTGCGACATTAAATGACGAGCGCCCATCCGGCGCCGCCCAGCCAATGGACCCGCAGTAATGCCCGCGCGGACCGGCTTCGAGTTCATGGATGATCTGCATTGCGCGGATTTTGGGGGCACCCGTGACAGAGCCACAGGGAAACAGCGAGCGGAACCGCTCATAAAGCCCGATCTCAGGCAAAAGGCGGGCCGTCACAGTCGAGGTCATCTGATGGACCGTGGCATAACTTTCGATCTCGAAGAGTTTAGGCACTTTGACCGACCCCACTTCCGAAACGCGCGACAGGTCATTGCGCAAGAGATCGACGATCATCAAGTTTTCGGCCTGATTTTTCTCTGATCCGGCGAGCCAGTCTTTGGACGCAGCGTCCTCCTCAGGCGTAGCCCCACGCGGCACGGTGCCCTTCATCGGGCGCACGGTGATACCGCCTTCACCGTCGGTCTCGTAGAACAACTCCGGAGACCGCGACAGGATCGCGGAGCCGTCTGGACGCTCAATCAAAGCGCCATGCCCCACCGGTTGGCGCGCCTTGAGGCGATCATAAAGCACACGTGGCGACAGGTCCGACGTGAGCGTCAGCGGGAAGGTGAGATTGGCCTGATAGATGTCGCCCGCACGGATATACCGCGCCACGGCGTCAAACGCTTCGGCGTAGCGATTTGCGTCCCAAATCGGCTGCTTCTTCGTCGCTCCTTCGGTCGCAACAGGTCTCGCGGTTGGCTCGACAGGTGCTTCATAAATCCCGACTTCCAAGAGCGGCACGTCGCGCTCGGTCGGCAAAAGCGGCAGAAGACGGGGTTCGAAGCAATAGCCGAGCTCGTAGGAAAACGCACCCGCGATCCAGAACCCGTCCGCGAGTGCTGTCTCCAGGCGTGCAAAAGCTTCCGCGACTTCACCCGGATGATGGGCGAAGATCACGTCTTTCGGCGACTGGAACAGGCTCCCTTCGCTCAAAGGCCCCGTATCAAATTCGATCCGCATCTCATCCCCAGCGTGTTCGGACGCGCGGAGTTCTACGGCGAGCGGGCCCGCTTTGGCAAGCATCCCCTCGCCTTATGTCGCAGATATCCTGAGACGAAGTCTCAGAGTGCCCAATTGCCCCTTGCGCCCGAAATCCACGCGAAGCAAGGTTGGCCCGACGAGCACAGGAGAAAAGAATGGCGAAAACAGAACGTGTTATTGGCGTCATGGGCGGTTCAGGTGTCTATGAGATCGACGGTTTGGAAGACGCAATCTGGCAGGAGGTCACGACACCTTGGGGCGCTCCGTCAGACGCTTTGCTGACTGGCACGTTGAACGGCGTCAAAATGGTGTTCCTGCCCCGCCACGGTCGCGGGCATGTGCATTCTCCCTCGACCGTGAACTACCGCGCCAATATCGACGCGATGAAGCAGATGGGCGTCACCGATCTCTTTTCCGTGTCTGCGGTGGGATCGTTCCGCGAAGAGATGGCACCTGGTGATTTCGTCATTGTCGATCAATTCATCGACCGCACCTTTGCGCGTGAGAAGTCATTTTTCGGGACCGGCTGCGTTGCGCATGTCTCCGTCGCTCATCCCGTTTGCGAACGTCTCTCTGGCCTAGCCTATGAGTCCGCGCGTCAGACGGGCGTAACCGTTCATAAGGGCGGCACCTACCTCGCCATGGAAGGCCCGCAGTTTTCCTCTGTCGCCGAGAGCAAGATGTATCGCGAAAGCTGGGGCTGTGATGTCATCGGCATGACGAACATGCCGGAGGCGAAACTCGCCCGTGAGGCGGAGATTTGCTACGCGTCCGTTGCCATGGTCACTGATTATGACAGCTGGCACCCCGATCACGGCGCGGTGCAGATCACCGACATTCTCGCCACCCTCAAGGCCAACACAGCGCACGCCAAGTCACTGGTCGCGGCTCTGCCGGAACTTGTGACCGCGGCCTACGCCCCTTGTGAACACGGCTGCGATCATGCGCTTGAATACGCGATCATGACAGCCCCCGACAAACGAGACCCCGCCATGATCGAAAAACTCTCGACCGTCGCAGGGCGTGTCTTGAAAGGATAATCCGATGCAGAAAAAAACCGTCAAAGACTACATCCGCACCATTGTCGACTTCCCCCACGAAGGCATCATGTTCCGCGATGTCACCACGCTCTTTGCCGACCCGCGCGGGATGCGTTTGGCAATTGACCAGCTGCTCGATCCCTATGTCGGACAACGGATCGACAAAGTGGTCGGGTTGGAGGCACGCGGCTTCATTCTCGGCGGCGCCATCGCGCACCAACTGTCCATCGGCTTCGTGCCAATCCGCAAGAAGGGCAAACTCCCTGGCGCGGTCATTTCCGAAGAATACACGCTCGAATACGGCGAAGCCGTTGTCGAGGTGCATGACGATGCCATCCAACCGGGTGAGAAAATCCTCGTCGTCGATGATCTACTCGCGACCGGCGGCACGGCTCAGGCAGGGATCAAACTGGTCGAACGTCTCGGCGGCGAGATTGTCGGATGTGCCTTCATCATCGACCTGCCGGAACTCGGTGGCCACAAGCTCCTCGCCGACATGGGATACGACATTCACGTGCTCTGTGAGTTCGAAGGCACCTGAGGCAGCCACTTACACGCGGAGCACTGCGCCAGGGTTCATAATCCCGTTCGGGTCCAGAGCCGCCTTGATGGCCCGCATCGCTGACAGCTTTGCGGGATCACCATACCGTTCAAGGTCCTCTGCCTTCAGGCGCCCAACCCCATGCTCTGCGGAGATGGACCCATCATATTCCGAGGCGAGGTCATGCACGCAGCGTTTAACGGCGGCGCGAATGTTTTCATACTCGGATCGGTCGCGCCCTTTCGCAGGGAAGACGTTGTAGTGCAGGTTCCCGTCACCGAGGTGGCCAAAGCAATTCACACGCACATCACCGAGCGCTGTTAGCCGCGCAATGCCGTCTGGAATAAATTCCGGAATGCGCGACAGCGGGATCGAGATATCATGCGACGAAATGGAGCCGATCCGTTTGTTCCCCTCGGGGATCGATTCCCGTAGCGTCCAAAACTCCTGCCTCTGCGCCTCGCTTTGCGCAATGACACCATCCGACACCAGACCGGCCTCGGAGGCCCGCTCAAATAGGGTCGCAAGCATCTCGTCAGGATCGGAGGCACCGGACACACCCAGATCAATAAGCACGCACCACTCGGGCGGCTCTGCAAAAGGTTGCCGGATATCCGGCATGGTCTCTTCGAGAAAGTCCAACCCCATTCTCGCGATCAGCTCGAATGCGGAAATCCCCTCACCCGCAATTTCCTGCGCCATCGACAACAGGCTGAGCGCCGCCGCAGGAGAGGGCACCACGAGAATGGCCGCTGCCTCCCGTTCCGGACGCGGGAAAAGTCGCATCGATGCTGCGGTAATCACGCCGAGCGTCCCCTCCGCCCCGATGAGTAGATTACGCAGATCGTAGCCGGTGTTGTCTTTTCGCAGACGCTTGAGGCCATGGAAAATCTGCCCGTCAGGCAAGACCGCCTCAATTCCAAGGCACAGTTCTCGCGCGTTTCCATAGCGCAGGACATTCAGACCACCCGCATTCGTGGAGAGGTTTCCACCGAGACGGCAACTCCCCTCAGCAGCCAACGACAGCGGGAACAAGCGACCAGCGTCTTCCGCCGCGTCTTGAACGTCGGCGAGGATTGCTCCGGCTTCCGCTACGATCACATTCTCTTCCGGATAGACCGCGCGAATTTTCGTCATTCGTTCGAGAGACACGATAACCGGCGCCGGACCTTCATAGGCCACCTGCCCGAGCACGAGCCCCGTGCCGCCGCCCAGAGGCACAACGCCGACATTCGCCTCATTGCACATGCGCACCACAGTGGACATGTCATCGACCGTGCGCGGCATCGCAATCGTCACAGCTTGTCCGGAATACCGACCGCGCGGGTCTTCCAACTCGCCTGGCAGACGGTCGCGCAGCGTACCGGCAGGGAGAGCGGCTTCGAGATTGGCGAGAAAGTCCGGCGAAGCAGTCTGTGTCATCGGAAGTCTTCCTATATTTGCGGGGTCACACCAGACCGACGTTTGTCTGTCCCCTGCGATCATTGCGCAGCGCCGAGTAGAGCACATGATTGCGCCAGCGACCGTTGATTTGGAGATAGGCTTGCGCGACGCCCTCGTATTTGAAACCGGCCTTCTCAAGTGCACCGCGCGAGGCGGCGTTCTCTTGCAAACAGGCGGCTTCGATGCGGCTCAAGTTCAGCTTCATAAACGCGTGATGCACCATGCCTGCGATGGCTTCCTTCATGTAGCCTTGCCGCGCATAGGGCGCGCCGATCCAGTATCCGATCGTGCCCGCCTGTGCCGCGCCGCGTCGCACGTTGTCGAGTGTCAGCGCCCCCAAAAGCGCATCATCCTCGCGACGGAACAGGAACACCGGCATCCCGCTATCGTTTTTGTAGGTGCGTTCGGACCAAATCACGCGGTTCGTAAAACTCTTGCGCGTCAGGTGATCTTCCGACCACGTCGGTTCCCACGGTTGGAGGAAGTCACGGCTTTGAGACCGAAGCGCCACCCAAGCCCGGTAATCCGAATGCTGGGGCAACCTTAGCACCAGTCTTTCGGTATCAATCCGGACCTTGGCACGGCGCTTGATCATCAGGCGGCGAACCTTTCACGCAGACGGTCGAGTTCCGGTGCTGCTTTCACAGGACCATAGAGCGCCATCGACGCGCGACCAGTTCCGGTTGCTACAAGGAAGTCGCGCACCTCGGACAGCGTTACAGCGTCAATACGTTGGACGGTCTCTTCGAGCGGCGGAATCCGCCCCCAAATGCCGATCATGCGCGCATTGCGCTCCGCACGCGACGACGGGCTCTCAAGCCCCATCAGCAACCCGGCCTTGATCTGAGCACGGGCGCGGTCGACCTCTTGGGCACTCATTTCTTCGGCGGCGCGCTTCATTTCGTCAATGGTCACTTCTGCAAGCTCACCGATCTGATCACCGGAGGTGCCCGCGTAGATCGTCGTCAGGCCGGTGTCGGAATAGGCGCCGGACTGGGAGTAGATCGTGTAGCAAAGGCCCCGTTTCTCGCGCAGTTCCTGAAACAAGCGCGAGGACATACCACCGCCAAGAGCCGTAGTCGCCGTTTGCGCGACGTAGATATCCTCGTCGCGATACCCCGGCCCCTCAAACGCGAGCGTGAAATGCGCCTGTTCGAGTTTCTTCACCTTGCGATATTCGCCCCCCTCAAACCGCGCGGGGTCCGCATAGTCGCGGCCGTGGGGCTTCAGGTCACCGAAAATCTTCTCTGCATCAGCCACAATGCGGTCGTGATCAATGTTGCCAGCGGCGGACAAGATCATGCGCTCGGGTGAGTAGTGTTCATCAACAAACCCTGCGAGGTCATCCCGGGAAAACGCGCGGACCCGCTCCGCAGGGCCGAGGATCGTGCGCCCGAGAGCTTGTTTCGGGAAAGTCGCTTCCTGCAGCCAGTCAAAGATCACATCATCCGGCGTATCGAGCGCCTGACCAATCTCAGACAGGATCACCCCGCGCTCGACCTCAAGCTCATGCGGATCGAAGATCGGATTAAGAACGATATCTCCGATCACATCGAGCGCCAGCGGCACGTCGTCTTTCAGGACACGCGCGTAATAGGCTGTCGTCTCACGAGTCGTATATGCGTTCAGATACCCGCCAACATTCTCGAGCACTTCGGCGATTTCGAGCGGCGTGCGGCGATGCGTGCCTTTGAACGCCATATGTTCGAGAAAGTGCGCGATCCCGTTTTGCTCGATGCGCTCATGGCGTCCACCTGCCATCACCCATACCCCGATCGACGCGCTCTGCATCGACGGCTGCAATTCCGTGACGATCCGGAAACCATTGGACAGGGTGTGAAAACGAGGACTCACGCAAGGCGCTCCTTGATCAGGGTCTTGAGACCTTCGAGGTCGTTCGGCACAACTGTGAAACGCTCATCGCGGTCAAACAGATCTGCCATATGCGGCGGCAGCGCCGGATGCACGCCACAGGCCGCTTCGACAGCCGCAGGGAATTTCGCCGGATGGGCCGTCGATAGCGAGATCATCGGCACGTCGGAAAGATGTTCCTCTGCGACTTTGACTGCCACAGCTGTATGCGGGCACATGACTTCGTTCGTGCGGGCATACATGTCGGTGATCGTCGCGCTGGTCTCATCTTCCGAAGCGCGGCCGGACTCGAACGTCTCACGAAGACGATCCATCGCGCCTTGGGAGATCGAGAAAGAACCGGATTTGAACTCGTCCATCAGCTGCGCAATTGCTCTGCCTTCACGGTCATAGACGTCGAACAACGCGCGCTCGAAGTTGGAGCTCACCTGAATATCCATAGACGGGGAAATCGACGGCACAACACCCTCTTTGGTGCAGGCGCCGGTTTCCATCGTGCGGTGCAGGATGTCGTTCTGGTTCGTCGCGATGACGAGTGTCTCGATCGGGAGGCCCATACGCTTTGCGATGTAGCCCGCGAAGATATCGCCGAAGTTGCCGGTCGGCACGGTGAAGGACACCTTGCGATGCGGCGCACCAAGGGACACAGCGGAGGTGAAGTAATATACCACCTGCGCCAGAACACGCGCCCAGTTGATGGAGTTCACAGCCGCGAGTTTGACATGATCGCGGAAGTCGATATCCGCGAACATCTCTTTGAGCGCCGCCTGACAATCATCGAAATCGCCTTCGACGGCGAGTGCGTGCACGTTGCTCTCGGGCGGCGTCGTCATCTGGCGGCGCTGAACGTCGGACACACGGCCGTGCGGGAACAGAATGAACACGTCTACGTTCGAAAGCCCTTTAAAGGCCTCGATGGCAGCAGAACCCGTATCACCGGAGGTCGCACCCACGATGGTGACATGCTTGCCAGATCGGGACAGAGCGGCTTGGAAAAGCTGGCCGATGAGCTGCATCGCGAAGTCTTTGAACGCGAGCGTTGGACCGTGGAACAGTTCCAGAAGGAAGTGGTTCGGCCCGAGCTGCACCAAAGGCGCACGCGCATCGTGTTTGAAGCCCGCATAGGCGCGCGCGATGATCCCTTTGAATTCCTCATCCGTGAAGGTGTCGCCGATGAACGGCTTCATCACCGCAAACGCCGCGTCTTCGTAGGACATACCTGCGAGGGCCGCGATGTCTTCGGCACTCATCGCCGGGATGGTTTCAGGCACATAAAGCCCGCCATCGGACGCAAGACCGGTCAGCATGGCCTCTTCGAAATTCAATACCGGCGCTTGGCCGCGGGTCGAGATATAGCGCATTGTCTCTGCTCTTTAGACTGTTCGGGTTCTGATACGCCAGAGAAGGAAAAGAGTCATCCCAAACCAGACGATACAGAGTGAAAACCATGTGATTGCGTATTCAAGGTGATCGTTCGGAATACCCTCGACGCCGACAGGCATTGGGTCAATCCCCTCCCCCGTGCTTTCGCGGGCGACGATCAGGACTGGCTCGGCCTCGAGCGCCTCCGCCATCGCAGGCAAATCCCGACCGAACCAAATGTTCCGCCCCAAATCTGGCGCTGGCGTCGAGCTGTTCATATCGTCGGGCCAGTGCAGGTTGCCAACGACTGCGACCTGACCGGTCGGGCGCGCCTCATCCTTTGCCTCATCCGGCACAAACCCACGATCAAGAAGGATACGACGCCCGTCACTCGTCTCAAGCGGCGCAATGATCCGATACCCTGCCCCGACCTGTTTGCGGGACACAAGGACATGCAACTCTTCCGGTGCGATGACACCTTCCGCCCTCACAGGCATGTACTTCATCGACTCGTCGATCACGGCAGGAAGCGCAACAGGATCGGCGCCGATCTCGGCTTCGATCTCCGCGAGCACACCCTCTTTCCAAGAGAGACGCTGCAACTGCCACGTTCCGAGTATGATCAGGATCGCGCAACCGACCAAGCCGATCACAATGGGAAAGATCATCCGTTTCAACATAGCCACTCCAATGCAAAAGGGCGCGAAAACCGCGCCCTTCTATCAGGTCTTTTTCGTGATCTAAATACTCTAAAGGCTTACATGCCCCAGATGTACACGGCCATGAAAAGGAAGAGCCAGACAACGTCCACGAAGTGCCAGTACCACGCAGCGGCTTCGAAACCGATGTGATCTTCCGGCGTGAAGTCACCTTTCATCGCGCGCACGAGACAGACGGTCAGGAAGATCGTCCCGATGATCACGTGCATGCCGTGGAAACCGGTCGCCATGAAGAAGGAGCCGTAGAAGAAGTCGCCACCGAAGGTGTAGCCCTCATGCACAACGAGTTCGAAGTATTCGTAGGCCTGGAACACGGTGAACAGAGCGCCGAGTCCAATACCGATAGCGAGACCTGCCACGAGGTCTTTGCGGATGTTGCCATGGACGAGTGCGTGGTGCGCCCAAGTCACAGCAGCACCGGAACACAGCAGGATCAGGGTGTTGATCAGCGGCAGGTGGAAGGCGTCAATCGCGTGAATGTTCGGCTGAACGTATTCGGTGCCGGCATATTCGTACATCGGGTAGAGCGTGTTCTTGAAGAACGCCCAGAACCATGCGGCAAAGAACATGACTTCGGACATGATGAACATGATGAAGCCGTAGCGCAGGCCGATGCGCACAACCGGCGTGTGATCGCCCGCTTTGTTTTCTTTGATGGTGTCGGACCACCAGCTCCACATCACATAGAGCACACCGACGAGACCGATCAGGAAGATGAACGGGTTGCCGTTTGCCATCCAGAGCACAGCGCCAAACAGCATGATGAAGGCACCAAGCGCAGCCAGCGGCGGCCACGGCGACGGCGGCAGGATGTGATAGTCGTGGTTCTTTTCGTGCGCCATTATGCGTCCCTCTCCCTTTAAGAGAACCCGTTCGGGCTTAGTTCAGACTTGTCTGCTCCGAGGTGCCATCGTCAAGCGCGGCATAATCTTCGGGCAATTCGGTTTCATGGAATGTGTAGGACAGGGTAATACGATGTACGTATTTGGAATCCCGGTCCGTGGTGATTTCGGGGTCGACATAGAACGTCACCGGCATGAGCACGCGCTCTCCAGGTTCGAGAACCTGCTCGGTGAAACAGAAACAGTCGATCTTGGTAAAGAAGCCGCCCGCCTCGAACGGGGCCACGTTATAAGACGCAGTCCCTGCGATGGTGCGGTCGGTCGGGTTGTAGGCCTCGTAGAAAGCAAGGCCCGTTTCACCAATACGGATCTCCATCGTGTTTTCGACAGCTTTGAAGACCCAAGGCATGTTCGGGTCCGTGTTCGCGTCGAAACGGATTTTGATCGTCTCGTCGAGAATGGTGTCAGACGCAGCAACGGCGACGCTCGTCGTTCCACCGAATCCGGTCACACGGCAGAACCAGCTATAGAACGGCACCGACGCCCACGCCAATGCGCCCATGACGGTGACAACACCGACAAGCTGAAGCACTGTTTTCTTGGGGCCGGTGATCGCCATTACTGAGACACCTCCTGCGTCATGCGGGACGGATCAAGCACGGTCACTTTCACAACCGTCAGGCCGATCATCAGCACAACGAAGATGCCGAGCACAACACCAAGGCCGACATTGCGGGAACGGCGGCGTTCGTGCACTTCGTGAAGTTTCGTAATCGCCATCTTAGAACGGGCCTCCGAAGCCAGCTGCGAAGAGGGCTTTGTCAGCCATCAGCGCGAGGAAGTGCAGGAAGGTGTAGGCAAGCGACAGTTTGAAGAATGCGCGCTCGGCCTTGTAGCCATCGGCCTCAGCCTGTTCCTCATCACGGCGCCACAGAACGATCGCGCCCTTCACGAAGAGCAGGTTCATGACGACAGCTACGACGAGGTAGGTCCAACCTGCCAGCGGCGTTGCGAACATTGCGGCCGCGAACCCAGCCAGAAGGATGGTGTAGGCGAGGATGTGGTTGCGCGTGGATCGCTTGCCATGCGTGACCGTAAGCATCGGCACTTTCGCTTTGTCGTAGTCAGCGTTCATGAAGAGCGCCAGCGACCAGAAGTGCGGCGGGGTCCACATGAAGATGAGCATGAACATCAGCACGGACGACAGCGTGATGTCACCGGTCACAGCCGCCCAGCCGATCATCGGAGGGAAGGCACCGGATGCGCCGCCGATCACGATGTTTTGCGGCGTCGCGCGCTTGAGCCACATGGTGTAGACGACCGCGTAGAAGAAGATCGTGAACGCCAACAGGGCCGCCGCAACCCAGTTGGTCGCGAGATAGAGCATGATGACCGCGAACACGGAAAGCGTCAGGCCAATGCCGAGCGCTTCCTCGCGGGTCACTTTCCCGGCGGGGATCGGGCGCGACTTGGTGCGCTTCATCACGACGTCAATGTCGCTGTCATACCACATGTTCAGCGCGCCGGATGCGCCGCCACCGATGGCAATGCAGAGGATCGCGAAGAACCCGAGGAACGGGTGAATGCCGATCGGAGCAACGATCAAACCGGCGAAAGCGGTGAAGACCACAAGGGACATCACGCGCGGCTTGAGCAGCGCGAAATAGTCACCAAAGCCGGCTTCACGGCTGTCATCGAGTATAATGGTCGCGTCTGTCATCGCGTCATTCACCTGAGCTTTTGCCCCGTCTTGGCGTTTTCGCCATTTGGTCAGGGGCCTTTCGTGCGTGGGTCGTTAATGGGGTGGGGCAGATCAACCCGCCCTCACCACAAAGTCGTTACTCAGCAGATGCGAGTTTGACGTACGGCGTTGCCATGTCGTTTGCGGCGTAGAGTTCTTTCGCCTCGACCAGCCATGCGTCGTATTCCTCTTGGGTCACGACCTGAACGGTGATCGGCATGTAGGCGTGGTCTTTACCGCAAAGCTCGGAACACTGACCGAAGAAGGTGCCGGTTTTCTCAGCTTTGAACCACAGTTCAGCGACACGGCCCGGAACAGCATCCTGTTTCACGCCAAAGGCCGGGATGGTCCAGCTGTGGATCACGTCTGCGCCGGTCACGCCCATCACGATGGTTTTACCAACAGGTACGACAACTTTGGTGTCGGTTGCGAGCAAGAACTGATCCGGAGTGTAACCTGCGTCGATCAGCATCTGGTCAACTTCTGCAGAGCGCATGTATTCGCCGCCGGTTGCCGGCTGACCGATCATGTAGCTGTCGAATGCGATGCCTTCGTCAACATACTCGTAGCCCCAGAACCACTGGTAGCCGGTCACTTTGATGTAGATGTCACCTTCAGGGATCTCTTGCTGTTTGAAGAGCACCGGAAGGGAGAAGGCGCCGATGACCACGAGGATCAGGATCGGAACGAGGGTCCAAGCGACCTCAATTGGGGTGTTGTGCGTGAAGGTCGCCGGCGTTTTGTTCGCTTTCGCGTTGTAGCGGACGATGACCCAGAGGATCAGCGCGCTCACGAAAGCAACGATCACGGTGATGATCACGAGCAGCATGTGGTCGAGGCCTTGAAGGTCGCGTGCCAGTTCGGTTGCCGGAGCTTGGAAACCCATTTTGCCCGGCTCGGGCGCACCGAGCAACTCGCCCGCTTGTTGCGCCACAGCCTGGCCAGCGCCGAGAACGGCCATCGATGTTGCGGTGAGAATGGTCGCGAGAGCGGACCCGAGGGGTTTTGTGCGCATTGTCTCTTCCCTTATGCAATCGGGCCGGTAGCCCAGCTGCAGCCCCAGTTAGACCGGGTGCATTTTCGTTTGAGTCTTCCCTATCAAAAACCATATTAGGCGTGACGGGACAAGAATTCCGCGCCGGTTTGACCGGATTTTTTGATTTAGATCAAGTCCAGAAGGAGAAAATCTATGGCTTCGGGACGTTTTGACCCATTTACTTCTGAAATCGAGCTCGAAACAGCGCTCTCGATTTTGCGAGAAACGGTTGCAGGCGCAGAAGATGGCGAACTTTTCCTCGAACGCCGCGTTTCCGAGGGCCTGGTCCTCGACGATGGTCGTATCCGGAACGCCTCCTACGATGCCTCCGAGGGATTCGGCCTGCGGGCTGTGAAAGGAGAGACGGCGGGATATGCGCATTCCACCGAAATTTCCGAGAGCGCGATTCGTCGTGCGGCCGAGACGGCACGTCTCGCGGTAGGTGACGGAGGCGGCACTCTTGCCCCTGCCCCACGCCCGACGAATTCCCGTCTCTACACAGACAAAAATCCGCTCGAAAGCGCCGCGTTCGACGTCAAACTCGAAACTCTGAACGAGATCGACGCCTATGTGCGCGACCTCGACCCACGTGTCGTTCAGGTGTCTGCGTCCCTCGCCGCGTCACATCAGGAAGTCTACATTCTTCGACCAGAGGGAGATCTCGTCTCAGACATCCGCCCGATGGCGCGGCTGAACATCTCTGTCATCGTCGATCAGAACGGCCGTCGCGAAGGTGGCACCTCCGGCGGTGGCGGTCGCTATGGCTTGACCGGATTGATTGATCCCACGCATTGGAAACCCGTCGCCCGCGAAGCGCTCCGTATCGCGACTGTGAACCTCGAGGCCGTGCCCGCGCCGGCAGGCGTGATGGATGTGGCGCTCGGGCCGGGGTGGCCCGGCGTGCTGCTGCACGAAGCGGTCGGGCACGGTCTAGAAGGAGACTTCAACCGCAAGAAAACCTCCGCATTCGCCGGCCTCATGGGGGAGCGCGTCGCAGCAAAAGGCGTGACGATTCTTGATGACGGCACCATTCCCGATCGCCGCGGCTCAATCTCTGTGGATGACGAAGGCACCCCGTCAGAGAAAACGGTGCTCATCGAAGACGGCATTCTGGTCGGGTACATGCAGGACCGACAAAACGCGCGCCTGATGGGAGTAACGCCGACCGGAAACGGTCGCCGCGAAAGCTATGCCCACCCGCCGATGCCGCGCATGACGAACACCTATATGCTCGGCGGAGACCTCGCGCCCGACGAAATCCTGTCTGGAATGGACGATGGCATTTATGCGGTCGGCTTCTCCGGCGGTCAGGTCGATATCACAAACGGCAAATTCGTCTTTAACTGCACTGAGGCCTATCGCGTCGAAAAAGGGCAAATCAAAGAGCCTGTCAAAGGCGCGACCCTGATCGGCGACGGCGCGACCGCAATGCAGCACGTGCGCGCCGTCGGGAACGACATGGCGCTCGATACTGGTGTCGGCAACTGCGGCAAGGGGGGGCAATGGGTGCCTGTGGGCGTCGGTCAACCGACCTTGCTCATCGGCGGGCTGACGGTGGGTGGCTCTGCGGCCTAACCGCTGTGAACGGAATTTTGGTCATTTCGGCACATAATGAAGATACCGAAAAGAATCCGTATTCCGGTAACGCCTAGTTAACCATTTTGGGGGAAAGTGAAGGGGCAAGAGACGGAGAGAGTTGGCCTTTGGAGTTCATCCCTCCCCACCACCCCCTCACCCCACCCCACACGGAGGAAGATCGGGCCAATTGGCTCCGGCTCTTGCGCTCCCGTCGCGTTGGGGTCGCCACATTCTATAGGTTGATGCGGGAGCACGGCAGCGCCGCAGATGCACTTCGCGCGCTTCCCGAAGTCGCTCAGAACGCTGGAGTCAAAGATTACCAAATCTGTCCGAAAGGTGTGATCGATGCCGAGTTGCGTGCAGGTCGCAAGATGGGTGCGCGCCTCCTGCTAAACGGTGATCCGGATTACCCCGCGCTCCTGTCTCTTCTGGATGACGCCCCGCCCGCAATCTGGATCAAGGGAGACGCCTCTCTTCTGGAGCATCCGATGCTCGCGATCGTGGGCGCCCGCAACGTATCTTCCATAGGGACACGATTTACACGAACACTCGCGCGTGACTTGGGAACGGAAGGGTTCGTGATCACCTCCGGGCTGGCACGCGGCATCGATACGGCAGCGCATCAGGCGTCGCTTGAAACCGGAACACTCGCGGTCGTCGCTGGCGGCTTGGATCAGATTTATCCTGCGGAAAATAAGGCGCTCTATCATGAGATCGCGGAGAAAGGCCTTCTCCTATCTGAACAGCCCTTTGGCATGAAACCAATCGCGCGTCACTTCCCGATGCGAAATAGAATCGTCTCGGGCCTGTCCCGCGCCACCATCGTTGTCGAGGCGGCGGCACGATCAGGGTCGCTTCTGACGGCAGGAAATGCGCTCGATCAGGGGCGTGAGGTCATGGCCGTTCCAGGCCATCCATTCGACGGGCGCACGGCCGGATGCAATCTCCTGCTTCGTGACGGGGCGACACTCGTGCGCAGCGCACGGGACGTGATCGACACTTTGGCCGCTGCCTCACCGATTGCACGGACAGCCATCGAGACACCGGACGAGGCAATCATCGTCCCCGAACCCAAAGCAGAATCTCTCGGCTTGAAAGACCACTCCGCGCTTCATTCGGAAATTCTTGCCCGCCTTTCCGGTGCCCCCGTTGCCGAGGACGAGCTCATTCGCGACATCGGTCTGCCGTCGGATCGCATCGGGTCAGAAATCCTGACGCTCGAACTCGAGGGAAAGATCAGCCGCAAACCGGGCGGCTTGATCGCGCTCTGCTAAGTCCTACATGCCGGCTGTATCCGAACCGCGCGGGGCGGGCCTCCCGCAAAAGTGACGGTGTTCGTCCGCGCTCGGGCTGCGTCCAAAAGACAATATTCCCGAGTATGCATTGACATTCTGCCACTCCTCGGACCATTTTCCGCCGCCATAGGCCCCAAAATTAATCCCAAGGACTGTCCATGCCCGTTGTCGTTGTCGAATCTCCTGCCAAGGCCAAAACGATCAACAAGTATCTCGGGAAGGATTACACAGTTCTCGCGTCTTATGGTCACGTCCGTGATTTGCCGCCCAAAGACGGCTCTGTGGATACGGAACACGACTTCGAGATGACATGGGAAGTCGGGGCAGACTCGCGTAAACACGTCAAAGCCATCGCCGATGCGCTCAAAGACGATGACGAACTGATTCTCGCAACCGACCCTGATCGCGAAGGTGAAGCGATTTCTTGGCACCTCCAAGAGGCTCTGACGAAACGTCGCGCCATCAAGAAGTCGACGGCCGTGTCCCGCGTGACATTCAACGCAATTACGAAACCGGCCATCCTTGAGGCGATGCAGCATCCGCGTCAGGTGGATGTGCCGCTCGTGGATGCCTACCTCGCACGCCGCGCGCTCGACTATCTCGTGGGCTTCAACCTCTCGCCGGTTCTCTGGCGCAAGCTGCCCGGCGCCCGTTCTGCCGGTCGCGTGCAGTCCGTGTGTCTCCGTCTGATCGTCGAACGTGAGCAAGAGATCGAGGCCTTCAATCCGCAAGAATACTGGTCGGTCAAAGCCCTGCTTGAAACACCGCGGGGCCAGAATTTCGAAGCCCGCCTAACGCAGCTCTCTGGCAAGAAGCTCGACAAATTCGATCTCAAAGACCGGATGTCGGCTGAGATGGCCGTACAAGCCGTCAGTTCCCGCGCGCTCAAAGTTGCAACGGTCGAGGCGAAGCCCGGTTCCCGCAATCCGTCCGCGCCATTCATGACGTCGACCCTCCAACAGGAAGCGAGCCGCAAATTCGGCATGGGCGCCCGTCAGGCGATGAATGCCGCGCAGCGTCTCTATGAGGCAGGTCTGATCACCTACATGCGTACCGACGGTATCGATATGGCGCCCGAAGCCGTGGCGCAGGCTCGCGATGCGATCAAGGATCGCTATGGCGACAAATACGTTCCGGCCAGCCCGCGCATCTACAAGAACAAAGCAAAGAACGCCCAAGAGGCCCACGAATGTATCCGTCCGACGGATATGTTCAACGCCCCGGACAAGCTCAACCTCACCGACGCGGATCAGCGCAAGCTTTATGACCTGATCTGGAAGCGGACCATTGCCTCCCAAATGGAAGGCGCAAAGATGGAGCGCACGACGGTCGATATCACGTCGGACGATGGCGAGGTCGTTTTGCGTGCGACTGGTCAGGTCGTCGTGTTCGATGGTTTCATGGCCGTCTACACCGAGGGCCGCGACGATGTGGAAGAGGACGACGAAGGCCGTCTGCCGCAAATCAGCGAAGGCGAAGCGCTCAAGAAGGTCGCCGGCGGACTGACCGCTCAGGCCGCTGAGAAAGAGGCCGCGCTGGGTGGCGACGGGGCTGTGCTCGGTCTTCAACACCACACCAACCCGCCGCCGCGCTACACCGAAGCAACGCTCGTGAAGCGCATGGAAGAACTCGGCATTGGCCGTCCGTCCACCTATGCCTCTGTGCTCACCACGATTGTGGACCGTGAGTACGTGCGCAAGGAACAGAACCGCCTAATCCCTGAGGACAAAGGACGGATCGTGACGATCTTCCTGATGAACTTCTTCCGCAAATATGTCGGCTACGAGTTCACCGCGAACCTCGAAGAGGAACTTGACGAGATTTCCGCAGGCGATCTGAACTACAAAGAGGTGCTCGCGAAGTTCTGGCGTGATTTCCACGCTGCCATCGCAGAGACCTCCGAGCTTCGTATTTCCGAGGTGCTCGACAAACTCGACGAAGCCCTCGCCCCGACGCTGTATCCGCCGCGCGAAGATGGCTCCGATCCGCGTATTTGTCCGAAATGCGGCGTTGGTCAACTCCATCTCAAAACTTCGCGCACCGGCGGCTTTGTCGGCTGTGGCAATTATCCCGAATGCACCTACACACGCCCGATTGCCGGCGAAGGTGCTGATGGTGACGAGCGTTTGCTCGGCGAAGATAGCGGCGACGAAATCTGGCTCAAGGCCGGTCGATTTGGCCCCTATGTCCAACGCGGCGAACCGACACCGGAGAACAAAAAGCCGCCTCGCGCTTCTCTGCCGAAGGGCTGGTCGAAAGACGACATGGATCTTGAGAAGGCGCTCACGCTCCTGAGCCTCCCGCGCCAAATCGGGGAGCATCCGGAGGGAGGTATGATCGCCGCAAACTTCGGTCGCTTTGGTCCCTATCTTATGCACCAGCTGCCGGATGAGGCCAAACCGGTCTATGCGAACCTGAAAGACCCGAACGATGTGTTCGAATGCGGCATGAACCGCGCCGTCGAACTGATCACGGAAAAGCGCAACAACCCGGGTCGTGGTCGATCTGCTGCCGCCAAACCGCTCAAAGAGCTCGGCGAGCATCCGGACAGCGGCGGCGCGGTCAACGTGATGGAGGGTCGCTACGGCCCCTACGTGAAATGGGAAAAGGTCAACGCAACGCTGCCCAAGGACATCAAACCCGAGGACCTGACGATGGAGCAGGCTGTCGAATTGATCGCGGAAAAGGCAGCCAAGAGCGGCAAGAAAAAAGCGCCGGCCAAGAAGAAGGCGGCTCCTAAAAAGAAAGCCCCTGCCAAGAAGCCAGCGGCAAAAAAGAAGTCTGAAGAATAAGAAAAGGCGCCCACGGGCGCCTTTTTGCTTTGAGGATACACGCTCAGGATGCTTTTAACTCTGGCTCTGACGTGTCTGGGTTTACGAGCAACTCGTCGATCAGGGCGACGACGAGCTGTGTTCGGTTGCTCACCCCCGCCTTTTTGTAAATCGCGTTGTTCTGGGATTTGACGGTCCCGAGGCTCGTCGCGCGAACCTCGGCAATCTCTGCAACCGTGAGCCCCTTGGCCGTGAGCAGCGCGATGTCTTGTTCGGCCTGACTGAGCCCCCAGCGTTCAAACTGCGCCTGAACCATCGCAGAAAATTCCCCCTGCGCCGCGCGCAGGAGGTTTTCGACCTCGGCATTTCGTGAGCGCATTTTCCGGTGGCTTGCCCAAATCAACACCCCGCCAATGACGAAGCCGAAGAGCGTCGCAAGCTCGGTAAACTCATGAACGACCCAGCTTGAGCGATAAAGGCCGACACCGAGAATTTCCCGCATGAGTTCATGACAAAAGGCGAGGGCCGACACGGCGTATGATACGATCCCGATCCGGGTCAAAGTATCAGTGTTCATGTCGCCCTTCCCCCCTTTGGCTCAGATTCAGACTCGCTTAGCGGTCGAAACGGTCACGCCGGTCGTCATCACGATCATCATCACTGTCATCGTCGTGATCATCATCGCTATCGTCGTCGTGATCATCGTCGCTGTCGTCGTCATAATCGTCATCATGATCATCGTCGTCATCATGATCATCGTCGTCATCATGATCATCGTCGTCATCATGATCATCATAAAGATCATCGTATTTATCGTCGTCGTAGTCATCATCAGAGTGCGTTTCCGTGTAATCGCGCAAGATGGTGCCGTTTTTCCCGATCACGATATTCCGCTCACCTGAGGGACCTTCGGCACGGATGATCCGGTTTCCGAAGAGCGATCGGGACAGGTAAATCTCGGTATATCCGTCTTTTGCGAGCATTTCGATGATCGCTTCTTCTGTGACTTGTGCGGTTGCCGGCAACGCCAGGAGGGCGAAAACAGCGGCGGCTTTCAGGCTAGTGAACTTCATCGGTCATCTCCAGTTGCAGTCGAAAAGGGAACTGTTTCAACGCTAAGCCTGAGATGGCCGCACCCGCTATTCGATTTTGGATCAATTCTCGCCGATACATCCAAAGTTATAGAGGCATCCGAGAACATTCTTGTCGTCAAGAAGGGCAATAAACTTCGGAATGCGAACTTATTGTCCATATAGCGGCCACTCGTCACTGCAGTGCAGCAAGTCGTTGACAGGCGTGGCGGGTTTTCGATTAGTAGTGAACAAAGCATTTCGCGGAGGAGAGATATGAAGAAAATTTACGGTTCGGCGAGCGAGGCCCTCGATGGTCTTTTGACGGACGGGATGCTGATCGCAGCGGGCGGTTTTGGCCTGTGCGGGATTCCCGAATTGCTGATCGACGCGATCGTCGAGAGCGGTGTGAAGGACCTCACTGTAGCGTCCAACAACGCGGGCGTGGATGCGTTCGGCCTCGGCAAACTGCTGGAGACGCGCCAGATCAAAAAGATGATGTCGTCTTATGTCGGCGAGAACGCGGAGTTCATGCGTCAGTATCTCTCTGGCGAACTGGAGCTCGAATTCAACCCGCAGGGCACTCTGGCCGAGCGTATGCGCGCGGCGGGTCACGGCATTCCGGGGTTCTACACCAAAACCGGCGTGGGCACCGTGATCGCTGAGGGCAAAGAGCACAAAGAGTTCAACGGCGAGACCTACATCATGGAAGAGGGCATCTTTGCTGACCTCTCCATCGTGAAGGCGTGGAAAGCCGACGAAAGCGGCAATGCGATCTTCCGCAAGACCGCTCGCAACTTCAACCCGCCGGCGGCCATGTGCGGCAAGATCTGCGTGATGGAAGTCGAGGAAATCGTGCCGACTGGCTCGCTCGATCCGGACTGCATTCACCTGCCGGGCATTTACGTGCACCGCCTCATTCAGGGCGAGCACGAGAAACGCATCGAACAGCGCACCACACGCCCGCGCCCTGCAGCGTAAGGACGACGCACTTGGGCACACCCTTCTCTCCTGCCACGCACGAGTGGCAAAGCGCGGTCGCCGAATTGGTGCCAACTGCGCTTGAGGGTTTGTATGTGCGCAAATTTCCGATAACACCTGACACCGCGATTATGACGGCGGGCAGTTGCTTTGCGCAACATGTCCACCGTCATCTCCAGGATCGCGCATGGAATGTGATCGACACAGAAACACCGAGCATCGCTCTGCCACGGGCGGCGCTCAATCGATACGGCTACGGCCTCTTCTCGGCCCGCTATGGCAACATCTACACAGCGCGCCAGATGGTGCAGCTTCTCGAAGAGGCCCTTGGCAGACGCACACCCAGCGAGCCCATTTGGCAGCGAGACGGACGCTTCTTCGACGCTCTGCGCCCGAATGTCGAACCGGAAGGTCTCGGCAGACCGCGTCTCGTGCGCGAGGCACGCGCAGATCATTTGAAGCACGTGTTGCGCGCGGTGCGTAGCACAGATGTTTTTGTCTTCACCTTGGGATTGACCGAAGCATGGGTCCATCGCGACGACGGCACTGTCTACCCGAGTGCTCCGGGCATTCTCGCGGGTGAGCACGATCCTGAGAAGTACGTGTTCTACAACTTCACGATGGCCGAGGTTCAGCAAGATCTCGACGATTTGCGGACGACGCTCCACGAGATCAAACCCGGCATGAAAATTCTGCTGACCGTCTCGCCCGTCCCCCTCACGGCAACGGGATCTGGCACACATGTCCTCTCGGCGACCACCTACTCTAAGTCTGTCCTCCGCGCCGCCGCTGCCGAGGTCGCGGACATGTATAAGGACGTCGACTATTTTCCGTCCTACGAGCTGATCACCGCCCCCTCTGCGAAGGGCACGTTCTACGATGCGAATCTCAGAACGGTTTCAATGTCGGGCGTCGCGGCCGTCATGGACATGTTCCTCTCCGCGCATGAGGCAAGCGATCTACGCGGCACATCACTCCGCTCAGGAGGCGACGACGAGGATGCGCGCGAACTGGTCTGCGAAGAGGCCCTTATCGAGGCGGGGCGCGCATGATGAAGAAACAGCGTATTCTGATCCTCGGAAGCTCACACACAGGCGCATTCCAAGCCGCACGTCACCGGATCGCACAGGCCTTTCCATCTCTGGATGTCCACTATTTCGGCCTACCAGGATCGGCCTACTTTCATGCGACCTTTGAGAATGGCATTTTCCGCGCCCCGGAAAAGCGCCAGCGACAGTTCGACTGGATGGACAGCCGTGAGATTGATGTAAGACAGTTTGACCGCGCCCTGTTCGTTGGCCAACGCTTCGCCTTTGGCTCTGCGATGCGCCTGATCATGAGCTACGACATTCTGGAAGAGGTGACGCGCAGCAAACGTCCTCTCATGTCAGAAGCCGCCATGTCAGGTTTGCTAGAGGCGCTTATCGCCCAGCAGGTTGAGGGGCTGATCACCAAATTCGGACGCGATCCGAGATTTAGCTTTCTGGCTGCCCCCTACCCGCTCGATCGCAGCACCCTGAAGGGGCCCGCTCAGGAGAAGGCCTTGAAAGCCGTCCTGCGCAAAGAGACGGGTGTCACGTGGGGGCTTAAGTACGAAGAGATTATCGCGGCAGAAATGGCAGCAGCGCGCCTCGACTTGGTCCCGCAGCCGCTCGAAACGCGCGAGACCTTCCTGACGACACAAGATCATTTTTCGCGGCAACCTTCGTCGGCCGGAGTGCCGGACGACGAGGTCGACAACCGACACATGAATGCGGACTATGGCTGGCAGGTCTTCTGCGCCTATGCCGAAACGAAATTGGAGATTCGACCTCTGCCAATCGCAGAGGCGGAAGAACATGAGACAGGATTATCCTGATAGGAGGAGAAAGACATGGCCGACGTGAAAAAAGGCTGGGATCGCAACCAAATGGCGGCGCGCGCCGCGCAAGAGCTTGAAGACGGCACCTATGTGAATCTCGGGATCGGCATTCCGACGCTCGTTCCGAACTTCATCCCCGAGGGCGTGACCGTCACGCTGCAATCGGAAAACGGCATGCTCGGCATGGGGCCGTTTCCGTATGAAGGCGACGAAGATCCGGATCTAATCAACGCAGGCAAACAGACGATCACCGAGGTCCCGAACACCGCCTATTTCGACAGCGCAACGTCCTTCGGCATGATCCGTGGCGGCAAGATCGCCATGGCGATCCTCGGCGCAATGGAAGTCGATGAGAAAGGCGATCTGGCGAACTGGATGATCCCCGGCAAACTCGTCAAGGGCATGGGCGGCGCGATGGATCTCGTCGCGGGCGTTGGCCGCGTGGTCGTGGTGATGGATCACACCAATAAACATGGTGAATCCAAGCTCCTAAAAGAGTGCACCCTGCCCCTCACGGGTCAAGGAGTCGTAGACCGCGTGATCACTAACCTCGGTGTGCTTGATGTGGTCGAAGGCGGTCTCAAGATTCTCGAGTGCGCCGACGGTATCACCGAAGACGACATCAAGGCCGCAACCGAGGCGACAATCATCGGTTGATTTCGACACGAATAATCGTCACACAATGCGGCTCTGTCACAGGGCCGCATTGTTGTTTCCGGCTCCTGTGAAACGCGCCATGATGAAACGAATTCATATTGTCGCCGTAGTTGTTTTCTAAAGACTCGTAGAACAGGCCCGCGCCCGAAAGCCGTAGATGACGATGCAACTTGAGCAGACACCCCTACAGACCGTCAAACGCTCCGCGAGCGGGCGTGACCGGTTCGTGCTGCTCGGTCTCTTGGCGCTTGTGATCATCGGCCTGATCGGGGCCGCCGCCGCGACGGGCTGGCAAGAAACGCTCGATCAGATCGCAAAGCTCTCAGCACTTCAGGTCGTCTTGCTTCTTCTTCTTTCGCTCGCGAACTACGGATTGCGCGGGCTGCGCTGGCACCTGTTCTCGGGGCACCTTGGGCTGAAATTGCCCCTACTCACCAACTTTATTCACTTCCTTGGCGGCTTCGCCATGACGGTCACACCGGGACGCGTCGGGGAACTCGTCCGGATGCGCTGGATCGCGCGAGAGACAGGGACGGCATTCGAACGCTCCGCACCCCTCGTTCTCGTGGATCGTGCCTCCGACCTTGCCGCAATGGCGATCCTGATGGGCGCTGCCCTGCTATTGTCCAGCACGGAAATATCGGGCGGATTTCCTGTCGTCATCTTGGCGCTCCTCGCAGCGTTCGTCGCGACCCGTCCTCAACTGCTGGCTTCGGTCGCGAAACTCGGCCATCGCCTGACTGGACGGCTCCCGCGCCTTTTCGCGCGTGTCCGCCGCGCAGCGCGAGCACTCGAACCGTTTTCAAAAGGTGGCGCACTCTTCAAAGGATCGGTTCTGGCTCTCTTCGGATGGCTCGCTGAAGGGGTCGCCTTCTATCTCCTCCTTCATTGGATGGGGGCTGAGACGACGATGAGCACAGCCATCGCGATCTTCCTCTTTTCTACGCTCGCGGGTGGACTCACGGGCGCCCCCGGTGGCGTTGGCGGCGCCGAAGCGGCAATGATCGCGCTTCTCTCGCTCGAAGGCGTGCCTCTCGCCATGTCTGTGCCTGCCACCGCCATCATCCGCCTGACAACCCTCTGGTTCGCGATCCTGATCGGCCTTGCGGTCTTTCCAGTCGCGGAACGTCACTCAAAGAAGGTCCAACATGACCTGGAATAATATTTCCTACTCAGGATGGGGCCGCGCGCAGTCTGCGACCGGCCCTGTTGCACGCCCAGAACGCCAAGCCGCGTTGATCCGGCAGGCGAGTGAAACACTCGCCCCCGCCCATGGCCAACGTCGGTCATACGGTGATGTTGCCTTGCGCGACGGGGCCCATGCTTACGATATGACGCGGCTGGATCGTGTCCTCGCGCTTGATTCTCAGACCGGCATCGTTCATGTCGAGGGAGGTCTTTTGATCGGTGATCTCGCCCGCGCCTGCGCACCGCGGGGTTGGTTGCCGCCGGTGATGCCCGGCACTGGCTATGCGACAATTGGCGGCTGCATCGCCAACGATGTGCATGGCAAGAACCACCATGAGGTCGGAACATTCGGCGCGCATGTCACCGAGATCACTCTGATCCACGCCCGCGGCGAAAAAACGATCACGCCGAAAAGCGGCGCGACATGGAGGGCGACCATCGGGGGCCTCGGGCAAACCGGTATCATCGCGCGGGCGAAAATTCAGCTGATCCCATGCGCCGGTGAAGTGATGCAACTGCGCGAGCGGCGGATAGCGAACTTCAACGCGTTTCTGAGTGCCTTTGACGAGAGCAAAGCGCCATACACAGTGGGTTGGGTCGACGCCACGGCACGTGGCGACGCGCTCGGACGCGGCATCTTTGAGGAGAGCGAAGTCGTGTCGGGTGTCGCAGAACGCGATGACACCTCGAAATCCGTGCCGCTGAATGCCCCCCGCTGGGCGCTTTCCGCCCCGGTCGTGCGCGCGTTCAACACGGCCTATTTCAATCGTGTGCCGGAGAACGGACGCTCTTCGGTCAAGCCGATCTCTAAAGTGCTCTTCCCGCTCGACGCGATCCTCGAGTGGAACAAACTCTACGGCAAACAGGGATTCCACCAATTTCAATGCGTTGTCCCGGCGGAAAACGCAGACGTGCTGCGCGAGATGCTCGACCAGATCGCTGCATCCCGCCTCGCCTCACCCCTCGCCGTGCTCAAAAAGACAGGGGCCGCAGGAACGGGCTACCTGTCGTTTCCCATGGCGGGCTACACACTCGCCGTTGATTTCCCGAACCGACAGGACGCATCTGACCTGATCACGGACCTGATCGACAGGACGCGGCTGGCGGATGGTCGGATCTATTTTGCGAAAGACAGCCTCGCCCGCGCAGATCAGCTTGAGGGAATGTATCCGGATCTGGAGAAGTGGCAGACGGCCACCTCAAAAGTCGACCCGAACGGAGCCCTATCCACCGATCTCGTGAAACGCCTGAAACTTCGGGAGGCTGCAGATGCATAAGACATGGATCATCCTTGGCGCGACGTCTTCAATGTCGCGCGCTATGACACGCAGATTGGCGAAAGAGGGCGCGACGCTTCTCCTCTGCGGCCGCGACATCGTCGATCTGGAAGCCACGGCGGCGGATGCGCGCGCGCGAGGAGCATCGGAGGCAGTGGCACTAAAGTTCGACGCCCGAGATACGGACACCTTTGCGCCGATCATCGAAACAGCACGTGCGCAGGCAGGCGAAATCAATTGCGCCGTTTTCGTTGGGTCCATGCCCGAGCAATCCGCGATTGATGCGGACCCGACCCTCGTTGCAGGTGTCATTCAGGACAGCCACACCGGACCGGCCACGTTCCTGTCCATGCTCGCCCCCCTCATGGAAGAACGCGGAATGGGGACAGTCGTCGGCGTCACCTCTGTCGCGGGCGACAGAGGGCGGATCGGGAACTATGTCTATGGCTCGGCAAAAGCGGGCTTTGCGACCTATCTTTCCGGATTGCGGAACAGACTAACCCGCGCCGGGGGGCATGTGGTCACAGTCAAACCGGGGTTCGTAGACACAGCAATGACGTGGGGGATCGAAGGCATGTTCCTCGTGGCCTCACCGGATGACGTCGCAAAAGACATCCTCAAAGCCGTGGAGAAAAAGCGGAACGTGATCTACACGCCGTTCTTCTGGCGCTACATCATGTTGATCATCCGGCATATTCCGGAAATGGTTTTCAAGAAGATGTCGATCTGAGTATTTGCATCACGCAAAAGGCAGAGGGGGCCAAATGACGCCCCCTTTTCAATTCTTGGCGCGCAGGGCGTTCGTTGCGAAGACGCAGCCGTCCGAATAGATATCCGGTGGTGTGATGCAAAGATCTTTAGTGATCTGCCACGCCGCCATGACCTTCGGCACATAAAGGCGCGTCTCGGCAAAAAGCGGCGCGCCGCCCGCGGATTTCACGGCATTCTCGCCAGCGTTATATCCCGCGAGAGCCAATGCGAGATCCCCGTTGAACTCTGTCAGAAGCCAATCGAGATAGGTGATCCCGCCTCGAATGTTCTCTTCCGGGATCGTCGCATCGACCCCGAAGCGTTCCGCAGTCGCGGGCATCAACTGCATGAGACCTCTCGCGCCTGCGCTGCTCTCTGCCGCGACATCACCAGCGGACTCGACCGCGATCACTGCGAGCGCAAGCGCGGGGCTGACCTGAGTTCCGACCGAATTCAACAGGAGCGTCGGCCCATACAGATTTGCGAGATCGGTGATTTGCTGAAAAGTCGGGCGCGGGATGGCACCCCCGGGATCAAGATCGAGAGCAGCGATCGCGGCCGGAAACCTCTCAGGCCCCGCACCACTCAGGTCGTGCGGAACTGCATTCCAATACCAGTCGAGCAAATCCACCTGCGCCGGCGTTTCAGCTTCCTCGGCAGCAGGCGCTTTCACTGTTTTCGATCCGGGCCTGATTTGAATGTCGATGAGATTGCCCGCCTGTCCCGTCGGAACTCCGATCCGCTTCGGGCGCACCTCCGGCCAAGGAGGCGGATCCGTTCCGTCTTCTGCGTATCCCGGAAGAGTTAATACTCCGAGAATCATCGCGATTCTCGCAGCGGTCCGTGTCGCACTCGCCCAGATGGTTAATAGAATCATTTTAAAACTGCTCATGATTGCAGCGGATTTTCCGCTTATTTGTCGTCATTTTGTCAAAAATTCGATGATCCGGCCAGTATCACGACTCAATTCGGGGTCTTTTTTAAGCATGAAAGCGCTTTCAAATTATCAACATGATTTTCGCTCAACAATTTGATCAAAATATTTATTCATTTTTATCAATAATTTATTTTAAAACGCCCCCGATTTCCTTCCGTTTCCAAAATCGTACCAATGCTGCCTAAATCTTGCCCCAGTTCAGCGGCTAATTAACCTAATCGACGGCGAGAAGAGCGACGAAAGGCCCTGTGGAAAGGCCGCTGCTCCAAATCGCCATTACGTGGAAACTGTGCTGAAAATATCCTCTGGAGGGATAACCAATGAAATTCTTCAAACTGTCTAACAAATTCTCCCGCGACGAAGACGGTGCTGTGACCGTTGACTGGGTTGTTCTGACCTCTGCTGTTGTGGGCCTTGGCATCGCCGTTCTGACCACCGTGTCCAACGGTACGAAATCCCTCGGCTCCACCATCTCGTCCGACCTGACGTCCCGCACCGTTATCGCTTACTAATCGCTAGCGCTTCACTGGAGAAAAGACATGAAATTCTTTAAACTCGCCAACAAATTCTCCCGCGACGAAGACGGTGCTGTGACCGTTGACTGGGTTGTTCTGACCTCTGCTGTTGTGGGCCTCGGCATCGCCGTTCTGACCACCGTTTCCAACGGTACCAAGTCTCTCGGCTCCACCATCTCCTCCGACCTGACCTCCCGCACTGTGATCGCATACTGATCCAGTCAGGCGTAAGGCCGAAAAAAAGATGTGACCGCGCTTCGCCTTGCGAAGCGCGGTTTTTTTGTGAGAGAAGTCGTGGAGACTTCTGACTTTTGTCCAACTCGGCTCCGGGCGGTAAACAGAGCTATCGATTCGGGCCTTTTGTTGCCAAATGAGAAGAAATTTTTAAATGACGTGAGGCATGAACACCAAATTGCCTTATTTCGGACTCAAGTTGACCACTGACGCGATTGGTGAGTGCTTCTTTGAGGCACCCACCTCCAGCAAAAGGAACAAGGAATGCGAATAGTTTTTGGATTGGTGCTGATCATCGGCGTCGCGCTTGCAGGATTCGCCGTTCATATGACGCGCGGCTATCTTGCAACCTATCAGGACCGAGAACAGTCCCTTCGGGCGCAAGCAGTCGACACCGCTGAAATCTATGTCGCCGCTGTGCGGATTGCCTACGGACAGCCGATCACTCCGGAAATGGTGAAAAAGGTAAAATGGCCCGTTGAAGCTGTGCCTGAACAACCGTTCTTTGCCGAAGAGCAACTTTTTCCTGATGGTCCAGATGTTCAACGCGTGGCACGCCGCACGATGGAACCGATGGAGCCGCTCATGGGCATCAAGGTTTCACTCCCAGGTGAGACTGCGGGTGTTGCATTCCGCCTCTCTAAAGGTATGCGCGCGTTTGCCATACGTGTGGATGTCTCGAGCGGCGTTTCCGGCCTGTTGAGGCCTGGAGACCGTGTGGATGTCTACTGGACCGGTCGCCTTCCGGGATCGGCCTCCGAAGTGACGCGACTACTTCTCCCCGCAATGAGCCTTATTGCGGTTGACCAGTCTTCTGATGCAGACCGTCAGTCTTCAACGATTGCGCGAACAGTGACTGTTGAAGCCACGCCAACGCAGGTCGCGGGACTTGCGACGGCGCAAAGCTCGGGCCGCCTGTCGCTCGCGCTCGTGGGTCGCGGCGATGACACAGTTGTTGATGCTGTCCAAGTTGATCAGGAAACCCTTTTCGGCATCGTCCAGCAAGAAGAGGAAGTCATCCTCACGCCGCAGGCCCCCCGCGTTTGCACAATCCGCACTCGGAAAGGCGGCGAGATCATCGACACGCCGATCCCCTGCTCTGATTAACGCGCGACTTGGTTCGAAAATGACAAGGCGGCCGCAAGATTCGGCCGTCTTTTATTTTTGCCGATACGAAGGATGGAGTGTCTTTAAATCTGTGACTTATCCACATCACCCAAATCCACCAACACATTGATAGTTGCAAAAAAAGCGAATTTGACGCATCCTCGCCACAATCGGACCTTGAAGAGTCCAATCCTGAGGCGTGATCGATAGAGGCAGGGTCACATGAAAATGTTGAATTTCGTCAAGGCAGCCCTCGTAGGGTTCGCCGTTCTTGGCGCCGTCCCGACCGGGGCGCACGCTGAGAAACTTCGTGTGTTGACCGGCTCTCCGTCGGGCGTTTTGAATGTTCCCATGAACCGCGCAGTGGTCGTCGAAAGTGACGAGCCCTTCGCAGAGATTTCCGTCGCAAATGCGGAAATCGCAGATATCTCCACACTTTCGGATCGCTCGATCTATGTCTTGGGCCGCACTCCAGGCCTGACAACGATGACGCTCCTGGCGCCTGATGGAACGCTGATCACCAACGTCCAGATTCAGGTGACCCCCGACATTACAGAGTTCAAAGAACGCCTGCGGCAGATCATGCCGGGTGAGAACATCGAAGTGCGGACCGCGAATGACGGCATCGTGCTTTCCGGTGTCATTTCCTCGATTACGATGATGGAACGCGCTGTAGAACTCGCCGAGCGGTATGCCCCGGGTCGCGTATCCAATCTTTTGAACATTGGCGGCACACAGCAGGTCATGCTGAAGGTCCGCTTTGCCGAGATGTCGCGCTCTGTATCGAAAGACCTGTCGAGCTCGCTCGCGGTAACAGGTCCGACGAGCTATGACTCGAATGGCAATGCGGTGAACTGGAGCGCTGGCGAAACCGGCACGTTCCTTTCCGGCGACAACTCTCAAGGCGGGACCATCGAGACTCGGGACGGCGCGCTTGGTGCGATCAAGCTTGGCGCGGGCATCGGCTCGACTGAAGTGTCCATCTTGCTCGAGGCGATGGAAGAAAAAGGTCTCGTCCGCACCCTGTCCGAACCAAACCTCACTGCCCTCTCCGGCCAGCAGGCAAAGTTTCTTGCTGGTGGCGAATACCCGATCCCGGTTTCGAGCAGCGACGGCATCTACATTGATTACAAACCATTCGGCGTGGAGCTTGAGTTCATTCCGCGTGTCGTGAATGGCGAACAGATCAACCTCGAGCTGCGCGCCTCCGTTTCCGGCGTGGACTCGACCGTGAACTATTCTGTGGACGGCTTTACGCTCAACTCCTTCAGACGCCGCGAAGCCTCTACAACGGTAGAGCTGCGTGATGGCCAGAGCTTTGCAATCGCTGGTCTTCTCCAGGATGACTTCGAAGATCTCGTCGGTCAGGTTCCGTGGCTCGGTGATATCCCTGTGCTCGGCTCCCTCTTCCGCTCGACCGACTACTCACGTCGTCAGTCCGAACTCGTGATCATCGTCACCCCGCACCTGGTCTCCCCGACGAATGGTCTCGCGCTGGCGCTGCCGACGGATCGGGTGAAGATCCCGACCGAGAGCGAATTGTTCCTCTTCGGCAGAACCTACGGCGGCACAGAGCGTGCTCCGAAAGGGACCGCCGCAGAAGTTGCTAAACAGGACTTCTCCGGGTCCTACGGATACGTGATGGAGTAAGACCATGCGCAGCACATTGAAACTAACGCTCGCAGCATCAGCCCTGTTGTCTCTCGGCGCATGTTCCGACCAGAAGATTTTCTCGTCCTGGTACCAGGAGGCAGGCGGCTACCTCGACGCTGGCACCTTCGGCAACTCCACGATGAACAACACCCTCGTGCAGACCGGACAGCTGTCCTATGTGGTCGACTTCAACAACCGCTTCGTTGAAGAAGTCCCTGCAACCGTGAACTTCGAATTCAACTCTGCGATTCTCGACGGCGTTGCACGCGACTCGATTCGCAAGCAGGCCCAGTTCATGGCGCAGTTCCCTGAAGTGCGCTTCCGTGTTTACGGCCACACCGACCTCGTGGGCTCAGACGCCTACAACAAGTCACTCGGACTGAAACGTGCAAACGCAGTTGTGAATGAATTGGCGCGCAACGGAATTTCGAAGTCGCGCTTGGAAGCCCTTGTTTCCTATGGCGAAACACAGCCTCTGATCGTGACTCAGGAGCCCGAGCGCCAGAACCGTCGCACTGTGACCGAAGTGTCAGGGTTCGTTGAAAACGAGCAACTGGTGATGGATGCACGCTATGCAGAAATCATTCACAGAGAATATATTGCGAGTGCAACTGCGCCGTCTGATCTCGTGAATTTTGGCGCTAGAGAAATCGTCCCGGATTGATAATATCGTCCGAAGTTTAGGAATGAGTTCGCTGGTTCAGCCCCAATGGCGCACCAGCTCCCGGGCTCCATAGGAGCCTCATCGGAGCAGTGTGCCCAAAACCAAGTCGGGTAGAATGCGCTAAGGATTCGCAGGCTGTGCTGTCCCCTTTCGGGCCGGCAGGGCCAATGGGAGGACTGGTGTATGATAAAAAGGACAAACGAACCATGACGAGTGAAACTCTGTCACACAATGAACCGGCGCCATTGGTGGCATGCACCGTGAGTCGAGATGTGCAGAATTTCGATCTGTTGATCGAAGACATGGAGACCGAACTCGGCGAGTCTTGGGGCGATCTTTCTTTTGACGACGCAAAACTATTCTTCCGCCAACCAGAAAGCCGCGGGCTGAAGTTCGTTGCCATTGCACTCGACCATGAAGACGAGGCCGTGCTCGATGGCGTTGTCGATCTGATCAACGCGGCGAAGGCACAGAATGTAAAAGTCATCGTTATCGCGAACGAAGTGTCCCCGATGGCGCTGCACCGGTTACTTCAGCTCGGCGCAGAAGACTTCATCCCCTACCCCCTTCCTGAAAACGCACTCCATGAGGCCATCGAGCGACTGGAAAAGCAGGCCAATGCGCCCGCTGTCGAGGTCGCTGCCTCGGCCGGCGCCCATGGCGGCTCGGCAGGCGGTGGCGCAAATGGGATCGTGCTGCCGGTTCAGTCAGTTGCTGGCGGTGCCGGCGCGACGACTATCGCCGTGAACCTCGCATGGGAACTCGCCAACGTTGAAAAGAAGGGCCCTCAGCCGCGCGTGATCCTGATGGATTTCAACCTGCAGTTTGGCGCTGTCTCAACCTACCTCGACATGCCACGCCGCGAAGCCGTGTATGAACTGTTGTCCGCAACCGAGATCATGGACGACGATAGCTTCAAGGGCGCGTTGATGAATTTTCACGACAAACTGTCGGTTCTGACCTCTCCGCCGGAAATTTTGCCGCTCGACATTATCGAGCCAGCAGATGTCGAACGCATTCTCGACATGGCGCGCAAACATTTCGACTACGTTGTCATCGATATGCCGAGCACGCTTGTCAGCTGGACCGAAACTGTCCTCACAGCCGCTGAGTTCTATTTTGCGCCTATCACACTTGATCTGCGGTCCGCTCAAAACATTCTTCGCATCCGCAATGCGCTCAAAGCCGAAGAGCTACCGTTCGACAAATATCGTTTCCTCTTGAATTACGCCCCGAAGGGGATGGACCTCACGGCCAAAGCCCGCACCAAACGGATGGCAGAGAATTTGGAGATTGCGATTGATGTGCAATTCCCCGACGGAGGCAAGGCGGTGCGCGAGGCGTGCGACCAAGGCGTTCCGCTCGGGATCGAAGCTCCTAAAAATCCGATGTGTAAAGAAATTCAGAAACTGGCGACTTCAATTCATGCCCGCCACCACGAGCAGCTCGAAGCAGCTCAGTAGAGATTGGCTCTCATAAGGGACACCGTAAATGTTTTCGAGATATAAGAAAACGGACGCACGTGACACCAAAACTGCAGCTGACGCCGCAGCCAAACCAGCACCGAAACCGGACGCACCGGCGGCGCCGATAGCGGAAAAACCCGCGCCAGAGCCGACTGCGAAGCGCGTCGAGGCGCGCCGTCCTGCTCAGGTCGCCCCCGTCGATAAGGAACGCCGCCGCAAGGAGCGCCTCAGCGACATCAAGGTCGAGATGCACAAACGTCTCCTCGAAGACCTGAACCTCGCGGCTCTCGAAACTGCGACGGAAAAAGATCTCAAGTCCGAGATCTCGGACATCACGACAGAATTTCTGTCCGATCAGGGGCTGGTTCTTAACCGGGAAGAGCGTGTCGCTCTCAACCAGGAACTTTACGACGAGGTCCGCGGCCTCGGTCCTCTTGAACCGCTCCTGCAAGATGAGTCGGTCAACGATATTCTCGTGAACGGGCCGCAACAAATCTTTGTGGAGCGCGCCGGCAAACTGCAACTGAGCGACATCACCTTCAAAGACGAAAAACACCTGCTGCGCATCATCGACAAGATCGTGTCCGCCGTTGGCCGCCGCGTCGATGAATCCAACCCTTACGTCGACGCCCGCCTCGCCGACGGTTCGCGTTTCAACGCGATGGTGCCGCCGGTCGCTGTGGACGGCTCTCTGGTGTCCATTCGTAAATTCAAAAAAGAAAAACTCGGCATTGACGATCTCGTCCGTTTTGGTGCGTTCACGGAAGAGATGGCAGCCTATCTTCAGGCCGCTGTGTCCACGCGTCTCAACGTGATCGTGTCTGGTGGTACCGGTTCCGGCAAAACGACGACGCTCAATGCATTGTCCTCCTTCATCGACAATGACGAACGCATTCTGACGATTGAGGATACAGCGGAACTTCAGCTCCAGCAGACGCACGTGGGACGAATGGAAAGCAAGCCCGCCAACGTAGAGGGCAAAGGCGCCGTCACCCAGCGCGACTGTCTGCGCAACGCACTGCGTATGCGCCCTGATCGCATCATCGTAGGGGAGACCCGCGGTGAAGAGGTTATCGACATGCTGCAGGCCATGAACACCGGCCACGACGGTTCCATGACCACGATCCACGCCAACTCCGCACGTGACGGCGTCAGCCGTCTTGAGAACATGGTCGCCATGGCTGGTATCGAAATGCCACTCAAGGCTGTCCGCTCCCAGATCTCTTCGGCTGTGAACCTCATTGTTCAGGCCTCGCGCCTTCAGGATGGTTCGCGTCGCATGGTCTCGATTACGGAAATCACGGGCATGGAAGGTGAAGTGATCTCCATGCAGGAGGTCTTCCGCTACCAACGCACGGGCCTCACGCCAGACAACAAGATCATCGGCCACTTTACGGCAACAGGCGTCCGCAGCCACTATTCCGAACGCTTCCGTATGTGGGGCTATGACCTACCGCCCTCCCTCTTTGAACCGACCAACCCACGCTAAGGATTTCAGCCATGATCATCTCAATGGAACCGGTGATTTACGGCATTGTGTTTGTCGCTGTGCTTTTGCTGGTGCAAGGCATCTACCTAACGGTATTCGGCAAATCCATCTCGTTGAACTCTAAAGTCAACAGGCGGTACGAGCTTCTTGAAAAGGGGTCGGGCAATCGCGAAGAGGTCCTGAACCAGCTGCGCAAAGAGATGAGCCAGCACCTCAAATCGCGCCAAATCCCCCTTTACTCCATCTTGGCCGAGAAAGCTCAGAAAGCGAATATCGCGTTTTCTCCTGCCCAGTTGATCATGGTGATGGGGGTGCTCTCGCTCGTGGCGTTTATCGGCCTCTCTGTGGGCACCTCCGCGTCTCCACCGATCCGCTTCATTGTGTCCATCGCGATGGGTGTGGGGGCCGTTTACGTCTGGATTCAATCGACCGCCAAGAAACGCCTTGCGCTCATCGAAGAGCAGCTGCCGGACGCCGTGGAACTCATGGTGCGTTCTTTGCGCGTCGGGCACCCGTTTTCCAATGCGCTCAACATCGTGTCGAAAGAGGTCCCCGATCCGCTCGGAACCGAAATGGGTGTGATTGCTGACGAAAGCGCCTATGGCCGAGACGTCGGCGAAGCGCTCAAAGATATGGCCGAACGTCTCGACATGCAGGATTTGCGCTTCCTCGCGGTTGCCGTGACGATCCAGCAGCAATCCGGTGGTAACCTCGCCGAGGTGCTCGACGGTCTTGCGAAGGTTATCCGCGCCCGCTTCAAACTCTTCCGCCGCGTGAAGGCCATCACCGCTGAAGCGAAGTGGTCCGGAAACTTCCTGTCCGGCTTCCCGCTTCTGGCGCTGCTGATGATCTCTGTGACAAAGCCAAATTACTACGACACAGTCAAAGACACCCCGGCGTTTATCCCCGCATGTCTGGTTGTCGCGGGCTTTCTCACCGTCAACATTTTCGTCATGCGCTCGCTCGTCGACATCAAGGTCTGAGGTGGTTTGAACATGCAGGACTTATTCAAAAACTTGCTCGGAGAACAACTCGGGCCCTTCGGCCCCCTGATCCTTATCGGGACGCTCGGTGCGATCCTTATTCTGGTGACTCTTCCGGTACTGCTTAAAAAGCGCCGCAATCCGATGGACCGTCTGAAAGAAGAGCAGAAGGCCCAACAAGATAACGCCGTCAAACCTGCCCGCTTGCGCACGAAGGAACAGAAGGGCGCAAAGCTAGAGAAATATTCTGCATTTCTCGAGCCTCAGGATGAGGAAGAGTATTCAGCCGCCCAGCTCAAGATGATCCAGGCCGGCTATCGTTCGAAAAACGCCGTTCGCCTATTCCACTTTTCGCAGTTCGCCCTCGGCCTTCTGGCTCTCGCCGGCGGCCTCGTTTTTGCGCTCCTGAAATCGCAGAATGAGGACATGACACCAAAGTCCTTGGTGCTGACGGTGCTCCTGCCCGCCTGTATCGGGTACATGCTCCCCAAATATTGGGTCACGCGCCGCGTCGAAACCCGTAAAGAGGAAATCACGAACGGCTTCCCTGACGCGCTCGATCTCATGCTTGTATGTGTGGAGGCGGGTCAGTCTCTGGATCAGGCGATCATTCGCGTTGCAAAGGAAATACGGGCGGGCTTTCCCTCGCTTGCCGACGAATTCGAGATCGTCTCCTACGAGATCAAAGCAGGTAAAGACAAAACCGTCGTTCTCAAGGATATGGCGGAGCGATGCGGTGTGACAGACGTTGGGTCGTTTGTGACGGTGCTCATCCAGTCGCAACAGTTCGGCACGTCAATCGCCGACGCGTTGCGTGTCTACGCGACAGAAATGCGTGACAAACGCGTGATGCGCGCTGAGGAAACGGCAAACAAATTGCCTACGAAGATGACGCTGGCGACAATGATGCTCACCGTGCCTCCGCTATTGATCATTCTGATCGGCCCGTCGGTTTATGACATCTACATCCTCCTCGGAAACTTCTGACGAAAAGGTGCCGGTGTGGGCAAACCTTCCCGCTTGAGCCGACGCGCGCTCGTTCTGACTGCCGTATGTGCCTCCCTACTCGCAGCTTGCGCGGATGATGGCGTTCTCGCTCCGCTTGAGGATGGAGGGGCTTATGCGCCTCCGGGCGTTGACCCCAGCGAGGTCTCTGTCGATGGCCTCACAGTTGGGCATCGCCTCATGGCCGCCGAGGAGTATGAGCTGGCCCTAAAGGCCTATTATAGAGCCGCAGCGCATGAAGGAATGACTGTCGATACGCGCTCTGCGATCGGTTCTGCGAAATTGCGCTTGGGACGCCTCGGGCAGGCTGAGCAGGATCTTCGGCTTGCAATCGAGATGGATGAAACCTTTGTGCCAGCGTGGAACAATCTCGGCGTCGTTTTGATGGAACAGGGTGACTACGGCGAGGCTGAGCGGGTCTTCAGAACGGCGTTCGCTCTCGATAGTGGCCAATCTGCCGAAATTCGCGAAAACCTGCGCTTGGCGCTCGCAAAACTCGAAAATCCTACGTATAGTGAAGAATATACGAGCGGCTTCACCTTGGTGCGGCGCGGAACTGGAGACTATCAGATCCTCGCACGCTAGGCCAAATGACCTGAAAATCGGGCGCGGCAAGAACAACGGTGAAGGACATAGAGGCAATAGGATCCAACAGAGGCGCAAAGCCCGTGATCCGAGCAGAAAACGAGGTGCAGGCACCATGCGCAATATTCGTGTGATTATGCTCGCTATGGCGGGCACACTGGCCCTATCGGCCTGTGAGGAAAACGTTGGCGACGTGCGGCGTGCCGACACCACCGTCAACGCCATTGATGAAAGCGGTCTCTCGGACATCATGCTCAATGCTGCGGATCCGAATGAAGCCATCGCGTATTTCACGCGCTCTCTGAACGAAGATCCCGAGCGCATCGACCTTCAACGCGGCCTTGCCAAATCCCTCATCCGGGGAGGGCACAATGATGCCGCGGTGACGGCATGGAAAGCGGTTATCGCACATTCCGAGTCCACCGCAGATGACCGCATCGATTACGCGGACGCTTTGATCCGCACCGGTGATTGGGATGCGGCTGAAGCGCAACTCGACAGCGTGCCGCCAACCCATGAAACCTACAAGCGCTATCGGCTCGAAGCGATGGTCGCGGATAGTAACGAAGAATGGGACAAATCCGATAGTTTCTATGAGACTGCAGCAGGGCTGACGACCCGTCCCGCAAGCGTGCTCAACAACTGGGGCTACTCAAAGCTCACACGCGGTGAATTCGGCGACGCGGAGCGTCTCTTCTCGCAAGCGGTCACCTATGACCCGAAGATGTTCACAGCGAAGAACAACCTCGTTCTCGCGCGGGGCGCGCAGGGTAAATACGATCTTCCGGTCATGGAAATGACCCAGACCGAACGTGCAGAACTGCTTTACACCCTCGGCCTTGCGGCAGTGAAAGCTGGTGATATCGCGATCGGCACAGGATTGATCAAAGAAGCCATCGACACGCATCCGCAGCACTTTGAGGCAGCTGTGCGCAGCTTGCGTGCTCTAGAAGCCAACGTTTCAAACGGCTGATGTTCACATTGCCCGCAATGGCGGCGCTGTGGTTCTTGGGGCCTGTGGCTCTGATTTCCTTCATCGCCGCCTTTCACGATCTCAAGCGGATGAAAATCCCGAACGACTTGGTTCTCGGCCTCGCCGGAACCTATCTGTTCATGGGGATATTCCTGTTGCCAATCGACACCTATCTCTGGGGCATCTCTCACGGCATCGTCATGTATCCCGTAGCTCTGTTCGCATACGCGTATCTCGGCGTTGGCGCCGGCGACGGGAAGTTTGCGATGGCCATGTCACTTTTCATCCCGCTGGCCGACCTCAGTGTTGTCCTCACACTCTTTGCTGCGTTCCTACTCGCGGCCTTTGCTGCACATCGCGCGCTGCGCACTGTTTCGGCGGTGCGACGGGCAACACCGGACTGGGTGTCTTGGGATAACAAGAAATTCCCGATGGGCCTCGCGCTCGCGGGCACAATGGTCAGCTATCTCGCACTCGCTGCGTTTTTGTAAAACGCCCGGCGGTCAGTTCACGACCGCCTCGGCATCTTTTACGATCGGATACACCAGCATCAGCGGATCACGCAGTGGAGGGCGTAGTGTCAGCCCCGCCCTCTCCACTGCGGCAAGCGCATTGCGTTCGATTTCCATATCAAGCGAGCAAGTCGGCACAATGATCGCATCCGCGTTCTCGAGACCCGGCGTGCCGGAATAATACCACGGCGCGCCACCCTGAAGGGGAGAGAAGCCACCGAGAATCCAGATTGCAGAGGCAATGTCGGTGACGAAGAATTGTGTTTCCGGCGGGAAATTGAAAGGCGGTTCGGCGAGGCGGTCGGCCATGTAGCCGTGCAGAGAAGAATCACCGGCCATCAACATGCAGCGCGGTAGCGTCTCACCGAGGAAAGTCACTGGCTCAAACATATCATCTTCAACGGTGTAAGGCGCGAGTTCGGGATGCTCATCCACAAACGCAACACGGGCGAGGACCATTCCTGTGCGCTCGGTCCTGACAAATACGTCACTTACCTCTTCAATCTCTGCAAACTGGGCTGCGAAACCGTCGGGGCTCGTGGCCAGATGACGGAAGGGGCTCGTGAACATATTCTGCATCGACGGTGCAATCAGCGCGAAAGCCACGAGTGCCAGCGCGGCGATTGCATTTCGCGCATCCGCGTTGAAGAGGACACGCCTGCCCCGTGAGGGCCGAAGTGTGATGAGAAACAGTGCGAGCAGGATCAACCATTTCGGATCGTTGCCGAAGTTCTGGTACGTCACGTAAACAAACCCCGGCCCGAGAAGTAGCAGCAGAAGACCAGCACGTTCCTCTCCGGATTGGCGGAGAACGATCACCGACATCAATAGGGTCAAAGTCGCAATCAAAAACCGCGGTCCATTGAGAACTTCGATCAAGGCAACGCCCGGTTTGGCCCGCGTCTCGGACTGCGTCACAGATAGGAGGTCCTGAATATAGGCGGGAAAGAAATCAACGCCGCAGAGAATGATCGTGAGAACTGCGACACCCAGCCCCGTCGCTATTCCGATGACCAGGCCCTTCTTATCTCCTCGAACAAGAAACCCGAGCGCCACAGGGATCACGAATGCGACAAAATACGTGGATTTTATGAGAGCCAGAGCTGCAAGCATGACACCGACAATCATACCGTCAAGGCGGGGAGCCTTAGCGTTCTCATGCGGCGGCAGCACAGAGAGCAGAATGGCGATGAAGGCGCAGGCCCAGCCCCAGCGATTATAATACATAGAGACCGAGAGCGCAGTGAAGTCCTCGCCATGCACGAGCGCCATCACCATCCCCATGATGACCACCCCAAACGCCCACGAGGCCAATCCGTTCAGTCGGGAAGTCGCGACTCGTAGAACCATCGGAGCAAGGATGGCTGCAATGAAGATTTGGGCTGCGATAAAAGACTGGCCGATTCCGAGGCCCATCTTCGAAAACCAGGCAACTGGAGCAAAAGCGAAAATTCCAATCGGCGTCGAGAAATCAATGTGCGGCGTTTGGCCCGACAACATCCGCAGGATGATTTCGACCATATGAGCCGTATCACCCTCATGTCGCGTGGTGTAGAGCCCCCCCTTCGCCATGCCGACCCCGCCCATCAGGACGATGAGGATGACCAGATAAGCCGAATATTTTTGGGAGGATACCCTGTTCATTGCGTCGCCTCGTGCATTTTTCGGCAAGGTTATGATCAAACCGTTTTCTTTGCAAAGGTAGACGTGGAAAATGTTGGCCTTTGACAATGACCTACGGCAAAATGCGAGCGAGAGCGAAAGGGCGTCTCCCGCCGTGAATTCGGGAGAGCACCAGAGATCAAAGAGCATACCTATGAATGTCGAAGTAACGCCAAATGTAATCGCGCCTGTCGCTTTGCGACGCGCAGAGGACACCGGATTGTCTTCCGTGATGATGCGAGACATCCTCCTGAAAACAATGTTCCGAACAAACCTCGAACAGGTGTCCCGCTTGTCCGAGGCGATCTGCCTTCCTGTATCTGTGACGCAGGTGTTGATCGATTCCGCGCGAGAACAAGGCCTGGTAGAAGCGACCGGCACGCTGCACGCTGGCGCAGGATCAGAGATGGGATTTCGTCTGTCCGACACCGGGAAATCGCGTGCGCTCGATGCACTGAGCCAGTCGGAATATTACGGCGCAATGCCTATTCCTCTTGAGGATTATGCATTGCAGGTCAAACGCCAATCTGTGCGGAATATGAAAATTACGCGCGAAGCTCTGCTCGGCGCAATGGGGCACCTGATCTTGCCGCCGGATCTGATCAATCAGCTCGGGCCGGCCGTCGGTGCCGGTCGCTCGATCCTGATGTACGGACCGCCGGGCAACGGTAAGTCCTCTATCTCGAACGGTATTCGCGACGCCCTCGGCGACCTGATCTATGTGCCGCGTGCGATTGAATACAACGGCTCCGTTATCACCGTGTATGACCCTTTGATGCACGTAAAAAAAGAAGATGCAGAGGATGATACGACGTCCCTTCGCAAAACCGCTAACCGGTTTGACCGCCGGTATGTGCGCTGCGAACGCCCCTCGGTTGTCACCGGTGGTGAATTGTCGCTCGACATGCTCGACCTCGTCTACAACCCCACGGCGCGAACATATCAGGCCCCTCTGCAGTTGAAGTCCACCGGCGGCATCTTCATCGTCGACGACCTTGGCCGTCAGGAAGAACCTCCGCAGAAGCTCGTCAACCGCTGGATTGTCCCGCTCGAGGAGAGCAAGGACATTCTCGCCCTGCAATCCGGTGAGAAATTCGAGGTGCCTTTTGATACCTTGGTCCTCTTCTCCACCAACTTCCACCCGAACAAGATCTTCGACTCCGCGGCTCTCCGTCGTATTTTCTACAAGATCAAGATCGACGGTCCCGATCAGGCGGGCTTCCTCAAGATTTTCGCGATGGTCGCCAAAAAGAAGAAGATGGCTCTAGATGAAAAGGCGCTCGTTTATCTCCTCAAAGAGAAATACCCGACAATCGATAACGTTTACGCGAACTATCAACCGACCTTCCTCATCGATCAGATGATTTCGGTCTGTGACTTCGAGGGCATCCCCTACCGCATGACCCCTGAACTGGTCGAACGCGCCTGGGCGAACATGTTCGTCGCAGAGAGCGAGTTCGCGCACTAGATTGGAACCGCATTGAAGGGCTTTGCAAACGGCGATCTTCCGGTCATCCTCCCTTGAGATAAGGGAGGAAATTCATGACAAAACTTGGCCTTGCAGGCGTCGGCCGGATGGGAAGCGGTATGCTTTCCAACATGCTAAAATCGGGGATTTCGACCACAGGCTTTGACATTCGGCCGGAGAGCGATTTCCCGAACCTGCCTGTCTCCTCGGACGCGGACGCGTTTGCGGACGGGCTAGAAACGCTCTTCACCGTGGTGCGGGATGCGGACCAGACCGACGAAGTGCTCTTTGGTACACAAGGCTTTGTAACCCGCGCCGCATCGCTCAAGACGGTCGTGATCTGCTCGACCCTTTCGCCGAATTACGTGCGGGCTCTACGGGCGCGTGTGCCAGATCACATTGCATTGGTCGATGCCCCCATGTCGGGCGCGGAGGTTGGCGCGCGCGAGGGAACGCTGGCCTTCATGATCGGAGGGGCAGATCTGGACGTCGCTGCGCTCATGCCGATGTTCGAAGCAATGGGCACGAACATTCACCATATGGGCGGGTTCGGCGACGGTATGCAAAGCAAAGTGCTCAACAACCTGCTGTGTTCCTCACATACGGCTATGTCGCGCCTCGTGCTCGATTGGGCCGACAAGACCGGAGTGGATCGTCAAAAACTCCTCAACCTCATCGGCACCGCGACGGGGCAGAACTGGTTCACCTCACGGTTTGACCAAATCGAGTTCGCACATCACGGCTTTCAGGACGACAACACAATTGGCATCCTTGTTAAAGATGTCACATGCGCTTTGGATGCCGCCCCTGAAGGCGCAGACACCGCTTTGCCGGAAGTCGTCCGTGAAGCCATGCGCGGGCTAAAGCCGATCAGCTAAGCGATACACACCTAAGATACGAAAAGTGCCCCAGCGGACGACGCTGGGGCTCTTTCATCCGTATAACCATTTTCTGTTTAGGCCGTCAGCCCCTCGGGCTCCGCGAACCCGTGCGCACGGCAGCAGGCGGTCAGCGTGTTGGCGAGCAGGCAGGCAATCGTCATCGGCCCAACTCCTCCCGGCACCGGCGTAATCGCGCCAGCGACAGAAACAGCAGCATCAAAGTCGACGTCCCCGACAAGGCGGGTTTTCACACTGCCATCGTCGCGAAGGCCTTTCTCCGGCGCTGGGATTCGGTTGATCCCGACGTCGATCACGGTTGCACCCGGTTTCACCCAATCGCCCTGCACAAAGTGCGGACGCCCCACCGCAGCAACAACGATATCGGCACGCCGCACCACCTCGGGTAGGTCTTTTGTCCGCGAGTGCGCGATCGTCACCGTGCAGCTATCGCCAAGAAGAAGTTGCGCCATCGGTTTCCCGACGATGTTCGAACGCCCAATGACGACGGCATTCAGGCCGGACAGTGATCCATGGTAATCGCGTAGCATCATGAGACAGCCGAGCGGCGTGCAAGGCACCATCGACTTCTGCCCCGTCCCGAGCAGACCCACGTTAGAAATGTGGAACCCGTCCACATCCTTTGCCGGATCAATCGCGTTAATCACGAGGCTTTCATTCAGATGTGCAGGCAAAGGCAGCTGGACAAGAATCCCGTGGACGCTCGTATCTGCGTTCAGCGTTTCGATCAGTTCGAGCAACGCCTCCTCTGACGTCTCCGCGGACAACTTGTACTCAAAGGAATTCATCCCGACTTCAACGGTTTGCTTACCTTTCGAGCGCACATAAACCTCAGACGCGGGGTCCTCGCCAACGAGCACAACAGCGAGCCCAGGAGTCACACCGTGCGTTTCCGCGATCTGCGCCACATGCGTCGAGACTTTCTCTCGAACAGAGGCGGCAAATGCCTTTCCGTCGATCAACTGTGCTGTCATGGCTGCGTCTCCTCGCTGCTGGGCCCGAGGACTTTTTCCTCACGCGCAATCATTTCTTCGATCATGAGAGCCCACATCTCGCGGGCCAGAGCGGCATCAAAACCGGAACGATCTGCCGCAGCTTCGACCTTGTCCAAAACATCGGTCACACGCGTTGCGATGCGCGCAGGTAGGCCTTCGCTTGGTTTGAGCTCGGCAGCGCGGTCCACGTGGGACTGGCGTATCGCCAACAGTGCAATAAGGTCGCGGTCGATCTGATCGATCTGCACGCGCAAATCAGCCATAGTGGCAATTTCTGAAGGTGGTTTGAGCGTCATGGTCTTCCTCTTGCGGGCGCTTTAGCATGCAGCGCCCGCGGGGAAAAGCCTACAGACGCTTAGGTCTTATGAAGCGTCACAAAGAGCCGTTTGAACGGGAACCACGCCTGACCTTGCCGATTGATCGGATAGGCCGCATTGAGTTCCGTCTCATAGGCCTTCACGTAATCATCGAGACGTCCCTGAGCCTCGAAATGGTTCAGATACGGGCGCAGATAAGTCGCCTGTGTGAAGTGGCGAACTGGATGTCCGAACGGTGCGGTGAGTTCCTGCATGTATTCCGTCATCCAGACACGCACGTCACCGAAAGGTGCTAGCATGCTCGCATAACTGCGCGGCGGCAGGACATTCGAGTTTGCGTCCGCATCGGGGAATGCTTCAGGGTCCATCTTAGTCGCGACGTCGCGTGCGAGCGCATGCGACGGAGCTTCGTGTTGAGACGGCACCTGCATTGCGAACCAGCCACCTGGCACGAGATGCTCGACAATCCGCGGCAAAACAGAGCGGTGATCTTTCACCCAGTTCAGCGCCGCGTTAGTGAAGATCAACGCATTCTCGGTGCCGAGATCATGGGCTGCGAGATCGCCGTCCTCGACGGAATTATAAACCCCAGTTGCCTGCGCGGCTTCGCGCATGGCCGGCGAATTTTCGATGCCATCGATCGTGCGCCCGGGGAACTGTTCTTTGAACAGATGCCCGACGCCGCCAGAGCCACACCCGAGATCAAGAATGCGCCCCTCGGGCAGATCTCCCACCGCAGTTAGTAGGTCGCGCGCCGGCAAAAGACGCAGATCGTAATATTGGGCATAATCCGTTGGGCTCCAGTCGCTCATATGAGCCTCCTCCTCAGTCTTGCAAAAAAAGACCGCACTCAAACGAGCACGGCCTTCAGAATTCATATCCGATTAAGACGACGGTGTGGGTTCCATTCCGCCATCAGATTTCGGTTTCTTCTTTGTTTTCGGGATCGCGGTGATCGACGCGGTGTCATCATCCGATGTCCCTGATGCACCGTCATCATCGCCGCCATGCGGCGGCTCACCGGCCATCACCCGTTTAATCTCTTCGCCCGTCAAGGTTTCGTATTCGAGAAGACCCTGTGCGAGGCGTTCGAACTCATCCGCATTCTCGGAGATGATCTGGTAGGCCTGATTGTAGCCGTCCTCGATAAAGGTTTTCACCTCTTCTTCGATCAGCTCTTTGGTGTGCGCCGAAACAGAGAGGCCCGTTGTGTTACCCTGATAGCCTTCAGCGGCCTCTGCGTAATCAACGTTACCTACTTTGTCAGACATGCCGTAACGCATAACCATGGCACGGGCGAGTTGAGATGCCTGCTGAATGTCTCCAACCGGTCCCGAGGACACTTCGTCCGGACCGTATTTGAAGATTTCGGCGGCCTTACCTGCCATCGTCATTGCAATGCGCTGATGGGCTTCGTCTTTGAACATCTGAAGCTTGTCCATCTCCGGCAGGCTCATCACCATGCCAAGCGCACCACCGCGCGGAATGATCGTCGCTTTATAGACCGGATCGCATTTAGGCAGTTTCAGACCAACAATCGCGTGGCCAGCTTCGTGATAGGCAGTTTTCTCTTTCTGCTCATCCGTCAGCACCATGGAGCGGCGCTCCGCACCCATCATCACTTTGTCTTTCGCCTGTTCGAAATCGTCCATCGTCACCTGGCGGCGACCGATCCGAGCGGCCATAAGTGCGGCTTCGTTCACAAGGTTCGCGAGGTCAGCACCGGAGAAGCCTGGAGTACCGCGCGCGATGATACGCAGGTCCACATTCGGGCCGAGCGGCACTTTGCGTGCGTGCACGTTGAGGATTTTCTCACGGCCTTTGATATCCGGGTTCGGCACAGTGACCTGACGGTCAAAGCGGCCAGGACGCAGAAGGGCCGGGTCAAGCACGTCACGACGGTTGGTCGCAGCGACGATGATCACGCCTTCGTTGGCCTCAAAGCCGTCCATCTCGACGAGCAACTGGTTGAGCGTTTGTTCACGCTCGTCGTTCCCACCGCCATAGCCTGCGCCACGGTGACGACCGACGGCGTCGATCTCATCAATAAAGACGATACACGGTGCGTTCTTTTTCGCCTGCTCGAACATGTCGCGCACACGCGATGCACCGACACCGACGAACATTTCGACGAAGTCAGAACCGGAGATCGTGAAGAACGGAACGCCTGCTTCACCCGCAATCGCACGAGCCAAAAGGGTTTTACCGGTGCCAGGAGGGCCAACAAGCAGAGCGCCTTTTGGAATCTTGCCGCCAAGCGCGGAGAATTTCTGCGGGTTGCGCAGGAATTCCACGATTTCTTCGAGTTCCTCTTTGGCCTCGTCGATACCGGCAACGTCGTCAAACGTCACACGGCCCTGCTTTTCGGTCAGCAGCTTTGCGCGCGACTTGCCAAAGCCCATCGCCCCGCCTTTGCCGCCGCCCTGCATGCGGTTCATGAAATAGATCCACACACCGATGATCAGGAAGATCGGCAGGAAAGAGATCAGGAAGGGCATGAAGCCGCTTTCTTCCTGAGGACGTCCTTCGACGGTCACATTTTTGGAGAGGAGTTCAGAGACAAGACTCTCATCGCCCGGATTGATCGTGTATTTGCGGCGGCTGTCCTCGCCAATGAAATAGACCTTTTCGCCATCAATATCGACTGACGAGACGGTGCCGTCGTCAACCTTCGACATGAATTCGGAATAGGATACGACTTCAGACGACATCGTGCTTTGGTTGCCGCCCAGCACCTGAAACAGGGCCAGCACCAACATCAAGAGCACGAGCCAGAAGGCGAGATTACGCGCATTGCCCAACGGGGATCTCCTCGAAATAGTCTCGGCGCGCAGAGAGACTCCACGCGCAGCTTTCTACCTAAAATAGGCATCCCCGCCCCGAGTTCAATGCGATAAAAGCGAAGTATAGAACCCGTTTTCAGGATGGATAAGGCGAGCCGTCGCGAAACCGTGTTCTGCCAAGGGTGCCGAGATCAACGTATTCCCCTGAAATACGGCTGGAGAGGCCTTGAGCACCTCACGCGGCGGCGCGGATTCGGGTCTTTCGCCTAACTGAAGAAGCCCGTCTTCGCCCAAGGCACGGACGTAAAAGTCCATATTTTCAGAACCTTCAACAATCCATCGCCCATCCCAGAGTTCACCCAGGGGCACTCGAGTGTTTGACACGGCGGCATATTCACGCGTGAGGCGAAAGCTGGCCTTCCCCCCGAGCAAGCGAACCCCATGGAGTGTCGCATCACGACCGCGCATCATGGCGGACAGAAATTCCTGAAGCTTCATCCCGCGCGGGCCATACTCAGCAGAGGCAATCCACCGCAGGGCCTGCGCGATGAGGCGACGATTGATCTCCGGTGCGGCTTCAGCAAAGCGTCGCCGATCAATAATCAAATCGCCCTTTTCCTCGCGCACGCAGGAAAGAGCGTGATCGTGAGTCGCAAAATCGAGCGCCGAACGGACGTGGCCGAGATGATCCATCACCCGTCCGACCACATGCATATCAATCCCGAGTTTGTTTAGCTCGACCATAGCCTTGCGGACGCGAACACGCTCATAGGCCTCATCATCATTCGTCGGATCGTCGACCCAAGGTTCGCGAATGTCGCGCAGATAATCCCGGAGTTCCGCCCGCTCCTGTAGGAGCAAGGGCCGCACCCATGTGATTCCCTCCGCGCTACGACGACGCTGCATCCCTGTGAGCCCGTCGATACCGGACGCGCGTGCAAGGCGCATAAAGAATGTCTCGGCCTGATCATCCGCCGTGTGCGCCAGAGCGATTGTGGAAATCCCCTCCGCTTTCGCCCAATCCGCCATGAGACGATAGCGTGCGCGGCGGGCCGCATCCTGCAAATTCCCGCTGCCTGTGTAACCTGTCCAGTTGAGCGTGGTGTGCTGTAGTTGAAGACGTTTCGAAACTTCTGCGACGAAACGAGCCTCTTCAGCAGCTTCAGATCGAAGACCATGGTTTACCGTCACGACTTTTAGCCGAACGCCTTCCTCCGAGGCCCACTCTGCCATGAGATGCAGCAACGCCATCGAGTCGCCGCCACCAGAAACAGCAACCGCAACCTTGTCTGGCTTATCGAAAGCGAAAGCTGTCCCAACGAAATGGCGCAACATGGCGTGGGTGTCCGGTCGGCGGCCTTCCGTGTCACCGGTTTCCTTCGCCATTGCAGTCACCCTCGTTTACTGACACCCGAGGTTCTGCGCATCGACGAGCGCCTGTTGCGAGGCGAAAGACCCTGGGAAACGCGCGCCGACTTCGCCGAACATCACGCAGGCTTTTTCCGTTTGTCCGAGTTGCCCCAACGAACCCGCGAGCTTCAGCAATGCGTCCGGCGCGCGGTCGCCTTCCGGACTGCCGGAAAAACTGTCGAGGTAGGCGCGCGCGGCCTGCGTCGTCTGGCCCATCGCCGCATATGCCTCTCCCCGCATGTAGTGCGCCTCGCCCGTCAGGTAGCCACCGGTGTAGGTCGACGTGAACATCTCGAACGCGGCGGCGGATTCTGCGTAATTGCCCTCTTCGTAGAGCGCTTTCGCCGCATCGAAATCCATTTGCTCCGTCATCGCGAGATCAGCTGTGCCATCCATCGGCGGTTCGGAACCCGGCCCTGTGACGATCACATCCATGGCCCCGCCCATCTCGCCTCCGAGCGGCTTGAGCGGCGGCAGATTGCCAATATCGCAGCCCGTTTCCAACTCACAGAGCCGGAAATTCAGATCATCCAGTTGATTGGTGCCGTCATCGACGACCCGCTCGATCCGGAATTCGATGGCTTCGACCTTGGCTGTGAGATTTGTGAGGGCTGCCTCCATGAGATCGACACGTTCAAGCGTATCCGCCCCCATGATCTGGGTATTCGGCGCACCTGTCGTCGACAACTCGCGTTTGAGCTTCGCGAGTTCGACCGACAAAACGGCTGCTTCCTGCCGGATGTCGGCAAGCGTTTGCGCGTCCTGCGCAGCCGCCGCTCCAACAGACAGACCGAACGCAAGCAGACATGCGGCAAAGGTCGATTTCATGGCGCTTATCCCTCGTTGATCGATTAGACGCCTGCGCCCGCAGCGAGCACAGTCACAGCACGGCGGTTCTGGCTATAGCAGCTTTCATCAGAACACACTGCGAGAGGACGTTCTTTGCCGTATGGAATGGTCTTAAGGCGGTTCGGAGCGATGCCTTGGCTGATCAGGAATTCCTGAACCGCAGCGGCGCGGCGCGCGGAGAGCGCAAAGTTGTAATCGCGCGTGCCCTGCTCGTCGGCATGGCCTTCGATGATCGCCGTGTAGGCAGGGTTGGCTTTGAGCCAGTTCACCTGACCGATGAGGACAATCCGTGCATCATCAGAAAGCGTCGATTGGTCGACCGCAAAGAGGACGCGATCACCGATGGTCTGGTTGAAATAAGCGACCGAGCTTGGGTCATTGACTGAGCCCGCAGCCATGCCGCCATCGGCCCCGACGCCGCTACCGTTACCGAAACGGCCCGGGTTGGTACAGGCCGTCAGGCCGAGTGCTGCGACAAGAAAAACGGCGCGAGCGGATTTGGTAGTCAGAAATTTGGACATTGGATCATCCTTTGCGTCAAACGCGTGAACTGCTCTTTTTGGGGACTATAGCACCCTCCCGCAGAGTTGGGGAGAGTGCCAAATTTCACGTTTTTCTCAGACGTGTTACACATATGCGCCTCACGTCCGGTAAAGTTATTTCAGAAGCGGCGACCACGCAGGGTCCGACGCGCCCGCCGTCGTCGGGACGCGTTTAAGGTTCCGCCCGGTAATATCCACGGAATAGAGCGCGCTGCCGCCCTCGGCGCCTTGGCTCTCACGGGTGAACATGATCACACGCCCGTTTGGCGCCCAACTCGGACCTTCATCAAGGAAGGACGCCGTCAACAGGCGCTCTTCAGAGCCGTCTGTGCGCATCACACCAATGTGGAAGCGGCCTTGGTTCTGCTTCGTGAACGCGATCAAATCACCGCGCGGAGACCAGACTGGCGTGCCATATCGGCCCTTGCCGTTGGAGATGCGACGCGCTTCGCCACCTGCAGCGGGCATGATGTAAAGCTGCTGCGTGCCGGACCGGTCGGATTCAAAGACGATCTGCGATCCATCCGGAGAGAAGCTCGGCGCGGTTTCAATCGCGGGCGTGTTCGTCAGACGGGTAATCTGACTCGTCGCGATGTCCATGCGATAGAGATCGGTGTTGCTGCCCGTCGACATAGAATAGACGATGGACCGGCCGTCCGGAGAAAACCGCGGCGCAAAGGTCACGGCTTCGGCAGGCACAGGCAGACGGGTACGGGTCACTGTGCCGACGTCTAGCATCATGATCTGAGGCGTGCCGGACTCATAAGAAGTGTAGAGCACGCGATCACCGGTCGGCGAAAAGCGCGGCGCGAAGACGATGAAACTGTCGTCCGTAAGGTATTGCAGGTTCGCCCCATCGTAATCCATCACCGCGAGCCGCTTCTTGCGGTCGTTCTTCGGGCCGGTTTGGGACACGAAGACGACGCGGCTGTCAAAATAGCCGCCCTCACCCGTGATCCGCGAATAAACAACGTCAGCAACCTTGTGCGCGATGCGGCGCCAGCTCTGGGTGGAGCCGCCGAGTTGCAGGCCTGACCCGAGCGGGGCCTCCGAATATACGTCAAACACGCGGAACTTCACGATGAGGTTGCCATCGGCATCCAGCGTGACCGCCCCCGTCACGAGGCCCTGCGCATTGATCGCCTTCCAGTCGGTGTAGGACACCGGTGCGCTAAAGTTCGTGACTTGAGAAATGTAAGCCGCCGGAGGAATTTCACGGAAGAGACCGGACCCCACGAGATCGGACGCGATCACGTCGGAAATCTGCTGGGCGAACTCGGCCACCTGCGGCGTTTCCGCGATGAAATCGGGGATGGCCAAAGGCAGGGGTTCGATCACACCGCGCGTAATGTCGAGGCGCAGCGGACCGGGGTCCTGTGCAGCGACCGGCGCGGCCATACCCAGTGACAGAGCCGCAGCGAGGGCGCAGGCGAGTGTCTTCAGGCGTTTCATTTATACCTCATCTGTTCGGGATCGAAGCGTAGTTCGATGTTGCGCCAATGGGCGTATTTGTCCACGGGCAATGGGAAACCGCTTTGGCCACAGCGAATAATCGCTCGGCGCGCAACGGCAAATGCTTGGTCTGCGGAGGCCTGGGAACCTCCTTCGAAGTCAATCAACTCAATTGTGCCGATCTGGGGTGTTCCGTCCTCATTCATCGACATGCGAACGCGTATCACAGTTCGCATTGCCTCAGACGACATCGACCCCACATTCCAACATTGGGACACCGCGACGCGCATGCCTTCGCGTTCCCCCGCAGTGAGCGGAGGTCCAGCCGGACGTTCCGGCGCGGCAGGTGCGCCAGTTGCTTCCGCCGCAAGTGCAGCCGCTGCTGCGGCGGCAGCCTCGGCGACGGCATCAGCCGCATCCGGAACTGGTGTGACAGGTGGCTCAGGTTGTTCAACAGGCTCTCGTGCTTGGGCCGCTTCTTGGGCAAGATTGCTCGGACGCGTTTTAGGCCGCGGCGAGCTTGTCATGCCTGCGGGCTTTTCGGCTTCTGTGACAATCTCCGTCGTCGTTTCCTGCGGCGCGGCTTCTTCCGTCTGCTCCTCGACGATCTCAGGCGTCTCGGCCTCTTCAGAGATCGCCTCTTGAGGGACCTCTGCGATTTCGGGAGTGGGCTCAGGTGCTGTCACAACCTGATCCGAGATACGTGGCACCGGTCGCGGTGTCGGCTCCGCTGCATCAGGAAGGTTCGCGCCAGGGTCTTCTAGAGAGACCTCTGGTTCAGGCGGTGCGACTGGTGGCGTTGGTTCAACCACGGGCTCTGGCTCGGCGGGCGGTTGAGGTGTCGGTTCAGGCGCAGACGCCTCTTCAGACGGAACCACATCCGGCGGCAGTTCGCTCTCTGGCGCGGTCACCACCGGTGCTTCCTCAAAGTCTTCAGGAGCTGTGGAGCGCTCCACCAAAGCGGCATATTCGCTCTCGGAAATGAGCGCGACTTCCTGCACGGCCACGGCCTCTGGCGCGTCGGGACGAAGGAACAGCCCCCCGAACAGCGCGTAGGCAATCAGACCCAGATGGCCCGCTGCAGAAATATATTGGCCCGTGTTCACGTTTTGCCTCGGTGTGCGTCAGTTACCGGAACCGTCAAGACGCGGTCCACCCTGCTCGGTCACGAGACCGATAGAGCGGAACCCGCCTGCATTCAGTGCGCCCATCACCTGAGCCACGCGCTCATAGGTCACAGATCCATCCGCGCGCAGGAAGACTTTGTCATCATTGCGCTCGGCTGCAATCGCCTGAAGCTTGGCAACCAGATCCGTTTCAGGCGTCTCGTTTTCCATGAGCAGAACCTGACCATCGGCGGTGAGCGTGATGGTGAGCGGCTCTTCTTCCTCTTGCGGGAGCGCGGTCGCGGCGGTCTCCGGCAATTCGACCGGCACACCGACCGTCATCATTGGCGCAGCGACCATAAAGATGATCAGCAAAACGAGCATGACGTCGACGAACGGCGTCACGTTGATCTCGCTCATCGCTGCGGGGCGACGGCGGCGACCTCTGCGGCCACCTCCCCCCGATTTCTGAACAACACCCGCGCCCATGTCAGCTATCCAGTTCGCGCGAGAGAATGGTCGCGAATTCGTCCGCGAAGGCCTCATAACCCCCGAGGATGCGGTCGCTGTCCGCGTTCAGTTTGTTGTAGAAGATCACCGCCGGAATAGCAGCCAACAGACCAAGTGCGGTCGCGAGAAGCGCCTCTGCGATCCCCGGCGCCACAACAGCGAGGTTCGTGGACTGCGCCATGGCAATATCCTCAAACGCCGTCTTGATCCCCCAAACCGTGCCGAAAAGACCGATGAAGGGGCCGGTGGAGCCTACCGTTGCGAGGAAGGAGAGACCTTTCGTCATCTCTTCGCTTTCTTTCGCAATCGCCACATCCATTGAGCGATCAATCCGCGACTGCGCACCTGCGATCAGCCCGCCATCCGCACGATGGGACCGCCGCCACTCAGTCATCCCCGCCGCAAAGACCCGTTCAGGAGCCGTTAGCGGGCGATTTTGCATCTGGTCATACAATTCGTCGAGCGGTTCACCGGACCAGAAGGCACGATCAAACTCTGCCGCTGTCGCGCGCGCCGTTTTGAATGCGATGAATTTCTGAATGATGATCGACCATGACCAGAACGAGGCCACGATCAGAAGGAGCATCACGATCTTCACCGTGAGCGTTGCGCGCATGAATAGCGCCAGCAGGGAGAAATCGATCTCCTGCGCCATGCCAAGTGTTGTGTGGTCCATAAACCTGCTCTTTTGCCTAACGGGCCGCGTTTTCACGGCTCTCATTACCCTAAGATTTACCTCAATCTCAGGGCACAGGCCAACACTAACCTGTGAAGCAAGCGTGAAATCACAAAATTGGTGCGTTTTCAGTGCAGTTTTCGGCGGAGAATTGCCGGAAGACGCGCCGGATGGCCGGTTGCGGTGAGCGCCACGAGGGTCACTTGGCTCACAAACAGGCGTTCCTCGTCGCGTTTCACTACCTGATTGAGCGTAATGCGCGCGCCTGTCATGGCCTCGACAGTGGTCTCGACAATCAAATCATCATCAAACTTGGCGGGCGAGAGATAGTCCGCTTCAACCCGACGAACGGCAAAAACGACCCCATCCTCTTCCTTGAGTTTGACCTGATCAATGCCGAGATCACGGACCCATTCCGTGCGAGCGCGTTCGATGAATTTGAAGTAGTTCGCGTAATAGACGATCCCAGCGAGATCGGTGTCTTCGTAATACACGTGAACTGGAAACTCGTGGGTCATCTCATCGTCCTCTTGGGTCATCGCAGATTAGGTTTCGAACGGATAGGTCGCAAGCGCATCATAATGCGCGCCATCGTGGCTCAATGTAGACTGGACAAGCTGCATTTCAGAGGCGTCGAAGGCTGGCCATGTGAAGGCACCTCTTGCCGCCAGAAAGGTGTCCAGCTCCATCCGTTCGGTCGGCGCCAAGCGCTGAAAACGTCGGAGCGAGATGTGGGGGCGAAACCGCTTATGCGCGAGAGTGACCCCCGCGGACCGGGCTGCAGTTCGCACCTTTTCGCGCAGATGACTCAGAGCCGTGCCTTGCTCCACGGACGCAAACAGCAACCTCGGCTTGTCACCGCCGAAAAGCCCAAGCCCCTCAATATTGATGGTCGGAGCGGGACACTCAACTTCCTCGAGGACGGCATGAAGTTCTGCGAGCACGTCTTCCGGCTGTTCGTCCAGAAACGCCAGCGTCACATGCATATTCTCTGCAGGGACGGCACGACCAAAACGCAGCCCCGCAGCGAGCTCTTCCAGACGATCCGTCAAATCATCCGGCAACGGAAGTCCGACAAATGCCCGCATTCAGCCAGCGATCACACGCGCATAGAGACGCAAAGCATGGGACGCATCGCGCGCCGCAACGGGGAGCATCGGGTCGTAGGCTGCCCGCATCAGGTTCGCGACATCCGGACGAATGACCGTGCCCTCTTCGGTCACGGCAAGTGGACTGTCCTGCGTGAACTGTTTGTCCGACCACAGAAGCATCGCTTGCACCGCCTGCGACAATGCGATGACCTCCGCAGGCACCTCATCCATCGCTCCGCCCATACGGACGAAGGTGAAACAGGCCTTGATCGCGCCGTTGTCGTCGAACCGGAACGCCCGATACTGGTGGGCATTGCGGTCCTGAAGCGTCGCAACCTTGCTTTGCAGATCAGGAATGAGATCGCCCATGTGCGGCACATCGAGGAGTTCCGCCCAATCGGAGAGGAAGAATACCATCAGATTGGTCCCAAGCTCCGGATCGGTTTCGGCCATTTCATGCCCCGAGATCGCAACGCAGGCCTCGATCGCACTTTTGACTGTGACGAGTGTCTCTTCCTCGACGCCGAAAACCACCGGCGCAATCGGGCGCCCCCAACGGGCAAAGACATAGTCGCCATTGGAGCGGGTGAAAAATTCTTCGATGCTTTCCGGTGTCACGTCAGTCATGGGAACCTCTTGCCTCTTTGCCGGTCTTTTGCGGCACAACGCCTTGCGCTGCAACCCTGTCACCGGATAGTTTCGCCGCAAATACACATGAGGCGCACCATGAGCAAAACACTCTACATCCTGAACGGCCCGAACCTGAACCTTCTCGGGAAACGCCAGCCGGAGATTTACGGTGCGGATACGCTCGCGGATGTCGAAGCCATGTGTGCCGCCGAAGCGACGAAGGCTGACCTCGATATTGTCTTCGCTCAATCGAACCACGAGGGCGAGATCATTGACCTGATCCATGAGGCCCGTGAGAAAGCGGCAGGGATTATCATCAATCCGGCGGCTTACACGCACACCTCTGTCGCGATCCTTGATGCTCTCAACACGTTCGAGGGGCCGGTGATCGAAGTGCACATCTCGCAGGTCCACAAACGCGAGGCCTTCCGCCATCATTCCTATGTCTCCATGCGCGCTGATGCTGTCATGGCCGGCTTTGGCGTTAACGGCTATCCGCTCGCGGTCCAGCACATGGGCAAAATTCTGGGCTAAGGCTTACTTTTTCCAGCGCTCCTGAAACTCGATCAGGGTATGTGGCAAGTCTCCGGCGTCATCACCGTAAATAGCCAAGCCGTCTTTCGGCGCCCCCTCGTCGCGGTGTACCATCGCGACCATCCGGCTTCCATCTCTTGAAAGGGCGAGCACACCGCCCAGACTGCCACAGGCATCAGTTCTGCATCCGGTGGCAACGAGCCAGTCGCCCTCCCATTCGAATGCGCTTTGCATCTCGAAAAGACTGCGCAGGTCGAGGAGACCGACAGGTCCGATATGGGTGAGCATCGCGCCCTCCCACATGGGATCGTTTACGAGGAATTTCGGATACTCCCCGCCCCACTCTGAAACGGTGTTCAGCCCGAGCGACGTCGGAGGTCCGAGTTCTTCGTGGACTACGCCATCCGCGAACCAGTATCGCATATCGCCGCTCTCATCCGGCTCTACAGAGGGCGTGCGCAACTCAAGCCCGTCCGCGCCGACACGCACCTCATAAGAATCGTGACAGGTGCCGAACATGTCCGAGACCTTTGCGGGAGCCTTAGTCGCGTCGACAAAGACCCACATGTTCGGACATGCCGTCCCGAACGACCCGAGGCGGACCAGCAAAAGATCACCATCTTGACCCGCGACCTCAAGGCGATCAGCGAGACGCGGCAGTTCGACGGGTCTATTTCCGATGTAGAGGGTGTCAGTACCGATCTCACCGATTGGAAGAATTTCATAGACTGCTACGCGTGTACGCACTTCTTCCGCCCACATAGGCATGACGAAAAGAGATATTATCCCGGTTATCAGGGCGCGAATTATCAAAAAAGAGTCACTTTTCGAACAAATCAGACTGATCAGGCGCTTTCGGAGCCTCGAGCCCCAAATGCCGCCAACTCTTCTGTGTGAGCATCCTTCCACGCGGCGTTCTCTGGATGAGGCCCTGTTGCAGTAGATAGGGTTCGATCACGTCCTCAATCGCATCACGGGATTCAGAGAGCGCCGCTGCGAGCGTTTCAACGCCGACAGGTCCGCCGCCGTAGTTCTCCGCGATCATCCCGAGGTAGCGACGGTCAGCACCGTCTAGTCCGAGCAGATCGACCCCAAGTCGCGTGAGCGCATTGTCCGCGAGCGGCTTTGTGATCCGGCCGTCGCCTTCGACAACTGCGAAATCCAAAACGCGTCGCAGGAGGCGTCCCGCGATCCGTGGTGTCCCTCGCGCTCGCTTCGCAATCTCGTGTGCGCCGTCTGGATCAGCAGGCACACCAAGAAGGTTTGCGCCACGCGTGACAATCTCATGCAATTCGTCCGTGGTGTAGAACTGCAAGCGGGTCGGGATGCCGAAGCGATCCCGAAGCGGTGTCGTCAACAGGCCAAGCCGCGTGGTCGCGCCCACGAGCGTAAAGGGCTGCAATTCAATCCGCACCGTCCGCGCCGCTGGCCCTTCACCGATCACGAGATCGAGCTCGAAATCTTCCATCGCAGGATAGAGCACTTCTTCGACGACGGGGTTCATCCGGTGAATCTCGTCGATAAAGAGCACATCGCGGGCTTCTAGGTTCGTGAGGATCGCCGCCAGATCGCCCGCTTTTGCGAGGACCGGCCCCGAGGTCATCTTGAAATTCACCCCGAGTTCACGCGCCATGATCTGCGCAAGCGTGGTCTTCCCGAGGCCCGGGGGACCGTGAAAGAGCACGTGATCCATCGCCTCTTCGCGCATCTTCGCGGACTCGATGAACACGCGAAGGTTGGCCCGCGCCTCCTGCTGACCGATGAAGTCTTCGAGAACCTGCGGTCGCAACGCGCGATCCGCGTCGGCGCGGCGCTCCTCTGCTGTCATCTCGGGGCGCAATGTGGGATCGGGGAACTCCATTCAGATCAATCCTTCGGCGCGAGTTTTTTCAGAGCGGCGCGGATGAGCGTCGACGTATCCGCATCAGGCACTTCCTGCGCTGCAGTGGCCACAGCTTGCGCAGCATCAGACGGAGAATATCCGAGGTTCTGAAGGGCCGACAGCGCCTCTGCCTCCGCAGACGCCGTGCGCGCTTGCGGCGCGGCAGTCGGCTTCGGCGCAGCCTTCGGTGCGTCTGCCTCAATAACCTCGGCCGGTTCAGGTGTGGACAAAGGTTCAGACAGTGAACCACCCATGGCCATCACAGTAGGAGCTTTGTCCTTCAACTCATTTACGACACGTTGTGCGATCTTCGGCCCGACACCTGGCGCCGCCTTGATCGCGGTCCAGTCGCCCAACGCAATCGCGCGTCCCGTTGCCTCCGGCCCAAGGGTTCCGAGAATGGCCATGGCTGCTTTCGACCCGATCCCCTGCACGGAAATGAGCAGGCGATACCATTCCTTTTCGAGAAGCGAGGTGAACCCGAACAATTGCAGGAGATCCTCACGGACCAGCATATCGGTATAAAGGGAGACCGGCGCGCCCTGACCCGGCAACGCCATCCGCGTCCGCTCCGACACGTGGACGATATACCCGACGCCCCGCACGTCGATCATCACATGATCTGTACCGATGTAGTCGATCACACCTGTCAGTTTACCGATCATGAGGCTGCTTTCTTGAGGGCGTCCTGTAAACGAGAGGAGGACTGCGCGTGGTAGGAATGGGTAATCGCAATCGCCAGAGCATCGACGGCATCGGGACCAGAGAGTTTGACGCCCGGGAGCTGCAACTTAATCATATGTTCAACCTGTTGCTTGGCTGCGTGCCCGACACCAACAACGGTCTTTTTGACCGCGTTCGGCGCATATTCTCCGATTGGGATGCCAGCGCGTGCAGGAACCAAAAGTGCAACCGAGCGTGCCTGCCCCAACTTTAGGGTAGCGACCGCGTCTTTGTTGACGAATGTCTGCTCTACGGCGGCACAATCGGGGCCGTAGGTTTCGAGCACAGCGGTGAGTTGGTCAAACAATGACAGAAGACGCGTAGCGAGATCATCCGCCGATGTCGACCGACACACACCATTCGCGACGTGACTGATACGCGGGCCCTGAACATCGATTATGCCCCAGCCCATATTGCGCAGCCCGGGGTCGATGCCCATCACACGCATAATCTCACCTGCTCTGTTTTTTCTTTGAAACCCAATTAGCACGAAACGAGAACATTTGCCAAGCGTCGCGTCGTGCGCGTCATCCGAAAACGTGAAAGCCCGCGCCTAAACGGTGCGGGCTGTATAATTTTCTCTCATCACGCGACTTCGCCGAGAAGAGGCGTTAGTGCATGAAAGAAAGCCATTCGGTTGCGATAAACACCGTGATGTCGCCCGCTTCCATGACCCATGCACCGACACGTTCAACCGACGAGCCCTCTTGGAGCTCGGCAACGCGTGCGTTGTAGGTACCCGGGCCAAGGGCCGCGAAGACAACGACTTTGAAAAGCATCAATCCTGCGATCGCCATCACGAGAATGTGGAGGGGGCGACGGAAACTCCGTCGGCGCGCACGAGCAACGATTGTTCCATCATGGTCGACGGAATAGACTGTGCCTCGTTTGATCGCATCGCGCTGAGCTTCAATGCGATCGAGACGTTTCTCCAACTGTTCCGATCCCGCGTAAGCCATCACAGCTTCCTCATCTTTAGGTTTCGTGGTGCTCGTCCGACTCGCGTCTGACGGCGCAAGACCTAAAGATCAGGTTGAATTATGTCAAAATTGGGGCAAATTTGGCGGATTTGGGGTGAATTATGCCAAAATTAGGCAAAATTGACCATTATTAGCGTCGTCCAGTCACCAATCTCCTCCCGATTCACCAAATTGAAGCCATTGCGTGAATAAACCTCCACAACTTCGTCAGCTTGTGGATTCAGGATACCGGAGAGGATCACATGGCCATTTTTCGCAACATTCGCAGCCATGTCCGGCGCCAGTGCGACGAGCGGCCCTTTCAGAATATTCGCGAAAACGAGGTCATAGGGCGCCATTTTCGCAAGTGTTTCGTGATTGAAACCAGCCGCTTCCAAACACACAACCTGCCCCGCGAGATCATTTGCCCGCACGTTGCTCTCGGCGACTTCAACCGCGACCTCATCAATGTCGGACGCATAAACGGGCTGATCCGTGAACTTTGCCGCCGCCATCGCGAGAACCGCTGTGCCGCACCCAATATCCGCCACTTTGTCGAGCGGCACGCCTTTCTCGAGCAAGATATCGAGAGCCTTCAGGCAGCCGAGGGTCGTGCCGTGGTGCCCTGTGCCGAACGCCATCGCGGCTTCGATCAAAAGCCCGATTTTGCCTTCTGGCAACTTATCCGCATCATGTGAGCCATAGACAAAGAACCGCCCTGCTTCGACCGGGGCGAGATCACGGCGGACCTTCGCGACCCAGTCGGTTTCCGGAAGCTCGGAAATGACAAAGTCCGGCGCATTGTGAACTTTCGCCAAAAGCGCGAGCGCAATATCATCCGGTTCCTCGGTAAAGTAGGCACCGACTTCCCAAAGCCCCGAACCGTCCTCAATTTCGAAAACCCCAACACCTGTCGGCTCTGGATAGATATCCTCCAGTGCTTCGCCGATGGCTTCGGCAGGTGCTTTCCCTTGGGTTTTTGTAAAGGCGGTGAAGGTGGGCATATCGGCAATCCTTTTGGCTTTGGCTCTGCCTTATCCCCCCTTCTGTGCTCAGACAAGCATTACGATGAGGAGGCGTCCGGCCCTTCGACCGCTTGGTTCCATTGAATCGGACTATCCATCGACAGGCCAACAGGACACGTCACGCCCGTCCCGCCGATCCCGCAGTATCCGTTCGGGTTCTTGGCGAGATACTGCTGATGGTAATCCTCCGCGTAGTAGAACTTGCCCGACGGCAGGATTTCCGTCGTGATCGCGCCATAGCCTTTGTCCTGCAAGAGCACGTTGTATCCGGCTAGGCTCGCCTCAGCGGCTTTTCTTTGCGCTTCGTCTGCAAAGTAGATGCCGGAGCGATACTGCGTCCCACGATCGTTGCCCTGACGCATCCCTTGGGTCGGGTCGTGTCCTTCCCAGAACGTCTTGAGCAGCGTATCGTAGCTCACCTTCTCGGGGTCGAAGATCACGCGAACGACTTCGTTGTGACCGGTCTTGCCGGTGCAAACTTCTTCGTAGGTCGGGTTCGGTGTGTAGCCCGCAGCATACCCCGCCGCCGTATTCACGACACCCGGGATTTGCCAGAACATGCGCTCGACGCCCCAGAAACAGCCCATCCCGAAAACCGCTACGCTTTGGCCTTCGACGGGGTCAGCGACCAGCGGAACGTCGAAAATGAAGTGCTTCTCCGCCGTGGGGATCGGCGTCGCACGGCCCGGCAGCGCCTCATCCGGCGTCGGCATGGTCAGCTTTTTGGTCAAGGCGGCAAACATGGGCGTCTCCATCATATCAATCTCACATCAATATAGGCTGGATTCGTCGCTTCACCAAACGTCGCGTTATTCGGCGGGGTTCGCCTCGACCACGCGGCGGAACAGACGCCATTCGTTGCCCTTCTCGGGATGGCGCGGGATGAGCGCGGACAGTCCCAGAGACGCGAGCGCCATCGCAGCCGCGAGCACGAAAACTCCGCCTGGAGACGCCACCCAAAGATATCCCAATAGGGCCGGCAGGAAGACGGCTGCGATGTGGTTGATCGTAAAAGCAACCGCAGCCGTGGGCGCGATATCCTCTGGATCGGCAATCTTTTGGAAGTAGGTCTTGAGCGCGAAGGCCAGCCCAAAGAGCATGTGATCGATCACGTAGAGCGCACCGGCCACAACGACGCCCCAACCGAGCCAGTAGATCCCGCCGTATGCGAGGAAGACGAGTGTCAGGCCGATATATTCGAACATCAGAACAAAGCGTTCGCCACGGCGGAACACAACCTTCCCGAAGTAGGGGGCGACCAACATATTCGCGACGAAGTTGATCAGGAACAGGGCCGTGATCTCGTGCACTTCAAAGCCGAATTTCTCGACCATCATAAAGGCCGCAAAGACGACGAAAATCTGCCGCCGCGCCCCCGCCATGAATTGCAGCGCATAGTAGAGGCCATAGCGACGCTTGAGGATCAGCTTCTTCGCTTGTGGATTGGGGGCCTCGAACTGCGGGTAGGCCAGTAGCGCGAAGAGCGCGACAATCGCGGTGAACCCGCCTGAGAGCAGGTAAACGAGGTTGTAGGATAGATCGAAGGTCTTCCACGTGATCACCAAGAGTCCGTAAGCGATCAGAGACGCTGCCGATCCCGCGGCAACCAAACGCCCGAGCACGATAGGCGCGCGATCTTTCGGAAGCCACTGAAGCTGCAAAGACTGGTTCACCGTCTCGTAGTAGTGAAACCCGATGGACGACAACATTGTCACCACGAGAATACCGCCGAGTGACGGGAACATGGCCGTCACAGCCGTCGCCACGCCGAGCAGGATCAGGGACACGATCCCGAGCACCTGTTCACGGACGATCATGATTAGCGCGATGACACCGATGGCGAAGAAGCCGGGGATTTCGCGCACCGTATGGAGCCAGCCAATTTCAACGCCGGTAAAGCCCGCAACCTCGATGACAAAGTTGTTCAACAGCGCATTCCACGTCGCAAACGCGACAGGCATGGCAAAGGCCATCACAAACAGCAAAGCCTCAGGACGCCGCCAGCGCGGCAGGTCGGAGATGTTATCAAGGGAGACGATTTGGCGTTTCATACCCTCGCATACGGCGAAACTCGTTTTTTTGATAGTTGATTTTCTCGCACACCCCCTTGCGCGGGTGCGAGAAGTTCCACTTGACGAGACATTCAAACATTCATGATCATGTGATCCATCTCAAGGCGGACTGCGCCCGCCACGATAAACTCGTGAAATTGGCGCATGGGAGGAGGACGCACTATGGATATTTTAACCCTCGTGGAAGGGATCGGGGAAAGTCCGTCCGCCGCGATCTTCGGTATGATCACCGGATTGATCTTTGGCGTCTCTGCGCAACGCTCTCAGTTCTGCCTACGTGCGGCGACGGTCGAATTTGCCCGTGGGCGGCTCGGGCCAAAGGTGGCCGTCTGGTTTTTGACGCTATCGACCGCAATTGTCTGGGTTCAGGCGGCGCAACTCCTTGGCCTCTTTCGCGGCGCGGATGCTCGCATCATGGCGGTTCCCGGATCGTGGTCGGGCGCCATTATCGGTGGGCTCATGTTCGGCGTGGGGATGGTGCTCTCCCGAGGGTGCTCCGGACGACTGCTCGTTTTGGCGTCCACCGGCAATCTTCGTTCTGTCGTATCGGGTCTGATCTTTGCCGTGACCGCGCAGATGAGCCTGCACGGAATGCTCTCCCCGCTCCGCGACCGTCTCGCCTCCCTGTCGATCACGGGGTCAGAGAACGTCAACCTGCTTTCGGCGCTGCATCTCCCGAACGGCTCTGGCCTCGTTCTCGGCCTCATGTTTGCGGCCCTTGCGCTTTATCTTGCGGCGAAGAACCAGATCGGGCCAAAAACATGGATTTTCGCCTCGGGCGTCGGTTTTGCCGTTGCTGTCGGTTGGGGGTTGTCATGGCAACTCGCACAGGTCGCCTTCGATCCGGTGCCGGTCACATCCGTCACCTTCTCGGGCCCATCGGCCAACACGCTCATGTTCTTTCTCGACCGTAAAGCTGTGCTCGAGTTCGACGTCGGCCTCGTGCCCGGGGTCGTCATTGGCGCCTTCGCGGCATCCATGTTCGCTGGCGAATTCCGCTGGCAGAGCTTTGACTCGGTACCCGTGATGCGTCGGTCCATGATCGGGGCCGTTCTCATGGGATTCGGTGCGATGCTCGCAGGCGGTTGCGCGATCGGGAATGGTGTGACGGGCGGATCGGTTTTCGCCGCGACCGCTTGGCTCGCGCTCTTCTGCATGTGGATCGGGGCGATTGTCACAACATTGATGGTCGACCGCCAAGCCGATCCAGCTCTGGCCTGCTAACTACCAAAACGATTGCGGATCGATGTCGATCTGAAGGCGGACGTTGTTCGGCAGTTTGACCTGCCGTGTCCAGTCGGCGAGCGCGGCTTGGATCGACGCGGTTTTCTCGGCCTTCACCAAGAGGCGAATGCGATGCCGCCCGCGCACCCGCGCAATCGGCGCAGGGGCTGGACCGAAAAGTTGCGCGCCGATCCGCTGCAATGGCCCCGCCACCCGTGCGAGTTGGTTGGCAACATCAGACACTACCGCCAGATCAGGTCCCGAGAGAACAATCCCCGCCATCCGGCCATAGGGTGGCACACCTGCCATTTTCCGTTCCGCAGCCTCGGCGCGCCAGAACCCTTCCTCATCACCAGACAGGATCGCCCGAATAACAGGGTGCTCCGGCTGATAGGTCTGAAGGAGCGCGACGCCCTTCTTCTCGGACCGCCCCGCGCGGCCCGCCACCTGACGCATCAATTGGAACGTCCGTTCGGCGGCGCGTAGGTCAGACCCCTGAAGCCCGAGATCCGCGTCAATCACGCCGACAAGCGTCAGGTTCGGAAAGTTGTGCCCCTTTGCGACAAGCTGCGTCCCGATGATGATTTCGGTGTCCCCCTCGGCGATCAGGCGGATTTGTTCTTTGAGCGCCCGCGCAGAGGCGAAGAGGTCTGAAGACAGCACAGCAACCTTCGCCTCTGGAAAGCGTTCTTTGACCTCTTCCGCCAGACGCTCAACCCCCGGCCCGACAGGGGCAAGCCTTCCCTCGACGCCGCAACTCGGGCAGGCTTTCGGCATCGGCTTTGTCTCGCCGCACTGGTGACAGACAAGTCGCTTGAGGAAACGGTGCTCCACCATCCGCGCGTCGCAATGATCGCATCCGATCTGAAACCCGCAGGCACGGCAGATCGTGACGGGAGCATAGCCGCGACGGTTGAGGAACAGAAGCGACTGCTCACCTAATCCGATCCGCTTGCGCACCGCATTAGCCAGCGCCTCGGAGATGAATTGCGTCGCGGGCAGCCGTTCGTCCCGCATGTCGAGCGCATGCATGTCCGGCATCACGGCGGGACCATAGCGGCTCTCGAGATCAAGGCGTCTGTATTTCCCCACTTCGACATTCGCCCATGTTTCGAGCGACGGCGTCGCCGAGGCAAGAACAACTGCCGCCGAGCACAGAGACGCCCGCAGAACGGCCATGTCGCGGGCGTTGTAATGAACGCCGTCTTCCTGTTTGTAGCTCTGGTCGTGCTCTTCATCGACCACGATCAGGCCGAGGTTTTGGAAGGGCAGATAAAGCGCAGACCGCGCCCCGATCACCACCTGCGCACCGCCTGTCCCGACCATTTTCCAGACACGGCGGCGCTCGGTCATCGTGACGCCGGAGTGCCATTCCGCAGGACGTGCCCCGAACCGGGCCTCGAACCGCGTCAAGAATTCCGCCGTAAGCGCGATCTCGGGCAAGAGGACCAATGCCTGCCGGCCATGCGCGAGACATTCGGCGACGGCCTCCAGATACACCTCGGTCTTCCCCGACCCCGTCACGCCCTTAAGAAGCGTCGTGCTATAACGTTCCGCAGCAACGGCCTCGCGCAGCGCCCGCGCCGCCTCTGACTGCGCATCGGTCAGTTCCTTCCCCTCCGCAGTTGCATCAAGCCGACGAAAGGGAAGATCGCGGGGCGTGTCCTCCTCGATCACAGCTCCGGACGGGATCAGCCCTTTGACGACCGAAGCGGTCACTCCCGCCGTGTCCGCCAATTCCTTGAGCGTGAACGACAGCCCGCCATATTCATCGAGCGTGTCGAGCACGCGCTTTCGCGCCTCTGTCTCACGGGGCGGCAGGCCTGTGCCTCTGCGAAACACTTTGCGCATGCCCGGCGGGTTCATCAGCCCCGGCGCGCGGGTCGCGAGACGCAGCATCGCGGGCATGGGTGTGAGCGTATAGGCGGCCACCTTTTCGAGGAAGAGATGCATCTCGTCGCGCATCGGCGCGAGATCGAGAACGGAGGAAATGCTCCGCGCCTTGGAGAGATCAAATCCGCCGATCCCAGCACCCCAAACGCAGCCCAGCACCTTACGCGGCCCGAGCGGAACCTCGACGAACGCGCCGCGAAAGACACCGCCCTCCGGCGCTTTGTAATCAAGCGTCCGGTCAAGCGGCTCACAGGTCAGAACCGCGACCAATGTGCCTTCGGGGAAAAACGCGTCATCACTCATGGGGTCAAGTCGTAGGGGTTTTGGCTCCGACACGCCAGACCCCCTTTGCCTCGGCACTTTCATGCAGTATATGAGCGCTAACGTAAGGCGAAAGGAGACCCGCCCATGAAATTCTTTGTCGATACCGCCGATGTAGATGCAATCCGCGAACTGAACGACCTTGGCTTTGTGGATGGGGTGACAACCAACCCGTCTCTGATCAAGAAATCCGGTCGCGACATCCTCGAAGTGACCAAAGAAATCTGTGACATCGTAGACGGTCCCGTCTCCGCAGAGGTTGTGGCACTCGACTACGACAGCATGGTCGCCGAAGGCCGCAAGCTCGCGAAAATCGCCGACAATGTCGTGATCAAACTTCCGCTGACCCTCGACGGCCTCAAAGCCTGTAAAACGCTGTCCGGCGAAGGCCACATGATCAACGTGACGCTCTGCTTCTCCGTGAACCAGGCGATCCTCGCTGCGAAATCCGGCGCGACCTTTATTTCCCCGTTCGTTGGCCGTCTCGACGACATCAACCTCGACGGGCTCGAGCTGATCGAAGACATCCGCACGGTTTACGACAACTACGGCTTCGAGACCGAGATCCTCGCCGCCTCCATCCGCACCGTGAACCACATCTCTGATTGCGCGAAAATCGGCGCTGACGTCATCACCGCGCCTGCCAACGTGATTAAGGCCATGGCGAACCACGTTCTGACCGACAAGGGTCTGGCCCAGTTCGTGAAAGACGCGGAAGACGCCGGCATCAAGATCGTCTGATCGCCCGCCCTCGCAACAAGTTTGAAAACGCCTGCATTTTGCGGGCGTTTTTTTTGAAAATTTCCGACGCTGCGGTTGCAATTGGGATCAAAAGATTGAACCGTCTTCCCGAAGAGCAGCACGGCGGATCATCGATTTTAGGACGCCGGTTTCAGCGGGCAAATGTTGGACATGTATGAGTATTCCGAAGAGATAACTGTGCACGGCATTGCTGTGCCCTTCGTTCCTGAAATCATCACCGAGAAAATCGAACGTCCGATGCGTCGGGGGCGGTATGAACGGGGCGAAGTCGAGTTGATGCGCAACATCCTTCGGCCCGGCGATCGTCTTTTGGAACTTGGCGCGGGTGTAGGTGTCGTGTCGAGCGCTGCCGCGACTGTTGATGGTGTCGAAGCGGTCCTGTCCATTGAAGCGGACCCGACGCTCGTCCCAATGATCGAAGAAACCTGGCGTCTCAACGGCGTGACGAATGCGACGCTCCGGAACGGGATTGCGACGGCACAGAGCGGAGAGCCGATCAATTTCTATGTCCGCTCAGATTTCTGGGCGAGTTCAATGGAGCCTGACTCGCGCCCTTACGAGCGTGTTGAATCTGTGCCGGCCATGGGCGTTGGCGACATCATCAAGGAATTCTCGCCGACGGTTCTCTCGTGTGACATTGAAGGCGCAGAACTTGGTTTGCTGGATCAAGCTGACCTGAGTGGCATCCGGCATATCGTGATGGAGTTGCATCCAAAGGTCTATGGGCCGGAGGGGCTACGCGAGATCATCGACACACTTGGCGCAAAAGGGTTCCTCCCTTCGGAGAACAGCGACATATCCGGCTCGGTCAAACGATTTGATCGGGTTCAGATCGAGGGTCAAATGCTCCCCGCGTTCTCGATGCCGCGTCGGAGTTACAAAAAGTGGCCCGTAGAAAACCCGCGCATTCTCGTCGCCACCTGCATGAAGAACGAGGGGCCATTTATTCTCGAGTGGATCGCATGGCATCGCGCAATCGGTGTAACCGACTTTGTCGTTTATACGAACGACTGCACCGACGGAACGGACAAACTTCTGGACCGTTTGGATGACATGGGCATCGTCAAACACCTACCCAACCCGGCACTGGCCGCTGGCGACACGAATTTTCAGCCACGCGCGCTCCGCTATACGCATTATACCCGCGACATGCGCGAGGCTGACTTTGTGATTTCGATGGACGTGGACGAATTCATCAACGTCCATGTCGGCGACGGCACACTCCTTGACCTCTTTGAGGCTGCGGGAGAGTTTGATGTCCTATCCATGTCCGAACTTAACCACGGCTCCAACGGCAAACTGCATTTCGCAAGGGATTGGGTGACAAAGCTTTACCCCAGCCACGAATCCGCAACCCCCGGAAAGCGGAAAGCCCATCGCGGTCTGAAAAGCATTACCCGACTGAGCCCACGAGTCCAATCAATCCGCAATCACCGGCCCGATCTCAGCCAGAATTTCGGAACAGTCAAATGGTTAGATGGTTCTGGCCGGCGGCGTGAGGAGCTCTTGACGAGCCCCGAAGACAACGGGTGGGACGCACGTGGGAGTTACGAACTTGTGACACTCGAGCACTTCCCTCTCAGATCGTTGGAATGCTTCCTCGTCAAGATGCACCGCGGAGATGTGGTCGTTGCAAACAAGCGCGTCTCTAACCGTTACTGGAGAACGCGAAACAGGAATGAGCATAACTCAACCGATCTGACACGGTTTCGGCCAAAGGCGCAAAAAGAGTTTGACAAACTCATTCAGGATACTGATCTCGCGGCATGCCATGAGGCTTCCTGCGAGGCGCATGAGGCACGCATCGCCTCGCTTGCTGGAAATCCTGAATTCGAGGACCGCAAAGTCTGGATCTTTGACGAAGCTTGGGGCGGCGAGATTCCTGAAGAATACCGTGAACGTGTCGAAGCTCACCGCAAAAAGCGCGAAGAGAACGCGTAGTTGAAGCTCTGAAGGCAAACGCAACACAATCGCATACTCCCTCAAACGTATGGCCTTGCCGCAAGAGACTTGAATAAAAACTGGCTCAGCGTCATAGTTTGCTTAACGACCGAACAATCGGCGAAACGAGCATTTGACGAGGCAATATGACGACCCAGCTTTCCCGGGCGAATTTTTCTATGTCCGAAGACTTGCGCGAGAAGATCATCTCGACGCCCGAAGTTGTGCTGGATGACCCCGATGTCATGCGAGCGCTCATTTCCGCAAAAGAGGACGCGACCGGGAGCAACATCGTCGACCTTCGCGGGCTGGCGATGGAGCGGCTCGAGGAGCGGCTCGAACGTCTTGAGGATACGCATCGTGACGTGATTGCGGCGGCCTATGAAAATCAGGCGGGCACCAATCAAATCCATCGCGCGGTTCTTAAACTTTTGGACGCAGAGACACTTGAGGGGCTCCTCGAATTGCTCGCTGGCCCGATCTCCCGCACGCTTCGGATTGATGCGGTGAAACTGTTGCTGGAGACGGAGGACGAAGGCGCTCTGCCAACCTTTGCTGACCCGAACGAAATCGCGGTAACGACAGAACCCGGGTTCATCGACACCTACATAACCTACGGCCGCAATCGTCCGGCCCGCCAGATCACGCTGCGAACTGTGGCGCCCGCTCAAGACCTCATCTACGGCAACACCTCCGGCTTCATCCGGTCTGAAGCACTGATGAAACTTGACCTAGGCGATGATCGAATGCCTGCCCTTCTGGTGTTCGGCTCAGAGGAGGAGACCCTCTTTAAGCCCTCTCAGGGCACTGACCTTTTGGCCTTTTTCTCTGGCGCAACCGAACGGGTTCTGCGTCGCTGGATCGGATGAGCTTTCTGATCTCAGAAGGTCTGCGCGATCGACTGGAGTCCTGGCTCGCGCATGAGAAAGCCCTCAAAGCCGCCTCCGAGAACACGATCAGCGCCTACAGTCGCGATGTCACTGGTTGGCTCGCCTTTCTCGCCGAACATTACGGAGAGGGGTTTGGGGCTGCGCAGATCGCGCGCGTGACACTTTCCGACATGCGCGGCTGGATGGCGCATGAGCGGGGACGCGGCGTCGCTCCGCGCTCCCTCGCCCGCGCTCTATCGGCTGTGAAGACCTTCACGCGCTGGCTCGCGGAACGCGACGGTTTCGACCCTTCGGCCATCCTCTCGACGCGGGCGCCGAAATTCCAGCGCAAACTCCCGCGCCCGCTCTCGCAGGACGCCGCGCGGGATATGTTGGAAACAGTGGAACTTCAGCACGAGGAACCATGGATCGCGGCGCGCGATGTGGCTGTCGTCACCCTGCTTTACGGCTGCGGCCTTCGGATATCCGAAGCATTGTCCCTCCAAGGCAAGGACGCTCCGCTCGGGGAGACGCTCCGGATCGTCGGGAAGGGCGGCAAGGAGCGGATTGTCCCCGTCCTCCCTGCGGCGCGAAGTGCGGTGGAGAACTATGTGCGCCTCTGCCCGTATGAGTTGCTCGCAGATACCCCTCTCTTTCTTGGCAAGCGGGGCGGTGCGCTCAATCCGCGCTTGATCGCCAAGGTGACGGAAGCCGCTCGAATGCAACTCGGCCTTCCATCGTCTGTGACACCACACGCAATGCGTCACTCTTTTGCCACACACTTGTTAAATGCCGGTGGCGACCTACGTGCAATCCAGGAGCTGTTGGGCCATAGTTCCTTATCGACCACGCAAGCCTACACGGCTGTCGATAGTGCGCGCCTCCTTGATGTGTATCGGAATGCACATCCACGGGCCCGTATTGGTTCTGACGAGTAAAGTGTTTCTAACGATATAAAAACCTCGACCAGCCAACCGACGCAGGAACGATGAAAAGAACGAGCAGACTGGCGCGACGCCAAAGACATCAGGCCGGGGATCTTCCTGCCCCCCCTGCCCGCGACGGATTTTCCGAAGTGGCAAAGGTCGATCGCATCACACAAGAAGATTTTCTAACACAGATCGAGCGCGCGGCGGCGATGTTTGATCTGAGTGGCGGAAGCGTGCTCTCGAAAGAAGAACTGCAATGGCTCGAGGATGCCGTTGAAGACGACGCCGTTACCCAATCACAAAAGACCGACACCCGAGACAATTGATCTGCGGACCCGGCGGATGTGACCGCACTGGATCACGCGTCTGGTGAAATTCGTTCTCCAGAACCGGACTAGCAAAAAGGCGCGGAAATCCGCGCCTTTTTTCATTCTCGTGACCGCTTCGCAATCAGCCGAGCGCTTCGTCACAGCGGCCACAGACGCCTTCGTGGCTGTGCGTGCCAACGTCCGGCAGGATTTTCCAGCAGCGCTGGCATTTCTCGCCATCGGCTTTCTCGAATACGACGCCGATACCTTCGACCTCACCGACGAGACGGAATGCCTCGTTCGGGGCCGGATCACCGGTCAGAGCGATCGTGGAGGTGATGCAGAGGTCTTCAAACGCGACCGACTTGAGCGCCTCAAGGAGGGCCGCATCCTCAACATGAACAACGGGGGCCGCCTCAAGCGACGCACCGATCACCTTTTCACGACGCTGGATTTCCAGAGCTGCTGTGACAACACGGCGAGCCTTGCGGATGCCGGACCACTTCGCAGCGAGATCGCCGTCGAGCCAGCCGGAGGTGGTCTCAGGGAAATCAAGGAGGTGCACAGAGCTTTCCTCCCCCGGGAAGCGCTCCAGCCAGACCTCTTCCATCGTGAACGGCAAGATCGGCGCGAGCCAGGTGGTCAGGCGGTGATACAGGATGTCCAGGACCGTGCGGGCCGCTTTGCGACGCGTGGTGTCGCCATCGCAGTAAAGCACGTCTTTGCGGATGTCGAAGTAGAAGGATGACAAATCAACCGTCGCAAAGTTGAACACAGCCTGCCAAACGCCAGAGAAATCAAAGCCCTGGTAGCCATCCCGCACAACCTGATCGAGTTCTGCCAGACGGTGAAGCACCCAGCGCTCCAGTTCCGGCATCTCAGCAGCGTCAATGCGATCCGCCTCGGTAAAGTCGCTGAGCGAGCCGAGCATGAAGCGCATGGTGTTGCGCAGGCGGCGATAGCTGTCGGCGGTGCCTTTGAGGATTTCCGGCCCGATCCGCTGGTCCGCAGTATAGTCGGCCTGAGCCACCCAAAGACGCAGGATGTCTGCGCCGTACTGTTTGACGACGGTTTCCGGCACGATGGTGTTGCCGAGAGACTTGGACATCTTCATGCCCTTCTCGTCGAGCGTGAAGCCGTGGGTCACCACGTTCTTGTATGGCGCGCGGCCTTTGGTGCCGCAGGCCTGCAAGAGCGAGGAGTGGAACCAGCCACGGTGTTGGTCGGTGCCTTCGAGATAAACATCGGCGATACCGTCCGGCGTGCCGTCTTCGCGGTCGCGCAGAACGAAGGCGTGGGTGGAACCGGAGTCGAACCACACGTCGAGCACGTCGAACACCTGATCGTAGTCCGCCGGATCGACGATGCCGTCGAGCACCTTCTCTTTGAAGCCGTCCTCATACCAGACGTCCGCGCCGTTTTCTTCGAACGCGGCGGAGATACGGGCGTTGACCTCTTCGTTGCGGAGCAAGAAGCCCTCATCCGTCGGCAGCAGGCCCTTTTTCGTGAAGCAAGTGAGCGGCACACCCCATGCACGTTGACGCGAGAGCACCCAGTCCGGGCGGTTCTCGATCATCGAATAGAGACGGTTGCGGCCCGTTTGCGGGGTCCATTTGACGAGTTCGTCGATGGAACGCAGCGCGCGTTCACGGATGCTGTCGCCATACTGGCCCATGCCGTCGTCGATCTTCTTGTCAACGGACGCAAACCACTGCGGCGTGTTGCGGAAGATCACCGGCGCCTTAGAGCGCCAGGAGTGAGGATAGCTGTGCTTGATCTTGCCACGCGCCATGAGACCGCTCACCTCGGTGAGCTTCGCAATGACAGCGGCGTTTGCGTCGCCTTCCCAGTCACCTTTCTTCGGCTTTTCGCGCAGGATGCGCTTGCCGCCAAAGAAGGGCAAATCTTCGCGGAAGCTGCCATCGTCCATCACGTTGTAGGTGATGACCTGTTCCAGCATCCCCAGATCGCGGTAAAGTTCGAATTCTTCCATACCGTGAGACGGCGCACAGTGGACAAAGCCCGTGCCTTCGTCATCGGTCACGAACGGAGCGGCACGGAAGTCACGCACATCGTCCCATTCGCCATTGCTACCCTCAACGCCCGCAAGCGGGTGGAGGAGTCCCAGCCCTTCGAACTCGGACGTCGGAACGTCACGAACGCGGGTCCACTGATCCTCGGAGAGGCGCGCTTTAGCAAAACATTGCGCGGCAAGTTTGTCAGCGAGGAGGTATTTCTCCCCAACTTTGAGCCAGCACTCATCCGGCGTGCCGGTCACTTCGTAGAGACCGTAATTGTAATCGGCGCCATAAACGACCGCCTTGTTGGACGGGATGGTCCACGGCGTGGTGGTCCAGATCACGACATAAGCACCCTGAAGATCAGCGCCTTCGTTGGCGACTGCGAACTTCACCCAGATGGTCGGGCTTTCCTTGTCGTGGTATTCGACCTCTGCTTCTGCGAGCGCGGTTTCTTCAACCGGCGACCACATCACAGGTTTGGAGCCCTGATAGAGCGTGCCGTTCATAAGGAACTTCATGAACTCCTCGGCGATCACGGCCTCAGCATGGAAGTTCATGGTCAGGTAGGGATCTTCCCACTTGCCGTAGATGCCGAGACGCTTGAATTCTTCACGCTGGATGCCGACCCACTCATTCGCAAAGGCGCGGCATTCCTGACGGAAGTCGACGATCGGAACCTCGTCCTTGTTCTTACCCTTTTCGCGGTATTTCTCTTCGATCTTCCACTCGATCGGCAGGCCGTGACAGTCCCAGCCCGGCACATAACGCGCGTCAAAGCCCATCATCTGGTGAGAGCGGTTGATGATGTCCTTGATCGTCTTGTTCAGAGCGTGACCGATGTGCAGGTGACCGTTGGCATAGGGAGGGCCATCGTGCAGCACGAACGGCGTGCGCCCTTCGGCTTTGCCCTTTTCGCGCAGGCGGTCGTAGACGCCAATCTTTTCCCAACGTTCGAGCCAAGCCGGCTCACGCTTGGGCAGGCCAGCGCGCATCGGAAACTCGGTTTTCGGCAGATTGAGGGTCTCTTTATAGTCGGGTGTGGTCGTCTCGGAACACATGTCAAATCGGTCCTTGGGAGGGATGGTATCAGTTTCGAAGGCGGCGCGGGTCTCCATACGCCTTTTCCCGGCGGCTCGTCTGTCAGAGCGCCGGGCTAATAATTCGAATAATGATCGCCACGAATGTCATGCCTGCCTTATAGGGGCGCCATGCGCCGTGGGCAAGCACACATGGCACTTCGCGCCGCACATCCCCCTCGACCGATTGCCGCATTGAAGCCAAACGGGATTTGCCGCAGGATCGCCACGCCCTCAAAGAGAGACGACTATGACGGAAAACCGCTCCGCCCTGCCCCCGAAATTCGACATTTCCCACGACGCGATGGACCGCGTCCTGTCCCGCTTCTATGCGAGCGTTCGCGCGCATCCGGAGCTCGGCCCCGTCTTTGCTGCGCATGTCGATGATTGGCCCGCGCATGAGGAGAAAATCGGACGGTTCTGGCGCAACGCGATCCTGCTCGAACGGAACTATGACGGGTTCCCCCAGCGCGTGCACCTCATGGCGCCGGAGGTGAAAGAGCATCATTTTGCGATGTGGCTCGGGCTTTTTGACGAAGCGCTCAATGCGGAACTGGACACAGAGACCGCCGCCAAATGGTCGGAAATCGCCCACCGCATCGGCCGCGCCTTTCGCATGGGCATCGCCCAGCGCGACCAACCGAAAGATGCCCCGCCGAAGCTGTTTTAGGCCTTTTCCCTGATGAAAAAGAGAACCTTCTTTTTTTTCTTCTTGCCTCCGCTGCCCTTGGTTGGTCAGCCAACGACATCCTAACGCCGTGGAACATTCGCGCGCAGAGCGCTCTATTCGCGTGGGCGGAACGGCTCAAAACCATGAATGGTGTCGGGCGTAACGGCGAACTCAATGGCGACCTCGCGCTTTACGAAGCACGAGGCGCCTGCCTCCCCAACGCGGAACTCGCACAGTTTTCCCTCCACGACCGCGAGATAACTGCGATCTATCGGTGCCGAGAGGTGATCAACGGCCTTGATGTGGTCGGCGAACTGGTCGTTCGGATCACCAAAGATGACTATTTCAGCGGCTACGCTGTCGGTTTCCTGCCCGCCACAGACGATCCAGGCTTGGGCGAGATTGCGCGACTGGGGCCGTATTAAAGGATCACTCGCCCTTATCGAACAACCCCGTCAGCGCACGTTTAACGGTCCCGGAAACGGACGGCTTTTTGGCCTTCATGAACGGCAGCGGGCGGCAGACCTCTATTGCGGCCACGCCCACACGCGCGGTCAGAGCGCCGTTGACGACCCCCTCGCCGAAGCGGCGCGAGACCTTGGCCATCACGCCGCCTCCAGCCATGGTGCCGATCAGATCGTCCCCCACGGCCACGGCCCCGGTTGCGACCAGATGGGTGAGCACCGATTTCGTGACGCGCCAAGAGCCAAGCGTACCGGAGCGCCCGCCATAGATTTCCGCAATTCGCCGGATCATCCGCAGATTGGCCGTCAATGCGGTGAACACATCCGCCAGAGCCAAAGGCACGAGCGCGGTCACCGTCGCAACCTGCCGTGCGGCCGCCTCCACCTCACGTCGCGCGGCTGCGTCGAGGGGCGCGAGCAGTTCTGTTTCAGCGAGGCCCAGCAGACCATCCGCGTCAAAGATTTCGCCTTCTCGCTCTTTGAACCGCTCCTTCCCCCAAGACAGTTCATCACGGTGAGAATAGAGGGCCGAAAGCCGGTCTGCGACCCCCCTTGCCGCCTTTAGATCGCCATGGCTGATCGCCTCGGTCGCAGATTTTTGCAGAGTATCAATCCGCCTCAAACGCGCGAAGGCGGACAGCTCTTTCAACGCAATCACCGCAAGCACAACGAGAAACGCACCGGTCAATCCGAGCGCCACAAAGCCAAGGACTTGGTTTCGCGCGATCAATCCTGCGATGGCATCATAAGCCGTCAGCGTGAGGATGAAGGTGAACAGCAACCCAAACAGACGCCAGAACCACCGCACGAGTGCGGACGGTTTGCGCGCAACGAGAACCGCCACGCGCTCCATCGCGGCAGGACGCGCGAGCGGCGCGAGTTCGGGCACAGGCTCAGCCGTCGACGGGTTCACCGTCTGCGCTTCATCGAGTTCGATCAGGACGGGACCACGTTTCTCAGTCATAGCTTATCTCCGATCAAAAACTCGGCAGCACGGTCAAGCCGTATGTGAGGCGGCCCCTCCCCCGGTCGGAGGGTGAGCCGCGCGGGTCGGAACTTCATGATCTCGTATTGCGCATCGAGCCAGCTCTCCGCGCCCTTGCGTGCGGGAGAGAGAATATGCGCGGGGTCGTCGGGCAGCTCGCCGGGATAGAAGGCTGCTTTCTTGCCGCTCTCAGTCGTTCCGCGCACCACGTCGAGCTTCTGCCCGTCGTGATCCAACGTCTCCTCCACCGTCGCGCGCAAAGCGGCAATCGACATTCCCATCGTTCCGGCCCCTGCGAAATCGGCACGGTCACGAGCTTCGCGCACCAATGCCTCCATGATGGCGGTGAGACGCGGGTGCTGGGTGTGGTGGATATGATCGGCCTTGGTCGCCGCGAAGAGAATTTTCTCCACCTTATGCTGCCCCAAGAGCGACAAAAGGCGACTGACGCGCCCGGGCCGGAAGGCCGCGAGAATGTCGGACATCGTACGGCGCAGGTCCTCGACAGCTTTCGGACCGGCGTGTATCGCGCCCAAGGCATCGACCAATACGATCTGACGATCAATGCGCGAGAAATGATCACGAAAGAAGGGCTTCACGACCTCACGTTTGTAAGCCTCATAACGGCGCTCGAACTCGCGATGCAACGACCCGCGTGGAGCCGCGCCTGCTGGCAACGGGGCGAATGTCAGGACCGGAGACCCCTCAAGCTCCCCCGGAAGGAGAAACCGACCTGGGGTGCAGTCGGAGTACCCCGCTTCTCGTGCATTTTTCAAATAGGTCGAGAAACTTTGAGCAAGGCGCTTTGCCTCGGTCTCCGTATGCGGCTCAGCAGCCGCCGCCGTCGCGAGCACGTCAAGAAATGCCTGCCCCTCCGACCGTTGCTTCGCGGCTGCGAGCGCTTCCTCGGACCACTGCGCGTAACTCTTCTCCATAAGGCCGAGATCAAGCAGCCATTCGCCTGGATAATCCACGATATCGAGGTGGATGGTCTTTGGCCCCGTGAGACCGCCGAGCAGTCCCGCAGGACGAACCTTGAAAGACAGGCGCAACTCGGACACAGCGCGCGTGCTGTCCGGCCAATGCGGTTCCGGCGAGGTGAGCGCCGAGAGATGCGCCTCATAATCAAACCTTGGGACGGTATCGTCGGGCTGAGGCTGTAGATAAGCCGTCGTGATAGCCGTGGCGGGACCGAACTGTGCCATGCGACCGCGATCTAGAAGGTTGGCCACGAGCGAGGTGATAAACACAGTCTTCCCCGACCGGGACAGACCCGTGACGCCGAGACGGATCACAGGTTCAAAGAGCGCTTCATTAACGCCGTTCTGCACGGCCTCCACGCCTCGAAAAATCCGGTCTGCAACGTCGTTCAGGATCAATCCCTTGGCCTCACGAATAGTGTTTCTCCGATTAACATAGGCATTGCGATGTTGCGTTGTAAGGGAGAAAGGCTGGACGGATCGCGCCTGCCGCGCTAAAGCGCCCACATGCCCAGATATGCCCTGAAAATCGAATATAACGGCGCTCCTTTCGCCGGCTGGCAGCGCCAGAAAGAGCATCCTTCCGTCCAGCAGGCGGTTGAGGAGGCCTTGCGCAAACTTGAAGCGGATTGCCCGGGCATCGGGGCTGCGGGGCGCACGGACGCGGGTGTTCACGCGACAGCACAGGTCGCGCATTGCGACATGGCAAAGGATTGGGACCCGTTTCGCCTTTCGGAGGCGCTCAATCACCATCTCAAGCCTAACCCAGTCGCCATTCTCGAGGCCGCGCGCGTTGCAGATGACTGGCATGCGAGGTTCTCGGCCCGTGAACGACGCTACATGTTCCGCCTGATTTCCCGCCGTGCGCCGCTGGTCCATGACGCGGGTCTCGCGTGGCGGGTCAATCACGAACTTGACGCTGAGGCGATGCAGGCGGGTGCGGACCGTCTGATCGGCCTCCATGACTTCACGACCTTCCGGTCGACCATGTGTCAGGCAGATAGCCCAGTAAAAACGCTCGACGAAGCCCGCGTCGAAGTTATGGATATTCCTTACGGCCAAGAGTTCCGGTTCTACTTCCGGGCCCGCTCGTTTCTTCACAACCAAATCCGGAGCTTTGTAGGCTCTCTGGAGCGTGTGGGCGCAGGCGCGTGGACACCGGATGATGTCACTGCGGCGCTTGAGGCAAAGTCGCGTGCGGCGTGTGGCCCTGTCTGCCCGCCGGAGGGTCTCTATTTTGTGGGCGTCGGCTATCCGGACGACCCATTTTCGCAGTAACTTTTCCTCAGTTTCACGTATCCAAAAGACGTCTACAGCCCGCCCTATTTCGGCCTGAATCACCTGTCAGCACAGTGATTATTGAAGACAGGAGCTCAGGCATGGACCTTTCCGCCATCACATTCGACCAGATCGCATTTGCCATCATGACCACGGTTGCAATCCGTGAAGCCATGATCATTGCACTGCCCGATTGGATTGCGGGTCCGGACGGCTTTTTGATCGATACAGGCCTCAGCGATCAGGCCTGAGCAAACGGTCGAAGTGAGTCCTTTCCTCATAGCAATTTGGCCGAAACAGTTTCGACTGCCCAAAATTAGAGCAGCTTGAGAACGCCTCGAAAGGTTTCGTGAAAATTTGCACAGGAATACCCAAGTTTGGCCGTTGCCTGCATTGAACCTGTGGAAATGGTCTGATCTACCCAGAGAAAAGATCACATAGAAGGGGTCGCCCGATGGCAAAACCGTCTTCACAGTTCAACACACGTCTACGCGCGCTACTTGAACAAATCTATCCTGACCACGACAGCAAGGCGCTCAGCCAGCAGATTGTTGACGCCTTCTGGCCCGAGGGCACGAAGCAACGCAGCCGTGTGCGCGCACCGGGGCATAGCCTCTGGAACGAGACCGATACGCTCGTCATCACCTACGGCAATTCACTCATCGACGGTCAGCACAAACCGCTCGATCTGCTCCGCGACTTCCTGAACCGCTATCTCAAGGGCGTTGTTCACGGGGTGCATATCCTGCCGTTCTTCCCATTCACCTCGGATGACGGGTTCGCTGTCACGGATTATCGCGCCGTGAACAGCCAGCTGGGCGACTGGGCCGACATCCAGCGCATCGGCAGCGAATTCCGGTTGATGTCCGATCTCGTGCTCAATCACGTCTCTTCCATGTCAACGTGGTTCACAGAGTATCGACAGGGCCATGAGCCCTTCGACAAATTCTTCATTGAAGTCGACCCGGACACCGATTTGAGCCAGGTCGTGCGCCCGCGAACCTCGCCATTGCTGCGCGAAGTCAACACGGTGAACGGCCCGAAGAATGTTTGGTGCACCTTCAGCCACGACCAGATCGACCTTGATTTCCACAATCCTGAAGTGCTGCTCGAATTTCTGCGGATTACACGCCTGCATATCGACAGCGGCATCCGGATCGTGCGTCTTGATGCCGTTGCTTTTGTCTGGAAAGAAATTGGCACCTCCTGCATCCACCTGCCGCAGACCCACGCGATCGTGCGTCTGATGCGCCTCCTTTGCGATTATGCGGAAGAGCGTGTGGTTCTCCTCACGGAGACCAACGTGCCGAATTCCGAGAACCTCAGCTACTTTGGCAACCGCAACGAAGCGCATATGATCTACAACTTCTCGCTGCCACCGCTGCTCTTGCACGCGCTGCTGTCGGGGACATCGACCTATCTGAACCAGTGGCTCATGCGCATGCCGCCGGCACAACTTGGCTGCGCCTATCTCAACTTTGCCGCCTCTCACGACGGCATCGGCGTGCGTGGCGCAGAAGGGCTCTTGTCCGGCGAAGAGCTTGGCGAAGTGATCAAGTGCGTGCGCGACTTCGGAGGCCTCGTCTCGATGCGCGCCCTCGCCGATGGATCGGAAAAGCCATACGAGTTGAACATCACCTATTTCGACGCACTCAAAGGCACGCTCGCAAACGGTGAGGACGAACATCAGGTCGAGCGCTTCCTCTGCTCGCAGACCATCGTCATGTCGCTCGAAGGCGTTCCGGCCTTCTACATCCACTCACTTCTCGCGACCCACAACGACCACGCGGGCGTTGAAAAAACTGGCGTAAAGCGGGCGATCAACCGTCACCGTTGGGACTATCCGGAGCTTCGCGCCCTGCTCGACAACCCGGAAAGCCAGAACGCGCAGGTGCTCAACGAGATGAAGCGCCGCATTGCGATCCGGATCGAACAGAAAGCGTTCCACCCGAACGCGACGCAGTTCACCATGCAATTGGGCGATCAGATTTTCGGGATTTGGCGGCAATCGCCCGCACGCGATCAGTCAATTTTCGCGATCCACAACGTCAGCGACCAAGACGTCGAGATTCCGCATTTCTCGATCAACCTGATCGACGGCGAGGATTGGTATGACCTGCTCAGTGGCGAGAAGATCGACCTCTCGAAACCGAACATCCACTTCAAGCCTTATCAGTGTCGCTGGATTTCCAACTCGATCTGATCGCAGTGCATAGCGATTGACCTCCGAAGGTCTACATATTAGGGCCTCTGCCATATTGGTGGAGGCTCAATTCTTTGAGGGATAGTATGTTGTCCGATCTTTCCAGGATGCTGACTGAACTGGCGTCCGATGGCACATCCAAACTGACATATGGCATCCAGACACCCTCCGCTCGTAGCAAGGCAACGGTCGAGAAAGTCCTCATAGAAGGCCTTGAGGTTCTCGCCACAGATGGCGCATGGGGACTGAGCTTTCGTGCCTTGGCCCGCAAATGCGATATGCGGCTCAGCAATCTGCAGTATTATTTCACGACGCAAGAGGACCTGTTCACCTCGATCACACGCTTTGCTCTCGGTCAATTCCTGCGCAATTTGGAAGACACCGGCGCCCTGTCTATGAACACGCCCGAAGAGCGCCTGAGCGCCTATCTCGACTTCCGGCTGCGGCGCGCCAATGATCTGAGGTTGCGGGCGATCAGCGTCGGGATCAAGGACTTGGCGATCCGCCATAATGGCCCAGCAGATTTCTTCGCACGGACCTGCGTCTTTCTCAATGAGCAGGTTGCGGCGATCGTGCGTGGTATGACGGCCGAACTCCCCGAGGACGAAGCCCTGAGACGCGCCGCGATTATCAACACGATCGTTGACGCCATGGGGCCGTCTTGTGGGCAGGCCTACAAGGCTCCGACTGGTTTACAGGAAGCAATTTTTGATCAGGCACACCGCATTGCGCGCGGCGCCTGACCGATTTCAGGACGACAGCTTCATCAAGCCCATGCCGGAGATAATGAACGCGGCCGCGAGCACACGCGTCGCGTTCAGGGCTTCACCATGCAGAATGACACCCGCGATAAACGCCCCAATTGCGCCAATGCCAACCCAAACCATGTAGGACGTGCCAAGCGGCAGAGACTTCATCGCAACAGACAATAGTCCGAAGGAGAGCAGCATTGCGACCACGGTCACGATGCTCGGGAGGAGCACCGTGAAGCCGTTCGATGATTTCATTGCGGTCGCCCAGACGACTTCCAAAAGCCCCGCGATGGTCAGCAACACCCACGCCATGCGTCAGCTCTCCGGGAAGATGCCCGGAGACGTCGGAGCACCGTCGTCAAACTGGGAGAGATAGTTGACGATCATCTCTTGGTTCACCGCGAACCCTTTGTAGTCCGCGAGGTCCGGATCAATATCGCGCAGAACACGGTGAAGGCGACGCCCCCACTTTGGCTTGGTCGCGATATCTTCGAGGTTCATCAGATAGCAGCGGATCGGGAAGGCGAGCGCATTGGAACGCGGCAGGCGGAAGAAGGTCTGAAGTTCAACGCGCAGGAACTGTTTCTGACCTACGTTCTCGGGCGTGATCGTCCGCTTCTCCGGCCCCCATTTGTGGTAGTTCTCCGGCGACGTATCAAGACGCGGGTTCACCGTCATGGTCCAGTTCAGACGGCGGTAGTGCTGCCCCTGATTGACGGAGAGAAGGAACTTCAGCGCCTTGTCGAACACGCCCATCTTTTTCGCTTTCGGCACAGGTGCGTGCCATTCGAAAAAGTTCATGCCAACATCGAAATCGAGCGACCAGTCCGCCTGAGATGTCACCATCCCTGCGTCCATCCAGAGGTTTCCGTCACGCTCATGCAGAAGAGCGAAATCCCCCTGCGTCTGCCGCGTGATGTATTCCATCGGCCCACACGGAAGTGTTGTCGGGGCGAGGAAGGTGAATTTCTTCTCAATCCCTAGCGGTTTGTTAACCCAGTGCCAATCGTTTCCGTCGCGGGTCAGCTTGAAGAGATCAGGATAGTCCTTCGCTTTGGATACCATGATCAGTTCGAGCAAGTCCCAGCCCGCAAGTTCCATATGCGGCAGGGACTGACACCGGAGCGGGTCTTCTGCGAGAGTGATCTCACGGTCTTTCATCTCGGAGACGTAGTGCTCGTCGACATCGAACATCTTCTCGAACGGCGTGCCTTTCGGCCCACCCGGATGCTGCTCGATGTTCACCGAATACATGTAGGTGTCTTGATCGAAAGGAAATGGGAAGCGATTGATCGCGGTTTCCGAGTTGAAATAGGTGTAATCACCACGGAACGTTTCGTCGTTGAATTGCATCGTCATCTGGTCTTCTCCTCAGAGATCAAGCTCAAGGCGCGCGCCTTTGAAGCGCGACATGCAGGGCATAATGTCTTTTTGCGCGGCACGTTCGCCCTCGGACAGCCAATGGTCATTGTGCAGGATGCGCCCGTCACACGCCGTCACTTTGGTGTGGCAACGACCGCAGGCGCCGCCGCGACAGGAATAGTCCACCTCAACCTTTGCCGCTTCGAGCGCCTCGAGCAGGCTTTGATCGGCTTTGACGCTGACGGTTTGACCCGTGGACGCGATCACCACCTCGAACGGCTCACCGGGCGGCGGTGCGGTGAAGGCTTCGGAATGAACGGAGGTCTTGGGCCAGCCGAGACGCGCGGCTTGGTCGGCCACAGCGGTGATGAGGCCATCCGGACCACAGGTGTAGACATGCGTGCCTAGCGGCTGGCCATCAAGGATCGCCCCGAGGTCCATCCGCGCGCCCTCTTCCGAGATATGCACATGAACATGCGCGGCCTCGGGCAGGAGTTTGATGCCCGCCGCCTCGGCGCGAGAACGTGCCGCGTAGTGCAGTTCGTACGGCTTCAGCTCCATGTCGAGTTGCTTGAGCTGCGACAGGAACGGCGTGATGCCGATCCCGCCCGCGATCAGCACATGCTTTCGCGCGCGCAGATCGAGCTGGAACAGGTTCGACGGCGCAGAGACTGTGATTTCGTCGCCCTCGGACACTTTGGTGTGCATATAGAGCGAACCACCGCGCCCCTGATCCTCACGGCGGATCGCGATCTCATAAGCGGTGCCATCGTAAGGGTCGGAAATGAGAGAATAGGAATTGCGGCGGATGATCTCGCCTTCTGGCATCTCAACGGTGATGTGCGCACCACCGGAAAAGACGGGAAGCGAACCACCCTTCGGGTCCTCAAAGCGGAACCGTTTGACGAGCGGGGAGAGCTGTTCGATCTCGGTAACTTTCAGAGCGAGCTTCATGCCTGAATCTCCACGGTTTCGGGCACGACGCCCGGGGTTTCCGCATCGACGCAGACGCCTTGGAACACGCCAAGACGGCGGGAGAAGTGGTCGCGCACAAAGAGCGTCAGGCCGCAATGGGAGCACGTAAACGGGTCGGTCGTAACACCCTCGGTGATCCCTTTGCAGTGGACGCACTGCATCCGGCGCGCGATGGAACCGCGATGCTCCATCTGAATTTCCCCGAGCGGCATTCCGGCAGCCGTCGCCAGCGCGGAGACATGCCCCATCAGGCCCTCTGATCCGGCGAGATAGAGCTGTGTGCCCATCCGCGCCTCGTTCAACAGTTGAGACACGAGAGGCGTCGCGGCGTCGAGGTCCGGAGTTTCGTGCACTGCGCGCGGGGCGTTGTCGCCCAATACAGATGCGGCACATCCAACGAGCACAACATGCGCATTGTCCATGACGGAGGCATCAGCAGTGGCGAGATCGGACAGCGCGCCGGCACCAGCCTCGTCCGCGACCATGATCGCGGGGGCGGAACCTTGCGACACGAGCCCGGTGTAGGTCGGACGACTGTCGATAGAAGGAGAGAATTCAGTATTCGGCATTACATTACATTACCTTGCGAGGGTCCTGTTGGTCTCATGAGGCGGGCACGGAATTGCCCCCGCCTCGTAAGTTTTCGAGCTTGTCTTATTAGCCCTTGGCGGTGCGGCGTTTCTTGTCGACGTCGTAGAACGGCATCGGGTGGGCGATCGCCTTGATTTCACCGTCCGGGTTTTTCACGGTCAGTTCAGTGCCTTCAACGGCGCAATCGACCGGCATACGCGCGATGCCGACGTTGTGCTCGTTGAGCGGGGAATACATGCCAATGGTGACAACCCCGACCTCAACGCCGTCTTTTAGAAGCGGTGCGCCTTCGGCGGCGGGCTCGGTGCCCTCGAGCTTCACACCGTAGATTTTGAAGCGCTCTTTGCCTTTCAGACGGTAGTGCTCTTCGGCACCACGGAAACCGGTTTTGCCCGGAGAAACGGTGAAATCAAGACCAAGCTCCCACAGGGTATCGCCTGCGGCCTCATCCTCGAACGGATACATTTCGGAGTTGTCGTACGGGAAGAACAGCAGGTAGCTCTCGGCGCGCAGCCAGTCGAGCGTGGTGAAACGGGTCGGGATGATGCCCATCTCTTCGCCTTCAGCTACGATGGTGTCCCAGATTTCAACGGCGTCCTGACGGCGGCAGAAGATCTCGTAACCGCGCTCACCGGTGTAGCCCGTGCGGGAGATCATCACCGGCTTGCCGAAGAGGGTTGTCTGCATGTGGCTGAAGTAGACCACATCGCGAATGCCCGGCACGTGCTTTTCGAGGTAATCGACAGCGAGCGGACCCTGCAGCGAGATGTCATGCAGTTCGTCGTCAAAGATCACGGCGACGTTGCGGCCAGCCGCATACATGGTCAGTTGCTCGTGGCCAGCGCCAGAACCGTGGACGACCATGAAGTTCTGCGGCCCGAGACGGTAGATCACACAGTCGTCTACGAACTTGCCGGCGTCATTGAGCATGGTGGCATAGGTCGAGCGACCGGGTTTCAGTTTTTCGATATTGCGGGTCGTGGCCTTGTCGATCACGTATTGGGCGTGCGGGCCGACGACGTAAACTTTTTTGAGGCCCGATACATCCATGACGCCCGCTTTGGTCCGGATCGCGAGGTATTCCTCGGTCTGATCCTTGTCGTAGCTCCAAGCAGTGCCCATGCCGCTCCAGTCTTCGAGATCGGAACCCAGTGCGCGGTGCCGGTCCGCCAATGCGGAAAATCTCCATGATGCGATCATTGTTTTGTCCTTCGGGTCGGTAGTAGTTGCATTTTTTTGGGGGGAACCGGCGACGTTCCTGTCGCCGGTTCCAGGGAAGGGCGTGAAACCCTCTAGAGAAGTCAGATCAGTCTTTCTTCTGAGTGGCCTTGTAGGCGTGTTCCTCATGGCGCCAGCCGAAGATGATCGCCATCACGACCAGAACCAGACACACGAGGAGCCAGAAACCTTCGCCGGAACCATAACCCGCATAGATTGCGCCGGTGATGCCGTCCCAGGAGGTTGCTTCAAAAGGAGCTTCCATTTGATATTCCTTTCCTTGATTTCAGGATCACTCAGCCGGGCTAACGGACGGGTGAAGGGCTTCAGGGTAGGCTTCAGCAGGAACTTTGACTGCGTCGAGACCCATGATCTCTGCCTCTTCCGGCACGCGGAGCTGACCGGTGACCTTCAGGATGAAGGAGACCACATAGCCAGGCACGAAGCCGAGGAGACCCATGGTGACAGCGCCAACCAGCTGGCCGATGAAGGAGGTTTCGATCACGTCTTCACCGAACAGAGCCGGGTAGCCCTGAGCTGCGATACCGACAGCGAGCAGACCCCACATGCCGAGGAAGCCGTGCACAGCGAATGCGCCAACCGCATCGTCGATGCCGCGTTTCTCGATGAAGGAAGCAACGAACGGCATTGCGCAGGCACCGATGAAACCGATGGCGAAGGCCATGGGCGGGTACCACAGGTCGAGACCAGCAGCCGCAGAGATGATCCCGCCGAGCGCGCCGGACATCATCCAGAACGGATCACGTGTCACCATCCATGCACCGATGATGCCGCCAGCAAAGGCCATCAGAGTGTTGAAGGTCATGCCGGAGATGGTCATCGGCGTGCCGTAGATCGTTGCTTCGATCTCGGTGCCCCAGGACCATGCTTCACCCGGAACGATAACGCAGCCCATCAGGAAGCCCCAGAAACCCGCGATGATGAGCATCAGACCGATGAGGGTCATGGGCATGGAGTGGCCAGCGATGTGGTTTGCGGTGCCATCCGGATTGAACTTGCCGATGCGCGGCCCGAGGTTGATGAGCACACCCAGAGTGAAGAAGCCTGCAATCATGTGCACGACGCCAGCAGCACCGAAGTCATGGTAGCCGAACTTGGTGACGAGCCAGCCGTCTGCGTGCCAACCCCATGCGCCTGCGAGGATCCAGACGAAAGCGCCGAGAACGATCGCGAGAACAACAAAGCCGGTAAGCTTGATCCGTTCGATCACACCACCAGACATGATCGACGCAGTCGTTGCGGCGAAGAGAACGAAGGCACCCCAGAACACGCCAGACGCGCGGTCATCGAGGTTCGGCCCCATGTATTGGCTCCACGGCAGAGCGACTTCGTTCGCGTATGCCAAACCGGAGATGCCCATGGCGCCTTCGGAAAGGGTGAAGCCTGTCGGGAAGGCCCAATAGATCCACCAGCCGACGAAGTAGAAGAATGGCACGATCATCGCGAAGGCGAGGATGTTTTTGATGCCGGAGGCCAGCGCGTTTTTCGACCGCGATGCGCCCATTTCATATGCGAGGAACCCGGCATGGATCAGCACCATGAGCGGGATCGTCAGATAGTAGAAAGTCTCGGAAAATGTGCCATTCGTCGCGGCATGATTTCCCTGTAGCTCCGCAACTGCGGCAGCCAAGGATGCAATATCCTGTTCCAAGTCGTTCTCCCTGTCCTGAAGTTGACTTTTCAATTAAAGCCAGACGGTCCGATTTTGGTTTGGACCAATTGTGCGAACTGGCTCACTCAGTGCACCCATGAAACGCCCCAAGATCACCTTGGGTCAAAGTTTTTTCCTGACAGGAATTTATTTTTACGGAATTTGCGCTGCTTTTTAGGTCAAATGACCACTCGAGGCGTCATGAAAGGTCAATTTCTGTGCAAATAGCGAAAATCCCAACAGAGCTTGGGTCGCTCACACATGGGGCTACTCACAGAATTGGTTCAGTCACAACAAAGATTCGGAGACGAAAACACCCGACACTTAAGTCGTAAACTGTGCAAAATCGCAGAGAATGTCGTCGCCGAATTGGTTGGACCAATCAGTCTTCCTGGAGCAGGAGACGTTGATCTTCGATGAGGGCGAGCTTCATAAACTCGCTGGCCTCTTCGATGTCGCGCGCGGCAATGGCGTTAAAAAGCCCGTTGTAGCCGCGCTGGTAAATGGCGAGCCGCGCAGGGGTAAGATGGCGGCGATACATGGCTGCGCGAAACGCCTGTCGCCGCGCGTCGAGCACAAGATTGTAACAGGCAACCAAGAGCGGGTTTCCCGTTCCCTCGGCGATCAGTCGGTGAAACTCTTCTTCGAGGCGCACGAAGGCGGTCGCGTCGGCTTGGACGGCTTCCATTTTGGAAAGAACTGCAGACAGGGCCTCGATCTGACGCGGCGACATGTTGACGATTGCAAGACGAACCATCTCCGGCTCGAGAATCCCGCGCATCACCTGTAGCTGAAGCGGACCCGTTTCGGCGGCGACGGGAGAGAGTGCCTCTCCTCCACCTTCCGGATTGTAGGTCACGAAGGACCCAGACCCCGCGCGACGACGGATCATTCCGCGCGTTTCAAGGTGGTCGAGCGCTTCTCGCACCGTGTTGCGGGCAACACCGAGTTCCTGCGCCAACTGACGCTCGGACGGCAAACGCTCCTCTGTCGCATACTCCTGTGTGACGATCCGCGAAGAGAGCGTTTCGATCACATATTTCACAGTCGCTCCCGGGAGCGTTGCTTCTGCGACTGGTATGGAAGAATTCGGCACGACTGGATCCTTGCAGGCTTCGCGCCTATTAGACCAATTTTCCGCAACTGGTCCAGTCGATCCTACTCAACAAACCAAAAGGGGCGCAACAATGCGCCCCTTGATAACGATTTTTTAGACCAGCTGCCTGATCTCGCAGCGAACTGCTTAGCCCATGCGCTCGGAGCTGTAGGAGCCCGGCGAAGCTTGGAACACGACGGTTTTGTTGCCGTTCAGGAACACGCGGTGGTTCGCGTGGGCGTGGATAGCGCGGGCAAGCACCTGGCTCTCAACGTCACGACCGAGGGAAACGTAGTCCTCAGGGCTCTGCGCGTGAGTGATGCGCACGATGTCCTGTTCGATGATCGGGCCTTCATCGAGATCAGCCGTCACATAGTGAGAGGTCGCACCGATGAGCTTCACGCCGCGCGCGAAGGCCTGTTTGTAGGGGTTCGCACCTTTGAAGGACGGCAGGAAGGAGTGGTGGATGTTGATGATCCGGCCAGACATCTTGGTGCACATCTCGTCGGAGAGGATCTGCATGTAACGCGCGAGAACGATCAGCTCTGCACCTGCATCCTCGACCACTTTCATGATCGCGGCCTCGGCCTCCGGCTTGTTCTCTTTGGTCACTTTGATGCAGTGGAACGGGATGTCGTTGTTCACGACGACCTTTTGGTAATCCATGTGGTTCGAGATCACCGCGACGATTTCCACTGGAAGGGCGCCGATGCGCACGCGGTAGAGCAAGTCGTTGAGACAGTGGCCGAAGCGGCTCACCATGATCACGACTTTCATTTTCACGCTCTCGTCGTGGAACGCGAAGGTCATGCCGAACTCGTCACCGATTGCTGCGAATTCCTCTTCGAGCGCCGCTTGAGCCACGCCCTCTTCGGAGGTGAAGCTCACCCGCATAAAGAATTGACCGGTTTCAGTGTCATCGAACTGAGAGCTGTCGGTGATGTTACAGCCATGCTCCGCGAGGAACGTGGCGATGGCGGCGACGATCCCGCGTTTGGTTTCGCAGGCTACGGTGAGGCAATATTTCGTCATTTCGTTCTCCAGACAGAGCTCGCTCCCCTGACGCAAGCTCCCTATTTTTGTGTTTCTTATCGTTATTGTGATTTTTGTGTTGTGTTAAGCTGTGAGCCCCTCGGGCTCTGGCAAGTCATTCGCGCGGCAGCATGCCGTCACGGTGTTGGCGAGCAGGCAGGCGATCGTCATCGGACCAACGCCGCCCGGAACGGGTGTGATGGCACCGGCCACCTCAACGGCACTGTCAAACTCGACATCGCCCACGAGTTTCGTTTTCACGCTGCCGTCTTCCTTGAGGCCTTTCTCTGGCGCTTCGACACGGTTGATGCCGACGTCGATGACGGTGGCGCCGGGCTTGACCCAGTCGCCCTTGATCATTTCAGGACGACCGACGGCGGCCACGAGAATGTCCGCGCGGCGGCAGACCTCTTCGATATCTTTGGTGCGGGAGTGCGCGATGGTGACGGTACAGCTATCATTGAGCAGCAATTGCGCCATCGGCTTGCCGACAATATTCGAGCGCCCGACAACCACGGCGTTTAGGCCAGACAGGCTCCCATGGTGGTCGCGGAGCATCATCAGACAGCCGAGCGGAGTGCAGGGCACCATGCTTTTCTGGCCAGTGCCGAGAAGGCCAACGTTAGAGATGTGGAACCCGTCCACGTCCTTCGCTGGATCAATTGAGTTGATCACCAGATCGCTGTCGAGATGCGCGGGCAAAGGAAGCTGCACGAGAATACCATGCACGGCAGGATCGGCGTTCAACGTCTCGATGAGAGCAAGCAGATCCGCCTCGGACGTGTCCGCAGGAAGTTTGTGCTCGAAAGAATTCATCCCGACTTCGACGGTCTGTTTGCCCTTGTTACGGACATAAACCTGAGAGGCCGGATCTTCGCCGACGAGCACAACAGCCAAACCGGGCGTGATGCCGTTTACTTCTTTCAAACGGTCGACATGCATCGCGACTTTCTCGCGAACTGTCGCGGCGAACTCTGTTCCGCTGATGATCTTGGCAGTCATTTTAATCCTCCAATCGGCGTGCGGCGACCGCGAGGGCATGCCACAGCGAGCCAGCAAGTGTGCGCATCCCGATCACTGCGAGTTTCTCGTCTGAGCGACGGATCAGGAATACAGTCATATGTTCGAGTCCGGTACGCACCGCTTGGCCCGCGCCGAAAGTTTTTGGGTCGATATTTAAGAGCTTGCTCATCAGCGCCTCGATAGGCGCACCACCTTGCGTGGAAACGACTTCGAACGCAACGAACCCGTCTGTTTGCTCGGTGACGATGCACTCGGGGGCCTCCGCTTTGAGCAGCGCCGCAAAATCCGTCTCGGATTTGCCAGCGGCCTCGACCATCCATTGTCCGCGCCCCGTCCAGAACGCGCCGATCTCTCCATTGGACACGGCTGATGCAACATCAGGAAGCGTCAGGCCGAACGGCGCAGGCGTATTGCCGCCTTTACGTAGCGCGAGCGATGCAAGGGCGAGACCGGCGTTTTCTTCGATCTGCAGCGCGCCAAAGGTTTCCACGCGTGGCGCGGCGGCACCCAGAGCAGTGATTGGTGTCAGATCAGTCACGGAGACGTCCTCCTTCTGGATCAACGAAATGGGCGGACACCACTTCGGCTTTGAGTGTAATCCCTTCGAGCGGGTTGGCCGCCACAATAATCTCTCCCATACGGCTATCCCCGTTTTCGAGGTAGCCGAGCGCGATATAGCTTTCCACGTGAGGCGAATAACAGGAAGAAGTGACCCACCCCTGATCCGTCTCCATCGTGTGTGCCGTCGCCTCGGTAAAGAGGTGCGAGCCCGCCATGATCTGTTTCGTCGGATCAACCGGCTTGAGGCCAACGAGACGGCGCGCGTCCTGCCCCATCCCTTCGCGGCGGGACATGATTGCTCCAACAGAGTCTTTCTTCGCGGAGACCATTTTCCCAAGTCCGAGCATTTGCGCGGTGGTCTGGCCGTTGAGTTCGGCGCCCGCTGCGTGACCTTTCTCGATCCGGAGAACGGCAAGTGCCTCGGTCCCGTATGGCGTCGCGCCGAGATCGGCACCTTTCTCCATCAGGCGTTCCATCAGAGCGTGACCGTAACGGGCAGGCACAGCGATCTCGTAGGCAAGTTCGCCAGAGAACGAGATGCGGAACAAACGCGCCCGCAGACCGCCGCAGATCGTCAGATCGCTACAGGCCATGAAGGGGAAAGCTTCATTCGACAGGTCGAAATCGTCAACCAGACGCGTGAGAAGTTCGCGGGACTTCGGTCCGGCCACGGCAATCTGCGCCCATGCGTCGGTGGTCGAGATCAACTGCACGTCAAGCTCTGGCCAGACGCACTGGTGGTAGAATTCCATGTTGCGATAGACAGCCCCTGCGTTCGCGGTGGTGGTCGTGACCACATAGTGATCCTCAGCCATCCGCGCGCAGGTCCCGTCGTCATAAAGATGACCGTCTTCGCGGAGCATGAGGCCGTAGCGAACCATACCGACTTTAAGCGTGCCGATCATGTTGGCGTAAACGCGGTTGAGGAACTCGCCAGCATCCGCGCCCTGCACGTCCACCTTGCCGAGCGTGGTCACATCGCAAAGACCAACGCCGGAGCGCACGGCGAGGACCTCACGATCCACCGTCTCGCGCCAAGTTTTCTCTCCCGCTTTCGGGAAATACTGGGCACGCATCCACGGACCGACCTCGACGAACTCGGCGCCTTGGGCCTCCGCCCAGTGGTGCGTCGGTGTCAGACGGCTCGGACGGAAAAGGGGTCCGGTATCGCCTCCGCCCAACACCGACAGGGACACCCCGGTATAAGGCGGACGGAAGATCGTCGTGCCCGTTTCCGGAATGGATTTCTGGGTGAGCTCCGCCATAACAGCCAGAGCGGAAATGTTGGATGTCTTGCCTTGGTCAGTCGCCATGCCAAGCGTCGTCCAACGCTTGAGATGCTCGACCGGCGTCATGTTTTCCTGATGCGCGAGCTTCACGTCCTTGACGGTCACGTCGTTCTGGAAATCGACCCATGCACGTTTCTTGCCCGGGACATGCCAGAACGCGGCCTGTGCCTGCGATGCATCAACAGCGTCCGGCAAAGCGATCTCATTGGCGGTCATGCCGAGTTCTGAGAGCGCAGCAATCGCCGCCCGCATACCGTCAGCCATTGCTGTTGCGGTGCCACCTTTGCCTGCCGCAGCCCCTGCGGGGATAAGCCCTTTCGGACCGCCCTGCCCCGGAACGAAGGCCAGCAGGCTTTCGTCCCAAACCGGACGTCCGCGGTGATGCGAGGTCAGGTGCACGTTCGGGTTCCAGCCCCCCGCGACACCCAAGGCGCCCACACTGTGCCACGTGGATTTACCGCCGCGCGTGATTTCGATCTCTTTGAGGCCGAGGCGCCCTTTGGTGCCCGTAACGGTCGCACCAGCGAACACCTCATAGGACCCGAGGGCTTTTGCGTCAGCACGGCTATCGATCACACCAAGAACCTTCGCGCCTTTGGCAATGAGGTCCAGCGCCGTGCGGTGGCCGTCGTCGCCGTTCGTAAAGATCGCGATGGCGTCATTATCAGCTTTGACCGGAGCGGCGGCCCAACGGTTCACATAGGCCCGCATCGCACCGGCGAGCATAATGCCCGGACGGTCGTTGTCCGCGAAGGGGATATGACGCTCGGTTGCGCCAGCGGCGAGAACAGTCTGCTTCGCCGTAATACGCCACAGGGTCTGGCGCACCTTGTCGCCTGGGGTCAGCAAGTGGTCGGACACGCGCTCAACCGCGCCGTAGATGCCGTGATCATAGACGCCGAACACAGTGGTCCGCGGCATGATCCGCACGTTCGCGAGGCTTTCCAGTTCGGCTTTGACCTTCGCGACCCAAACCTGCGCGTCTTCTCCGTCGAGCGGATCGCTTTCCATCGTGAGGCGTCCGCCGAGGGCGAAGTCTTCGTCCGCGAGAATGACGTTCGCACCCGCACGCCCAGCCGTCAGAGCCGCAGACAGACCCGCCGCGCCCGCACCGATCACGAGCAGATCACAGTGCAGAAAGCCTTTGTCGTAGTCGTCCGGATCCGGAAGCATCGACAGCTTACCAAGACCCGCCGCGTTGCGGATCAGGGGTTCGTAAATCTTCTCCCAAAACGCGCGCGGCCACATGAAGGTCTTGTAGTAGAAGCCAGCCGCAAAGAACGGCGCGAACATGTCGTTCACAGCCAGAAGGTCACGATGAAGCGGACCAACGTGGTTCTGCGAGTTCGCAGTCAGCCCCTCGAACAGTTCCGCGACGGTCGCACGGGTGTTCGGCTCCTGCCGCGCGCCGGAGCGCAGTTCGACGATGGCATTCGGCTCTTCGGAACCAGCGGAGAAGACACCGCGCGGACGGTGGTATTTAAAGCTCCGCCCCATCAACTGAACCCCGTTCGCCAGAAGCGCGGAGGCGAGTGTGTCACCCTCAAAGCCCTGATAGGAGGCCCCGTTGAAGGTGAAGTTAAGCGGTTTCGTGCGGTCGATCAGACCACCAGTGAGACGGGTCATTGCGCGCCTCCAAGTTTGACGTCGGTGGCCAGTTCAGCCCCGAGAATTTCGTGTGTCACCGTGTTGCGCGTGACGATGAGCCAGCTTCGATCACCTTGCTCATGGAACCAGAGCTCGCGGTGAACGCCCGCCGGGTTGTTGCGTAGGAACACGTAGTCACAGAATGCGGCTTCCGCGTCTGGCGCAGATGGATCAGGACGGTTCATCAGAGACGCATCGCCGAGGTAGGTGAATTCTTGCGAGTCGCGCAGACCGAGAAGAGGATGTGGGATCAGCATATCAGGACCTCAGTGCAGATTCGGCTGGGCGCCAACGCCCTTTTCATCAATGACGTAGCCACGGTTGAAACGATCAAACCGATAGGCTTTCGCGGTGTCGTGCGGTTTGTCCGTCGCGAGCAGATGCGCGAAGGTCATGCCCGCCGCCGGGGTCGCCTTGAACCCGCCGTAGCACCAGCCGCCGTTGAAATAGAGACCGTCGATATGGGTCTTATCGATGATGGGCGAGCCGTCCATCGACATATCCATGATACCGCCCCAGCTCCGCAGGAGGCGCGCGCGACCGATCATCGGCATGAGCGCCATGCCGCCTTCGAGCACGTCCTCGACGACAGGCAAGTTCCCGCGCTGTGCGTAGCTGTTGTAGCCGTCGATATCACCACCAAAGACCAAGCCGCCTTTGTCGGACTGGCTCACATAGAAGTGCCCTGCGCCGAAGGTGATGACACCCGGAATGACCGGCTTAAGACCTTCGGAGACGAAGGCTTGCAAGACGTGGCTTTCGATCGGGAGACGCATCCCCGCCATATCCATGACGCGACCGGAGGAGCCAGCGACAGACACGCCGACTTTCTTCGCACCGATGAAACCACGCGAGGTCTCGACGCCGAGAACCTTGCCGTTCTCGATTTTGAAGCCGGTGACTTCGCAGTTCTGAATGAGATCAACACCGCGCATGTCCGCGCCGCGTGCATAGCCCCAGGCCACACCGTCGTGACGCGCCGTGCCGGCACGTTTCTGCATCAGCCCGCCTTTGATCGGGAAGCGCGCGTTATCAAAATTCAGGAACGGCACCATCTCTTTGACCTCGGCACGGGACAGCAGTTGCCCGCCCGCACCGGAGATCATCATGGAGTTGCCGCGACGGCGGTAGGCATCACGCTGACCGTCGGAGTGGATCAGGTTGAGGATGCTCCGCTGCGAGACCATGGAGTTGAAGTTCGTGTCCTGCTCGAGGTTCTCCCAGAGCTTCATCGAATACTCGTAGAAGGGCTGGTTGCCGGGCAAGAGATAGTTGGAGCGGATGATCGTCGTGTTGCGGCCGATGTTGCCGGAACCGAGCCAGCCTTTTTCCAACACAGCGATGTTGGTCATTCCGAACTCTTTGGCGAGATAGTAGGCCGCTGCGAGACCATGCCCTCCGCCTCCGACGATGATGATGTCATAGGCCGGTTTCGGGTCCGGATTCCGCCACAAAGGCCCGTAGCCTTTGTAGCCCGTCAGGGCCTCTTTGACGACTTTGAAACCTGAGAATTTCATGCGGTGTGCTCCTTCGCTTACATCCGTTTTACCGCTGATTCTCAGGCCATTCCTCTTGATTTAGGACATAATATATCGAATAAGAGACATGATTTTCGAAATTCACCGCAGGGTTCTTCATGCGCAGAATCGCCTTTCTTTTGATCGACGGATACGCCCTTTTGTCGACCGCCTCGGCGCTTGAACCGCTGCGGGCCGCGAACCAGTTCTCCGAGGGGATCGACTACGATATCACCCTGCTTTCCAATACCGGAAAGACGGCAAAATCGTCTGCGGGCGGGACGTTCGAGACCCGTTTTTATCGCGACGCAATCCCGCTTTTCGACCTCATTTTTGTCGTGGCAGGCGGCGATCCGGCCCGCATTTCCGACCCCGCCTTATTTGCGTGGTTACGGCAGGCGGATCGCAATGGCGCAGCGCTTGGCGGCATCTCCGGCGGGGCGGTCATTCTGGCGAAAGCCGGTCTCCTCGAAGGGCGCCGGTTCACCGTTCACTGGCACCATTATGACGACTTCGACACCATGCCCGGCGACTGGCTTTTGGAGCGGCGTCTCTTTGTAATCGACCGCGACCGCTACACCTGCGCAGGCGGGTCTGCGCCTCTCGACATGATGCACGCCATTATTGCCCGCGACCACGGAACGCGGTTCGCACAGCGCATTTCGGATTGGTTCATCCAAACTGAAATCCGCGGGTCCGAAGCCCCGCAACAGGCGTCGATTGCCTCCCGATACGGCACGCTTCCGGAGGGTGTCGAGGCCGCGCTCGAACTGATGGAAAGCCACATCGCCGATCCGCTCGGTCAGGATCAAATTGCAGCTCTCTCCGGCCTCTCCACCCGTCAACTCCAACGCCAATTCAAAGCTACCCTCGGGCGCTCCATCATGGAGGAATATCGCCGCATCCGATTGGAAACAGGAAAAGAATTCGCCGTATCGACACACCTATCCCTCTCTGAAATTGCGCAACTTACGGGCTTTTCCACGCAGGCGCATTTCTCGGATGCGTTCCGCCGTCTCTATGGTCACGCACCTTCGAAACTCAGAAGTTCGAAATAAAAAAGGCCCGGCAAATAGCCGGACCTCTTGGGGGGAACAGCGAGGCGAAAAAGCGCATCGCAGAGGGAAACCATCTCAGATGTCGAGCGTGCTCTCTTTCTCCCAGTTGGAGAAATGGGAGACGAAAGAGTTCCACTCCTGATGCTTCATCTTGATGTAAGACGCGGAGAAGGAATTACCGAGCATCGACTTGAGTTCCGGATCGGCGTCGTAGGCGCGAATAGCATCCAGCATGTTGAGCGGGAGTTTCGGCGCGCCTTCGATCTTGTGACCTTCAGCATACATGTCGATGTCGTAGCGCGGGCCCGGATCAGCTTTGGTTTTGATACCGGAAAGACCCGCCGCGATGATCACAGCCTGAAGCAGATAGGGGTTCACAGCACCGTCGGGCAGACGCAGCTCGAAACGGCCCGGACCAGGGACGCGCACCATGTGCGTGCGGTTGTTGCCGGTCCACGTCACAGTGTTCGGCGCCCAGGTTGCGCCAGACATCGTGCGCGGTGCGTTGATGCGTTTGTAGGAGTTCACCGTCGGGTTGGTGATCGCAGCGAGTGCTTCTGCGTGCTTCATGATCCCGCCGAGGAAGAAACCGCCCTGCTCGGACAGGCCAACTTCGCCCACCTGACCACCGGCATTGCCAGCGAAAGCGTTGGTTTTGCCGTCGAGATCCCAAACGGAGATGTGTGCGTGGCACCCGTTACCGGTCAGGCCCTGAATCGGCTTCGGCATAAAGGTCGCGCGAAGACCGTGTTTTTCGGCGACGGATTTCACCATGAACTTGAAGAAGGAATGGCGATCAGCAGTGACAAGAGCATCGTCGAAGTCCCAGTTCATTTCGAACTGGCCGTTCGCGTCTTCGTGGTCGTTCTGATACGGACCCCAGCCAAGTTCGAGCATGTAGTCACAGATTTCTGCGATCACGTCGTAGCGGCGCATCACGGCCTGCTGGTCGTAGCAGGGCTTTTCCGCCGTATCGAACGGGTCGGAGATCTGGTCGCCTTCCGGCGTCAGCAGGAAGAATTCAGCTTCGATACCGGTCTTCACGCGCAGACCTGCTTCGGCAGCTTCTTTCACGAGTTTTTTGAGGACGTTGCGCGGAGCTTGCTCAACCGGCTCATCTTCCATGACGCAGTCGGCAGGAACCCAAGCTACTTCTGGTTTCCACGGCAACTGGATCGCGGCATCCGCGTCCGGCACGGCCAGCATGTCCGGGTGCGCCGGCGTGAGGTCGAGCCAAGTTGCGAAACCTGCAAAGCCGGCCCCGTCTTCTTCCATGTCCGCAATCGCCTGTGCCGGCACGAGCTTCGCGCGCTGGCCACCGAAAAGGTCGGTGTAGGAGATCATAAAATATTTGACGCCTTTTTCTTCGGCGAATTTGGCAAGTTTGCTCATCTTCTTTTCCCTATTCCCTGTTGAACAGAGAGGGGCAGAGAGCCCCTCTCAGGTCGTCATTCCTTAGAAGCCCGGCTTGCCCGGATACCAGTTGGTCCCAGCGAGCGGCACTTGCGCCATCGCAGCAGCTTCCATCGTCAGCGCGCACAGGTCCTCAGGCTCGAGGTTGTGAACGTGGTTGTGGCCACAGGCACGCGCAAGCGTCTGGCACTCGAGCGTCAACACGTTGAGATAGTTGCGCAAACGGCGACCAGCTGCAATCGGATCAAGGCGTTTCATCAACTCCGGATCCTGCGTGGTGATACCGGCCGGATCGCGACCCTCATGCCAGTCGTCGTAGGCACCCGTGGTCGAACCGAGTTTGTTGTATTCGGCTTCCCATTTCGGATCATTGTCGCCGAGAGCGACGAGTGCTGCGGTCCCGATGGCAACAGCGTCCGCGCCGAGAGCGAGAGCTTTTGCAACGTCAGCACCGGTGCGGATACCGCCGGACACAACCAGCTGCACTTCGCGGTGCAGCCCGAGGTCCTGAAGGGCCTGAACGGCCGGACGGATACAGGCAAGCGTCGGCTGGCCAACGTGCTCGATGAACACGTCTTGGGTCGCGGCGGTGCCGCCCTGCATACCGTCGAGAACGATCACGTCCGCACCTGCTTTACAGGCGAGAGCGACGTCATAGTAGGGGCGTGCGCCACCGACTTTGATGTAGATCGGTTTTTCCCAGTTCGTGATTTCACGGATTTCGAGGATTTTGATCTCGAGATCATCCGGACCGGTCCAGTCAGGGTGACGACATGCGGAACGCTGGTCGATCCCGATCGGGAGGTCACGCATGCCAGCAACACGTTCAGTGATTTTCTGACCGAGGAGCATACCGCCGCCACCCGGCTTTGCGCCTTGGCCCACAACAATCTCAATTGCGTCAGCGCGACGAAGGTCGTCGGGGTTCATACCGTAGCGGGACGGCAGGTATTGGTAGACGAGTTTCTCGGAGTGACCGCGCTCTTCCTCGGTCATGCCGCCGTCACCGGTGGTGGTGGAGGTGCCTGCCATGGTTGCGCCGCGGCCTAGAGCCTCTTTCGCGTGCCCAGAGAGGGCGCCGAAGGACATACCCGCGATGGTCACTGGAATTTTCAGCTCGATCGGCTTTTTCGCGAAACGCGTGCCGAGGGTGACGGAGGTGTCACATTTCTCACGGTAGCCTTCGAGCGGGTAACGCGACATCGAGGCGCCGAGGAACAGCAGGTCGTCGAAGTGCGGCACGCGGCGTTTCGCGCCACCGCCACGGATGTCGTAGATGCCGGTTTCGGCCGCACGACGGATTTCCGAGTTGATCGAGTTGGAGAACGTCCAGCTCTGACGCGGTTCGGTTTGAGGTGTCTTGTCCATGATGCGCTCCTCAGTATTCGTCAGCGTGGTCGATGTTGAAGTTGTAGAGTTTGCGCGCAGAACCGTAGCGCTTGAACTCTTCGGGCTTGGCGTCTGCACCGGCTTTTTCGAGAAGCTCTTTCAGGATCTCGATGTGTTCCGGACGCATCTCTTTTTCGATGCAGTCCGCACCGAGAGATTTGACGTTGCCGCGCACGAACAGGCGGGCCTCATAGAGCGAGTCACCGAGCGCATCACCTGCGTCGCCGAGGACAACTAGGTTGCCCTTTTGCGCCATGAACGCGGACATGTGGCCGATGTTGCCATGGACAACGATGTCGATGCCTTTCATCGAGATGCCGCAGCGGGAGGAGGCGTTGCCTTTGATGTTCAGAAGACCGCCGTGACCGGTTGCGCCAGCATATTGCGAGGCATCGCCTTCGATGGTCACTACGCCGGACATCATGTTTTCTGCAACACCCGGGCCAGCAGACCCTTCGACAGTCACTGTCGCTTCTTTGTTCATACCGGCGCAGTAGTAACCGGTAGAGCCTTTCACGACGACGGACAGAGGGCCGTCGAGGCCACAGGCCATAGCGTGGCTGCCGCGCGGGTTCGTGATGACATAGTCTTCGTTGGCGTGGGCTTTTGCGGCCGATTGAAGCGTGGAGTTGACCTCACGCAGTTCGGTCGTCGTCATGTCGAGAGTGGTGCTCATCGTCTCAGCGCTCCCAGAAGTAAACAGTTGCAGGTTCCGGTTCCCAGACGCGGGCAGTCTCGATGCCCGGCAGGTCGGCGAAGGCGCGGTATTCAGAGGCGAAGGCCACATAGTCCTCGGTTTCGGCCATCACGGCAGGCTTACATGCGATCGGGTCACGCACGACGCCGAAGCCGTTTTTGGTGCCAGTGACGAAGGTGAAGAACCCGTCGAGATCTTCGAGGGTGCCTTCGAGAGCCTCGCCGAGCGATGCGCCATCGGCGATGCGGCTGGAGATGTATGCTGCGCCCACTTCGGTGTCGTTCTCAGAGCGGGTGAAGACGCCTTTTTTAGCGAGCTTGCGACGCATCTGGTTGTGGTTCGAGAGCGAGCCGTTGTGCACGAGGCACTGGTCGTCTGCGGTGGAGAACGGGTGAGCGCCCATGGTGGTCACAGCGGACTCGGTTGCCATGCGGGTGTGGCCGATCCCGTGGGAGCCGCCCATCTCGCGCAGACCGAAGCGTGCTGCGACGTCTTTCGGAAGACCCACTTCTTTGTAGATTTCCATCGAAGCGCCAGAGCCCATGATACGCAGGCCTTTCTCTTCGAGGAACGCGATGGCGTCTTTCTCGACTGCTTCCGGCAGCGTCAGAACTGCATGGGTGTCGACCACTTTGATCGTGACCGGTGCGTCAACGGCGGCGCAAACTGCGGCGTCCAGATCGGCGAAAGCCTCATCAGGCGTATCGGATTGAACGGTGATTTTCACGCTGCCTTCTGCCTCGTCACCATAGATCGCGATACCCGCACTATCGGGGCCGCGGTCGGTCATGGTGATGAGCATATCGGTCAGCAGGTCGCCCAACTGGGGGCGGAGTTCATCCTTTTTCAGGAAGAGGCCAACAATGCCACACATAGGATCCTCCATTGCGTTGATCTGCGGCGTCTCGCGCCGTTGTCTCTACCTAGTAGGAAAACTATTTTCCTTTCAAGAAACTTTTTATCTTCTTTGGCAAACTCCGCAAAACTGGACGCTGGAAGACAAAAACGGCGCCTAAGTGGCGCCGTTTTGAGCAATATGATTATTTTGTGAGCTAAAAATGGATGATTTAGCGTTGCTGCGGATAGGTAATGACCGAAAGATACCGCGTCGGAAGCTCTACAATCACCTCCGGGCCATGCGGCGCATCCGAATCGAAGAGCAGCGTGTCGCCCGGTTCGAGAGAATAGATTTTATCGCCATGGCGGTAATCAACGCGACCTTCGAGCATATAAAGGAGCTCAATCCCTTCGTGTTGGAAGGCCGGGAACCGGTCGGAAGCATCTGTCAGCTCGATCAGATACGGCTCAACCACCACGCCGGAATTATTCGACCCGATGTGCCCGAGCAGACTGTATTGGTGACCGGCCCGCGTGCCTTCGCGCTCAATCTCGACACCCTCACCCGCTTTGACATGCATGCAGCCGCGCTCTTCTTCATAGCCGGAGAACAACTGTACGAGCGGCACCTTCAGCGCATGAGCCAGCGCCGAGATCGTATTGAGCGAGGGAGAAATCACGCCGTTCTCAATTTTCGAGAGCATGCCCACAGACACACCCGTCTGCGCTGCGAGCTCGGCACCCGTCATCCTCTGACGCTTGCGAAGCTCACGCACCTGCCGACCGATCGCGACCTCGAGGTTCTTTTCGCGATGTTCCTTGAGTGCGTGCGGGTTCTGCCGAAGGGCTTTATCAGTCTTGCTCAAAATTCATGTCCTCACGTTCAAATCAGCTCTCCGCCAGCGCTCTGGCCAAATCCGGTTTCACGCGCTGGTGCCAAAGCTGGCCCAACGCACTGAGTTCCTCCATCAGGATCGCGCCGTGCGCCTCAAGCCAGTCCAGCACTGAGCCGAATTCCTGAATCTGCGCCTTGCCGTCGCGGATGACGACGACCGGCCAATCACCGACCAAGGCGTTATCGATCCCGTAGACCTCCGTCCCCCACCATTTCGCCATACCGAATGCATGAGGCATGTGCCGACCGCGTTTCAGCGCAGCAAGAACAGACGCCGTCGAGAGACTGTCCGCAGTTTCCACTGCCTCATGCCAGAGATCGAGAATCGACGCGTATTCCCAACTCACAGCTGTCCATTGATCGGGGAAACGCTCCTGATAGGTATCATAGAAGGCCTTCGGCCGACGGAAGAAGAACTCGGCTTCTTGTAGCGCGGGGTCATCGAAATCCGGAAACTGGAAGGTGAAGCGCTCCATAAACTCCGGCGAGGTCCTCTCGACCAGAGCTTTGTAGTTGTCACAGGTGCAGGCGAGGATTTCGCCCTCGAACCCAGCTTCAAACGCGGCTTCGGTCAGCGCATCAATCATAGGGGGCGACGACGAACACCAGCACAGGACATCGGGCTCTGCCGCCATCATGCGCGCAACAATGTCTGCCGCACTCTCATTATCTCCGTAGATGACTTCTTCAACGACCTCGCGCTCCGCCACCTGAAACGCGGCGCGATAGGTCGCCAGCGACGGCAGGCCCAGAAGATCGGTCTGGGAACAGAGAGCGACGCGACGCGCCTCCGGTCGGGTTCGGGCGAGCCAGTCCACTCCAGTCACGTTAAAGAAGGGGTGAACCTCTGCCGGCGCGATCAATGTCGGATGATCTGGCGACAAGTCAGATGGTAGTAGCGTCGCGGTGAGCATCCGCTTTTCCATCAGGTAGGCCAGGGTCAGCCCCATGTCGCGCCCGCCGAGGGTCAGAACAATGCGCACACGCTGGGTCTCAACCATCTGACGGGCGGCTTCGAGCGTCTCTTCTTCACTACATGCGGAATCCGACACGACGAGTTCGACAGGGTGGCGTCGACCGCCGACCATCATGCCGCCATGCGTGTTGATCCAGTCCACCCAAATCCGGCAGCCCGCAAGACCAGGACGCCCCCACGATTCTTCATCTCCGGACATCGGCACCAAGAGTCCGATGCGGATTGGCGCGCGATCCTGCACGGACAGGCGCGGCAAGCTTCCGGCAACGGCAAGCCTCTGAGCCAGAGAGGAGGCGCTCATTTTTTAATCCCTCGCTTAAAAATAGGCCAAACGACCCAAAAGAACTCCGACTCCCATATTCCTCTAAAGAAAATTCGTTGACCACTAGAAAATTTTTGGATCAAACCAGAAGAAACCCAAAAGAACCAATTATAAATATTGGTCCATACCACAACGCCAACCCCAACAGGGAGACAACCATGACCAAACGAGTCGCCGTCATCGGCGCAGGCCCATCTGGCCTCGCACAACTTCGCGCATTCCAGTCCGCCGCCCAGAAAGGTGCCGAGATTCCCGAGATCGTCTGCTTTGAAAAGCAGGACAACTGGGGCGGGCTGTGGAACTACACCTGGCGCACTGGCGTCGATGAAAACGGCGAGCCGGTGCATTGCTCCATGTATCGCTACCTCTGGTCCAACGGACCGAAAGAGGGTCTGGAATTCGCTGACTATTCCTTTGAGGAACACTTCGGCAAACAAATCGCGTCCTACCCGCCGCGCGCCGTTTTGTTCGACTACATCGAGGGCCGCGTCCTCAAAGCCGACGTGCGCAACTGGATCCGCTTCTCCACCGTGATCCGCTTTGTCGAATACGATGAAGAGAAGGGTGACTTCGTGATCACCGCGCACGATCTGGAAAAAGACACCGTTTACAAAGAGCGCTTCGACAACGTGATCGTCGCCTCCGGCCACTTCTCCTCCCCGAACGTGCCGGAATACCCGGGCTTCGCCCAGTTCAACGGCCGCATCGTTCACGCCCACGACTTCCGAGACGCGCGTGAGTTCGAAGGCAAAGACGTCCTCGTCATGGGGTCTTCCTACTCTGCCGAAGACATCGGTTCCCAGTGCTGGAAATATGGCGCGAAGTCGATCACGAGCTGCTACCGCTCCGCTCCGATGGGCTTTAACTGGCCGGACAACTGGGAAGAAAAGCCCGCACTCGAAAAGGTCGAGGGCAAAACGGTCTTCTTCAAAGATGGCAGCACCAAAGACATTGATGCGATCATCCTCTGCACCGGCTACAAACACTACTTCCCGTTCCTGCCGGACGATCTGCGCCTCAAAACCGCGAACCGTCTCGCGACCGCCGATCTCTACAAAGGTGTCGTCTACAACCACAACCCGAAGCTCTTCTACCTCGGCATGCAGGACCAGTGGTTCACCTTCAACATGTTCGACGCGCAGGCATGGTATGTCCGTGACATCATCCTCGACCGTATCGCCGTTCCTGAAGACAAAGCTGTTCTCGAGGCCGACGTTGCTGAACGCGTTGCGCGCGAAGACGCTGATGATGATGTTAAATACGCCATCAAGTATCAGGCCGAATACGTCAAAGAACTCGTCGCAGACACCGACTATCCGTCCTTCGACATCGACGGCGCATGCGAAGCCTTCTTTGAATGGAAAAAGCACAAAGCCAAAGACATCATGGCCTTCCGCGACAACTCCTACAAATCCGTCATCACCGGCACCATGGCGCCGGTCCACCACACCCCGTGGAAAGACGCACTCGATGACTCGATGGAAGCCTACCTGCAGAACTGATGATGTAGCCCCGTAACGGGGCGCATCCCACGCTCCCCTGGTCCGGGGGACCTGAGTGCCTCCGGACTTTTTTATTCAGACCGATGGAGATCTCCGTTGATCCTTGATCCTTCCGGCCTTCCTTTTCGCGCAGGACCTCCCAAGGGCTCCCTGCCCCGCCGCGCTGCGGCCTATCAACTCGCGTCGAACGAAGAACGCCACACCGTCCACGGTGGTGGCGCGACTTTGCTTGAGCTTAAGCCCGGAGACCGGATCACGGTCACCAACCCCGAGGGCGGGCAGCGTTGTGAGATGATTGCCGCGCACCTCGACGGGCGCATCGATGCGGGTGTTCTCGGATGGTCGGCGGATGCGACCGGAGACGCTCTGCGCGCAACCCTCGACAGCACCCTTCCCGGTATGGCGCGTTTGCGTCTCGGGCTCGCGAAGCGAGGGATCGACGTCGCAGCTGCTCGGGTCATCGGTCTTTTCTCGGACACAAGCAGCGCTGGCGAAGGGGTGAGTTTCACCGCGCAATCCGAGGGCTGGGTATTAATCACAGCCCCTGCCCCGCAGCCGGACTTTGAGGCGCAAACGACGGCGACGCCTATTGTTGTAACCATCACGCGCGCTCAGGCGCGTGTGGCTGGCTCGTTTGCCCTTCCCGATCCGCTTGCGGACCCCTTGCAAGACATCCGCATCGCCTCCGCCACGGCGCAGGCCTACCGCGTGAAAAAGGGTGAATTCATCCAGATCATGGATGTCGATGGGCGCCAATGCACCGACTTTCAGTGTTTCGACGCGCGCAAGGTGGACAAAGGCATCTTCCATCCGCTCGACGTCACCACGACCCGCACGATCCAAGGCCACGCCTACCCGATGCCGGGTCTGCACTCGAAATACTTCGATCATGACCTGACCCCGCTCGTCGAGGTCGTGCATGATACCTGCGGACGGCACGACGCCTTCGGCCTCGCCTGTAACGCGAAATACTACGACGACATCGGCTACCCGGGACACGCCAACTGCTCCGACAACTTCAATGCCGTGCTCGACCCCTATGGCATTCCGGCACGCCCCGGCTGGATGGCCGCGAACTTCTTCTTCAACACGGGCGTCGATGAACACGGCGTGATGCTTGCGGATGAGCCGTGGTCACGCCCCGGCGATTACGTTTTGCTTCGCGCCCTGACCGATCTGGTTTGCGTGTCCTCGTCCTGCCCTGATGACACATCTGCCGCGAACGGCTGGCACCTCACCGACATCCACGTGCGCACTTATGGTGCCGAAGAACGCTTTTCCCGCGCCACTGCTTGGCGCCCGACCCCCGATGAGGATCCGATCATGACCCGTGAAAGCGCCTTTCATGACTCTTTTGCCGCGATGACCCGCGACTTTGCCGATTACAACGGGTTTTGGCTCCCCAACTCCTTCCCCGAGTGCGACGCCATCGAAAGCTATTGGGCCTGCCGCGAGGGCGTGGTTGTCATGGACCTCTCCGCGCTGCGCAAGTTCGAAGTCACCGGCCCCGATGCCGAAGCACTGATGAACTGGGTTCTCACCCGTAATGTCGAAAAGCTCGCCATCGGTCAGGTGGTCTATTCCGCCATGTGCTACCCACACGGCGGCATGATCGACGATGGCACCCTGTTCCGTCTGGGCGAACACAATTTCCGCTGGATCGGCGGTTCTGACGAGGGCGGCGTTTGGATGCGTGAAGAGGCCAAACGCCTCGGCCTCAACGTGATGATCCGTTCGTCTACGGACCAGATGCACAACCTCGCCGTCCAAGGCCCGAAATCGCGTGATTTGATCAATGAACTCTTTTGGACAGCCCCTCATCATCCTGATTTGACAGAGATGGGGTGGTTCCGCTTTACCCCTGCCCGCCTCGGCGACCACGATGGCACACCCGTCGTCATCTCGCGGACCGGTTACACCGGTGAGCTTGGCTACGAGATCTTCTGCCACCCAAAAGATGGCGCAGAGATTTTCAAAGCCGTCTGGGAAGCCGGTCAGAAAGTCGGCATCAAACCGATGGGGCTCGAGGCGCTCGATCTCGTCCGGATCGAAGCAGGGCTCGTCTTCGCGGGTTACGATTTCTCCGATCAGACAGATCCGTTCGAGGCCGGTGTCGGCTTTACCGTTCCGCTAAAATCCAAGACCTCCGATTTCGTCGGACGTGACGCTCTGCTCCGTCGCAAGGAAACGCCTTCCCGCAAATTCGTCGGCCTCGAAATCGACGGGCAGAATGCGGTGGCGCATGGCGATTGCATCCGGATCGGACGGGCGCAGGTCGGGGAAATTTGCTCCGCAATGCGCAGCCCGCGCACGGGTCAATGGATCGCGCTCGCTCGCATTGACGTTGCCCATGCAGAGGAAGGGACGCATGTGGAGGTCGGCCAACTCGACGGTCACCTGAAACGCTATTCCGCGCGTGTCGCAGCGTTCCCGCATTACGATCCCCAAAAGACACGGCCACGCTCCTAATACCCCAAAACGACAAAACCCCGCATTTAGCGGGGTTTTTTATTGGTGTTTTGATCTTTCAGAGAGACTCGCCAGCCTCGACAACGAGCGGGTTCAAATTCGCGCCGCCTCCGGCGAGATAATCCTTGAGCTGTGCGATCATCCGCGGCTCCCAGAAATCTTTGAGATGCGCGGCTACACCCGCCGCCTGATCACCCCCTGGCTGGGTCCCAAAAAAGCTCGCAATCTGATTGGCCATGAGCACCATTTTTTCGTCAGTCACAGCGTCACTTCCTTCTCATTCGTATAGGCGACGATTACCTCGCGGCGTAGCACCATCAATGTCATACCAGTTTCTTCCGCGAGCTCGACAGCCGCGCGGGTCGGCGAGGACAGGGCGAACAATCCAGAAATTCCCGCCCGTGCACATTTCTGCACGAGATCGACGGAGAGGCGCGAGGTGATAAGCGCCGCGCCCTCTCTCAAATCATCTTCGCCGAGCGCACCAATCAGTTTGTCGAGCGCGTTGTGGCGTCCAACATCCTCCCGCAGGGCCACGAGCCCTTGCGCGGTGAAGAACCCCGCCGCATGCATCGCACCAACCTGTTCGCGGCGCTCCTGCCCCGCGTTCAATTCGTCGAGCGCGGCACGTGCATAGTGCTCCAATCCAGTGGTCATGGGCGCAACTTCACCCGGAAACGCAGAGGCCTCTTCAAGACTATCAATTCCACAGAGCCCACAGCCCATCGGCCCGACAGACGCACGACGCCGTGCGTCCAATTCGTTCGAACGCTCCTCGGGAATACGCCCCCGCACCTCATAGCCGTGAGGATGACGGATCGCCGAAATCTCGGTGACTTCTGCCGCGCTTTCGACGATGCCTTCAGACACCGCAAAACCCACGAGGAACTCTGACAAATCGAACGGCGACGCCATCATCACAGCCGCCGTCGACCCGTTGTAAACGAGCGCGACAGGGGCTTCTTCCGGAAGGGCGTCGACCAGTTCGTTCATTCAGCGGCCTCGATCCGTCGCGATTGTTCCGCCTGCGCGTTGTAGCGCTCCTGCCAATCGGACGGGCCGTTGGACGGAGAGACCTGCACAGCCGTGACCTTGTACTCAGGGCAGTTCGTTGCCCAGTCGGAGTAATCCGTCGTGATGACGTTGGCCTGCGTGTCGGGGTGGTGGAACGTCGTGTAGACAACGCCCGGGCTCACGCGGTCGGTGATCTTCGCACGAAGGCTCGTCTCACCGGACCGCGACGCAAGCCGCACCCAATCCCCATCCCGAAGACCACGGTTCTCGGCGTCGTGCGGGTGGATTTCCAACACATCCTGATCGTGCCAGACCGAGTTCTCGGTCCGACGCGTCTGCGCACCAACGTTGTACTGGCTTAGGATACGACCAGTCGTCAGAAGGAGCGGGAACCGCGGACCGGATTTTTCGGCCGTCGCGATATACTCGGTGACGATGAACCGCCCCTTGCCGCGCACGAAGCCGTCGACATGCATAAGCGGCGTGCCATCCGGATGCGCCTCGTTGCACGGCCACTGGACGGAGCCTTTTTCCTCAAGCACCGCATAGTCAACGCCCGCAAACGACGGCGTCGTCGCTGCAATCTCGGCCATGATTTCCGCCGGATGGGTGTAGGTCCACGCCTTGCCACCGGTTTCTTTCAGAACCGCATTCGCAAGCAACTGGGTCACTTCCCAATCTTCATAGCCGTTCTTCGGCGCCATCACCTTCCGCACGCGGTTGATGCGGCGTTCGGCGTTGGTGAACGTGCCTTCTTTCTCGAGGAAGCTCGACCCCGGCAGGAAGACATGCGCGTAGTTCGCTGTCTCGTTGAGGAAGAGGTCGTGCACGATGACACATTCCATCGCAGCAAGGCCCGCTGCGACGTGTTTGGTGTCGGGGTCAGATTGCAGGATATCCTCACCCTGACAGTAGAGGCCCTTGAACGTGCCATCGACGGCCGCATCGAGCATGTTCGGAATGCGCAGACCAGGCTCCGGATCAATCTCGACACCCCAAGTGTCTTCAAAGATCTTGCGGACCTCCGGCATCTTCACGTGGCGATATCCGGGTAGCTCGTGCGGGAAAGAGCCCATATCACAGGACCCTTGCACGTTGTTCTGACCACGCAGCGGGTTCACACCCACGCCCGTGCGACCAATGTTGCCTGTCATCATGGCGAGGTTGGCAATGCCCATCACGGTCGTGGAGCCTTGGGAATGTTCAGTCACGCCGAGGCCATAGTAGATCGCACCGTTCCCGCCATTTGCGAAAGCGCGTGCGGCTTCGCGCAGAGTTTGCGCAGGGACGCCGGTGAGCGCCTCGGTCTCCTCCGGCGCGTGGCGCGGATCGGAGATGAAGGCTTTGAAGTCTTCCCAGGCGTCGAGGTCACACCGTTCCGCGATGAAGGTCTGGTCAAACAGCCCCTCGGTCACGATCACATGCCCGATCGCGGACACCACGGCGACGTTCGTCCCCGGCTTCAGCGCGAGGTGATGCGCCTCGCCCATGTGCGGTGTTTCCAACAGGTCGATACGACGTGGGTCAACGACGATAAGCTTTGCGCCTTCACGCAGACGCTTGCGCAGACGCGATGCAAAGACGGGGTGTCCGTCTGTTGGGTTCGCACCAATGACCATCACCACATCGGAGTGCTCGACGGAGTCAAAGTCCTGCGTACCTGCGGAGGTGCCGAACGTCTGACCGAGGCCGTAGCCGGTCGGCGAGTGGCAGACACGGGCGCAGGTGTCGGTGTTGTTGTTGCCGAACACAGCGCGGGTGAGTTTCTGAACGAGGTAGGTCTCCTCGTTGGTGCAACGGCTCGACGTGATCACGCCGATGCTCTTCTGACCGTATTTCTGCTGCAACCCGACGAGTTTCTTGGCGGCAAAGCTCAGCGCCTCTTCCCAAGACACCTCACGCCACGGCTGATCGACCGTGTCGCGGATCATCGGGTTCAGGATGCGATCTTGGTGCGTCGCGTAGCCGTAGGCAAAACGCCCCTTCACACAGGAATGTCCGCGGTTCGCTTTGCCGTTCTTGTACGGAACCATACGGACGAGCTGATCCCCCTGCATCTCGGCCTTAAAGCTACAGCCAACACCGCAATAGGCGCAGGTGGTCACGACAGAGCGATCCGGTGTGCCCATTTCGATCACGGATTTTTCCTGAAGCGTCGCGGTCGGGCAGGCCTGAACGCAGGCGCCACAGGACACACAGTCAGACGCGAGGAAGTTCTCGGCGCCGACGGCCACGCGGCTGTCAAACCCACGGCCTTCGATGGTCAGCGCGAAGGTGCCCTGTACCTCTTCGCATGCTCGAACGCAGCGGTTACAGACGATGCACTTGGAGGCGTCATAGGTGAAATACGGGTTGCTGTCGTCTTTCGGGAGCCACTCAGGATTGACTTCACCCGAGGTGTTGCGCGCCTCGAAATGGTTTGCGAGGCCGCCCGCTTTCGGGGCCTCATACCGCACTCCGCGCAGGCCGACCGCACCGGCCATATCCTGCAGTTCACAGTCGCCATTCGCAGAACAGGTCAGACAGTCGAGCGGGTGATCGGAGATATAAAGCTCCATCACGCCCTTGCGCAGTTTGCGCAGCTTGTCGGTCTGGGTGTGAACTTTCATGCCCGCATGGACCGGCGTCGTACAGGACGCTGGTGTGCCGCGGCGTCCTTCGATCTCGACGGCGCAGAGACGGCAGGAACCGAAGGCCTCTAGGCTATCGGTCGCGCAGAGTTTCGGGACCTGAATGCCAAGCTCACTCGCCGCGCGCATCACGGACGTGCCAGCAGGCACCGTGATTTCCATTCCGTCGATGGTTAGCGTGACAGGCTTGCCGGATTTCGCGGGGGTTCCGCGGTCGGTTTCGTCCTGAATGCCAGTTCCGTTTTCCCAAGGGATAATAAAATCTTTCATTCTGCCGCCTCCTTCTGGGCTGCGAATTCTTCCGGGAAATGGCGAAGCGCCGAGAGTACGGGGTATGGGGTGAACCCGCCTAGAGCACAGAGCGACCCGTCCACCATCACCTCACAGAGATCTTCCAAGAGCGGGATCGCGCTGGCGTCCCCTTCTTTGATCCGATCGAGCGTTTCGACACCGCGCACGGCACCGATCCGGCAGGGGGTGCATTTGCCACAGCTTTCCACTGCGCAGAACTCCATCGCGAACCGTGCCATCGCGAGCATATCGGCGCTGTCGTCAAACACGACGATACCCGCGTGGCCGATGAGGGCCTTCTGCCCGTCGAACTCTTCATAGCCAAACGGCGTCTCGAACTGGTCAGGATGCAAATAGGCGCCGAGAGGACCACCAACCTGAACCGCCTTCACCGGACGACCGCTCGCGGTGCCACCGGCGACATCATTCACCAGTTCTCCGAGCGGCATCCCGAAGGCCGTTTCAAACAGCCCGCCGAATTTCACATTGCCCGCGATCTGGATCGGCATGGTGCCTTTGGAGCGACCAAGCCCGAAGTTCGCGTAATGCTCCGCGCCTTCGGCAAAGATCACCGGCACGGTGGCGAGAGAGATCACGTTGTTCACAACGGTCGGACGACCGAGGAAACCTTCGAGCGCCGGAAGCGGCGGCTTTGCGCGAACGGTGCCGCGTTTGCCTTCGAGTGAGTTCAGGAGAGAGGTTTCCTCTCCGCAAACATACGCGCCCGCGCCGACACGGACCTCCATATCGAACGCGCGACCGGAGCCGAGCACATCGTCGCCGAGAATGCCTGCGTCTCGCGCGATCTCAATCGCACGGCGCATGATCGCGACGGCATCCGGATATTCGGAGCGCGTGTAGATATAGCCCTTCGTCGCACCACATCCGAGACCCGCGATTGCCATACCTTCGATCAGGGTGAAGGGGTCGCCTTCCATGATCATACGGTCGGCAAACGTGCCGCTGTCACCCTCGTCGGCGTTGCAGACAATGTATTTCTGGGGTGCATGGGCGAGGCGCACCGTGTCCCATTTGATACCTGTCGGGAAACCCGCACCACCACGACCGCGTAGGCCAGACGTTTTCACTTCATCAATGATCGCATCCTGGCTCATGCCGATCGCACGGCGGAGACCTTTGAGACCGTCGTGAGCCTCGTAATCCGAAAGAGAGAGCGGATCGGTGATGCCGCAGCGGGCGAAAGTTAGGCGCGTCTGACGGGCGAAGAACGGGATGTCCTCGACCTTGCCAAGAGTCTCAATCTTTCCGTCCAGAAGCGCAGCCACATCACCCTCGGAAATCGGACCATAGGCGAGACGCTCGCCGTCCTGCTCAATCTCGACGAGCGGCTCCAGCCAGATCATCCCACGCGTGCCATTCCGCACGATTTCGGCGTCGATCCCGCGCGCTGCGATCTCTTGTGTAATTGCATCCGCAACTTCGTCCGCGCCCAGAGCTTTGGCGGCGCTGTCCAGTGGAACGTAAATCTTCATGCCGACACCTTTGCGATTGCTTTCTCGACCCGCGCCGTGTCAGCCCGTCCGATCAGTTTTTCATCAAGCATCACAGCCGGCGCACAGGCACACATCCCGAGGCAGTAGACCGGCTCAACCGTCAGCTTTCCATCGGGGGAGGTTCCATGCCACTCTAGGCCGAGCTTTGCGAGGAGATCCTCTGCGAAGGCCGTGCCTCCAACGGACTGACAGGCCTCTGCACGGCAAATTTTCAGGACATGCTTGCCCGCGGGGTGATCTCTGAAATCATGGTAGAAAGACAGAACGCCCTTGAGCTCCGCGCGCGTGATCTTCACGGCTTTGCAGAGCGGCTCGTGCGCCTCCGCCGGCACAAAGCCGAAGGCCTCTTGCAGAGCATGAAGCATGGGCAGCAGCGGCCCTTCGAGATGTGCGTGGGCAGAGAGAATTTCCGCAATTGCGGCATCGCTCTCGGAGTGGGTTGGCATCATGGCTGACCTCATTTTGGACGACACGGACTCAGACGCCCGACACGCCAGTCACATTTCAGTATACCAGAGCACACGGTTCATCGCGAAATCAATATCGCTATTCCGTTAAACGATTGAAGATTTCAATCAATTTCGGAGAGCTTTTCCGCAGCACCCAGAAGCGCATCCAGCACGGGCGTATGGGGATCGCGGAAAGGTGCCACGAGTCCAACACGATGCCCGTCACCAGCGGGATCAATCGGCACGAGCGCGAGGTCCGTGCCCCGCGACAGGTAACGCGCGATGCCCTCCGGCAAGACGGTAATCCAGTCCCCCGCCTCGACATGCGCAACCAGAACAACAATCGAATTCGACTCGACGGTCGCCTCGGGGGAGACACCCGCGTCACTCAAGTGCCGATCCAGAATGCGCCTGTTCTGCATGTCGTCCGTAAAGAGACACAACCTCTGCCCCGAGAGGTCAGCCCACTCCAACATGTCGCGCGCGGCCAGCGGGTTGTCTTTGGGTGTGACGACCATGTAGCGCTCGCGGTAGAGGGGGCGCGTGACAACCCGTCCTAACGGTTCGTTGTCGAGGTATGTAATTCCCGCATCCGCATCGAGATGGTCCAACATTGAGAGAATTTGCGCTGACGACCGCGACAGGATCGACACCCTCAATTTCGGATGTGCCTTCGTAAACTGGGACGTCAATTGCGCTGCCCATGTGAGCGCCGTCGGCACTACGGCCAACCGGATTTGCCCGGAGAGACCATGACGGGTCGCGCGCATCTCTTCCTTAAGCTGGCGACTGTCCGACACAATCTTCCGCGCCCAGACCAGAGCGTTCTGCCCCTCGGGCGTCAGCCCGCCATAGCGCGAGCCGCGAAAGACGAGTTGCACACCGAGCTGCTCCTCAAGAAGTTTGATCCCCGTCGAAAGCGTCGGCTGCGTAATCCCGAGCGAGATTGCGGCGCGTCCGAAATGCTCCTCTTTCGCCAAGGCGATAAACATTTCCAACTTGTCGAGCATTGCGAGTTTCCTATCGAAAGATCACTTTCAGATAGAAATACCCTATCAGGCACTCAGTTCATACCTGATAATACTGGCGATACCACCGCACAAAGCTTGCGACGCCCTCCGGAACAGCCGTCTTCGGTGCGTAGCCCGTCAGCTTCTTCAAAAGGCTCGCATCCGCCCAAGTCGCGGGCACATCACCCGACTGCATCGGCATGAGATTACGCTCCGCCTTGCGGCCCGTCGCGGCCTCAATCGCGGCGATAAAATCAACCAACTGGACCGCATCATTGTTCCCGATATTCACCACGCGGAATGGCGCAACGGGAGAGAGACTGTCGCCTTCGCCAACGACGCCATCTGCCGGACGCACAGGCACAGCATCAATCAACAAGCGGATCGCATGAACGAGGTCTTCGACATAGGTAAAGTCCCGCTTCATGTCGCCGTAGTTGTAGACGTCAATGGGCCGGTCTTCGAGGATCGCTTTGGTGAACTTAAACAGCGCCATATCGGGACGCCCCCACGGACCATAGACCGTGAAAAACCGAAACATCGTAATCGGCAGATCGAACAGGTGGGCATAGCTGTGCGCCATGCTTTCCGTCGATTTCTTCGTCGCCGCATAGAACGACATTTGATGATCGGCTTTGTCGATCTCGCGATACGGCATCTCCTCATTCGCGCCATAGGCCGAAGACGTGGAGGCGAGGAGCATGTGTTTCGGCGGATATGCGCGCGCGGCCTCCAGCAATTCGAACGTGCCGATGATGTTGCTTTCAAGATACGACCGCGGGTTCTCGATGGAATACCGGACGCCCGCCTGAGCGGCGAGGTGGATCACGACGTCGGGCCTTTCCTCTTCGAAAAGCGACATCAACAGACCGGGCGTTTCGACCTTGTCATGCACGGAGCGGTAGGTGTCATAGGCGCTGAGCGACTCTTCGCGACGCTCTTTCAGAGCGACATCGTAGTAGTCCGACATGCAGTCGAGACCGATCACCCGCCACCCCTCTTCCAAGAGCGTTTTACACACGAACGATCCAATAAATCCGGCCGCACCGGTCACGAGGGCGGTTTGCATGTGAACGCCCCTCAATCCGCGCCGAACAAATCGCGGGTGAACACTTTGTCTGCGACGTCTCGAATATCGTCGGTCAAGCGGTTGGCAATGATGAGGTCAGCCTCTTGCTTGAACGCATCGAGATCACGGATGACGCGCGAACGGAAAAACTCGTCTTCCTCGAGAACAGGCTCATATACGATCACCTCAACGCCTTTCGCCTTGAGGCGCTTCATAATGCCCTGAATGGACGACTGGCGGAAATTGTCAGAGCCCGCTTTCATCACGAGACGATAGACGCCGACGACATGCGGCCCCTTCATCAGGATCTGGTCTGCGAGGAAATCTTTGCGCGTGTGGTTCGCGTCAACAATCGCGCGGATGAGGTTCTGCGGGACGTGATGGTAGTTCGCGAGAAGTTGCTTGGTGTCTTTCGGCAAGCAATACCCGCCGTATCCGAAGGACGGGTTGTTGTAATGGGAGCCAATCCGCGGGTCCAACCCGATGCCTTCAATGATCTGTCGCGTGTCCATACCCCCCGCCATCGCGTAGCTGTCCAACTCGTTAAAAAAGGCGACACGCATCGCAAGATACGTGTTGGCAAACAGTTTGATCGCCTCTGCCTCGCTTGGGTTGGTGTAGAGAATATCGACATCCTTCTTGATCGCCCCTTCCAAAAGAAGATTGGCGAAGGTCTGCGCGCGCTCCGAACGCTCGCCCACGATGATCCGCGACGGATAGAGATTGTCGTAGAGCGCCCGCCCCTCCCGCAAGAATTCGGGGCTAAAGATCACTTGGTCTGTCTCGAGATCAGCGCGAAGTTTCTCAACAAAGCCCACAGGGATCGTTGATTTGACAACAATCGTCGCAGTCGGGTTGATCGCGATCACCTGAGAGATCACGCTCTCGACGCTCGACGTATCGAAATAATTGCTTCTCTCGTCGTAATTGGTGGGCGTCGCCACAATGACAAAATCTGCATCCTTGTAGGCCAGATCACCATCGGTGGTGGCCGTTAGGTTCAGGCTTTTGTGCGCCAGAAAATCCTCAAGCTCTGCATCCACGATTGGACAATCGCGGTCATTGAGCATCGCGACGCGGTCCTCGGATACGTCAACAGCAACGACCTCGTTATGTTGCGCCAACAGGACTGCATTCGACAGCCCCACATATCCAATACCGGCAACCGCGATCTTCATGACACACCTCTATCACACCACGCTGACCAACACGCTGAAAAGCGGCGTGCCATTATTCGAAGGGAAACAGCAGCCAGCGCTTGTGGGTCAGAAACCTTATCGTTTCAAAATATTGTGCGTGGAATGTAGACGGAATGCCTTACCCTGACCAGACAGAGTTCTCTGAATCTTAGAGGCCTGCAGCTTGTGGCAAAATCCATGTCCCGCCTGACGGTGGAGGCGTGTTCGTACGGAGCGCACATCCGTAGCAGGCGGACAAATCCTGGTCTGTCAGAACGTCCCTCGGCGCCCCACTTGCGCGCACGTGACCGTGCCCCATCAAGACAACGCGATCCGCAAACATCGCAGTCAGATTGAGATCATGCATGACGGCGACGACTCCGCCGCCGCGCGCGGCGTAATCCCGCGCAATCTGCATCACCTGTAGCTGATGGGAGATATCGAGCGCGGAAACAGGCTCATCGAGAAATAGCCAGCGAGGAACGCCATGCAACACTGGCTCCCATATCTGCACCAAGACTCGCGCCAGTTGCGCGCGCTGGCGCTCTCCGCCAGACAACTCATGGACCAGCCGCCCTTCAAATCCAGCGAGACCGACCCGTTCGATGGCTTCCATCGGGAGGGTTTCCTGCGTGTTGACCTCAACTGTCGACATCCCCGCCGTGAGACCAAGACGCACGAGTTCAAGAACCGTGAAGGGGAATGCAATCGTCCCCGATTGGGGCAGAACCGCGCGCCTTTGCGCCAGATCGAGCGGGGACAGTTGGCGTGTATCTTCACGATTGATTAGAACTGTACCTGCGAAGGCCAGATCTCCTGTCACAGCGCGCAACAAAGTGGTCTTGCCGGACCCGTTCGGCCCGACGATGGCCGTCACCTGCCCCGCCTCCGCCCGAAAGCTCGCGCCATTCAATGCCGCTCGCGATCCGAATTTCACGCAAATATTATTCGCCTCAAGGGTCATCAGCACGTCCTCACATGTCGAGCAAATGGCGGTTCTTCAACAATATCCAGAGAAAGAACGGACCGCCCATCATTGCGGTCACAATCCCGATCGGTAGCTCAGCTGGCGAAACAGCGACACGGCTCACCATATCCGCCAAAAGAAGAACCACTGCTCCTAGCAAAGCTGCATTCGGCAAAAGCATCCGATGTTCCGGACCTTGAAGCAGGCGCAAGAGATGCGGGACGACGATCCCGACAAAGCCGATCCCGCCGGTGATAGCGACAGAGGCGCCGACCGATCCGGCGACAGAGAGAATTGCGATCCGTTTCATGCGCTGCGTATCGACCCCCATCTGATGCGCGACCGCTTCACCGAGGGCGAGCGTGTCGAGCGCCCGCGCAAGGAGGGGAGCTGTCACGAGCGCCAGAGCGATCAGTGGTCCCGCCGCGAGGAGTTTCGCCCATGTCGCACCTGCCACTGATCCCATCGACCAAAAGGTGAGGTCACGAAGTTGGTTGTCATCGGCTTTGTAGACGAGCAGTCCAGTCACAGCACCCGTTACTGCGCCAAGCGCAATTCCCGCGAGGAGCATGGTCGCAACCGACGTTCGCCCTCCCTGAGTCGCGACACGGTAGAGCACGAGTGTCGACACCCAGCCACCGAGGAAGGCGGCTACGGGGATGAGATAGCCACCAACGACCGTATAGGCGGCGACCGGCAGCAGCCCCCCGAGAACAATCGCCATGACGGCGCCAAGTCCCGCACCCGCACTGACCCCGACGAGGCCAGGGTCCGCGAGAGGGTTGCGAAACAATCCCTGCATGACGGCTCCGGCCACTGCGAGTGACGCTCCAACCAAAGCCGCGGTCAAGACCCGCGGCATCCGGATATCCCAGACAATTGTGAGATCACGCAGTGACGCCTCACCGATCCCGAACCGCGCCAAGAGCGCTCCGATCACATCGGTATCTCCGGCCGCGCCCCATCCAAGCCCGAGGAGCACCGACAAAAAGAACAGTAGGATGAGCACGACACGCACCTTCGCCGCACGGGCCCTCCGATCCCCCTGACGGATATCGGCGCGGCGATCCACGATCTGGTCAGAAAGCGCAACCACCGGCTTAGTGCCCCGCGCCCATCAACTGCTCATGAAGCGCACGCGCGAATTTTGCCGTGCGAGGGCCAAAGCCCAAAGCCGCGGCATCAACCGTCACGACCGCCCCGGTTTCTCCGGCGGGCGTGCGCTGGATCGCCGGTAGAGACAGGACATCATCAAGGTTGGCGTCAAGTTCCTCTGAACCCGTCGGCGCCAACATCAGGATGACATCCGGCGCGGAAGAAATCAGCGCTTCGTCAGAAAGAATTTTATACCCCTCATAGGCGCCTGCCATGACATTTTCGCCGCCCGCGAGTGAGATGATACCATCCGCTCCTGTCCCAGAACCGGCGACATTCAACCGGCCCGCTTGGTTCGAAAGAACGAAGAGCACGCGAGGTCGACGCGATGTGGCAGCGATGTCCGCGGCAAGCGCAGCAAAATCTGCCGCGACTTGGTCAGCCAAGGCATTCGCCTCTGCCGATGCCCCCAAAGCCACTCCCACAGTCCGAATGCCTGCGGCCACCGCATCTGACGTGAACCCGTCGGCAACCTCCACCATCGGGATCGACGCCGCGCGCAATTGGTCGATCGCATCGGGCGGCCCAGCTGTGTCGCGCGTGATGATCAAGTCTGGCCCGACGGAGAGAACACCCTCCGCCGACAACTGACGCATGTACCCGACATCCGGCAATTCGGTGACGCGCTCCGGATAGAGAGACGTCGTATCGCGGGCCACAACGCGATCTCCGGCTCCGAGCGCATAGATAATCTCGGTGACGCCCCCCCCGACCGACACAATCCGCCCCGCTTCGGGATAGCTCTCAGCGATGGCTACCCACGGCAAGGCGGCGATCAAAGACGCAAGAAATAGTTCCCTCATTCCGATGCCTCTCGCGCTGACGGCAGTGCATCAAGAATTCCATGCCAACGGTCCAGAGTATCGCTTTCGTTCTCGCGTTCTGCATAGCATTGAAAGATCAAAGCCCCATCTTCATCGAAGGTTTCGAGCGAGATCGCCGGACCACGCTTGGTCGGCTTGTTCACCACATAGACTTCCGCGACGTGGTCACCCCGCAGATGCAGGTTGAAACGCGGATCGAGAACATTCAGCCACGGCCCCATAGGCTTGATGTTCTCAAGCGGCCCCCAGTGGATTTGGATGTTGCCACGGTTGCCGACAAATAGCACCACGCTCTGCCCTGCATCTGACACCGAATGCAACCAAGACTCGACTGCGGAGGGTTCGATCTTTCGCACGAACGGCGCACCGGCGAGACGATAGGCTCCGAGGCGGTTCATTCCGAGCCGTGTCACAATCCGGTTGAATTGGTGGGTGTCCGTCATGCCCTGCCATTGCCCGATCAGGGTCTCACGCTTTTCCTCGTTGATCTTTGCCGCCTCGACAGGCGCACGCGCCTCGACCTCGACACCTTCGGACTGATCTTCGAGCGCAAGCTCCGCGACAACGTCTGCCCAGCGCGCGTGATTGGACGTCTCCCGGAGGAACACCTTTTGAAGCGCATCGCCGGCGTGATCAAAGAACTGCAAAGTGCGGCGCGTGCCGCGATCTGTCTCGCTCTCGATGGCAAAACCGTGCGCCCAGAATTTCGGGAAAATCCGCGTGTCGATCTCACGCCCCAGAACCATGGACGCATGTTGCCCCGCCCGATAGTCCTCGAATGTGCCGACCCGTTCGTGCACGACAGAGCGATTGCGCGTTAGTGCCATCACTTCGCCAAGCTGTTTCATCGCAGGCATCACAAGATCCGGATGCGCGGCAATGCGCGTGACGGTTTGGCCGTTGTGTTGACCAAGGTGCGCGGCGACGAGTTCCGCTTCTGAAATTCCGAGCGCGGCTGCGAGGTCGCGATCACGCGTGTCGGTTGCCTCGGATTTGGCGGCACGGATCTCCGCCGCAGTCAATGGTTTGTTCATCTGATAGCTCCAAGCATATGGCCGGATGACGGGAAAGGAACGCAGCGCCCGTCATCCGGCGGCTTCGGTCAAAAGACCTTGGCAAAAGAAATTTTAAAGGTGCGCCCAGGCGCCTGGCGGCTGCTCAGGTAGGGCTGATAGGCCGTGTCGAAGAGGTTTTCGATGGCGCCACGAATTTCGACGCCTCCGAGTACTCCGCTCTGCGGCGTGTATCCCGCCGCCACGGTGTGGATCGTAAAGCTGTCAGCCGTCGTGGAGTTGCCGCCAAACTGCACGTTTCGCGACGTGCTCCAGTCGTGACGCGTCTCAATCGACAGATCGAGTTGGTCGTCGAAGAACCGTTTGCCGAGCGTCAGTTGAACGCTGTCAGCAGGCGCATTGTTGAACCAACTTCCGTCACCCCATTTGCCGCGAATCCGCGCCGCGTTGAAGTCAGCGTAAAAATTCGGATGCGCGTAGGAGAGTTCGAATTCGACACCATGAAGATCGATGTGGCTCGCGTCACCACCGGTATAGTTGGTGTACGTGGTGTTATCCCAAATCCGCGTATTGAAGGCCGTAACCTTCGTCCGAAGGGCATCGCCGCCGGTGAGAACATCGAGCGTGTCATACGAGGCGCCCGCCTCATATGTGACCGCTTTTTCAGTCGTCTCCATATTGGCTGCGCTGGTCAGGTCATCGATGATCGGCAGGTTGGTGTTGTAGGCCAGTGCCCCGAAAAGAGCGAAGTCCTGCGTCAGAGCGTAACGTGCGGAAACCGCCCCTGCCCAATCATGCGCGGCATATTCGGTGCCGTCTGCGACGGCAGAGTTATCGGCCGACGTGATGGTCTGCGCCTCATAGCGAAGCTGCGGCGTGAGCGTGAACGCCCCCATGCGCATCTCATCGCTCGCATAAAACGCAACGTAGTCATCCGTGCCACCAGGTGTCGATCCGGCGTTTTCACCTGTATCGCTGATCGAACTGCGCTCTCTGCGGCCGATTTCGATACCGGTAAGAAGCGTATGGTCAATGAGGCCGCTCGCAAAGAGAGTTTCGTTTTCGAGGATGAAGGCGAGGCGCTTTGTGCGGTTGTCCGCGTTGTAGATCGTAGACGTGATCGTGTCCGAGACGTTTGCAATCAACTCATCGGAATAGACCAGCTTCGCCGTCGTATGGACGAGGTCGTTTCCAAGAGGATTGTACTCCATGGCCAGATAGGCCGTCACATCCTCAATGTCCGCGTCGACTTGAACGGGGAACGTCGCCCCCATCATATCGTAGCTGACATCATTGAGGTTATTCTCGGTCCGAGAATAGGAGGCGGTGAAGCTCAGTGCATTCGTCGCTTGGTATTTCACTTTCAGAAGGCCGGAGGGCAGGTCATATCCGGTGTCGGCCTGCGTGGCGCCGCCGCCATCTTCGTAATCGTTCGCCGTGCGGTAGCCGAGGAATCCGATCACATCGATTTTGTCGTCCGGTGCCCACGCGAGGATGGAACTTGTCATCGCGCCTTCGCCGTTGCTCTGGAACGAGAGCTTCTGACGAAACGCAAAGGTATCACCGTCTTCAAGGAAATCGGCAGCATCCTTCGTCACCGCCTCGACGGTTCCCCCGATTGCGCCAGATGAGAACTGAAAGCTCTCCGCAGGACCACGGATCACCTTTACCTCTTTGAAGAGGTCCGGCTCCATCGTGAGGGTGCTGCCTTGGCGATAGAGCTCTTCCTGCCCCTTCGCGACGCCGTCAACAATGACGTTCACTTTGGTATTTGAGCCGTAAACACCGGCGTCCGAGCCAAGGCCACGGATGTTGATCGACGAGCCCTGCGGCGATGCACCGTTGGACAGTGTCACGCCCGGCACAGTGTCCATGAGCTCGGCGAGCGTCGACGCCTGACGCGCATCGAGTTCATCTTGATCCAGTGTGGTTTCCGCAGTGGCGGTCTCAGTTGCTACTCCGCGTCTGCTTTCTTCGAGCAGGATAGTGCCGAGGAGCAAATCCTGGGCGGAGGCTGTCATAGGAAGCGTGGCCAGCGCCGTTGCGCCCGCCAGAATCCGAGTGTGAGTCTTCATGGTATCCCCAATTTCGCAAGCAGTCATTTGTGCTGGCTACCGAAACTGGGTGCTCGCAGGATGAGGGTGATTTAAAACACCTTACTATTTTTGTAAAGTATTGTTCGGATTTTTTTTAGCGGGTTCATCTACCTTTGATTTCGACCGAAAACGACCTTTGTGCGCCCGTTGGAGGCGCAGGGAACGGGGCGGCCCGCTCGACCATCTGAAGCGCCGCCCGATCAAGCGACGCAGACCCTGAACTGCGCGAAATTCCGACCTGCTCCAGAGCACCGCTGCCCGCAATACGGAATGACACAAAGGCGCTCGCCCGCACACTCACAGACGGACGAGGACCCCTTGAGAGCACGCGCATAACCTCACCCGGATAGTTCGAGGCGGCGGCATTTCCGGCCTCCTCCAACGCCCCCGACGCACCTTGTGTGGCGGCTTTAGCCGATGAAACACCCCGCGCGTCACCCGCCCGCGCAGACCGATCCGAATTTCCGGCGGAGGCCTGTCGCGTCGGTTGCGGCGTCTTTGTTTGCTCCTCCTCGATGAGCTTTTCTTCCTGCCGCGGCTCAGGTCGGAGAACTGAGCGCTCTTGTTCTACTGAGGTGAGCGGCTTGGCTTCAACGTTATCCATTTTCGCGACGGCCTGAGCCGTAACTGGCATCGAGGTAACAAGTGGTGCCGCCATAACTGGTTCCAGCGGGGACGCCTCCACTGCTTCGGTCACCCGCTCTGCCTCAATGGCCTGTTGCGGCGCTGAAGAGGGCAATGACCCCGCCGTGAGATCAGCAAACACCGATCCAATCCGCGCGACGGCAGCGCCACTTTGACCCTCCAACTCCACACCGGTCTGCGGCACCAAAAAGAGCGCGAGGGCCCCGTGCCCGACCAGTGCGAAAGAGAGCGCCGACGCTTTGGCCCAAAAACTGGATACTCTCATCGCAAACCTCTTTCCGTAACGATCACCACCTTCGACACATCAAGTGCACGCAACTCTGCGCCGATCTTCACGAGTGCTTCGGCCGGCAACTCCCGATCTGGAACGACGCGCACTTCAGCGACACCCTCGCCCACTTCTCTTGCAAGGAACCGTTCGAGGCTCTCCACAGGCGCGCCGCGATAGCTCATCGCTCCATCCGCGCGCACAACGAGCGCATCGGGCGGGCTATCGGCATCAAGGCCCGAAGTCCGCACGAGTGTCACGTCACGATCCAGCGGCTGCGCCAAAGTCCCCGCCACAAGAAAGAAAACGAGCATCAAGAACACGACATTGATCAGGGCGATCGTTGGCTCCGGCTTCACTCGCTCACGTCGCATCAGGAAGCCCCCAAAATAACTGGCGTGACACCTTCAACTTCACGGATCGCGACGAGAAAGTCGGTCAGTCGCTGCGAAGTAACCGATCCTTTTAGCGCCACAATCAAGGTGACATCGGAGCCATGAGCTCGATCCGCTCTCAAGAGCACCGGCAATGTCTCCAAAGACGCATCACGGGTGTTCAGCCGCACCGAGTCCGATGAAAGTTGCACGAATATCGGGGGCGCCTCAGACGCACCTTGACCGGATGGGGCAGCTGCAACGAGTTCGACAGTTGAGTAACGCGAAAAGGTCGATGTCAGCATGAAGAACAGCAGCAGCAGAAAGATGACATCGATCAGAGAGGTCATCGAAATCCGTCCCTTCCGGCGTCGCTTACGCATGGGCTCGGTCGCTTGGAGAAAGGATCGTACGCAGGGCGCGTTCGGCAAAGATGCGGTCGCGATCCATCCGCGCTTCGAACCAACTCAGGAACACCGAGGTCGGCATTGCCACTGCCAAACCAACAGCTGTGGTGAGCAAAGCAACCCAGATCCCGCCCGCCAGCACTGCAGGGTCCACCTGCGCGCCAGCGTCCTGAAGCGACTGAAACGCGGAGATCATCCCTAGAACGGTCCCGAACAGCCCCATGAGCGGTGACAGCTGCGCGATCATGTCGAGTATCCGAAAGCCGCTCTCCAAGCGCGCGAACCTCGTTTCGGCCTCAGCTTCGAGGCGTGCATGATCCGTTTGGCCGGACATCGCCAATCCAATGAGTTCGCGCAGATAGCTTTTCGACTGCGTCACATATCGGTGCGCAGCCTCACGTTCCCCTTGGTCCCAAGCATCGATCGCCTGACCTAACGCATCGTGGCGGCCAACATGGGCAACAGAGAATTGCCAGAGCTTATAGAAGACAACCGTCAACGCGATCACGGACACCCCGATCAGCAGGAGAACAACCGGACCGCCCAAGGTCGCAATCTGTGAGAATGCAGTTCGCAGAGCAGTGATCATCCGAGCACCTCAATCTCTGTTTTGGATGTCACCTCCAAAGCCTCCTCGCATGCGTCATTCGAAACAGTCTCGCCCTGACAGGATTGTGCCCCGTTAATCAGGACGCCGCCAATCTCTGTGCAGGCCGTGCCACTGAGCACGAACTGACGCACTCGTGGCCGGTTCATCGGAAGCACGCCGAAGTCGAGAAGTGTCATTTGAGAAACCTGACCGGCCTGATCGAAGAGAACGGTTTCAAACACCGTCTCAGTCAGGTCCGACGGCAAGCCATTCTGAAGGAGGAAGGACAGACGGCATCCACCATCGACAGTCTCAACTGCATTTATCTCGACAGATAGTTTGCCGGTCGTTTCATCTGCAAGGGCTGGAGAGGAGGCGCAGACAGCAAGCAGCGCGGCAAATAGGTATCGCACGGGTCAGCTCCGGAATCATGAAAATCACGATCTGGCGCGCGGACGGGCTTGCTTGATCTGTTGGCTGCAACTGGCCACAAATGGCTGCAAATTGCAATACCCGATTAAATTAATAGGAATTAAGTTGCCGGATGCGGAGGGGGGGATCCGCATCCGGCTTGGCGTTACTTGTCCAGTTGCTCTGCGTGGAACCAGACGTGATCAGCCATAACCGAGGCCACAAAAAAGTAGCTGTGGTCATACCCGTCGAGCATCCGGAATTCGAACGGCTGACGGCGCGCCGCGGCAGCCTGAGCCAGCGCTTCAGGCTTCAGCAGATCAAGAAACTGATCGGCTGCACCCTGATCCACCATGACGGGCCCCGGGAAGCCTTTTTCAGTCATGAGGAGCGTGGCATCATGCGCGGCCCATTTGGCCTCATCCGCGCCTAGGTAAGCCGTCAATTGCTTGCGGCCCCAATCGGATTGGGTCGGGTTCGCGATCGGCGCAATGGCCGAGACCGACTTGTATTGCTCCGGATCGGTCATCGCGAGCGTCAGCGCACCATGGCCACCCATGGAGTGACCGGTGATGCCCTGACGGTTCGCATCAAGCGGGAACTCTTTGAATAGGAGCGCCGGAAGCTCTGTCTTCACGTAGTCCCACATGTTGAAATGCGGCGCCCACGGGGTTTCCGTCGCATTCACGTAGAACCCTGCACCCTGACCGAGATCATAAGCCTCGTCATTGGCGATCTCTTCGCCACGCGGGGAGGTGTCAGGGAAGATCAGCGCAATTCCGGCCTCAGCGGCGGCGGCTTGCGCACCCGCTTTGGTCATCGCGTTCTCATGCGTGCATGTCAGACCCGAGAGATACCAGAGAACCGGCACAGGCCCGTAGGCAGCCGCTGGCGGCAAATAGACCGCGAAGGTCATATCACAGCCGCAGACCTCGGACGCGTGTTTGGCGACGATTTGCTCGCCACCAAACGCTTTGTTCGTGGAAAGAATTTCCATCGATCAGAATTCCACAACCGCGCGGATCGACTTGCCTTCGTGCATGAGGTCGAACCCGTGGTTGATCTCTTCAAGGCTCAGTTTGTGGGTGATCATCGGATCGATCTCGATCTTGCCGTCCATGTACCAGTCCACGAACTTCGGCACGTCGGTACGACCTTTGGCGCCACCGAAGGCAGTGCCTTTCCAAACGCGGCCGGTCACGAGCTGGAACGGACGGGTGGAGATTTCAGCACCAGCCGGAGCCACGCCGATGATCACGGACACGCCCCAACCACGGTGCGAACATTCCAGAGCGTCGCGCATGACTTTGACGTTGCCGGTTGCATCAAAAGAGTAGTCCACGCCGCCGATCTGGTCTGCGCCGCGCTTGGTCAGGTTGACGATCTCCTCGACAACCGTGCCTTCGATTTTGGACGGGTTGATAAAATGGGTCAGGCCGAACTTGCGTGCCATTTCCTCTTTGTCATCGTTCAGGTCGACGCCGATGATCATGTCGGCACCTGCCATACGCAGGCCCTGGATGACGTTGAGGCCAATGCCTCCGAGACCGAACACAGCCGCCGTGGAGCCAATCTCGACACCCGCGGTGTTGATCACAGCGCCGATGCCGGTGGTTACGCCACAACCGATGTAGCAAATCTTGTCGAACGGAGCGTCATCACGGACTTTCGCGAGCGCGATTTCCGGCATGACCGTGTGGTTCGCGAAGGTCGAGCAGCCCATGTAGTGATAGATCGGGGTGCCATCGAGCATGGAGAAACGCGTGGTGCCATCGGGCATAAGGCCCTGACCCTGCGTGCCACGGATCGCGGTGCAGAGGTTAGTTTTGCCGGACAGGCAGGACGGACACTCACGGCATTCCGGTGTGTAGAGCGGGATCACGTGATCGCCCGGTTTCAGCGTGGTAACGCCTTCGCCGACTTCGATCACAACGCCAGCACCCTCATGGCCGAGAATACACGGGAAGAGGCCTTCCGGATCATCGCCAGACCGGGTGAACTCGTCCGTGTGGCATAGACCGGTTGCCTTGATTTCAATAAGAACCTCACCCGCTTTCGGGCCTTCGAGGTTCACTTCCATGATCTCGAGCGGCTTACCCGCTTCGAGCGCAACAGCAGCTTTCGTGCGCATGATCTGATCCTTTTCTTAACGTCTTCTAAAACAGTGAAACGAACAGGCGCGGCGAACCACCCTGTTTGGCAGCGCAACGCACCACCTCTTTATCTCCACGCTACTTTCCTCCAAGGAAAGAGACTAGCACAATCTGGACATTCGGAAGAATCTGGACAATTCACCCCTAAATCCACCCATCGCACGTTTGCACGCCGTATTGGAGCACGCATGACCAAGCCGCCAGCACCCGACCAGATTCAAGTCGATATCGTGATCTATCCCGGCTTCAAATGCATGGAGGCCGTCGGACCGGTCAACGTGTTCACGGCGGCAAACCGCTATCTCGCCGCGTCTGATCATCCAACCCGATATGATGCGCGCCTCGTCACGCCGACCCCCGGACCGGTTATCTCGGAGACATTACTGTCGCTTCAGGCAGACATCTCCCTCGACGCCTGTGAACCCGCAGACACCGTGATGATCGCGGGCGCGCTCGACATTGAGAACGCCCTGTCTGAGAACCCGCAAATCGTCTCGTGGTGCCAGAAACACGCGCGCGACCTTCGCCGGTTTGCGTCGCTTTGCACTGGCACGTTTTTCCTCGCAGAGGCCGGACTGCTCGACGGGCGCAAGGCCACAACGCACTGGAGCGTCGCGGACCGACTGCAACAGCGCTTCCCTGAAATTCAGGTCGATGCAGACGCGATCTTTCTCAATGAAGGGAACCTCTACACCTCGGCGGGCGTCACGGCTTCAATCGACCTTGCGCTCGCCTTCGTCGAACAAGACTTCGGACGCGATCTGGCCCTATCTGTCGCGCGGGATATGGTGATGTATTTGAAACGTCCGGGCGGGCAGTCGCAGTTCAGCTCCATGCTCACCGGACAAATGTCGAGCCGAACAGGCATGGACGACGTGCGGACGTGGATTCACGCCAACCTCGACAAAAAGATTGTGACCGGAGACCTCGCGGAGCGCGCGGGCATGAGCGAACGGAACTTCACCCGCCATTTCACGCGCGAAATAGGGCATAGCCCTGCCGAATATTTGGTGAACGCACGATGCGAACGGGCGACTGCTCTGCTGCTCGAAACCGACCTGCCGCTCAAAACCATCGCCCATCGCGTCGGCTTTTCCTCAGACGATCAGATGCGCAAAGTGTTCGGGCGCAAGTTCTCGCTGACCCCGCGTGAATATCGCGAGCGCTTTAAGACGACGAGCAAGGCCTAATCCGCGCCCACGGGAAAGAAGCACGCTACCTGCGCAGCGCCGTGATCGGTGAGCTCCGGCGCCATCTCTCTGCATTTCGCCTGCGCATTCGGACAGCGCGCGGCAAAGGCACATCCGGATGGCGGGTTGAGCGGATCAGGCAATTCGCTCTCCTTCGCCTCAGGTGCGGAGAGCGCACGCCCGACCACAGGCGCACTTTCTGCGAGGAGCCGGGTATATGGGTGGCGCGGATTGGCAAAGACCTCTTCGGCGGGACCGACCTCCACGACAGAGCCAAAATAGAGCACCGCGATCCGGTCACTCACCGCTTCGACCACGGCGAGGTCGTGGGAGATGAAGAGGTATGTCAGATCGAGCTCCGTTTTCAGGTCCGCTAAGAGATTCAAAACTTGCGCCTGAACCGACACGTCCAGCGCGGAAACAGGCTCATCAAGGATCAGCGTCTTCGCCTCCGCTGCGAGCGCCCGCGCGATGCCGATCCGCTGCGCCTGCCCGCCCGAAAACTCGTGCGGATAGCGGTCAAGAAACTCGTGACGGAGATTGACGCTATCGAAAATCTCCTTGATCCGTTTGTCGCGGGCGGCTTTGTCCATCCCGTGCAGGTGGATCAACGGGCTTTCCATGATCTGACGGATCGTCCTACGCGGGTTGAGCGACGAGATCGGGTCCTGAAACACGTACTGGATGCGTTTCCCGAATGCTGCCGGGTCAGCGTTGTCGAGCGCCTCTCCGTCGATTTCGATCTCACCTGTCGTCGGCTCCAACAATCCCACAAGCATCCGAGCAAGGGTCGACTTCCCGCAGCCGGACTCGCCAACAATGCCGAGCGTCTCGCCCTTTGCGACGGTCAGCGAGAGCGGCTGCACTGCTTTGACCGACGCCTTCGGCTTGCCGAACAACCGGCGCCCGACGGGAAAGGTTTTCGACAGGTCCGTGAGTTTGAGCGCATAGGTCATTCTGCGGCCTCCTGTGGGGATGTGAAAGGGAACAAGCAACGGACAGCGTGCAATCCCTCTCCACCGAGCGGAACATCGGCTGCCTGACACGATTCTTGCACCCGATCACATCGCGCCGCGAAAGCACACCCTTGCGGCAATCGGTCCACAGCGGGAGGTAGACCTGGGATGGCCTCCAGCCGCCGCTTGCCCCCGCCGAGTTCGGGGACGCAGGCCATCAATCGCGCGGTGTAGGGATGTGCGGGACGGTCGAGAATGTCTGTGGTAGGTCCTTCTTCCACGATGCGACCGCCATACATGACGGCAACGCGATCACACAGTTGAGCCACCACTCCGAAGTCATGCGTGATGAAGACAATCGCGAGGCCACGCGACCGCCGCAACTCATCGAGAAGCGACAGGATTTGAGCCTGAACCGTCACGTCCAGCGCTGTCGTCGGCTCGTCCGCGATGATGACGTCCGGATCGTTGGCCAATGCCATCGCGATCCCGACGCGTTGACGCATCCCGCCCGACATCTCATGCGGATAGTCGGACACGCGCTTTTCCGGATTGGGAATACGGACGGATTTCAAAAGCTCTATGGCCTTTGTGCGCCCCTCAGCCTCTGAGATCGGCCGGTGCGCGCGGATCGCCTCGATCAACTGATCGCCGACGCGATAGAGCGGATGAAGCGTCGCCAGCGGGTCTTGGAAGATATAGGCCACATTGCGCCCCCGCATATCGCGAAGACGACCATATGGCGCGCCGACGAGGTCTTCGCCCTCATATCGGACGGCTCCGCCTGTGATCACGCCCGGCGGGGAGGCGACCAGCCCCATGACGGAGAGCGCTGTGACGGATTTCCCCGAACCGGACTCGCCAATAATCCCGAGGCATTCGCCCTTTTCAACATTTAGCGACACACCGCCCACAGCTTTGTAGATACGATTGCCGACATGGAATTGAGTTTGCAGGTTCTGAAGTTCCAAGAGGCCTTTGCCTTCAGTCTCCGGAATGTCGCCCGAACGCTCGACGCGGGTCGCCGCCATCGGACGCGACAGGGCGCCGGACTTCAAACGCGGGTCTAGCGCATCGCGCACCCCGTCACCCAGCAGGTTGATCGACATGACGATGATCAGGATCATCACACCCGGCACCACCGAGGTGTGCGGGTTCGCAATCATCGCGGATCGTGCCTCGCCGAGCATGGAGCCGAGGTCGGCTTGGGGCGGCTGGCTCCCGAGGCCGAGGAAACTCAGACCCGCCGTTTCGAGGATCATCCAGCCAATCGTCGTCGACATCGCGATGACGATCACGGGTACGACGTTCGGGAGGATTTCTTTCAGGATGATCTGACGATGCGTCAGCCCAGCGAGCTTGGCCGCATCTACGAATTCCTTGTGCGCGATGCCGACCGTGATCCCGCGGATATTGCGGGCGAAGAACGGGACATTGACCGCGGCAACAGCGATCAGGGCATTGAACAGCCCCGGCCCGAGCGCCGCGACAATCGCGAGCGCCAAAAGGATATACGGAAACGCCATCAACAGATCGACGCCACGCATGATCAAGTTGTCGGTGCGACCGCCATAGTAGCCCGCGATGATGCCGATCGCCGCGCCGAGCGTCGCCGCGACCACCGCCGCCGCGAAACCGACAGCAAGACTAAGACGCGTGCCCCACATGAGGCGTGACAACAAATCCCGCCCGAGATGGTCGGTTCCCAGAAGCGCGCCTTCGGAGAACGGCTTTGTGAAACGTGCAGCAGTGTTGGTCACATTCGGATCAGCGAGCGGAAGGAGCGGCGTGATGATTGCGAGAAGGACGACGACCGAGAGGACGACCCCGCCAGCGAGAGCGAGGCGATTGCGTGCGAGGAGTTTAAGAAAGGCACTCATGTCTTAATCCTCGGGTCGAGCAGGCTCTGGAGCACATCCACGACGATGTTGAAGAAGACATAGCAGGCTGCAACGAAGACGACACCGCCCTGCACCAAGAGGATATCCCGTTTCAGAATGGCATCGACGAGCATCCGCCCGACGCCCGGCCATTGGAACACCATCTCGATATAAACAGCACCAGAAAGCACAAAGCCCGCCTGAATGCCGAGAACAGGAATGATGGACACCATCGCGACCTTGAGCGCATGACGCCAGATCACGCGGCGCTCATGCACGCCCTTGGCACGGGCCGTCCGGATAAAGTCCTGCCGCAACACCTCGAGCATCGCAGAGCGGGACAGACGAGCGACAACACCGGTCGCCACTACGGCGAGCGCGAGAGCGGGCATGGTCAAATGGCTTATCAGTGCCGGCAAATCCCGATCTCCGTAAATCGGCCACATGCCAGAGACAGGAAACCAGCGCAGGTTCACGGAAAACACCAGGATCATCATCATCCCTAGAAAGAAAGACGGGATCGAGATGCCGATGAGGACGGAGAAGGTAATCGCCTTATCCGCAAACCCGTATTGGCGTGAGGCCGAAATGACCCCCGCCGCGATGCCTAGGACAGAGCACAGGACAAATGCCGTGCCCGCGAGAACCAGCGTGGCGTTGAAGCGCTCCAGAACTTCGTCCAGCACGGGCCGGTTCAGGGCAAAGGATGTCCCGAAATCACCGGTGAGCATATTGCCGAGCCAGATCACGTATTGGGTCACAAGCGGCTTATCGAGACCAAGATCGCGGTTGAGCTTTTCGACGTTCTCTGGCGTCGCATAGGACCCGAGGATGGCCGTCGCAGGATCGCCCGGAATGAGGGCCATGATAAGAAAGACGATAACAGTGATCCCGAAGAGAACCGGGATCGCCGACAAAAGGCGCTTAAGGATGTAGCCTGTCATGTGGCCCTCCGTTCTGAGGCGGTGGGAAAATAATAACGGCGCGCGGGAAGGGAAAACCGCGCGCCGCGAACGTCAAAAATCAGTTTTTGACGACATCATCCAACAACAGGAAGAAGGATGGCTGTAGCGTAAAGTTTTCAACGGCATCGGATGTCACCGCATTCTGTTTCCAGTTTGCAACGAATACCCAAGGCGCATCGTCCTGAACAATCGTCTGCATCTCTTTGTAGAGTTCGGCGCGCTTGTCCTGATCGGTGGCGACGCGGGCCTCTTCGAGAAGTTTGTCGACCTCTGGGTTTGAATAGTAACCGGAATTGAAACCGCCTTTGTCCGGCCAGGCTTCTGTCCGCAGCGCGAGGAACGGGAGCGTATCCGGATCGTTCGTCATCCACGCCATTTCGGCCATGTCGGCTTTGCCTTCAAGACCCGGGTTCACCTCTCCGAGGAACGTATTCCACTCGTAGGTTTCGATTTTCACATCAAACCCGACAGCTTCGAGGTCGGCCTGAATGGCCGTGCCCATCGCGATCGGGTCGAGCATGCCGGAGCCGCCCTCGGTGACATAGAAGGTTACTTCGGCGCCTTCGGCTCCAGCCTCGGCCAGCAGAGCTTTCGCCTTTTCAGGATCATACGTATAGGGCGACAGATCATCGTTGTAGGCCCATGCGAAGGCAGGCGGAGTAGGTCCGGCGGCCACGGCGGCCGTGCCTTCAAGCACGTCGTTCACGAGGGCTTCTTTGTTCACAGCGTAGTTCGCTGCCTGACGGACGAGTTTGTCTGCGAACGGGCCTTCTTTCGCGTTGAGGATCAGGAACCAGACGTGCGGGCCTGCTTGCTCAACCACATTGAAGGTCTCGCCTTCGAACTGCGAGAGAGCGACAGGCGGCACCTCGACCATGAGGTCGATCCCACCAGCGAGCATTTCTGCCGTGCGTGTGTTCGCATCCGTAATCGGACGGAAGATCACAGCCTGAAGCTCCGGCGCGCCGTCCCAGTAGTCAGGGTTGCCTTCGACAACGACAGCTTCGTTCGACCGCCATTCCGCAAAAGTGAACGGACCCGTGCCGGACGGGTGGCGACCAAATTCCGCTCCGTATTGCTCAACCGCCGCCGGAGACACGATGAGGCCGGTTGGATAGGCGAGGTTCGACAGGAACGGCGCGTAGGGCGACGACAGGGTGAACTTCACCGTCATGTCGTCCATGGCCTCAACGCTCGCCACAGATGAGAAGAAGAAGGAGAGCGGGAAAGGTCCGGTGTTATGGTAAGGATGATCCTCGTTCAGCATCCGCTCGAAATTGAACACAACGGCGTCTGCATTGAAATCGGACCCATCGTGGAATTTGACGCCATCACGAAGGGTGAAGGTATATTCCGTTCCGTCCTCGCTGATCTCCCACGCAGTCGCCAGCGCAGGCTCCACTTCGAGCGTGCCGTCTTTGTAGCGCACGAGCCCGTCATAGACGTTCATCAGAATACGGAAATCGTTCACCGCAGTGACGGCCGCCGGATCAAGTGCCTTCGGCTCCGCAATCTGGCCCACCACGAGAACACCTGGCGGTGTTTGAGCCTCCGCGACACCAAATGTCCCGATTGAGAGCGCAAGGGCCGTGCTGGCTGCGAGCAGGCTGCGGCGAGTGAAAGACGTGAGCGACATAGGAGAACCTCCGCTGTTTTCCCGTTGGTAATTTATAATGATTAATTTGATTAGGCCAAATCATCATGATAAATTCAAGTCCTCAGAAGGAGACACGCGGCATGACGATTTCCATCCTCGCCTATGATGAAAAAACAGGCACTTACGGCAGTGCAGCAATGACTGGTAGCCTCTGCGTCGGGGGATGGGTGCTCCGCGGCAACATCGAATCGGGGCTGAGCGCGTCACAGGGATCTCTGCCCTCGACGCTCTGGGGCGAGGATGTTCTCGATTGCATGCGCCTTGGTGACAGCGCCGAAATCGCGGTCAAAACGGTCACGACGGCGGATGAAGGGCGCGACCAGCGCCAACTCGCCGCACTTGCACCGGATGGCAGCACCGCGTCGTTTACGGGCGCGAAAAGCATTGAGGTCGCCGGAAGCAGACAAGCGCCTCATGTCATCGTCACCGGCAACCTCCTAAGTTCCGAAGCTGTACTTGATGCTGCGCTCGCGACCTTTGTCGCGACCGAGGGCTCAATGGACGAACGCCTGCTGGCTGCCCTTGATGAGGCCGCAAAGGCAGGCGGCGACAGTCGCGGTCAAAAGTCCGCGGCGCTTTTGGTGTTGAACCGAGACGCCGCGCCCCTCTCGCTCCGGATCGACCTGTCGGACACGCCACTGAAAGCACTCCGCGCACTCCATGCCGAGGCTACATCCGGTGAATATGCTGAATGGGCCAAACTGGTTCCGACCGTCAACGAACCACATCGTGACGAGGCGTTTCCGGACATCGTTAGTTAAAGGTCACGCGTTCAGGAACCGTCGCGTGACGGTCGCTTCCTGCGCATCCATCATGTGCCGCGCGTATTCCATATGCGCCTTCATGACCTCGCGCGCACGCTCGGCGTCTCCACTCCGAAGCGCCTTGATCAATTCAATCTGATGGTTGCGCCCCCGCTCCCAGAGCGGGAGGTTCGGTTCAGAGTAGAGCTTTCGAAAGACGGTCAGGTCGGTGAGGATTTGCGACATGAAGCCTATGAAAAACCCAAGCACCTTGTTCGCGCTATATTCGGCAAGCAGAGCGTGAAACCGCAACGAAGCAACGTGCTGTTTCCGCTCTTCCTCACTGTTTTCAGCTGGCCGCGCATAGTCTTCCATCACGGCTTCGAGTGAAGAAATTTGATCTTCGGTCAGCCGCCCCGCCAAACCGGCGACAAGTTCCGGTTCGAGTAGCAGACGCACGGCATAGATGTCGTCGACAGAGAGATCCTGAAAGTAGAAGTAGTTTGACAGCAGCGCATTCGCACGATCGCGGGAGGTTTCGGCGAGAAAGCTCCCGCCACCCGGCCCCGTCCGCGTGACAACCAACCCCTCGGCTTGCAGCAAACGCATTGCCTCGCGGATCGTGCCCTTCGCCATGGCAAAGGTCTCGATCAACTGCGCCTCATTCGGCAGACGGTCTCCGGGTTTCATGCCCTTTTCGACAATCCATTCCTTGATCGTCCCCGCCACCCGTTCCGGACGGGATTTGCGCGGGCGGATTGATGTCGTCTGATCTGTCACGTCTGTTCCATCAGGTCGGAAAGGTCTGCTGCCTAAAGAGACCAATTTATCATTAAAAACTCAAGTCTCGCGTCATCCGAGGACTTTGAGCTGCCCGTAGGCGCGACGATAGGCGTCATACTTCTCTGCGTATTTCTCTGCGAGGTGCGCATCCGGCCAGACCTCTGCATCAACCTTCGGAGACGAGAAAACAGAAGCGGAGACATCCCCCGTCGCAGCCGCCGCAGCAAGCTTGGCCGCGCCCATCGCCGCACCGAAATCACCAGCTTCCGGTTTGAGCAGAGTAAGACCTGTCATCGCGGCAATGATCTGCAACCATTGGTCCGAACGCGCGCCGCCGCCCACAGCATAGACCGCATCAATCTCCGTCCCCGCGCTCCGCAAGGCATGGGCACTATCCGCAAAGGCCATGGCGACGCCCTCCATCACGGACTGCACCATATCAGGCAAGGCTACGTCGCGGCGCAATCCCCAGAACGCACCTGTCGCGTTGGGGTCATTGTGCGGCGTCCGTTCGCCGGAGAGATAGGGCAGAAAGCCCGCCGGCGACGGCTCTGTAATGGTTTCAGGCAAGAGCGAGGCAAGGTCGGCAGGACTACGGCCCGAGATTTCCGAGAGCCACGTCAGACTATCGGACGCCGACAGGAAGACCCCCATCTGGTGCCAGGTGTTCGGAACGGCATGGCAAAACGCATGAACCGCATCCGCCGTGTTTGGCGCAAAACGGTCGGTCGTCGCAAAGAGAACACCCGATGTTCCGAGCGAAAGAAAGCCGGTGCCGGGCGTGGTGATCCCCATGCCACAGGCCGTCGCGGCATTATCGCCACCGCCACCGGCCACCGGCACCTTTGCAACACCCCAGCGGTCTGCAAGGTCTGCGCGCAAGTGTCCCGATACGTCCGATCCCTCGACAAGCGACGGCATATGCGAACGATCAAGACCCGTCGCCTCCAAGAGCGTATCGGACCAATCGCGCTTTGCCACATCCATCCAAAGCGTCCCCGCCGCATCCGACATATCGGACACATGCTCACCCGTGAGCCAAAGACGCACGAAGTCTTTCGGGAGAAGAACCTTGCACGTTTTCTCGAAAATCTCGGGTTCGTTCTCTGCGACCCACTGGAGTTTCGGCGCCGTGAAACCGGCCATGACAATATTGCCGCCGATCCCACGAAAATCGGCCCGCTCTTCGAGCGCTTCACATTGCGGCCCTGATCGCGCATCATTCCAGAGAATACAGGGGCGAAGCGGCTGATCATTGCTGTCCAAAAGCGTCGCGCCGTGCATGTGACCCGAAAGTCCAATAGATTGCAGTTTGCCGAAGGCTTCGGAGTGCGTTTCTGCCAGTTCCGCGATCGTCCTCTCACACGCCGCAATCCAGTCCAGCGGGTTCTGCTCGGACCAGCCTGGGTGGGGACGCGATACAGTCAGCGATGCATGCGCCGTGCCGATCACATCGAACCTGTCATTCACCAGCATCGCTTTGACGCCGGAGGTTCCGATATCAAGACCAAGATACATTTGGAGTCTCCCTCATTCTTTCCGGCATTCAGAACCCTGACAAATCAATCTGGATTTTCACGTCCGTCTCACGCGCCTCGACGGCACGGTCGAACGCACTGACACTGTCCGCGAACGGAATGGTCGCTGAGATCAGGGGGTTCAGATCGACTTTACCGGCCCCGATGAGCGCAATCGCGCGGTCGTAGATATTGGCGTAGCGGAACACGGTTTCAACGCGCAGTTCTTTGGCCTGAAGCCCAACGATATCCACTGGCACCGGATCGACAGGCATCCCCACGAGGACAACCGCCCCTCCCGGACGCGCAAGTGCCGGAAGCCCCAAGATCGCAGGGGCCGCGCCGGAACATTCGAACACAACATCCGCGCCCCAGCCATCCGTCATCTCGCTAATCGCATCCGCTGTGGATTTCTCGCGGATGTTGACCGTCTCGATCCCATCGTACGCTCCGATGATGTCGAGCTTAGGTTGCGCTAGATCCGCAACGAGCACTTTCGCGCAGCCACCGGCAAGCGCGGCAAGGGCTGTCATCATCCCGATCGGCCCAGCGCCAGTCACGACTGCAATGTCGCCCGGCTGAATGCGTGCACGCAATGCGCTTTGCATCCCGATCGCGAAGGGCTCCACCATTGCGCCTTCGGCAAAAGACACATTGTCGGGCAGCTTATAGCTGAAGGCAGCCGGATGAATGACCTCCGGCGTCAGACAGCCGTGGATCGGGGGCGTGGCCCAGAACCGCACGGCGGGATCGACGTTATAGATGCCAAGCTTCGAGGCCCGCGACGTCGCGTTCGGGATGCCCGGCTCCATGCAGACCCGGTCACCGGCTTTCAGGTTTGTAACCTCGGCGCCAACTTCAACCACCACACCCGAGGCCTCATGTCCGAGGATCATGGGCTCCACCACAACAAAGGGGCCGATCTTTCCGTGCGTATAGTAATGCACGTCGGAGCCGCAGACGCCGACGGTTTTCACAGCGATCCGGACATCCGTTGGGGAGAGCTCCTGTTGCAGCGGAAACTCCCGCAGCGACAATTGCCCCTTTTTCTCGAGTACGAGCGCAACAGCCATTGAATGTTCCTCCCTGCGCTGAGCTGTCCGCAGAGAGCCAGCGCCTTCACAAGCGCTCCACTCCCTCGAACGCCCACCGCGATATGCATAGCGCGAAACCTTCCCCGAGAGAAAGGGAGCGCTAACATTTTTTCGTGCTTACACTCGAGTTTGCTTCGCAGGCGACACTCTCTCTGCCGCCCGATGTGCTAAGGAGCGTCTCCTCCCCCGACACCGAGGGGACAAAGCAGAGAAATCCCCCCCAGCAGGGGGAATCGGCGCGCGAGCCAGACGTTCCACTGATGAGTCGAAACAACGCGAAAAAGGCCTGAAGCAACGGTCAGAGTACGCCTGGAGGGCTCAATAAAACACGGTTTACTGCAAGCCTCAAAACACGGATCGCGCAATTATTGAGCACGATTTTTCGACGGCTGCGCTGATTTAATGCGATAATCTTACCGCAATTGCGACATTCCGCCCTCCAGAATTAATTCGATATTGTTGATTTATATTTTTCTTGACGTGGCGATTTATTACGTGAATTTTACTGTAAATAGAAAAACACAACTGCACAGTTCCAACAGGACTAAAACGATGAACGCTCACACACCCAGCGATACGACGCTGGTTGCGTCGCTCTCTATTGGAGAGACCGGACCAACCGTCGCGATCAAGGACTGCATCGACATTGCAGGCTTTGTCACCGGCTGCGGGTCGGAAGCCTTCGCCAGCACTGCGCCCGCTGAAAAAAACGCGGTCGTCGTCGACAATCTTCTCGCTACGGGCTGCCGGATCATCGGCAAAGCCAACATGCATGAGCTCGCCTTTGGCATGACGGGCGTGAACGGCTTTACCGGCACGCCGATCAATCCGAACTGGCCCGACCGCATTCCCGGCGGCTCTTCTTCCGGCTCGGCGGTTGCCGTTGCATCAGGCCTCTGCGACTTCGCGGTTGGCACAGACACCGGCGGCTCAATCCGCCAGCCCGCGACATGCTGCGGCATTATCGGCATCAAACCGACGTTTGGCCGGATCAGCCGCGAAGGCCTCATCCCGAGCGAGAGCTCTCTCGACTGCGTGGGCGCCTTTGCCCGTGACATGAACATGTTGAACACTGCGATGGAGGCGATTGATCCGACCTTCAAACGCGAGAGCCTTGTCCACGCGCCACGTCTGCGTCGCATCAAATCGGAGGGTGTCGATCTCGAGGTCGGTGATCCTTTGGTGTTCGCGCTGATGGATGCCTATCCGGATATGCCCTATGAGACGTTGCCGTCTTTTGATGCCGCGTTCGACGCAGGCATGGTCGTCATGTCCTACGAGATGGCGAAAGCCTTTGGCGACATGCTCGATCAGGGCGCGCCGTTCGGTCCGGACATCGCAAAACGGCTCGCAGCCGCGCAAAAGATCACCGACGTACAACTGGCAGAGGCCGAGGCCATTAGAGAGCGCTTCACCGCTGAGGTTGACGCCCTGCTCGAAGGCTATGACGCACTCGTCACCCCTTCTCTACCGACAGTTCCGCCGACCCTTGAGGACGCCAAAGACCCGCAGAACGTCTTGTCCCTCACGCGCTATCAACGCCCGTTCAACCTGTCCGGGCATCCCGCCATCACTCTGCCGACACGTTCGAATGCCGGTCTGCCCATCGGGTTGCAGATCATCGGACGGAAAGGCGAGGACGAAAAGCTTTGCGCGATCGCGAGCTGGATTTCGTCCTGCATCCCCTTGTTTCAGTCAAAGGACCACACCCAATGACCTACATTTCAAAACTGGCCTTTGATCAGGCCGACGAAACAAACTACTGCACGGTGCTCGACGAAATCCGCGCCCGCCGCGCAGAGTTCACGGCCCTGCGCCATGTGCCGATGGATATGGTAAAAAAGCTTCAGGACATCGGCGCTTACCGCGCGTTTGTGCCTGCGCGTTTCGGTGGCGACGAACTGAGCCCTGCTGACTTCTGCCGCCTCATCGAAGACATTGCCGCCGCCGACGCCTCCACTGGCTGGGTCGCCTCCTTCGGCGTGTCTGCCACCTACCTCGCCGCCCTTCCGCCAGAAACCTACGCGGCTATTTACGGCAAAGATCCGAACACTGTCTTCGCTGGTGCGATGTTCCCACCGCAGAAAGCGGAGAAGGTCGACGGTGGCTTCAAAGTCAAAGGTCGCTGGCCGTGGTGCTCCGGCATCATGGGGGCTTCTCTTGTGGGCGCCGGCATCAAAGTTGAAGGCGACGACACCCCCCTTCCGCGCGTCGCCATCATGCCCCGCGATAAAGTCACCGTCGACGAAACATGGGACACCATCGGCCTCTCCGCGACCGGCTCTCACGACGCGGTTGTCGAAGATGTGGTCGTCGCCCCCGAGTGGACCTTCATCCGCGGCGGCAAACCGGAAATGGACGACCTCATCTTCCGCTTCCCTGCCATGGCACTTGCCGCACAGGTGCTTGCAGTTGTCGCCCTCGGAGCCGCACGCGAAGCTCTCGACTTCCTTGTAAACGACGCACGCCAGCGCGCCTCCATCACCGGCGCTCCGAACCCTGGCGCACGCCCCTATGTGCAGGCTGAATTCGCCAAAGCACAGGGACTTCTGATGGGCGCCCGCGCAGCCTTTTACGACACGATTGAAGCCGCATGGGACGAACTGAAGACCAAAGGTGAAGTGTCGCCAGACATGAAAATCCGCCTCCGCCTCGTGGCCACCAAAGCCGCGCGTGACGGCGCAGAAGCAGCGCGCATCGCCTTTGTTATCGGCGGCTCCGGCGTCATGGAAACCGGCCATACGCTTGGCCGCTGCATGATCGACGCAGCCTGCGTCGCACAGCACGCCTTCATGGGCGAAGGCACATGGACCGCCGCAGGTGCAGGGTTCTTCGATCAACCGACCATGCCCGGCTACCCATAATCGCACCCACAAAATTCAAGAATTCCCCGACAGAGGACCAGACACATGAGTGAACAACAACCGATCCGCACACTGCTATGCTTCAACAACCACGCGGCCTTTTTCAGCCTCCCGTTCGACCAGATCGGTCCGGTCTGGAAAGCGACGCAGGAACTGATGGCCAAGATCGACCAGATGGACGGCGTCGAAATCGTCGGCACGTTTGACGATGACCAAACCTTCGTCGGCGCATCCGTCGGCTTCCCCTACACTTGGTACATCATGGCCGATTTCCCGACCCGCGAAGACGTGCAGGCAGCCTGCAACCTGCTCCGTACCATCGTCGTCGGTGAAGGCAATGACCGCCTTTGGAAATACATGACCGTCGAGGCGCGTATGGGACGCGCGCTCGAGATCCCGCAACTTTAAAAATAGGAGCTGACATGTCTTTGGATATGCCGAAATTCAGCGATCTCGACGCGCTCTACGACGAAGAGAACGCGCTGGTTGCCACCGAAATGTATGAAGATCCTGCCCTCTTCGACGAAGAGATGGAAAAGATCTTCAAAAACACCTGGGTCTGGGTCGCGCACGAAAGCGAATTCCCCGACAAAGGCTCTTTCAAACTGTCTCAGGTGGGCCTTGAGCCGGTGATCGTTGTCCGCGACCGCAAGGGCAAGATCCACTGCATGGTCAACCGCTGCCGCCACCGTGCCGCGACTGTTTGCGAAGTGAAGAAGGGCAAGACCTCTTCCTTCCAGTGCCCGTATCACGGCTGGGGCTACGGCCTCGACGGATCGCTCCGCGCACTGCCCTACCCTGAACAATACGGCGACGACTTCGACAAGTCGCAGCACGGCCTCCTGAAGCTCCGCACCGAGTCTTACAACGGCATGGTGTTCGCGACCTTCAAAGAAGACATGGAGCCGCTCGAAGACTTCCTCGGCGAAGGCGTTCGCAAATACATCGACCTGTTCATGAAACAGGGCGGCGGCTTCCCGGTCAAAGTGCTCGGCGAGCACCAGTTCTCCGTGCCGATGAACTGGAAAGTGCAGCTCGAAAACACGACCGATGCATACCACTTCCCGATCGTGCACAAGAGCTTCATGCAGACGCTCGATGGCGAGACCGGTGAACTCTTCGACTTCCTCGACAAAGGCGTCGGCTATGTCGAAGACCTCGGCAACGGCCACTCCGTGATGACCATGATCCCGGAACTTGTTGACCTCGACGAAAACCTCGACGCGCCGATCCCGGAACGTTTCGAAGAGCTGGCTCAAGAACTGCGCGACGAAGGCTATCCGGAAGATCAGGTCAAAAAGATCGTCCGCGCGGTGAGCGGCGCTGGTTTCAACCTGAACCTCTTCCCGAACGTGTCCTTCTCTCTCGCCTTCTTCCGCGTTCTGACCCCGATGAACGTAGAGCAGACCGACATCCGTCACATCGCCATCGGCATGGACGGTGGTCCGGATGCTGCGAACCAGGCACGTATCCGCCTGCACGAGCACTTCCAGGGGCCGATGGGCTTCGGCTCTCCGGATGACGCAGAAGTTTGGGAACGCGTTCAGCGCGGAACCAAAGGTGGCGAAACGCTCCCGATCCTCGTCAACCGCGGCATGGTCGATGAAGAGCAGGGTGAGTTCGGTCCGCGTGGCCACATCTCCGCCGAGACCGGCATGCGCGCCGCTTACAAAATGTGGAAAGGGATGATGGGCAAATGACCGAGATGAGCAAAATCAGCACGACCAGCGTTCTGTCCGAAGTCACTGAATTCATCTGGACCGAGGGCGCCATGCTCGACGCCAAGGAATACAGCGACTGGCTAGACCTGTGGACCGAGACCGGCCTCTACATCATGCCGATCGGCGACGGCGAGGATTACAAGAACCAGGTGAACCTCTGCTACGACAACGCAAAGATGCGCCGCGACCGCATCGGACGTTTCGAGCGCGGCTTCTCCATCTCGTCTGCGCCGCCCGCGCAGACGGTTCGGACCCTGTCCCGCATTCGTATCGACTCTGTCGAGGGTGATATCGTCAAGGCGTCCTGCGCCGAACACCTCATCGAGGACAAATTCGGACGCCAGCGCGTGTGGGCCGGCAACGCCTACTACACGCTCGTAAAAACCGAAGACGGCTTCAAGATCGAGCAAAAGATCGTCCGCCTTCTCAACTCTGACGGGATGCTGAACTCCTTCAGCTATTTGTTCTAATGACTGCTCCTCTCCCTGAAAAAATCCAGACGGCCGTGGTGACCGGTGGCGCGCGCGGCGTCGGTGCCTCGATCGTTCGCGCTCTGCACAAGGCAGGCTACCGCGTCATCATTGCCGACCTGAATCCGGGAGAGGAGGCCAAGGCCCTGGCCTCCGAACTCGATCTGGCTGGCGAAACGGCGATCACGGCTACATTGGACATTTCTAAACCGGAAAACTTCCAAGAAGTTCTCGACAAATGCATCGACCGGTACGGATCGGTCGAGGTGCTGGTGAACAACGCGGCCCGCACCATGGCGCAACCCGTCATGGACATTGACCCTGCGGTGTTCAACGAAATCATGGCGACGAACGCTGGCGGTACTTTTGCAGGCTGTCAGATTTTTGCCCGTCATTTCAAAGAGCGCGGCTATGGTCGCATCGTGAACATGGCGTCTCTGGCTGGTCAAAATGGAGGCACTGCGACGGGTGCGCATTATGCCGCGTCGAAAGGCGCGATCCTGACCTTGACCAAGGTCTTCGCGCGTGATCTGGCAGCATACGGGATCACCTGCAACGCCATTTCCCCCGGCCCGATGGATAGCCCGATGGTTCGCGACATTGTCGGCGACAAGATTGAAGGCTTTCTCAAGAATATTCCGGTTGGCCAGCTCGGCGATCCCGACTTCGTCGCCAATATGGTGGTGATGCTGGCAAGCCCCGAGGCCGCCTTCGTCACCGGCGCATGCTGGGACGTCAACGGCGGGCTCTACGTAAGGTAAAGACAATGACCAAAGAAATCGCACAAAAGCTCAAGGTCATCGCCCGCATCGACGACCGTGGAGATATCTCCCGCATTCGCTTTGCCCCTCAAGATGGCGGTGACATCATCGCCTATGAGGCTGGCGCACACCTCGACATTTACCTGCCTGATCTCGACATGTGGCGTCAGTATTCGCTCTGCTCGGATCCTGCGGAAACCGGTTACTACGAGATCGGCGTCCTGAAAGACCCGAACAGCCGCGGTGGCTCTGTGAAGGTTCATGAAACCGCCGTTGAGGGCGCTGTCTTTACCATCGAAGGCCCGCGCAATCACTTTCCGCTCGACGAGACGGCAGAAACGACTGTCCTGCTCGGCGGTGGCATCGGCATCACGCCGATGATCGCCATGGCCAAACGCCTGCACGCCATCGGCAAAGATTTCACACTGCACTATTGCACCCGTTCCGAGGACGTGACCGCGTTTCTCGATGACCTGAAGGGTTGCGGGTTTGCAGACAAAGTCTTCTTCCACTTTGACGATCAGGATGCCGGGCAAAAGCTCGACCTGAAACGCGACCTGCCCGCCCCGTCCGCTTCGACGCATCTCTATGTCTGCGGCCCGCAAGGCTTCATGGACTGGGTGATCGACAGTGCCGAGGGCGCAGGTCACGCAACAGCCAATGTACACCGCGAATATTTCTCTGCCGATGTCGAACTGTCCGGTGACAGTTTTGAGGTAGAATGCTCCGAGAGCGGCGTGACCATTACGGTCGGCCCCGATGATACCATCGCAAAGGCACTCGCCCGTGAGGGCATCAAAATCGAAGTGAAATGCGAAGAAGGCGTTTGCGGCACCTGTCTCACCGACGTTCTCGAAGGCGAGATTGATCACCGTGATCAGTTCCTCACCGAAGAGGAACGTGAAGACGGCGACGTCATTTGCGCTTGCTGTTCGCGGGCCAAGGGTCCGAAACTCGTATTGGAGATTTGAGTGATGCCAGAGCTCTCGCAGACCCAACTCGATTTCCGCGAAGGCATGAGCCGCCTCGGTGCGGCGGTCAACCTGATCACCTCTGACGGCCCTGCTGGCAGACACGGTCTCGTTGCGTCTGCGGTGTGTTCCGTCACAGACCATCCACCGACGCTCTTGGTTTGCATCAACAAGAACGCCTTTGTGCACGACAAATTCATCGAGAACGGCGTGCTCGCGGTCAACGTGCTTGCGGCAGAGCATCAGGAACTCTCCAGCAAATTCGCCCGCTACGTCGAAGGCGTCGACCGGTTTTCTTACGGGAAATGGGTGACGGAAAAGACCGGCTCTCCCCTCCTGACCGATGCAAACGTCGCCTTTGATTGCCGGATCACCGGCCGTCAGGAAGAAGGCACCCACTCTGTCTTCTTCTGTCAGGTCGAGGCCGTGCGCCTCGCATCGGAAGCACGGCACGGCCTCGTTTGGTTCAGCCGCGACTATCACCACCTCGTCACGGAGCGTGCATGATGATCGTGTTGGGACACTCAAATCATCTTTGCAAGATCGGCGCTGACCTTTCGCAGGATGCCGTTGAGTGTCTCAAGCTCGGCGGGCGAAATGTTGTAGAAGCTTTCGTCACGAATGCGGCTCACCTCTACGAGCGCCTTCGCACGCAAGGCATCGCCCTGTTCGGTCAGACACACCTCCGTCACCCGACCATCGGTCGGACGGACGCGGGTTTTGACCAGGCCTTCGGCGATCATGCGCTGGACGATCTTTGTCGCGGTGTTGAGTTTGACGGTGGAAAATTCCGCAATCTCGGACACCGACATGTAATCCTGTTGGTAAAGCGTGATCAGAACCCGCCAGCGCGGCGCATCGACGCCCATGGGTTTCAACCGCTTTTCCAGCGCACGCGTATAGAACGAATTGGCCCTATTGATCCAAAAGTAGGGCCACGTTTCACGGAAATGGCTCGGGTTTTCTTTCGTGTCATCCGTAGGATTTTGAGTCATTCCTCTCTCCTCTCCGCATCCCTGCAGCTTGGGGGATACTCAAAAAATGAAGGAAAATCAAAAACATGAAAATAACCTCCTTCACAACAACAGAACTTTCAACAGTCCAATACCATCAACCTGACCCAACGGGGAATATGAAAATGAACGTGAAAACCAAAAAGATCGCCTCTATGGCGGCGTCCATCGCACTCTTTGCTGGTGTGGCTCATGCAGAAACGACGATCACCGTCGCCAACTGGCTGCCGCCATCGCACCCGCTCGTGTCCGATGTCATCGTTCCGATGACCGAGCAAATCACCGAAGCCACCGGTGGAGAAGTTGTCGCCAACATCCTGCCCGCACCGCTCGGGCCGCCGGCTGCGCACTTCGACTTTGCGGTGAACGGTGTTGCCGACATCACCTTTGGCGTGCAGGGTTATAACGCTGGTCGCTTCAAAACCACCAACATCGCCGAAATCCCGTTCATCGGTGACAGCGCAGAAGCAACCTCTGTCGCCTACTGGCGCACGTGGGATGCGATGCTCAAAGACGCAGGCGAATACGACGGCGTGAAAGTGCTCGCGGTCTTCACCCACGGTCCGGGCGAAATCTTCCTCAAAGAAGGCGACGCAACCTCCGTTGACCTGCTCAAAGGTCAGAAGCTCCGCGTCGGCGGTGGCATCGTGCACGAAGTTGCATCCACACTCGGCGCTGTACCGGTCGAAGGTCCGTCTTCCAAAGCCTACGAGCTTCTGTCCCAAGGCGTCGCTGACGGCATCCTGTTCCCGTATGAATCCGTCAACTTCTTTAAGCTGATCCCGCAGCTTGACGTAGGCGTTTCCGTTCCGGGCGGCCTCTACAACACCTCCTTCTACATCGTCATGAACCAGGCGAAATACGACAGCTTCTCCCCTGAGATTCAAGCAGCCATCGACAGCGTCACCGGCGAACACCTCGCCCGTATGGCTGGTCAGATGTGGGACACAGTGGATGCAGCCGGCCTCGCAGCGATGGACGGCGAAATCGAAGTGACGCCTGCAACCGATGAACAACTCGCAGCTTGGAAAGAGAGCCTTCAGCCGGTCATCGACGAGAAAATCGCGCAAGTTAGCGAGTCCGGTGTCGACGGCCAAGCAGCCTACGAGATGTTCATTGCTGAAGTCGCAGCCGAAAGCGCGGGTAAATGAAGCAGCCTGTGCTGATGGATGAAAAGCAACAGGAGGCAGCGCGCAAGCAGCTGCCTCCGAGCCAGTTGCTCGGCCCCGTGGGCGTCGCGCTCGCGGCGGTCGGGGGCATCATGCTCACCGTCATGATGGCTCTGACTGTGTTCGACGTCATCGGTCGCTACGTCTTCAACTCCCCGATCAAGGGGGCCGCGGAATTGACGGAGCTTCTGTTGGCCGCGACGATCTTTCTCGGCCTCGGCGCGGTATCTCTACGCGAAGAACATGTGACGGTCGATCTCGTGACTGATCGCCTTCCCGCCTTCATTCAGCCGTGGCGCATCGCGCTCAGCGGTCTGTTCAGCGGCGTGGTACTTGCGCTCGTTAGCTGGCGGCTCTGGGTCTATGCAGCACAGATCGGTAGCTACGGCGGCTCCACGACGAACCTCGCCATCCCGATTGCTCCGCTCGGCTATTTCTGCGCGATATGCGCGGCGATTGGCGCCATCATCACTGCGTTTCTCCCGATGAAGCGCCTTTATCTACGCCTCATGGCCTGAGGAAAGGATTTCCCATGGAACATTGGCCCGTTGGTATGGCCATCCTGAGCGTCCTGTTGCTCTTGGGTGTGCCGATCTCTTTCGCACTTGCCGGCGTCGGTCTCGTCGGCGTTGCCTCCATCATCGGCTGGAATCCGGCTTTGTCCCTGATGGGGTCGGCGTTCTTTGACAACGGCCGAGACTATTCCCTGTCCGTTCTGCCGCTCTTCCTCATGATGGGAAATTTCGTGGTGCAATCCGGCATCGCGCAGGACCTTTACACATCTGCCTACGCGTGGCTCCGTCACCGCAAAGGTGGCCTCGCGACCGCGACGGTCATTGCCTGTGGCGCGTTCTCGTCTGTGTCCGGCTCTTCGATGGCGACCGCCGCAACGATGACACGGATCGCCCTGCCCTCCATGCGCCGCTTCGGCTACCCTGACCAGCTTTCGACCGCGTCGATTGCAGCAGGCGGCACGCTCGGCATTCTGATCCCGCCGTCCGTAATCCTCGTGTTCTACGGCATCATGACCCAGCAGGACATCGGCAAGCTCTTCCTCGCGGGGATCATTCCCGGCATTATCGGCATAATTGGCTACATGATTGCCGTCAAAATCTCTCTTAAGTTCCAAAACATCGACCTGCCCGTCGAAGAGAAACTCCCGCTCATGGACCGTATCCGTGCACTCAAAGGGACGGCTGGCGCACTCGCCCTGTTCGCTTTCGTGATGGGTGGCATCTACCTCGGCGTCTTCACCCCGACGGAAAGCGCGGGCATGGGCGCAGGTGGTGCACTCCTGCTCGTCGTTCTGCAGGGCAAGTTCTCGCTGAACTCGATGTTGATCGTGCTCTACGATACGATGAAAACCACGGCCATGATGTTCTTCATCCTCTTCGGCGCACTGACGTTCACGAACTACGTCAACATGTCCGGCATGACCCGCGACATCCAAAGCTTCCTGACCATGTTCGGGGATAGCCGCATCAGCTTTATCCTCGTGGTGCTCTGCATCTATCTCGTTCTTGGCTGTGTGTTGGAAAGCCTGTCGATGATCATGCTCACGGTTCCGGTGTTCTACCCGATCGCGGCTTCCATGGGCGTCGACCTGATCTGGTTCGGCATCTTCGTCGTGATGGTCACAGAGATTTCCTACATCACGCCGCCGGTCGGCATGAACGCCTTCGTTCTGCGCTCGGTGGTCCCTGATGTGCGGCTCGGCACGATCTTCAAAGGCCTCGGCCCGTTCGTTGTGATGGATGTTGTGCGCGTTGGCCTGCTCACCATGGTTCCGTCACTCGTACTTCTGCTGACCTGAGGAAAAGACATGACCGGCACATCGCTCAAAATCGGCGTCATTGGCGCAGGAAATATCGGCACCGCGATGGCAGCACTGCTGTCGCGGTCAGGCGCCGAGGTTTTCCTCACAGCACGTAACGAACGCCTTCGCGCGGTGTCGGACGACGGCATTCGCCTCAATGATCGCGGCGACGTCATTGAGGTACATCCGTTTGCATCCGAAGTTCTTCCGGAAACAATGGATGCGGTCTTCGTCTGTGTGAAGAGCCAGAGTCTGCCGACAGCCCTCCTCAGCAATGCAGAAGCGATTGGTCCGGAGACTCTCATCATCCCGATGGTCAACGGAATGCCTTTTTGGTTTTTTGCGACTGAAAACGAGATGGGCCAAATCCCCTATCTCGACCCGAAGGGGGATTTGGCAAAACTTCTGCGCCCATCACAGATCCTCGGGGCTGTGCTTCTCATGACGGTGCGTATGGACGAAAGCGGTCAGGCGATTTCGTCGAACACACCGACGCTCAGCATCGGCACCGTGGCAACGGGCGCACATGCAGAGAAGATCGAACGCCTCGTCGCCACGTTAGAGGCAGGCGGCGTTCGGACAGATCTGAGCGACGACATCCGTCAAAAGGTGCTCGTCAAACTTCTTGCCAATCTCACCACCAACCCTCTGACGGCGCTCACCGGTGCGACCCTTGAAGCGGTCGGACAAACCGAGATGCTGCGCGAGATCGCGACTGAACTGGCCGATGAGTTCAGAAGCTGGGCGAAAGACAACGGGTATGACCTGCCCTCGAACGAGTGGCTCGTCGATCTCTTCATTGAAGCCGGTGACTTCCCGACATCGATGTTGCAAGACGCTCTCGCGGGGCGAGCGCTCGAACTCGATGCCATTTGCCGTGCTCCGCTCGAACTGGCGCGACGCGATGGCGGCGACATGCCCCTGCTTGCCCGGCTGATCGCAGATGTCGAAACCGCCGCGCGGCTGCCCGTTTCCGATGTGCCCGCAGCCATCGAGAGACTCGCCAATATGACCGTCTACGCGCGGGGCTAGCACGCGTTTCAAGCGCCTTTTGGGGCTTTCGTGACTTCGTTCTGCCTAAGGAAGGCCCAACCAAAAGATAGAGAAAAGCCTTCTGCACAAAAAAGCCTCATTAGATGATTTTTCATCTTATTTTTACTTGATTACGTTTTTGTTTTTGGTGTTCACTAAGGCCAATAACGGTAAAGTTAACGCAATTACGCACCCATAAAAATAACCGCGCCGCGTTCCGATCTGTCCCGAATGACGGATAGCTGATGCCCCTTCACACGGGCGCCAGACCCATTCGTGTGACCTGTAGGCGGCAACGGAAACTGATCAACTATAAATGCAGACCAACAGGAGACCCCCAAATGACTGCACTTAAAAAGTCCCTTGTCGCGGTGGCAATCGCCGCCACCACGGCCGCCCCGGCCATCGCAAAAGAAAAGCTCGACATTCAGAGCGCATGGCCCCTCACAATGCCCGCCTCCGGCGCGAACGCGGCCTACCTTGGTGAAAAACTCACCGCCGCGTCCGATGGCGAGCTCGATGTCACCGTCTACGGCGCAGGCAAACTCGTCCCGTCTCTGCAAATCTTCGACGCCGTCCAGCAAGGCACGCTCGACGCAGGCATCACTTCTCCGCTTTACGTGGCTGGCCGTTTTCCTGCCGTTCAACTCTTCGGCGGCATTCCGTTCGGTCCGGATGCGATCACGCACACCGGCTGGCTCTACGAAGGTGGCGGCGCTGAAATCTGGTCCGAGATCTACGCTGAGCAAGGCGTCAAAACCATTCCGTGTGGCCTGATGGATTCCGAAGCTGGCGGTTGGTACAACTTCGAAATCAACACCGTTGAAGACCTCGACGGCAAGAAAGTCCGTTTTGCTGGCCTCGCTGGTGAAGCCATGGCGAAAGTCGGCGCCTCCATCGTCCTCCTGCCGGGCGGCGAGATCTATCCGGGCCTTGAAAAAGGCATCATCGACGGCACCGAGCTCTCCATGCCAGCCATCGACATCACCCTAGGCCTTCAGGATGTTGGCAAATATTACTACCTACCGGGCTGGCACCAGCCGGCAGCGATGAATGAACTCATCATCAACATGGCGAAATGGGAGAGCCTTGAAGAGAGCCAGCAGACGCTGATCGAGGAAACCTGTAAAGCGGTGAACCTCACCTCCATCATGTCGACCCTGACCGCCAACAGCGACGCGATTGCCGAGTTCGAAGCCGCTGGCGTCGAAATCCGTTCCTTCCCGGAAGAAGTGCTCGTGCCGCTCAAAGCAGCCTTCGACGAAGTGATTGCTGAACAAACCGCAGAAGACGAGACCTTCAAACGCGTTTGGGACTCTCTGATCGCCTACCGCGAGAAAACCGCCGCTTGGGCAGAACGTCGCTAAGCGCTCCTCACCATCGCGCGCCGGAGCCACGGCCTCGGCGCGCCACTACTCGGTGAAAACATGCAGCCAATCATCACACTTATCGAGCGTTTCATCGCGGGGATCGGCAAAGTCGGCTCCCTGTTTTTGCCGCTTCTGATGCTCACCATCCTCGTCAACGTCTTCTCCCGCTATGTCCTCGGACGCGGGTCGATCCAGCTTGAGGAACTGCAATGGCACCTCAATGCCGTTGCTGTCATGTCCTGCCTCGCATGGGCCTATCAAAAAAACGCGCACGTCCGCGTCGATGCGTTCCACGCAAAGATGTCCGAAACACAAAAGGCCATCGTCGAACTCTTCGGCGTGATCTTCCTGCTCTTCCCGTTCGTCTGGTTCGTCGCCGACTCCGCGTGGACGATTTTCGGCTACAGCTGGAAACTCAAGGAAGGCTCCCCCATGCCCTCCGGCCTTCCCGCCCGCTACCTCATCAAGTTTGTGATGGCCGCCGGACTGAGTCTCTTGTTCCTCCAAGGCATCGCCGTCCTGCTGAAATCCGCCCTCTTCCTCTTTGGCCCAAAGACGATCAAGGAGTCATAAGAGATGGACGTCCTTTTTGTATTTTTGCTCTTCTCCACCTTTCTGGTGGTGATGTTCTCTGGCTTCCCGATCGCGTTCGTCCTTGGCGGCGTTGCTGTCGCCTTTGCTGCGCTCGGCACGATGCTCGACTACTTCTCTGTCGATGCGGATATGGCGTCCCTACGGATGATCGGGTTCGTCGCAAACCGGATTTTCGACACGCTTTCAAGCTACTCGCTCATTCCGATCTCGATGTTCGTCTTCATGGGGTTGATGCTTGATAAGTCTGGCGTCGCAGAGCGCTTGCTCACCCGTATGCACGGCGTTCTTCGTGTCGTGCCCGGCGGGATGGCGGTTTCTGTCGTCCTGATTGGCGTCGTTCTCGCCGCGTCCACCGGCATCATCGGCGCATCCGTTGTTCTCTTGGCGACCATCGCCATGCCCGCGATGCGCAGTGCGGGATATGATGATCGTCTCGGTCTCGGCGTCATTGGCGCGACGGGCTGTCTCGGCATCCTGATCCCGCCGTCGATCATGCTCATCGTGATGGGCGATCAGCTCCAAATCCCTGTCGGCGACCTCTTCCGCGGCGCGATGGTTCCCGGCCTGCTCCTAGCTGTTGCTTACGTCGTCTACTCGGTCGTCTACGCGATCATCCATCCAGATCGGGCGCCCGCAAAGCCATTGGAAGAAGGGCGGAGCCTCGGTGAAATCACTCGTGATCTTCTCGGGTCTCTTGTGGCCCCGCTCCTCCTCGTAATTGCTGTGCTCGGCTCAATTGTTTTTGGCATCGCGACCCCGACCGAAGCCTCGGGCATCGGCGCAGCCGGCGCGACACTCATTGCGCTCGGCTCGGGCCGCCTGTCGTGGAAGACGTTTACAGACGTGTGCGAAGAAACGGGCATCACGACCGCTTTCCTCTTTGCATTGATCTTCGGTGCAAGTTGCTTCTCAGTCGTGCTGCGCGGTTACGGTGGCGACGAGTTGATCGACAGCGCGCTCCATGCTGTTCCGCTCTCACCCACGGGCACGCTCATTCTCATCTTGTTCATCGTGTTCCTGCTCGGGTTCTTCCTCGACTGGATGGAGATCATTCTGATCGTTGCGCCGCTTGTGCTTCCGGTTCTTACCGCGCTCGGACATGATCCGGCGTGGGTGGCAATTCTAATCGCGATCTGTCTGCAGACATCGTTCCTGACCCCGCCCGTCGGCATGGCGCTGTTCTATCTCAAGAACGCAGTGCCTGACGTGGAGATCACGCAGATTTACCGGTCTGTCCTGCCGTTCGTCGCAATGCAGATCGGCATTCTGGTGCTGACTCTTGTGTTCCCACAGCTGGCACTTTGGTGAGGGTATCTACGCAAAACGCAAAGAGGGCGCCGAATTCGGCGCCCTCTCCATTTCGAACTTCCAGATTCTGATTACGGCTTCATCAGCACTGATTTCGACGGGTAGTCAGACGCCCATGTCGCGGGCAGCGGCGCGACGAAGACATTTTCCGTCCGGTTCCGCGTGTAGCGCCATTTCCCGTCCTCACACTTCTTGAAAGCATTAAACAAGCGGGAAGAACGCAGAAGCGCCTTGCCGTCGGAGAAGAGCCACGGCTGCATGTGCACCCATTGACCAGTCGCGGTCTGACCGTCCTCAGCAACATGGATTTGTTCCGATGTCACGTAATGGCAATTGAGGATCAACGCCGGGTCCTGCTTGCCACCCCAGAAACTCTCGAAGTGCGCGCGCACGGCCGCTTTCCCTTCTGCCCGTCCGAACTGACCGTCGTAGTACTCGCCAACGCCTTCCCAGACAGCTTCTTCTGCGAAAAGCTCCATGATCAAGTCGATCCTCTCGGCGTCGTCTTTGACGCCGTATTCTGGCAGCGGCGTGTCGCAGAGAAACATGTAGCGCATCTGGACGTTGCGAACCTCATTCGCGGCCTCCAGATTCTCAATGCGGCGGGTCAGGGTTTCGATCAGTGAATCATCAGCCATTTGCATTCTTCCTGTTGAATGGCTCAAACCATCTGCGCGTAAAATTGCGTCATCCCAGAGTGAGTTTGCCCCCAAGATTTGCAGTAATATTACTGTTTCGCGCCGACAGTCGAGAATTTGCGTTTCTTTGTTTAACTATCGCACTAAAGCCTTGACCCGTCAAACATTTGCGTGAAACTTACCGTAATAGAAATTCAAACACCTCGGAACCGGCACATAAGAGATCGGCAGAGGGACGCACAAAACAACATGACCCGCGGCCAAAAGGAGCAAGCGTTTCGTGTTATACTTCTCAATGTGCACTCCTGATGCCTTCGCCTCATGGACGTCTGATCCGGCGCGTAACGCTCTACGCACTCGCTGAATGTAAAGGATGACAAGATGAATAGCCCAACGGCCGTCAAAGCAGACACCAATCCAATGGCAGGAATGTCCGAACAGGAACTCCGCGTCCAACTCGCTGACTTCTATCATCTCGTCAGCTACCTCGGCTGGACCGAACTGATCTTCAACCACATCTCCGTGCGCCTTCCGGGTGACGAACACGCCTACCTCGTGAACCCGCTCGGCCTGCACTACGACGAAGTGACACCTGAGAACCTCCTCGTCGTGGGCGTTGACGGCAAACTTTTGCGTGAGAGCGAATACAAACCGAACCCGGCAGGTTTCGCGCTCCACGGCGTGATTCACGAGCACCGTCCCGACGTTGGCTGCGTGGCGCACACTCACACGACTCCGATCTCAGCCATCGTGATGAAAGATGGTCACATTGACCACAACAACTTCAACGGTGCGCAGCTCTACGGACGCGTCGGTTATCATGACTTCGAAGGCATCACGATCTACGACGAAGAACGTGAGCGCATGCTAAAGTCCCTCGGCGACAAACACGTGCTCGTCCTCCGCAACCACGGCATCGCCGTCTGCGAGGCCGATATCCCGCTCACCTTCTTCCTCCTGTGGACCGTGCAACGCGCCGCAGAGATTCAATGTGCGGCGGCGTCCATCCCCGGCCCAAACGTCCAGCTCCCCGACGCAATCAAACAAAAATGCGCGGAAGACGCTCAGCGCCTGAAAGACAATGCGTCCTTCGCGACTCTGCTCTTCGATGCGATGGTGCGTAAAATGAAGCGGGATCGTCCGGAATTCGCATAATTCCTCACGAGCATGAAAGAACAGAAAGGCGAGCCGATCACATCTGATCGCTCGCCTTTAATTTATAAGCATCATTATTGCACACCGCTTTATTGGGCAGCCACCTTGCGCTTGCCTGCCGTGATATTGCGGCTCGCGATCTCAAGATTTTCCTGCGTGATCTCCCGCGGCACATCCTCGTATCGGCAGTACGCATCAATGTGTTGCAACAAAAAGCGCGGGTGCGCACCAGAGGTGATGTGCTGTTTCTCTTCATATTCCTTGGTGAAGAAGTCGCCCACCACATTCGGCCTCCACTCAAAACCCAGATCGTGGCAAGCATCCTCAAAGATTTGGAGAAAATCCTCGCGGGTCGGACACGGCACGTAAATCTTGAAGTAGATGCGCCGTAGGGAGGCCCCGTCCCCGAGCTCTTCGGGGAACATGTTGGAAGAAAAAACCACCAACTGATCGAAAGGCACCGTGAACTTGCGCCCCGTGTGTAAGGACAGAATGTCGAACCCTTTTTCGAGCGGCACAATCCAGCGGTTCAGAAATGCCTGCGGTGTCGCAACCTGACGCCCGAAATCATCCAGCACGAACACACCGCACAAGGCCTTAAAGTGCATCGGCGCTTCGTAAAATCGAGAGTTTTCATCGAAAGAGAGATCCAACATCGACAGCGTTAGTTCGCCTCCCGCGATCACGACAGGGCGGCGACAGGGCACCCAGCGCGCATCAAGCGGTCGCATATCAGGATCCTGCTCCACAACCTCATGGAGCGTCTCATCAAAGAACTTGATAATCTGGTTCCCGACCAGAAGCGCATAAGGAAAATAGACCGTATCCGAGAAAGCATCTCCCAAGGCTTGCGCGAGGGAGGTTTTCCCATTCCCGGGCTCACCGTATAAAAGGACCGAGCGGCCGGAATTGGCGGCCGGACCGAGTTGAGCCATCATCCCTTTTGGCAAAACGAGATGTTTCGCCGCCTCCACGAGCGCGTCACGGTGGATTTCTTCAGCGTGGATGGATTGCTCTTTGATTTGCGCGTTGAACGCATCAAGCGTCACAGGCGCAGGCCCGACATATTGCGAGGCCAGCATGGCTTCCATCGCCACTTTCCGACCTGCATCCGTCAGACTGTAGCGAATGTCGGACTTGATATCCTCACTCTCAAGCCCCTGCGCCTCAACCATCAAGAGACGCGTCATTTCCTTAATCAACTGACGGCAAATCAGCTTGGATAATTTGATCTCCTCACTGATCAGGAGCGGCGTAAGGGTCCCCCTTTCATACATGACCTTCGCGACCAGATTAATGAGAAAACTCATACTTAGACCCGTTTCCTCCACGGATTTGGGCGGCTCTGGATAGTGAAATTTGCTCATATCATGTCTTTCTCTGGTGAAATCCTCGACCTTGTCCTTCATCGCGGCGCCAAGCCAACCATCATTTTCATGATTGTCATCAAGATCGGCACAAGCACGATCACGAGATTGACCGGGAACATGAAAAGCGCCATCGGCATGAGCATTTTGACCGGGAGCGCGTTGGCCTTTTCCTCTGCCCGGATCAATCGTTGCTCTCTCATTTCCGAACTAAACACCCGCAGCGTATGACTGATCGATGCGCCGAGTTCCTGAGACTGCTTGAACAAAACAGCGAGCGTGCGGGCCTCTTCCACATTGATACGTTTCGCAAAATTCATCAGGGCTTGATCGAGGGGACGTCCGGCACGTGTCTCCAGATTCACAATCGACAACTGCACCCCGAAGTCCGGCGTGGTGACTAGGAATTCGCGCGTCACACGATCCAGCGCAGAGTCGATCCCGAGCCCTGCATCGACACAAACAAGAAGCAAATCCATAAAATCAGGGAAAAGTTTCCCGAACTCGCGCTGACGCTTCTTGGCTTTTCGTTCGAGCACATAGGAACAGAGCACAAAGAACATGCCGCCGAGCGCGAGAGAGATCACCAAGTGAGCGAAAGAGCCAGCCCCGACAAGCGTCACAGAAAAAGCGATATAGGAGACGGCAATCACACCTAGGCTCACGAGGAGACGGATGAGGTTGAAAATGCGCAAAGCCTTGGGTGAAAAATACCCGGCCTGCACAAGTCGCATCCGCAATGAATTGGCCGGTTCGTTTTTCACGACATCAAGATAGTAGCGAATGCTCTCATTGCCTGAGCCGAGGTTTTTGTCGATCAGGTCTTCGCGATCATGTTTTTGCTCGCTCGCGCGCTCGATGCGCTTGGCCACGTCGCGGCGCCCGAGAAGACGATCCGCGATCACGAAGACGCTGAGCAAGACGGCCACGAAAATCAGAATGAGGACTGTCGTTTCAGTTAGCATGTCGACCTCCCAACTCGCTCAGAAATCAAAGTTCACCAAACGGCGTATTATGATCATCCCGAAAAAGATCATGGTCAGACACCCCGTGACGACGAGCGCGCCGTAGCCGGATTCCCAAACAGGATCAAAATACTCGGGCACCAAGGCCAAGATCATATAGTAAAGACCGAACGGGAAACCGAGCATGATCCAGGCGGTGATACGCCCCTCTGCCGAAATGGCGAGAATCTTCCGTTTAATCATCAATCGGGCGCGGATCATGCTGGATAGGTTTTCCAGAATTTCCGAAAGGTTCCCGCCAGTCCCGCGCTGCACGCTCACGGTCACAGTCAACAGCTGGATCTCCGGCGCGCCCACGCGATCATAGAGCGCCATCATACCCATTTCGAGATCCGCACCATAGGTCATCTGATCATGGAGGATGCCAAACTCAGACCCGATCGGGTCCGGCATTTCTCTCGCGACCAGGGCGATAGCCGAATTCAATGGATGTCCTGAGTTCAGGCTGCGCACAATCACATCAATTGCCTCTGGAAGTTGCTTCGTGAAGAGGCGGATACGACGCGCCCGCTTCACCCACAGAATGAGCGCCCCCAGCGCCACGGCGAAAACCAGTGAGAAGATGATCTGGGGAATTCCCCTTAGCCCCAAGAACAGGGCCGAAGTAAAGAGACCCAAAAGCGCGAAAAGGACCAGATAGAAGATTTGCCGGACATTGGAAATTTCGAGGCCAGTTTGACCGATGAATTTCCGATGGACCGCGGAAAAAGAGCTCAAATCTGTCCCGTCCCCCATCCCGCGGCGCTTGAGTAGCTCCTTGAACGCATCGGGGCCTTCCATACGCTGCTTGACAGCTTCCAGTCGGTTGGCGACTTCCTTCTGGGACATGAGGCGGCGCAACAAAATGCGCAGCATGGTTTCGATCAGCAGAAGTGACGCGATAAATATCAAACCATAGAGAAAGATCAGTCTGTCGTTCATGACGGTGTCGCCTTCGATGGATCAAAAATATCTTGCGAAAGGCTAAGTCCCATCGTCTCCAACTCTTCATAAAAAGTCGGACGAATGCCCGTAGGACGGAACTCGCCCTGAATCGTGCCATCCTCACTTACACCGAGACGTTTGAACTTAGCGATTTCCTGAAGCTGGATGATATCGCCCTCCATACCGGTGATCTCGGAAATAGATGTCACGCGCCGCGTACCATCGCGCAAACGCGACAGCTGGACGATCAGTTGAACCGCCGATGATATCTGCGAGCGGATTGCCGTTTGCGACATCGGCATGCCAGCCATACCGACCATTTGCTCGATCCGGCTGATCCCGTCACGCGGACTGTTCGCGTGCACGGTAGACATCGATCCCTCGTGACCGGTGTTCATCGCCTGAAGCATGTCAAAGGCTTCGCCCCCACGTACCTCACCCACAATGATCCGGTCAGGACGCATACGCAGAGCGTTTTTGACGAGATCGCGCTGCATGATCTCATGCCGCCCATCGACAGTGGGTGGGCGCGTTTCCAGTCGGACAACATGCGGCTGCTGAAGCTGAAGCTCCGCTGCGTCCTCGATCGTGACAAGGCGCTCTTGGAACGGAATGTAGGAAGACAACGCATTCAGCATTGTTGTTTTACCCGACCCTGTCCCTCCCGAAATGATCATCGAAATCTTGGCCTCTGCACAGGCGGCCAGAAGATCGGCCATACCTTGTGACAGGGCATGGTTACTGACGAGCTTTTCGAGAGAATAGGGGCGCTTGGAGAACTTCCTGATCGAGACCTGCGGCCCATCCACGGCGACCGGCCTGATCGCTACGTTAACACGGGAACCATCTTGCAATCGCGCATCAACGAGCGGAGAGCTTTCATCGACACGGCGCCCAACGGAGGCGACCACTTTGTTGATGATGCGCATGAGGTGATCTTCGTCCTTGAAGCGAACATTCGTTTTCTCAAGAACGCCTCCTCTCTCGATAAAGACGCTACCGGAGCCGACGACAAGAATATCGGCAATGCTGTCATCGTCCAAAAGCGGCTCAAGCGGCCCTAGGCCGAGCATCTCGTCGGCAATGTCGCTGATCAGCGCATCAAGCTCACTTCCGCTGAGGGGAAAACTGTGCGACTTCGCATAGTCGCGTACCAGTGGGCGTAATTCATCGTGTAGTTCGTCCTCTTCCATCGTGTCGAGGATCGAGAGGTTGATTTTGTCTATGAGGAAACGGTGCAGTTCGACACGCTCATTCACAAAGTCCCGCTGCTCAATCTGATCGGATTGCGCCCTTGCGGCATTTGCTTCGATGGACGGCACATCTTGCAGGTTGGCCGATGGCGCTTCGCTCTCCGGCGTCTCAATATTCTTTTTTGTGTAGAAGCGGCCTAACATGTTTCTCCCCCTATTTCACAACGACCTTCGTACCCGGAGGAACCTTGTTATACAGGCTCATCACATCGGCATTCGTCATTCGAAAACACCCGGATGTCTCGTAATTCCCAATAGTTCCTGCGTTGTTCGTCCCATGAATCCGGTACAGCGTGTCCCGCCCTCCCGAGAACAGATAGAGTGCCCGCGCACCGAGCGGGTTATACGGCCCCGGAGGCACGTATTCCGGCAAAGATGGATCGCGTTGGCGCATCGCGCCCGGTGGGGTCCACCCTGGCCAGGTCGCCTTTCGCCCCACTACGGTCGTGCCAGTCCAGAGGAATCCATCCCTCCCGACAGAGATCTTGTAGCGCTCGGCCTTGTTCCCTCCCAAAAGTCGATGAAGGGTTTGATCCGCATTGGAAATCACGATCGTCCCGGGCGCGTACTCATTCGGGTAATTCACAATTTCCATTGTCTGGGGGCCATGATCGCGAGGGACGCTCTTCACGTCCTGAGCCCAGGAAACGGACGGAGCGAAAACGCTGGCAACCGTTGCGAGAACAAAAGTTCGACGATCAGAGCGCAGCATACTCATGACATCACCTTGGGAGCCATTTGCAGCTGTGAAAAGATTTTCGACAGTTTCCGCGAAAACCCGTTACGCGCCCGGATCTCGACTGGCAGGATGCCTCGGTCAAGCGCTTCACCAAGGATGTCGTTTTCTTCCGGCAAAAAGTAGTACGGCACCTCCCCGAGCAGGGATTGCAACCGTTTTTTACTAATGCGGCCGCCGAAGAGTTGCCCACTCTTCTTGTTGATGATCACACTAAGCGGGAACGTCTCACCCCGCAGCTCACGCACATATTTGATCATATCAAGCGTATGTTTGAGCGCAGGAAGATTGAGCTCAGTCACCAGTGTGCAGGTGTTCACCGCGGACAACACATCGTCGCGCCACTCTGTGTCGTAATAGGGAATGTCGAGAATGGTGTGTGTGTGCTCCAGCAACACCGCATCCAACATTCTCAGCACAAGTTCGTAGCTGTTGATTTCGGTATTTAGTCCGGGTCTTTTGAAAGAATACAGATAGAACCCACGGCGGTGCTTTTGCTGAACAAGCCGGATAAACTCGTCATCAACGCGCTGTGGGGCGTCGATCACCGATCCGAGATTGAACTCATTGACCATATCGAGTGTGTAGGAGCAATTACCCGTCGAAAAATCGAGATCGAATAGGGCGATATTTGAGCTTTTCTTGTTTTCAGAAACAAGCAGGTCAGCAAGGCTAACGGCAACCGTTGTCGCGCCAGCACCACCCACGACAGATAGCACCGCATGAACGCTATTGTCTTGGATACGTTTCACACGGAATGCGCCGAGAATTGCGCTGTCGAGGGACTCGGCCGACACGGGTTTCGCAAGCCAGTCCTGCACATTGTGCTTCAGCAAAAGTCGTGTCTGATCGGCAGAGAGTTCGGTCGACACAATGAGCACCGGAAGATCGGGTTTCATCGCCCTGACTGTGGTCAAAACCTGAATCTCTTCTTCCGCCAAACTCTCCGCATGCATCAGAAATAGATCGAAATTCGAATGAGAAAGTGCCTTCGGCAGCGCCTCGGACCGCGCCATCTCAACCTTGCTCGAGGAGCGGCTTTTGAGTGGAACCAATACATCTCCAGGGTCCAAACCATCGCCATTGAACATCAGAATCTTAACTTTTGATCCTTCTTGCATAGCCAACCTTCCACCTCAGCAACTGTCTTTACAGTCGTTTAAATCTTCACTGGTTATTGCCGCCGGATGCGCGGGAATAGGAATATTTCCCAAGGCCGGGATCAGACTGTCGAGCAGGAAAAAGTCGAATGTCAGATCAACGGCTTCAACTGTAACGGTCGAAATCTGGCCATACGGGCGTCCGACATAGCCAAGGCCCGACCTTTGATATGTGATGCGAACATTTTCGGCCCCCAAAAACGGGGCGACGTCGCACATTCCAATGACGGAGCTATCCGAAACCTCTCCACAGATACCATCTCCGCCAGTCAATAACCGCGTCATGGCAGCTGGTGGCTTACACGCAGAAAAGCCTGCCCCGCAGGAGATTGAAGGTTTCGCCGCAGGAACCGGCTCACCCTCGATAAGCGTGCCGAAATCGGCTTGCATCGCCGCGTCGTACTCTGCCTCCCCCACAAGCGGTGTCGACACGGCAGCCATACGAGCGCCAATTTGAGTCGCTTTGACGGTCATATTCCACTGGAACATAAGCGCGCCAAACTCGAACATCGCAGCCAGCACGATCAGCACAATAGGCATCGCCAGAAGGGCTTCCACGAGGGAGATCCCCCGGCGGTCTTGCCAGAACCGCCTTAGTTGCACACGTACGCTTACCATCCGTAGTATCGCATCGTTGCCCAGTATCCGATCTCGATCGGCACGCATACATCCTCACGCCGCGGGCAAAAGACGGCTTGGAAAAACGGCGATCCCTGATATTCGAAACGCCCCTCGACCTGAACATAATCCTGAAGTCCAGGTGTGGGGTTCAGACCAGCCTCCGCTGGCCAAAGCGTCAACTCCGACGGCTCATCCCAGCCAGGCACGCGCAACGCTCCGGAGCCATCCGGGCGCCCGTGGAAGGCTATGTTCCGCGCTGTCGTTGCATCGCAGTTGTCAAATGCAGTGGGGCTCACCGTGTGACGGCATTTTGACCAGTAACGCGCAGCGTCTCGCACTCCGCTCTGAAGTTGCTGACGCTGCCACATCAAATTGCCGAATTCGAGAATGCCAAATGTAAGCAGTGCAAGAACCGGCATTGCAACAAGCGTTTCAACCAGAATGGCACCATCGTCATTCCGCCAAAAGCCGTGTCGCACCCTCCTCCACATGTCTTAAGCCCCCCTAAAAAATCTCCCTAACCTCTAGTCGGTGTCACGCGTCTCCATCTTACTCGTAATCCACAAGCCCCCTAAATGCGGTGGTTACCCACCGACATTTGTTGATGTGTTGTCTGTGTGGCTTGGAACCACTTCCATAATGGCCGTGTTTGCGTCCATCGCGTTCCCGGCGCGCGCCGAAACACGGTCCCAATTGTTCGCGTATTGCGTAGAACACCCGGATAGGGATGCCACAAACACCAGCCCGAGCAGAAACGGCTTATTTTTTAGCGATAACGCCATCTTCAAACTCCAGATCAATAATATGGCCATAAACTCCGTTGATACCGACACCATCGCGGAACCCACGGATTGTTTTCTTATCCACTTCAAGCATTCCCAACAGGAACAATTCGACGTCATTCGAAGAGCGGGTCCCGTCGAGCGGCGTGGCGAGAGGTTCACCAGGCCGCGCAGGCCGCACGATCCGAGGAGTCACAAGGATCACCAGATCCGTTTCGCGTTTCTGGAAAGCCGTCGATTTAAACAACGCACCAAGGATCGGGACCTCTCCCAACCACGGAACTTGGTTGATGCTGCGTTCGTTATTGGCCTGAAGCAAACCGGCAATCGCGAAGCTCTGGCCGCTTCTAAGCGATACGGTCGTATCCGCACGACGCGTGATGAAGCCAGGTTGGCCGTTCACGTCGATAGAGGCGTCAATATCGCTGACCTCGGGTGTGATCCGCAGACGGATCAGTTCCTCATCGAGGACTTCGGGCAGGAAATTAAGACGGACACCGAATTCACGGTAGGTCGTTTCGTAGACATCGCTGTCCGAGTTAAAGACCGAGATCGGAACTTCACCGCCAACAACAAAATTCGCTTCGACCCCGCTGGTCGCCACCAACTTCGGGTTTGCCAGACGCCGTGCGAGACCATTGCCTTCAAGAGCGTTAATCAGGAAATCCACCTGCATCCCGGAGACCTCAAGCAATTCGCCGACCGCCACGCCGAAGGGCACCTGGCTAGAGGCCGCCCCAGTCGTGAAGCGCACATCATCAATCGGGTTGCCCGATGAATCGACGGCACCATCCGGGTAGTAGCCAGTCAAATTGACACCAAGAGACCGTCCGGAATTGCGCGCAACCTCAATGATGCGCACGTCCAATTCGACCTGCTGTTGATCTTGCACACGCATCGCGTTGATGACCGGCTCTTCAGAGTATTGGCTGGCGATCTGCAAGATGCGATTTACATCGACAGCGTTCTTCACATCGCCCGACAGCCGAATCCGATTGTTCACGTTCGCCACGTTCACGCGCGCAGAAGGAACCGCCTGCCGGATCGACATCGCGAGATCGGAATAGTCGGCGCGAACATTTACGTCGATGACCTCCAACAATCTCTTTTGTTCGTCATACAACGAGATGTTCGTCGCGCCGTTACGCTTACTCTGAATATAAAGCGAGGTTTCCGTGAGCGGGAATACATCGAGGATGTCGGTGTTCCCGATCAGAATGTCCTTAAACGGCTTATCTGTTTGCACATTCAAAGTGCGCCCGGACGCGAGTTCGATCGTACTGAAGGTCCCGTCCGCAATTGTGATCGTCTGTGTCTCTGCGACCAGCGTTGTGGCCGGAAGCGCGAAAAATACTGCGAGTAGGAGTTTTCGCCCCAACCCTGAGATCTGCTCGTACAAGCTCTGTTTCATTGACTGCCTTTTGCCCCTTGCATTCCTAATTATCATCTAGCGGAAACGCTTTATGTTATTCTGCTTCGATTTCAGCGTTCGCGCTAGTCCCAACTACTTCGACTATATCGTCATTTGTGGCTCTGTCACCTTCGCTCACGATGGGAACGACTTTCAGAACCTTGTATTCTTTTCTGGATCCGTTGCGAATGACCCCGACACTCGTCTTTGTCTCGAATGGGAGCAAAACCGAAACCGGAGCAGCTTCTGCTTGAATTGGAAGAGTTTCTTCCTGCTCCTCGCGTTGTTCAGCAAGTGCAGCCAGCTGTGCTTCCAGACGGTTCAAACGCTCAGTTTGCGCAGTCGTTTGCGCGTTCGCAGCAGCGACCATCAGATCATCAGCGACATCATCATCATCGAGATCCGCAGTCGTAATGCGCTCGATGCGTTCAAAATCACCCGAACCTGCATTGCGTAGCGCAAGGGACAACGTCCCAACATTCGCACCAAGTACGAGTTTCTGAGCTTCTGCCGTGCTCACCTCAAAGGTGACCGTGCGCACGACGCTCGGCTTGTCACGGCTGTCGTCTGCGAGCTGATCAATCGCGATAACCCGTACGCCCTGCAGTAACACGTCGACATAAGTAGACCCGCCCCGACCGCGGGTAATCATGACGTCCACCCGGTCGCCCGGCAAAACAAAACCAGCCACGCCAAGCACGTCATTGACGCGGATCGAAACCGCTTTCAGTCCTGGGGACAAAGCTGCGGAAAGTTTCGCACGCTGCCCCGGGATTGTGATCTTTGTTGCGAGTATCGGTTCGCCAAACGCGATCTGCGTCAGCGCAAAACGCTGTTGGTCGGCATCATTGCCGACAACGACGTCGGAAATTGTCGTAAATGCGCCTTCTGGAAAGACATCACTGCTCCATTCGATCTCGCGAAGAATATTCGGCTCAATCTTTTCCCCGAAAGAAATGGCCTTATCCGCGACGACAATTGTCGCCATGGGGGCCTGAACGTCGCGCCGCTCTTCCAGCTCGCGCTGAACATCAGATTGAATCTGCAAACGTTCCGAGCTCAGCCATCTTTGTGCGCCAAAAACGGCGCCGATCGCCAAAATCGCTGCAATAAGAAAGCTGACCGCTGTCGTAAACCGCATCTCTCTCCTCCCGCCTCAGGGCGCCAGTCAAAATCAATGAAATGCTTTGACTGACTTTGTCGCGACAGCCACTCGCCGCGTAATTTTCTCCCGTTGGGTGCGCGCACCGCCAAAACGGTGCGCGCTTGTTTTTTAAAAGGATCGCAGCAAACTACGCCTTTTTTGTGATCATCAGATCGATCCGGACGGCGCGTTGTCCTCAAGCCCTTTGATCCAGTCCGCCCAACCTTGCCACGCGATCCCGAGGCTTTCGCCAAATGCGATAACGGCCCCGATCACCACGACGGTCAGCAGACCGAGCAAGATGAGATATTCCGTCAACGCGAGACCGTCCTCTTCGGTCCGAAGGCGCACAACAAGTTTAGTAATAAAGTCGAACATTTAGTCTCCTCCACTTTTCAATCAGCGACACAACAGACACAGGTTCAGACGCCCTGAAGCGAGCCTCCTAAAGTACGTGCGTCTAGATGTTCGTGATTCCCCCCACGAATAAGAGTTTTATCAACTCCATGTGATAACCATGAGCCTCCAAAACTCCTCTGTCAAATTTTTGTCTTACTTTCGCGCGCATTACGCCCCAAACCTAACCCAAATACCCTCAAAAACGTAAATATGTTGCTATTTTTGCAACATATTTACGTTTTATTCAGAAGCTGACGTGGGTTTGCGAGTTGTTAATGCCCCGAATCCGAGATATCAGGAACGGTTTACGACTCATTGATTCGCCGTCTCACCGCACAAGGATCGCCTCTTTGCGGATGAAATTATCCAGCGTTCCGTTCCCCCCGTATCCAGTGATATCGACAATTTCGACATCAATGGTCGCATCCACACCCGGTGCACTTTCTGTCATCGGACGAACCAAGAAGATGCTCGCATAGCTGTTGACCTCGTAGGTGTTCGTGCCGCCACCCTCCGCAGCCTGCTCTCCACAGTCGATGATCGCAGCCACCATCAATCGACGATCGGGTTCAGCGATCGGATTGATCGCCTTTGGCTTGTCCTCAAGCCCGCACAGGGGTGCTCCGCTCTCGCTTTCATCCCCGCCCGTCGCACTGTCGCCTGGGTGGCGGTCAGCAACATCGACGACACCAGCATCCAACTCCCAACGATATACTTCGTAACGGGACGCATGAGACGCTCCAAGCGTGGTGGGTGCGCCGCTAAACGCATTCGGGATAGATGCTTTGAGGGCCGCAGCGGCATCAGCCTCAGCAGCAGCATCTACTCCGAGATCGAAATTTTCTATGAGATACTCCTCAATCGGCCAATCACCTGTGCCGATCGCGGCCCCTGACACCAATGTCCCCGGCGCAGACATCGTATCGTTGTCCGGGAGACCATAGACCAAATCGTCAGTGCCATTCGCGTCCCACCCGGCGATCAAGTCGTTGATATGATCGTCCCCCGGCGTCCCGTTCGGAGACGCCGTAGATGGGTTCGGGCGCACGCAATCATCGATATTGGCTCCGTTCACCTTGGGTTTAATGCCTTTGCGGACATTTTCAGCCGGAGCAATAACAAACTGTCCGGTATCATTGTTCCAATTGCTGAATGGGCCTTCGTACATGTCGAAACGCGTGTTCACACCCTGAGAAATCGAGCTTGCTGCACCCGGCTTTGTCTGGACATTGTCCGATGCAAAACACTTTGGAACGGTTGCGCCCGCGAAGAAATCGCGAATGGCATCCGCGCTTGAACTCCCGTCAATCGACAAGAACCCGAAATTGCCGGGCGCTGCTGTCGAAGAGCCCTTCGGGTGAAGCTTGACCACCCGACCATGCAGGTCGCCATTGGCGAAACTCGTTTGCAACTGGTCGCCCACATAAGTCCCCGTGGAGTCATATTCGAACGGGTTGCAAATATAGAGCGGCGGGATATTACAGGTGGCTGATTTTGCCTGAGCGACGGCCACTGCACTTATCGACACGCGCTCACTGCGCCCCGTGATCGGGTTAAGGAAAGCCGTGATGAGGTCCTTTGACTGGGCCTTAACCCACACGAACTTTGCCTTCGCCGGGTCACTGGTCGCATAATCGAAATCGATCGGGTCTTCGTCCCGCACCGGTATGTCTTCCAAAAAGACCACCGTGAACTCATTGCCCGCTTCATCTTCGTAAACGAGCCGGATCTCCATATCGGGACCGCTCTTGCCAATCATACTGACCGTATTGGTTAGTGCCCCCATGGCCGTCTTAGCGCGGGTGATAGCATCGACACCTCCATCGAGCTCTCCCGCACCAGCCAACGCAACGGCATCCGCTGCAGCTGACAAATCAGCGTGGATATTGTTGCCGCGCCCGATGTCTATGATGATCAAACCGTAGCCGATGAAAATCGGCAGCGCCAACAAAGACAACACCAAAACGAATCCACGTCTGTCTTTCCAAAAGCGTCCCATTGCCACACACCCCCCTGTGTCTCCCTTAGTAATCCTCTCTCACAATGCAAATTTTCTCAAGATTAACCGAAAAACCGCCCTATGATGGCCGGAACAGCAGACAAGGTCAAAACGACGCCATATGGCAAGACGCCCTCTTCTCTGAAAAAGCGAAACCGCGAAATAACATAATTAGACTTGTTTTCGTATCGAGCACTCAACCTGAGCCCGACCCAAAACAGAACAGAACAGACGAGCAGCAACGCGATAAAGACCACAGCCCATTCCATTCCCATCAGCAGCCCAAGAACGAAGTAGAGCTTTACGTCTCCCGCCCCCATGGCCCGGAATATCCACATGACAAAAGCCAGCAGAAAAAACAGCGCCGCCATGAATACATCTGTCCAGACGGACGGAAAGCCGGCGAGTCCTGCCCATATAACATAGAGACCAAACAGGGTGACGACTGTCCAGTTCTCAATGATCAGGTGCCTGAAATCGTGAATACAAATATAGGTCAGCAGCCCGATGATCGAGAAGGCAGACAGATATTGGAGAAACTCAACAGCGGACACACGCGCGTGTCTCTTAAATGCCGTTTAGATCGCCGGGAGCCCTGCGTGGATAATTGATCGAGTTGCGCAACAGCTCCAGATTATTGGCCGCGAATTCGTTCGACGGGTCCATCTCATATGCAATAAGGAAGTGTTGGCGAGCAACTGTCAGGTTGCCGCGCAAGAGGTTCGAATATCCATAGTTGTTATGATATTGCAGGGTGTTTCCGATAATCGGGCGCAGTTTGCGATAGGCGTCATCGGCCTTATCAAACCTGCCCAGCATATCCGCTGATGCCGCATAGCCCAAAAGGGCCTCTGGGTCATTCGGTGTCACATCCAGCGCCTTGTCGAAAAACGAATAGGAGCGACCGTAATTCCCCTCGTTGAACTGAACTTTCGCTGCGATCAACGACTCGTCATCACGATAATAGCTTCTGTTCGCGGAATCGAACACCGAGCCAGCTCCGTCATCAAACGGGCTACCTTCACACGCCACAAGTCCGAGAAACCCGACGACCAAAAGATATTTTTTCATGGTCTCCCCCTTTGCCCCCACTATGTTCACTGGCATTTACTCCAATTTCACATCTTACCTTGAGAGTAACGGCTACGTGATTGCAATCCACTTTTTTTCGACTTTCGTTCCTAAATCGTGAATTTTGTGCCCAATATGGGGCTTTCGCGCATCAGGCTGGCCCTTCTCAACGCATGGACCATATGGTTCTCTGTAGCTCGCTGTTGTTCTTGATCGCGCGGTTCAGCACGTCTAGGCCCTCTGACTCCGCAAAGGTTAAATCCTCGGACAGTAGGGACTGGCCGAGCGCGGCACGTCCGTTTTCAATGCGATATCCCAAGAGTTCGAGTAGCGTCGGGTAGATGTCGAACATGCTTCCCGAGCGCAAAATTTCGCCTTGCCCCGCACCGAGGACAACCGAGAAATTTCGTCTGTTTTCCGCCTGCCGGAGCTGATCCGCCAACGTGTTGTGAAACGCGAGATGGTCTGATGTTAGGAGCACGAGCGTGTCTTGCTGTATCCCGAGATCGTCAATCTTCGCCAACAGGGCCTCGACATGAGCCACGGTGCAAGCAATTGCTTCGGGTATACGGCTTTCCCCTTCCGGAACTGTCCGACAGGTTTGATCAAGAAATGCGTCAGGGCCGTGTGTCGCGATTGTCAGGGTCGAAAGCAGAAAGGGTGCGCCCTGCTCCGCGAGAAAGTCCAATTCCTGGCTGACCCTCTCGAACAATAGATCATCATCCATCCCCCAGACATTTCTCCGCGTCTCGCTTTCCCATCCATCATAGGACGTAAGCCCCATAACGCGGGAATAGCCATGGCTCCGGAAAAAGTCCCCCTTGGAAAATATGGCGAGATCCGAGCCATTGATGTAGCTCGCATTATACCCGTCAGCACTCAAAACATCCCCGAGACAGGTTAGCTCGCTCAGGAAATCCGTTGCCGCAGGTATGATATCGGTCTTGTCATGTATTTTCTTTGCGACACTAATCGCGCCACGCGGCAAAAGCGGCACGCCGCATTGCGTCGCAACCAATCCACCGGCCGTAAATCCCGTACCATAGGCCTGTCCCAGGTTTCGAAAGGACACCCCGCGGTCTTCAAGCGCAGCAAGCCTTTGAAACGCCTGAGCCGTGGCATCCAAATCACGATAGGTTCGCTCGACACTCTCCAAATACACGATGACCAAATTTTTCTTTTTCACAGGATGTTCGAGAATAATCGGACCCTCGACCACATCATCGGTTTTGATCAGAGCGTGAGCAGGGTCAGGGAAAATACTGCGGAAAAAGTACTGAGGGAGCGGGCTCATCAAGAGTAACAACGCTGAACATACAGCAAGTGTCGGCACCCCATGCCAAATATATCGGACCAAAAGCCACGCTCCGAGGGTCAGCAGACACACGCGGAGCAGATGGTCGAAAATTAAGGACTGGAAGCCGTCAAAACCAACAGAGACCATGTCTCCGAGTTCGTTCTCATTAATCGTCATGAGCAAACTACCGACATCGCGTGTCCCAAAGGCGTCTTTCATGAACGAAAAAGGAACAGCCAAAATAAGAAGGAAAAGGAAGAAGAGAAAGATCACATGTGAGTTTCTTGGCGCTTGTCTTCCTATGACCAGCAACGCCAGCGAAAGGACCCCAGCGTGGATCATAAGAATCGCGCCGAGAATACTCAACACATTTGCGCTGAAATCCAGTACCGGGAACAGCTCACGGATAAATACGATACAAAATGCGAGCGGCGCGAGGGCGAGAATAAATCTGCCCATATGCCTTAGCCAAACATGCTCCACCGGACCCCCCATCCAGTTCGAGATATAGCTCCTCCTCAATAGACCTATCTTGACATAAAACGGCGCAATAACAACATTTCTTTATTTTCTGGCGGCGCCTCACCCAATCGACGGCGGTATTCATTCAAAATAACGCGCTAGATCGGGCCTAGAGAAACGCTAAAAACAAAAAATCCCCTTCGGAGTAATCCGACGGGGATTTCTAATATTTTTGGTTGCGGGGGTAGGATTTGAACCTACGACCTTCAGGTTATGAGCCTGACGAGCTACCGGGC
>NZ_JAIUFY010000007.1 GCF_020165855.1 Celeribacter litoreus | reverse complement strand
CCTTTCGAGCGGCCAGCGCGGGAGTTGAAGGTCACGGCGATGATGATCGCAGCCCCGGAGATGGCGAGTTGCCAGAAGGGGGAGACGTCAATCACCGGCAGGGCGTTCTTGATGATCCCGAGGAACAGCGCGCCGAGGACAGCGCCGCCCACGGTGGCAATACCCCCCGCGATGGAAACGCCGCCGATGACACAGGCCGCCACGACATCGAGTTCGAACCCGCCCGCAATATCGACATAGGCCACGGCGTAGCGTGCGACCCAGAGATAGCCGGTGAGACCGGCCAGCATGCCGGAGATCACGAAGGCGAGAAACTGGGTCCGTCCGACACTGATCCCCGTGTAAACCGCCGCGTGCGGGTTGCCGCCGACAGCAAAGAAGGCGCGGCCCAGAGTGGTGCGGCTCATCACGACGCCGAGGATGACGGTGACGAGGACGGCGATCCACCCGAGAACCGGCAGCCCGAGAATGGTTTCACGCGGGAAGGCTTTGAATGCTGCGCTCATCTCGTGGGAGTTGACCCAGCTCCCGTCGGTCAAAAGAAAGATCACGCCGCGGAAGATGGTCATCGTGCCGAGCGTCACAACGATGGGCGGGATCGTGAGTTTCCAAACCAGAAAGCCGTTGATCGCCCCCATGAGTGCCCCGAGGCCAAGCGCCAGAGCGACGAGCACCGGAACGGGCACGCCGGGGAAGGACACGTTGATCAGGGCGCAGACCATCCCCGTGAGCGCGAGGTTTGCGGCGACGGAGAGGTCGATGGAGCGGGTCAGGATGACGACCATCTGCCCCAGCGCAAGGATGATCAGAGGCGCGGTGTCCGTGAACACGGCCACAAGGTTCGAGGGGGTCACAAAGGCCGGAAAACGGCTCGCGACCAGAGCGAGCAGAAGCAGGATGGCGCCGACAAGGATCGCCTCGCGGGATTTAAGCAGGGTCATGCCGCCTCTCCTTTCGATGAGATACCCGCCGCGTGGCGGACGAGGGTTTCTGGGGTCAGTTCATCGCCTTCCAACTCGGCCACCATGCGGCCTTCGCGCATGACGATCACGCGGTCGGCCATGCCGAGGATTTCGGGGATTTCGGAGCTGACCATGATGACGGAGAGACCTTCGGAGGCGAGTTCCGACATGAAGTCGTGCACAGCCGCTTTGGACCCGATGTCGATGCCTTTGGTCGGTTCATCGAGGATGATCACCGTCGGCTGCGTGGCGAGCCATTTGGCGATGACCACCTTTTGCTGGTTACCGCCGGAGAGGCTCCCCACCGTTGTATCGAGTGAGGCCGCCCGCAGGTCGAGACGTTCGGTGTATTGGCGCGCGAGGGCGAATTCCTCGGCCATCTGCGTGAAGCCGTTCTTGGACAGACGCGGCAGAGAGGGCAGGGTGACGTTCTGGAAAATCGGCATGTCGAGGATCGCGCCCTGCTTGCCGCGATCTTCGGGAACGTAGACGATACCGGCCGCAATGGCGTCGGCGGGGGAGCGGATGACCCGCACCTGCCCGTTGAGACGGATCGCGCCTTTGGAGGGACGGGTCACACCGATGAGGCTCTGCATGAATTCGGAACGACCCGCGCCCACGAGACCGTAGAACCCGAGGATTTCACCACGGCGCAGGGTAAAGCGGATGTCTTCGAATTCGGTCGGGTGGCTGTAGCCCGCGACGGTCAACACGTCCTCGCCGATCTGTGCGGCGCGTTTCGGGAAAATCTGGTCGACGGAACGGCCGACCATCATCTTCACGAGTTCCGCCTCGGTGATGCCCGCCATCTCGCCCGCGCCGATGAACTGGCCATCGCGGAACACGGTGTAGCGGTCCGCGATGCGGAAGATTTCGTCGAATTTGTGGGAGATGAACAGGATCGCCTTGCCCTGCGCCTTCAGCTTTTCAACGAGCTCGTAAAGCTCTTCGATCTCTTTGCGGCTGAGAGCGGCGGTCGGTTCGTCCATGATCACAACGCGGGCCTCAACAGAGAGCGCACGCGCAATGGCGACGAGGTGACGCGACGCGATGCCGAGATCCTTGAGACGCACACCGGCGTCGATCTCTGCCCCGATCCCGTCGAGAATGTCTTGGGCTTTCGCGCGCATCGCCTTGCGGTCGATGAGGCCAAAGCGGCCCTTCGGCGCGTGGCCGAGAAAGATGTTTTCGGCGACAGACAATTCGTCGAACAGCACCGTTTCCTGATGGATCGCCGTCACGCCCGCGGCGGAGGCATCCTGTGCCGTCGGGAACCGAACCTCTTCGCCGTCCACGAGAATGCGCCCGCCGTCCGGCTGGTAAATGCCCGTGAGTGTCTTCACCACGGTGGATTTGCCCGCGCCGTTCTCGCCGATCAGGGCTGTCACCTGTCCGGCATAGAGTTCGAGCGTGACGCCATCGAGCGCTTTGACGCCCGGGAATGTCTTTGTAATGCCGTCAAGCGCGAGAACCGGCGCGGCATGTGTCTGTGCATGGCCCATGGCTACCCCATTGGCTTTCTGTCTGTCAGTAGGTTGGAATGGGCGGCGCATTGGCCCACAAAGCGCCGCCCGCAAAGACCGTCTTCGGGAGTTAGAAGATGTCTTTGAAGTCCGCGATGTTGGACGCGTCGTAAACGAAAGGATCGGCCATTGCGCCGGAGTTCGTCTCATCAAGGGTGACTTCACCCATGCGGCCCATCGGGATGCTTGCACCCGGCTCTGCCACGGCGTCACCTTTGGAGAGGTGATAGGCAATCATGGCTGCGGAGTAGCCGAGATCAATCGGGTTCCAGATCGCAAAGGACTTGGACGCGCCGCTCTCGATCGCACCGGCCATCTCGGACGGAAGGCCGAGGCCTGTCACGTTGACTTCGCCCACTTTGCCCGCATCGACGACAGCCTGAGCTGCGGCCACGATGCCCACGGAGGTCGGCGCGATGATCGCGTCGAGGTCAGGGTAGGACTGCATGAGGCCGGTGGCTTCACGATAGGATTTGTCCGCGAGGTCATCGCCGTAAACGGTCGCAACCACTTCGATGCCCGGATAGTTGCCCATCACCTTGTTCATCTCTTCGATCCAGATGTTCTGGTTCGTGGAGGTGGTGGTGGCGGAGAGCACGGCGACCTGACCGCCGTCCGGCAGTTCATCAGCAGCGAGCTTGATGATCATGTTGCCGATGAGCGGGTTGGACGACGGGTTGAGGTGCATCTGGCGACCGTCTTCGGCCACGCCGGAGTCCCACGAGATCACGGTGATGCCGCGCTGCATGGCTTTCTTGAGCGTCGGAACGAGCGCGTCGGTGTCGTTGGCGGACACGGCAATCGCGTCGACGTTCTGTGCGATCAGCGAGTTGATCACCTCGATCTGGCCTTCGGCGGTGGTGTCGGTCGGGCCGGTGTAGATGATTTCCACGTCACCGAGTTCAGCGGCAGCTTCCTCTGCACCTTTTGCAGCCGCTTCAAAGAAGCCGATGCCGAGGGCTTTGACGACGAGGGCGATGCGCATGTCCTCGGCTGATGCGGTGCCTGCAAACATGCCGGTCGCGATGGCCGCGGTGGTCAGAAGTTTCGTTAGTTTTTTCATGTGGAGTCCTCCCTAAGTCTCCTGGTTAATCTTTGCGCCCTCACCGAGTATTCAGTCAGGACGCGACGTCCTCCTGCGCCGCGCTGGTTGGCGCGACGATGAGTTTGATGTCGGCCGCCTCAATCATGGCGGCCTCCCGATCACTGATCCCTTCGTCAGTAATCAGGACGTCGATCCGTTCGAGCGGGCAGAGCACGAGGCTCGAACGGTTCCGGAATTTCGTGGAGTCGACCAAGAGGACGAGTTCGTCCGCCTGTCCGATCAGTTTTTGCTCGGCCTGGATGAGCAACGGATCGCCCTCCATCACGCCGAGCGGTGCGATGCCCTGCGCCCCCATGAACATGCGGCGCGCGTAGAAGTTGCGCGTCACGTCATTGTCGAACGGCGAGAGCACGATGTTCTGTTCGCGGTAGATCACGCCACCGGAAATCAGCACCGAGTTCTTCGAGGTCTTCAAAAGGTGCTCGGCAATCGGGAACGAGTTGGTGAACACCTGACAGCGGCGTGTCGCGAGCGGATGCACCATCTGGAACGTCGTTGTGCCGCCGTTGATGATAATCGGCTCGCCATCCTCGACCAGATCGACAGCTGCGCGTGCAATTGCTTGCTTCTGCTTGATGTTGCGCGTTTCGTTCACCGCAAAGGTGCGACCCGCGAGGCCGGGGAAAGGATTCGGAGCCAATGCTTCGGCACCACCACGGACGCGGCGCAGCTTCTTGGCGACGTGTAACGCAGCGATATCTCTACGAATAGTGGCCTCAGACGCACCCGTCAGGCCGCACAGTTCAACGACGGTCACGACCGGCCGTTCCTGAACAGCAGACAGAATGATTCCGTGGCGCTCTCTCTCGTGCATTGATTAATTTCCTCCCGTGGCTAAAGCGTGCCGCCCGAAATGATCATTGTCAATCATAAAAATGTCATTTTGATCATTCTGCACCTGCATAATGATTGGTTTTGATTATTTATGATTGACAATCTGACGCAGCGCACGCAGATTTGGCTCAATACAAGACTATTCACTACCTGATCATCGGGAGGAGATCACCATGACATCCGCGTCCACGCGGCTCGCTTCGCTTTGGGATGATGCCAAAGCGAAAGACATGAGCGAGCCTGAAAAACTGCTTTACCGTTCGAACCTGTTGGGTTCCGACAAACGCGTGACCAATTACGGCGGCGGGAACACGTCCGCGAAGGTCATGGAGGATGATCCTCTCACGGGTGAAAAGGCCGAAGTTCTTTGGGTCAAAGGCTCCGGCGGGGACGTCGGGTCCATCAAAATGGACGGGTTTTCGACCCTCTATATGGACAAGCTCCGCGCGCTGAAGGGCAAATATCGCGGCGTCGAGTTCGAAGACGAAATGGTCGGCTACCTGCCGCATTGCACGTTCAACCTGAACCCGCGCGCGGCCTCTATTGATACGCCGCTCCACGCCTATGTGCCGAAAAAACACGTCGACCACATGCACCCCGACGCGATCATCGCTATTGCTGCGTCGAAAGACTCCAAAGCCTTGACGCAGGAGATTTTCGGCGACGAAATCGGTTGGCTTCCGTGGAAGAAACCGGGCTACGAACTCGGCCTGTGGCTCGAAAAATTCTGCCTTGAGAACCCCGACGCAAAGGGTGTCGTGCTTGAATCCCACGGTCTCTTCACCTGGGACGATGACGCGAAAACCTGCTACGAGCTGACGCTTGAGATCATCAACAAAGCCATCGCCTATTTCGAAGAAAAGACCGCAGACATTCCGGCCTTTGGCGGCGCTGTGCATGAGAGCCTCGCACCGGAAGCCCGTCGTGAGGTGGCCGCGAAACTGATGCCTGCGATCCGTGGCTTTGTCTCCGGCGCGCAGCATATGGTCGGCAACTTTGACGACTCAGACACCGTGCTCGAATTCGTCAATGCAAAGAACATGCGCGATCTTGCGGCACTCGGCACGTCCTGCCCCGACCACTTCCTGCGGACCAAGATTCGTCCGCTGGTGCTCGATTTCGATCCGGCGCAGAACAACATCGATGAAGTGCTCGACGGTCTCGACGCGCAGATCGCGGCCTACCGCGAAGATTACGCGGCCTATTACGACCGCTGCAAACACGAAGATTCCCCCACGCTGCGCGACCCGAACGCGGTTGTGTATCTGGTGCCGGGCGTCGGCATGATCACCTTTGCGAAAGACCGCGCCACCGCACGTATCTCCGGTGAGTTCTACGTCAACGCGATCAACGTGATGCGCGGTTCTTCTGCGGTGTCCGAGTATTGCGGCCTGCCGGAACAGGAAGCGTTCGACATTGAATACTGGCTGCTTGAAGAAGCCAAGCTTCAGCGGATGCCGAAGCCGAAATCTCTGGCCGGTCGTGTGGCGCTCGTCACCGGCGGCGCTGGCGGGATCGGCGCGGCGACGGCGGCGCGGTATCTGCAAGAGGGCGCTTGCGTCATGCTCGCGGATATCAATGAAACCGCTCTCGATGAGGTCCGCACCGGATTCGCGAAACAATACGGCGCGGATGTTGTCCGTTCTGTGGTGATGAACGTGACCGACGAAGACGCGGTTGCGAGCGCCTATGCCTATACCTCCGTCGAGTTCGGCGGTGTCGATATCCTCGTGTCGAACGCAGGCATTGCGTCGTCGGCGCCTGTCGAGGACACGACGCTCGAGTTGTGGAACAAGAACATAGACATCCTGTCCACGGGCTATTTCCTCGTGTCCCGCGAAGCATTCAAAGTGATGCGCACGCAAGGCATCGGCGGCTCCATCGTATTCGTGGCGTCCAAAAACGGCCTCGCGGCCAGCCCGAATGCGTCGGCCTATTGCACCGCGAAAGCGTCTGAGATTCACCTCGCACGCTGCCTCGCACTCGAAGGGGCAGAGGCGGGCATTCGCGTGAACGTCGTGAACCCCGACGCGGTTCTGCGCGGTTCGAAGATTTGGGAAGGCGAGTGGCTCGAACAACGCGCTGGCACCTATGGCACGGACAAAGAAGGGCTGGAGGAGATGTATCGCCAGCGCTCCATGCTCAAACGCTCTGTTCTGCCTGAGGACATCGCGGAAGCGGCCTATTTCTTTGCGTCCGAACAATCGGCAAAATCGACCGGTAACATCGTCAACGTGGACGCCGGCAACGTGCAGGCCTTTACCCGCTAAGGGCAAAGACCCCACGCAAAGATCAAATTGCGCGCCTCGCTCAAACGGGGCAGGGCGCGCAGTTTTCACGGGAGGAAAACATGATCGACACCACTATCATCGAGGCTCAGAACGCCGCGCGCGACGCTGACCTGAAGAAAGATTACGACGCCCTTGGCGAGAAACTGTCCCGCAAAGGTGTCGATATCGACGCCATCAAGGACCGCGCCAAAGGCTTTTCCGTCGCTGTGCCGAGCTGGGGCACGGGCACCGGCGGCACGCGTTTCGCCCGCTTTCCGGGTGAGGGAGAGCCGCGCGACATTTTCGACAAACTCGACGACTGCGGCGTCATTCACACGCTGACCGGTGCCGCGAGTTCCGTGTCGCTCCACATTCCGTGGGACAAAGCCGCGCCCTCCGATCTCTTGGCGAAGGCCGAGGAATACGGGCTGAGTTTTGATGCGATGAACTCGAACACCTTTCAGGACCAGCCGGATCAGCCGCAGTCCTACAAGTTCGGATCACTGAGCCACGTTGATGCCGCGACCCGCGCGCAGGCGGTGGAGCACAACCTCGAATGCATTGAGATCGGTGAAAAGCTCGGGTCAAAGGCGCTCACCGTCTGGATCGGGGATGGCGCGAACTTTCCGGGGCAGACCCATATGGGCCGTCAGTTCGAACGCTACCTGTCGTCGATGAAAGACATCTACAAAGGTCTGCCGGACGATTGGTCGATCTTCTCGGAGCACAAGATTTACGAACCCGCCTTCTATTCGACGGTGGTTCAGGATTGGGGCACGTCGCTACTCACCGCGCAGGAGTTGGGCGAGAAGGCGAAATGCCTCGTGGACCTCGGCCACCACGCGCCGAATGTGAACATCGAGATGATCGTCTCGCGCCTCATTCATGCGGGCAAGCTTGGCGGGTTCCACTTCAACGACTCGAAATACGGGGACGACGATCTGGATAGCGGCACGATTGAGCCCTATCGCCTGTTCCTTGTCTGGAACGAACTGGTGGATGCGGAGGGCACGCCGGACCTCGATCTGTCGCATATGATTGACCAGAGCCATAATGTGACCGACCCGATTGAGAGCCTGATGATTTCGGCGGTGGAAATCCAGCGCGCCTATGTGCAAGCGAGCCTCGTAGATCGTGCGGCGCTCGCGGGATATCAGGATGAAAACGACGCGCTCATGGCGTCCGCCACGTTGCGCGCAGCCTTCCGCACGGATGTGGAGCCGATCCTGCAAATGGCACGGTTGGAAAAGGGTGCGGCGATTGATCCGGTCATGACCTACCGCGCCTCTGGTTATCGCGCGAAGGTCGCGTCCGAGCGTCCGAAAGTGTCCGGTGCAGGCGGCGGGATCGTCTAAGGGAGAAGGGCGTTAACCGCCCTTCATCCGTTGCATGAGGTAAATTTCGTTCGACGGCGAGAGCGGCCTGTGCCGCCCGCCGTTGATGATCTCGCCATCCACGGCGACCGAAATACCGGCCTCTAAAATCGGACCGAGGCCGGGATAGGCCTCGACCAGCGCATCGAGCATTTTGCCGATGGTGCTGGCCTCGACCGTCACAACCTCATGACCACCGGTAAACCGGCGCAGGCCCGCCCAGAGATGAACGGTCAGTTCACTCATTCTTGCGAGGCTTTGAGCGCAGCGAGGACCTTGGTCGGCGTCATCGGCAGATGCGACATCCGAACGCCGGTCGCGCCCTGAATTGCATTCGCAATCGCGGGCAGCGGCGGGGTGATCCCCGTTTCCCCGACACCACGCACACCGAACGGGTGGCCCGGATTGGGCACTTCGACGATCTGTGTGTCGATCATCGGCAGGTCGGAGGCGACGGGCATGCGGTAGTCGAGGAAGATGGGGTTCTGCAAACGGCCATCGTCGCCGTAGACATATTCCTCATTGAGCGCCCAGCCGATGCCCTGAACGGCGCCGCCCTGATACTGGCCTTCCACATAGGACGGATGGATCGCGCGGCCCGCATCCTGCACCACGAGGTAGCGCAGGATTTTGGTGTGGCCGGTTTCCGGATCGACCTCGACGTCCACCACGTGACAGCCAAAGCTCGCACCAACGCCTTCGGGGACAGACTCATGGTGGCCCGAAATCGGCCCGCCCGTTTTGCCCATGTTCTTCGCGATTTCCTTGATGCTCATCGGCGGGAATTCACCCGCGTTTGGACCGGCAGGCTGGGCTGCCCCCTCGACCCATTCGACGGCTTCCTCGTCAATGCCCCACTCGTTCGCAGCACGGCGGCACATTTCCTTGATCGCGGCGCGGGCGGCGACGGTGGCGGCCTTGCCGCTGGCAAAGGTGGCGCGGCTGCCGTGGGTGGGTTCATTGACGCCAAGCGATCCGGTTTCCACCACGTTCACGCGCACGTCTTCATAGGCAATCCCGAGCGTCTCTGCGACCATGAGCGCGATGGAGGCACGGCTGCCGCCAATGTCCGGCGTGCCGACCGACACCTGCGCGTTGCCGTCCTCGGAGATGGCCAAGGACACAGAGGTTTCCCCGCTGTGGTTGAACCAATAGCCCGAGGCGACGCCGCGCCCCTGATTGGGGCCGAGCGGCGCGGAGAGGTTCGGGTGTTTCGCGGTGGCTTCCAACACCTCGGCGAGACCGATGGAGCCGAAGGTCGGGCCATAGCTCGCCTGATCGCCCTCACGCACGGCGTTCTTGAGACGCACGTCCATCGGATCGAGATCGAGCTTGCGGCACATTTCGTCAATCAGGCTCTCCACCGCAAAGGCCCCCATCGGAGACCCCGGTGCGCGGTAGGCGGCGCATTTGGGGCGGTTGGCGAGCACGTCGTAGCCGATGTGTTCGACGTTATCGATCTTGTAGGGCGCAAGGCAGCAATAGAGCGCCATGTCCACAGGCGCGCCGGGGAAGGCCCCGCCCTGCATCCGGAATTCGGCGCGGGCGGCGGTCAGTTTGCCGTCCTTGGTCATGCCGATTTTCACGTCCATCGACGCAGACGCGGTCGGCCCCGTGGCGCGCAGCACCTCAGACCGGCTCATGACGATTTTGACCGGACGCCCGCCTGCCTTTTGCGAGAGCGCGAGAGACAGAGGCTCCATAAAGATCGTCGTCTTACCGCCAAAACCGCCGCCAATCTCGGACGGGGTCACGCGAAGCTGCGCGGCGTTGAGGCCGAGAACGGCAGAGCACATCTGCCGGATATACCACTGCCCCTGCGTGCAAACCCACATCTCACCTTTGCCGTCGGCACCCAACTGTCCGAGGCAGGCATGGGGTTCGATATAGCCTTGGTGGGTGGCTTCGGTTTTATAGGTGCGCTCCATGACGAGATCGGCGTCTTTGAAGCCGGCATCCACGTCACCGCGCCCGAATTCGAAGTATTTCACGACGTTGGGCGGCATCCCTTCCGGCACAGTCGCGTCGGCCGCGCCTTCGCGAATGACGGGCGCATCGGGTTTGATGGCGTCGTCCACGTCGGTTACATGGGGCAGAACCTCATACTCCACCTCGATGAGCCGCACCGCTTCCTGTGCGATCTGGCTAGAGGTCGCGGCGACGGCGGCGATGGCGTGGCCATCGTAGAGCGCCTTTTCGCCCGCCATCGTGTTTTCCTGCAGGTTCCAGTCCTCACCCGTGAGACCCGTCGGGAAGTCCGCGCGGGTGACGACGGCTTTGACGCCGGACAGGGCCTCTGCCTTGGACGTATCAATCTTGAGGATTTTGGCATGGGCGTGCGGGCTCCGCAGCACAGCGCCCCAGAGCATCCCCGGGGCCGTGATATCCGCGCCGTACCGCGCGCGGCCAGTGACCTTGTCCAACCCGTCGGGACGGTTCGGACGGGTGCCGACGAGGCGGAAGTCTTTGATCTCATCCTTGGGCATCACGCGGCTCCTCTCATCTCGGACGCGGCATCCATGACGGCGCGAATAATTTTGTCATAGCCCGTGCAGCGGCAGAGATTGCCTGCGAGCCAATAGCGCACCTCGGTCTCCGTCGGATCGGGGTTCTTTTCCAAGAGCGCCTTGGCCGCGACGAGAATGCCGGGGGTGCAGAACCCGCATTGCAGAGCCGCGTGTTCGATGAATTTGCGTTGAAGCGGGTGAAGCTCTTCACCGTTGGCCATCCCTTCGATGGTCTCGATCTTTTTGCCCTGCGCCTCGACGCCGAGCATCAGACAGGAGCTGATCAGCACCCCGTCGACCGTGACCGAACAGGCCCCGCAATCGCCGGTGCCGCAGCCTTCTTTCGAGCCCGTGAGCCCGAGATGATCGCGCAGACAATCCAGCAGCGTTTCGCGCGGGTCCGCGAGGAATTCGACCTCATCGCCGTTCACAACGGTCGTGACATGGATCTTGCTCATTGGGCCTCTCCTTTTGCGCGACCATAGGCGATCTGTGCGACGCGCTTGGCGAGCACGCCCGCCACGTCGGTTCTGAATTCCGCCGTCCCGCGTTTGTCGTCAATCGGGTTACAGGCGGCTCTCACCGCGACAACCAGCGCGTCAATCGCGGCGTCATCGAGGGTGCTTCCGATCAATGCATCCGCCGCATCGGGCACGAGCCGCACGGTCGGCGCAACCGCCCCCACCGCGACGCGGGCCTCTGTGATCGTGTCGCCGTCCACACGCAGGCTGATCGCGCAGCCAGCAACCGCGATGTCCATCTCCGTGCGCGGCGTGAACCGTTGATAGGCATCGCCCCCGTTCTCCCCGCGCGGCGGGAGGAGGATGCCGGAGATCACATCCCCGGGCTGAAGCGTCGTTTTGCCCGGACCTGCGGGAATGTCCTCGACCGGAACGGTGCGCACACCTGTCAGCCCCGTGATTTCCACGGACGCCTGCGCCGCCACCAGACCCGGCACGCTGTCCGCCGCCGGAGACCCGTTGCAGAGATTGCCCACGAGCGTCGCACGCCCCTGAACCTGCGTCGAACCGACGAGTTCCATGCCCTCCACGACACCGGGCCAGTCGGCCACCAGTTCCGCATGATCGCCGAGGCGCGCGCCGGAAACGGCAATGCCGATCCGCCAACCGCCATCCGGCGTGCGGGTGATGTCCTGTGCGCCGGGGATGTGTTTCAGGTCGATCAGATTGTCCGGCAACACAGTGCCGGAGCGCATCTGCACGAGAACGTCGGTGCCGCCTGCGAGAAAACGGGTGAGACCCGTCGCTTCTGCCGCAAGTTTGGAGGCGTCCTCAAAGGATGATGGGGTGTGAAAATCCACTGCGGTGTCTTTCGGTCATTCAAATTGGGTCAGCGTCTATGGTTCCTACACGCACTCGCGTTTGTCAAACGACACCTGACGGGTGAGGGCGGGGTTTCGATTAGACGATCTGGCGGCTCTGCACGAAGTAGGGCGTGATCTCGGCGAGAAAGTCTTTCGCATGCTCTTGCGTCTGGGTGACGATGTCGCTCGCGTAGAGGTTTGCGGCGGTTTCCGTGTCGCGGAACCAGAATTCGACGATCCCGTCGACTGGCACATCCGCATAGTCTGCGCTGTCCTCGCGCGAGGCGTGGTAGCGGTCCACAACGATGTTTTGCGTATAGCCAAGCACATCCGGCCACTGGCGCACCCAATCGGCGTGGGTTTTGAGCCACTCTTGACGGAACTGCTCATCCGACATGCCGTCGAGTTTGCGCAGCAGAGTCATGCGTTTGACGAACGGTCCGCCTTTGGCGTCGAACGGCACAACGACATGCTTTTCGCAGGCCACCAAATGCACATCGGCGAGAAAGCCGTCTTCATCGCCCAGAGCATCGGCAAAGATCGGCGCGGCGACAGCCTGTTTCATGGCGTCGAGGCTGTCGAAGTGGAGTTCGGAAAACCCGTCGAGGTCCCACGGCCCACGGGCGTGCGATATGCCGAACTGTTCTTTGTCCACAACGCGGTGCTGCCAATAGTTGCGCAGTCCCGGCATTTTGGAGGCGAGCGGTCCGTGCACGTCTCTCCAATGGGCATCAAAGGCGTCATCCGAGAGGGCGGGGGCCTTTTGTAAGAGTCCAAATCGGGCGATCATGTTGCGTCTCCTCCTGCGCTCTGATCCTGTTCCGCGATCAGCCGCTGAAGCACGGGTGCGCGTTTGTCGAGCCACGCGCCGTGGCGTTCTGGCCAAACCGCAAATCCTTCGCCCTCGCGCAGAGCGCGCTGCGCCTGCACCGGCCAATAGGGGTTTTCGAGGGCCGCGCGCCCGATGGCGACGAAATCCGCCCGCCCCGCGGCGATGATGGCATTGGCTTGCTCGGGTGATGTGATGAGACCTACGGCCTGCGTCGGGATGCCGACCTCTTTGCGCACGCGCTCCGCGAAAGGCACCTGAAAGCCGAAACCGCGTGGCACGTTGCTCCGTCGGGTGGTTTCGGACAGCCCGCCCGAGGAACAGTCGATCACATCGACACCGACGGCTTTGAGTTCTGCGGCCAGAACCACGGTGTCATCCATGTTCCATCCGCCCTCGGCCCCGTCCACACATGACAGGCGCACGAAGAGGGGTTTGTCCTCCGGCCAGACCGCGCGCACGTCGCGGGCGATCTCGATGGCGATCCGCATCCGACCTTCGCGGTCGGTGCCGTAGGCGTCGTCACGGGTGTTGGCAAGCGGCGACAGGAAGCTCGCCACGAGATAGCCGTGACCATAATGCAGCTCGACCACATCCATGCCCGCCTCATCCGCGCGGCGGGCGGCGTCGACGTGCTGCTGACGAATTTCGGCGATGTCTTCGATGCTGAGCGCCTCGGGGACGCTCCACTCCGAACTGGCGGCAATCGCGCTCGGGCCGACGCGTCGCCAGTCGATGCCTGCGGCGTCGATCTCGGCAGGCGTCATGGCTTGGCCTCCGTGCCAGAGCGGCTGGGAAAAGGCCTTGCGCCCAGAATGCGCGAGCTGCACCCCCATCAACCCACCGTTATCATGGGCAAAATCTGCGAGACGTTTCAGGCCCGGAATGTGATCGTCCGACCAAATCCCGAGATCGTCGATCCCCACACGCGAGTCCGAGGACACCGCCGTGCTCTCTGTCAGGACCAGAGCCGCGCCACCGAGAACGAACTTGCCGTAATGCACGAGATGCCAGTCGGTGACGTAGCCGTCCTGACCTGCGTGTTGGCACATCGGCGAGATGGTGATGCGGTTTTTAAAGGTCCGACCGCGCAAGGTGATGGGGTCCCCCAGAGGGGCGGAGCTGTCTGTCGAAAAGGTCATGATGGGGCCTATCGCATGGAATGTGGTAGGGAGAGCACGATGCTCGGGATCGCAATCACGAGGATGAGCGCCGCCATTTGGATCAGAACGAACGGGATCACGCCGCGATAGATCGTGCCAATCGGGATCGATGGATCAACGCCGCGCAGGTAGAAGAGCGCATAGCCGAACGGGGGCGTGAGGAACGAGGTCTGTAGATTGACCGCGAGCGCGATGGCAAACCACAGGATCACGTCGGACGAGGGCATGCCGAAATCGAGACTGGCGACGATAGGTGCGACGATCGGGATCACGACGAGGCTGATTTCTACCCAGTCGAGGAAGAAGCCGAGCACGAAGATCAAGGTCATGATCAGGGCGAGCGTGACATAGGGGCTGACGTTCTCGAAATGGAACAGGTCCGCCACCATTGCATCCCCGCCGAGGCGACGGAACACGAGGCTAAACACCGTTGCGCCGATCATGACAAAAGCAATCATCGCGGTGGTTTTCGTGGTCTCGAACACGGCGTTACGGAACCCGTCAAAGCTAAAGCCTCCGGTGATGATGGCAAGCAGTGTCGCACCAACGGCGCCGATGGCGGCGGATTCTGTCGGTGTCGCGACGCCGGTGATGATCGTGCCCAGAACGGAGAGGATCAGGAGCATCGGGGCCACAAGGTCGCGGACGAGGGACAGCACCGCTTTGAGCACCGGAATGGACTCGGTCTTCGGCGGCGCAGGCATGTGCGACGGGCGGAAGATCGCGTTCAGGACGATATAGGCAAAGTAGAGGCCGGACAGGATCAGACCCGGATAGATGGCGCCCATGAACAGATCGCCGATTGGCACGCGGAGCTGATCGCCGAGAATGATGAGCATGATTGACGGCGGGATGAGAATGCCCAAGGTGCCGGATGCGGCCACAAGGCCGGTCGCAAGACGCATGTCATAGCCTGCGGCACGCATGGCGGGCAGGGACATCATGCCCATGAGCACCACAGAGGCGCCGATGATGCCGGTGGAGGCGGCCATGACGACGCCGATGACGACGACGGCAAAGGCATATCCCCCCGGAAGGCGACCGGCGAGGGCGGCGAGCGAGCGCATCAGACGCTCCGCAACGCCGGACTTCTCCAGCATCAGTCCCATGAAGACAAAGAGCGGGATCGCCGCGAGCAGCCAGTTGGTCAGAGTGCCCGAGTAGATGCGCTGCACGCCCATCGACAGAAACACGGTCGGCACATCTGCGAGCAGGGCAAAGGCGATGCCGACGCCTGCGAGGACAAACCCCACCGCATAGCCGCTGAACAACAGCAGCATCAGAGCGAGCAGCATCGAGATGGGCCAGAAGTATTCAGCTATCATGGTGGATTTCCGTCTTGTGGAAGGTGCCACGGCGCAATTCGCAGAGCGTCCGGGCGGCGTTAGTAATGGCGGCGAGACCGAGCAGCCCGAAGGCGACGGGCAGGGCGCTCTTGATCAGGTAGTGCGCGGCGAGGCCACCTTGGTTCGATCCTTCGCCGGTGCGCCATGCGGTCGCGGCGAAGTCGGACCCGTAACGGATCACAAGGACGCACAGCGGCAACAGCAGGAACAGATCCCCAAAGAGCGAGATATAGGCGCGGGTTTTCGGTTTGAGCGCGAGGGCGATGAAGTCGACCGTCACATGGCGCTCGTCGAAATAGGTCCAGACGCCGCCGAACAGCACGATCAGCGAGAAAATATACCATTGCATGTCAACGAGACTGTTGACGGTGAGCGCTTCGCCGAAGATCGGGATGCTCCCCTCCCAGTCCATGAGAGTGGACCAGCCAAAGCGCGCGGCGATCACAGAGAGAACGATGGACAGGATCAGCGGAATGATCAGCCAGGCAACGATTTTGCCGGGAAAGCTGAGCAAGGCGCGGGCGAACGAAAGTATCCGAGACATATCGGGCCCCATTTTATGTGCGTATTTTTGCATTCTACGCGTCTTTTGGCGCGTTTCATAATGCGGTTTGGAGGGCGCGGGGTGTCGGCGCCCTCCGGATCTGTTCAGATCTTATTCGGTCTCAGCCGGAATATTTTGCAGGTCCGGCCATTCGCCGACGCTCTGCATGTAGCTTTGCAGCGAGGCAAGTGCTTCGGCAAAGAGCGGGTCTTTGTCGGCTTGTTCCTGCATCACTTCGTTCGCGGCGGCGCGGAGACCTTCGAGCACCTCGTCAGGGAAGCGGCGGACCTCAGTCCCTGCTTCGCGGATTTGTGCGATGGCCGGGGCCTGTGTGTTCACCTGATCGGCGAGGTTAAAGGCGATGTTGGCGCGGCAAGCGTCTTCCATGATGGTCTGGTTCTCTTCACCGAGGTCATCCCAGACGGCCTTGTTCACGATGATGGAGTCCCATGCAGATTGCTGCTGCCAGCCGGGGAAGTAGTAGTATTTCGCAACGCGCTGAAAGCCCATGCCGACGTCTAGAGACGGTGCGGAGAACTCGGCGGCATCGAGGCGACCGGTTTCGAGGCTCAGGTAGATTTCGCCTGCGGGCACGGTCTGGGTGTTCGCGCCGAGTTTGGCGAGGGTCAGACCGCCAAGGCCCGCAATGCGCATGTTGAGACCTTGGAAGTCATCGAGGCTGGTGATCTCTTTGTTGAACCAACCGCCGGCTTCCGCGATCACGAGGTGACAGGGCAGGAAGTGGACGTTGAACGGGTCATAGGCCTTTTGGATGATTTCCTGACCGCCGCCGTAATACATCCAGCCGAGCGCGATTTCCGGCGAGGGGCCGAATGGCATGGAGCCCACGATGTTCGCAACGGGGATTTGCTGGCTCCAGTAGCCGCTCCAGTCAAAGCCCATGTCGAGCGCGCCGGAGCTCACGGCACCGAAAACCTCGAACGGCGGAACAAAGTCGCCCGCGCCGTGCACGTTGATCTCGACATCGCCGTCGGTCATGGCGGAAACCATGCGCGCAAAGTTCTGCGGGCTCGGGCCGATGGACGGCACGTTCAGGCCGAATGTGCTCTGCAGCTCATAGGTGTCCGCCGATGCAACGCCGGCCGCCAAAGACGCTGCGACAAGTGTTGTGATGAATTTCATAGATTTTCCTCCCATTGCGTTTCGGGGGCGGTCTCCTCCGATCCGCGTTCCCTGTGTTCCAGGTTAGTTAATAACAAACAAGCTTGCAATGAGTTAATTTAAAATTCCGACCCAAAGAGATGCGCAAAGGGATTTCGCGCAAAGTGAACTATGCATGGCGCAAATGCCTAAAACTCTGGATGAACATGTGGTTGTGAGGTGGAAGGCGCGGCCCCTGCGGGGGAAGCGCACCCCCGATAAAGTGTCGCGCCGGTAATGGACGGGAGCCGCAGAAAGTGCGTAATCGTGATTTGCGAAAACGACGTCGAATGATCAGGTCCGCCAAAACGTCAGTTTGACGAATGGTCCGCTCACGCGGTGATTCGATGTCCCAAATTCACAGATAGGGTTCGCGTCGCCTCGAGCAGCGCGGGGATGAACTCCGACTGCGCGCGCGGTTCGATATAGTGGTCCTGACCGATGATCGTGATGGCGAGAACGACCTGTCCCGTGTGATCGAACACGGGCGCCGAATAGGCGTGGATGCCGGGGACTGGCGGGCTCTCGACGGTGGCATAGCCCTGTTCGCGGATTTGGTCGATTTCGCGCCGCGGAACGAACCGCGAGACGCCGACACGGCCGGAGCCTGCGGGGTCGCGCTTTTCACGGGCGACGAAATCTTTGACTTCCTTCTCCGACAGGAAGGCGGAGAACACGAGGCCGCTTGCGGTGCCGGACATAGAGTAGACGGTGCCGGGGCGCGTGTTCATGTTGATTTGGCTACCGCTCTCCTGCACCTGAACCACGGTCGGGCCAAAGGAGCCCCACGCGACCAGCGCGACATTGAGAGACGTGTCTGCCGACAGCTCCTGCACGGCGTCGTGTGCGAGCTCCATCGGATCGGTGGTGCGCATCGCGGTGAGGCCGAGGTCGACCGCAAACGGCCCGAGCGAATACAGACCTGTTTCCGGATGCTGTTCAATAAAGCCGATCTTCTTGTAGCTGACGAGATAGGCATGTGCCTGCGCGGGGGCGAAGCCTGCGACCTTGGCGAGGTCCTTGAGCATCATCGGCTCGGCCTCTTGGCACAGCGCCTGAAGGAGGCGGGAGCCAAGTTCGATCGACTGAACGCCGCGCCCCTCGGATTTATGGTCGGCACCGCGACGCTTGCTTGTAGAGAGGGTCATGCGGGCACCTGTTGGCTATTGTTAATTGTATCAGGGGAGAGGTCTTTCGCCAGCGAGAGCAGATTCTCGACAGTGTCCGAACCGGCCTCTGTCGACAGGTTCTCGGCCTTTCCGATCATGGAAATCACAAAGGCCAGATCGCCGGTCTCCGAGAAAACCGGAGCGCCGATGGCGTTGATCCCCGGGATCGGGCGGCCTTCTGCGATTGCATAGCCGCACGCGCGCACTTCTTCGATCTTCTCGGAAAAGGCCTCGCGGGTGATTTGTTCGCCAATTGCGAGATGCTCCGACTTGCGCGCGATCTCCGCCTCGCAGAGCGCTTCGATCGCCGGGTTTTTCCCGTAGGCGGGAAAGAGGCGTCCTGCCGCCGTTCCTGTCACGGAGAAGATAGATCCCTGTCGTAGGTTAAGTGTGGCCTGTGTGAGGCCCGCGTAGGTGTGCGCGATCGTGGGGCCGAATTCCCCCCAAACCGTGATGAGGGACATGACGCCGTAGGTCTCTGTCAGGGCCTTCAACCCGTCGATGGCGCGGGAGGTTTGCGGGTTCGCTCTGAGCCAGCTCACACCGAGGCGCAGGGCAAGGGGACCGGGCGAATAGTAACCGGTCGCCCAATCCTGATGGACGAGGCCGACGTTCTTTAGGCTCGTAAGATAGGCGTGACATTGCGCGGGTTTGAGATCGGCGAGCTCGGCCAGATCCTTGAGCATCATCGGCTCTGCCGTTTTGACGAAAGCGCGCAGAATGCGCCCACTCACTTCTACGGATTGAATTCCCCGCGAACCCTCAGCCATGCCAGAGCCCTCCCACTTATTAGTCTTCGCCGTGTGTCGGACGAATGTTTGTTATTTGCATATGTATTAGTCTAATTCGGCGAACGGCAATCGCGCAAGATATCTCTGTCTACCATGCTCAGCGAGGGGTCTCAATCGAGCCTGAGTGGGCGAGAGCCATCCTTTGCGTGCCTGCCTTTCCCTCGCGTTAGCGCCGTCCTTTTCCTTGCATGCTTGATGGTTCGAAGGCCCGAGCCCCTGATTCCTTTTCCCCGCGATTCTGCTCCGCCCCGTCAATTTTGTGGCGGCCGAAGCGCGGTGAGTGGCGTCGTATTCGCCAATGCCGGCGAGCAAAATAATTTATGATTGACTAAACAATTTGCCTATGACAAACATTTTGCGGAGGAAGCCAGGGCTCTGAGGGACTGGCTAAAGGGAAGGATGGCGCGAAAATGCGCGCCGTGTTGGAGGAGGCAGTTTCATGCCCGACTACATTATTATTGGCGCAGGCTCCGGTGGCGGCGTGCTCACCAACCGTTTGAGCGAAGATCCGAATGTTGAAGTGGCTGTGATTGAGGCCGGTGACTGGGACAAAAGCCCGTGGATTCATATGCCTATGGGCTATTTCCGCCTGATGCAGACGTTGCAGCTCGACTGGGGCTATCACACTGTTCCGCAGAAGCATGTGAACAACCGTGTCATGTTCGTGCCGCGTGCGAAAAGCATCGGCGGCTGCACGACGGTGAACGGCATGATCTACACCCGCGGCCACCGCACGGACTACGATCACTGGGCCCAGATGGGGAACAAAGGCTGGGATTACGAAAGCATCCTGCCGTATTTCCGCCGCGCCGAGAACTGGGGTGGCGGTGGTGACGAGAACGTCCACGGCTACGACGGTCCGCTCGCGACCACGCGCAACCCGATCGAGGCCGAGCCGTGCGTCGCCTACCGTGATGCCTGCATTCAGATGGGCATCCCCTATAACGAAGACCTGAACGGCGGCGAACAGTATGGCGTCGGCCCCTGTGACGGCACCGTCCGCGACGGCATCCGGTCGAGCGTCTCGCGCTGCTACATCACGCCGATCAAAAAGCGCAAAAACCTGACTTTCTACACCAAGGCGATGGCGTCCCGTATCATCGTCAAAGGCGGTCGCGCGGTCGGTGTGGAGTTCGTTCAGGGCCGTCAGAAAAAGACGATCTATGCGGACAAAGAGGTCATCCTCTGCGGTGGCGCCTTCAACTCTCCGCACCTGCTGCAAATCTCCGGCATCGGCGATCCGGAGCACCTGAGCCGCATCGGCGTGAACACGGTTCACGAACTGCCGGGTGTGGGTCGCAACCTGCAAGACCACCTCGCGGGCACCGTGAAACAGGGTCTGTCAAAGCCCGTATCGCTCTTGGGTCAGACCAAACCCTACGCGGCGGCAATTGCACTCCTGCAATATTACACCACCGGCAAAGGTCCGGTCGCAGGTCACGGGGTGGAGGTCATGTCCTTCCTCAAGACCCGCGAAGATCTCATCGCGCCGGATGTGCAGACGCACTTCAACAACATCATGTATCGCGACCACGGCCGCGAGATCATCAATGTCGAAGGCTGCATGCCGTATTTCAACATCTCCCGTCCGCAGAGCCGCGGCACGGTCATGGCGAAATCTTCCGATCCGTTCCAGCTTCCGGAACTCGATCCGAACTTCCTGTCCGTGCCGGACGATCTGCGCGTGCTGCGTGATGCGCTCCGGATGCACCGCGAAATTCTCGCGCAGCCGGCGTTCGATGCGATCCGTGGCGAGGAATATGCGCCGGGCGTCAACATTCAGTCCGATGCGGAACTCGATGAGTATATCCGCAACGACTGTAACAGCGTCTATCACCCGGTCGGCACCTGCAAAATGGGCTCCGATGACATGGCGGTGGTCGATGACGAACTGCGCGTTCACGGTCTCGGCGGTCTGCGCGTGGTCGATGCCTCGGTCATGCCGACGCTCACCAGCGGCAACACCAACGCGCCGACCATCATGATCGCGGAAAAAGCATCCGACATGATCATGGCTGCGGCCTGATCACGCGAAAAGCCCTGCAATTCAAGCGGCTTGAAAAGAATACCCCTCACCTGATGCGGGCGAAGACCTGTGGGTGAGGGGCTGGAAGACAACATCATAATTGTTGGTCAAGGGAGGAAAACATGACCCGCACTACCAAATTTACGCATTTTGCGCGCCTGACCGGAACGGCTGCCGCTGCGGCGCTTCTCGGCTCCATGGCGATGGCGCAGGACACGATCCGTGTGGATCAGGGTGGCGATATCACCGAGCTTTGTGGCTCCGATCCGATCCGCGTTGCACTCGTCGATGGTTGGGGTGGTGACACCTGGCGCAAAATCACGTTCGCTGAGCTTCAGGACGAAGCATCCAAATGCCCGAACGTGACCGCAGAAGACCACACCGACGCCGGCGGCGACCAACAGACCTACAACGCGGCCATCAACGGCTATGCGACGCAAGGCTATGAAGTCATCCTCGCGTTCACCGACTTCGGCGAAGCGGCGATGCCGACCTACCGCATGGCAAACGGCAATGGCACGACCATGGTGCCGTATTTCACCGATCTGCCGGGGACGGCAGGTGTCGATTACGCTGTGAACCCGTATCAGGACTCCATCGCAATCGGGAACCAATACGCCGAATGGATGGCCAAGGCGCTTGATGGCGAAGGCAATGTTCTGATGCTTGGTGGCCCTCCGGGTGCCTCCTCTTCGAGCTCCTTCCTGCAGGGCTTCAAAGAGGGTCTCGCAAATCACCCGGGTCTGACGCTCATGGATGATGACTTCATCTCCACGAACTGGAACCCTGCGGACGCTCAAAAAGCTGCCGCGGGTCTCATCGCCAAATACGGCGACACCATCGACGGCATCGCGTCCGACTACGGTGTGACCACACTCGCAACGATCAAAGCCTTCAAACAGGCGGGTGTCGAAGTTCCGGCCATGGCGACCATCGCGACCAGCAACGAGTTGAGCTGCCTCTACAACGAGGGCCTCGAGGATGGCACCGCATGGCCGTATCTCGCGGTTGATGGCTCCACCGGCGACGTGCGCTTCGCGCTCCGTGCTGCGCTGGCCGCGCACAACGGCATCGAATGGGACGAACCGCTTGGTGTTGTTCCTTACGTCTACGCAGACAGCACCCAGAACATCGTGCCGAAATGTTCCGACATTGCCCCGCCGGACGCAGACCTGTCCTCGCTGATGGATGAAGAGAAGCTCTTCTCTCTCTTCAACCGCTAATCCGCGGGCTGTCTGACCGAAACAAACGACCCGACCACGTTTTTGGTCGGGTCACATCCTTCTTCTGTAGCGAGACACGAAATGAACAAACCTTTCTCTATGGACACTGTCCTCGATCACGTCAGTGCAGAAACCCGCGATTTCCTCGGCCAAAAGCATCAGCTTTTTATCGGCGGCGAGAGTCGTGATGCGGTTGAAGGCGGACGGCGCGATGTCGTTGATCCGGCCACGGGGCAGGTGATTTCGAACGTCGCCGACGCCACCGCCGCAGACGTTGATCTCGCTGTGGCCGCCGCCCGCACCGCATTTGACGATGGCCGCTGGTCCGGTCTCAAGCCGAATGAGCGCATGAAGATCATGTGGCGCGTTGCAGAGCTGATCGACGAAGCCGCTGTTGAGCTTGCGGAGCTTGATGTGCTCGACGAGGGCTCCCCCTACGGCGTCGTCAAGAATTTCTACATCAGCCTCGGTGCGGATCACTTCCGCTACTTCGCAGGCTGGGCCAACAAGATCGACGGCTCCACCCTGCCGGTTAACATGGATGGCGACTGGCACGTCTACACGACCCGCGAACCTGTCGGCGTGGTGGCGCAAATCCTGCCGTGGAACGTGCCGTTCCTGATGCTCGCATGGAAACTCGCACCTGCGCTCGCCGCTGGCTGCACAGTGATCGTGAAACCCGCCGAGGACACGCCGCTCTCCGCGATGCGATTTGTCGAGATTTGCCGCAAAGCCGGTGTTCCGGACGGTGTGGTCAACATTGTCACCGGCGACGGCCGTGTCGGTTCCGCGCTCGTGGATCACAACGATGTCGACAAAATCGGCTTCACCGGCTCCACCGCCACGGGGCAGGCGATCGTCCGCGCGGCTTCTGGCAACCTCAAGCGCGTGAGCCTCGAACTCGGCGGCAAAAGCCCGGTCTTTGTCTTCCCCGATGCCGATCTGGAAAGCGCCATTCCGGGTGTGGCCGAAGCCGTGTTCCTCAACAGTGGTCAGGCCTGCACCGCCGGCTCGCGCCTCTACATCCACGAGGATGTCTATGAGGAGGTGCTCGCAGGGGTCGCTGCCTATTCCGAAAAGCTCAAACTCGGTCACGGTCTCGATGCAGATACCAACATGGGACCGATTGTTTCAGAGAAGCAATACACCCGCGTTACGGGTCTTCTCGACGCTGGTGTTGCCGAAGGCGCGAAGGTCGTGACCGGCGGCAAGACCGACGGGGAGGGCTACTTCCTCAAGCCGACGCTCCTGCGCGATGTGACGCCGGATATGACGGTCTACAAACAGGAAATCTTCGGTCCGGTCATCAGCGCGATGAAGTTCAGCGATGACAATATCGAAGCGCTGGCGAAAGAGGCGAACAACACCGAATACGGTCTCGGGGCCTCGATCTGGACCAAAGACCTGTCGCGCGCCCACAAATTCGCGGCACGCATCCGTGCGGGGATCGTCTGGGTCAACACGCACAACCAGAGCGACGCGAACATGCCGTGGGGCGGTTACAAGCAATCCGGTTGGGGTCGCGAGATGGGGAAAGACGCGATCGAGATGTACACGGAGACCAAATCGGTCGCGGTCAATCTCGACTGATCTGTCGCGGCGCTCTTATAGGGCGCCGTGTCACAACGGCGGGGTGCGGTGGCTTAGATGTCCTCTTGATTGCTGCACTCCGCCAATGCGGCCTCCAGATCGGACAGAAGCGCGCGGAACTGGGCTTCTTTCTCCGGAGTGAAGGCGGCTCTGAGGGTGCGGTCGAACTGAAGGGCGGATTGGCCGAGCGTCTCGAACAGGGTGGTGCCTTTCTCGGTGAGGGACAGAACCTCAGTGCGTTTGTCTGTTTCTCCGAGTGCTTTTTGGAGATGGCCGCTCTCTGTCAGAGCGCTGACCGCGCGGCTGATTTTGCTCTTTTCCTCGTGCGCGATGGTGCAAATGTCGCGCGCGGTGATGGCCCCGTAGTGACCGGTGATCGCCAGAACGCGCCATTGGCTGCGGGTGAGGCCAAAGCCTTCGCGGTAGGCCGGCTGAAAGGCCTGACTCGTCACTTCCGCCGCCCTGTTGAGAAGAAAGGGCAGGAAGGTTTCGAGTTCGAAACCTGCCTCGGGGTCGCTCACTGCAGGGCTCGATTTCGGGTCGGATTTGGTCATTGCGTCGCCTGTCTGACATCGGGTGGAGCGCGTCTAGTGTTTTGATCCACGCGGCGAGCGCAAGGGCAAAAGAACAAATGGGTGCGCGATGCTGTGCGCTTGATGAAATATAAATCTAATTCGTTAATTGCGAATAGATTCGTCAAAATGGTTGTGGGTGCAACCGTTTTGTGGTGAGATGTGAAGAGACGCTGAACAGGGAATCTGACTATGACTGCACATGATTTGCCCAAAGGTATGGTCCGCGCTTCCGGCACAACGGGGACGCACGAAGGCTATATGCCGGGCTTTGGCAACGATTTTGAGACCGAGGCGCTTCCGGGTGCTCTGCCGCAGGGGATGAACAGCCCGCAGAAATGTAATTACGGGCTCTATGGCGAACAGCTTTCGGGCACCGCCTTTACCGCGCATCCGCCGGAACGCACCTGGACCTACCGCATCCGCCCGTCGGTGAAGCACTCCGCGCGCTACGAGAAAATCGATCTGCCGTATTGGAAATCCGCGCCGCATGTCCTCGAAGATGTGACCTCGCTCGGCCAGTATCGCTGGGATCCGGTGGAGCAAACCGGCGACGATCTGACATGGCTCACCGGCATGCGCACGATGACCACGGCAGGGGACGTAAACACGCAGGTCGGCATGGCCGCCCATGTCTATCTCGTCACCAAGTCGATGGAAGACTCCTATTTCTACTCCGCCGACAGTGAGCTGTTGGTGGTGCCGCAAGAGGGCAAGATGCGCTTTGCGACGGAACTCGGGATCATCGACCTCGAACCCAAAGAAATCGCCATCATCCCGCGCGGTCTCGTGTATCGGGTGGAGGTCCTCGAAGGGCCATGCCGCGGCTTTGTCTGTGAGAACTACGGCCAGAAATTCGAACTGCCCGCCCGCGGTCCGATCGGTGCCAACGCCCTAGCCAACCCGCGTGATTTCAAAGCGCCCGTCGCGGCCTATGAGGACCGCGAAGTGCCCTCGACCCTCACGATCAAATGGTGCGGCCAGTTCCACGAAACAAAAATCGCGCAAAGCCCGCTCGACGTTGTGGCATGGCACGGCAACTACGCGCCCTACAAATACGACCTGCGCACCTATTGTCCGGTCGGGGCGATCCTGTTTGACCACCCGGACCCGTCGATCTTCACCGTTCTGACCGCGCCGTCGGGCGTGCCTGGAACGGCAAACATCGACTTCGTTCTCTTCCGCGAGCGTTGGATGGTGGCCGAGAACACCTTCCGTCCGCCGTGGTATCACAAGAACATTATGTCCGAGCTGATGGGCAACATTTACGGCCAATACGACGCCAAGCCGCAGGGCTTTGCGCCGGGTGGCATGAGCCTGCACAACATGATGCTGCCGCATGGTCCGGACAAAGACGCCTTTGAGGGCGCATCGAATTCGAACCTCGGGCCGGAGAAGCTCGAGAACACGATGTCCTTTATGTTCGAGACCCGTTTCCCGCAGCATCTCACGGAGTTTGCAGGCAAAGAAGCGCCGCTTCAGGACGACTATATCGACTGCTGGGAGAGCCTCGAGAAGAAGTTCGACGGCACGCCGGGGCTGAAATGAAACTCTACACCTACTGGCGCTCCACGACCTCCTACCGGATCCGGATTGCGCTCAATCTGAAGGGGGTCGGTTATGAGCCGGTCCCCGTCAATCTCGTGGCGGGAGAACAGCGCGCGGACGACTATGCCGCGCTCAACCCCGGTCGCGGGGTGCCGACGTTGGTGTTGAATGACGGGCGTGTTCTCACGCAATCCATGGCGATCCTTGACTGGATCGAACGCACCTATCCGGAGCCCGCGCTCCTGCCCGACGATCCGTTCGCGCGGGCACAGGTGCAGGCGGCAGCACTGGGGATTGCGACGGACGTGCATCCCGTCAACAACCTGCGGATCGTCCAAAAGCTCAAGGACATGGGCCACACGCAGGACGAAACCGTCGCGTGGATGAACGACTGGATGACGCAGGGCTTTGCGGCCTTCGCGGCGCTGATCCGGCCTGACACGCCGTTCTGTTTCGGCGACACGCCGGGGCTCGCGGATATCTGCCTCGTGCCACAGCTTTACAACGCGCATCGCTGGGGCGCCGACCTCACGCCTTTCGCGCGCCTGACCGAGATCGAAGCGCGGTGCCTCGCGCTTCCTGCCTTTGCCGACGCGCGCCCCGAAGCGCAGCCGGACGCAAATTGAAGAAGGACCTGACATGACTGACTTGAAACGCTCGTGGGTCGAAAGTGCGAACAGCGCAGAAACCCAATTCCCGCTCAACAACCTGCCCTATGGCGTGTTCTCGACAGAGGGCGGAAGCCCCCGTTGCGGCACCGCGATTGGCGATCAAATCCTTGATCTTGCCGCGCTCGAAGAGGCCGGTGTGCTCTCTTTTGCAGGCACCCTCAAAACCGGGAGCTGGAACGCGTTTATGGCGCTTGGCAAGCCGGAATGGGATCGCTTGCGGGCCGAGTTGACGACGCTTTTGGCTGAAGGATCCGATGCCGAGGCAACGCTTTCGGCGCATCTCGTGGCACAAAGCGACGCAACGCTGCATATGCCGTTCAGCGTGACGGAATACACCGATTTCTATGCCGCGCGGCACCATGCCTTCAACGTCGGGTCCATGTTCCGTGATCCCGAGAATGCGTTGCCGCCGAACTGGCTCCACATCCCGATCGGCTACAACGGTCGTGCGTCCTCTGTCGTGGTCTCCGGCACGCCGGTGATCCGTCCGAATGGCCAGACGAAAGCCCCGACGGAAGAAGCGCCAAAGTTCGGCCCCTCGCAACGCTTTGATATCGAACTGGAAATGGGCGCCATCGTCGGCACGCCGTCGAACGGCCCGATTACCGTCTCAGAGGCGTTTGACGCGATTTTCGGCTATGTCCTGATGAACGACTGGTCTGCGCGCGACATTCAGGCCTGGGAATACCAGCCGCTCGGCCCGTTCCAGTCCAAAGCCACTGCAACCACCATCAGCCCGTGGATTGTGACGGCTGCTGCGCTGGAGCCGTTCCGCACCACTGGACCAGAGCGAGAAAAGCCGCTTCTCGATTACCTCTTCGAGCCGAAGCCGATGATTTACGACATCGATCTTGAAGTGACTCTGGCTCCGGAAGGTAAAGACGAGACGGTGATCATCCGCTCCAACTACAACAATATGTACTATTCCGCCGCACAGCAGTTGGCGCACCACACGTCGTCGGGCTGCCCGATGCGGGTGGGCGATATGCTCGGGTCCGGAACCATTTCGGGACCGGAGAAGGGCAGCCGTGGCTCCCTGTTGGAGATGAGCTGGGGCGGGAAAGAGCCGCTCACGCTCGATACCGGCGAGACCCGCAGCTTTGTCGAGGACGGCGACACGCTCACGCTCAAGGGTGCAGCGCATGGCGACGGATACAAGATCGGCTTTGGCGAATGCGTTGGCAAAGTGCTGCCCGCGCGTCCGGTTACGAACTGAACACATTAGGAGGAAAACATGGCGAAAGCATTCGCAAGCCAAGGTGACTTGGAAGAAAAGACGGTGAGCTTCACCGAGGTCGGCGAGGGACTCTATGCGTTCACCGCCGAGGGCGACCCGAACACCGGCGTCATCATTGGCGACGACAGCGTCATGATCGTCGAGGCGCAGGCGACCCCGCGTCTCGCACGCAAGGTCATCGAGTGCGTGCGCACGGTGACGGACAAGCCGATCAGCCACGTTGTGCTGACCCACTACCACGCTGTCCGTGTGCTCGGCGCGAGCGCCTATGGTGCACGTGAGATCATCATGTCGGAGAAAGCCGCCGCGATGGTCGAAGAGCGCGGTCAGGAGGACTGGGACAGCGAATTCGGTCGTTTCCCGCGCCTGTTCCAAGGACACGAGGAAATCCCTGGTCTGACGCGTCCGACAACGACGTTCTCTGACAAGATGACTGTCTATCTCGGCAAGCGCCGCGTGGACATCATGACGCTCGGCCGTGCGCATACGGCGGGTGACGCGGTGATCTGGGTGCCGGATCAGGAAGTGATGTTCACGGGTGATATCGTTGAATACCACTCCGCCTGTTACTGCGGCGACGGTCACTTTGGTGACTGGGGCGGCACGCTCGACGCGATTGCGGCCTACAAGCCGAAGTCTATTGCGCCGGGCCGTGGTGACGCGCTCGTGGGCGAAGAGATGGTGGGCAAGGCGATTGCCGCAACCCGCGACTTCGTGGACAGCACCTATGCGCCTGTCGCCCGTATCGTGGCGCGTGGTGGCTCTCTGAAGGAAGCATGGGACGCCGTGCGCGCCTCCTGTGACGAGAAGTTCGGCGACTATGCGATCTACGAACACTGCCTGCCGTTCAACGTCGCGCGCGCCTATGACGAAGCCCGTGGCATCGACACCCCGCGTGTCTGGACCGCGGAACGCGACCGCGAGATGTGGGAAGACCTTCAGGGTTAATCCTCACTCGAATACGGCTTTTGAGGCGGCGCTCCGAACTCCGGAGCGCCGTTTTTTATTTGCAAAAAGCGAATAACTTTATTTTTAACAAATTGATCTAGATCAAATAGTGCGGACGATCGCCCCTGTAAATTGGTTGCAAATGCAACAAATGGAGATCGGACCATGAAAGTCGAACGCATTCACCACGTCGCCTACCGCTGTAAAGACGCGAAGGAGACCGTCGAATTTTACACCAAAATGCTGAACATGGATTTCATCCTCGCCATCGCCGAGGATCAGGTGCCGTCCACCCACGAGCCGGACCCTTACATGCACCTCTTCCTCGATGCAGGTGACGGCAACATCCTCGCGTTCTTTGAGCTGCCGACCAAACCGGAAATGGGCCGCGACGAAAACACGCCGATCTGGGTCCAGCACATCGCGTTTCAGGTTAAAGACCGTGAGACACTCGTGGAGTTCAAAGAGCATCTCGAAGCCAACGGTGTCGAGGTTCTGGGCGTGACGGATCACACGATCTTTGACTCGATCTATTTCTTCGACCCGAACGGCCACCGCGTGGAGCTTGCTGCGCCGAACCCGGAGCAGGACAAGAACCTCGAACGTCTCGATGCCGTGAAATGGGACATGCTCGAAGAGTGGAGCAAGACCAAGAGGGCGCCGAAACACGCGGATTGGCTGCACGCGAAGGAATTCGAAACCAACTGAGGTTCGAAGAGATAAAATGGAGACAGGCGCGGGAGACCGCGCCTGTTTTTTGTTGCCAGCGCCCGCGTGCAGCGGCGCGGACGAATAAAAAAAGCCCCGCCGAATGTCTTCGACGGGGCTTTTCAGGGAGGTATTTTGGTTAGCTGTTGCCGCCGGCCATGTGGCGTGCAGCGATATAGCCGAAGGTCAGAGCCGGCCCGAGGGTGATGCCGCCACCCGGGTAGTTGCCGCCCATGATGGACGCGGCGTCGTTGCCGGCTGCATAGAGACCACCGATCGGCTTGCCTTCATCGTTGAGGACTTGGCTGTATTCGTTGGTTTTCATGCCTGCGAAGGTGCCGAGGTCGCCCACGTAGAGACGCACTGCGTAGAACGGGCCTTTTTTGACCGGCGCCACACAGGGGTTCGGTTTGTGGTCCGGATCGCCGAGCGACCGGTTGTAGGCGGTCGAGCCTTTGCCGAACTCCGGATCTTCACCCTTCACTGCGTGCTTGTTGAACTCGGCAACCGTGCGCTCCATCTGCGCCGGATCGGCACCGATTTGCTCTGCGAGGTCACGGATGGTTTTGCCGCGGATCAGGTAGCCCTGCTTGATGAGCGACTTATAAGGCACCGGCGCGGGTTTCGCGAAGCCGAGGCCGTATTTGCGGAAGGTGCGGTGATCCGCAACAAACCATGCCGCGAGGTCGGCGTCGGGGCCGCCCTCTTCCTGACAGCGTTTGACCATCGCCTGACAGAAGTCGTGGTAGCTCTGTGCCTCGTTCACAAACCGCTTGCCCGACCGCGTCACAGCAATCACGCCCGGTTTGGAGCGGTCCACAAAATGCGGGAAGGTGCCCAAAAGGCCGTTGCCCATAGGCGGACGCGACACCGGAACCCAAGCAGCGGAGTTCGGCAGGTCCGTCTTGAGCTGCGCGCCCACGCTTTCGGCGAGGCGCAGACCGTCGCCCGTGTTGCCCGGAGGGGCGGGGGAGACGTGTTCATGACCGGACGGCGAGTGCGGCATCAGTTCCTTGCGGCGCACGGCGTCCTGCGGGAAGCCACCTGCGGCGAGCACGACGCCTTTGCGGGCGATGATCTCAACAGGACCGTCGGGACGGTTCACGATCGCCCCTTTGATGCTGCCATCTTCATTGCGCAGAAGCTTTTTGACCGGCGAAGAGGTCCAGATCGGCACGTTCTTGTCAAAGCAGGACTTTGCCAAACGTGCGATCAGGGCGTTGCCGTTCATCAGGCGCATGGAGCGACCGTGGAAAGTCACATCGCGGGCGAATTTCGCCACGAGTCCGGTGACGAACAGAGCCGAAATCGGAGAGCGTGTCACGTTGAAGAAGTGCAGCAGTTCCTTGCCGGACCCGATCATCATGCCGAGCACGGTGATCTCGCGAAGCGGCGGGCGCAGACGTTTGATTTCCTTGCCGAGATCACGCCCGTCGAACGGACGCGCTACGATGGAACGACCGCCATCCATACCGCCGGGGGCGGTCGGGTGATAGTCGGAAAAAGTCGGGCCGAGATCGAATTGCAGCGCGGTTTTCTCTTCAAAGAAATCGACCGCTTTGGGGCCTGCTTCGAGGAAGGCTTCGACCTTGGCGGAGTCGTAGTGATCGCCAGTCTCGTGTTTGAGATAGGTGCGGGCCTTTTCAACGCTGTCCTGAACGCCTGCGCGTTTGCCCGGAGCGTTGTTGGGGATCCAGCTCCAGCCGCCGGAGCGTGCTGTGGTGCCGCCGAAAACGGATTCCTTTTCGGCGACGATGACTTTCAGTCCACGGTGCGCGGCAGAAACAGCGGTGGACAGACCACCTGCACCGGAGCCGACAACAAGGACATCTACTTCTTGATGTTTCATGAGTTCCTCCGTTAGGCAGCCAGATAGCCGCCATCGACCGGAAGCAATGCGCCGGTCACGTAGCTGGATGCGTCGGAGGCGAGAAACAGCACCGGTCCGACGAGTTCTTCGGGTTTGCCCGGGCGTTTCATGGGCGTGTGCGCCATGAAGCGGCCGATGGCTTCGGGATTGTCGCGGGTCGCCACGGTCATCGGGGTCTCGATGACGCCGGGTGCGAGGGCATTCACGCGGATGCCATGCTCTGCGAGATCGTGGGCGAGGGCGCGCGTCATTTGCAGGACGGCCCCTTTCGAGGCGGCATAAGCCACGAGGCCGGGGTTCGCCGCGACGGACATGATGGAGCCGAGGTTGACGATACGGCCCTTGCTTTCCATCAGTTGCGACAGAAAGGCCTGAACCATGTTCATCTGGCCGGTCGCGTTGACATTCATCACGGCGTCCCAGTCAGCTTCGAAGGTCTCGCTGTCCGGCATGGTGCGGCGAATGATGCCCGCGTTGTTGATCAGGATCGACACAGGTGCATCAAAGGCTTTGCGTGCCGTCTCTGCTGCCGACTGGCAGCTCTCGCGGTTGGTGATGTCGAGCGCGACGCCAATGGCCTCGCCGCCCGCGTCAAGAATCTCTTGAGCCACTTTCTCAACGGCTTCTTGTTGAATGTCGCAGGCGATAACTTTGGCGCCCTGTGCTGCGAGCCCAAGAGCAATGGCACGACCATTGCCTTGCGCCGCGCCCGTGACGACGGCGACTGCCCCAGTGATTCCCTCCATGATACCTCCCTAAAGGTTGTCCAAACCGGTCTCTGCTCCCCGCAGAATCCAATATTTGGAAATAGCGAATACATTTGATTTAAGCAAATCTGACGCAATTGCCAAGAGAAAACTCTCTTTTGCGATGTGATGGTCAAAATCGAAATGGTCGAGAAAATCATATAAGTCACAGAAAAATATAATTAAAATTATAAAACTTGGGAAAAAATTGTGTGAAAACTTATATTATATTGACAAATCTATTCGCAATAGTGGAACTTTAAGCGAGGAGATTTGGTGGTCGCGCAGGACGCGAAACACCTTCGGAAGGAGACGACGCACTCGTCGCAGCACCAGGATTTTTGCCGACCCTCCCGCTTAGGCGGGTAGGGCGAGCGGTGTGCATTCGGGCGTCACATACAGGGGAGGAAATTATGCAAAGCGATAAGCTTTTGTTGGAGATGCAGGGAGTTTCCAAGCATTTCCCCGGCGTTCGCGCGCTGCACGAGATCACGTTCGATGTTCGGGCGGGTGAGGTGCACGGGCTCGTCGGTGAGAACGGTGCGGGGAAATCCACGCTGATGGGTGTGGCATCCGGCGCGCTTCAGGCGACAGAGGGAACCGTCCGTATTGACGGGACCGAAGTGTCCGCAGATCCGGATCTCGCACGTGAGCTGGGTCTCGCAATTGTCCGTCAGGAACCGGCGCTGATGCCGGATTTGTCTGTGGCCGAAAACCTTTATCTCGGTCTGCCGCACGCACGTCGCCCCTCTTTGTCGGGCCTCAATGAGTGGGCGCGTAAACTGCTCATGCATTGGAGCGACGACGTGACGATTGATCCGCGCGATCACATCACGACGCTCAATCCCGAACAGCGCTTCATCGTTGAAATCGTGAAGGCGCTCGAATGTGAACCGAAAGTTCTCGTGCTCGACGAGCCGACCGAACACCTCGCGACCGAGGACGTCAAACGTCTGTTTGATCGCGTGCGCAAGGTTACGGCGCGTGGTGCATCGGTGGTCTACATTTCGCACCGTATTCGCGAAGTGCAGGAGATTGCCGACCGTTTGACGGTGCTCCGCGATGGTGAAGGGCAGGGGACCTATCCCGCCCGCGAGTTGAACGAAGATCAGATTGTGTCGCTTATTGTCGGTGGCGATCTCGACCGGACGTTTCCGGACAAAGCCGCGCCGGGCCATCACGAGACGGTTCTTGCAACGCAGGATTTCTCTGGTCCGGGCTTCTCAGGCGTCTCGCTTCAGGTGCGCGCGGGTGAAATCCTCGGCCTTGCGGGGATCGACGCGAACGGTCAGCGCGAATTCATGCGGGCGCTTGCAGGTATCCATCGCGGCCACGGACATCTGACCCTGAGCGGCAAGGACATCCAGATCCGCTCCAGCCAGGGGGCGAAGGCGCTCGGGATCAGCTATCTGCCGGGCGACCGTCACCGTGAGGGGATTTTCCCCGAGCTGTCGATCCGCGAAAACTTCTCTATCCGCAGCTCGCGTGAGGACACCCGTCTGGGTCTCGTCAGCAGCCGTGTTGAACAGGGTCGGACCCTCGATGCGATCAAACAATTCGCTGTAAAAACACCGAACGGGGAGACGCCGATCCAGTCGCTCTCCGGCGGCAACCAGCAAAAAGTCGTGCTCTCCAGCGTTCTCGCGATGAAGCCGAAGGTGCTTTTGGTCGATGAACCCACGCAGGGTGTCGATGTGGGCGCACGGGCAGAAATCTACCGCGTGATCCGCGAGGCGGCGCGCGCGGGTGTGGCCGTGATCCTTGTGTCCTCGGACCAACAAGAGGTCGCAGGTCTCTCCGATCACGTCGCGATCTTCTCGCGCGGTCGCGTTGTGGAGATGCTCACGGGTGATCGTGTGACCGAAGACAACATCACCGCCTCGGTTCTCAAATCCACCCAGCAGCGTGACAAGCACCATAAATCTCTGGGCGCCTTCTGGAAATGGGCGGCGGGCAACAGCGCACCGCTCATCATGGTAGGCCTTGCGATTGTCCTCTTGGGCGCGGTCGCGGGCGCATGGAACCCCTATTACCTGTCGTCGCGTAGTCTTTCGAACATGATGACCCTTGCAGCCACGCTCGCGATTGTCGCCTACGGACAGCAATTCCTGATGCTCGTCAGTGGCATCGACCTCTCGGTCGGGCCAACCATGGGACTGGTGCAGGTGGTCGCCTCTTTCTTCCTGCTCACGGGGGCCACTGGTGGGGATCAGGCGCTCGGCTGGATGCTCGTATTGGTCGTCGCGGCCGTGGTCGGGTTTATCAACTGGCTCCTTGTCGAAGGGCTACGTCTGCACCCGATGGTAGCGACCCTCGCGACCTTTATGGCGGTTCAGGCGGTCTCGCTCTTCCTGCGTCCGGTTCCGGGCGGGATGCTTGACGGCCAGCTGATGATGGCGCTCAACACCAAGGTCGGCATCATTCCCGTGACCTTTATCGCGGCTGTCGTGCTTGCGCTTGTCATGGAGTTCTTCCTGTTCCGTCGGAGCCTAGGCGTGTCCATGCGTGGTCTCGGCTCGCGTCAGGAAGCGGCGCGCACGGCCGGTATTCGTCCTGTGATGGTCCGCCTGATCGCCTATGTCGGCTGTTCGATCTTTGCCGGTCTTGCGGCCATCACCATGTTCGCACAGGTCGGCATCGGCGACCCGCGTGCCGGCATCAGCTACACGCTCGGCTCCATCGCAGCCGTCGTAATCGGGGGGGCAAGCCTCTTTGGCGGGCGCGGTTCCTTCATCGGCGCGCTGCTCGGCGCAATCTTCATCACCCAAGTGAACTCTGTCACCGTCTTCCTGCGTCTCAGTCAGGAGTGGCAGCAATACCTCCTCGGGTTCCTCATCCTTGCCTCCGTGGCACTCTATTCCAAGAGCCGTGAGAAAGTGGTGCAGGCATGACTATGACAATGACGGAAAGCAAAACCATGACCCAGCCCAGCTTTGGCCAACAGATCAAGTCCACGGTTTTCAATGAATTTTCGTGGATCTGGGGCGGGACGATTGCCCTCTTTATCCTCTGTAGCTTTGTCGCCCCGGGCGTTGTGCGCCCCGCTGCCATCAGCTCCATGCTGCCCTTCGCCGCGATCCTCGCGATCACGGCGGTCGGGATGACCATCGTGATCCAGCAGCGCGGCCTTGATATGTCGCTGCCGGGGATGATGACCATCGCGGGGCTTCTGTTCGCGCAGATCGGGTTCACAACCGGATCGACGCTTTTGGCGGTGCCGCTGACGTTGGCCATCGCGCTTTGCATCGGGATCGTGAACGGTCTGCTGGTAGCTAAGGTCAACATTACGCCGATCGTCACCACGCTGGCGACGAACGCGATCCTCATGGGGGCCGTGCGTGCGGTCTCCGGCGGGAGCCCGATGACGGCGCCTGCGGAACTCGCGGAATTCTCGCACTCCAAACTCTTCGGCGTGCCAATGACGCTCATCCTCGCGATGCTCTTCATCATCGTCATCAGCATCGTGACCAAGCGCACCATTCCCGGCCGTCGCTTCGTTGCAGTGGGTGCCAACCCTGCGGCGGCGACCGCAGCAGGCATCCCGATCCTGCGCTATCAGGTCGCGACCTATGCGATTGCGTCGCTGTGCTTTGCGGTGGCGGGCATGCTCTTCACCGGCTTCATCGGCTCCGCGTCGCAGACGGCTGGCGTTGATTACCTGCTGCCTGCCATCGCGGCGGTGGTCGTCGGCGGCACGCCCTTTAACGGCGGGCGCGGCAGTGTGATCGCGAGCGGTGTGGCCGCGCTCTTCATGACCCAGCTTGGCCAAATGGTCCTCGCGCTCGGCGCGGGAACTTCCGTGCAACTCCTCGTGCAGGCTCTGGCCATTATCATTGCCGTCGCGGTGCGTAACATCCCCACGTATCTTGGACGGTGATGATATCCCCGGGCCGCCCGCGTCCCAATCGGGCGGCCCCTTTTCAAACAATCTAGAGCAATCGAGGTGCTTTCGTGATTACCGTTATGGGTCTGATCCAGACCGCAACCGATCTTTCCGAGACAACCTATGTCGACAACGAAGACGCAATGCGCCGTGGTGTCGGCGATCTCTCTTTGGGTGGCGTGTTCAACCGCGTTGTCGACAACAGCCAGAAGGGCATCACTTATGCCCGTGGCGGGGTGGAGCTCGACGCAATCACCCAGTTCTTCTTCAACGACATTTCCGCCAGCATGACGGCGGCCTCCATGGGCAGTTTCAATCTCACCATGGGTCTGGCGGGGCCGCTCGTGGCAGATATGCATTCTATTCTCTGCCTTCAGAACACCGTGGTCGAACCGCCCGCGATGGGGCAGGGCCTCAAGCGGATGTCGATCCTGCGCAAGCGTCCGGATGTGTCGAGCGAGGACTTCCAAAAGCAATGGTTCGAACTCCACGGCCTCTTGGTCAAGCGTCTGCCCGGACTTGCGGGCTACCGTCAGAACCTCGTGCTCGACGGTCCGCGTGACGCGGACGGGCACATGATGGTTGATGGCATGGTGGAGCTTTGGTTCCCCGATGGCGAGACAATCGACAGCGCCTTTCAGTCCGATATCGGCAATACGACGATGATGCACGCGAAGGAATTCATCGCGGAAATCTCGACCTTCCTCGTTGAACCACATTGTGTGCGAGGCCTGTCCTGACGCCCCATCGGGCGGGGGACTTCGACGAAGTAAACGCATGACACTCGATCCCACATTCCTGATCGTGCTCACGATCTCTGTGACCATCCTTGGCCTCTCCAAGGGCGGCTTTGCGGGGATCGGGATGGTTAGCACGCCGCTCGTGGCCGCGTTCAGCGATCCTCTGACGGCGGTGGCGCTCATGCTGCCGATCATGCTCGTGCAGGATGTGGTGGCGGTCTATCTCTACCGCTACGACTTCGACAAAGCGCTTCTGGCAAAGATGATCCCGGGCGGCGTGATTGGCGTTCTCGCGGCCTATCTTTTGGCCTCATCCGTGCCGGAATGGGTGATCAAGGCAGCGCTCGGCGCTGTGTCCCTGTTGTTTTCGGTCTGGCAGGTCATCCTGATGTCGCGCGGGGTGCCCGAAATTCCTGCGAGGCCGCGTCACGACACGGCCCTCGGTGTTGCGGCGGGGGCTGCGGGTGGTTTCGCGAGCGCCATCGCCCATGCGGGTTCGCCGCCGTTCCAGATCTACGTGATGCCCAAACACCTGCGCAAAGAGATCTACGTCGGCACGAGCGTGATGTTCTTTGCCTCTCTGAACCTGATGAAACTCCCGAGTTTCGCGGCGCTGGGGTTCTACTCCCGCGACATTCTACAACTCAGCCTGTTCTACGTGCCGCTGGCCGTCGCCTCCAGTTGGGCAGGGTCGCGCCTCGTGCGCACCGTCGATCCGCGCGCGTTCAATTTCATCATCACCCTGATCCTGTTCTTTGTGAGCTTCGTGCTCCTCTGGCAGGCCTATATCGACGCGGTTGCCTGATCGGCGCGCCGTCAAATCGGAGACTTCGCGATGCCTAACATTCTTTGGGAGCCAAGCGCCGACCGCGCCGCCGACACCGAAATGGCGCGGTTTCGGGCCTATTTTGCAGAGGCAACGGGGGAGGACATTCCCGACTCGGCGACCCTTTCCGAACGCGTTCTGGACGATCCGGCGCGGTTCTGGTCGGCGCTGTGGGATTTCTTCGGGGTCATCGGAGACAAGGGCGACGCGCCGTATCTCGTGGGGGCGGACATGGCCTCCTCAGAGTTCTTTCCCGAGGGCACGCTGAACTTCGCGGAGAACCTGCTGCATCTCGCGCGGCCCGAGGACGGGAGCCGCGATGCGTTGGTGTTTCGTGGTGAAGACAAATGTGAGCTGCGCTGGAGCTGGGACGAACTCGAGGCGCATGTCTCGCGGCTTCACCAGGCGTTGCGGGCTGCGGGCGTTGGGCCGGGGGATCGTGTGGCGGGGCTTTTGCCCAACCGACCGGAGGCCGTGGCCGCCATGCTTGCGACCGTTTCACTCGGCGCGGTCTGGGCCTCTGCCTCGCCCGATTTCGGGCCGCGTGTCGTCGTTGACAGGTTCGGGCAGATTGAACCCAAAGTGCTCTTCGCCTGCGACGGCTATTGGTATGCGGGCAAGCCCTTTGCCATCGCAGATAAACTCGCGGAGACGCTTTCACTACTCCCCACGGTCGAGACCTGTGTGATCATTGACTACCTCGGCAAAGCGGAGGACACGGCGGCGGGACTGCCCAAAGCGGTAAGTTTTGACGCCTTCGAGGCCCCGTTTCCGGCGCAGGCCTGTGAATTTGTCCCGATGCCGTTCAATCATCCGCTCTATGTGACCTTTTCCTCCGGCACGACCGGTGCGCCCAAGTGCATCGTTCATCGTGCGGGCGGGGTGCTCTTGCAGCACCTGAAAGAGCACGCGCTGCATGTGGACGTGCGGCCGGGCGACCGGATGTTCTATTTCACGACGCTCGGCTGGATGATGTGGAACTGGCTGGTTTCGGGCCTCGCGCGGGGGGCGACGCTCATGCTCTTTGATGGTTCGCCCTTCCATCCTGCGCCGGGCGTGCTGTTTGATTATGCCAGCGGTGAGAAGATGACGCAGTTCGGCACCTCGCCCAAATATCTCGACGGGTTGCGCTCTGTGGGATTTGAACCTGCGCCTGACCACGATCTCTCCGCGCTTCGCACGATGCTTTCGACTGGCGCGCCTCTGTTGGGGGAGGCCTATGATTACGTCTACCAGGCGCTCAAACCCGACCTGCATCTCGCGTCCATTTCGGGCGGCACGGACATCCTGTCCTGCTTCGTCTGCGGCGACCCGACACGGCCCGTCACGCGCGGCGTGATCCAGTCGGCGGGTCTCGGGATTGCGGTGGAGGTCTGGTCCGATGAGGGCTCGCCTGTCGCAAAGGGAGAAAAGGGCGAGTTGGTCTGCACGAAACCCTTTCCGACCATGCCGATCGGGTTCTGGAACGACGAGGGCCGTGCCCGCTATATGTCCGCCTATTTCGACCGCTTCCCCGGTGTCTGGTGCCAAGGCGATTTCGCGGAGCAGATCGAAGGCGGCGGATATGTGATCCACGGGCGATCAGACGCGACGCTCAATCCGGGCGGGGTGCGGATCGGCACGGCGGAAATCTACGCCGAGGTCGCGCGGTTCAGCCAGATCGAAGATGCGGTTGTCGTCGGCCAATCGACCAGCGATGATGTGCGCGTTGTGTTGTTCGTGGTCATGAAATCGGGCAGCGTGCTCGACGAGGATCTGACCCGCGAAATCAAGGGCGCGATCCGGCTCGGGGCCTCGCCGCGCCATGTGCCGGCCCTGATCCTCGCGGTCGCTGATATCCCGCGGACCAAGAGCGGGAAGGTCTCCGAACTCGCCGTCAGGGATGTCATCGAGGGCCGCACGGCCAAGAACAGCGATGCGCTTGCCAATCCGGAGGCGTTGGCGTTGTTTCGCAACATTGCGCCTGTTGAGGCCTGAAGCGCGCAGGCATAAAACTCCAAATGAAACCGTTAGAAAGTCCGTCATGAACCGATATTCGCTCCTCGATCTCGCCCCCGTTGCCGAAGGCCAAGGTGTCGATGAGGCGCTGTCCAACTGCGTCTCGCTTGCCGTGGCGGCGGAAAAGGCGGGGTATCACCGTTATTGGGTGGCCGAGCATCACAACATGATCGGCATCGCAAGCTCCGCCACTGCCGTCCTCATCGGTCAGATCGCCGCGGCGACCAAGACGATGCGCGTCGGGGCAGGGGGCATAATGCTCCCGAACCACGCACCGTTGATGGTTGCGGAGCAATTCGGCACGCTCTCGCTCTTCCACAAGGGGCGGATTGATCTCGGCCTCGGGCGCGCGCCGGGCACGGATATGGCCACCGCGCACGCGCTCCGCCGCAATATGCAACAGGGCGACAGTTTCCCGCATGATGTGCATGAACTGCTCACTTATCTCGGCGATATGCCGGAGGGCGCGCCAGTGCGGGCCATTCCGGGGATGGGCACCCATGTGCCGGTCTGGATTTTGGGATCGAGCCTCTATGGTGCGCAGCTCGCCGCGCATTTCGGCCTGCCCTATGCGTTCGCCTCTCACTTCGCGCCCGATATGCTCGAAGAAGCGCTGCACGTCTATCGCACCACCTTCAAACCGTCTGAGGCCCATGCAGAGCCTTACGCGATCATGGCCGCGAGCGTTTGTGCGGCGGAGAGCGACGAAGAGGCGGCCTATCTGCGGACTTCGCAGCTTCAGGCCTTTGCCAATATCGTGACCAACAATCGGGGCAAGCTGCCCAAACCGTCGCTCGAACGGGTCGCCAACATGCCGCCGCCGGTCCGCGCCCAAGTAGACCGTATGCTGAGTTGTGCAGCCGTCGGGGGACGTGAGACGCTCGGGGTGCAGATTTCCAAGCTCATGGAGCGGTATCAGCCCGATGAATTGATGGTCACAGGAATGATCCATGACCAAGCCGCGCGCATCCGCTCTTTCGAGATTGCGGCAGAGGTCATGCAGACTCTGATCTAAGGGGCCGCTCTGATCGCACGAAAGCGCCGCCGGAGTTGATCCGGCGGCGCCCCGGTGTCTTTTGCGCGGTGTTTAAACGGTGTCCTGTGCGGGGGGCTCTTTCGCCCCCGTCATAAAGGCGACCGCGTCGGACATGGTGTAGTCCTTCGGGTTGATGGTGCAGAGCCGTTTGCCCAGACGGTGGATGTGGATGCGATCTGCGACCTCGAACACGTGTGGCATGTTGTGGCTGATCAGGATGATCGGAATGCCACGGGCGCGGACGTCCTGAATGAGTTCCAACACCTTGCGGCTCTCTTTCACACCCAAGGCCGCCGTCGGTTCGTCCATGATGATGAACTTGGTCGCGAAGGCCGCCGCGCGGGCCACGGCCACGCCCTGACGTTGACCACCGGAGAGTGTTTCGACCGGTTGTTTGATCGACTGCACCGTCATCAATCCGAGCTCGGTGAGCTTGTCTCGGGCGAACTTCTCCATCGCGGGTTTGTCGAGCATACGCAGGTATTTGCCCTGCCAGCCTTGCTTGCGGATTTCGCGGCCCGTGAACATGTTGTCGGCAATCGACAGGGCGGGGGAGAGGGCGAGGTTCTGATAGACGATCTCGATCCCCATTTCCCGCGCTTCGATGGGAGAGTTGAACTTAACCGGCTTGCCCTCGATCAGGATTTCTCCCTCGTCAGGAACGGTCGCGCCGCAGATCGCCTTCACGATGGAAGATTTGCCTGCGCCGTTGTCGCCGATGACAGCGAGCACTTCGCCCGGACGGAGTTCAAAGTCGGAGTGGTCGATCGCGGTCACGTGGCCATAGCGCTTCACGATTCCGCGGGCTTGGACGACTGGAGTTACGTTTTCCATTATGCCGATACCCTTCTGATCCATTGGTCGATAGCGACCGCGATGATGATGAGCCAACCGATGGCGAAGACCTGCCAGAGCACGTCCACACCCGAGAGGCGGAGGCCGGAACGGAAGACACCCACGATCAGCGCGCCGAAAAGGGCACCCATGATGGACCCGCGCCCGCCGAAGAGGGAGATGCCGCCAATCACCACAGCGGTGATGGAGTCGAGGTTGCCCTCATAGAACGACTGCGGAGAGATGGACCCGACGCGGCCGATGGACGCCCAGCCAGCAAGGGCGCAGACGAAGCCCGACAGACCGTAGACAGAGAGCAACGTGCGGTCGGTGCGGATGCCGGACATATCGGCGGCTTCCTTGTCATCGCCGATGGCGTAGACGTGGCGGCCCCAGGCGGTTTTGTTGAGCATATACCAGAGCACGACAAAGACGACGATCATCAGAAGCGCGCTCAAGGTGATCCGCGCGCCGCCGATGTTAAAGCTCGCCCCAAAAAGTTTCAGGAGCGGCGCATTGGCGTCGATGTCCTGTCCCCGGATCGACTGTGCGCCGGAGAGCCAGAGCAGCAGCGCGTAGAAGATCGACCATGTGCCGAGGGTGGTGATGAACGGGGGCAGTTTGACTTTGGTGATGAGCCAGCCGTTCATCATGCCTGCGCCGACGCCACCGGCGAGACCGACGATGATCGCGAAGCCGGAGGGCACACCGGCGAAGACGGCCAGATTGCCCATGACAACCGACATCAGAACCATGATCGCGGCGACCGAGAGATCGATCCCTGCGGTGATGATGATCAACGATTGGGCGGCGGCCAGAATGCCGATGATCGACACCTGTTGCAGAATGAGGCTGAGGTTGAAGGCCGAAAAGAACTTTCCGCCCGCAATGAGCCCGAACGCAAAGAGGCTCATGACCAGAACGATCACGGGAACCAGCGTGGGATTGTTGTGAAGCACGTGCCGGATACGTTCCAGCGGTGATTGATGCCTGACTTCGAACGACGCAACCTTGGTATCGCTCTGATCCAGGGTCTGTTCGAAATCCTGCCCCTTGGGGCCTGTCGTCGTGGTATTTGACATATCTCTCTCCCTTACCGGCAAGCGTAGCTGCAGCCATGAGGTCCCGTCAAAGTTACGGGAGATAGCGAAGAGGCAGGGCGCCTTTGCGCCCCGCCAGGGAGGTTAGCTGTGGATCAGCCCCAGCACTTCTTCAGGCCCTCTTCAGAGGAGATCGAAGGAACGCCCTCGACCGGTTCGTCCGTGATGAGTTCTACGCCGGTGTTGTAGAAATCGAGACCTTCGCTGTTTTGCGGCTTCTCGCCGGTCTCGGCAAAGGTCTTGATCGCCTCGATGCCTTTGGAGGCCATCAGGAGCGGGAACTGCATTGCGGTCGCGCCGATCACGCCGCCTGCGATGTCCTGCACGCCCGGGCAGCCGCCGTCGACAGACACGATCGTCACGCCGTCCGCTTTGCCAAATGATTTCAGCGCTTCATAGGCACCCGCAGCCGCCGGTTCGTTGATGGTGTAGACGAGGTTGATGTCCGGATCGATTTGGAGAAGGTTCTCCATCGCGGTGCGGCCACCGTCCGGCGAGCCGTCGGTCACGTCATTGCCGACGATGCGCGGGTCATCTTCGTCACCGATGTCGGTCGGGTCTTTGATGTCAATGCCAAAGCCCTGAAGGAAGCCGTTGTTGCGCTGATAGTCTACTGAGACTTCGGACGCGTTCAGGTCGAGAAGTGCGATTTTTGCGTTCGCGGCGTCATCGCCCATTTTCGCTCTGGCCCACTGGCCAATCATGACGCCGGCTTTGAAGTTGTCGGTGGCGAAGGTCGCGTCGGCTGCATCAGCAGGTTCGAACTGCGTGTCGAGTGCGATGACGAGGGCACCTGCTTCGCGGGCCTGCGTGATCACCGGAACGAGCGCGCGGCTGTCGGTCGGGGTGATAAGGATGCCTTTGGCGCCCGATGCGATGCAGGTTTCAACAGCGGCGACCTGCGTTTCGACGTCGCCATCGTATTTACCTGCGAAGGTGGACAGGTTGATCCCGTTCGCCATCGCGGCTTCAGTCGCGCCTTCTTTCATTTTGACGAAGAACGGGTTGGTGTCGGTCTTGGTGATAAGACAAGCGTTGGTTTCGGCGTAGGCGGACCCTGCCATTGCGATCACGGCCAGCGCCGAAGCGGTCATCAGCTTTCTCATGTTTTCCTCCCATAAGAAACATATTCCTTTGTCCGAGCCGAGCTCCTCCTCCCCCGGACCCCGCCAACGCAAATCGGCGGGACACCCTTAAAAAGCCCGATTCTGAAGGGTCTGTCAATTAGTTTGGAAACTTTACTTACTAATTAATTCGCTTTATCTTCCAGTTTGAGGGGGAGGCATCTATGGTTCGATCCATGGACGGAAGTGGAATCAGAGAAAGAAGCGCGGGCGTGAACCAGAGAGGGGTTCGCGACCATAACGAACGCCTGATCCTCTCCACCCTCCAACGCTATCGTGCTGTGCCTGCCGCCGAACTCGCGCGGCGCACGGGTCTGTCCAAACCGACCGTCTCGACCATCCTGCGCAACCTCGAAGAAGACGGCCTCGTGCGGCGCGGCGATCCGGTGCGCGGGAAGGTGGGCAAACCGTCGATCCCGATGGAGGTCGATCCTGATGGGGTGCTCTCCGTGGGTCTGAAAATCGGCCGCCGGAGTGCCGATCTGTTGTTGCTCGACTTCGCCGGAAACGTGCGCGCGCAGCTTCATTCGATCTATGACTACCCCATGCCCGACGCGATATTCGGCTTTCTCAAGGACGGGCTAGAGACGCTTCTCGGCACGCTTCCCGAAACGCTCCGGCACCGCGTGTGTGGCATCGGGATCGGGACGCCCTTTGAACTGTGGAAGTGGCACGATCTCGTCGGTGTCGCCGCCGAAAAGTTCCGCGCGTGGAAAGACATCAACTTTACTGAGGAGGTCGCGGCCTTTAGCCCGCTGCCGGTCTATGTCGTCAACGATGCGACGGCGGCCTGTCAGGCCGAACACCTCTACGGACGCGGTCAGGAATTCAGGGACTACGCCTATTTCTTTATTGGCTCTTTCATCGGGGGCGGTGTGGTTCTGAACGGAACGGTGTTCGAGGGCAATCGCGGCAATGCGGGTGCGCTCGGGTCCATGCGGAGCACAGGCCCGCTCGGGGAATCGCAACAACTGATCGATGTCGCCTCCATTCACCTCTTGGAGACACGTCTGACCGAAGTTGGCGTCGATCCCGAAGTGCTCTGGAAACTGCCGCAGGATTGGAGCAGCGTGTCCCGCCACGTCGAGGCATGGATCGGCCAAACGGCACAGGAACTGGCGAAGGCCTCGCTGTCGATTTGTTCGGTCATTGATTTCGAGGCCATCCTGATTGACGGCGCGTTCCCGCCCGATGTGCGCGACGAATTGGTCGAGAGAACCAAACGCTATCTCGTGCATCAGGACAAACGCGGCCTGATTGAACCCCAGATCGAGGCAGGAAGCGTCGGCTACAACGCCCGCAGCATCGGCGCCGCCATCAGCCCGATCTTTTCGCAGTTCCTGCTGAACACCAACGCAGGGCTTTCTGCGATTTGACGTCTTCTTCGCTCTTGGCGAGGTGACGGCGCGCGGATAGAAAGGTCGTCCGACGAAGAGGAGCCTTCCAGTGGATCAGACCGCAGACCGCATCGCCCGCACCATTGCCACCGAGATTTCCGCGAGCGAACGACAGGTCGCCGCCGCCGTCGCGCTCCTGGATGACGGGGCCACGGTGCCGTTCATCGCGCGGTATCGGAAGGAAGCCACGGGCGGTCTCGATGACACGCAGCTCCGGACGCTCGGGGATCGTCTGGTCTATCTGCGCGACATGGAAAAGCGCCGCGCCGCGATCCTTGAGTCGATCCGCGAGCAGGGCAAACTGACCGACGATCTCGCCCGCACGATTGCGCAGGCAGAGACCAAATCCACGCTCGAAGACATCTACCTGCCCTTTAAACCGAAGCGCCGGACCAAAGCGATGATCGCCCGCGAGAACGGGTTGGAGCCGCTTTTGCGCGCGATTGAAACGGATCGGACGGCGGACCCGATGACGCTCGCGGCGGGGTATGTGTCGGAGGCGGTGGAGACCCCTACTGATGCGCTCAACGGGGCGCGGGATATTCTGGCGGAGGAGTTGTCGGAGAACGCGGCGCTTCTCGGGCGACTGCGGGAGTTCATGAAGGCCGAGGCCCGTGTCACCGCACGCGTGGTGGCCGGACAGGAACAGGCGGGCGCGAAGTTCTCGGACTACTTTGATCATAGCGAAGCATGGTCCACGATCCCGTCCCACCGCGCGCTTGCGATCCTGCGGGCGGCGAAGGAAAAGGTCGTCACCGTTGACATCGCCCCCGAACCGGAGACCGGCGCAGAGCGTGCAACGGGGATCATCTGTAACGCCATCGGGATCACGGGCAACGGTGCGGGCGACCGTTGGCTGCGCGATGCGGCGGCGTGGACGTGGCGGATCAAACTGACGCTCACCATGTATGTCGATCTCATGGGCGAATTGCGCCGCCGTGCGCATGAAGAGGCCATCGCGGTCTTCGCTCGCAACCTGCGCGACCTGCTGCTCGCGGCCCCTGCGGGGAGCAAAGCGGCGCTTGGTCTCGATCCGGGCATTCGCACGGGTGTGAAGGCGGCGGTCGTCGATGCCACGGGCAAGCTCGTGGAAACCGCGACGCTCTATCCGTTCCAGCCGAAGATGGACATGCGCGGCGCGCAGGCGTGGATTGCGGCGGCGGTGAAACGTCACGGGATCGAACTCATCGCCATCGGCAACGGCACCGCGAGCCGTGAAACGGAACGCATGGTGGCGGATACGCTGAAACTCATCGAAGGGCCGAAACCGACGAAGGTTGTCGTCTCCGAGGCAGGGGCGAGTGTCTATTCCGCATCCGAGTTGGCCGCCCGCGAATTCCCCGATCTCGACGTGAGCCTGCGCGGCGCGGTCAGTATCGCCCGCCGCCTCCAAGACCCGCTCGCCGAACTCGTCAAAGTCCCGCCGGAGAGCATCGGCGTCGGCCAGTATCAGCACGACGTGGACCAACGCCAACTGTCCCACGCGCTCGACGGTGTGGTTGAGGATGCGGTGAACGGCGTCGGCGTTGATCTCAACATGGCCTCCGCGCCGCTCCTGTCCCATATCGCGGGTCTGAGCCAATCGGTCGCTGCCTCCATCGTCGCGCATCGCGATGAGAACGGGGCCTTTGCCTCGCGCAAGGCGCTGTTGAAAGTTCCGGGGCTCGGGCCGAAGGCGTTTGAGCAATGCGCGGGCTTTTTGCGGATCAGCGGCGGGGATGAACCGCTTGATGCGTCCGCCGTCCACCCCGAGGCCTACGACGTCGCGCGCCGGATCGTCGGGGCCTGCGGGCGTGATGTGCGGGAGATCATGGGCCATCCGGAGGCGCTTCGGTCTCTCAAGGCGCAGGATTTCGTCGATGACCGTTTCGGCCTTCCGACTGTGCGCGACATTCTCGAAGAGCTCGGCAAACCCGGACGCGACCCGCGACCGGAATTCAAAACGGCGGCCTTCGCCGATGGGGTGGAGGATATCAAAGACCTCAAACCCGGCATGACGCTCGAAGGCACTGTCACCAACGTTGCGGCCTTCGGGGCGTTTGTGGATATTGGCGTCCATCAGGACGGCTTGGTGCATGTGAGCCAGCTTGCCGACCGTTTCGTCAAAGACCCGCATGAAGTGGTGAAAGCCGGAGATGTGGTGCGCGTGCGCGTGACCGAAGTCGATGTGCCGCGCAAACGTATCGGTCTCACTATGCGCAAGGACGGAGGGGACAAACAGGCGCCGAACCGGAACGCGGGGCCGAAAGGGGCACCAAAATCACAGGCGAAGGGTGGCAAAGGCAAACCCGCGCAGGGCCGTCCGCCGCAGAAATCGAGCGGCAATGGCGCACTGGGTGCCGCGCTCATGGACGCGATGAAGCGGAAGTAAGGCGCTAGTAGCCCTTCCCCCGATCCACGCACCACAACAGGTCCTTGCCGTCGCGCAGGCGTTGCAAGTTCAGGCTCACGTTGTGCGCGGAGGTGCGGGCGTCGGTCCGGCCCGCGACGTGCGGGGTGATCAGAAGATTGGGCATCTCCCAGATCGGATCGGTCGGCGGGAGCGGTTCGGTGTCAAACACATCGACAATCGCATTCCCGACCTGTCCGCTTTGGAGCGCGTCACCCAGATCGGCGAACACACACTGCGCCCCGCGACCGGCGTGGACGAGGCTCGCCCCCTTTTTCATCCGGTTGAAGAAGTCATGTGAGAGAAGGCCGCGTGTCTCATCGGTCAGCGGCAAAAGACAGACCACGATATCCGCCTCCGCCAAGAGATTGTCGAGCCCGTCTTCGCCGGTCTTGCAGGTCACGCCCTCAATCTCGCGCGGGCTGCGCGCCCATCCGGTCACGGTAAACCCCACGGACGCCAGCGTCCGCGCGGCCTTTTCCCCGATCTCGCCCAGACCGAGAATGGTGACTGTGGTCTCGGCGGTCGTAACAATCGGGGAGGTCTCCCATGTTTTCTGCCGCTGCCGCTCCGCGTAGGTCGGGAAATCCCGCATGCAGGACAGGCAGGCGGCGAGCACGTAGTCGATCACCTTCTGCGTGTTTTTCGGATCGACCATTTTGACGAGGGTGATATGCTCCGGCAACGCGCCGAACTGGTCGATGCCCGCACTGACGGAGAACACGATTTCCAGATTGGGAAGCGCCGCCCAATCGTCGAGCGGTCTCCACGTGAAGATGTAGCGAATGTCCTCGGGCGCGTAGTCCATGTCGCTCGTGACGACCGGAATCTCCGGCAACTCTCGCGCAAAGGTCTCATGAAATGCGTCGAGACGGTCCTGATCCGTCACATTCAATAAAATCGTCATCGTCTATCCGTTCGAATGGTCCTGCCCGACGTGCATGTGACAATCCGCGCGCGGGTCATCGTTTGAGGATATTTTCCATCGCGCTGATCTTGCTGCCGTCGGTGAAACGATGGAGCCTGAAGGGCGTCGGGTCAACACAGGGCGTTTTGCCGGTGATCAGATCCGCCGCCAAAAGACCGGCCCCCGTGCCGAGGCCAAATCCGTGACCGGAAAAGCCCGTCGCCACATAGAGCCCTGCAATCCCGTTCTTCACGCCCTCGGTTTCGGAAATGACGGGGATCACGTCGGGCAGGACGTCGATGTAACCGGCCCAGCGTTGCGCCACTTTCGCGGATTTGAACGGCGCATAGCCGCCCCTCACCAGGTCCAGCACCTTGTCGATCATGGGCGCATTGGGTTTCGGATCGAGGATGCGGGTTTTCTCAAACGGGCTCACATCTTTGCCGGTCCAGCGCCGTGGGGTTCTCAGCGCCTCGAAAAAGGCCGGACCAATCCCCAGAGACACGCTGCGCCATTCGTTCTTCAGCGTTGGCAGGAAGGCTTTGAACAGGCGAAAGCTGTCGGGTGTGAGTTGATAGCGGCTCGGCATGGAGGAGGCGATGTTGTAGCCGCCGTCGAGACGCTTGCGCAGCGCAAAGCCGGGCGCTTTCAGGTTCTCTTCGGGCCCGTCTTCGACGGGATCGGTCCGCATCACGGTGTTTTTCGTCCGAAGCTGCGGCAGATAGATGCCGAGATTGCCGAGGAACAAGCGCGACCACACCCCACCTGCGAGCAACACGGCAGAGCATTTGATCGTCCCGAGTTCGGTGACAACGCCCGTCACCTTACCGTCTTTGGTTTCGAGGGTGCGCACGGCGCAGTTTTGATGCACGGTGCCGCCGCGTTCCTGGACGCCACGGGCGATGGCTGGCGCGGCCTTTTGCGGCTCTGCCCGCCCATCGTGGGGGTTATGTAGTGCGCCTGTGATGTCGAGCGTGAATCCGGGGAAGGCCTCCCTCACCTCTTCGCGCGTCATGAGGCGGGCGGGGACTTGGTAGCTTTGCAGATCATCCATGGCGTGTTGTTCGGCCGCGAGTGCCGCATCCGTCGTCACCGTGTAGGTCACGCCCGTTTGCCGATAGCCGGTTTCGCCGCCAATCCGGTCGTTCATCGCCTTCCAGAGCCGCACAGATTCCACCATGAGCGGCATTTCACGCGGATCACGGTGGGTGAGGCGGACCCAGCCCCAGTTGCGGCTGGATTGCTCTGCGCCGATCTCGCCCTTTTCACAGATCGCGACCGTTTTCCCACGATCAATTAGTTCGAGCGCGGCACAAACCCCCGCGATCCCTCCGCCGATCACGACGACATCAACTTCTTCGGGCAAATTGGCGTTGCTCTCGACCGGATCAAGTTGCGGTCCCGGCATGGTGGTTCTCCTAAATGCGGCGCGGTGCGCCCTGTAAATCAATCACGCATGTGGGGGGAGCGGCGCGCGTTGCCGGATGGCCCGCAAACCGTCGCGCAGGCGATAGCCGCGCAGCGCCGCGTGTGGCGCGAAATTCATGTAGAGGGGTTGTTTGCTCAGCGGTTCGACCCGCAGATCGAGGTCGGTCTCGGACACACCCATCGCCCAATCGGACAGGATGCCGCCGATCATTGATCCCGTCGGCACACCGCGTCCCGAAAGACCGGTCATCGCAACGACACCCGGCGCGAGGCCGTAGAGACGCGGCACGGTTTTGCGCTGCATGTCCAGTTCGCCGAACCAGAAAAACTCCCACCGCAACTCCTCACGCAGCTCCGGATGCAGCCATTTGAGGCGGTCGGAAAGGACCTTGCGGGTATAGGCAGGGTCTTTGCCGCGCGCGCCCATCGGGAACATGGAGACGACGATGCGGTTTTCTCGGTTGTATTTGTAGACGTAGATATCGCCGCGCCCGTCTTGGATCGTTGTCCGTTTCGGCAGGACAGCCGCCTGCGACGCCGCCGACAGGGGCTGTGTCGCGGCGACGAACACGCGCATGATGCGGAAGGTTTCTTCGAGTTTCGGCCAACCGGTGACGGTATAGGCCCCCGTGGTGTAGATCACCTTTTCTGCCCGCACCGATCCGCGTTGGGTTTTGACGACCCATGACTGGTTCTCGCGGTCGCATCCTGTGACGCTCGATCCGGTATAGATTTGCCCACCTTCGGAGAGCACCGCCCGACCAAGGCCGCGTGCGTAGGCGAGGGCATTCAGACCGCCTGCTTCCTCATGGAACCAACCGCCGTAAAATCGCGAACTGCCGGTGATCGCACGCACCTCGTCACGGTCGAGCATCCGTGTCCGCGCCCCGACCTCGTTGTAGGTTTTGGCCTTGTTCGCGAGGGTTTTGAGGTGCGATGGAAACAGCGCGCCTTGGACGTAGCCGTTCTGCTCCCACTCGCAGTCGATGTTGTAGCGGGAAATCATGTCCCCCACTTTGTCATTCGCGCGGGTTTGGCGGTGGATCAACCGCTCTGCCCACGGCTCTCCGAGCACTTTGCGCAGTTCCGGCAGGCTGTAGTGCGTGAACGTCGGTGTGCAGTGACCCGCATTGCGGCCAGAGCCGCCAAAGCCGATCTCTTCGCGTTCCAGCACTACGACAGACACGCCCTGTCGCGCGAGTTCGAGCGCCGTCGTCAGGCCGGAATAGCCCGCCCCGACGATGCAGACATCCGCCGTGACCTCACCGCGCAGCGGCTGGGTCTCCGGTGCCTCCGGCGCGGTCGCATACCAGAGCGTGTCTTTGAACTCGGAGAACTTGGGTTTCATCTCATTCGCCCTGCGCACGGCTGTCGAACGCGTCGCGCAGACCGTCACCGATGAAGTTGAAGCCAGTCACAGCGATGGTGATCGCAAGGCCCGGAACGATGGCGAGCCACGGAGCCGATTGCAGATACTGCTGCGCGCCGTTGAGCATATTGCCCCAGCTCGGAAGCGGCGGTTGGATGCCGTAGCCGAGGAAGGAGATATAGGCCTCCAACAGAATGGCGCGGGCCACGGTGAGTGTTGCGGCCACGATGATCGGACCGATGGCATTCGGGAGAAGTTCGCGGAACATGATCCAGCGGTTCGACAGGCCGAGCATGTGGGCGGCTTGGACGAAATCCTGATTGCGGAGCGATTTGACCTCTGCCTCCACGATCCGTGCGACTTCCATCCAGCTCGTTGCAGAGATGATCAGAGCGATCATCACCGGCCCGGGCTGGATAAAGGCGGCGAGCGCGAGGAGCAGGAAGACCGACGGGAAGGACAGAAAGGCATCCACGATCCGCATCAGGACGGCGGCGACCTTGCCCCCGTAGTAGCCGGAAACCACGCCGACGACGGAACCGATGGTCGTTGCGATGATCATCACCGCAAAGCCCACGGCCATCGAAATCTGTCCGGCGTGGAACAGGCGGGCGGCGATGTCACGGCCCAAGGGGTCGGTGCCGAAGATGTGGCCACCCGATCCCGGCGGCGCAAAGCGGGCCATCAGGTCGATGTGAAGTTCGTCATAGGGCAGGAAGAACGGCCCGAGGAAACAGGCCGCCGTCAGCGTCAGCACCATGATGACACCGATCAGGGCGAGCTTGTGGCTCAGGAACCGGCGCAGGGCACGGGACTTGATGAAAGGACGGCGCGCGGGGGTATTCGCTGTGAGTGAGCTCATATCTGGCAATCCTTCAGTCGAGACGAATGCGGGGGTCGATCAGAGCGACGATGAGGTCTGCGGCGAGGTTGCCGACGAGGACGAGGATGGCGGAGGCCATCAGGAGGCCCATCACGACGGGGTAGTCGGAGTAGCCGAGGCTATCGAGGAACAGACGACCCATGCCGGGCCATGTGAACACGGTCTCGGTCACGAGCGCGCCCCCCAGAACCATCGGCAATTGCAGACCCGCCAGCGTGATCATGGGCACGAGCGAGTTGCCGACGATATGTTTGAGCACGACACGGCGACGCGGGAGGCCCTTGGCCTTGGCCGTGCGGACGAAATCCTGATTGATCACATTGAGGGTGGAGGTGCGCATATAGCGGCTCCAGATCGCGACATCGACCAACGCCAGCACCGCAGCCGGCATGATCAAGTGGCTCGCATAGTCGAGCACGGATCCATCCCCGACGGTGTACATATTGCCCGCAGGTAGCCAGCCGAGGTTGAGCGAGAAAAAGTAGATCGCGATCAGACCGAACCAGAAGGTCGGGATCGACAGGGCGACCATGGCGAACACCGTCATCGTGTAGTCAAAGGCGGAGCCACGTTTCAGCGCGCTGAAGATGCCGATGGTGCTGCCGAGGGAGACGGAAATGACGGTCGCGGTGCCCATAAGGAGGAGCGTTGCGAACAGGTGGCTGCCGATCACGTGCAGGACCGATTGCCCGTCACGATAGGAGGTGCCCCAGTCGCCCACGACGAGATTGGTGATCCAGTCGAAGTATTGAACGACAACAGGGCGGTCGAGGCCCATCTGCGCAGCGATCTTGTCAATCTGCTCCTGTGTCATGCCCGGGCTGAGCGCGAATTGCGACAGCGGACCACCGGGTGCGAGCGTGAGCACGGCAAACCCGATAAAGGAAACGATCACCAAGAGAATAAGGCTCTGACCGAGCCGGGAGAGAATATAGCGCAGCATGTCGCCGCCCTCCTTGTGCGGTTGTTAGGGGGGCCAGCCGAAGGGAAGCGGCTGGCCATGAGATGCGGTGGGAAGGGAGCGCCGCATCTCGGGGTTTTGTTAGGACGTGGTGGCCTTAGCCACGTTTCCAATCGCGCACGTTCCACGTGTCGATGCGGTTGTTCACGTTCGGCGCAGGGCCGGTCACGTCGTCTTTCCAGCCTTTGATCACGGCGTATTGGAACATCGGAAGGAACGGCAGATCGTCACGCATGACCGCCTGCATTTCTTCGTAGATCGCTTTGCGCTCTTCAGGGACAAAGTTCGCAGCGCCTTTGGTCAGCAGTTCGTCCACCTTCGGGTTCTGGTAGGCGAAGGTGTTCTGGCCGGAACCGCCGAGTGCCGGAGACATGGTGGACATGAAGTAGTCCGAGGTATCCGGATCCGCACCGGCGAGGGTGTTGAGGCCCACGACAACGGAGTCGAATTCGGAGTTCATCCAGTAGTCGCCCCACATGACAGCCGGCGGGAAGTTCTTGATCTCCATCTGCACGCCGATCATGGCGAAGGTCTGTTGGATGAACTGTTGCGCCTGTTCGCGCAGGTGGTTGCCTGCGGTCGTGGAGTTGGAGAAGGAGAGCTTTACGCCGTCTTTCTCACGGATGCCGTCGGAGCCTTTGACCCAGCCAGCTTCATCAAGGATCGCGTTTGCTTTCTCGATGTTGAACTCATGCTTCGGCAGGCTTTCGTTGTAGTAGTAGGACTGCTGCGGCATGTAGGTCTCGGTCGGGGTCGGCACGCCATAATAGAGCGCATCGATGATCGAGGTTTTGTCGATGGCGGCATAAAGCGCCTGACGCACGGCCAGTTCCTGAAACTGCGGGCGGGTCATGTTGAGGCCGATGGATTCAAAGGTTGCGGTGCCCGCGACCTTCACAGTCTTACCTTCGAGTTTTTCCGCCTCTTCGAGGTGGTCCGGTGTGATGTATTGCAGGCCGATGACGTCGATGTCGCCGGATTTGAACTGCGTATACATGACGTTCAGGTCAGGCACGTATTTGATGATCAGCGTTTCGAGGAACGGACCATCCATGTGGTAGTCTTTGTTGGCCTCGAGCTCGATGTGGTCACCGGCCATGCGGCTCTTGAACTTGAACGGACCGGTGCCGATCGGCGCGGTGTTCAGGATCGTGTCGTTTTTGTCGGCAACACCGTCGAACACGTGCTTCGGCACGATGTAGGTGGAGGCGAGGATCGCAGCCATCGGCGCAAACGGTTCGCTCATGGTCCAGGTCAGTTCGGTCGGGGAGACGACCGTGATGTTTTCCATCAGCTTGTAACCTGTGGAGCGGAAGGAGCGGAAATCCGGGTCCATGGTCAGTTCGAGAGAGAACTTCACGTCTTCTGCGGTGAACGGGGTGCCGTCGTGCCAGGTCACGCCTTCTTTGAGCTTGAGGCTCCAGTTCAGACCGTCTGCGGAGATGCCGCCATTGGCAACGGACGGCACTTCAGCCGCGAGGATCGGGAAGAATTCACCGGCCGGATCAAAGTCGAACAGCGTGTCGTAGACAGCGTAGTAGAGGCCTTCGTCCACTTCGATGTGCGGCATCAGCGGGTTGAAGACGGTCGGCTCTTGCGAGAACGCAAGCACCAGTTGGCCGGACGGGTCGGCATTGGCGGCAAACGCGCGGTCACGGCCGATGGCCATCGGCCCCATCAGGCCGGCTGCACCCGCTGCACCCATCATCATCAGGGTTTGGCGGCGATTGAGATGTGCGGAATGTTTCTTCTCGTCAGTCATCATACTTTCCCTATTGGTCTCGCAAGTTGGGGGAGGAGCGGTCCGCGCTTGCGTTTCACGAACCGACATTTGCGGCGCCCGCGGGAACGGACGCGTGCGCATTCAGTAGCCAGAGATGATTTCGATCTTCGATCCATCGCTGAAGCGGCTAAAACGGAAGGGTGTCGGGTCCACAATCGGGGCGCGACCTGTGACCAGATCAGCGGCCAGACGACCGGCGGCAGGTCCGATCCCGAACCCGTGGCCGGAGAACCCGGTGGCAATGTAGAAACCCGGAATGTCGTCAATCGGAGAGATCACCGGAATGGCGTCGGGCGTCACGTCAATCGCACCGGCCCAGCGTTGTGCGATCTCGGCTTTTTCGAACACCGGAAACGCCTTGCGCAGATTGGCGAGGGCTTTGTCCTGAAGCGTGAAGGACGGTTTCGGGTCGAGCACGCGGTTGTATTCAAACGGGCTGGCCTCATCGAGCGACCATTTGTTCGGGATGCGGGCCTCGTCATAAAAGCGGCCCCCAAAGCGCAGCATGAGGGCTTTCCACTCCGCGCCGAGGGCAGGGAGGAAGTCGCGCATATAACGGAAGCTGTCCGGCACAATGTCGACAATGTTCCGGAACCCGTCAGCGATGGTGTAGCCGCCGTCCTCACGTTTGCGGACAGAGAAGCCTTCGGACCAGATCGCGTGTTCCGGCCCGCCTTCGAGCGGTTTGGTGCGGATCACGGAGTTTTTGACCTTGAGCTGCGGCAGGCGCAGGCCGGTGTTGCGTGCAAAGAGGCTCGACCATGCGCCACCGGCGAGCACGACCTGCTCACAGGCGATCTCGCCACGCTCTGTCACGACGCCGCAGACCTTGCCGCCCGCCGTTTCGATCCCGCGCACGGCACATTCGGTGAGGATATGCGCCCCGCGATCCCGCGCGGCTTCGGCAATCGCAGGGGCCGACTTTTGCGGTTCCGCCCGACCATCGACAGAGGTGTATAGCGCCCCTTCGATGTTCATCTTCATGCCGGGGGTCTTTTCGTTGAACTCCTTGGCCGAGAGCATTTTGCTATCGAACTGGTAGTCCTTGAGATGTTCGAGCCATCTTTCGTGGTCTTCAAAGTCTTTCTTCGTCGCGCAGGCAAAGGCGATGCCGGAGCGTGTGTAACCGAGATCGCGGCCCGTGCGTTCGGCCAGCGTCGGCCAGATACGCAGGGCTTCGGCCATCAGAGGGATTTCGCGGGGGTCGCGGCGGGTGATCCGCACCCAGCCCCAGTTGCGGCTCGATTGCTCATGACCGATCCCGCCCTTTTCACAGAGCGCGACTTTCAGCCCCTGATCCGCGAGTTCGAGCGCGGTCGAGGCGCCGATGATGCCACCGCCAATAACGACGACATCGACTTTTTTCGGCAATTCGAGATCACCATGGACGGGAACGACAAAAGGACCTGGCATCTCAGAAAGACTCCTCAAGTTGGCAATTGACGCAGAATTCGGCGACGCTCGCCTCGTTCGGCAGCTCGATCAGCATTTGGATCACGGCGGCGAGGTCTTTGGGGTCAGTCATCGCCTCTGCGGCGCGGTCGCTGATGGCCAAGGCCATGTCGGTCGCGACAAAGCCCGGACAGACGACGGTCGCGCGAATGCCGTCTTCGAACCCCGTGTGCCGCAGCGCGTGGGCGAGACCGACGGCCGCGAATTTGGACATGGCGTAGGATCCGGCGCGGGCGGATTTCACGCGTTTGCCCGAGAGCGACCCGAGGATGATCACGCGGCCCTTGCCGGAGACTTTCAGCCCGTCCCAGCACGCAGCCGCCAACCGGCGCGGGCCCTGAACGTTAATATCGAGAAGCTGCGCCATCTCGTCGTCAGTGATTTCGATGGGGGTTTTCGGGATCATGATCCCTGCGTTGGCAATCACGGCGTCGATACGTCCGTGGGTCTCCATGACCGCTTTCGCCCAATCCTGCGCGCTCTTCTCGGAGGCGGCGTCATAGGCAAAGACATGCACGCGGTCCGGTGCGTCCTCTGCCCAATCCGGCATCTGCGGGGTGCGCATCCCTAACGACACAGTCCAGCCAGCGTTGAAAAGCACCTGCGCGACAGCGGCCCCAATGCCACGGTTCGCGCCGGAAATCAGGGCGATACGGGTGTCACTCATTCGAGTTTTTTCCTCATGTTCAGATAAGCGCGTTTCAACATGCGCATGAATACTTCGCGGTCTTCCGGCTCGATAAAGTCGAAGAACTCGTCTTCCTGCAGCTGAATGACGTTGCGGACCTGTTCGGCCACTTCGTGACCTCGCTCGGTGATAAAGAGCGCATGGGCGCGTTGATCATCCGCATCGGCTTCGCGGCGGATATCTCCGGCTTTGACAAGGGCATCGATGATCCGCCCCGTCGTCGGACGGTCGCGCATCAGAACCTCGGCGATTTGCGAGGGGCGCACGCCGGGGTAGCGGTCCACGAGCAAAAGCGCGGTGATCTTACCCTTGCCCTTCGCCACATCGAGATGACCCATCCGCTGATCAAGGTCGCGGGACACGACGAAATCGAGCGACCGGATATACCAGCTGAACGCGCCCGCGAGCACGTCGATCTGCAATCCGGCGAGCGTCAGCGGCTCTTCGTCGTGGGTGCGGTCAGTGTCGGTCATGGGCGGGGTGCGATCCGTCGTCATTGTCATCTTTCCTTCATGTTTTGAGGCCCAGCCCTCTGGCCGCAACCAGAAAGTTGTAATTCACAACTAAGTAGTTGCAAAAAACAACTATTGCCTCTTTTTCGTTCACCTGAGCCGAACCGAAGCCGGCGATTGACCACGCAGTAAGCAAAAAAGAAGGGGCAACCAAGGCTGCCCCTTCCCGAACTTCTAAAAGCGCTTTGAGTCGTTACGCCGCCGTGGCACCCGGAATCGCCGCGATGAGAGAACGCGTGTATTCATGTTCCGGTGCCTGGAAAATCTGCGACGGCGGGCCGTATTCGACCATTTTGCCGCGATGCATCACGATGATCTCGTCGCTGATCTGGCTCGCCACCCGCAGGTCGTGGGTGATGAAGATCATCGCAAGCTTGCGTTCGCGCCGGATTTTATCCAGCAGTTCAAGCACCTGCGCCTGAATTGATACGTCGAGCGCGGACACCGCCTCATCCGCGACAATCACTTCGGGATCAAACATGAGCGCCCGCGCGATGCCGACGCGCTGACGCTGGCCGCCGGAGAACTCGTGCGGGAAACGGTCAAAGGCCGACGGGTCCAGCCCGACGAGTTCGAGCAGTTCCTCCGCCCGTTTGCGCGCATCTTCGCGCGTCAGGAGATCATGGGCGATCGGCCCGACGGTGAGGGCCTGACCAATCGTGAAACGCGGGTTGAGGGAGGCAAACGGATCCTGAAAGATCATCTGGATGCGGGGGCGGAGCGGGCGGAAGTTGGCTTCATCAAGGGCCAAAGTGTTTTCGCCCTGAAACCGGATTTCGCCGCTGTCGGCGGGAATGAGCTTCATGAGCACCTTACCCATGGAGGATTTCCCCGATCCGGATTCCCCGACGATGCCGATGGTCTCGCCTTTGTGCAGGGTGAAGCTGATGTCATCGACCGCCTTCACCTCACGCATCCGGCCAAGAAAGCCGCTGCGCGTGCGGTAGGTCTTGTGCAGGTTCTTCACGTCGAGCGCGACATGACGGCTCGGCGCGCGTTCGCGGTCCACTTCGCGCATCTTCGGAACCGACGCGATGAGCTTTTGCGTGTAGGGATGCGCAGGCGATGCGAGCACTTGTTTCGCGGGGCCTTGTTCGACAAGGTGCCCTTTCTCCATCACGATCACACGGTCCGCAATCTCGGCCACGACGCCGAAGTCATGGGTGATGAACATGACGCTCATGCCTTTGCGCTGTTGGATGCGGCTGATGAGATCGAGGATTTGCGCCTGCGTTGTCACATCGAGCGCGGTGGTCGGTTCGTCCGCAATCAGGATATCGGGGCCGAGCGCGAGGGCCATCGCGATCATCACACGCTGGCGCTGACCACCGGAGAGGCGGAAGGGATATTGGTGCTGGATCAGGTTGGGATCGGGCAGACCGACCTCTGTCAGCATCTCGAGCACTTTCGCGGCCCGACTGTCCGGCGTGCCCATGTTGTGCGTGTCAAGCACTTCGCGGATTTGATCGCCGATGGTCATCAGCGGGTTCAGCGCCGAAAGCGGGTCTTGGAAGATGATCGACACCGCGCGGCCACGCAGCTTGCGCAGCTCGGCCTCGTGCAGATCAAGGAGGGAGCGGCCTTTAAAGTCGATATGCCCTTTCTCGATGGTCATCACGTCGGGCAGAAGGCCCATCACCGTATTCGCGGTCACGGATTTGCCGGAGCCGGATTCCCCGATGATGCAGAGGATCTCCGCAGGCATCAGATCGAAGCTGATATTTTGAACGGCATAGGGGCGGTCATGTTTGCCCGGTAGCGCCACCGACAGGTCGCGCACGGACAAAACGGGCGTGGTGCCCGTTGTCTGGTTGGTCATCAGTTTTCTCATCGTTTGTAATTATTATGCCCGCCCAAAAGGAGCCGATTTCCGGAGCGGGGCAACGCCCGCGGCGGTGATTTGGGCAGGAACGGAGAAAACTGACACATATTTGCGCGCGAATTGCCGTCCTCTGCATCATTTCTGTGCGAAAACGGTCAATATGTCATCCTGATAGCGCTCACTCGGATCTGCGTTTGACCGCGATGATGCAGTTGCTGTGCGACGGATGCAGCGCAGGTAGATCACGGCCGAGCACGTCAACGGCACCGACATGGACCAAGGCGCCAGAGGCGCTTGCCTCTTCGTCGGCGTAGCTGCGGCGTTTGCCGTGACCACTGGCCATACAGCGCCAGACATCGCCCTCCGCGGAGGCAAAGCGCGGGGCGTCATGCGTTGTCTGACTGCCCGCCTTGGCCGTCACGAAATTCTCGGAGACCATTTCGCGCGTCGGGTTCGGCACGTGTTCGACAACCGCGCCACCGGAGACAGAGACCTGCGGATGCAGGTTCGGTTTTGGTTTCGGGCGCGGCATTACCATCGGTGTCGAGACAGTGGTTGCCTGCGGGGTTGGGGTTGGGGTTGCTTGGGGCGTCGCTTGCGGCGTCATATTCGGAACGAGCTGAGGCACCTGCGTGGGGACAGCCTGCGGTGTCGCGGCCGGTGTCGGCATCACGATGACGCTCACTGGCACCGGACCATAGCCAACGAACGTCTGCGGCGGGTTGGGCGCGATGACCAGGGTCGGAAGGCCTTGGCCGGTGAAGGATGGCGTGGGTGTCGCCTGTGGCGGGATCACCGGCGAGGTTCCGGTTAGAGTTTGTTGCGGCAGCGGTTGGATCACCAACGGCGCGGGGCCACCTGTGAAAGATGGCGTCGGCATGGCTTGCGGTGGGATCACCGGCGAGGTTCCGGTTAGCGTCTGCTGCGGCTGCGGCTGCGGCTGAATGACCACTGGATCGGGGCCACCCGTGAAGGACGGCGTGGGGATCGCTTGCGGCGGGATCACGGGAGAAGTGCCTGTGAAAACCGTCTGCGGAAGCGGTTTGATCGTCACAATCTGCGGCTGCCCACCGGTGAACGACGGCGTTGCCTGAACCTGCAACTGACCCACCGGACCGACGCCGGTGAAAGTCGTTGGCGGCACAGGTTTAATCGTGATGGTCTGCGGCTGCCCGCCCGTAAACGACGGCGTGGGCAGGGCTTGCAGGGGCGGAACTGGCGAGGTGCCGGTTAGCGTTTGCTGTGGCAATGGCGAAAGAACGAGCGACGTGCCGGTGAAGGAGCCGCCCGGTTGCGGGTCCGGCACCTGTCCGAAACCGGTGATCACAGTCGGATCGAGAGGCAGGATTTCCTGAATGGTTTGCACCGTGTCCGGAACTGGCCCCTGAGTGCCCGTGGTCGGGGGCAGCTGATTGGCCGTCGCGACCGAGCCTCCCGTCGTGCCGCCCGTTGCGGAGGAGGCGCCGCATTCGCTTGCGGCGTGTTTGTTGCCGACCCCGATGCACCATCCGAGATGTTGTTGCGCCTGACTCTCGGATGCGAGACCGATTGCAAACGTGGTGGCGATAAAGCCAAGAACGAGATGTTTCATGTGCTCACCATTGTTTCGAGAGGCTGAGATAGAGTGCGGGGTCACCCGCCTCCGTCGATGTTCCGTCCTTCAAAGGCGTCGCGATGTAGCCTTTGAAACGCACACCCTGATTGAAGTCGGCGTCAAGGCCGAGACCAAGAGACGCGAGTGTCATGTGGTCGATTTCGTCCACGCCCGGCGCATTGTTTTCGATGTAGCCGACGTCGAGAAAGCCGAACGGTCTCAGGTGCCGGATCGCTTGATGGTCTGGAAAAATATCGTAGTCGATCTCGAAGCTTGCCGAAATCCCGGTGTCACCGGTGGCCTCTGCGAACAGATAGCCGCGCTCGTCAGAGCGTCCGCCGAGATGGAATTCCTCCAGTCCGGGCAAGCGGTCATTCGTGTATTGCCCCCAGAGTTCCACACGCAGGAAGGTATCCTGAGAAAGGCCGGTTAGAGGATGCTCGATCCCGCCGCCAAAGCGAATGTAGCTAAAGCTGTCATCGCCATCGTCGAGCCCGCCAGCATTTCCGCTGCGCTCACCAGCCGCGTAGGAGAGGGCGTATTCGAAGGCGCCGCCATTGTCGAAGGCAGCCCCATAAATCCACGACAGGGCGAGGACGTTGACTTCGCTATCGATCGGATTGCCCGCAACATCAACGTCAGAGGCCGCATGTCGGAATTCGGCGAGACCGTAGCCGTAGGTGTCAACATCGCGCACGAACGGAAACCCGGTGGCGAAGATCGCGGTGCGGCCTTCGACATCGGTTTCCTGTAGCAGCCCGTCAGCGTTCCTGAACGCGGTCACAGTGCCCAGATAGCCCTCAACAAAAGCACCGGAACCACCAAACGGCGTCCGGTAGGTGAGCGCCCCCCACGTGGAGTCGTTGGAGGAGCCATATTCAAGCGTGGTCGACGCCTCCAGACGCACCATGTCGCCCGGGGTGAGGGCGTTTAAATACGTCTGACCAAATGTCAGCGTCGCGGCCTCATCGAGACCACGCGACGGGTGATCCAAAGTCACGCTCCCGAAACTTTTGTCGAGCTCCTCAGTGCGTAGGGTGAGGCGGGCATGCGGATCGTTTGGCGCATAGTCGATGGCGGCGGTGGCGGAGATGGCCTCGATATCCTCAACGAGCATGATCGAGCGTTCGAAGTCTTTTTGCGTGATCCCGCGCCGTCCGATCACGGGGGCCATGTAGGAACCGATGAGCTCCGATGTCTGCGCGTCCGTGCCCTCGATGGAGATGGAGCCGATCTCGCCCTCATCCACAATCACGGTTGTTCCGTCTGCCGCGATAAAGACTTCGGCGAGGAAATAGCCATCTTCGAGGTAAATCGCCTGAACCGTTTGAGCGAGGCTCTGGGCCGTAATTTCGCCGGACTGATGCAGCGCGGCCTGAGATGCAAACGAGAGCAGTTCCATCGCGTCGTATTGGGTCACGCCCACGAGGTTATATTGCTCAAAATCTTGGGCCTCTGCACCCGCAGGCTGTATCGCCATAAAACTGGCTAAGACCGCTCCGGTGCTCAATAGGGGTCGATACATAAAAGTCTCCTGATCGTCTTGGTCGTCTCGCACGTGCCGCGCGCTGTCATTCAACGGAAAAAAATGTTCTTTTGAGTATTGGCATTCACAATGTCACATTTTCGGTGATCTGTAAGCCTTTTCCACCACTGCGTTTAAATGGTCGACCTCACCGCCTCCGCGCGACCCGACATGAAAGAGAAGGAGGATATCCAGTGGACGGGGAGGGCGGGCGAACACTTTCTCCCGTTATGCCTTCGCGCTGGATGCAAATCTGAAAATCTGCCTGTTAGGGCGAACATTTCCCCGAAAAGCACAGCCGATATGCGCTGAACGGCTCTTGAACCTTTTGGTCAATTCTTATCTACGGAGCACTCCGAATTCGTGGAATGGCCTGACAAACAATGACGAACACCATGAGCCAAGCGGCCTCAATCGCCTTTGATGCGGTTGGCAAGGCCTATACCAAGCCGGGCGGCGGGACCGTGACGGCGCTAGAGAACGTGTCCTTAACCGTGGAGCCGGGGGCGATCACCGGGATCATCGGGCGCTCGGGCGCGGGGAAATCCACGCTGTTGCGCATGGTGAACGGGTTGGAGATGCCGACCTCCGGACGGGTGAGGGTCGGTGGTCACGATGTCGGAGCCTCCAAGGGGAGCGCCCTGCGCGCGATCCGTCGCGATGTCGGGATGATTTTCCAGCATTTCAACCTGTTGTCCTCGCGCACCGTGGCGGGAAACATCGCGCTGCCGCTGGAAATCGCGGGGGTCTCGTCTGACAAAATTGCGCCGCGGGTGGCGGAGCTGATTGATCGTGTGGGGTTGACCGAACAGGCCGGACGCTATCCGGCGGAGCTGTCGGGCGGACAAAAACAGCGCGTCGGTATTGCACGCGCTTTGGCGACGGAACCGAAGGTTCTGTTGTCGGACGAAGCGACCTCGGCCCTTGATCCCGAGACCACGCAAACCGTGTTGTCGCTGCTGAAAGACATCAACCGCGATCTCGGGCTAACGATTCTCTTGATCACCCATGAAATGGCCGTGGTGCGCGACATCGCGAGCCACGTGGCGGTGATTGATGGCGGACAAATTGTAGAGCACGGCCGGACCTATGACGTGTTCACCGCGCCGCAACATCCCACGACGCGTTCGTTCCTGTCGGGCGTGACGGGTGTCAAACTCCCCGCTTTCGTCGAGCACAAACTCACCGCGACACGCCCCGCCACCGGCGGCGAGGAAGTGATCCGCGTCACCTTTGCAGGCAAGCACGCGACCGATCCGATGCTCGCGCTCCTGACGAAGGATCTGGGCATCGAAGTGAACATTCTGGCGGGTGCCGTCGAAGAGATCGGCACGCATCCGTTCGGCAATCTCCTGATCTCCCTGCCTGCTGCGCGCGCGGACGAGGCGCGGGCCTATCTCGAACGCCACGAGCTTTTGACGGAGGTGCTCGGCTATGTCAGCTAATCTCATCAACCTTTTGATCGAGGCGACGGGTCAGACCCTTTACATGGTGGCGATCTCGGCCTTTCTGGGCACGGTCTTCGGACTGCCGCTCGGCACCTATCTCGCGGTGTCGCAACGGGGCGAACTGCTCTCTGCGCCGCTCGTGAATACGGTCCTCGGCCTCGTGGTGAACGCCACGCGCTCTGTGCCGTTCATCATTCTCGTCGTGGCGATCATCCCGTTCACGCGGCTCGTGGCAGGCACCTCCATCGGCACCACAGCGGCCATCGTGCCCCTGACCATCGCGGCGGTGCCCTTCATCGCGCGACTGGTCGAAAACGCCATTCGTGAGGTGGATAGCGGCCTGATCGAAGCCGCCCGCGCCATGGGCGCCACGCCCCTGCAAATCATCCGCAAGGTTCTGATCCCCGAGGCTCTGCCCGCGATCACCCTTGGCCTCACCCTCGCCGTCGTCAGCCTGATCGGGTATTCTGCCATGGTCGGCGCCGTGGGCGGCGAAGGTTTGGGCGATCTCGGCATCCGCTACGGCTATCAGCGTTTCATGCCTGAAGTCATGGCCATCGTGGTCGTCATTCTCATCGTTCTTGTCCAGCTCGTGCAATCCCTCGGAGAGTGGATCGCCGCCCGCGTGGACAAACGCGCGCCCAAAGGGCGCGGTCAATAATCGCAACATATAGGAGTTCACACATGCTGCGACTTGCCAGTCTCACCTCCGTCCTCGCCCTGATGGCATCCGCGTCCATCGCCGAAGAAATCAAGGTCGGCGTTTCCCCGGGCGAACACGCCGAAATCATGGAAGAGGTCGCAAAGGTTGCGGCCCCCATGGGGCTCGACATCGACGTTGTCGAATTCTCCGATTACGTGATCCCGAACCAGGCGCTGGCCGATGGTGACATCGAAGCCAACTCCTTCCAGCACGTTCCCTATCTCGACAACCAGATGGCGGACCGCGGGTTTGACCTCACCGTCGTGGGCAACACGATCACCACGCCGATGGGTGTCTATTCCGATAAGGTCACCGATCTCGCCGATCTCGAAGAGGGCGCGCGCTTTGGCATCCCGAACGACCCGACCAACGGCGGTCGTGCGCTTCTGGTGCTGCAACAGCTTGGCCTGATCAAACTCGACCCGGCCGCTGGTCTGAAACCGACCGTGCTCGACATCACCGAGAACCCGAAGGGCCTGAAGTTCCAGGAACTCGATGCCGCGCAACTGCCGCGCTCGCTCGCCGATCTGGACGCTGCCCTGATCAACACGAACTACGCGATCGCCTCCGGCCTGAGCCCGAAAGAGGACTCCATCGCCATGGAAAGCGCAGAGAACCCCTATGTGAACGTCATCGTCGTCCGCACCGGTGATGAAAACGAACCGTGGGTCCAGACGCTGGTAGACGCCTACCACTCCGATGAAGTGAAAGCCTTCATCGAAGAGAGCTACCACGGGACCGTGCTCACCTCTTGGTAAGCCTTATCCCGCGCAGAAACAGGAAAGGGAGGGCCGCGGCCCTCCCTTTCTTTTTGTCCGGTAAAAAGAACTCTGCCCTCTGTTAGCGCATCATTCCGGTGGCCGCGATGTCACCGCCGAGCGCGCTCATGAGATCCTCACTCGAGTCATAAAGCAGCTCCAGCACGTAGTGCGGATTGTGGGCAAAGGCGCCTTTGTCGGTTGTCACGAACTTCCAGTTGTACGCGGCTTTCAACAGACGCGGCGTCCAAGTGTTATAGGCAACCGCCCGTCCGTCACTCATGTCGATTTGACCGTCGTTATTCGCGTCGGCAAAGAAGTAGGGATACCGATGTCCGTCATAGAGCATCGCGGTCCCTGCGACCGTCTCGGCATACTCCTCAATGAGTCCCATCAGCCGGTCGGCATTGTGCGACACGTCAGTGCGCAGCCCTTGGTCGAGGTTGCCGCTGCCGTCGTAGCTGATCCGCGAAAGGCGGATGTTGTCCGGCTCGCCGTCCACATGGCAGCTCATGCAGGTTGTCTGCGACACCTCGAGGTTATGTGGATCATGACAGGACACACAGCTCGCTACCGGTCGCGCATGGAAGAACCGGCCCGAATACTCTTTGCCTTCATAATGATACCCCGACCCGCCGTAACCGCCGAGCCACGTTGACGCCGCGAGGGCATAGTGCGGATTGATAAAGCGCAGGTCCGCGTTCGTCTCATCCGGCGCCTTGTCGGCGACAGAGGCCTCGATGCTCAGGCCGGACGCCCGTCCTTGGTGGCACGTCAAACAGGACGCCTCGCCGGGGGCAATCGGGTGCATCAGGCCGCTCGGGAATTTGACCTCTTCGACGGAGGCCAGACCGGGATTGTGGCAGGTGTCACAATCAACCACCCCGCCGGTTGGCATCGGTGCTTCGATGACGCCCGCTTCGCTTCCGTCGAGGCCATAGAAGGATCTGAAACCCGCACCGGAGTGACAGGTGGCACAGGCGACAGGCACCTCGCCCTCTTCATCCCAATGGGTGAACGCCTCTGCTGTCGACAGGGCGTGACCGGATCGCGCCCACTCTCCGATCGCCAGCTTGTTCTTGATCTCGATCTGGTCAGGACGGAACGGACCAGCGTCCGGCATCACATAGAGTTCGAGATCTTCTGCGATCTCTTCGATGTCACGAACCGGCTCTTCTGCCTGATCTTGTGCGACCGAAATACTCGGATTTGCTGCGATTGAAAAACCGACAAGGATTGGAAAAAAGAATTTACGTTTGAAAGACATGGTCGTCAGACCCCCGCTAAAGATGCTCCACTTTCGCGCACGACTATGTTATCTGGAATTACAGATTCACGCAATTCACCTGACGCCTCGATATTCAAACAGTTTGGTATTTCGGCGCGAAAATGGACATTGAGATGTTTGGCTCAATCTTCTCTGCGGGACTTATTATGCCCCGCGTCGGTCCGCCTCTAACGCCCGATGCTCCGGCGCTACACATCACTGACGAAGCCGCAATCACGCCAGCACACGGTGAGGAGTTGCGGGTTGATTCGCTGGTTGGCGACGGAGACAGCGTGGCGCAAGGGCAGCCCCTTCTGCGGTTGCGGGCGATGCCGGACATGTATCTGACGGCTCCGATGGCGGGACGGGTTGCGAAAATCGAACTTCGCCCGGGGCATCGGCTGTCGCAAATGATGCTGTTTCATGAGGCTGGCGGGGATCGCTATGCCTATGATGTGTCTCAGGCAGGCCACGATACGGACGAGCTGCGCAGGGTTCTCCAGATGTCCGGTCTGTGGCGCATGTTGCGAAGCCGTCCGTTCGGGCATGTGCCAAAACCGGGCGCAATCCCTGCCGCGATTTTCGTCATGGCGACCGACTCACGACCCGACGCGCCGGATCCGCTCCCGCGCCTTGCAAGCCGCGAAGAGGAGTTCTCGCGGGGTCTCGACGCGCTCGCGCGCTTGACAGAAGCACGCATATTCCTGTGTGAGGCAGAGGCGTCCTCCTACACCGGCGCGCTTCCGGGGGGCGTCACCCGCATTCGAACCGGCAAAGTTCATCCCAACGGCCTTTCAGGTCTGATGATCCATCGCCACATGCCCGCGCGGGTCGAGGCCCCTGTCTGGGATATCCATGCGAAAGATGTCGCGGATATCGGTTCCTTTCTGGAGACGGGCTATGTGCCCGCGACGCGTGTGGTCTCTATTTCGGGCGATGCGCTCAGAGAGGCGAAACTGGTTCAGTGCCAGCCGGGCGCGGACCTGCGCGGGTTGAGCCAGTCGCTTCTGCGCCCCGGACCGCATGCGGTCTTGTCCGGCTCGTTTCTGGACGGGCGGCCCGCGCATTGGTTGTCGCACAGGGATCGGCAAGTCACGGTGCTCACGCGCGACACGTCCACGAAGAACCGTCACTGGTTCAACGAGGCGCTCGATCATGTGTCGCGACGCGCGCCGATCATTCCAACAGCCGCGCTCGATCTCGCGTTCGGGCGCGCGCTCCCCTCCGCTGCGCTGATCCGTATCTTGGCGTCCGGCGATGTTGAGGGCTTCACCCGTCTAGGCGGTCTGTCTCTGTTGGAAGAGGATGTCGCGCTGGCGGATTATGCGACGGGCGCATCGCCGCGTCTCATGACCCAACTGCGGGCGCTTCTGGACCGCATTGAAGAAGAGGAAGGTGTCGCATGAGGCGCGGGATGTGGGATCGCGAGATGGTCGCAGCACTCTTGCTCTTGGCGCTTATGCCGATGGTGCTGACGTGGCTCTGGTTCGGGGGCCTTGATGCGATTGGGCGACTCAGCCTCACTCTGATCATATCCGGCGTCTGGCACATGGTCTTTATGCTGGCGCGGGCACAATCGCCTTCTCTGGCCGGTGTGCTGTCCGCAATCGCAGTCGCCATGATCGCGCCCGAAGATTTGGGTCTGATCCGGTTGGCCCTCGGCGTCAGTTTCGGCACGGTCATGGCCGAATTGGTGTTTGGAGGCTGGGGGCGCAATGTACTCAATCCGGCCACTGTTACGATTGCCTTTCTGGGCTTTGGTTTTCCGGCGGCACCGTGGCCTGATTTCGTTGCACCCGTCTTTTGGGCGGCGCTGCCTGCGTTGGCGATTGGCGCACTGTTCGGCATTCTGTCTATGCGCGTCATTATCGCGGCCTTTGCGGTCCTCGGGATCGCGTATTCCGGCGGCGATCCTGCGATTTCAGCAATCTTGCCCGCCGCTGTTTTGGTGTTGGCGCTCCTCGTCACCGATCCGGTCGCGGGCGCCTCGACCTCCCTCGGCCGTTGGCTTTACGGGGCGGTCTATGGGGGATTTGTAGTCCTCTTCGCTCATGAATGGCAGGGGGCCGCACCGGTGCAAATGACTGTCTCGGCCGCATTCCTCGCATCTTTGTTCGCGCCACTCTTCGACGAGGCCGCGCTCGCTCTCTGGGTAAGGCAAAGGAGAAAACGTCATGGCTGACATGAACCCGATCACCGCGTGGCGGAAACTCCTCGCTCTGCCGAACGAAAGCCGGACCAAGACCTTGGTCATGGCGTTTCTGGTCTCGGCCATCTGTGCCCTCGGGGTCAGCGGGGCGACCGTGATCCTGCGCCCGATCCAAGCCGCCAACCGTGCCGCCGAACAACAGGCGCGTCTTGAGGGGCTGATCGCGGGCATCCCAGGCATGTCTGAACTGATGGCCGCGGAGGGCGGCTCTCTCTCCACCGTCGTTGTCGATCTGACCGAAGGAAGAGCCGCGACTGACGTCACGCCCGCCACTCTCTCCGCTGCGCTGGAGGACAATGCGAACTGGACGGGTCTCTCCGAAGGGCAGGACCTCGCCGGTCTCGGGCAGCGCCCGAACTACGCGCAGATCTACTTCCTGCGCGGGGCGGACGGCGAAATTTCACTCGCGCTGCTGCCGATCAGCGGGGCAGGCTATGTCGCCCCGATTGATGCCATTCTCGCGCTCAGGGCGGACATGAACACCATCGCGGGTCTGGCCGTCTTGGCCCAAGCCGAGACCCCCGGTCTGGGCGGACGCATCGAGGAACCTGCGTGGCTTTCGCAATGGCGCGGGAAAGAGATCGCGGACGCAAGCGGCGCTGTGCGTTTTGCCGTCGCCAAAGGACGCGCGAGCAGCGAGTTCGAGGTTGACGGGATCACAGGGGCGACGCGCACCTCAAGCGCCGTGACGCGGATCATGCGTTTCTGGCTCGGCCCCGATGGATACGGCCCTCTGATCGACGCCATCCAGCGTGGGGAGTTCTGACCCATGCCCGCCCGCGCAAGTCTCTGGAACACCCTGACAGACCCGTTGGTCCACCAGAATCCCGTGACCCTGCAAATTCTCGGGATTTGTTCCGCATTGGCGGTGACGACCTCTGTCGCGACGGCTCTCACCATGTCGGCCGCACTCACGGCGGTCCTCGTGATGTCCGCCGGTCTCATCAGCCTGATCCGCAACCACATTCCCGGCTCGATCCGCCTGATCGTCCAGATCGTGATCGTGGCCTCGCTTGTGATCGTGATCGACCAGATCCTTCAGGCCTATCTGTTCGAGATCAGCCAAAAATTGTCGGTCTTTGTCAGCCTGATCACCACGAACTGTCTCGTGCTCGGACGCACGGAGTCCTTTTCCCGCCACAACCCGCCGGGGCGGTCGATGGTGGACGCTTTGGGCAACGGGCTTGGGTATTCCGTCGTTCTGGTCGTGATCGGATCGGTTCGGGAACTCTTCGGGGCCGGATCGCTGCTCGGGGTTCAGGTCTTTCAAACGGTCGATCAGGGCGGGTGGTATACGCCCCTTAACCTGATGCTCTTGGCGCCGTCTGCGTTCTTTCTGCTGGGCGGATTGGTCTGGGCCATTCGCACCCTCCTACCCGCACAGGCGGAAACCATTGATCTGTTGTCGCCGGACAAACCGGAGGACCTGTCATGAATGATCTTGTCTCTCTGTTCCTGAGCGCGGCCTTTGTGGAGAACATGCCGCTCACCCTGTTTTTGGGCCTCTGCACTTTCATCGCGCTGTCGCGAAAAACCGGCTCTGCCGCGGGCCTCGGGATCGCCGTGGTTGCGGTCATGGGGGTTACCGTGCCGCTCAATCATCTGATCTACACCGCGCTCCTCGCGCCCGGCGCGTGGGCATGGGCGGGCCTGCCGGAGACGGATCTGTCCTATCTCAAACTGATTGCCTTTATCGGCGTCATCGCGGCCACGGTTCAGTTGCTCGAAATGGTTCTGGATCGCTTTTTCCCTGCTATCTACGCCTCTTTCGGGGTCTTTCTGCCGCTTCTGACCGTGCAATGCGCCATCCTCGCAGGCAGCCTCTTTATGGTCGAGCGCAGCTATACGCTGGCCGAGTCCACCGTTTTCGGTCTCGGGGCGGGCACAGGTTTTGCTGTCTCTGTCATCATGCTCGGCGCGATCCGCGCGCGCCTCGCCTATGCGCACATCCCTGAAGGGCTGCGTGGGTTGGGCATCACCTTCATCCTCGCCGGAATGATGTCCCTCGGCTTTTCCGCCTTTGCACAGATGGTGGCGTCATGACGGAGATTGTTCTCGGAGCCATCATCATCATCGGGCTGGTCATTGCGCTGACCGTTGTCCTGCTTTTGACGCGGCAAAAGCTTGTGCCTGCTGAAGCACTTCAGATCACGGTGAACGACACCGAAAAGCTCGATGTGCAGCGCGGCGAAAAGCTCTTGGGCGTTCTGCACCGCTCCGGCATCGGTATTCCGGCGGCCTGTGGCGGATCGGGCACCTGCGGGCTGTGCCGTGTCGTTGTGAACGGGGAGGGCGCGGGCACCGCGATCGCGACGGAGAAAGGGATTCTTTCTGCGGCAGAGCGCAAGGCCCATGTCAGACTGGCCTGCCAGACAACCCTGCGCGGCCCATGCCAAGTGACGGTGCCACAAGAGTTCCTCGGAGCGACCGGATTTACATGCCGCGTTGTGTCCAACAGACAGCTTGCCCCTCTCATCAGGGAACTGGTTCTCGAACTGCCGGCAGAGCAGCCGTTTTCCTTCCGTGCTGGTGGCTTCATGCAGTTGACCGCGCCGGCCTACCGGCTCGACTTCGCAGATATCGACGTAGATCCGGCCTTTGCCCAGACATGGGACCTCGCCGATTGGCCGACGATGACGGCCTCTTCCGATCAGCCGGTTACACGCGCCTATTCCATCGCCAACACCCCCGCCAATGTCGGACAGGCGGTGTTCAACATCCGCCTCGCCGTGCCGCCCGCAGGCAAAGAGCATGACATCGCGCCGGGAGCGGTGTCGTCGTGGCTCTTTTCCCTGAAACCGGGCGACGAAGTGGCCGCGTCGGGGCCGTTCGGAGAGTTCCATGTCCAGCCCACAGAACGCGACATGGTCTTTATCGGTGGCGGCGTTGGGATGGCGCCTCTGCGGGCCATGATCCACGAACAGATCGGCAAGGGTACGACGCGCAGCATGCGTTATTTCTACGGCGCGCGCTCGGCGGCGGACCTTTTCTACGTCGAGGAATTCGAAGCCATCGCCAAAGAGCACCCCAACTTTGCATGGACCCCCGCCCTGTCCGACCCTGCACCGGGGGACAGGTGGCGCGGCGAAACCGGATTTATCCACGACACCGTGCGTGCCGCGATGTCTAAACATCCCGCACCCGAGAATTGCGAATATTATCTCTGTGGTCCGCCGGTCATGATCTCGGCGGTCCTCAACACGCTCGCCAAGCTGGGCGTGGAACCAGATTCCATCTACAATGATGACTTCGGAGGCTGACCCATGCGCCATGATTTTACCCGCCGTCAGATGATTGCCCTCAGCGGCGCCACGCTTTGCGCTGGCATGGCACAGGCAGGCAGTCTTTCTCCGACGCACAGCATGGAGGGCCGCGCTTTCGCGAGCCATTGGCGCGTGACCGCGCCCTCTGATGTGCCGCTTGAGCCGCATCGCGCCGCCATCGACCGTCTCTTGGCCGAGGTGGACGCCCAGATGTCGCCATGGCGCGAGGACAGCGATGTGTCCCGTTTCAACCGAAGCACCGATACCTGCCGTGTGTCTGATGAGACGGCCCTTGTGACCCGCGCAGCATTGGAGATCGCGCGCGACAGCGGTGGCCGGTTTGATCCCACGGTTGGCCCCTTGGTCGCGCAATGGGGGTTTGGCCGGATCACGGGCGGCACGTCCGGAACGTGGGCTGGCATCGCAACAGAAGGCGATCAATTGCGCAAGGAGATCTCGGGGCTGACCCTTGATCTGTGCGGCATCGCGAAGGGACGCGCGCTCGATCTCTTGGACAGCTATCTTATGCAGGCCGGACTTTCGGATGTCCTGATTGATTTGGGTGGCGAGTTGAAAAGCCGCGGGCAGCATCCGTCGGGTCGTGCATGGCAAGTGGCTGTCGAGGACCCGCGGGTCGGAGCCCTCAGCCCCGCCGCAGGACTACGGCTCCCGTCCGGTTTTTCGGTCGCCACATCCGGTCTTCGGGCGCAGAGCTATACGCTTGGGGACCACGTCTACAGCCACATCATCGACCCGCGCCGCGCAACGCCTGTCGAGGGCGGGGCAATCTCGGTTTCCGTGCTCGCGCCGGAGGCCATGATCGCGGACGGTTGGGCCACGGCATTGATGGCCGCCGGAGAGCAAGGGCCGGAACTCGCGCGTCAGAACGGGCTGTCGGCGCTGTTCCTGTATCCGTCGGACACAGGGCTGTCCGCGACCACGACAGGCGATTTCGATCGCCATATGGTTTGAGGGCGCGGATATGGAACTTGTCCTCGGCCTCGTCATCATTCTCCTCGCCGTCGGAGGGCTCGCCCTCGGGTCTTTGTTCGGGCGCGGTCCGGTGAAAGGCTCTTGTGGCGGCATGGCCTGTCTCAAAGATATCGCCTGTGAAGGGTGTCCTCACAAACTCGGGGAGGAAAGCCGATGAGCCCTGTTCAGACACTCAGAGATATCGTGCGGGATGATCTGCCGGTATTCACACCCGACATGCCCATTCGTCGTGCCGTGGCGGTACTCATTGAGGAACGCGGCGCTGCGGGGGCCGTCCTGGACGAGAGCGGCGTGCTGCAAGGCATCCTGAGCCAGAAGGACTGTTTCCGTCCGGCTCTGAACGCGAGTTACTATCAGGAGTGGAAAGGCACAGTTGCGGATTTCATGACGTCGGACGTGATGACGCTCTCGGCAAATGCAGACATCACCACCGCCGCAGAAGCCTTTCTCAACCATCCTCATCGTGTGTTTCCGGTTCTCGATGGTGAACAGTTCGTCGGGATGCTTCGGCGATCCGACCTGCTGCGCGTGCTCGTCGGGCTGAGCTAAGAGGCCATGTGCGAAGAGGGCCGGCTAGGATCGGAGCCGGCCATTTCCCGACGCAGCCTCTAACGCCTACAACCTGTAGGCCGCCCCTTTAGATTCCCTCACTTAATTGCCAGATCTCGCGCTCCATCCCACCGCAAATGTGGGCTGGGCCGGTCGAGTCATGTTCTGGCGCCGCCCAAAAGTGTATACATTATTTTGGCTATAATCCGGAAAATTGCCGGATATACCGATTATAAATACATTTATTTCAAAAAAAGGTATTGATCGATTTCAGGAATCGCAACATTGTATACATATGAGCCAAGAGCAAACCGTATATAGCAAGTTGCGCAGCATGATCCTTAACGGCGATTTCGACGCCGGAGAGAGGCTGACGGAAAAAATGGTTTGCGACACACTAGGTGTGTCGCGGACGCCAGTGCGGGCTGCCTTTTTGCAGCTTGCCGCCCAAAACCTGGTCATCGGCCAGAGCAACCGCGGCTACACCGTGCGCGGCATCACTGTCGATGACGTGTGGGGCGCGAATGTGGTGCGCTCGGTTCTGGAGGGGGCTGCCGCAGGCATGTTGGCGCGGAACGGTATCGATGAGGCCGTGCGCGAAACGCTTGAGCGCAGTGTCGAGGACTATAGCCAGCTCGCGCGTCACGTGGAACTGTCGGACGGCTTTCTTGAGGCTCACTCCGCAGCGAACCGGACCTTTCATGACACAATCGTTGCCGAGACGGAAAATCAGAGCCTTCTGCGCTCGATCGAGACGCTTGCCTACATGCCAGTCCAGATCAACCGCGTGGTCTTTGCGTCTGATCGCAAGTTTGCAACCGAGACCGTGCAATCCGGAATGGCCGAGCACCAGAACGTGCTGACGGCGCTCCTCACGGGAGATGCGATGGCCGCGGAATTACTCATGCGCACGCACAGTCAAAAAGCGCTGCGTGGCATCGAACACGTCAAGGAGGTGCTCGGGCTGGGGCCCGAATACCGCCAGATGCCGTTTCACAAGTTCATAGGGGGCCTCGGAATATCCGTGGTCGCCGCATAATACCATTGGAGGAAAAATGCCCGAAGCTGCTGTAAACGAGTTTTGGAAAGATATTAAACCCATCGCAGAGGTGTTCAAACCGGACGCCGGTCGCGATGTCTACACGAGCAATGTTGCCGACGCAGACGAAAAATATTTTGTTCCTTTCACCGACACCGTTTCCTCGCGCCCGCTCTGGATTTCGCCGAGCCAGAACAAATGGTGCGATATCCTGATGGCGAAAGAGGCGGGTCTCGTGAACCGTCACTATCACCCGCACGAAGTGTTCGCCTACACGATCAGCGGCAAGTGGGGCTATCTGGAGCATGACTGGACCGCGACCGCAGGTGACTTCATCTATGAATCCCCGGGCGAGGGTCACACACTTGTCGCCTATGACCATCCGGATCCGATGCGCGCGTTCTTCATTGTGAAGGGCCCGTTGCTCTGGCTCGACGAAGACGGCGAAGTCGACGGCTACATGGATGTCCACGACTACCTGAAAATGTGCCGTGAGCATTACGAAAAAGTCGGGCTCGGTGCAGATTACATCGATGGTCTGCTCCGGTGAACCATCTCGCCGTCCAGTGGCATGGGCAACGTGATTTGAGGGTGGAGGCGCGTGAGCGTCCTCCGCTTTCACCGGACGAGGTGCGTTTGGCTGTTGCTTACTGCGGGATTTGCGGAAGTGACCTTCATGAATACGCGCAGGGGCCACAGGCAATCCCGACAGAAATGCCCCATCGGCTCTCCGGTGTGAAGGCTCCGCTCGTGATCGGACACGAGTTTTGCGGAACCGTCATTGAGGTCGGGTCTGACGTGCGATCTGTGGCGGTCGGTGATCGTGTCGCGGTCGAGCCCGAGTATCGTTGTGGCGAATGCACAGCCTGCGTTCGCGGGGATTACCATCTGTGCGACGATTGGGGCTTTGCCGGATTGATGGGGCATGGCGGCATGGCACAAGAGGCCGTCGTTCCCGCGTATATGCTGCACACACTACCGGACGGGGTGTCATTCGATGATGCCGCGCTTCTTGAACCTGCGGCGGTCGCGCGCCACGCGATCAACCGTGCAGGGGAAGTCTACGGTGCACGCTGTGCTGTGGTTGGGGCAGGACCAATTGGTCTGCTGCTGGTCCAGCTTCTGAAGCTGTTCGGCGCGTCCGAGATTGTTGCGACCGATATGTCCGAGGCCCGTTGTGCCAAAGCATTGGCATTGGGGGCGGACACGGCGTTCTCACCGCGTGACGAGGCGCTCGCGCCTGATCACTTCGACGTGGTGTTCGAGGCGGTCGGCGTGCAAGCGGCCCTCGATGCTGCGCTCAAAGCGACGCGGAAAGGCGGCAAAGTTATTCTCGCGGGCCTCTTCGTTGAGACGGCCCAGATGAACCTCTTCGACATGGTCAATCGGGAAGTGAGCCTGTTGACGACGCTCGGGTATCGTGACTGCTACCCGGACCTCATCGAACACATCGCGTCGGGCCGGTTCGAGCCCTCGCAAATCGTCACCCGAAAGGTGCCCTTGGACAAAGCTGTGAAGGACGGCTTCGAGGCGCTTTTGGGCAGACCGGAAGAAATAAAGATTTTGGTACAGCCGAACGGCTGAAACCGAATTGGAGGAAATATGGAAAGCACACTTTTTGATGTGTCGGGACGCGTTGCTGTCGTCACCGGCGGTGCATCTGGCATCGGTCTCGGGATCGCGACGGCTCTGGCCACCGCAGGTGCGAATGTTGTCATCGCGGACCTGAACGGCGACGCAGCGCAAGCTGTCGCAGAGAAACTGGCCGCAGACACGTCTGCAGAAACGATGGCGCTCGCCATTGATGTGACCTCGACGGAGCAGGCCGAAGGGCTGATCACCAAGACGCTGGAGCGCTTCGGACGTCTCGACATCCTCGTGAACAACGCAGGCATTGGCATTCACTGTCGGCCCGAAGAGATGACGATGGAGCAATGGGACCTCAACGTCTCGGTCAATCTTCGCAGCGTCTTCCATCTGTCGAAACTCGCCTACGAGCACCTGCGCGACGGTGGAGGGAAGATCATCAACATCGGGTCCATGTATTCGATTTTCGGCGCGGGCGAAGTGCCCGCCTATGCCGCCAGCAAGGGGGGCGTGGTGCAGCTGACCAAGAGCCTCGCCGTGGCCTGGGCCGAACAAGGTATTCAAGTCAACGCGATCCTGCCCGGTTGGATCAACACGGGCCTCGGCGCCCAAGGGCGTCGCGAGATGGAAGGCCTGAACGAACGGGTGCTGGCACGCACACCAGCCGCCCGTTGGGGCGAGCCCGAAGATCTGGCGGGGGTCGCAATCTTTTTGGCGTCCGCCGCATCCAATTTCATCACAGGCGTCAGCATCCCCGTGGACGGCGGGTACTCGGTCGCCTGATTGAAAAGGAATTCCCGGCGGAGGAGACCGGGAAACCACCAGAGGAGAAAACTATGACTAAGAAAACGCACAACTTAACCCACCTGAATCGCAGGGGGTTTCTAAAGGCTGGGGCGGCCTCTGCGGCGGCGGTCGGTCTTTACAGCCCTGCATTTGCCGCGGGGCGGACCATCAAGATCGGGATGGTCATGCCGCAGACCGGCCCTTTGGCATTCTTCTCTGAGCACGTGGATTTCGTGCTTGGTCAGGTGCAAAAGGCAACTGGCGGCAAGCTCGACATCGACGGGCGCCAAATTCCTTTTGAAATTCTTTTGCGTGATAGTCAGTCGAACCCGAACCGCGCGTCTGAAGTGGCAGCCGAGCTGATCCTCGACGAAGGCGTTGATCTCATGATCGCAGCGGCCACTCCGGAAACGACCGTGCCGGTGTCCGACATGTGTGAACTCAACGGCGTGCCCTGCGTGACCAACGACACGCCGCTCGAACCCTATTTCCAGGCGCGCGGTGGTGACCCCGACGTCGGCTTTGAGTGGACGAACCACTTCTTCTTCTCCGGGACCCAGTCGGCGGGCACGAACCTCAACATGTTCGGTCAGATTGCGTCCGACAAGATGGTCGGGGCGCTGTGGCCGAACGATGGTGACGGCAATGCCTTCGCCCAAAGCTATCCGGCCCTTTTCGATAGTCTTGGATACGGTCTGTCTGATCCGGGCCGTTTCGATATGCCGCTGAGTTCTTATGCGGCTGCCGTATCGCAGTTCAAAGCTGACGGCGTTGACCTGATCTACGGTGTTATTCCGCCGCCGGAATTCACGACCTTCTGGAACGAGGCCGCGCAGCAGCAGTTCCAGCCCAAGCTGGTCTATGCGGGCAAAACCGTTCAATTCCCGGCCGCGATCGAACCCTTCGGCGCGCGCGCAGAAGGTCTGATCACCGAAGTGTGGTGGGCGCCAAGCTATCCGTATGCCTCCACCATGACGGGTCAAAGTTCTCAGGAACTTGCTGACGAGTATGAGGCTGCCTCCGGTCGTCAGTGGTCCATGCCGCTCGCCTATCGTCACTCGCTCTTCGAGGTGATCTTCGATGGTCTCAAGCGCGTGCAGGATCTTGATGATCCGGAGTCGATTCAGGCCGCATTCAACGAGACCGACATGGTTTCTGTCGTGGGTCCGATCAACTTCCAGACCGGTCCGCTCCCGAACACCTGCATGACGCCGACGGCAGGTGGCCAATGGGTCAAGGGGGACAAGTACCCTCTGAGCCTCGTCATCTGCGACAACGAGTTTGCGCCAGAGGTTCCCGTCCAGGGCGAAGTTCAGCCTCTGACGTATTGAGTCTCTCCCTCAACCCGCATCGGCGGGTTGAGGGGCCTCTTTCCAACTCGATGGAGATAATCTTGGAACCACTTCTCGAACTTCGAGGGGTCTCGAAAGCCTTTGGCGGCATCGAGGTCTTCAAGGATGTCAGCCTCACGCTCGAACCGGGGGCCCGTCTGGGCATTCTCGGTCCGAACGGCGCGGGCAAAAGCACGATGTTCAACCTGATCTCCGGACTGCATCGCCCGTCCGGCGGCGAGATGATCTATCAGGGGCGCAACCTTGTTCAGATGAAGCCGTGGGATGCCTGCCGGTTCGGCATCGGGCGCACCTTTCAAATCCCGCAGCCCTTTGGCGACATGACCGTTGCCGAAAACGTCATCGTCGGATGCACGAGCGGCGCGGGTCTTGGGCTACATGATGCGCGCGAACGAGCGCATGAAATTCTCGACATGACCGGACTCGGCGAGCATCGGGACAAATTGGCCAAGTCCTTGGCGCTGCTGGACCTCAAGCGTCTGGAACTGGCGAAAGCGGCTGCGATGAAGCCCAAGCTTCTGCTGCTCGACGAGATTGCAGGCGGCTTGACCGAGGCGGAATGCATAACGCTCTTGGACATTCTGCAAAAGGTCGTGGGGCGCGAGACTGCCGTCATCTGGATCGAACATGTCGTGCATGCGCTCACGCGCTTTGTCGATGAAGTCGCCGTCCTCGCGGACAAGCACATTATCGTGCGCGGCCAGATCGACGACGTTTTGGAGAATTCCGAAGTGCGCCGTCTCTATTTCGGCGCGGAGGCAGAGGCATGAGTTCACTGTTAAGCATTCGGGACCTGCACCTGAATTACGGCCAGTTCGCCGCCTTGCACGGCATGGACATCGAAATCGACGCCGGTGAAATCGTCGCCGTCATCGGTGCTAACGGGGCCGGGAAAAGCTCGCTCATTCGTGGCATTTGCGGCACCGAAGGCGAGGGGCGCGGCAGCATTACGCTAGACGGGCGTGAGCTATTGGGTTTGAACCCGCCGGAGATTACCCGCGCGGGGATTGGTCTCGTGCCGGAAGGACGGCGCATTTTCCCATCCCTGAGCGTGGAAGAAAACATTCTCTTGGGGGGGCAACTCGGACAGGTGCACGGCGGTGATCCGTGGACGCTCGACCGGATTTACGACCTCTTTCCGGATCTGGTGCCCAAGCGCCATATCTCGGGAACGATGCTGTCGGGTGGCCAGCAGCAGATGATCGCGATTGCGCGGGCGCTGATGACCAATCCGCGTGTGCTCTTGTGCGATGAAATTAGCCTCGGCCTCGCCCCGACCATCATCGGTCGCCTCTACGAACAGCTTATCAAGCTCGCGTCCGAAGGTCTCGCGATCCTCGTGGTCGAGCAGGCCATGCGCAAAGCGTTGGAGATTTCCGACCGGTACTACTGCCTCCTTGAGGGGCATGTGTCTTTGTCTGGCGCGTCCAGCGAAGCAGACGAACATCAAGTCGCACAAGCGTATTTTGGGAGGTAGACGTGGAACTGGTTAATACTCTTGTGCAGGGCACGCTGTTGGGTGGCCTTTTCGCCCTCTACGCGCTCGGCCTTAGTCTCGTGTTCGGCGTCATGCGGATCGTGAACATTGCGCATGGCGATCTGATCGTCGTGCTTGCCTATGTCGGACTGACAGTGACCGAGTTTTTCGGGATTTCGATCATCGTGGCGGCCCCGTTGGTGCTGCTCTTGGCCGGGGGAATGGGCTGGTTGCTCCAGCGTGGACTGTTTGAGTTCGTCCCGCGGCACGATCCGTTGATCCCGCTTCTCGTGGCCTTCGGCCTGTCGATTATCCTGCAGAACCTGATGCTCTTGGGGTTCGGCGCGGACCCTCAGAAACTCAGCATTGGTAAGCTGGAGCAAGCGAGTGTCCAAATCCTGCCCAACCTGCATGTCGGCGTCTTCTCGCTTTTGATTTTCGGTGTCGCGGTGGCCCTGATCGGAGGGTTGCAGTTGATGATCTATCGCACCTCTTTCGGTCGCGCCCTGCGGGCTGTTTCGGATAACGAAGCGAACGCCGCCATGCTCGGTCTCGATACACGTGCGGTCTTCCGCAAGGCGTTTGTGATCGTGATGCTGACCGTTGCGATTGCGGCGATGCTCATGGCCGTGCGCGGCAACTTTGATCCTGCGAGCGGTCCGACCCGACTGCTGACGGCTTTCGAGGCGATTGTCATCGGCGGCCTCGGGTCCATGTGGGGCACTTTGGTTGGCGGTATCATCATCGGCATCGCGCAAATGGTGGGCGCTCAGATTGATGCCTCATGGCAGGTGCTGTCCGGCCATCTGGTCTTTCTGATCCTGCTCATCGTCCGCCCGCGTGGCCTGTTCCCAAAGAATGACGGGTGAAATCATGACTTCTGGATCCCAAAAACTTCCTCTCGCAGTCCTTGGTCTTTCTGTCGCCGTCATGGTTCCGCTCCCGTTCTTTGTGGACAACGGCACCATGCGCTATCTGACCGACCTGTTTATCATCATGGCCGTCGCCCAGTTGTGGAACCTGCTGGCGGGTTTCGGCGGCGTTGTCTCCATCGGGCAGCACGCCTTCGTCGGGGCGGGGGGCTATGCCTTCTTCGGTCTCACGACGCATCTGGGTCTGAACCCGTTTCTGAGCATGGCTTTGACGCTGCCCTTCGGCGCGTTGCTGTCGCTTCCGGTCTTTGCCATCCTGAGCCGTATGCGCGTCGCCTACTTTGCGATCGGCAGTTGGGTGTTGGCCGAAGTCTTTATGCTGGTGGCCGGCAAACTGCCGGGCTTTGGCGGCGGCTCGGGCATCAGTTTACGCCCCCAGATTGTGAAAGCCTTCGGTGCGAGCACCTCGACGCGGGTCGAGAACATCTACTGGCTGAGCTTCGCCATTCTGGTGCTCGTGATCTTCCTCATCATCCTCGTGATGCATTCGCGCCGTGGCTACTCGCTCCGTGCGATGCGGGACAATGAAACGGCGGCCATGGCACTCGGCGTCAACCCGAACGCGGTGAAGGCGATGCTCTTTGTTGTCTCCGGCGCGTTTCTGTCGCTCCTCGGGGCCGTGAACACGCTGCAAAAACTGCGGGTGAATCCGAGCGGTTCTTTCAGCCTCACGGACTGGACGGTGTTCATCATCTTCATGGTCGTGATCGGTGGTATGGGCCGGATCATCGGGCCGATCATCGGGGCCGTTCTCTTCGTGCTGCTGCGGGAAAACCTCTCGGGATACGGACCGATCTACATGATCATCCTCGGCGCCGCAGCCATCGGCATGATGCTCTACGAGCCCGGGGGTATCGCAGTGCTGGTACAGCGATGGAAATTCCGGAAGGCAAAGCAACAGGAATTGGCGGGGTAGGGCGTGGCCTCCTGTAAGTATGGGCGACCGTGGGTGAAACCGCGGTCGCCCTTTGCTTTTCGGTGGGGCTTTGCCTTTCAACGCGATCGCCGTCCTATTCCGGAAGTTGCTGGTCCGATCCGCCGAAGTCACCGGGCAGGTCCGCGAATTTTGGCAAACCGTCCGGAATGGCCAGCACTTTTTCGCTGTAGTTGATGTGCAGCCCCGGCTCGAAATCAAGATCGGGCAACATGGCCGAGTAGATGTCCACGAGCCCCATACTCGGATGGTCGGTCATCAGGTGGCCGCCGCATTTGGTGCAGAACTTCCGGTGGCTGTTGTCCGTCTTGTGGTACTCGCCCACATATTCCGCACCTTCCGTGATCGTGAGGCTTTCCGGCTTCCACAATGTAAAGCCGTTGACCGGTGAGGCTGACCAGCTCCGGCAGCTTTCGCAGTGGCAATAGCCCATACCTTCGGGCGCTCCGGTGACTTCGAATTTCACACTGCCGCAAAAGCACTGTCCTTTGTGGGTTGCATGGGTCATGACATGTCTCCTTTTCTGACTGCGGGGTTAATCGGTGAAGGACACCGGCTGCATGGGCGCGCGGTTGACCGAGAGGTTGAAGATATCGGGACGTCCATAGTGACCGGCCACATCGAGCGACCGGCGGGCCGAAGCCGCCTGAGACGCATCGATTTCGGCGTAGAGAACTTCCTGCTTGCGGTGGAGCGGACCCGCGATCGGGCCTCCGAAGGGCTCCATGACAACGGCATCGCCATCGCAGACCCAGCTGTCCTCGCCGAACAGCTCATCGCGGCTTGGGAAGTCTTCGGGGATGTCGCGTTCGTTGAGCGCGGTGGCCAGAGACACGACCCAGCAGCCACCCTCGCGGGCGATATGGCGCATCGAGGCCAACCAGCCCTCACCGCAATCCCAAGTAGGCGCGATAAGGATGTCGAGGTTCTGCGCGTAGAGCGCAAAACGCGAAAGCGGCATGTAGTTTTCCCAACAAAGAAGCGTGCCGATCCGACCTACGGGTGTGTCGATGACCCGCAGCCCGCTCGCATCGCCATGCCCCCAGACCATACGTTCCGGGTTCGTCGCGAGCAGTTTGCGGTGGCGATTGAGCAGGGTGCCATCCGGTCCGATGACGACGACAGTGTTGTAGAGCGTGCTGCCGCTGAATTCGCCGTCCACCTCGCTCATTCCCATGACCACGGTGATGTTGTGTTTCGCGGCAACGTCGCAAAGCGGCGCGAGATCTCCCTTGCCGATATCGACGGCATTTTCACGCAGCCGACGGTGGATCGTGCTGGAGAGCCCCATGTCGCCCCCCGGGCGCAGGCGCCAGATCCAGGTTGGATATCCGGGCAGGAAGGCCTCGGGGAAGACGGCCAACTCGGCACCGTTTGCAGCGACCTCTTCGATGCTGGCGACGGCACGTTCCATGGATTTTTCGAGATTCAAAAGGACGGGCGGGGTCTGGATGACGGCAATCTTGTTCGACATTGTTTTTCTCCTGAGTGGGACGTTGTTTTGACGGGTCACTTCTGACCGGCGACGACGATCAATTCGCAGGGGCCGGAAAAGCCGGTCCCGTTTTCAAAGGTCTGAAGCGCGGTTTCGATCTCCGCCCAGACGTTGGCTTGCTCTTCCGCGCCGAGGCCCTTCAGCATCTCATGCAGCGCACCGAAGCTTTCCCGTTCAAAACGCACGCAATCGGACGCGCGCGGCAGATTCAGCGGGGCGTCGATTGTCCGTTCACGAATGTTGGTGAACCCTGCCTGCGCCAGCAGTGCGGCCAGAACGCCGGGCTGGCCGAGGCTGAACGGGCCGGGCTGCCCTTTGGCGGGCGTCGGCAGGTCTGCGGCCTTGCGGATGATGCCGACGGGGATCGAGAAGAACCCGTTCCGTTCCGGCGTCGAATAGACGATGGCGGAGAACCATCCGCCCGGCTTCAGCGCCCTGTGGATACCGGCGAGCGCCTTCATCTGGTCGGGGAAGTAGATCAAGCCGACCCGCGAGACGACGGCGTCGAAACGCTCCGGAGCCGTCATGAGCTCTTCGCCGTCCATCACCTGAAAATCGATCTGGCCGTAGCCGTTTGCACGGGCATTGGCGGCGGCGTGATCGAGGATGTTGGAGGAAATATCGGTGGCCAGAACGTAGCCGTCCGCGCCGACCCGGTCGGCCACTTGCATGGACTGATCGCCCGCACCGGCAGCCACGTCCAACACGCTCGCACCTTCGCGAATTTCGGCGCTGTCGATCATGATTTCAGTCGCGGGGCCAAGCCATTCGCGGAGCGTTTCGCCCCAGCCGCTCCACGCTTTGGCAGCGTTCTGCCACTGGCGGGTGGTTGCGCGTTTGTAGGCGACGGGGTCGAATTGGGTTATGGTCATAGTGGGTCTCCTTGTTGAGGCCAGAGGCCAAACGACTTCGTTGTTGACGCATTCACCATCTCAGCGGATCGTTTGAACCAGCGTTTGAAAGGACGGGGAATTTGCCGATTGCGGGGGAAAACGTTCAAACGGTCGTGCTTCGGGCAGAGTTGTTTGGTCACCTGCGCGTTTCGGATGACGGTCGGGACATCGCGCTTCCCGCGTCGAAAAAGACGCGCGGCCTCTTGGGCTATCTGCTGTCGAGCGAGCGGGCGCAGTCGCGCAGCGAGTTATGCGATCTTTTGTGGGAAGATGCAGAGGACCCGCGCGCCGCGTTGCGCTGGAGCCTGAGCAAGATACGCACGGCACTCGGACCGGAGCGGTTGGTCGCGGATCGCAATACCGTGGCATTGCGACGGGATATGATCGCGACCGACGTCGCGATGGTCGAAGCGGTCTCGAACCAATTCGACAGCGCCCCGACAGATGAGCTGATGCGAACACAGGCGCTCTTGCGGGGCGAGTTTCTCAACGGGCTCGACCTGCCCCAATGCTACGGCTTCCATGAATGGTGTCAGGCCGAGCGCTCGCGTTTGGGGCGGCTCCACGAGCAACTCCTGACAACGCTCCTGTCCCGAACGCGCCACGACCCGCAACAAGCGCTCGAGTTCGCGCACAAGCTGGTCGGTTTGAACCCTTTCGACGAGGCGGCCCATATTCGTGTGATCGAGTTGCAATTGGCGCTCGGGCGCGCGGCGGATGCGGCTGCGCAGGCCGCGCAATGTCGCAAAATTTTTCGCACAGAGTTGGGCATTGAACCGTCCTCGGCGCTGGATCAGGCGTGTCGCGCGCCAGTCACAATTCGCCCCGCGACGCCAAAGGGGCGGGAGGTCAGCGCTGCGCCGTCAAAGCGCGCTGCGCCGACCGGTTTCGTCGGGCGGCAGGAAGAACTCGCGCTCATCAGGGACGCTCTGGAAAGAGAGCCAGCGGAGATCGTTTTGATCGTCGGGGCGCCGGGGATCGGAAAATCGGCCCTTTTGTCCGAAGTCGGGCGGCAGTCCGGAGCGCTGCGGCTCTCTGCGCGGGCGGTCGAGGTCGAGCGTCTGCGTCCACTTGGCCTCTGGCGCGATGCCCTGCGCGCGCTGTCGATGGATGACATTGACCCGACCCTGAGAGACGCCTTGCGAGACCTGCTCGCGAACCGCGTCGAAACGGCTACGGTCCGGAGCGAAGAACAGCATTTCGAGCCATTCCGCGCGTTCTTGTCTGCACTCGCCGCAACCGGTCCTGTCTTGGTCACACTGGACGACCTGCAATGGATGGAGCCGTCGTCTTGCGCGTTGCTGAGTTATCTCATTCGAAACCTGAAAACCGCGCCGGTGCGGTTCTGCCTCTCTGCCAGAGCGGGGGAGATTGATGACAACGACGCCGTGCAGTCGCTCCTGTCAGGCCTCGGGGATCGTATTCGACGCCTGTCTCTGACGGGGCTTTCGATGGATGACGCTCTGACGCTCGCGCGTAGCTTGCAAATGACGGGCGAGGTTGAGGAATGCGTGCGCAGAGCGCAGGGGAATCCCCTCTATCTCAGGGTCCTGTCGCAACGGGATGCGGTTTTGACAACATCGGCGTCACTGGATGAGGCCTTGTCCAACCGTATCGAACGCCTGTCGCAACCGGCCATCAATTTGGCCTCTTGGGCATCGGTCTTCGGGCGCAGTATTCCCATGGAACAGGCGGTCGAGGCATCAGGGCTTGAGGTCTCAACCGCGCTCGATCTGATCGAGGAGTTGGAGCGCCACGAGATCACGCGGTCGCTCGACGGGGGAACCTGTGAGTTCACCCACGATCTCATCCGCGATGCAACCTATGAGCGGCTGTCTCACTCGAGGCGCAGGCTCATGCATGGCCGGATTGCCGACCTGCTCGCCCGCGACATGGAGACGGCCCCAGATCAGAGCGTGCAGGTGATGCATCACGCCGCGATGTCCGATCGTCACGAACTCGCCGCGCGGGCCGCCGTGCTGGCGGGCGATCACGCGTTGCGCGCCCTCGCCAATGCGGAAGCTGCCGAAATCGCTCTCAAAGGGCTCTTTCACGCGGGCAAACTCGGCCCCGGACCTGCGCGAATATCGCTCCTCATCCAGCTCTACAGATGCCGGGTTTTGGCGTTGTCAGGGTCTTCGACCGAAAAATTCCCAAAGCTGGTGGCCGAACTAGAGACGCAGATATCGTTGGCGAGCCAGCATGCCATGGCGCCCGAGGTGGCGGAGGGAGAATATCTGCTGTCCGTTCTCTATCAGGAGCTTGGCGATCTGGAGGCGGCGAGCCGGGCCACCGCGCGCGCGGCCTCCGCCGCCAGCCGGATGAAGGCTCAAAAGAGGGTTCGACAACTGGCCAATTCCGCGCGCTGTCTCCTCGAGCTTGGACGGGACGTCCCGAAAGCCGAGGAACTCTGCCGCGATGCGCGGGCCTTCGCCGAGGAAGAGGGGATTGCCGATGTGGAAGTCATCTGGAGTCAGGGCCTGCTCGCCTATTGGCAGGGCGATCTCGCCAAGGCGGCGGACAAGCTCGACACGGCCCTCGCCCTCGCTCGGGACAACGAAGATCGCTGGCGGGAATGCAAATGCCTGACATGGGCCGCGATGATCGCTCTGGAGCGGGATCTGCCGCCGTCCGCGATTGCGTTTGCCGAGGATCTTCGGACCCTCGCCGACAAGATCGGTGAAGGGGCGATGGCGCCGCTCGCAGAGACATTCCTCGCATTGGCGCATGACGATTCAGAGGCGCTTGATGTTGCGTTGATTTCTCTGGAACGCGCCGATGACAAGTTCCACCTCGCCTACGCCCTCAACCTCGCAGCGGAGAAAGAGGCCCGTCAGGGGAACAGGAGCCGCGCGGTCGAATTGGCGACACGGGCCTATGCAGTTGCCGATGCAATCGACAACAGCAACGAACGCGCGCTCGCCCAAGCGCAGGCGCATTTGCTCGGCGAGACAGTGGGCGACCCGAAAGCCGTTCTGGAATGGCCCAGTGACGCTTCTTCTCCAGCCTTTACGGCACGGGTCCGACATATCCTGTCCCGCGCTGCACGACACGACAGTTAGCAACCAACGGAAAGGACCACGTCATGCCCAAGTTCATTGTCGAGCGGAATTTCGAGCCGCCACTCAGTCAGGAAGACCTGTCCGCAACCGAAGAGCGGATGGCGCCCTGTCTCGATCTATACGATGTCACATGGCTGCGAAGCTATTGGAGCGAGGACCGAAAGCGCATGATCTGCGAATACGAAGCACGGGACTCCGAGTCTGTTCGGAATGTTCAGCGGGAAGCCGGCGCGAAGTTCGAACGCGTGTGGATGGCCGATCTGCTAGAGTAGGGAAAACTTGGGTTTTCAACTTGCGACTAAAGTCGAAAGCCGCGAGCACTGACCTTCGATGTAACATCATGGTCGGGAGGATTTTGTCATGGCGGAAATTCATCACGTCGAGGAAATCGCGCGGGTTCTGGAGGGACGCGCGACCGGTCGGGACAGTTACGTAGATGCGTCTTGGCGGAGATGTGTTGAACTCTATGGCATGGACCCAACTCGGAATGAGCCCGCTCACATCGTCACCGAGAGCGAATTCCGCGCCCACCGAGAGCAAGCCGACTGGATGATCGGCGCGGCGCGCTCAAGCCTGCAGAGCCTGTTCCGTCAGGTTGCGGGACAGAATTACGTTCTCTTGCTGACGGACGCCAAAGGGGTTTGCGTGGACTTTTTCGGTGACGAGTTGTTCGTCGATGAATTGCGCGGGGCGGGACTGTATCTCGGCTCCAACTGGTCCGAAGATATTGCCGGAACCTGCGGAGTCGGAGCTTGCATTGTGACGGGTGAGCCTGTCACCGTGCATCAGGACGACCACTTCGGGAACGCGCATACGGCGCTGTCCTGCACATCTGCGCCGATCTACGACAGTCTTGGACAGCTTGCAGCCGTCCTCGACATTTCGCTGCTCCGCTCTCCGGGCCCCAAAAGTAGTCAGAACCTTGCCATGTCTTTGGCGACGGCATCGGCGCGGCGGGTCGAGATGGCGAACCTCATGGCCACCAGCCGTCGCGAATGGGTGCTGCGGCTCTCATCCAGTCCTGAGTTTCTCGATGTGGACCCTGAGGCGGCAATCTCGCTCGATGGATCGGGCAGGGTCATCGGTGCGACGCGCGCCGCCATGCGAATGTTGTCAGCGGGCGAGAGCCTGATCGGAACCCAGATTGATAGCCTGCTCGGGTTGAGTGTTGACGATCTACCGGACCTGATGCGCGATCGCCCTACGGAAGAGCGGGTTGTTGCTCTGGAGGATGGTGGCGCCTTGTTTGGTCATGCGATCGCGCCACAGGCCCCTCGTCGGGCGCACGCCGGTGCCACCCGCACAAGAAAGAACGCATATGGCGGGGTTCTCGCAACTCTGACTGGTGGGGACCCGGCCCTGTCTCGCGTGTTGACGCAGGCGGAGCGGCTTGCCCAAACGCAAGTCCCCCTGATGATCTGCGGTGAGAGCGGATGCGGAAAGACCAAACTCGCCCGCGCCATTCACATGGCATCGCGGCGCGGAGGTTTCCTTGCCCTTGACTGCGCAGGACTTGGAGACGGGGATTTGCGTGACGCGCTCTCCAGTCAGTCGGGACAGGGCACGCTCCTCCTGCGCCGGATTGAAGACCTTCATCCCGACGTTGCCCGCAGTCTGGCGGGCTATCTCGATCTGCATCCTGACCTGCGCCCGATATCGACCTCCGGCCTCGCGCGGACTGATCTGATGGCGCAGGAGAACATCCCCTCTGCCCTCTACTTCAGACTCGCGGGCGCTGTCCTCGAACTGCCGCCGCTGCGCGAAAGGCAGGATCTGGGCTGGTTGATCGACCGTTTGCTCCGGCGCGGCAGCGGGGGAGAGATGCGCCTGACCCCCTCGGCGCGGGCCGAGTTGCTGGCGCGCGACTGGCCGGGGAACTTGCGCGAGCTCGGCAATGTGTTGGACGTCGCCTGCGCCCTGGCGGAGACGACCGTGATTGATCTGCCTGATCTTCCCGCCGCGCCAGAAGAGACCAGAGAAAATCTCGACCTCGAAGCCGTTCTCGACGCATGCAACTGGAACATGGCCCGCGCTGCACGGCGTTTGGGGGTTAACCGGTCGACGGTTTTGCGCCGCGTTCGCAAAGCGGGGTTGCGTGTCCCCGACTGACATGTTGCGCGGCGTTGCGTGTGCAACATGCTGCGTCGCCGCAACCAGAAAGACGATCATATTCGCCAGTTTCCTGTGTCTCGGAGGCCAATCTCTTCGTCACACTCTCCTCATCACATTGCCCATGAGGAGGAAATGCAATGCTTGACTCAACTGTTGCCGCCGAGGTGCAGGAAACGCTCGATAGCCTGAACACAGCCCTGGAGGAGGGCAATGCACAGGCCGCGAGCGCACTCTTTGCCACCGACAGCTATTGGCGCGATCTGGTCGCAGTGACCTGGAACCTGAAGACCGTGGAGGGGTCTGCAGCCGTTCAGGACATGCTCAACGCGCAGCTCAAACATACGAAGCCGCAGGGCTTCGCCATTCAGGCCGGTGAAATTCCCGTCGAGGACGGCGGCGTCATCACGGCATGGGTCACGTTCGAGACGGCCGTGGGTCGTGGATGGGGCTTGATGCGGCTGAAAGACGGGCGCATCTGGACATTGCTGACTGCGCTTCAGGAACTGAAGGGGTTCGAGGAGAACCGTGGCAAGCGTCGCCCGATGGGCGCCGAACACGGTGCCGCCAAGAACCGCAAATCATGGAAGGAAAAGCGAGAGGAAGAGGCGGTCGAACTCGGCTACACCACCCAGCCCTACACTGTGATCATCGGCGGCGGGCAGGGCGGTATCGCCCTTGGCGCGCGTCTGCGCCAGCTTGGCGTGCCGACCATCGTTCTGGACAAACACGACCGACCCGGCGACCAGTGGCGGTCGCGGTACAAGTCGCTCTGCCTGCACGATCCGATCTGGTACGACCACCTGCCCTATATCAAGTTCCCGGACAACTGGCCGGTCTTCACCCCGAAGGACAAGGTGGGCGACTGGCTCGAGATGTATACCAAGGTCATGGAGATCAACTACTGGTCCCGTTCCGAGGTCGAGAGCGCCCAATACGACGAGGACACCGGAACCTGGACGGTGAAGGTGAACCGCGACGGCGAAAAGGTCACGCTAAGACCGACGCAGTTGGTGCTGGCCACGGGGATGTCGGGGAAACCGAACGTTCCCAAGTTCCCGGGAATGGACATCTTCAAAGGGACCATTCAGCACAGTTCGCAACACGAAGGTCCGGATGCCTGGACTGGCAAAAAGGTGGTCGTGGTGGGGTCGAACAATTCCGCCCACGACATCTGTGCCGCACTTTGGGAAGCGGATGCCGATGTGACAATGGTCCAGCGGTCGTCCACCCATATCGTGCGTTCGGACACCTTGATGGATATCGGTCTCGGCGCGCTTTACTCCGAAGAGGCCGTCGCGAGTGGCATGACCACGGAAAAGGCCGATATGGTCTTTGCCTCGCTCCCCTACCGGATCATGCACGAGTTCCAGATCCCGCTCTACGACCAGATGAAGGAGCGTGACGCCGAATTCTATGCCGGTCTCGAAAAAGCGGGGTTTGAGCTCGACTGGGGTGACGACGGATCTGGCCTGTTTATGAAATACCTGCGCCGCGGCTCCGGTTACTACATCGACGTCGGCGCGAGCCAGCTCATCATTGATGGCGAGGTGAAGTTGGTGAAAGGTCAGGTCGACCGCTTCGACGAGACGGGCGTGGTCCTGAGCGACGGCACGCATCTCGATGCCGATCTCGTGGTTATGGCGACGGGCTATGGTTCCATGAACGGCTGGGCTGCGGACCTGATCAATCAGGAAGTCGCGGACAAGGTTGGCAAGGTCTGGGGCCTCGGGTCCGATACGACCAAAGACCCCGGCCCGTGGGAGGGCGAACAGCGCAACATGTGGAAGCCGACCCAGCAGGACAACCTCTGGTTCCACGGCGGCAACCTGCACCAGTCGCGGCACTACTCGCTCTATCTCGCCCTGCAATTGAAAGCCCGTTTGGAGGGGATCGAAACCCCTGTCTACGGCCTTCAGGAGGTGCATCACCTGTCGTGATGCACATGGCGCGTCCGGGCTTTCTTCCCGGCCCGGACGCAAACTTTACGAACCAAGGAGAATGATAATGAAAGCAGCACGCTGGCATGGCGTCAAAGATATCCGCGTCGAGGACATTCCCGAGCCTTCTCCCTCCGCGGGCGAGGTGAAGGTCAAGGTGGCCTGGACCGGGATTTGCGGCAGCGACCTGCACGAATATCTCGCCGGGCCGATTTTCGTGCCCGTGGACGAAGAGCACCCTCTGAGCCAAGACAAGGCCCCGATCACGATGGGGCACGAATATTGTGGTGTCGTCGAAGAACTCGGTGAGGGCGTGACTGGCCTAAGCGTCGGCGATCGTGTCGCGATCGAGCCGATCTTTGCCTGCGGAGAATGTGCCGCCTGTCTTGAGGGTAAATACAACCTCTGCGACTCTCTCGGGTTCGTCGGGCTATCCGGCGGGCATGGGGGCTTTGCGACGCACAGTGTTGTCCCTGCGCGCATGGTTCACAAGATGCCTGACGGTCTGTCGATGGAACAGGGCGCCTTGGTCGAACCGGCGGCCGTCGCCCTGCACGCGGTGCGTCTGTCCAAAATCAAGGCTGGCGACAAGGCTGCCGTCTTCGGCGCGGGTCCGATCGGGCTATTGGTTGTAGAAGCGCTGCGTGTCGCGGGCGCGTCCGAAATCTACGTCGTTGAACCCTCCGAGGTGCGGCGGCAGAAAGCACTGGATCTGGGGGCGACCACAGTGATCGACCCGACCGCCACGGATGCTGTCGAAGAGATCCGCGCGGCGTCTGACGGGGTTCATGTGGCTTTCGAAGTGACCGGCGTGCCGCAGGTTCTGCCGCAGTGCATCGATGCCACCCGCCATGAGGGGCAGGTGCTCGTCGTCTCGATCTGGGAAAAAGAAGCGTCTTTCCAGCCGAACACAGTCGTGCTCAAAGAGCGTCAGTTGCAGGGCACGATCGCCTATCGCAATGTCTATCCCGCCGTCATGGCCCTGATGAGTCAGGGATATTTCAGTGCGGAGCAGTTGGTGACAAAGCGGATCGCTCTGGATGACATTGTTGCCGAAGGGTTTGAAGCGCTTGTCGCAGAGAAGTCCCATGTGAAGATTCTCGTCGAGGCTCCGAACTAACATCACATTTGAAATAAATCCGGCCGCCCATTTTTCAAACGGCGGCCGGAATGAGTGCGTTTGGCGTTTGCCATTTCTCTGGCTTTATCGACCGTATTTTTTCAGGATCGCATCGATCTCCGCATCCTGCGCGGGGTCGGGCAAGAGTGCGGGCTGGCGCGAGGCGCCGACGGAGGGGTCGCGCAGATAGAGCGCGCGTTTGACCAAAGCGGGCGGGAAGCCGAGTTTGTACAGATCAGTGCGGAAGGCCGTGTAGATGTCCTGCGCTGCTGCGGCGCCCGCTTCATCCCCGGCATTCACACAAGAGACGATCTGAGCAAGCACATCCGGCAGCACGTTCCCAAGCCCCGAAATACATCCTTTTGCCCCGTTGGTCAGAGACCAATGCACCAACTGGTCCGGTCCGGAGTAGACGTCAAAGCCGTCAATCTCGCGCCCGACAGCCATGTAGGCTTCCAATGTGTCCTGCGCGCCGCCGGAATCCTTGATCCCCGCGATATTTCCGTGGCTTGCCAGCGTGCGCGCGGTCTCCGGTTCGATGTGGTTCTGGGTCCGTGCCGGAATGTCATAGAGGTAGATGGGCGTGTCGACCGCATCCGCGACGGAGGTGAAGTGGCGGATCAGGCCGTCCTGTGTGCAGGCGATGAAGAACGGCGTGATGACGGCAATCCCGTCGACGCCAATCCGGTCGAATTCGCGGGCGAGGAGGATAGTCTCAAACGTGGCGGGCATGCCCGCGTTGACGATCACCTTGGCTTTGCCGCCAACCTCGTCCACGACTTCGCCGCACAGGCGGACTTTCTCGTCATAGGTCAATGCAGAGAAATCACCATTCGTGCCTGCACACATGATGTTGTTGCCCGCCTCGATCTGGCGGCGGACCTGTGCGCGGGTGGCCTCAAAATTGATGGTCTCGTCATCGTTGAAACAGGTCACAAGCGCGACGAAGGCTTCTTTTTGGTCACTCATGGCTCAGGTCCTTTTGGCGGCGGCCATTTTGGCCGCGTAGTCGAGGGCGCAGAGCATATTGTCATGCTTTGCAATGCCGGTGCCTGCGATGTCGAAAGCGGTCCCGTGATCGACAGAGCAACGGTCAATCGGCAAGCCGAGCGACACATTCACCGCCGTATCAAAGGCGACGAGTTTGATCGGGATGTGACCCTGATCATGATACTGCGCGATGACCAGATCAAAGGCACCCTGATACGCACGGTGATAGACGGTGTCCGCGGAAATCGGGCCTTGAACGTCGATCCCTTCGGCGCGGGCGGCCTCAACGGCGGGCGCGATGCTCACGTCATCCTCGTTACCGAACAACCCGTTCTCACCGCAATGCGGGTTGATCCCAGCAACGGCAATGCGCGGAGCCTCAAGCCCCATGCGTTTGAGGTGTTTGTGACCCGTGCGGATCGTTTCCAGAACCCGCTCTGTCGTCGCACGGGTGATCGCGTCTTTGAGCGACACGTGAGTTGAAACGTGGACGACGTTCAGTCGTTCAGACGCCAGAAGCATCCAAGAGGATTTCGATCCCGTGAGATGCGCGAGCATGCCCGTGTGTCCATCGTAATGATGCCCCGCCGCGTTCAGCGCCTCTTTGTTGATGGGCGCCGTTACGATGCACGCGGCCTGTCCGCCCATGGTCATCTCGACGGCCCGTTCGATGTAGCGAAACGAGGCTTCGCCACAGGCGGGCGACAGGACGCCGAACTCGCCGGGAAGCCCCTCGACGGCGACATGCTCCACACGAATGCCATCCCCGTTGTCGTCAGGCGACAGGATCGGAAGCGACACGCCACAAACTTTCGCGGCGCGTTCCATCGTGTCGCGATCGCCAATGACGATGGTTTGAGCGCGCATGTTTGCATCGCGATCGGCGAGGGCTTTGACCGTCACCTCCGCTCCGACGCCGGAGGGGTCTCCCATGGTGATGACAACTGGTTCGCTCATTTTCGGTCCTCCTCAGGATGGCGATCTTGTGACAACAAATAACCTATAGGTAAATATGTTTCAATGACTTGGCGGCTCCTCAATTTATTTTTAGCTTAACCATCTAAATTATAAGTAGATAATCCTTCATATTTTCGTGTATGCTGCTTTGTAAGATGTGTAAAATTGGTAAAATATCATGACGGAAGCGCTAATCTTGGCGGATGATTTGACTGGCGCTCTCGACTCGGCGGTCGGATTTTCGGATGCGCGACACAAGGTTGTCGTGGCGCGAAGCCCTGAGGCGGTGTCAGAAGCGCTCGCAATGGCACCAGATGTCCTGGCCGTGAATACCGCCAGCCGCGAAATCGCTCCGGCGGACGCGGCGGCGCGCGTCTCCGCAGCGCTGGAGGCGATGACGCCCAAAGCTTTCAAAACAATGATGAAAAAGGTCGATTCCCGGCTGAAGGGCAACGTCGCCGCTGAGACAGCTGCGATGGCGGCTTGGTGCGGGTCGCCCCGCGCGATCGCGTGTCCTGCAATTCCTGAGATGGGACGGCGGGTTGAGGCGGGGGCGCTGGTCGGAGAAGGCGTTGCGACGCCGATCCCTGTGGCGGCCTGTTTTGACGGGCCGGTTGAGGTGCCTGATTGTAAAGCGGATGTCGATCTCGACCGGCTTATCGGAGGAACTGATGAGCCGGTGCTCTGGATCGGTGCGCGGGGGCTTTCCTTTGCGCTGGCGCGACGTGCGGGCGTTAAAGCCCCAGGGCAGGCAAGTCTTCGGGCGCCTTTGATGATCGCCAACGGATCTCGGGACCCTGTTACGCGTGCACAGATTGCTGCTCTGCCATCTGATATTGCTGTTCTGGAGGCTCCCGATGGGCACGCGCCGGACGCTGATATTCCTGAAGGTCCGTTTGTTCTCTCGATCTCTGATGGCGGAGAGGCTGTGACGGGGCAGGAGGCAGCGCGCCGCTTTGCCGAGAGTGTCGTGCGATATGCGGAACGGAAGAAGCCGGCCGCGTTGCTCGTCTGCGGCGGTGAATCGGCACAAGCAATACTGGACCGGTTGGATGTAAACAGTTTACAAGTGACTGCCGAGTTGCGACCGGGCTTGCCCCTTTGTGAGGTGCAGGTGAGTTGGGGCAAAATGCAGATCGTCACGAAGTCGGGCGGTTTTGGTGTGCCGGATCTTTTGGCCGGGCTTGTCGCGGAAACGAATAACTGCCGGTGAGGGCGAAATGGACCAACAAAACCCAGACAATACTTCCTCTCGGAGTTCTCGTCCGCCCCTCTCGGAAAAGGTCTACACGGCCCTGAAAAATCGCATCACCCGTGGCGATTACGGCGCGAATGAAAAGCTCCCTGCGGAAAAGGATCTCTCCGGTCAGTTTGGCGTCTCGCGCCCCGTGCTGCGCGTTGCGTTAGAGCAGTTGCGTGAGGAAGGGTTGATTGTCTCCCGCCAAGGTGCCGGAAACTTCGTGCGCGTCAAACGGGAGCCGGCGCTCGGGTATACGCCGGTCGAAACCATCGCGGATATCCAGCGCTGTTATGAATTCCGCCTGACGGTTGAGGTCGATGCCGCCGGACTCGCTGCGCAACGGCGCAATGACGAGAGCCTGAACGAGATGGTGCGCGCGTTGGATCTGTTGTCCGATGCGACGGGCTCGCGTTTGCACCGTGAGGACGCGGATTTTACCTTTCACCTCGCGATCGCACGGGCCTCAAACAACCAATATTACGCCGAAACACTCAAGGCGTTGCGCGACCACGTTTATGTCGGCATGAAAATGCACGGGGATGCGCTCATGTCTGACGGGGCGGCGGCGCTTGAACATGTTCTGGGCGAGCACCGTGGAATTTACGAGGCGATCCGAGACCGCGATGCGGAGCGCGCCCGTGAGGTCATGCGCACCCATATCATCCATTCACGCGAACGGTTGTTTGGCGGTGGGATGCTCGATTTGTCGATGTAAGCGACAGAAATGTTTGCATGAAAAAGGCGCGCTCCTGAGTGGGGCGCGCCTTTTTCGTGTCGTGTGCCGCGTTCAGAAGGCGTCGCGGTAGATGGCGTGGACCTGATCGACACTCATCTCGCGTGGATTGTTGTCCATCAGGCGACGAATTGCATGCGCTTCCTCGGCCCAGGCACCAAGGTCGGCCTCGTTTGCCCCATGCGCTTTGAGATGCATCTCGATCCCGAGATCGCGACAGAATTCAAACGCCGCTGCTTTGAGCGCATCCTGGCTACCCGCATTCTTGAGGCCGAGCGCGTTTGCCACTTCGGCGGATTTTTCCGGCGCGACGGGTTGGTTGAAGGCCAGAACATGCGGAAAGATGATCGCGTTGGCCAGCCCGTGCGGGAGCGACAGCCGCGTGCCGAGCGGATAGGCGAGGGCGTGACCCGCCGCCGTGTTGACCGGTCCAAGACAGATGCCGCCGTAGTAGGACGCCAGCATCATGCCTGCGCGCGCCTCGCTGTCGGAACCATCCTCGACCGCACGCTTGAGGTATTTCCCGACGAGGCCAAAGCCCATGCGGGCATAGCCGTCGATCAGATCGTGGGCCTTGATGTTGGTAAAGGCCTCGACGCAATGCGCCATCGCATCCACGCCGGTCGCAGCGGTCACTGCGGACGGGACGGAGTAGGTGAGCTCTGGATCGAGCACGGCGAGATCAGCGATCAGATGCGGGCTCTCGACGGCAAGTTTTGATTTCGTCTCCGGGTCGGTCACGAGGGCGCGAATTCCTGCCTCTGATCCGGTTCCGGCGGTCGTTGCGACCTGAACGAGAGGGGTCGTGCGTCCAGCGACCTTATTTGGGCCGACTACCTCAGGGAGCGTTTGATCCCCGTTCCAGAGCGCAGCGACCAGTTTTGCGATGTCGAGAACCGATCCACCGCCAAGGCCGACAATGAGGTCGGGCTCGTGGGCGCGGGCCTGCGCGAGCACCTCTTCGAAGGCGGGGAGGTTCGGTTCGGGCGGCACATCTGCAATGACAGCGATGTCACCCGAGAGGCCAAGTTTTTCCACATATTGTGCGGTTGGACCGGAGGCGATGACGAGCGGTCTCTTGGCGAAGACAGCCCAGTTCCCGACCTTCGCGGCGGCTCCAACGCCGATTTCGAGGCGCTTGGGCTGATGAATGGTGATGAGGCGATCCATAGTAGACATGAGGCGCTCCTTTCAAACGGTTTTGGCGACGAGGTCGGCCACGGTGTCGGCGCTCAGGCGCACGTGCCGGATGGCGCGGCGATAGAGCGTGTAGGCAATGTCCAGCCCGCCATCTTCACGTGGTAGCAGGACGGGGTAGGAGAGTTCCTTGTTGTGTCCGTCGATGGAGTTGTTCGACAGGCATGTGCCTGCGCTCGTCTCGACGGTGTAGCGGACGGGAAAGGACTTCCCGCCGTCTGCAGAGAGGCACAGCGCGAGTGGTGCGCGCTCGACGCCCCAGATGGGATGACAGCCCTCGCCCTCCGGCCGGTCGTCGGTCTCTTCGAGTTCGTCATAGAGAGACGCACGACGGGATGAGGATTCTGCCGCCGAAATCGGGTTGCAGACCATGCCAAGAACTGTGTCGGTCAGGGGGGCGACCCCGATGGAGCTGTTGTTGTTCGGGACATCCGTCGGGGCGGGTGCGCTCCAGCTCCGCCCGCCGTCACGGCTTTCAGAGCGATGCACAAAGTCCGATTGGCGACGGCGATAGAAGGCAGCCATCTCGTCACCGCCAAGCGATACGGGTGTCATGTGCACGGCCCCTGGAGAATCGGGGACATCTGTCACTGTCCAGCTGTTGCCGTTATCCGTGCTGACTGCGACGGCGGCAGTGTCAAAGGCGCCGGTCCATCGGATTCCATCGCGCGGGTTGCAGCAGAAGAGGGGGAGAACCCAGGCACCATCCTCGCGAACAAACGGACGGGCGCGGATGAATGTGCCGTTGGGCAGGCCGATGTCGCGTTTTTCGCCGGAGGTGAGGCGATCTCCCGCGCGCGTCACAGGGCGAATGAACACACGCGATTCATCTTGGTTTCCTGCGGGTTGCGCCGTGTTGAAGAGCCAGATGTTGCCATCGGGTGCGGTAAAGAGGACGGGGTTTTGCTCCGAGCGATCAGGGTCATCTGTCAGGCGTGCAACAGGGCCCCATTGGGAGGTGCCTTCGTCCAGAATTGTCGCATAGATGGAGATATCGGACTTGCCCTCAAGCGTGCCGCCAAACCAAGCGCAGGCCAGCGCCCCGTCGGGCAGGCGCGCCAAAAAGGCAGCATGGTTCTGGATCGTATCCGCAGGGAGAATCGCCCACGCGCCATCCGGTCGTGGCGATAGCATTCCATCCATGTTTTCAGCGATTTCATCCGGCGTCATACGGGTCTCCTCCCCTGATGGTCTGACTGACAAGTGATCAGATTAGTATACAACTTGTCAAGTTTAGAAAGGATATCGGTATCAATATTGGATTTGCGGGTTTTGATTTTATGAAAATAAAACTATAAAAAACAAATACTAAATCGAATTTACCGAATCTGAAAAATTGAGTGTTTGACTTTAGTTTCCAACTTTACCAATATTAGGGATGCGTCCATCATGCTGGGAGGCGATGACGCAACGAGGCGCGAAAAGCGCCCACAAGTGAACGAGCGTGGGAGCGCTCTGCAGTTTTGGAAAGCAATCAGCTTTCAGGGAGGAAATATGAAACAGACCACACTTCTTGCGGGGGTGCTGCTCGCGACCTCAGCTTTGAGTCCGGCTTTTGCGCAGGATTCCGGCGTGACCATTGTGCTTGGCGAAGAGCCTGATCTCGTCGAGCCCTGTATGGCGACGCGCTCCAACATTGGTCGCATCGTCCTTGGCAACATCAGCGAAACCCTGACCGAGCTTGATGTGCGCGGCGACGAGGGCCTCAAACCGCGCCTGGCTGAGAGCTGGGAGCTCGTGGATGACACCACCTGGCGCTTCCATTTGCGTGAGGGTGTGACCTTCTCCGACGGCACTGCGTTTGACGCGGCCGATGTGAAGCATTCTTTCGAGCGCGCCGGTAGCGACCAGATCACCTGTGAAATCTCACGCTATTACGAAGGCATCTCGATCACGCCGAGCGTGGTTGATGATCTGACCATCGACTTCAAGACCGATCCGGCCCAGCCGATCCTGCCGCTTCTCATGTCGCTGCTGACAATCGTGCCATCCGAGACGCCGATCGAATTCACCCGTGAGCCTGTGGGCACGGGTCCTTATGTCCTGTCCAGCTGGGAACCGGGCCAGAGCATCACGCTTGAGCGGCGTGACGATTACTGGGGCGCGCAGCCTGCAGTGGCCTCGGCCACGTATGCGTTCCGTTCTGATCCGTCCGTGCGCGCGGCAATGGTGCAAACCGGCGAAGCAGACATTGCGCCTTCGATCTCCGCGATTGATGCAACGACCGATATGGACCGCTCCTATCCGAACTCGGAGACCACCTATCTCCGGATCGACCACAGCGTAGCACCGCTCGACGACAAGCGGGTGCGTGAGGCTCTGAACCTCGGGATCGACCGTGAGGCATTCGTTGGCACGATCCTCGCCGATGGCACCCAGATCGCAACGGCAATCAACGTCCCGACGACACTGGGTTGGAATCCGGACACCGAAGCCCGGGCTTATGATCCGGACCGCGCAAAGGCGCTGTTGGAAGAGGCCAAAGCAGATGGCGTGCCGGTTGACACCGAGATCCTTCTCGTTGGTCGCACCGCGAACTTCCCCGGCGCGACAGAGACCTATGAGGCGATCCAGTCCATGCTCTCCGAGGTTGGGTTCAATGTCCGTCTGCAAATGGTCGAAGTGGCCGAGCACGAACAGTACTACTCCAAACCCTACGTGCAGGACCAACCGATTCTCGTCGGTGCCCAGCATGACAACTCGCGCGGCGATCCGGTCTTCTCGATGTACTTCAAGTACCACTCCGATGGCCGTCAGGCGGGTATCGCAGATGCCAAAGCCGACGATCTGATCGAACGCGCAACGGCTGCGACCGGTGACGAGCGTGTTGCGCTCTGGTCCGAACTGTTCGGCTACCTGCATGACGATCTCGTCGCGGATGTGCTTTTGTTCCACATGGTGGGCCATGCCCGCGTGGGTGAAAATGTCGACTTCACCCCGACCATCGCGACCAACAGCCAGCTTCAGCTGTCTGAGATCGGTCTGAAGTAAGTCCTACCTCCCGGAACACGCACGGGCCATGTCGCTCGTGCGTGTTTCGAACCTCTGACGGAGAGTTCCATGAAAAAGATGCTGGGAAAACGGGCTGTGTCGAGCTTCGTCTCGCTGATGGTCCTGATCGTCCTCGTGTTCTTCCTCTCGCGCCTGACCGGTGATCCTGCCGCACTCTATCTGCCGGTGGATGCCTCTGAAGCGATGCGGGAGAATTTCCGAGAAATCCACGGGCTCAACGACCCGGTTCTTGTTCAATTCGGTCGCTATCTCTCCGATCTCGTCCAACTCGACTTCGGCGACAGTCTGCGTAAGGCACGGCCTGCCATCGACGTGGTTCTCGAGTCGTTTGTCTGGACGCTTCAGCTCGCTCTGATCACCATGGCGCTGGTGACTGTTGCGGCCATCATTGTCGGCTCCATTGCTGCTTTCAATGTGGGACGTCCCTTTGACCGCTTTGCCTCCGTGCTGTCCCTGATCGGGGCCTCTGCGCCCGATTTCTGGATCGCGATTGTCGGCATCGTTCTGTTCTCTGTGAACTTCGGGTGGTTGCCAACCTCTGGCACCGGAACGGTATGGCACTGGATCCTGCCGATCTGCGTGCTGTTCATCCGCCCGTTCGGTTTGATCCTCCAGATCGTGCGCGGCTCCATGATCAATGCGCTTGGATCACCCTATGTCAAAACCGCACGCGCCAAAGGCGTGAAAAACCGCCCTGTGATCTTCGTGCACACCCTTCGCAACGCGATGTTGCCGGTCATCACGGTCATCGGCGACCAAGCTGCGGCTCTCTTGAACGGTGCTGTCGTGGTTGAAACGATCTTCGGGTTCCCGGGTGTGGGCAAACTGATGATCGACTCGATCCTCCAGCGTGACTTCAACGTGATCCTTGCCGCCATCATGGTGACGGCTATCGCGATCTTCATCATGAACATCCTGATCGACATTGCCTACGCGCTGCTCGATCCGCGTATCCGGGCCTGAGGAGGGACTCATGAGCGGGACCACCACCGATACCACCGTCGCAACGCCCGGCACCGCGCCAAAAGGCGCGTCCGGCCTACGCCGCCTGTTCAGAATGCTCTGGGCCGACAAGCTGGCCTTTGTCGCGATCCTGTTTTTGCTGGTCGTGCTCCTGTCCGCTGTCGTCGGGCCGATGTTTCTCGAAGATATGGCTGCAAAAACCAATCTGCGGGCACGCAATGCGCCGCCTTTTGAGCTGACGCGCGGCTTTTTCTACATCCTCGGTGGAGATGCCCTCGGGCGTCCGCTGCTCGCGCGGATCATCGTTGCCTCGCAAAACACCATGGTGATTGCGGCGGGGGCTGTTCTCGGCTCTCTCGTTGTCGGATCGACCCTCGGGCTGATTGCGGGCTATGCTGGGCGCTGGACCGGAGAGGTGATCATGCGTCTTGCCGATGTGATCATGTCTTTCCCGTCGCTCCTTTTGGCCGTGATCGTGCTCTATATGCTAGAGCCTTCCATAGGGAACCTCGTGCTCGTGCTCGCGATCACGCGCATCCCGATCTATCTGCGGACGACCCGTGCCGAAGTGCTCGAAGTCCGGGAGCGGATGTTCGTGCAGGCGGCAAAAGTCATGGGGGCGTCGAACCGCCGGATCGTGTTCAAACATATCCTGCCGGTGATCCTGCCCACGCTTCTGACCATCGCGACGCTCGATTTTGCCTTTGTCATGCTGGCTGAATCCGCGCTGTCCTTCCTCGGGATCGGCATTCAGGCACCGGAGATCACATGGGGTCTCATGGTGAGCCAAGGTCGCCAATACCTCACAAACGCATGGTGGCTCGCGTTCTGGCCGGGTCTGGCGATTATCCTGACCACTATGTCCCTGAACCTGCTGTCGAGCTGGATGCGCGTTGCGCTCAATCCGACCCAACGCTGGCGCCTCGAAATCGGAGGGAAAAAGAATGGCTGATCATCTTCTCGAAGTCCGTGACCTTTCTGTCCGCTTTCACACCGTCAACGGCATGGTCAATGCGGTGAACGGTATCTCGTGGCACCTTGATCGGGGCGAAACGCTCGCCATTCTGGGCGAAAGCGGATCGGGCAAATCGGTTTCGGCCTCGGCAATCATGAACCTGATCGACATGCCACCCGGCGAGATCACCAGCGGAGAAATCCTGTTCGACGGTCAGGACCTGCTGAAAGCCTCCGAGGAGGACCGACGTCGCCTGAACGGAAAACGCATATCGATGATTTTCCAAGACCCGTTGGGCCATCTCAATCCGGTCTATCCGGTCGGCTGGCAAATCGCCGAAACCGCGATGGCGCATGGGCGTTCCAAGACTGAGGCCTATGAGCGCGCGTTGCAGTTGATGGAACGGGTGGGGATCCCCGACGCCAAGGCGTCGATGGGGAAATACCCGCATGAGTTTTCGGGCGGTCAGCGGCAACGCCTGATGATTGCCATGGCTCTGGTGCTCAAGCCCGATATCCTGATCGCGGATGAGCCCACGACGGCGCTCGATGTGACGGTTCAGGCCGAAGTTCTGTCCTTGCTGGAGGAATTGCAGGAAGAGACAGGCATGGGCCTTTTGCTCATCACCCACGATCTCGGGGTTGTTGCCGAAGCCGCCGACCGCGCCGTGGTTATGGAAGGCGGGCGGATTGTTGAGAGCGGCACACCGCGCGATCTCTACCACAACGCACAGCATCCCTATACGCGCAAACTCCTCGCGGCAGCGCCCGGCAAGGGTGAGATGCGGGAGGGGGCTCAAACGTCCGCCCCCATTCTCGAGGTTCGGGATCTCAAAAAGAGCTACGGCGTATTCGATGCTCTCAAAGGCGCGAATTTCGACCTGCATGCGGGTGAAACGCTCGCGGTGGTGGGCGAGTCTGGCTCCGGCAAGTCCACGATCGCGCGACTGATGCTCCGTCTGGAAGAGGCCTCCGGCGGCACCGTCGCGTGGAAGGGTGAGGATATCCTCACGAAATCGCCGAAAGAGATGGGCAAACTGCGCCGCCAGTTGCAGATGGTGTTCCAGGATCCGACCCAGTCGCTCAATCCGCATATGTCGGTCTATGACATCATCTCCGAGGCGTGGGTGATCCACCCCGATATCCTGCCGAAAGCGAAATGGCGGGCGCGCGTGGAAGAACTGCTCGAGCAGGTCGGGCTTCAGCCAGAGCACGCGCTGCGCTATCCGCACCAGTTCTCGGGCGGTCAACGTCAGAGGATCGCGATTGCGCGGGCGCTGGCGCTCGAACCCGATCTGATCATCTGTGACGAGGCAGTCTCTGCGCTCGACGTGTCCATTCAGGCGCAAGTCATCGCGCTTCTGGGAGAGCTTCGGGATCGTCTCGGCATTGCGTTCATCTTTATTGCCCACGACCTGCCCGTGGTCCGCGACTTTGCCGACCGTGTGCTCGTCATGAAGCGTGGCGAGATCGTGGAACAAGGACCAGTGCGCCAGATTTTCGAAGCCCCCAAACAGGGCTACACGCAACGCCTTCTGGCGGCGGGTCTCGATTCCGATCCCGATGTTCAGGCCGAACGCCGACACGCGCGTCTGGCTCTTGCGGACGCCTGAGACGACTATCCGAGAGGACGATATGAAAACGCTACTTCACTATTTCAAATGGGCGATCCTCGTGACCGTCTTGGGCCTCGTGGCGACCTTTTGGCTCGGCTATCGGTTCGACGGGACGCTCGGCGCAGCCCTATCGTTTCTGTTGATCGGCTCAGTCCTGGCCGTGTTGGAAATTTCGCTTTCGTTCGACAACGCAATCGTCAACGCCAACAAGCTCAAAACGATGACACCGGTCTGGCGGCAGCGGTTTCTGACTTGGGGCATCCTGATCGCCGTCTTCGGCATGCGGATTGTCTTTCCTTTGGCCATCGTGGCAATCGCCGCGCGGGTCGGGCCGATCGAGGCCGTGCGTCTGTCGGTTAGCGAGCCGCAGGAATACGCGCGCATTATGGCCGAGAGCCACCTTTCCATCGCCGCGTTCGGCGGGGCCTTCCTCGGGATGGTGGCTTTGTCCTTCTTCATGGACGAGGCCAAGGAGATTGACTGGATTCACCGGATTGAACGCAAGCTGCGCTCCATGGGGACCATCAAGGGCGTGACCTATGGCACGGTCCTTTTGCTGGTGCTCGGTTTCGGCCTGTTTCTGGGCACAGAAGATCAGGCGACATTCTTCAAAGCCGCGATCATGGGGCTGGTGGTGTTCATGTGCGTCGAGACGCTCAGCCATGTCCTTGATGCGGAGTCTGAAATTCAAAGTGCTGCACGGGCAGGGGGGCTTGGGGCGTTCCTCTATCTCGAAGTCCTCGATGCCTCGTTCAGCTTTGATGGCGTCATTGGTGCGTTCGCTCTCACCAACAACCTGTTCCTCATCGCCATCGGGCTCGGGATCGGCGCGATGTATGTGCGGTCTATGACGATCATGCTGGTGGAGAAAGAAACGCTGAACCAGTTCCGCTTTCTCGAACACGGTGCGTTCTATTCGATCCTTGCCCTCGCGGTGATCATGTTCGCGCAGAGCCTAGTTCACATCTCGGAGGTCGTCACCGGTCTTCTCGGCGCCACGATCATTGCGCTGTCCTTTGTCTCCTCCCTGCGGTTCAACGGCCGGTCGGAGACTTAGGCCGCGGCAGGCGCTATCTGGCGGAACTGATTTGCGGCGGGGAAAGGGAATTCTCTGGTGAATGATCAGTCAGCCAGTCCCTGTGCGCCTTTGAGAAACTGCGAAGCGAGTGCCTCCGGCAACCCTGTGCTGTCTTTGCCGGGTGGGGTGGCCATGGACCCAGCCCACGCGCCGAACGGTGACAGCGTTACGTTGGTGACACATTGCAAAAGTGCCGCGCGGATCGGGTCGAGCAGGATGGCGGGAACGTCGTCCTGAATGACCGGAGCAAGACCTGCGATCGGCGCACCCGCGAGGATGATGACATCGGCGTGTTGCGCGGCTCTTTGACAGGTGAGTGTTAGGGGCGTCGCCATATCCTCCGCAACGCGGGTGACGTCGCCCATCTCTGCATCGGGCAGGAAGGTTCCGGCAAAGCGCCCGGTCAGACCGGCGAGGCGCACTTGCTCTTCATACCACGGCACCATGCGCGGCGTGAAAGTCACGAATGCAAACCGTTGGCCGAGGGACAGGGCGGTGATCATGGCGGCTTCGGACATGCCGACGACGGGACGATCAAACAATTCGCGCGCCGCCAAGAGGCCGGGATCGCCGAAGGCTGCCACGATGGCCCCGTCCCAACTGTCGCCACAGTCGGCCAAAGTTTCCAGGACAATCGCACCGGCGACCTGCGCTTCTGAGCGGCTCGAAATATACGGAAACCCGCGTTTGGCTGTCACGGTCTGGAGGGTGACGCCCGCGGGAAGGACGGTTCTCGCCGAGGTTGCGAGACGCTCTGTCAGCGCCTCGCTCGTATTGGGGTTCAAAAGCAGAAGTCGCATCAGTAGCCCAGCATATTCGGGAGCCACGTCACCACGCCCGGGACGAGCATGCACAGGATGAGCACCGCATACATCGCCGCAATAAAGGGCCAGCTTTCACGCACCAACTCCCCCATTTTGACGCCGGTGATCCCTGTGACGACGAAGAGCACGACACCCACGGGCGGCGTCAGCATCCCGATCACGAGGTTCAGGACGAAGAGAAAGCCGAAGTGGAGCGGATCAATCCCGTAGCTGACCGCAATCGGGTGAAACAGCGGGACGAGCATGATGTAGGCGGCGTTTGACTCCAGAAACATTCCGACCACGAGGAGCATCACCGCGACGAGGCAGAGAAAGACAAAGGGGCTATCCGTGATCCCTTGCAGCAGACCTGCGAGTTTGTAGGGCAGCATGTCGATGGTGAAGAGGAAGGTCACCGTCGAGGCAAAGGCGATCATCGCGGCCACGAGGGCAGAGGTCTTCGCCGCTGTCAGCAAGACGTCGGGCAGGTCGGAGAGTTTGAGCTGGCGGGTGACAAAGAAGCCCAGAAACAGCGCGTAGCAGACACCGATGGCCGCGCCTTCGGTTGGGGTGAAGGCCCCGATGACGATCCCGCCGATGACGATGACGGGCATCAGGAAGACGACAAAGCTCCGGCGCAACTCGCGCCAGACGAGGCCGAGCGAGAACGGATTTCCGGCGAGCGGGTAATCCCGTTTCCACGCGATGAACCAGCAGAGCACCATGAAGACAGAGAACAGGATCAGCCCCGGCACGACGCCGGACATGAACATGCCGCCGACACTCACCGACGATCCGGCCATGAAGGCATAGACAATCATGGCGCCAGACGGCGGGATGATCGGCCCGAGGTTCGCCGCCGCCGCGACGACACCGGTGGAAAAGCCGAGGCCGTATTGCTTTTTGAGCGAGGGCACGAGGGTCGAGGACAGAGCCGAGGCATCGGCCACAGCCGCGCCGGAGACGGAGGCAAGCCCCGCGCCGGAGATGATCGCAACCTGAGCCAACCCGCCCCGCATCCGCCCGATGAAGGCGTTCGCAAAATCAATCAGCCGCTCCATAATCCCGCCTTTGAGCATCAGTTCCCCCGCAATCATGAACAGCGGGATCGACATCAGAGGGAAGGAGTTGACCGAGTTCATCAGTCGCGGCGGCAACATCAGGAGATCAATCCCCGAGAACCAAAGGCCGAAGAGCGCAGACACCCCGAGCGAAAACGCGAGCGGCATCCCGAGAATGGCCAGCACGAGGAAGGTTATGATGACAAACAGGCTCATGAGGAAATCTCCTCGGGCACGAGGGCCAGATGGATGAGGTGCAGGGCGCTGTGCAGCGCGCCGATAATGACGGGGATGAAAAAGACGGAGGACGTGAGATCGACCGACCCCAACCGCTCCGACCACGTCGAGATCGCGACCGAGATCGACGTCCCGAACACCACGATCATCATCAGAGCGGCGAGCGCGCTCATGATACGGGCGAGCAATCTGCGCAGGGAGGCGGGAAAGCGCGTGACCAATAGGTCGATACCGACATGGGTGCCGTCGCGAATGCCCAGAGGAATGGCGAGAAACATGGTCCAGACAAAGGCAATGCGGCTGAACTCATCCGCCCAGTCAAAGGACCCGTTAAAGACGTACCGCATCACGACCTGAACCGAGACGATGACAACCATCGCCGCCGCGCCGGTGATGACGAAGAGACGCGCGCCAGTATCGGCACGCGTCAGGATAGCGGTCATGATGCGATCCAAGCTCATCTTACATTCCGAGCTTGGCGCTTTCAGCGTCCAGAAGCTTTACCAGTTCCGGATCGAGACGGGCCTTGGTTTCGGCTGCGATGCCGGCGGTCGTGGCGCGCAGGTCGGCGGCAAGCTCGGCAGAAACCGGCGTGTAGGTCATGCCCTTTTCTTCGAGCAGCGCGAGGCCTGCGGCGTCCTGCTCTGCGGCGAGGTCACGTTGATACTCAACGGCGGTCGCCATGGCTTCTTCCACCATTGCCTGCGTGTCGGCATCCAGACCGTCGAACCACTTTTTGTTGCCAACGACGGAGATGAAGTCAAAGAAGTGGCCGGTGTTGGACACGTATTTCTGCACTTCGGCGTAGCCAGCGACATTGATGATCGCGAAGGGGTTTTCCTGACCGTCGATCACGCCCTGTTCCAGCGCGGAGTAGAGTTCTTTCACATCCATCGCGACAGGGTTCGCACCAAGGGCGCGGAAGGTGGCGAGGTGGGTTTCGTTCGGCTGAAGGCGAATTTTCAGACCTTCGATATCGGCCAGCGTTTCAATCGGGCGGGCGTTGTTCGTGAGTTGGCGGAACCCGAGCTCCATATAACCCATGGAAGTCATGCCAGCGTCGGCCATTTTCTCGTCGAGAGCCACACCAACCGGACCGTCCACGATCTCGAATGCAGTTTCGCGGTCAGGGAACTGGAACGGCAGACCGACAACTTCGAGTTCCGGCACGGTGCGGGTCAGATAGGCGGTGCCGACCCACATCAGTTCAATCGCACCGACTTTGACGGCTTGGACGTTCTCGGCTGCGCCGCCGAGCTGTTGCGCGGGGAAGATGTCGACGTCGATTTCTCCACCGGAGAGGCGTTCGAGTTCTTCTTCGAATTTCGCCATGGCGAGGGACGAGGAGTGTTCGGACGCAAAGTTGCCCGCGACGCGGATCTTTTCGGCGTGGGCAACGCCTGCGATCAGGGCGAAGGCGGAGGCGGTGAGAAGTGTTTTTGCAGTGTTCATAGGACGTGCTCCTGAGAGTAAGAGGATGAGAGAGACTTTCCGAAGGCAGTGGCCGCGCGGGCGCGGATCACAGAGGCAATCTCGGCCAGGGTCGAGATGTGTTCTTCAAGAGGCGTCGCCGTAAGACGACGTTCGAAGCTCGTGAACAGGGTGTCAAGGTCAGGCACCCGATGCAGAGCAATAATGAAGGGATGGGAAAAGCGGGCGCGATAGGCCGCATTCAATTCGCGCAAACGCGTTGCCGTGGCGTGGTCGAGCGCCATGAGACCGAGGCGGCCTTGCTCGCCCTGAGACTCAACGGTCATCTCGCCTGCAATGGCTTCGCGACCGGCGAGTTCCGGATGCGCCTGAAACAGGGTTAGGCGGCGGTCGGGCCCTGCCTGCAAAATCGTTTCGACCAAAGCCCCTGCGACGGCTTCGTCATCATGGAACGGACGCCGACCCAAGGTGGCCTCGGCCACCCAGTCAGAGCGTTCCACCAACGGCGCCAACAGCGCGAGCGCCGTCTCGGGGCGGCCGTGGTTGAGGGTGTAGAGCGGGTGGGTCATGAGGCGTCCAGTGGTTCGGTTTCGGTTGTTGAACTGACCATACGACTCACTCGGCATTGCAATCCATGATATAAGAGGCAATCATTCGTTCTATAAATTAGAATGGAAATTGCGGAGGCCCCATGTCGCTCTATCTCGTTCCAAAGTCATTGCTTTATGTCGAAGCGGTCGCAGATCACGGGTCCATTCAGGCCGCCGCGCGGGCTATCCGGATCGCTGCATCGGCCATTGACCGGCAAATCAAACTGATCGAGGCGCGACTCGGGACGCAGTTGTTCGACCGTCAGACGACGGGCATGACCCTCACTAGCGCGGGCGAGATGTTTGTCCTGATGGCGCGGCGTTGGCAGGAGGATGAGACGCAGCTCTTGTCCGAAGTCCGTCAGATGCAGGGCGTCGATTTTGGTCACGTCCGGCTGGTCGCAATGGACAGTCTGGTCAACGGCTTGGTGCCGCAGTTCCTCAAATCGGTGGCGCAGGATTATCCCCGCGTGCGCGTGGATGTGGATGTCGCCACACCCGATGGAGCAGCCGAAATGTTAGAGCGCGGCGATTGCGACATGGCGCTCTGTTTCAACCTGCGACCGGGCCGCGATCTGCACGTTTTGTGGAGCGCCGAGCTCCCGCTCTATTGTGTCGTCGCCCCCGATCATCCGCTCGCCGTTCAAAGTCAGGTGACATTGCAGGACGTGCGCCCCTATGCCATCGCGGTGCAGAGCCGCGCGCTCGCCATCCGCCGGATGTTGGAGGCACGGCATTCCTGGATGTTCGAAAACGGCCCGCCGCCGGTGGTCACGAACTCGCTCCAGCTTTTGAAACAGCTCGTTGTCTCGGGCGATCACGTGGCGCTCACCTCGGAAATGGACGCCGCGCCGGAATTGTTGTCGGGACAGATGCAGGCGATCCCTGTGGTCGGCACTAATATCGCCGCACAGTCCATCGCGCTCGCCGTCAACGCGCGCCAGAGCCTGCCAAGAATTGCATCTATCCTCGCGGGCAATCTCGCAACGCAATCGGGGGAGATGCTCGACCGACTGAGAGCGCGTAGACTTTGACCGATGATGCGGCTGGAATGGACAGATATTACCCACATTTGGGCTTGCTGTAACTACGGCATCTACTTTCTTACTTAAGGTCGGTTCTGGGCCGAAAACTAACGCCAGAAAATCAAATGCGATGCGAATGTTCGATTAAGCAAATAATTAACATAAGACAAATTATCAGTCGAATATCTGTAGCTGGAGCATATTCTGAATCGGGTTGCGAAAAATCCCCTATCTTGCTGAAAAGCAAGGAGAACGGACATGACCCACACAGAACTGAGTTTGCGTGAAAAACGCGCGATCGAAGACATGTTGAACGCAAAGGTGCCGGTTCGGGAGATGGCGCGTGTGTTGAAGCGTTCGAAAGCGACGCTCTACCGCGAATTGAAGCGAAACTAATTGATCGATGGAACCCGGGCCAATATTGGACTAACATTCAAACTCGACCGCTTAGGTGGGGCTGATCACTATAGCTGATTACATGCAACGTGACCGATGCCAGATTTGGCTGATTAGTTCGATGATTGAGATAAGGAATTTCTGATGGATATTGGGACTTTTTGGGTCGGGGAATCATTGGGGAAATTGGAAATGACCTGCCTTAAGTCTATGACGGCGGCGGGGCACTCTGTTGTCCTTTATTCTTATGAGAGTATCGCAGAATTACCCGCCGGGATCGAACGGCGAGATGCCAACGAGATTTTGCCAGTAGTCAGAGCGAATGTTTATCTTGAGGCAAAAAAATACGCTCAATTGGCTGACATTTTTCGATATCGTATGATCGCAAGCACTGGTTTGGCATGGCTTGACACCGATGTCGTTCTTCTCAAATCTCTACCGCAAACGGAATGGATTTGGGCGAGAGAAACAAGGAAAAAGGTAGGTAATGCAGTGTTGTACTTGCCTCCGGAAAGCAAAACGTTGCTATCTTTGATCAAGTTAACAGATCAAGACGAGATAACTCTGCCTACAAATTGGCGCTATCATCTGGTGGGCGGTGCGAGTGCCGATCAGAGGCAGGCGGCGCTTTTGGCAATGTCGGGGGTTGCGCAGAAAATCATTGATCTCCCCTATGCAACCATCGGACCCCATGCTTTGACCTACTTTGCTCTCATTCATGAGGAATTCGGGAAAACAATGGGAAACCATACGTTTTATCCGTTTCCTCACAGCCGGATCGTAGCGAATACGTTGAGGCCAATGAAGCACCCCTTGAAATTAGATGAAGAGGTAGTCGGCGTTCACCTTTATGGTGGACCGTTGCGGAAGGCGATGCGCGAGTCCGGACAATCTGAATTCAGACGGCATTCGTTAATTGGAGCAATGAAAAGAAAATTTGGCTAGCAAGATTGATCGCAAATTCTATCTTTTATACTCTTTGCTCTGTTCCAGTGGGAAGTTTGTAGATATTTCTGGCTAACTATATTCAAATAAAAGATATTCGGAAAAGTATTCTACATGGCGCAGTCGATATATTATCTAATGCGGCAGATGCCCCGCTGGTCTTCCCATCTCTAATGTCTGGCGCAACATTCGTGGCGTTAGAAATAATAATAATTACCGGAATTATAGAACAACTCGGCGGGCGCTACTTTGAACTGCGACTCCTATTAGAATCTAGGCGGTTGTCTAAGCGGAAATCGTGCCGTGTATGGCTCCTATAGGCAATTGAACAGCACAGCCGAGCAACACGCTGGGGCCAGACCATTGACCCCAGCGTGGTTATCAAGAGGCGCGCCGTCACAAAATTTCAAACAGCCCCGCAGCCCCCTGTCCGCCGCCGATACACATCGACACCACGCCATAGCGTGCGCCGCGGCGTTTGCCTTCGAGGAGAAGGTGTCCCGCCATGCGTGCGCCCGACATGCCATAGGGATGGCCGATCGAGATGGCGCCGCCGTTGACGTTGAGCTTGTCCTCCGGAATGCCGAGCCGGTCGCGGCAATACAAAAGCTGCGCGGCGAAGGCTTCGTTGATTTCCCAGAGGTCAATATCGTCGATGGTCAATCCCGCACGCTCTAACAGGCGCGGGATGGCAAATACCGGACCGATCCCCATTTCCTCGGGCGCGACACCCGCAACAGCAAAACCACGGAAGGCGCCAAGCGGGGTGAGACCGCTTCGGGACGCCTCTTCCGCAGACATCAAGATACAGGCGGAGGCTCCATCGGAAAGCTGGCTTGCGTTGCCTGCCGTGACGCATTTGTCGGGGCCGAGCACAGCTTTGAGACCTGAAAGACCTTCGAGCGTTGTCGCGGGGCGATTGCATTCGTCCGCCTCAAGGCGCACCTCTTCTTCATGGCTCTCGCCCGTCGCTTTGTCGGTGACGGTTTTCACCGCATCAACCGGAACGATCTCATCCGCGAACAGTCCGGCCTCTTGCGCGCGGGCGGTGCGCTGCTGGCTCTGAAGTGCATAGGCATCCTGCACGGCGCGGCTGACACCGTAGCGCTCGGCGACCACCTCGGCTGTTTCGATCATCGACATGTAATATGCGTCCGGCACGCCGGGTGATTTGTAACGATAGCCGTTCCAGTGCGTGTTCTGGACGAGGGAAATACTGTCCAACCCACCGGCCAACGCCACATCGACGCCCTCCGCCATGACCATATGCGCTGCGGAGGCGATGGCGTTGAGGCCGGAGGCGCATTGCCGGTCGAGCGTCACGCCTGCAACCGAGTTCGGCAAACCCGATGCGAGGGCGATGTGACGGGCGACATTGATGCCGGTCGACCCTTGGGTCAGGGCAGAGCCGAACACGGCCTCTTCGATCTCTCCACCTTCGAGACCGGCACGCGCCACAGCGGCGCGCACCGCATGGGCGGCCAAGGCGGGGCCTTCGAGATTGTTGAACGCACCGCGATAGGCTTTGCCAATCGGCGTGCGGGCGGTGGAGACGATAACGGCGTCACGCATAGGAATGGTCCTCAGAGAGTTTCGACACCGCACCAATCGGCGATGAACAAGGCGGTGGATTGGGTGATGCGGCGGACACTTTCGAGCTCGACACGTTCGTTGAACCCGTGAATTGCCTCGGCCCGTGGCCCATAAACGAGCGCGGGCGTGTCCGCATACAGCCCGAAGAACCGCGCGTCGGTCGTCGCCGTGATCGCCATACGGTCGAGCGCCTCGCCTGTCGTCGCCAGATGTGCTTGATCCAAGGCGCCAATGGCGGCTTTGGCGGTCGCGGAGGAGTCTTCTGACAGCGCGTATCCTTCGGCGAGAAAGCCGTGATAGACCACCTCGGGCAGAGCATTCTTCAAGAAGGCGTTCTCTCGTGCGGCGTCATAGATCACCTGTTCGATCTCCGCCTTCGCGGCCTCAATGTCCTGCCCCGGAAAGATCGCCATGCGGAGATCGAGCACGGACCACGCGGGCACCGAACTCGTCCAGTCGCCACCCTGAATTTTGCCCACATTGAGATTTAGTGCGTGCTCGTGATGCGCGAAATCCGTGTGTCGGTTTTCCGGCGCGTTCCAGCGGTGTTCCATCTCGTGCAGCGCCGCAATGAGCGGGATCGCCGCCTCAATGGCATTTGCGCCCTGTCCGGCATAGGCCACATGGGTAGGTAGCCCCTTGAGATGCACCTGAAACCAGATCACGCCGATCTGGGAGGTGACGAGTTTCTCCTCGAATGGCTCCGGGATTAGGGCAGCGTCCGCCTTATAGCCGCGGGCAAGACAGGCCAACGCGCCGTTGCCGGTGCATTCCTCTTCGACGACGGATTGATAATGGACCGTCGCGGCAGGCGCCAACCCAATGTGGCGGAGCGCGTCGAGGGCGAAAAGGTTCGACACCAAGCCCGCCTTCATGTCACCGCCTCCGCGCCCATAGAGCCAGCCGTCCGCCACATGCGGCTCAAACGGCGGCGCGTCCCACATGTCGAGCGGACCGGCAGGAACCACATCTATGTGACCGTTCAGGATCAGGGAGCGACCTTTGGTCGTGCGTGGGTGATGGGTGCCGACGACATTCTGCGCGTCTTCGTAATCGCCGATGACCGGAGAAAAGCCGGGCAGGTTGCGGATCTCGTCCACGTCGATCTGCCATTGATCGACCTCCAAACCGCGCTCCGACAGGGCGCCCGCCATAAAGGCCTGCGCGCTTTGCTCCTGACCCCGCGTCGAGGGATGCGATGTCAGCTCCGATAAAAAGTCGATCTCGCGGTCAAACAGGTCATCGACCGCAGACAGGATGCGGGTGGAAAGTTCTTGATCCATGGAGGGCCTCAAAACGTGGGGATGTCGTGGTCTGGCAGATGCAATGTGGCCCCCGTGGCCTCTTGCACTTCTTTCACCGTGACGCCGTCGATCAGTTCGACCAACGCGAACCCGCACGGTGTCACGTCGACGACAGCCATGTCGGTGAAGATACGCGCCACGCGCCCCGTCGCGGTGAGCGGCAAAGTGCAGGACTGCAAGAGTTTCGGATTGCCTTTGCGGTCGGTATGCGTGGTCAGCACCACAACGCGCCGCGCCTTTTGCGCCAGTTCGATCGCGCCGCCCGCGCCGGGGGAAAACTTGCCGGGGATTTTCCAGTTCGCGAGATCGCCGTTCTCGGCCACCTCGAATGCGCCGAGCATCGTGAGATCGAGCCGACCGGACCGCACAAGCGCAAAACTCACCGCACTGTCGAAATACGCCGTGCCGGGCAGCGGGGACACATAGGCGCCACCCGCGTCGATCAGATTGCGGTCCGCGTCCTCGAACGGGAGCGTCGGCCCGATGCCGGTCATGCCGTTCTCTGTGTGCAGACAGACCGGAAAACCGGCGGGCAAGTGGTCAATCACCTTGGTCGGCAGGCCGATGCCGAGATTCACCACCATACCGGGCGCGATCTCTTGGGCGGCACGGGCCACCATGCGGGTGCGGGGGTCTTGGGATTTACCGCCGGAATTATCGTCTAACAACGCCATACTCCTCCCCTATCGACACGAGTGGACAGACCTGATCGACAAAAACGCCAGGCGTTTCGACCGCATTGGGGTCGATGCCTCCCAGCGGCACGATCTGTTCGGGCTCGACAATCACGCGATCCGCCGCCATGGCCATGATCGGGTTAAAATTCCGCGCTGTCGCCAGATAGGTCAGGTTTCCAAAGGGATCGGCCTGATCCGCATGGATCAGCGCCACATCGGCACGGATCGCAGGCTCGACCAAGAGGCGCTTGCCATCCATTTCGATGACTTGCTTTCCCGCCGCCAGTTCAGTGTCGAGACCGATGTCGGTGAGGATCGCCTGAAGCCCTGCGCCACCCGCGCGGATGCGTTCGGCGAGGATACCCTGCGCGCAGAATTCGACCTCCATCCGGCCCTCGTTCATCGCGGAGATGGCATTCGCGTTGAGGCCCAGATGGGTGACGACGAGCTTGCGCACGAGGCCCGCGGAGATCAGATGATCAATCCCCATGCCTGCTTCGTTGGCGTCGTTCTTGATCACAGTGAGATCGCGTTTGCCCTGCCGCACCAACTCATGAATGAGGGTGAAGGGCGTGCCCGGCACACCGAAGCCGCCGACCATCACAACAGCCCCGTCGGAGATGGCCGCGACCGCCTCTTCCATTGGTGTGGTTTTATCCGGCAGGCTCATTCCACACCTGCGCTTTCAAACACGGGCAGATCGTGATTGGCCGCGAAGGTGTCGAGCGCATCGGTCAGGATGGCCATGATCTCATCGATCTGTGCCTCTGTGATGATCAGAGGCGGACAGACGAGGAAGTGATCGCCCTCAACCCCGCCACGGGTACGCCGCGAATAGATGATCAAACCGCGCTCATAGGCGAGTTCGACCAGTTCCGAGAAGGCGTTCATCTCTTTCGGCAGGGGCGCCATGGTCTCGCGATCAGAGACCAGTTCGAACGCAGTCAAAAGCCCCTTGCCGCGGACATGGCCGACAAAGGGATAGCGCTCCATCAGCCCTTCGAGCCGCGCGATCAGAACCTCACCCATTCGGGCGCAGTTGCCGATGATGTCATGTTCTTCCATTTCCTCAATCACGGCGAGACCCGCCGCGCAGGACAGAGGATTGCCCGCGTAGGTAAACCCATGCAGGAACCCACCGGCATCCAGCAGCGCCTCAACCATATCGGACCGCGCCGCAACCGCACCCAAGGGCGCATAGCCCGCGCCGAGCCCTTTCGACATGGCGATGATGTCAGGCGTGATGCCCCAGTGCTCGCAGGCGAGGAAAGTGCCGGTGCGTCCGGCGCCCGTCATCACCTCGTCAAAGATCAACAGAACACCGTATTCGTCGCAAATCTCGCGGATGCGTTTGTAGTAGCTGTCCGGCGCGACCAGCGCCCCGGTCGACGCGCCGCCAACAGGCTCCATGATAAAGGCCAAAACCGTCTCCGGTCCCTCGGCCTCAATCCGTTCGCGCAGCATTTCGGCGTATTTGATCCCGCGCTCTTCTTCGCTGAGATTGTCACGGTCGAGATAGGTCTGCGGCGCTTTCACATGCGGCATCTCTTGAAACATCGGCGAAAACGGTCCGGCAAAGAGTTTCCCGCCAGTCAGCGCCAGTGCCCCGAGCGTCCCGCCGTGATAGGCGGGTGTGCGGGAAATGACTTTCCAACGGCTCTCCTGCCCCTGTGTCATGGCATATTGACGCGCGAGCTTTTCAGCGGTTTCGACCGCCTCCGATCCACCGGAGACAAAAAAGATCCGGTCCAACCCCTCGGGCATCAGCCCTGCGAGCTTCGCTGCGAGATCTTCGGAGGGATGCGTGCTGAAATGCAGACGGTAGCCGAAGGTGGCCTTGTCCATCTGCGCTTTCATCTTGGCCAGAACGGTCGGATTGGAGTGACCGATATTGGACACCATCGCACCGGACGAGCCGTCGATGTAGCGCTTGCCGCTTTCATCATAGAGATAGATCCCTTCACCACGCTCCAGAAACGGACGGGGTTGGCGGGATTGGTAGAACAGATGGGACTGCCCGGTCGTCATTTTGCACCTTCAGCGTATTGAGCGAGATGTTTGCGCAGGAAATTCTGTGTCCGCTCCTGCGTCGGATTCTGGAACACGACGGAGGGCGGGCCTTCTTCGACCACCACACCGCCGTCCATAAAGATCACGCGGTCACAAACGGAGGCCGCGAAGTCCATTTCGTGCGTCACGATGATCATCGTCATGTGCTCTTCGGCGAGCTTCTTCATCACGAGGTTCACCTCTTCGACCAGTTCGGGATCGAGGGCGGAGGTCGCCTCATCAAAGAGCATGAGCTTGGGTTTCATCGCCAGAGCACGGGCGATGGCGACACGCTGTTTCTGGCCGCCCGAAAGCTGCGAGGGATAATAATCGATCCGCTCCGACATGCCGACGTGGGCCAGTTGCTCTTCGGCGAGTTTGTCTGCGTCGGCGGAGGACAACCCCTTCAACAGCTTCGGCGCCATGGTGACGTTCTCACGCACGGTCAGATGCGGGAAGAGGTTGAAGTGCTGGAACACCATGCCGATCTGCTGACGCATTTCGTTGATATGCTTTTCATACTGGCGATGCGGCAACTGTTTGTTGACCTGAACACCCTCGAGGATCACCTCCCCCGATGTCAGCGGATCGAGATCGTTGATCGCGCGGAGCAAAGTGGATTTGCCGGACCCCGACGGGCCGATGATGGCGACAATCTCGCCGCGCTCGACGGTCAGGGAAATGTCCTTGAGAACCTCAAGCTCACCATAGGCCTTTTGGGCATGGCGGATTTGAACGAATGGCGTATCGGTCATGTCAGATCCTTGTCGGATTAGCGGGAGAGCTGGGTGCGGCGTTCGATGCGACGCAAGACCGCTTCCATCCCGAGGTTGATAACGTAGTAGAGAACAGCGGCGACGGCGTAGAATTCGAACGGACGATAGGTGCGCCCGATCGCGAGCTGCGCGGACAGGGTCAGTTCCGAGACCCCGATGACGGACACGAGTGCGGAGTCTTTGAGAAGGGCGATCATGTTGTTGCCGATGGGAGGGATCACATCGCGCACGGCCTGCGGAATGACCACACGCACGAGCGCCTGACCCCGTGACAGACCGAGCGTGCGCGCGGCCTCCATCTGGCCCTTGTCCACAGCGAGGATCGCGGTCTGGATGAGCTCCGAATTATAGACCGCAAAGTGCAGGCCGAGGCCGATCACCCCCGCGACGAAGGCCGGCAGATCGATGCCCAGTTCGACAAGCCCGAAATAGATAAGGAACAGCTGCAACAGCAGCGGCGTGCCCATGAACAGCCAAGCAAAAAAGCGGAACGGCAGGCGCAGCACGAGCGGCGCGTAGAGCGCGATGACCGCGAAAAGGATGCCGCCGAAAAAGCTCAGAACAGCAGAGGCGACGGTGATCGCGATGGTCCAGATCACGCCCAGCAAAAGCGCGTCGGCGTAAGAGGGGACAACTGAGAAATCAAGACCCATGACACACGCCTTTCAGGTTCGGGAGAACGGACAGATAACAGCTCATGGCAGACGCACCCGGCGGTCGAGATAGGAGATGAACTTGCCCGTGATCGTGATGATGATGAGGTAGAGCACCCCTGCGAGCAGGAACATTTCGAACGGTTTGTAGGTCGATCCGATGTAGCGTTGCGCCGTATAGGTCAGCTCCACCACAGAGATCGCCGCGACGAGGGCGGTGCCCTTGATCTGCGCGTTGATGTTCACACCGAGCGGACGGATCATGAGGCGCATCGCCTGCGGCAGAACGACTTTCTGAAAGGCCTGCACCCGCGACAGTCCGAGAGTGCGGGCCGCTTCGGCCTGCCCGTGATCGACGGATATAATCGCGCCGCGCATCGTCTCGGTCATATAGGCCCCGATGTTGACGCCCAACCCAATGACACCGGCTTCGAAAGCATCGAGTTGGATGCCGATCTGTGGCCCGCCAAAATACAAAATGAACAACTGGATCAGGGCCGGCGTGCCGCGAAAGACACTGACATAGGCCGCCCCGAGAAAGCGAACAAAAGAAAAGCGTGACAGGCGCGCCGCTGCGCCAAGAGCGCCGCAGATGAGCCCGAGCAGGATCGTCAGAACGGACAGTTCGACCGTCACGACGGCAGCTTCGAGAAAATAGGGATAGACCCTCAGAATGAGATCTATGTCCATGGCGTTACGCCCCGTTCTAAAAACGTGCAAAGCAATCCACCGGCCGCCGCCTCATGCCGCAGCCGGTGACAGGGAAAGTCTTAGCGGATGTCGCCGCCGACCCACTCCTTGGCAATCTCGAGATAGGTGCCGTCTTCCTGCATAGCGTCGAGCGCCTCTTGCATCGCGGCCATCAGCTCCGGGTTGCCTTTGCGAATGGCGATACCGGCCTCGTCTGCGACGCCAGGCAGATCAACATCGAGCTGCTTGATCGGCACATCTTTGGATCCAATCGCGAGAAGCACCGGAATGTCGTCGTTCACGATAGCGTCCACACGACCGTTTTCCAGTTCGAGCATGAGTTCAGGCAGGCCTTTGTAGGTGCGGACTTTGTAGCCCTCGTCGCGCGCCCACTGTTCATGCGTTTCGCCGAGGGTGACACCGAGTGTCGCCTCTTTCAGATCGTCGAGAGAGGTGATTTCCGTGTCCTCTGTGACGAAAATCCCGCGGCTCATGCGGTAATACGGCCCGACGAAATCCACGACTTCCTTGCGCTCGTCCGTAATCGACATCGACCCGACAATAGCGTCGTATTTGTTGGCGAGCAGACCGCCGATGATACCGTCCCATGCGGTGGTGATGATCTCGACCTCAAGGCCCATACGCTCTGCGATCTCCTCACCGATGGCGGGGTCAAAGCCCACGACCTCGTTTTTGTCGTTCACGAAGTTGAACGGAGGATAGGCGCCAGACATGGCAATGCGCATCACGCCCTTTTCCTTCAGCGTATCAAGTTCCTCTGCCGCCACGGGCACGGCAATCGTCATGCCGGTCAAGGCAAGGCTGGCGGCAGCGATGGACATTTTAAGCAGGCTTCTGCGTTCGGTCATAAGTCTCTCTCCTGATGGCGCGCCTCCTCTCGGGCGGCGCAAATGTTCTGATTTTTCTTGGGTGGTTCGGGCGTTCGCAAACTGGCGCTCAAATCCCCCTCTCACAAAAGGCTTGCATGCACCCATGCATCACGCAAATAAATAATAAGAATTTCCATCATAGGTTTGGTCTATAATGAAACCTTACGAACAACGGTTCCCGTGGAATCTCGACTGGAACCTGCTCCGCACCTTCATGGTCGTCGTCGAACAGCGCGGCATTTCCCGTGCGGCGAGTTTTCTCGGCCTGAAACAGCCGACCATTTCCTCAGCGCTCAAACGCCTTGAGGACACGACAGGTCATCAGTTGATTATACGAAAACCTAATGAATTCAAAGTCACCCGCGCCGGACAGAGGCTCTATTCCGAGTGTTCCTCGATTTTCGGCGCGGTCTCTCAACTGCCTTCGCTGCTCGAAGAAGGTGGCTCGGAACTGCGCGGGCACATCACGATTGTGACCACGTCCCACGTGATTTCAGAGCATTTTGATGACGTTCTCAACACCTTCGCGGAGGCGCATCCGAAGGTCAGTTTTTCCGTGGCTGTTGCTGAAAGTGACGACGTTGTCACCCGCGTTGCGCAGAATAGAGCCTCTTTGGGCCTCTGCCTTCTGCATAAAATTCCGTCAGACCTGAAAGCAACTGTGCTCTATCGCGAAAAATTCGGCCTGTTTTGCGGGCCGAAACACCGACTGTTCCACCGCGACTCGGTGTCTCTATCCGAACTGGAGGGCGAACCCTCCGTCTCGTTCCAGACAGAGACAGAAGGCGGCGCCCTTGAACCCGTGACCAAGCTGCGCCTGCGCGCCAAGATGGCGACCAATTGGCGGGGCGTGTCGTCGAACCTGTTGGAATTGCGGCGCATGATTGTGACGAATATCGGCATCGGCGCCCTGCCCCTTCACGTCGCCAAACGTGATACGGGCCTCGGCCTCCTACGGCAACTGCCGCCGTACAACGAGCTTCCGCTCATCAACATCTATCTGTTGAACAACCCGAAACGAAAACTGTCCGAGGCGGAAGCCGCGTTTCTCTCTCAACTCGACGAGATGGTGAAAACCGTCGACATCGAGCAGCGCACTTACGCCTGATCGCGCCCACCCTCGGAGGCAAGTTTAGGTGCTCTCCCGCACCTCCAACGCATAGGGTGTGAGTAGCGAATTGGGCCGTTCAGCGCCACCTTCGAGCAGCATCTTCACGGCCCCCGCCCCAATGTCGAAAGAGAAAGGCGTGATAGTTGTCAGGGTCGGGCTGAGTTGGCGACCGATATCATAGTCCCCCCATCCCGCAATCGCGATGTCACCGGGGATGTCCAAGCCACGCCGCTGACATTCAAACAGTGCCCCCGCCGCGACAACGTCGGTCGGGCACAGGATCGCATCCAGTCGCGGCTCCAAGCTCAGAAACTCGTTGAGAATCCGCGCGCCGGACCCGAACCCGTCTGCGGCACGGACCGTCAAAACGAGATTGTCGGCTAGTCCCGCATCAAACATCACCTTCTGAAAACCGGGAAACCGCATTGTATAACGTTGTTCCCCGCCGCCCAGAACCTGAACGAAACCGATCCGCCTACGGCCCTGTTTGATCAGGTGTTGGGTCAACTCACGGCTGGCGGCACCGACATCGTAGGCGACACCGCATCCTATCGCGTCCTCTCCGCCCCAGCTTTCGACAACAGGGGTGCCGGAGAGGGCGAGCAACTGCCTCAGGTCAGCGACATGAGGGCCGGCGACCAATGCAATCCCCGCGACCCGTAAGCCCAACAGAGTTTGCACGGCGGACAGCTCTTCTTCCGGCGTTTCTGCGATCATGGTGATGAGTTCGTGCCCGCGCTCAGTCGCCGCCTGTCGCAGGCCCGCGACATATCGGTAGAACGCCGAGTTCCGGATGGAGGGCAACACCGCACCGATCACCTGGCTCGATCCGGCAGCAAGCAGTCCGGCCGACATGTTCGGCACATACCCGAGCTGTGCGGCGACGTTCATCACTGTTTCGCGGGTTTTGGGGCGCACACGGTCAGGATAGCGAAAGCAATTCGAAACCGTCATCGGAGACACGCCGGCCGCCTTCGCAATGTCCTGCATTGTCAGGTTCTTCGAGGAGATTCGGTCCGGTTCGCTCATAATCGCTCTCTTGGCTCTCGAAAAAAATGGCCTGCTTTTTAAGGTTTGGCAAGCGGCACGCCATAAAATGTAATTTCTTCTTTACAAATAATTGTAGCGCTACAATTCTAGTCTTAACAGATCGGAGTTGCCATGAACGACACCCCTTCCAACTTGAGTCTCACGACAATCCGCAAGCGGTTCGGGGACCTCTTGGCCGTGGACAACCTCGATTTGCAGGTCGAACCCGGTTCTCTCGTGTCGCTTCTCGGGCCCTCCGGTTGCGGGAAAACCACGACATTGCGCATGGTCGCGGGCTTTGAGACGCCCGACAGCGGGGAAATCCGGATCGGCAACGATGACGTGACCCACCTGCCGCCCAACAAGCGCGGGCTTGGCATGGTGTTCCAGAGCTATTCCCTGTTCCCGCATCGCACCGTGGCGGAAAACGTGGCCTTCGGGCTGCGGATGCTCGGTGCTTCGAAACAAACGCAGTTGGACGAAGTGCGGCGTATGCTCGACATGGTCCATCTGCAAGGCCGCGAGGAGATGTTCCCCTCCCAACTCTCTGGCGGCCAGCAGCAACGCGTGGCATTGGCACGTGCCCTCGTCGTCAATCCACGCGTGCTGCTCCTGGATGAACCGCTCGGTGCGCTCGACAAAGCCCTCCGAGAGTCGATGCAATTCGAGATCCGTGAAATGCAGCAGCGGCTGGAAATCACCACGCTCCTCGTCACGCACGATCAGGAAGAAGCGATGTCCATGTCGGACCAGATCGCCGTGATGCAGGGCGGGAAAATTCTTCAACTTGGTGCGCCGAACCACATCTACGACCATCCGGAAACGGCATTTGTTGCGACCTTCCTTGGCACATCGAACCTGTTTGACGGAGATGTCACGCCGGACGGGATGCTGAAGACAGAGGCCGGCACGCTGACACTTCCGACGAAAGCCACCCCCGGCACACGCGCGACCCTCTCTGTGCGCCCCGAACGGATCGTCTTGGGCGAGGCCGCAGGCCCGCTGAGCCAAGGTCTCATGGGCCGCATCGTCGCGGCGTCGTTCCGCGGCTCCTATGCCGCCTATCGTATTGCGCTCGATGGCACCGACGTGGAGCTCACCGCCTACCGTCAGGCCGACGCATCGTTGGGACAAACGAGTCTTGTGTTGGGCGACAGGGTCCCCGTGGGCTGGCCCGTCGAACACGGCGTCGTCGTGGCACCTCAGGACACCCGGAACTGATCGGGTCAGGAGACAGACATGAAAGATTTCACCCAGGGTTCCACCGGACGACTGCGTATCGGCATTGATGTCGGCGGGACGTTTACGGACTTTGTGATGGCCGACGCCGAAACCGGCAAGATCACGCTCTACAAAGAGCCATCCACCCCTGACGACCCGTCACGCGCGCTGATCGAAGGGCTGGACAAATTTCTGGCCCGTGAAGGCATGGCCCCTCAGGATGTTGGCGGGTTGATGCACGGCACGACCATTGGCCTCAACGCGATCATCCAGCGCCGCGGCGCCCGTATCGGCCTGATCGTCACGAAGGGATACCGCGACATTCTCGAAATCGCGCGGTGCCGGATGCCGTCCTCGTTCGATTTGCACGCAGAGAAAGAAGTGCCTCTGGTCCCCCGATCCTGCGTGATCGAGATCGATGCGCGCTTTGACCGCAACGGAAAACTGACCTCCGAACCGGATGAGGCAGAGCTGGACCGCGTGGCGCGTGAGCTGGCCGCGCTGAACCTTGATGCGGCTGCACTCATGCTCATCAACGGCTACGCAAATCCGGAAGCAGAAGGTGAGATCGCCGCCGCCCTCTCCGCACGGCTCGAGTCCTTCGCGATCTCCTCTGCGGCAACAATCTGGCCGGAAATCCGCGAATATGAACGCACGCTGGTGGCCTGCCTCAATGCGTATATCCAGCCGCTGATGGACACCTACTTCGCACGCCTTTTGACGGGGCTGGAACGGATCGGCGTGCACGCGCCGCTCTTGGTGACCGCCTCGAATGGTGGCTCTCTATCCGTCGGGTCCGCTGTTGCGCGTCCGGTCGAAACGATCCTGTCGGGACCGGCCTCCGGCGTGATGGCTGCTGTGCGTCAGGCGAGCCAGTCGGGCATGGAAAACATCATCACCTTCGACATGGGCGGCACCTCCTCCGACATGGCCGTCGCGACCGGCGGCACCGCAGGGATCGCGACACGCACCGACATTGGCGGGCTGCCGCTCGTCCTGCCGGTGGTTGACGTGAACGCCATTGGTGCGGGCGGCGGGTCTATCATCTGGGGCGACGCCCAAGGTGTGCTCAAGGTCGGCCCCCACAGCGCCGGCGCCCACCCCGGCCCCGTCTCCTACGGGCGCGGCGGAACGGAACCTGCCGTGACGGATTGCTTCATCGCGTGCGGCTTCATTGATCCGGCCAACTTTGGCGGTGGCTCGATGCCGCTCGACGGCGACGCTGCGCGCGCCGCGCTCGATACGGTCGCCACGCAAGTCGGCATCGAGGGCGACGACCGCGCTGTCCGTTTGGCTGAAGGCGCGCTCGCCGTGGCCTCTGCGGAAATGGCTGGCTCGCTCTTCCGCACGATGGCCGAACGCGGGCTTGATCCCCGTGACTTCGTGCTCCTGCCCTTCGGTGGCGCGGGACCAACCCATGCCAACCTGTTGGCCGAAGAGATCGGCATCGCCCGCATTCTCGTCCCGCAAGCCGCCGGTGCCTATTGCGCAATGGGCGCCGCAGGCGCGGACCTCCGCCGCGATTTCGTCCGTTCTCTCCGCGTTGAACTCACAGAAGAAAGTGCAGCCGCCGCCGAAAGCACCTTTGTGGCACTTCAGGCCGAAGGCGATGCCTGGCTGGACAACGAATTGCCGGACATTGCGGACCGCCGAGTCGAACGGTCCGCCGATATGCGCTATACTGGGCAAGCCTACGAGCTGCGCGTGACCTTGGACGCGGGCGCAGATGCCGCGAGCTACGCCGAAGCCTTCCACCAGGAGCACGAGCGCATCTACGGCTTCCGCGATGCCGAGGCACTGGTCGAAATCGGCACCATCCGGCTCGCCATGATCGGCGTCGGGCAACCGCTGTCTGCCTCCAAAGCCACGGGTGACGGCGCCCCCGTTCGCACCCGCCGGAACATCTTCCACAAGGGTGCATGGCACGAAGCCGCCGTCTACGACCGGACCACGCTCGGCAAGGATGCGATCCTGTCCGGCCCTGCCGTCGTCGAACAGGCCGAAACGACGACCATCATTCTGCCCGACTGGACCGCCACGGTGGACGAGCTCGGGAACCTGATCATTGAAAGGAGCCCGGCATGAGCACCCTCGATCCCGTCCTGCTGGAAATCCTCGGCAACAAGTTTGCCTCTGTCACCGAAGAGATGTGCCTGACGCTGCAACGCACGGGCCGCACCCTCTATGTGAAAGAAACCGCGGACTTCGCCTGCGCACTTGCCGGACTGGACGGTCGCTTTTTCGCCTACCCGCGCTCCATCGGCGTCTCGGGGTTTGTCGGCTTGGAATGTCTGCCCGCTATCGAATCTGTCATCGCCACCCAAGGTGCGCTCGAACCCGGCGACGTGATCCTGACCAACGATCCTTACCGCTCGACGGGTCTGGCCACGCACCTGCCGGACCTGCACATGATCGAGCCGTATTTCCATGACGGTGAAATCATCGCCTATGGCTGGTGCTTTGTGCACTGCTCCGACGTGGGCGGGCGCGTTCCCTCGTCGATCTCGCCTGTGAATACAGAGATCTTCCAGGAAGGCCTTCGCATCCCCCCCGTCAAGCTGATGCGCAAAGGCGAGATGTCCCCTGAAGTGCGCCTTTTCCTCGATGCGAACTCGCGGACACCCGAGGCCAACATGGGTGACATTCGCGCGATGCTCGCCTCACTGGCCACCGGCCGCCGCCGCGTGGCGCAGATGTTGGGTCAGCATGGCTCTGCCGAACTGGTCAGCGCGCAGGAAGCCCTGATGAGCTACGCCGCAGGCAAGGCCGAAGCGGTGCTGCGCCAGATGCCCGAGGGCAAATACAGCTTCTCGGATTACCTCGATGACGATGCCGCGAGCCGCCTGCCCGTCCGCCTCTCTGTGACGGTGGAAATCAAGGACGGTCGCGTTCACCTCGACTTCACCGGCACCGACCCTCAGGTTGCCACCGCGATGAACATCCCGTCCTGCGGGCGCCCTCACGCGTGGTTGACGCTGCGGATGCTGGCCCTTGTCCAGACGATTGACCACTCTGCGCCGCTCAATGCCGGATTGCTCCGCCCGTTGAGCATCAACACCCCGCTCGGCTCTTTGGTGAACCCTGAGGAACCTGCCGCAACCGGTGTGCGACACGCCGCTGCGATCCGCGTGAACGATGTGCTGAACGGCGCGTTCGGCCTCGCCCTCCCCGACGTCCTTCCGGCTGCGGCCTCCGGCACCGTGATCCCGATCGTGATGAGCGAACCAAGCCCCACCGGCGGGCGTATGGTTCAGGTGATCGAACCCCTCATCGGCGGCACCGGCGCACGACGCGGACACGATGGCGTGGACGGACGCGACAGCGGTATCTCCAACCTCGCCAACAACCCTGTCGAAACGGTTGAGGCCGAACTGGGCGTTGAAGTGCTGCACTACGGTTTGCGCCCTGACTCCGGCGGTGCGGGCCAGTGGCGCGGCGGCTGTGGGATGGTCCTGTCCTTCCGCGTGCTGACCGATGGCTCCCATGTTCTCGGACGCGGTATGGAACGTCTGCTGTTCCGCCCGTGGGGGCAGGCAGGCGGACAACCCGGCGAACCGGGCTCTCTCGTGATCAACGAAGGCCACCCGCGTGAGCACCGCCTCGGCAAGATCGACGTCCTCGAAGTTCGTGCAGGTGACATCGTGACCTTCCGCACTCCGGGAGCAGGTGGATGGGGTGATCCGATGCTCCGTGACCCTGAGGCCGTTCTGGCGGATGTCGAAGCGGGCTTTGTCACGGCAGACCATGCGCGGCGCGCCTACGGTGTCGTCCTGTGTGACGGTCGCGTCGATCATGACGCTACGTCCGCGCTTCGCACCGCGGCGGGCAAGAATGTCGGGACGGTCTTTGGCCCCGAACGCGACACATGGGACAGCATCTTCGCCCCCGCCTTGATGGATCGCCTGAACGCCGCGCTCCTCACAGTCCCCGTGTCGCACCGCCAAAGCAAACGTCGGGAAATCTTTGAAACGGTGCTGGAGGATCTCCCGTCGAGTTTCCCCCGAAGCCCCGCCAACGACACCCAGCGCGAGACGGCCATCCGTCGCCTCGAACGCGCCCTGAGCAACATCTGAGTAAGAACCGGGAAACGGCACAACCCCAATGGAGAGACCACAATGACACTGAACAGACGTAAATTCCTCGGCACCGGCGCTGCCGCCGCAGGCCTGATCGGCCTGAACGGCATGCCTCTGCGCGCACAGCAGAATACTCTCAATGTCACCGCCTATGGCGGCGTCTGGGAACAAGCAATCCGCGATTGCTTCGTCGCTCCCTTCGAGGCCAAGACCGGCGCAACCGCGACCGTGTCGCTCGGCGGACCGGCTCAATGGCTGGCCCAAGTCGAAGCCAACCCCGAAAACCCGCCGCTCGACGTCCTCATCATGACGCCCGACCTCGCCGTGATCGCCGCCGAAGGCGATCTGATGGACGACTTCACGGTTGAGAAACTGCCGAACCTCGCCAACATCCCGCAGGAGTTCACCGACGCCTGCCTCGGCAAAGGCACCTATTTCGACTACGGCGTCGGCGGCATCACCTACAACAAACAGGTTGTATCCGACGCTCCGAAAAGCTTTGCCGCTTTCGTGGATCGTGTCGCCTCGGGCGAGTTCGTCGCCTCCGTGCCGTCGATCCAGTATGGCGTCACCCCTGTCTTCTTTATCTGGGCTCTGAACAATGCGCTCGGCGGAACCGTCGACAACGTGGATCCGTTCTTCGAAGCTATGGCGAAGATGAAAGACAACCTCGTGTTCTGGGCTGGCCCGAACGACTTCTTCAACCATCTGGCCTCCGGCGAAGCGGATCTCGGCATCTACTTCGACGGCCGCACATGGAACCACGTCGATCAGGGCATCGACTGGATCGACTTCATCAACCCGGAAGAAGGTGGTGCGATGACCGCCGTCGCGATCCAGAAGCCGAAGAACGCCTCTGATCTCGCATGGGACTACCTCAACGAGGTGCTCGCCCCCGAGAACCAGTCGAAGTTCGCAGAGATTCTGAACTACGGCGTGACCAACACCGAAGTCGTCTACAGCGAAAAACTCGCGAGCCGCGTGACGCCGCTCTCCGAAGCGAACCTGCCGCCCTACGCGGATATCGCACGGGTCCGCAACGAGTGGGTGGACCGCTGGAACCGCGAAATCGGCATGTAATGCCAGTGCTCCCGCCGGTTCGCTGGCGGGAGACCCCTATGATGAGGTAGATCATGTCGAAGACCGCACAAATCTCGGAGCGCACGCGCCGCGCCCTCCTGTTGGCCCCCGCGCTGATCTTCCTCGCGGTGTTCTTCGTTATGCCACTCGTCGACAACTCGGCACGCTCTTTCATTGGTGAGGATGGCAGTTTCACCCTCGCCCGCTATACGGCTTTCCTCACCGACAGTTTCTATCTGGGCGTCATCCTCGAAACGGTGGTCCTCTCGGCCGCTGTCACGGTGATTTCGGTCGTCATCGCCTACCCCGTTGCCTACGTGCTGGTGCGCAAGGCCGGTCGGTTTTCCGGATTGATCATCTTCCTGCTGATCGCCCCGCTGCTGACCTCGATCATCATGCGCACCTTCGGGTGGCAGGTGCTGTTCGCGCGGCGCGGGTTGATCAATCAGTGGCTCGTGACCGATCTCGGACTTCTCGACACGCCGCTGCGCTGGCTGAACACGCCGGGCTTGGCCATTGCCGCCCTTGTTCACGTCCTCGTCCCCTTCGCCGTCCTCTCCATCGCCTCCGTCCTTCAGGGCGTTGACCGGCGGCTGGAAGAAGGCGCACTTGTGCTCGGCGCGTCGCGGTTCCGCACGTTCTTTGAGGTCACGTTGCCCCTCACGCTGGACGGCATCGGGACCGGCGCCATTCTGGTATTCATGATCGCGAACGGGTCCTTCGTGACACTCGTTCTTCTGGGCGGCGGGTTCCAGACGCTGCCGCTACTGATCTACCAGCAGTTCAACACCACGCGCGACTTCGCACTGGCCTCAACGATGAGCACGATCCTGTTGGTGATCGCATTGGCCTGTCTCTGGCTGCAATTGCGCCTTGTGCGCAGACAAGGAGCGTAACATGCGTCTCACTGACTGGGCCCTCTGGCTGTTCACCGTTGCCTTCTTTATCTTCATGATCCTGCCGATCGCGGTTGTCGTGGTGATCTCCTTCACCTCGGCGGGCTTTGCGGCCTTCCCGATCCCCGGCTGGTCGCTCAAGTGGTTCGCCCGCATCTTTGAATACGAACCCTTCATCGACAGCCTTTGGGTCAGTCTCAAACTCGCAGTCGTGGCCACCGTCGCCTCCTGCGTCCTCGGCATTCCGGCGGCGCTCTATCTGTCGCGCTCGCGCTCCGGCTGGGCGACAACAATCACCACCTTCCTGCTCTCGCCCCTGTCGATGCCGATGATCGTGATCGGGTTCGCCTCGCTCTTCTTCCTATCATGGATGGGCTTCGGCATCTCGTTCCTCGCACTCGCCATCGTGCACACGGTGATCTGCCTGCCTTATGTCATCCGCACTGTCGCCGCCGTCTACCGCGCCGTGCCGCCTGCCTATGAAGAGGCTGCGATGATCCTCGGCGCGTCGCGCTTTCGGACATTTCAGGAGGTGACCCTCCCCCTCATCCGGCCAGGTATCGCCGCGGGGTCGCTCTTTTCCTTCCTGACCTCCTTTGACAACCTGCCGGTCAGCTACTTCTTCGGCTCTGCGCAGACCAACACGCTTCCGGTCGTGATGCTGGCCTACATGGAGCATCAGTTTGATCCCTCCATCGCAGCCCTTTCGACCCTGCAACTCGCTCTGGCTGTGATCGCGCTCGTCGTGGCAGACAGGCTCTACGGGATCGAAAAGATGACCGTCGCCACCTGAGCAGATGCGCCCTGAGACAGGTCTGGCCGGACGCACACGGCCCTAGACAACACGGGTTGAGCGCGGCATGTTATGCGCCAGACTTCGAAATAATAGAAAATTTTTCTCACGCTTAAGCATAAACGGGGTAAAATAATCCATAAACGTCAGGTGTGAACAAGGCAGTCAGGAGACCCCTATGCTTGATAGCTATGATCGAAAGATCTTGATGCTCTTGCAGAGAAGTACCGAGCAATCGGTCGCTGAAATCGCCGATGAGATCGGATTGAGCGTGACGCCCTGTTGGCGCCGCATCCGAAAGCTCGAGGAGCAAGGGTATATCAAAAAGCGCGTCGCGCTTCTGGATGAAGCCAAGCTTAACGTCGGCGTCTCTGTCTTTATGGCGGTGCGCACCAATCAGCACACGAAAAAATGGGCAAAGGATTTTGTGGATGCGGTGAACCAAATCCCCGAAATCGTGGATGTGTTCCGGCTCGCCGGAGATGTTGACTACATGCTCCGCGCCGTCGTGCCGGACATTGCAACCTTTGACATGGTGTATCAGCGCCTCATTGATAAGGTCGACATTTACGACGTGTCCTCCATGTTCGCGATGGAGACCATCCGATCCTCCACGGAACTGCCGCTGGACTACGCCTAAAGCACATGATCGGTCGCGGACCAGCCATGTGTCTTCGTTCCGATGTCTTAGGCCGCTTGCGCCGTGAAAATCGCCCGTGAGGGGTCCACGCAATAGGAGTCGGAAAAGCGGTGCGCCTCCTCTGAAATGGCGCGCACGCTTTCCAGAATGAACGCCACTTCGGCGTCGCTCATCAGCACGGAGAGATTGAACCGCACAAAGCCCGGCTTCTCCATCTCATGCCCTGCGAGGATTTCGTCGCGCAAATCCGCAGCAACATCGCTCAGACCGAGCAGCCGCAGGACATAAGGACCAGCACAGGCGCAGCCGCCGCGCGCTTGCACCCCGTATCGGTCGCTCAGCAATTTGGTCACGAACTGATGGTGGACGAAGCCACCCTCCGGATGACGCACACGGAAAGACAGGATCGGAAGGCGGTCAGGCTCGGTCAATCCGAGCTGTTCGATCATCGGCGATTTCTCAAGCTCGGCGAGCGCACGTTTCGCGAGGTGGCGATTGCGCTCAAACATGAAATCCTGCCCGATCTCCTCTTTGACAATCACCGCCAGACCCGCGCGGATATCGCCAATGACATTCGGCGTTCCGGCTTCTTCACGGTGTTCGATCTGGCTGCTGTAGTCATGCGTCTCTGAAGACACGAACCGCACAGTGCCGCCGCCAACCCAGGTCGGGCGGTCGGACATCACGGCATCGCGACGCAGGACAAGCACACCGGACGCGCCCGGCCCGCCGATGAATTTGTGCGGAGAGAAGACCAACGCATCAATTTCGGCGTCCTTCGCCGGTGACATATTCATCGGCAGGTAGGGGCCGCCTCCGGCGTAATCCCAGATGATCTTGGCCCCCGCCGCTTTGACTTTGCGGGTGATCTGTTCAACATCGGCAATGATGCCCGACACGTTAGAGGCCGCAGAAAACGCGCAGATGACGCGGTCATAGGCGTCGGCATTTCGCAGTTCGGCATCAAGCGCGTCCATGTCGGGACCGCCCGTCGGAGCTTCGGGCAGCTCGACCACCTCCGCCCCGCTCTCGCGCCACGGAAGAATATTGGAGTGATGTTCATACGGGCCAATGATGACTTTCACCCGCCCTGTATCTGCCTCGAAGAGCCGCACCAGCCGATTGATACCGGCGGTCGCGCCCGATCCGGCGAACACGACGGCATGACGTTCATCCGCGCCGCAATGCGCCGCAACCGTCGCACGGGCCGCATTCCTCAACCGGGTCATAAAGCCACCGCAATGGGAGGCTTCGGTGTGGCTGTTGGCGTAGAAAGGCAGCACGTTTTCCAGAATGAATTGCTCAACACACATCAGCGCACGGCCAGACGCCACATAGTCTGCATAGACGATCTTTTTCGTGCCGAACGGCCCGTCGAACTCCGCGCCCTTCCCGACGAGATGCGCGGCGAGGTCCGCCCCTTTGGGCATCGCATCGCGGAATTGGGTCAGCAGGGGATGTTGGTTTTGTGCGTCCATGGGCCTTTTCCTAAGTGGTCAGCCCCATTCTACCCGAAGCACCGCGCACCTCTTTTTCGTTCTTCCGAACGCAATCACGATATTCGGCAAAAATTTTCTGCGGGACCCGAAAAACGGGAAAGAATTTGCTAGCCCTTTCCACGCAATATCATGCCACGTCAGAGGAGACCGTGCGCACCAAAGGGCCACCGCAAAGCGTTACAGAGTTGGCCCAAGACACGCGGCGGAGCTTAAGCCGACCGCTCTTTCTTGTCCTTCAGGAACCCGTACATCTGGACGTAGCCGTTTTGCACCCGTTTCGCGGCGTGTTTGGCGGCGACTTCGGGATCGAGGGGGGCAAAGCCGCATCCGGCGATCAGGCGGTGCATAAAGGCGGCGCGGCCTGCGACGGCGATGCCGCTGTGGAGGGCGTCTTCGTCCCAACCGGCGGCAAATACCTCATCGGCGTCCGCCTGTTCCATCTCTGACGGGGTGAGCATCAGTTTGCGGACAAAGCGCAGCAATTCGCGGAAATCATCCGCGACATTGGCGGTGTCGAGATCCGCAACGAGCGCCTCCAACAGACCCTCCTCAACCCCGTGGGCATAGGCGACCGCACTGTGGCCCGTGAAAACAAAGTTGTTCCCCGACACCCCCGCCGCGAACGCGAGGATGATTTCGCGCTGCGCTGGCGTCAGGGGCGACGGCCCGTTCATGAGAGCCTGGCTCATTTCGGAAAACGGGCCGTAGATCTCTTTGTAGCGTTTGAACACATTCGGCGGGCCTGCGTTTTCGGGCAGGAAGGGAAGATGGGGCACGCGCGCCTCCTCTCGTCGTCTGGCTTAGCTCGCGGCCATGCGCAGTGCCATGGAGGCACGGTAGCGCGGGTCGCCGGTGATATCGTGCAGGGCGTCAAGGGCAGAGAGCACGCGGGTCAGACCGATCTCTTTGGCCCATGCGATTGGCCCTTTGGGGTAGTTCACACCAAAGCGCATCGCCTTGTCGATCCCGTCTTCGTCCGCCACGCCCTGAAGCATGGCTTCGAAGCCTTCGTTGGCGAGCATCGCGACCGTGCGCAGCGCCACGAGACCCGGCCAGTCCGGTAGATGGGTCGCGGTCAGGCCCTGTAGATACATCGTGGCGACAAAGCGCTCGATCTGGTCCGGCGCGACGTCGGGAGAGGCGGCGAATGCGACGCGGGTGCTGCCGGAGGCCTTGTCCACGAGGTCATAAACGATGGTCGCTTTGCCCGTGGTCTGCGCGACGGCTTTTGCCGTGCGGCCATCGGTGGGCTGGATCATGACTGTGCCGCAATCGAACGGAGCTTCGAACGTAAAGCCCGCGAATTGGTCCACGTCATCCGCCACAGCTTCGGCGCGCGGTTCGCCCTTTTCCGCACCATCGCGGTAGTCATAGAACCCCTGCCCCGTCTTGCGACCGAGACGGCCCGCGTTGACGAGTTCGAGCTGCGCAATCGACGGGCGGAAGCGCGGTTCCTGATAGTAGGCGTCAAAGACGGAGGTGCTCACGGCATAGTTCACGTCATGCCCGATCAGGTCCATGAGCGTGAACGGCCCCATGCGGAACCCTGCCCCCTCGGTCATGAGCGCGTCCAGAGTGGCGGGATCGGCCACCTGTTCTTCATAGAGACGCAGCGCCTCTGCATAATAGGGCCGCGCAACGCGGTTCACGATGAACCCGGGCGTCGATTTCGCATGGACCGCAACCTTGCCCCAGGCCTCCGCGGTGTCAAACACGGTCTCCGCGACCGCCGGATCGGTGGACACGCCGGAAATCACTTCGACGAGTTTCATCACCGGCGCGGGGTTGAAGAAGTGCATGCCGACCAACTGCCCCGGACGTTTTAGGTCGCGCCCGATGGAGGTGACGGAGATCGAAGACGTGTTGGTCCCGAGGATCGCATCCTCCGCCATGATCTCTTCGAGCTGGCCGAACACTTTGCGTTTGATGTCGAGGTTTTCGACAATGGCCTCAACGGCGAGAGACACCCCTGCGAAATCCTCCAGCGACCCTGCGACAGAAATCCGGTCGAGGAGCGCGGCAACGTCACCTTCGGTCATCTTGCCCCGTGCGACGAGTTTTTCGAGACCCTTGCCGATCTTCGCCTTCCCTGTCGCGGCGGCGCCGTCCATGGCGTCGAACAACAGGACCGGATGGCCCGCGGCAGCCGCGAGTTGCGCGATCCCTGCGCCCATGGTTCCGGCGCCGATCACGCCAATGCTGCAGGATGTGCTGAGTGCTGTCACCGGGATTTACTCCTCTGGTTCTTGAATTGTCAGAATGATTTTGCCCGCGACCTTGGCCTGCTGAAGCGCGCGCAGCGCCTCGGCAAAGTCGGCGAGCGGCAGACGCCGGACGATATGCGGGGCGAGTTTGCCCGCGCGCCAAAGGTCGAACATCTGCGTTTGCGCGTCATGCACGCGGTCGAGTTGGCGGGCGCGGTAGTCGGTCCATTGGACACCGCCCACCGAGATGTTTTTCACGAGGAGATAATTGGCTCCGATCTGCGGAATGGTGCCGGAGGCAAAGCCCACAACCACGAGCCGCCCCTGCCACGCCATCGCGCGCAGTGCAGCACCCGTCACATCGCCGCCGACCGGATCAATGACAACATCCGCACCCTGTCCGTCGGTGAGTTCCTTCACACGGTCGCGCAGTTCACTGCGCAGATCACCCGCGCTCGTATCAATGGTCGCATCCGCGCCGAACCCGAGGGCGGTCTTGGCCCCCTCTTCGCCACGGGTGGCTGCGATCACCTTGCCCGCGCCGAGCGCCTTGGCGATTTGCACCGCCGCCATGCCGACCCCGCCCGTCGCGCCAAGCACGAGGACCGTATCCCCCGCCTTCATCGCACCGCGGTCCGTGAGCGCGAACCACGCGGTTTGATAGACGAGGCCAAAGGCCGCCGCGACGTCGAACGGCATCTCGTCCGGCATCGGAAAACAGTAGCCCGCAGGGAGCGCAATCTTTTCCGCGTAAGTCCCGTAATAGGGCAGAACCATCACCCGTTGCCCGACCGTCAGATCACTGACACCCGCACCGAGTTTTGACACGACCCCTGCCCCCGCAAGACCGGGGGAAAAGGGAAATGGCGGCTTTTTCTGATACTTTCCTTCGATATAGAGGATGTCCGGAAAGTTTGCTTCCGCCGTGGCGAGATCGACGACGACCTCGCCCTCGGCAGGTTCCGGATCGGGCAAATCGCCATACTGCGCCTGATCGAAAGGCGTGAATTCGCGGACGATGACGGCTTTCATGGCGATCCCCCTTTAGTCCGTTGATCCGAGACAGGCCGCGTTATCCGCCCCGAGCGCGGGGGCAGAGCGGGCCTCGTCAGTGGCCGCGCGGAAGGCGGGCGCCACAGGCACGGGGAGCGCAGGCATCTGCGATCCGTCCGGGCCGGTGATCTGATGATCGAACACCCCACGCGCCCGGAAATGCGGGTCGGACATGGCCTCATCGAGACCGTTCACAATGGAACAGCAGCAATCAGCCGCCTCAAAGATCGGGGCCCAGTGGCTCGCGGGTTTGCTGGCCAGAATCTCGGCCACACGCGCGGTTGTTGCCGCCGGATCCTTCGCATCGTCGCGGAGCGCGGGATCGAGGTCGATCGCGGCGCAGAACCCTTCCCAGAACTTCTGCTCAATCGGCGCAATGGCTGCAAAGCGACCGTCAGACGTCGGGTAGAGGCGGTAGCGTGGCGTGCCACCGGTGACGAGCGCATCACCATTGCCCGGCCAATCGCCCGTGACCTGACCCTCGCCCTGCGCCCAGTAGAGGAAGGGAAAGAGGTTTTCGGCCATCGCAATGTCGATCTGCGCGCCTTCGCCGGTCTTCTCGCGCCGCCAAAGCGCCATGAGGATGTTGACCAGCGCCGGATACGTGCCCCCCGCAATGTCGGCGGTGAGCGCAGGCGGCATGACGGGCACCTCGGGCGTGCCGAGGCTCAGCGCGGCCATGCCAGCGTCGCCTTGATAGTTGAGGTCATGACCCGCGACCATCGCCTTTGGACCCGTCTGGCCGTAGCCGGTGATCGAGCAATAGATGATGTCCGGATTGATCGCGCGCATGTCGTCGTAGGACAGGCCGAGACGCGCCATGACACCGGGGCGGAATTGCTCCATCACGATATCGGCGCTCTCGATCAGCGGCGTGAGTTTGGCGCGGGACTTAGGGTCTTTCAGGTCGACCGCGATGCTCTTTTTACCACGGTTCAGGAGGTGAAAGTTGGAACTGTCACTCCCGCCCCATTTCGGAACATAGCTGCGCATCTCTTCGCCGCGACCGGGGCGTTCGACCTTGATGACCTCTGCGCCTGCTTCGGCGAGGATCAGCGTGGCCATCGGCCCGGGCAAAAGCGTCGAGAAATCGAGCACCCGAATTCCGTCGAGAGCCCCTTTCATTCCGCAGCCTCGCGCGCTTTGGCCACGACAGCGGCACGCGCGGGGGCATAGCCCTTCTGGCCGGTCATGTCCGCGATGGCGGTGGTCACGTCGAAGTGACGGGCAAGACCGCCGCGCACGACGCGCTCGATCGGACCGTCCGGATAGCCGAGACCCATGCAGCAGGTCTTGTCCATATCCGCCGCACTCGCGAGACCCTCATCGAGGAAGCGCAGCGCGTCGTTGTATTTCGGACGGACAAGGCGGTCCACGATGCGGCCCGGTTGGTCGGCGCAGACCACGACGTCAAAGCCCGCGACCTCGAACACAGCCCGCGCAGCGGCGAGCGCGGCGGCATCGGTGTTCGGCTGCTTGACGAGTTCAATGAGGTTCGACGGCGCATCATTGCCGTTGCGGTAGCGGGCAAAGCCCACTGCATTGGAGCCTTCGCGCCCCATGTCCTCACCCGTGTGAACGCCGAGGCATTCGGTGTCGAGTTCGACCAGAACGGCGGTTTTGCTGTCGTCCGGCGCAAACCCACCGCCGAGGTGGATCGTGACAGGCGCCCCATCACTCGCACCGCCGAGGAAGGCGTCACCCTCCGCAAAGGAACGGCTCTCGCCCGCAGACGCGATGCTATAGGCGGGGGCTTCTGTGGCCTTCTCCGCAGCCGGTGCGGTGAGCAGGCCGGAGCCGGATTTGTTGCCCAGACGACCGGCAGCCACCATACGGCGGCAGAGCGGCGGCACGGAGGCGCGGGTGTCGAGCGTGATCGGATAGAACGCTTCCCCCAGACGCACCTGCGTGTCGAGACCGATCAGGTCCAACAGAGTGCACGGCCCCATCTTGTAGCCAAGGCCCGATTTGATCGCGAGGTCGATGTCCTCGGCAGAGCAAAGGCCCGCCTCGATGGCACGGATCACGTCGTTATTGAACGGAACCAAGAGCGCGTTGAGGATGAAGCCCGGCTTGTCCTGCGTTTCCACCGGAATCTGTTTGCAGGCCTCGGTCCATGCCCATGCGGTGTCAAAGGTCTCCGCAGAGGTGTTGATGCCGCGCGACATCTCGATGAGTTTCATCACCTCCGCTGGCAGACAGAAGTGCATGCCGACCACACGGTCGTCACGACCGGAGCCGCCCGCAATCTCGGTGATCGACAGGGTCGAGGTGTTCGAAGCAAAGATTGTCTCGGCTTTGCAGATGCCGTTCAACTTGCCGAACAGATCCTTTTTGACCTCAAGGCTCTCAAAGATCGCCTCAATGATCAGGTCGCAATCGGCGAGGTCGTTGAGATCGGTGGAATCCGACATGCGCCCGAGAGCGGCATCGGCGTCCTCCTGGCTCATCCGGCCCTTGGCAACCGACTTGCCAAAGAACTTCTCCGCGTTCTTGCGCGAGCGTGCGAGACCCTCGGCAGACATGTCAAAGCAGATCGTTTCAAACCCGCCACGTGCCGCCACGATGGCAATCCCCGCACCCATGGTGCCGCCTGCGCCGCAGACGGCGACTTTCTTGATATTGGTCATTTTTGAATGAAACTCCGTCCGATGAGTTGGCGGTGAACCTGATTGGTGCCTTCCCAGATCTGGGTGATTTTGGCGTCGCGCATGAGCCGTTCCGCGCGGTAGTCGCGGCAGTAGCCGTAGCCGCCGTGGAACTGGACGCATTCGGTCGCCATCTTCATGGCGAGATCAGAGGCGCGCAGTTTCGCGAGAGAGGCTTCCATGCCGAAGTCGGTTTCACCCGCTTCAATGAGGTCAGCGACGTAATCGAGCCACTTCTCCGCCATGAGCAATTCACCCGCGAGGTCAGCGAGCGTGAATTGGTTGCCCTGGAATTCGAGCACTTTCTTGCGGCTCTGCACGCGGTCGCTGCCGTATGCGACCATGTCCTTGAACGCGGCGCGCGCGATGCCGAGGGCATGGGCCGCGACAGACGGACGCGAGCGGTTGAGAGAACCGAGCAGGATTTTGAGACCGTCGCCCGGTTCGCACAAAAGGTTCTTGCGCGGCACGCGCACGTTGTCGAACGCGAGCGCACAGGTGGACGAGCCATTGTGACCCATCTTTTTCTCTTTGCTGATGACGCTGAACCCTTCGGACCCTTTTTCGAGGATCAGCGCGGAAATCGCGCGTTTTGGGTCGTCGATCTCGGACCATTTTCCGAAGACGAGATAGCGGTCGGCCACATCGCCGTTGGAGATAAAGACCTTGTTGCCCTTCAGGATAATGTCGTCACCATCCGGCGTGAAGGAGGTCTTCATGCCCGTCGCATCGGACCCTGCGGTCGGCTCCGTGATGGCTAGCGCGCCAAGACCACCCTCTGCGATGCAGGGCAGCAGGCGCTCTTTCTGTTCGTCGTTGCCGTATTCGATCAGCGGCTTCATACCGTGATAGTTCGTGGCATAGATGATGCCTGTGGAGGCGCAGGCCTCGGAGATGATCGACACGATCTCGAGGTAGAGACGGAAGCGCATCGGCATCCCACCATATTCCTCAGGCACGAACACGGCATTGAGGCCGAGCGCGTTGATCGCCTCGACGTTCTTCCACGGAAATTCGCCGGTTGCGTCGATGTGTTCTGCGTTGGGGGCGATGACCTCATTGGTCATGCGCTGGACCTGATCGAGAATGGCCTGTTCGTCGTCGCTCCAGTTACGGTAGCTCAGTAAGCGTTCATACATATTCATCAGTGGTTCATCCCTTGTGCGCCGTCGATGTAGATTGTCTCGCCGGTCAGGAAGTTGATTTGTTCGTCAAAGATCGCGGCCACGAGTTTGGACACGTCTTCAGGCTTGCCTGGTGCGCCGGTCGGGATGCGTTGTGCCATCCATGCCTTGACCTTTTCGCGCGCCAGAAAATCACGGTTGAGATCGGTTTCGATGTAGCCGGGCGCGACGTTCATCACGCGGATGCCGTCACGGGCCCATTCGACCGCCATGCAGCGCGTCATCGCCGCCACCGCCGCCTTGGAGGCGCAGTAGGCGAGGTTGTCGGGCACGCCGAGTTTGTCGAAGAAAGAGCCGATATTGACGATGGTTCCGCCGCTTTCGCGCAGGTGCGGATAGACCTCGCGCGCGGCGACCATGACGGCGGTCGCGTTGAGCGCGATGGTTTTGTCAAAGCTCTCCACAGTCAGATCCGCAATCGAGCCGCCGATATGCACACCCGCATTGTTCACGAGACCCGCGATCGGACCACGCGCGGCGGCCTCCTCAAACGCGGCTTTCACCGCCGCCTCGTCAGTCATGTCGCAGGCGATCTGGTGGCCGATGCTGCCGCCGCCGGAGCGGGACAGACACACGATGTCAAAGCCACGGCCCTGCAGCTCCTCTGCGATCGCGGCCCCGATCCCTTTGGAGCCGCCTGTTACGATAATCTGCCCGTTAGCCATCTTTGAACTCCGGTTTACGTTTCTCTTCAAAGGCCGCCATGCCCTCTTCGGCGTCCTCGGTCCGGTAGGCGAGCGTCGACAGCTCCGCCTCCACCCGCAGACCCTCTGTCAGCGACAGATCGGCGGCGCGCTGCACGGCGCTGCGGGCAAATCCGAGCGCAGGCAGGCTGTAGCGTGTGAACTTGCCAGCGAATTCCAGTCCGGCTTCCATCAGGTCGCCCTCGACGACCGCGTTCACGAGACCGATGCGTTCCGCTTCGTCGGCCTTCACGTTGCGGCCGGTCATGATGATTTCGAGCGCACGGCCCTCACCGATCAGGCGCGGCAGACGCTGGGTGCCGCCATATCCGGGGATGAGGCCGAGCTTGATCTCCGGCAAGCCGAAAATCGCGTTCGGCGCCGCGAGACGGAAGGTGCATGCCAATGCCAACTCGGAGCCGCCACCAAACGCATACCCGTTCACGAGCGCCACAGACGGCACCGGCAGCGTGTCGAGTTTCGCAAAGACGGACTGGCCGAGTTCCGCGCCGCGGAGCTGATCCATCAGCGGACGGTTGCGCAGTTCTTTGATGTCCGCACCGGCGCAAAACGCCTTTTCGCCTGCCCCCGTCACGAGCAGCGCCCGCACGTCGGTCATGGCCGCCACTTCGTCAATCGCCGCGCCGATTTCGCGCAGGATCGCAAAGCTCAATGCATTGAGCGCCTCGGGACGGTTCAGAGTGAGAACGGCGCAATCGCCGCTCCGTGTCAGTTCAACTGCCATCAATCAGACCTTTTCTTCGACATAACGCACCGGCTCGGGCGTGATTTCACCGCGTTTGACCATCTCGGTCAGTTCGCGTTTGAGAATTTTGCCGCTGGCGGTGAGCGGCAGGCTATCCACGGCGAGATACCATTCCGGCATGTCGAACTTGGACAGGCCTTCATGCGCGAGGTGGCGCAGCATGTCCCCTGCCTCGACGTCACCGATGACCGCCAGACAGACCTTTTCGCCGAGACGATCATCCGGCACACCAAAGGCCGCTGCCTTTTCAATGCGCGAATGAGTGAGCGTCAGGGCCTCGATCCGCGACGGGAAGATGTTGTGGCCGCCACGGATGATGAGGTCCTTAATCCGGCCCTCGATCCGCAGGTTGCCGTTCGTGTCAAACGACCCGAGATCGCCCGAGAGAAGATATCCGTGTTTGTTAAACGTCTTCTCGGTCGCCGCCTGGTTGGCAAAATAACCGAGCATCATCGCCGCACCGCGACCGCCGATCTCGCCGGATTTGCCCTGCGGCAGTTCCACATCGGGGTTTTCGGGGTCCCAGATTTTCACCTCATAGCCCGGCCCCCCGCGCCCGCAGGTCGAAATCCAGACGGCTTTGTCGTCGCTCGGATGGGTGTATTGGTGAGAGGAACATTCGGTCATGCCGTAGATGTTCTGCGGCGTGATCCCCTGTTCGACGAACTCCTGCGCGACGACTTCGGGAATGGGCGAGCCCGCCATATAGAAGGTCTGCACCTGACCGATGCGGGCGATGCCACGGCGTTTTTGTTCGGACAGAATGTCCATCGCATGCGTCGGCACGCCCATCACATAGGTTGCGCCCGTTTCAACGATCCAGTCGAGGCGGCTCAGACCCTCTGGCGGGTCATCCATCACCAACTGGCCACCACACACGAGCCACTGCCCGAGCGCGACCCACGCGATATGGTGCGAAAACGGGCTCAGTGTGAGGATGACGCTGTGCTCGTCGAGCGCCCAGTCCCGCGCCAGATCACGGGCGTTGGCGAGGAGCGTATTGCACGAATGCATCACGCATTTCGGGCGTCCGGTCGTCCCCGAGGTAAACGCCAGATAGGCCACGCTATCGGGGTTCGAATGCGGTTCAGGATCTACCTGCGTGATGTGGTTCGGGAAATTCTGCGGGGTGTAGACCTTTTCCATGAACGGCAGCGCTTTGGCCATCGCCGTGAAGTCATGCTGCGTCCGGTCCGCGCCCCAGCCCTCTTCGGTCACGAGCGCCTTGGCGTTGAGTTCCGTGAGCAGATCAATGATCTCCGCGCAGGTGTAGCTGCGGTGCAGGGACGGGTTGCAGGCAATCCCCTGACGCGAACAGGCGAGGAAGGTGATCACCACCTCAACACGGTTCGACATCCAGATAGAAATCCGGTCGCCTGCAACGACGCCATGTTCGAACAGGTTGTCGGCCATGGCATCGACACGGGCCTTGAGGCTCTGCCAATCAAGCGTTTCGCGCCCGTCACGCAGGGCGAAGCCGTCGGGATTGGCCTCTGCATGCTGCGCGAGGAGATCGTAGAATGTCTCGTTCTGCCAAAGCCCGGCTTCGTAGTATTTCCGGGACGATTGCGGATCGTGGAGCGTCAGAAACGGGCGCATTGGATCACCTCACTTGCCGAATTTGGACGGATCGGGCGCGCGGCGACCGTTAAAGCTCTCGTTGAGCTCCTTGTGTTCATCGCTGCCGAGATACTGGGTCAAAAGCAGGTCGTGCGTGACGCGCGACAGACCACCGACGCCGCCGTGACGAGCATTGAACGCACCTTTGATCGAGGCCAGAGCAAACGACCCGCGATCCGCGATCTCAAGCGCAAATTCGCGCGTCTTTTCCTCAAGCTGGTCATCCGGCACGACACGGTTGATCATGCCGATCTCTTTGGCCTCGGCCGCGGTCATCTTCTTGTTGCAGTACCAAATCTCTTTGGCGCGTTTCTTGCCGACGAGATCTTCGAGATACCAGGTGCCATAGCCCGCATCGAAAGAGCCCATCATCGGGCCGACCTGACGGAACACCGCGCTCTCTTTGGCGATGGTCACATCACACACAACCTGAAGCACGTTGCCGCCGCCCACGGCATAGCCGTTCACAGAGGCGATCACCGGCTTTTGCAGCTTGTCGATGGCTTCATACATTTCCAGAACCGGAAGCGTGCCAGCATAGAGATTGGTCTTCTCCATCCCGTCTTTCTGGCCGCCGATGCAGAAGAACCGGTCGCCCGCGCCGGTGATCACCACGACACGCGTGCGGGTTTCACGGCGGATGCCTTCGATACAGTCGCGGATCTCGTGGCACATGGTCTCGGTGAACATGTTGCCGTTGTCCGGCCGGTTCAGCGTGATCTTGGCGATTGGACCATCTTCCTCAAAGAGAATTTCGCTAAAGCTCATAGTGTCGTCCTTCCACTTCCCACTCCTTTTTCGGAGCGTAAATTTGCTGTTTTTCCTCAAAGTGGAGCGCCCGAGGACAGTTCCACTGAGGTCTGTTTTCGAACCACGCAAAAGTTGTGCCAGCTCCGGCCAAAAACCGCGCGAGCGCCGGATATTTCGCGCCACCCCTGTTTTTGCCCCAACAGCACCTTGGCACAGGAATTGCGCGCCATGGGTCAGGAGAAAAATTCGCGACATCCGCGTTCAGGAGGAAAAATGCGCTGTGAATGCATGCACGAGTTCGGTGCACCGTTGGTTCATGAGGACCGGAGCGACCCGACACCCACCGGTACAGAAGTATTGGTCAAGATCACCGCAGCGGGCCTGTGCCACAGCGATCTGCATATCCACAGCGGCAATTACGACCTCGGTCACGGGCGCAAATTGGAGTTTGCGAGCCGTGGTCTCGAACTCCCTGTGATCCTCGGCCACGAGATCGCGGGCGAAATCGTCGCGACGGGCGCAGAGGTCAAGGGCCTCGACACCAACAGCACCTATGTCGTCTTTCCGTGGCAGGGCTGCGGCGAGTGCCGCAAATGCCTCGAAGGGGCGGAGAACTTCTGCCTCAAACCGCGCAATCTCGGATTTCATACCGACGGCGGCTTTGCCTCGATGATCAAGGTGAAGCACCCGCGCTACCTCTTTGACATCGGCGACATGGACCCCGCGATTGCGGCGCCGCTCGCCTGTTCTGGCCTGACGGCGTTTTCTGCGCTCAAGAAGGTCGAAGACACAATTGCGGAGACCCCGCTGGTCATCATCGGAGCCGGTGGTCTCGGGTTGATGTGTGTCGGTCTCGTTCAGGCGCTTGGCGGTCTGCCGCCGGTCGTTGTGGACATCGATCCCGCCAAACGCGCCGCCGCGCTTGAGGCCGGGGCCGGTGCGGTGATCGACGGCAAGGCCGAAGATGCCATGGCCCAGATTCAGGCCGCCGTCGGCGCGCCGATCCCCTCCGTCATCGATTTTGTTGCCGCCCCCGCAACGGCGGGCATGTCGTTCGACATGGTGAGCAAGGGCGGAAAAGTCATTCTCGTGGGTTTGTTTGGCGGGGCCTCTGACTGGCCGTTGCCGATGTTCCCGCTCAAGGCGGTGAGCGTCATCGGCTCCGTCGTCGGAAGCCTGCCGGAATTTGCCGAACTGATTGATCTGGCACGCGCGGGCAAAGTCCAGCCGCTCCAGACCACGCGCTATGCGCTCGAAGAGGCGAATGACGCCATGCACGAACTCGAAGAAGGCCGCATCGTCGGTCGCGCCGTGCTCGTGCCATAGGCGCGCAAAAAGTTAACAGAGGAGGAGGAACTCAATGAACACATCATGGAAAACCGCAATCAAGGGGGCCAGCATCGCTGCCCTCATGTTCGCCGGCCAAGCCGTTAGCGCAAAGGATCTGACCTACGCCGTCGGCTTCCCGTCGGGGAGCACCGTGGTCCAGAGCCTTGAAAAATTCGTCGCCAAAGTCGCTGAAAACGGCGGCCCGACGATCAAGCTCTACCCGCTCTCGCTGCTTGATCTCAAACAGACCGGGCCGGGTCTGCGCGATCACATCGTGGACATGGGCTATGTGATCATGCCCTACCATCCGGCGGAATACGCGAACTCAAACCTTGGCGCGGACCTCAACATGCTCTCCACCGTGGGCGAGCGGATTGACGCCCCGGGCTTTGCGATGACAGGCGCGCTGACCGAATACATCATGCTCGACTGCCCCGAATGCACCGCCGAATTTGCGCGTGAGCAGCAGATTTACCTCGGCAGCATCGCCACCCACGATTACGCCCTGCTCTGCACCACCCCGATCCGCGCGGTCGAGGACCTCAAGGGCAAGAAACTCCGCGTGGCCTCCGCCAACTGGGGCCGTTGGGCCGAAGCCATGGGCGCAACCCGTGTGAGCATCTCCGCCAACGAAACCTATGAGGCACTGAGCCAGGGTCTCGTGGATTGCACCGTGGTGCACCCTGCCGACTTGCTCGACCTGCAACTCATGGACGTGACCAAGCACATCACCCTCGGCGTGCCGGGTGGTCTGTTCGTGGGTGTGGGTGCCGCAAACACCAACATCGACGCATGGCGCAGCCTGAGCACGGACGAACGTGTCGCAATGCTTAAAGCCGCCGCGTTCAACAGCGCGGAAATCACCTTCAACTACTACACCCGTCCGATGGAGGCCCTCGCCGCCGCGCGTGAAGAAGGCATCGACATCATCGAGGCCGGCCCTGAACTCACCGAAGCCACCGAGACCTTCGTGATGGAAGACGCTGCGCTGATTTCCGAACTTTTCACCGAGACCTACGGCGTCGATAACGCCGCCGAGAAAGTGGCGACTGTCCGCGCGCTGGTCGAAAAGTGGAAAGGCCTGACCCGCGATGTCAAAGACGTGGAGACGCTCGCACAGATTTACGAGGACGAGATTTTCTCGAAAGTGGACGCGACCACCTACGGCATGGAGTGATCCACACCGCACAAAAATAGAAAACCCCCGGCCGACAGGATCAGCCGGGGGTTTTTTCGTGTCTTCGGTCGCGACCTAGTGGACAGAGGCGAACATGATCTCGTCGTCGGTCGCCCCGCGCGGAAACTCCGCCACGACCCGCCCGCCGCGGTTCACGAGAATGCGGTCGGAGAGGTGCTGGATTTCCGGCAGGTAGGAAGAGATCACGACGACGGCCATCCCGCTATCCGCGAGTTCGTTGATGATCTTGTGAATCTCCGCAATCGCCCCCACGTCCACACCGCGCGTCGGCTCGTCAAAGATGATGAGCTTCGGCTTTTGCAAAAGCGATTTCGCGATCACGACCTTCTGCTGGTTGCCACCCGACAGTTCGAGCACCTTCGCCTCTGCGCTCATGGCGCGGATCGAGAGCTTTTCTTTCCAGACCTTGAACAGTTCCTTCGCCTCGCTCATGCGGATGACGGACCCTTTTTCGGGTGAGGCCGCGAGGTCGGCGATGTGCAGGTTCTCCCCGATCGACATGGTTTCAAAGAAGCCCTCAATCTTGCGGTCCTCGGTCACATAGACGATCCCGTCGCGCATCGCCTGAAGCGGCACACGGTAGCGCACGGGTTTCCCGCCGAGACGCACCGTGCCCCCGTGGAAGAAGTTGCGCTTGAGCACACCCGACACGATCTTCGCCGCCTCGGTCCGACCGGAGCCGACGAGACCGAAAAAGCCGGTGATTTGTCCCCCGTAGATCGTGAAGGAGTTGTTGCGCACGATACTCCCCAGCGACAGGTTCTCGACGCTCAGAACCTCGCCTTTGGCTTGACGGGCCTCCCGCTTTTCAACGTGACCATAGAGTTCCTCGGTCAGATCACGCCCCACCATGTCGCGCACGATGGAGTCCTGCGTGAAGTTGGATGTGACGTCCGAGGTGACGATCTCGCCATCCCGCAGGATGGTGATCCGGTCGGAGACATTGAGCGCCTCTTCGAGCGCGTGGGTGATGAAGACGATGGTGACGCCCTGATTGCGCAGACGCCCGATGAGAGAAAAGAAATGCGCACGCTCCTCTGGTGTCAGGGTTGCGGTCGGTTCGTCAAAGATGATGACACGCGCGTTCTGACGGACGGCGCGCGCGATCTCGACCATCTGTTTCTGCGCCGCGCCCAAGGTGTCGACCTGATCCCACGGGTTCACGTCGAAATTGAGCGAGTGCAGGATCACCTGCGCCTGAATGTAGAGATCGCGCAGCTTATTGAACCGCGCCTCATCGCCGAGAAACAGGTTTTGCCCCACGCTCATGGAGGACACGAGGCTCGTCTCCTGATAGACCATGACGATGCCGAGATCGCGCGCATCCGACGGAGATCCGATCCGCACTTCTTTTCCGTCCACCTCGATCACGCCGTGGGTGGGGTTCGTCACACCCGACAGCATCTTTGTCAGCGTCGATTTCCCCGCACCGTTTTCGCCCAAGAGCGCATGGACCTCTCCGCGTTCGAGCGTGAAATCCACGTTCTTCACCGCAGGCACACCGTGATACTCCTTGGTGATCCCCTTCATTTTGACCAGCGGGCCGGTCGTCGTCTCTTGGCCACCGAGCGGCATGTTCATCGCGTTCATTGGACAGTCTCCTGTGCGGTCGGCAGCGTGACGATGACGTTTCCGCCGCGGCTTGCGATATAGAGCGTGCCGTCTGCCTCGACGGCGCTGCGGATGCCGTGGCGATGCCCGTTGGCGCGGCTCTGGACGCTGCTATCGGGATGAAAATCAGGCCGCAAATGCGCGACCATGCCGTAGGACAACGACGGCGCCCAGGGTTTGATTTCCGACCCTTTCTTGGTGCAGCCCTCCAACATCGGATCAAGCGGCCCGATTTCGGGACTGAGACGCGGCGTGACCCAGTAGCGCGGATCGACCTCTGCAATCATCCGGCGCACGTAGGCCGGTTCGCGCAGGACGAATTCGATGAACTGGTTGCGCGGCGCGAAAAGCGAGAGCCAATAGCCCCCTGACGCAGACCGCGTGATCCGCGCCGGATAGCCCGGCAGGTTGCTCAAGAGCGTCTCAGGCGCCTTACCCGTCCGCACCCGCACGAGCGCGCAGCGCCACGCCAGCGACACGACGAGCGCACCGTCATCATCCGCCACAACGCCGTTCGGATAGGCGAGATCCTTTGCGACACGCTGCGCCGCCTGCCCCGGCAGTCCGACCCAGACGGAGCCCGTGGACCCGCGCTTGAGAAAGTCGCGGGGCCAGTCGGCCTCTGCCAACCCCTCCGCGCCGATGGTCGCGGCGACCCGCCCGTCGGGCAGCACCGTGAGCGCCGTGATGTCGCCTGTCATCCCCTTGGTGTCGGGAAAGAGCGGGGCCTGACCGACTTCCCCGAGGATATACGGCGCCGCGCCCGAGCGCGCGACAATCACCCGCCCGTCGGACAGCGCAGCCAAGGCGGTCACAGAGGCATCGCCCTCTTCAACCACCACAGGCGCACCGCCCTGCTCTACCCGCAGGATTGTCCCGCCGGTGGAGAATACCACGCCCGAAGAGGTCGCCACGAGGTTATCGGGCTCCGCGCAGGCATAGAGCACATCGGCCGTCTCGATGGCGGTGTCGGCCATAAAGGCCCCGTCCATCGCAGGCACGGTCAGCGCCGCATCCCCTGTCCCGCGGATGGCATCCCACATTCTGGTCACAGCGCCGATCATGCTTTGGTCCCCCAATAGGATGTGTAGCCCGTCCACTCCTGATCTGCGTCCGGCAGATCGATCTCGCCCACACGGTTGTTGAACACGCCGCCGAGATAGAGCTTGCCCTTATGTTCGCGGATCGACGTCACCTGCGGGTGGCTGCCGTCCGGACTGTCCCAGAGCGAGCCGACGATCTTGGCGTCGTCGTCGAACTTGATCACACAGCCATGGTTGGAGTTCGGCATGATCCAGTTGTCGGGTGCAACGCGGCTGATCATGCGTTTGCGGAACTTCGGCATGTTGAGGGCCAAATCGAACGACGGAGAGCGAACCCCCACCAGCGCGGCCCAATAGGTGCCGTCCGAGGCGCGGTTGATGTTGTCCGGATAGCCGGGGAGATTGTCGAGGAACACCTCGTCCTGCCCAGCCTTCGGACCGGAAATCCAGTAGCGACGGATGCGCGCGGCCCATGTTTCCGCGACGAGGACAGAGTCGCCGTCGTTCATGAGACAGATGCCGTTGGCGAAGACGAGGTTCTTGAGCACCGTCTTGGTGCGCCCGTCTTTCGGGTCGTAGCACAACAGTCGCCCGTTCCCGCGCCCTTCGAGCGCATCGGTGAGCCAGCCGCTGATCTCATAACGCGTCGTCGGGTCGGAGAAGAAAATCCGGCCATCCGGCGCAATGTCGAGATCGTCCGCCATCCGCACACGGGAGTCGTCGAGCACAGAGAAGAAGGAGCGGTTCGTGCGCACCGAGAGCGGCACAACCTCGCGCTCTTTCGTCACGCGGTAGAGACCCATACCAGCCACACAGACCACGATAGAGCCATCGCGATCCACCTGCACGCCGAGCGGACGCCCCCCGATATGCGCGTAAAGCTCATGACGGGTGAAGTCAGGGCCGAAGAAGCGGAAGATATCGCCTTCGCGCGAACCGGCGAAGAGGTTGCCCTCATCGTCGAGCACCATGTCCTCCGGCCCGTCGAGCACGCCAAGGCCAATGGGCCGCGCGTCTTTGAGGGCGGCATTGCGGGCGTAGGGAGAGGTCGATCCCTCTTCAATGCTCGGCATCTCGTCCATTTCAACGAGCGTCGGCGACACATAGGCGCGGTTGAGTACTTTGAGGCGGTTCTTGTTCCAGCGGATGTCGACGACCACAGCCAAAAGCAGGATGATCCCGAGGATCGCGGTGCTGCCGCCGCTCGCGAGACCGAGGCGCAGCAAGCCGTTGACGATGGACACGACAATGATGGTGCCGATCATCGCCTTGGTGATGGAGCCACGACCCCCGCCGAGGCTCACACCGCCGAGCACGACGCCGGTGATCACGATGAGTTCGAGGCCGAGACCCGTCTGGTTCCCCGCCGCATTGAGACGCGCGGCGTAGAAATAGGCCGCCGCACCGGCGAGCGCGCCGGAGATGACGTAGGTCATAAAGACGGTAAAGCGGACCTTGATCCCCACGTTGAACGCAGAGCGACGCGCGCCACCCACAGCGAGGATATGCCACCCCATCCGCATCCGCGTCATGAAGATATGCGCGATGACAGCGACGATGAGGGCGAAGATAAAGCTCGACGGCAGGCCAAAGACAGAGCCGTCCGCGACGAAGTCGAGAAGATCCCATCCGTTCGCATCATAGCTGCTCATGATCGTCGAGGCGTAGTTCAGCGCGAGAATTTCAACAATCGCGCGGATGATGATGAGCGTCACGAGCGTCGAGAGAAACGCGCGGAGGCGCAGATAGCCAATCAGTAAACCGTTGAACGCTCCGCACAACGCCCCACAGAGCACGACGAGCGGGAACACGAGGGCCACGTGGACCTGAAAATGGAAGATGAGCGCAAGCGCCACGAAGTTACAGAGCGCGAAAATAGACCCGACGCTCAGGTCGATCCCGCCGCCGATCACGACGATGGCAAGCCCGATCGCAAGCAACATGTTCTCGCCGAGGATACGGGAGAGGTTGTTCAGGTTGGCAGGTAGAAAGAATTCCGGCGAAACGACGCTGAAAAACCCGGCGAGCATCAACAGGAACAGGACCGGAATGGCGGTGTCGATCCATGGTTTTGACAGGATTTCACCGATGGCGTGATCAGGGATCAGGCGATACCGGAGCCGGGTCCACGTGCCCGGGCGATCATTGGAATAGGTGTCGGACATGGCGTATTTTCAGCGCTCCAAAAGGCACAGCCGCCACCGGGCGGCGGCGGCCGGCTCTAGGGATCAATCAAGCGGGCGGGAGAGGTCTTCGACCGTCCAGCACGAGGTGTAGGCAAGCGAGTCCTTGGTGAGCACCTTCGGATTCATGTAGAGCGCGACAGGCTGGCTCGCCGGTTCCGGCTTGGCCTGCAGGAGTTGCAGGATCAGGTTGTTGAGGTCCTGCGTCTGCGCGCCGACATCGTAGCTCACGAAGGCGTAGAAAGAGCCGTCTGCGACCTTGTCACAGGCCGTCGCCTTGCTGCCGCCACCTTGGGTGATCACGGCCACTTTGCCGGTCAGACCGGCCTCTTCGACTGCGGACGGGATCGCGATGTCGGTGCCGTCCCACTGGCCGATGATGGCGCAGAGATCAGGGTGCTGTTTGAGAACCGTGCTCGCAATCGCGCGGGCCTTGCCAGCGTCGGAGTCAGCGGATTGGGTGGCCACCACTTTGAGATCGGGGTGGTTTTTCAACTCGTCCTGAATGCCTGCGTTGGACGCGATGGTCACGGAGTTGGTCGGCGGGGCAGTAATCAGCGCGATCTTCTTGGACTCGCTGTCGGCACAGGCCTCTGCGGCAAGACGGGTTTCCACGACACCGGTTTCGTAGTGGTTGCCGCCAACGTATCCGTCGCCGTTCGGACCGCCCTTGAGGTTCGCCCAGATCCAGTAAATGCCCGCCTTCTGCGCCTTGATCGCGAGACGGTTGAACGCCGCCGCATCGAGCGGGTGCGCGATGATCACGTCCGGCTTTTCAACGATGAGCTGGTCAATGGCCTGCACGGCCTGCTCCACGCTAAAGTTCGGGTCACGGATGACCAGTTCGTAGCCGAGTTTGTCGGCCTGACGCTGCATCCCCGCGGCGTAGCCCTGGGTGATGTCAAAGCTCATCGCGATCGGCACGAAGGCCACGGTCTTGCCTTTGGCAGCTTCGTAATAGCTGTTGAGCAACCCGTCGTCGTAGCTGCGCTCCTCGGCGACACCTGCGGTCGCGGTGATCGAGAGCGCTGCGGCGGTCAGCACGGCTGCGCCGAGTTTGCCGCCCCATGCACCGAGGCGCGTGCGCGCACCTGCTTTTTGAATGTTCATCTCTTCCTCCACTATTGAGATTTGGCTTGTCGCCGGACTCCTCCGGTCCGGTCGATCAAATGTCCCCTTGTTGCGATGTTTGTTCGTCTCTGGGGTTGATCAGGCTGTCCACGACGAGTGCCAAAAGCAGCACGGACGCCTTGACCAAATTCTGGACCATGTAGCTCACGTCCAGGATCGTCATGCCGTTCACCAGAATGCCGATCAGGGCGGTTCCGGCGAGGACGTTGGAAATGCGACCCTTGCCACCGCCGAGCCCGACACCGCCGAGCACAACAACAAGGATCACGTCATACATCATGTTGGAATAGAACAGCCGCGTGTTGGCGCTATCCACCATCGCCGCGAGAACATTGCCCACGAAGAGCGCGAGCACAGCGGCGAGCACGTATTGCAGCACCACGATCTGGCGCACCGGCAGACCCGTCGTCCGCGCCGCCATCGGGTTGTCGCCGATCGCGTAGATGAACCGCCCCTGCCGCGTAAAGCGCAGGAACAGCCACACAATCGCGGACAAGACGAGCAGGAAAACCATCGAGTTCGGCACGCCGAGCGTGGTGCGCGTCATGACGGTGTTGAACCATTCGAGGACGGGCGGGAGCTGAATGATGTCGCTCTGCACTTTGATATACTGCATGCCGCCGAAGAGGATCATGCCTGTGGCAAGCGTCGCAAAGATCGAAGGCACTTCTACGAAGGCCACGAGCCAGCCGTTCAAAAGCCCGAGCCCCACAGCGATTAGGATCGCAAAGCCGAAGGCCATAGAGACCGGCATCCCGTCCGCGATCTGCATGAACGACCACGCCACCGGCATGACCATCACCGCAATCATCGACAGGTCAATGCCACGCCCGATGATCACAATTGCCATCCCCAATCCCAGAGCGCCGATGATAGACACGCTCTGGAACAGGGAGAGGATGTTCGGAATGGTCGCAAAACCGTTCAGGGTCATCGCGAAGATCAGGAACATGGCCGCGGAAATCACAAGCACGACCTTTTCCTGATCCAAGCGACCGATGCTTGATTTCACACTCATTTAGTTGACCTCAATGGATTGAGACGGGCCGTCACTTGATGAACGGATACTTGCGACGGTCGATGGTCGACGCGACGGCGAGGATGATCACGGCACCTTTGACGATCTGTTGGGTGAAGCTGCTCACACCGGTCACATCCATGCCGTTGGACAGGATGGCGATGACCATCGCGCCGAGAATGGTGCGCTGCGGGCCGCCGACGCCACCCGACAGGGCGGTGCCGCCCATCACGATGGCTGCGATGGAGTCGAGCAGTATGGTCGGGATACCGGTCGGAGAGCCTGCGCCCACCTGCGCCGCGAGAACCACGCCGCCGAGCCCAGCAAGACCGCCACAGAGCATAAAAGCGTAGATCTTCGTGCGGTTCACCGGCACGCCTGCGTTCGCCGCGACGATTTCCCCGCCGCCGATGGCAAAGAGGTGACGCCCGACGACGGTTTTGAAGGACATGAACACGAGGATCGCGGCGGTGATGAGCGCGATGAAGATGATGTTCGGAATGCCGAAGATCGGGCTGGAGTTCACAAAGCTGTTCAGCGACAGGTCGTTGAAGAGGATCGACTGACCGTTACAGATCGTGTTGGTGATCCCTGTCAGGATCGAGAGCATCCCGAGCGTCACGAGGAACGAGGGCACCTTCAGCGTCAACATGATGCCGCCGTTGATCAGGCCAATGAATGCGCCGACACCGACACCAGCGAACACCGCGCCAACGGGTCCGACTGTGTCCATCGCCATCGCCGCAAGGACACCGGCGAGCGTCACGGTGGAGCCGACCGACAGGTCAATGGACCCGATCATGATCACCATCGTTCCGGCGAGCGCCACGATCAACAGCACCGAGGATTGCCGCCCGATGTTGGTGAAATTGTTAAACGTCGCGAAATACGGGTTCATGATCGCGAACATGACCACCAGCGCGAGGATCACCAAAAGCGGATAGATCGTGGCGGTGTTGGCGAAGAACCAGGTTGAGAATTTCGACGCGGGCGCGGGGGTCCCGGATTGTGTAACAGACATGGGTGATTTCCTATTCGGTTAGACCATTCGGGAAACGACGGACGTTTCGCTCGGTTTGCTATGGATGGGGGCGGGAATTTCCGCCGAGATAATTCCGGAGCGCAGCACGAGAATGCGGTTCGACAATCCGATGACTTCCGGCAGGTTGTCGGAGATCAGCACGATGGCGACGCCTTCGCGGGCCAGTTCGCGCAGCAGGATGTAAATCTCCTCTTTCGCGCCCACATCGAGACCGCGACACGGATCGTCGAGGACAAAGACCTTCACCCCGCGGGCGAGCCATTTCGCGAACACGACCTTCTGCGCGTTGCCGCCAGACATGTTGCTGATGAGGACAGCGCGGCTCGGGGTTTTGACCTTGAGCCGGTCGATCCACCAGTCGGTCGTTTCGGCCTGTGCCTTGCTCGACAGAAACGGCGTATTGCCCATTTTGAAATTCTTGAGCGCGGGGAGCGTCAGGTTCCATTCGATCGAATGCATCCCGATCACACCGGCGACATTGCGTTCCGACGGGATGGAGCCGACATCTGCCTCAAGCGCCGAAGCGCGCGAGCCGGGTTTGAGGGTGACGCCATTGACGCGCACGCTGCCCGTGCCCTGACGTTTCTCGCCTGTGATGACCTTGCCCAGATCCGTTTTGCCGGACCCGAGCACCCCCGCCACGCCGACGATTTCACCGGCGCGCACCTCAAAGGTGATGTCATGGATTTCGCCCGGAATGGACACGTCCTGCACGTCAAGAACCACTTCGCCGAGCTCTTCGCGCTGCTCGGTTTCCTTGTAATAGCCCGCCGATCTTTTGCGGCCCACGATGGCTTCGTGCAGGATGTCGGGCGTGGCCTCTTCGATGGGCCAGCGACCATTCACCGTCCCGTCGCGCAGGGCGACAACAGAGTCGCAGACCTCGAACACGTCGGACAGGTGGTGAGAGATAAATATGATCGACGCCTTGCCGCGCCATTTGCGAATGAGATCAAAGAAAATCTGCGTTTCCTTGTCCGAGAGCGCACTCGTCGGCTCGTCGAGCAGGATAATGGGATCAACCGGATAGATGCGGCCGAGGGCAAAGGCCTTGGCGATCTCGACCAACTGGCGCTGACCGAAGGTCAGGTTGCCGGTGATCGCATACGGGCTGATGTCGAGACCGAGATCGTCGAGCACCTCCTGGGTCAAACGCACCATCGCCGCGCGGTTGCGGATGCCGAGGCGCGAGAATTCACTCTCGCGCCCGAGCAGGATGTTTTCATAGACCGGCAGATTGCCGATCAGACCTTGTTCCTGAAACACGGTGGCGACGCCCACCCGCCCGGCTTCGGCGGTGTGACCAAAGGTGAATTCCTCACCGTTGACCGCAAGTGTGCCCTCGGTCGGGCGCACAGTGCCGTTGATGACGGAAATCATGGTCGATTTCCCTGCCCCGTTCTCGCCGACCAACCCGAGGATCTCATGCTTGTTGAGCGTGAGATCGACAGAATGGAGCGCCGTAACGGGGCCGTATCGCTTGCAGATATTGCTGAGCTTCAATGCGGGCGGATGCGACATCGCTTTCACCTCAATCAGGATTTCAGGGGGCCGGTCTTGTAGTGCTCGGCATAGAGCGCATCGACTTTGGAGAACTCTCCGGCCGCGGCGGCACCGTCATAGACAGGGTTCAGTTTGCGCTCGGTCTCCGCACTCGCATAAAGCTGGTCCGGATCGATGGAGCGCACTTCGTATTGCGGATCCCAGTCTTCCGGATTGAGCGTGCGGCTCATTTTCGCCCAGTCAAAGCTATCGCCTTCGCCATAGATTTTATCGAGCATGGTCTGCGCGTTCTCCTGCGTCACCATGACGGACCCTACGTAGAGCATCCGCTCGCCGAGCGTCGGTTTCCAACCGTTGATCGCATCGAACAACAGGGTGCTACACAGACCTGCCATGTAGGTCGGGACGTTGGTTGCGGTGGCGACGAAGTAGTCGCCCTTCTGCACCTCTTGGATGCCTTCCGGCAGACCCACAACACCCGCAACTTTCACGTCCTTCATGCCACGCTCGCGCAGCGCACTGATGACGCCAAAGGCCATGTCGTCAGATTGGGCGAAGACGGCCTTCATGTCCGGATGAGCGGCAAACATGGAGAGCATGACCTGCCGCGCCTTGTCGCGGTCCCAGTCCGCGCGCAGACCGCCAACGATTTCGATGCCCGGATACTCTTCGGCCGCTTTCATGAGACCAAGGGTGCGGTAGGTGTCGGTCGGCGCCGGAAGGCCCTTGATATGCACAACCTTGCCTTCGCCGCCGATGCTGTCGAACAGGAGCTTTGCCACTTCGTAGCCATCGCGGACAGAGTCGAGCGTGACGAGGGACACAACGTGATCGCCTTCGTCCACCGGACTCCACCAATCCGGCGTATCCCATGTCGGGGTGAACATGATGTCGTTCTCGGCACACAGACGCGAGACCTGCGGGATCGCACCCGTCGGCGTAATCACACCGGCGAGACCTTTGACACCAGCGGCCGGCATGCTGCGGATCTGGGACAGGGTGCGGGAAATGTCAAATTCGGAATAGTAGTATTTCGGGTCCGTCTCGAACGCCCCGTTGGCCCCGTTAAATCCGTCCTCCCAGATACGGAAAAAGTCGATGGCGCGGTTGTAGCTCGTGCTGGCGAGCGTCGGGCGCATGATGTCGGCGGCTTCGGCCAGACGGGTCATCGCCGGCGTCATCGCCATCGAGATGCCCGCCGCACTCGCCAGTTTCAGGAATGTCCGACGCTGCATGCCCTCGGGCATTGCCAAGGCCGTCTTCACGATCTTGAGCTCTTTATCTTCCATGGTGTCCTCCCATTCGATGTTTCGGATCGCTGCGATCCTGTCGGGTACCGCATGTTTTTGATCGACGGGACGCCCCGCCGACGGACACCGACACCCCTGCGGCTGGGGTGCCGGGGCCCGATGTCTCGGCTCAGAACGAGGTGATGAGCACGTATCCAGAGGTCGCGAAGTTATCCATTTCGGTCAGCACACCGCTGACCTCGGAGATGTTCACCTCACGACTGACGAGCGCCCCGGGCTTCAACCGGCCAGCGGCGACCATGTTGAGCAGTTCGGGGAACGTGGATTGCGGGTTGCCGAGGCTGCCAATGACGGAGATTTCCTTGTTCACGATGTCATCGGCAGGGAAGTTGACCTTGCCCTCGTCCTCTGCACCCGTGAGACCCACCTGGATAAAACGACCGCCCTTGCGCAGACAGTTCACGGCGGGAAGCGCCGTGCGGCTCCCGCCCAAGGCGTCGATGGACACATGCGGCCCGAGACCGCCGGCCACTTCCTGAATCTTAGCGACGCTCTCCTCGGGGCTCAGACCCTTCACCGAAATCGTGTGGATTGCGCCGTTCTTTTTGGCCTCGGTGAGTTTCGCGTCGTCGATGTCCACCGCGATCACGAGACCGCCCATGGCGCTCGCGATTTCAATCGCGGCAAGACCCACGCCACCGCAGCCGATCACGGCCACAAACTCGCCCGCCGTCACGTGCGCGCGGTCACGCACGGCGCGCCACGCGGTCATGTAGCGACAGCCGAGCGCCGCCGCAGAGAGCGCATCCACCTCATCCGGCAGGGCAATACAGTTCATATCCGCCGTCGGCACACGGGCGTATTCGCCCCAGCCACCGCCACCCGGCACAAAGAGCGGCACCATCAGGTTGTCGCAGAGGTTCTGCGAACCGGTGTGGCAATACGGGCAGTGACCACAGGCGAGGTTGAACGGGATCGTGACGCGCTGGCCAACTTTGACGTTGCGCACGCCGGAGCCGACGGCCACCACTTCCGCGCCGATTTCGTGACCGAGCACGGCAGGCAGCGGCAGTTCCGCAAACCAGCCCCAATCACCGTTCCACAGGTGCCAGTCGCTGCGGCAGATGCCGGAGGCGATGATTTTAACGAGGGCTTCGTCCTCACCGATTTCCGGCACGGGGACGGTTTGCACCTCAAGAGGCGCACGTTTCGCGGTCATGACCGCAGCTTTCATGGTTTTCGGGATCGACGTGTGAATATGAGCCATTTGTGAACCTCAAATATCGGGAAAGAAGCGGGCCACAGACGCGGCCCGCGCAAATCAGATGTCAGGAATTGATGACGGTGAGCTGGGTGTATTCTTCGATGCCATCGACACCGACGCCCGACTGCTTCGCCCCGCCAAACGGAATGTGGGTGAAGGCGTCATCGTGCTTGTTGACCCAGACAGAGCCCGCCACGAGCTTGTTCGCGACTTCGACACCGCGCGCGCGGTTGGAGGTCCAGACAGAGGCGCCGAGACCATAGGAGGTCGCGTTCGCCCGCTCGACGGCATCGTCGAGGCTCTCGTATTTGATGACAGGCACGATCGGGCCAAACTGCTCTTCGTCCACGAGGCGGGAGCCTTCGGAGATGTCACGCACAACGGTCGGCTCGATGAAATAGCCCGGACGATCCATGACCGCGCCACCGGCAATAATGGTGCCGTTTGCATGCGCGTCTTCGAGAAAGCCCTTGAGCTTTTCATACTGCATCTTGTTCTGGACCGGCCCCATCGTGGTGCCTTGCGACAGGCCGTCGTCCACGATGGCGTCTTTCGCGAGCGTCGCGAGTTCGTCGCACAGCTCGTCGTAGATCGTCTCCGGCGCGTAGATGCGTTTGATCGCGACACAGACCTGACCGGTGTTCACAAAGGCCTTCGCAAAGAGACCCGGCGCGACCACTTTCGGATCGGAGTCGTCGAGCACGATGGCCGCGTCATTCCCGCCAAGTTCGAGGGTCACGCGTTTCACTGTCTCTGCGGCGGAAGCCATGACTTTCTTGCCGGTCTCGGTGGAGCCGGTGAAGGAAATCTTCGCCACATCCGGATGCGCCACGAGCGCCGCGCCGAGATCGTTTTCGTCCACGATCACGTTGAACACACCTGCGGGCAGAACGTCTTTCGCCAGTTCGATAAAGCGCAGGAGCGTGAGCGGCGTCGTCGGAGCGGGTTTGGAGACCACGGTGTTACCCGCCAAGAGCGCAGGCGCCGCTTTGATGATCGGGGTGACGAGAGGGAAGTTCCACGGCGTGATCGTCGCAACGACACCGAGCGGCTTGCGGTAAAGCTCGACCTTGCGGGTGTCGCTGTCTTCAATCACCTGCACCGGAATATCGCGGTCCGCGTTGTAGCGCAGGAGCATCGCGGAATACATCACTTCGCCCGTGGTTTCTGCGAGCACCTTACCCTGCTCTTGCGTCATCAGACGCGCGAGTTCGTCGGTATGCGCGTCGATCACATCCGCGAGTTTGGAGAGGTAGTCCTGACGCTCCGCGAGGGTGAGCCCCGCCCAGGCCGGAAACGCGGCTTTCGCGGCGGCAACGGCATCGTCGAGCTGTTCTTTCGAGGCGCGCGGGCAATCCGCGAGCGGCTCTTCGGTTGCGGGGTTGAGCACGGGCGACATCTTCGCGCCCTCGACCAACTCACCATTGATAAAAAGTTTATACATTCCGGGATCCTCCGTTTGTCTCCAACCCGTCAGGGAAGAGAGCAAACCGATGATCCGTACGGGCACAGCAGGCACGCGAAAGGTCCGGCATTCCATAGCCGCCCTTCCGTGCATCCCGTGCAACGTCCCAATCTCGCATTGGTATTCTCCTCCCTGTGAGACGACGGTCAAACACCGCCGCTCCAATCAAAATGTCCGAACGTCTGGTTGCAGTCCTCCAACTGCCCTGTCGCCGGATGAAAGGGGGCCCGCAGTTCCTCCTCCGCGAGGTCCCCTTTTGAAATCAATTCATTGCGTCGTCCTATTCCTTGTCCGGTTCGTCGTCTGGTCGCGGCAAATAGCCGTCAGGCGATCCGTCCTTTATGTTTGCCCCAAGACCTCGTCGTTGTGCTCACCAAGGCGCGGCGGCACGCTGCGCGGGACGCAGATGCTGTCGTCCACCTGAATGCCCAGCCCGATCTGCGGCGACACGTTCCCCGCGTCGTCTTCCAGAGCAAAAAACAGGCCACGCGCTTGCAGCTCCGCATCTCCGGCGACTTCGTCCACACGGTTGATCGGTCCCGCAGGCACCCGCGCGGTCGCGAAAAGCGCGAGCCACTCGGCGCGGGAGCGGGTCAACAGAATTTCCTGAATGCGGTCCACGATCTCGGCGCGGGCCTCGCGCCGCTTTGCGTTGCTCGCAAACTCCGGACGTGCGCCGTATTCCTCGTCCCCCATCGCCTTCCAGAACCGTGTCCAGATCGGATCGGAGCCAAGGCCAAGGTTGATCGGAAGGTCGGCGGTGTCGAACGGCTGATAGATCGCGATCACGCTGTCGGTCCCGCCCGAGCGGACCGGCACGTCGCCAGAGCCGAGGTAGGACGAAATCCGGCAGGTCAGGAAACGGGTCATGCTCTCGACGAGGCTGATGTCGATCTTGTGCCCCTGCTTCGTGCGCTGACGGTCCATCAGGGCGGCCATGGTCGCCATCGCAGCGTCCTGACCAGCGAGCATATCCGCCGCCGGTGCCCCGATTTTCTGCGGCTTGCCACCGGCAGCACCCGTGATGTCCATGATGCCGGAATAGCCCTCTGCGATGAGGTCGTAACAGGTGAGTTCCGCACGTGGACCGGAGAGACCGAAGCCCGTGATGGACACGAAAATGATGTCCTCGCGGATGGCCTTGATGCTCTCGTAATCGAGTCCGAGCTTGCGCTGCACGTCTGGCGGCTGGTTCGTGATGAAGACGTCCGCGCCTTCGATCAGAGTGGTGAGAGACGCCCGCGCCTCCTCTTGGCGCAGGTCGAGCGCGACGCTCTTTTTGTTGCGGTTGACCGACGCGAACCAGAGCGCCTGCCCGTCGAGAAACGGAGGCCCCCATTGGCGCGCGTCGTCGCCGCTCGGGCGTTCGACCTTGATCACTTCGGCCCCGAAATCGGACAGAAGCATTGTGCCATACGGACCCGCAACCGAGGTCGTCAGATCGACAATGCGCACACCGGAAAGAAAGCCAAACCCCTCCCCCGTTCGCAATCGCGGAAGATTGTGTCCGGGAACGGGCGCTGATGCTTCCTTTAATTGCTCTTTTACATTGTCCATGAGTCACCTTTATTCGTCTTGAGTTTTAGAGAAGCAAAAGGCATGCCAAGTTGCCGCGCGCGGGCGGCATTCGGGGAAAGAAATGTTACCGCCCACATTTTCCCCACCGGATCGCCGCTCTTTGGCCCGCGCGATCCCGCATGAAAAAAGGCCCGCACGAGGCGGACCTTTGGTGTGTGTGTTTGAGGCGCACGCGTGTCCTCGAAATCAGAGCTTGTCCGTCAGTTCCGGCACAGCGTCGAACAGGTCCGCCACGAGACCGTAATCGGCCACCTGGAAGATCGGGGCCTCCTCGTCCTTGTTGATCGCGACAATGATCTTGGAGTCCTTCATCCCCGCAAGGTGCTGGATCGCGCCGGAGATGCCGACGGCAATATAGAGACCCGGCGCGACGACTTTGCCGGTCTGGCCAACCTGCCAGTCGTTCGGCGCAAAGCCGGAGTCCACCGCCGCGCGCGAGGCCCCAACAGCCGCCCCGAGTTTGTCGGCGAGGGCCTCCACAATTTGGAAGTTCTCTTCAGAACCGATACCCCGACCACCGGACACAACCACCTGCGCGGAGGTCAGTTCGGGACGATCGCTTTCTGCGACCTTCTCGTCCACCCATGTGCTGAGCGCCGGATCGGCCTGTGCCGACGTGGCCTCGACCGGCGCGGAATTGCCCGTCGCGGCGGCGTCGAAATTGGAGGTGCGCACAGTGAGCACCTTTTTCGCATCGCGCGATTTCACCGTCTGGATCGCGTTGCCCGCATAGACCGGACGGTCAAACGTGTCCGCGTCGATCACAGCGATGACATCCGACATCACCATCACATCAAGGAGCGCAGCAACACGCGGCATGACGTTTTTCGCCGACGCGGTGGACGGTGCGACGATGTGGGAATAGTCGCCGGAGAGACCGACCACGAGGTCGGCGAGCGGCTCTGCGAGACCCTTCGCATAGATCGCGTCCTCAGCCACGAGCACCTTGGACACGCCCGCAATACTCGCCGCCTCGGCAGCCGCTGCTGCAGAGCCCGCAACCAGAACCGTCACATCGCCAAGCGCGGTCGCCGCCGTCACAGCCTTTGCCGTGGCATCGAGTGCCAGAGCCTCGCCAGAGAGTTCAGCCAACAAAAGAACAGCCATCACACGATCCCCTTCTCTTTGAGTTTCGCCACGAGTTCATCCACAGACCCGACCATTTCACCGGCAGTGCGGCCCGCAGGCTCCGCCGTTTTCACGACTTCGAGGCGCGGGGTCATGTCGATGCCAAACTCCGCCGCCGGTTTGATGTCGAGCGGCTTTTTCTTCGCCTTCATGATGTTCGGCAGAGACGCATAGCGCGGCTCGTTGAGGCGCAGGTCGGCGGTCACGATGGCCGGAAGTTTGACTTTGATCGTTTGCAGGCCGCCATCGACCTCACGGGTCACGTCGGCGCTATCGCCGTCGATTTTCACCTCGGAGGCAAAGGTCGCCTGACCCCAACCGAGAAGCGCGGCGAGCATCTGACCCGTCGCGTTCATGTCGTTATCAATGGCCTGTTTGCCCGCGATCACCAGTTGGGGGGCCTCGTCATCGATCACCGACTTGAGGATTTTCGCAACGGTGAGCGGTTCGATGTCTTGGGAGGCGTCTTCGATCTCCACGAGGATCGCACGATCCGCCCCCATAGCGAGCGCATTGCGCAGCGTGTCCTGAGCCTGTTTGACGCCGATGGAAACGACGACGACCTCTTCGGCACTGCCGGCTTCTTTCAACCGGACGGCTTCTTCGACGGCGATTTCGTCGAACGGGTTCATCGACATTTTGACGTTGGTGAGATCGACCCCGCTCCCGTCCGATTTCACACGGACCTTCACGTTATAATCGATCACACGTTTGACGGGTACGAGGACCTTCATCTTTGTGCTCTCCTTTCCCTTTCGGGACGTATGATTGCGTCATGCAATATGCGGACCTCTCCGGCCCGCGTCTCATCGCCGGAAATGCAAATCACGGGCCAAACGCGCCGAAAACACGTCGATAGAGGCATAAAAATTGCATGGTGAGGACGATAACGGGCGCGAATTGTAGGTGGAGGAGACAGATGGCGGATCAAAGACGGTGGGCGCAGCGGCCCGAGGGGTCGAACTGGGGTGACTTCGGCGCGGACGATCAGGTCGGGCGGGTCAATCTCGTGACGGCGCAATCGCGGCTCCGCGCGGCCAAGGAGATCCGCACGGGCGAAAGTTTCTGCCTGTCGCTGCCGCTCGATTATCCCGGTGGAAACGCCCTGCTCGCGCATCGCGAAGAGCCACGGTTCCACTACGCGGAGCGCGGCGACGGTTACAATTTCAACTTCGAGCTCGCCCGCCTGTCACCCTGCGCTTGCGACGTGATTTCTGACGAGGCGGTGACACTCGACACGCAGTATTCGACGCATTGGGATGCCCTCGGCCATGTCGGCGCGCGGTTTGACGCGAATGCCGACGGGGAGGACGAGATCGTCTATTACAACGGCTATCGCGGCGGCGTCGATCTCATAGGACCGGAGGATCCGGGCGAAGAGAAAGGCGCGCATAAGCTCGGGATCGAAAACCTCGCCACCGCCTGCGCGCAGGGGCGCGGGGTGCTCGTCGATCTCGAACGCATCTACGGGCGCGACCGCGCCTTTGTCGGCTATGACGATCTCATGCGGGCGATGGACGGGATGGATGTGACGGTCGAACCGGGCGATTTCCTCTGCCTCTACACAGGCTTCGGCGAACTCATCCTGTCGATGCAGAAAAAGCCCGATCCAGAAGTGCTCGCCACCTCATGCGCGGGGCTCGACGGGCGGGATGACAAGCTGCTCAATTGGATCACCGATAGCGGGATTGCCGCTATTTGCGCCGACAATTTCGCGGTGGAGGCCTACCCCGCCCGCGATCCAGTCTGTGATCCGCACGCAAAGCTGCCGCTGCACCATCACTGCCTGTTCAAACTCGGCCTGCAACTCGGGGAGCTTTGGTATTTCAAGGAACTGGCAGACTGGCTGCGCGCCAACAATCGCTCCGGATTTTTCCTCTCCGCCCCCCCCTTGCGTCTGCGCGGGGCGGTTGGGTCGCCCGTGACCCCGATTGCGACGGTCTAAGTGCGGTGGAGCTTGAACGTCCGGCAGATCACCGGACGTTCGCAGTTCCCTGATGCTCGACGGCGGTGCGGGTCACGACCGCCACGAGATTGGCGCGATATTCGCCGGAGCCGTTCAGATCGGTGATCATCTCTTCTGCATCCGGCAATAGACCGGCGAGAGCGCCCGCGGAGAAATCGGCGCTCAGGGCCTCTTCCGCCTCGGTCCAACGGAACACACCGTCGCTGCCTGCACCGGTGACGCCAACGCGGACAGTGTCGCCGAATTTGCTCACAAAGCTGCCTGCGACAGGATAGCGGGAGGCCTGACTGCACAGTTTCGCGTAGCCCGCGCTCTCCGGGATCGGGAAGGAGAAATGCTGGATAATCTCGCCTTCTTCGAGCGCGGTGGTGAAGAGACCGTCGAAATACTCGTCGGCGGGAATGACGCGTTGATTGGTCACGACATCCGCGCCGAGCGACAGGACCGCCGACGGATAGTCCGCAGAGGGGTCATTGTTCGCAACAGAGCCGCCCATTGTGCCCACATGGCGCACCTGCGGATCGGCGATAGAGCCCGCCAGCGCCGCAAGCGCGGGGATCGCCTCGCGCACGATGTCGGAGGTCGAGGTCTCATAATGCGTCGTGGCGGCGCCAATCTCGATCCGGTCGCCATTGCGGCGGATGCCCTGCAAATCCGGAATGGACCGCAGATCAATGAGCGCGTCCGGCATCGCCAGACGGTTTTTCATCGTCGGGATGAGCGTGTGTCCACCGGACAGAAAGCTCGGCGCATCGAACTCTCCAAAGAGCGTGAGCGCCTCTTCGACCGACTTGGGTTTGTGATACGAAAACTCATAGGTGTACATGATGCGTCTCCTTACGATGCGGTCGCGCGGTGGCTTTCGGCCGCGCTGAGCAACGCTTTGACGATGTTCGTGTAGCCGGTGCAGCGGCAGATGTTGCCGTCGAGTTCCTCGCGGATCGTGTGCTCGTCGAGCTGACCGTCATAGCGGCGGATCATATCCGCGCCCGCCATCACCATGCCCGGCGTGCAGAAGCCGCACTGGAGACCGTGGTGGTCTTTGAAGGCCTGCTGGATCGCGGACAAAACGCCCTGTTCCGCCATGCCTTCGATGGTGCGCACCTCTGCCCCGTCCACCGCCACAGCGAGGATGGTGCAGGATTTCACGGCCTTGCCGTCGAGATGCACAGTGCAAGCCCCGCATTGCGTCGTGTCACAGCCCACGTGCGTTCCCGTCAGCCCAACGTGATCCCGCAGGAAATGGACCAGCAATGTGCGATCTTCGACATCGTGGGTCTGCGCGTCGCCATTCACGGTGATGGTCACTTCTGTCATGCCGGTCTCTCCTCCGCGTGTGGGGTCTGTTTAGGCCGAAGCTTTTTCTGCGAAACAATCAAAAAACTGCTTCGCGAGTTTGTCCGAGGTCGATTTGATCATCCGCGACCCGAGTTGCGCAAGCTTGCCACCCACTTTCGCATTCACCGCATAGGTCAGAACGGTTTCAGCGCCGTCCTCGGCCAAGGACACATCGGCCCCGCCGCTCGCGAAACCGGCAACACCGCCCTTGCCCTCGCCGACAATTGTGTAGCTCTCGGGGGCATTCACGTTGGTGAGGGTCACTTCGCCTTTGAAGGTCGCGGATACAGGGCCGATCTTGAGCTTGACCGTCGCGGCAAATCCCTCCTCCGGACTGCCCTCAAGCTCCTGACATCCCGGAATGCAGTCGCGCAGGACATCCGGATCATTCAACATGCTCCAGACTTTTTCGCGCTCTGCGGGGATGCGGTATTCACCGTTTAGTTCCATTCGGCCTCTCCTCTCGAATCCTCTGCGTTTTTGGTGACAAAGACGCATCTCATTGACGCAAACATGCAAATGCCGTGCCATCGGACACCAGCGGATTCTGTGAAACCCAATTTCAGATCAGATACGAATTTCAGGGCAAATGGCATGCGAATTGCTTTTCAGGTCTCAAATACGTTTCCGCTGCGGCTTTGTCAGCGGGAAGAAAAATCAAAGGCGCTCCTCGGCGCGCCGTCAATGATGCTATAAACCGTAAGAACCGGAAAGACGAACGACATGAATACAATGGACAGCCAGACGCTAGAGGACACAGGGATTCTCGTTCCGCAACTCGACAAGATCTTTCGCGCGCAAAGCGTGGCCATCGTCGGTGCCTCGCCCAAGCCCGGCGCCCGCAACCGTATTGTGAAGGTGCTGATCAAGCACGGCTTTGAAGGCCGCATCTATCCGGTCTCGCCGAGCGCCGACGAAGTCGAGGGTCACAAAGCCTACAAAACCCTCGCCGATCTGCCGGAAGTGCCTGATGTTGCACTGATCATCACCCCTGCCGCGACCGTTCCGGGTCTCATCGAGGAATGCGGTGAAAAAGGCGTGACCTGTGCCATCGTCTACTCCGCCGGCTTTGAGGAAATCGAGAGCGGCAAAGACATCGCCCGCCAGCTCAAAGAAGCCGCGCGCAAGCACAACGTGAACGTCCTCGGCCCGAACGGTCAGGGTGTCTGGTCGATCAAATCGAAAACCATGCTGACCTTTGGTGCGGCGGCCTTCGGTCTCGAAAACCTGCGCCACTCTCCGATTGCAATTGTGAGCCAGTCCGGCGCCCTCGCCGGTGCGATCGGCAACTATCTTCAGCGCAACGGCCTCGGCTGTTCCTACATTGTCAGTGTCGGCAACGAGACCTGCATGGACGCGCTCGATGCACTGTCCTGGGTGATCGAACAGGACGACGTGCGCGTTGTCGCGCTCTATCTCGAAGGCCTTGATGATGCGGCGCGACTTCTGCCGCTCGCCGCCCGCGCCCGTGAGCGCGGTGTTCAGATCGTAACGCTCAAGGCAGGCCGCTCCGCCTTTGGTCAAGAGGCCACCGCCTCCCACACCGGTAAAATCGCGTCGCCCTACGGCATCTACAAAGACGTGCTCGATCAGGCCGGTATCATCATGGTCGAGAGCCTCGGCGAAGCCATGGCGGCTGTTGAAGTTTTGTCCTTCATGCCCGACCCGCGTGTCTCCGGCGATCCGATGGGCGGCATTTCTGTCATGTCCTCCTCCGGTGGCGCAGGCGCGCTCTTGGCCGACCACAGCGACGAACGCGGCCTGCCGATGGCGACGTTCAGCGATGCGGCCGCGGCCAAGCTCGAAGACATCCTGCCGGAATTCGCGCGCAAGGCGAACCCGGTCGATCTCACCGGCCAGATCCGTTCCTTCCCGAACCTGTTCCGCGACACGCTCGCTGTCCTCAACGAAGACCCGCGCACCGAGGCCATCGTGGTCCAGTTCGCCTCCAGCGGTCTGCGTGACCTCTTGGACAACGGCGACGACTTCAAAAACGCGGCCAAGGAAAGCGGCCTGCCCATCGTCATCACCTTCGCGCAGGAAAAGATCGACCTCGCGATCAAAGAAGACTTCATGGCCGCTGGCATCCTGATCTCTGACGATCCGGCGAACACCATGCGCGCGCTGAAATGGCTCTATGACCGCAAGCGGTTCAAAACCATCGAGATCGCAAAGCGCGACACGACGCAGTCCGAGTTGACGCCGCCGGAAACCTGGGGCGAAATGATGGACTTCCTCGAAACCGCATCTGTGACGCCTGCCAACTGGCGCGTGATCGGTCCGGACGAGTCCGCCGCAGAGGCCTGCAAAGACCTCACCTACCCGCTCGTGGTCAAGGTTCTGCCGGATGCCGCCGAGCACAAGACGGAGCTTGGCCTCGTGAAGCTCAAGGTGCAGACGCCGGAAGACGTCGATGCCCACGCCGCCGAATTCCGCAAAATCCTGAACAAACCCGACATGGGCGTTCTGGTGCAGGAAATGGTGTCCGATAGCGTTGAGGTCGTTCTGTCCTGCCTCGGCAACACCGACTTCGGTCCGGTGCTCTCCATCGGCTCCGGCGGTGTCGCGATCGAACTCTACCGCGATGTGACCTACCTCGCCCTGCCGGTGACCCCGGCGCAGGTCGAAGCGGCGCTCAAAAAGCTCAAGCTCTGGCACCTTCTCGAAGGCTTCCGTGGTGCGCCGAAGGCGGACATCGATGCGCTGATCAAAGCCGCCGTCGGCTTCGGTGACACGATCCTGCGCACGCCGACCCTCGCAGAAGCAGAGGTCAACCCTGTGATGGTGCGCCCTGAAGGCAAAGGCCTCGTGGCGGTCGACTTCCTCGGCACCACGCGCGACTAAACGAAAACGCCCGGCTGGTCAGGACACCAGCCGGGCAACTCTTTCTGAAAATTGATTTTTTAAAATATCAGTCTTCTGTCTCAGGAACGACTTGCGTGCCCGAGGCACGATCCACGAGGCGCGCCACTTCATTCACCTGCGCCTCCCGTCCGATTTCATTGATCGCCATCGTGTACATGTCCCGCACCAGATTGCCGAAGACCATCGGCACATCCGAGGCGATCCCCAATTCCGTCGCGAGCCGCACGTCTTTATGCGCAAGGCCGAGCGTGAAGCCCGAGTCCAGCTTCCCCGTCAGAACCCGCGGCGCCATCGTGTGTTCGAGGAAAAAATTCCGCGCAGACCCTTTGCTCAGGATTTCCACCGCCTTTTCCGGCGCGAGGCCGTTTTTGGCGGCGAGCGCGACGGCCTCAAACGTCATCAGTCTTTGCGCGGAGAACAGCAGGTTGTTGGTGAGTTTCGCGACATAGCCCGTGCCGAAGCCGCCTGCGTGGATCACATTGGGGCTGATGGCGGAGAGGATCCTCTCGACGCGCTCGAATTCCGCGTCCGTGCAGCCGACCAGCATCGCAATCGTGCCTGCGTTCGCCCCCTCGGGACCGCCGGAGACAGGCGCATCCACGATGGAAACACCCTGTTCCGCCAGTCGCGCGGCGAGTTTGCGCGACGCAATCGGATCGCCCGACGTCTGGTCAATCAACAGCGTGCCGGGCGCGAGGACCCCGGCAATCCCGTCCTCGCCAAAGAGCAGCCCCTCGACATGGGGCGTCGTTGGCAGACACAGGACAATCACATCACAGCTTTCGGCGAGTGCCGCGGCACTTTCCGCCACGGTTGCGCCTGCCTCGGCAAAGGCCGCACAGGCGGCCTCGCTGCGATCATAGACGATGAGGGGGCCGGCCAGAAGCAGACGCCGCGCGAGCGGACCGCCCATATTTCCCAAACCGATATAGCCGAGCGCCATGGCCGGACCCTCCTCTTTTCGTGTGGTCAGGAGCCCTCGGACGAGGGCAGACCGTCATTGTATGGCGTGGCCGCAGCGGCCCCCATCGGGTCGGACGGGCGTTTTTCGATGAGCGCCTGAAGCCCCTCGCGGAACTCCACAGAGCTCATGGCGAGCACCTGACCGAAGCCTTCGTAGTCCATGAGTTCATCGAGGCTGCTTTCGAAGCTCTTGAGCAGCATCTGCTTGGCCACGCCCATGATCTCCGCCGGACCGGCCGCGAGCTTTTCAGCGATCGCGATGCCTTCGGCGTCCACATCGTCATCCGGCACCACCTTGAGCGCGAGGCCGTTGTCCACGATCTCCTGCGCGTCCCAGGACCCGTTTGTGTAGATGAAGTTGCGCGTTTTCGCCAAACCGATGGTGCGCGGCAGGGTGAAGAGCGTGAGACAATCTGGCACCGCCCCGAGGCGGAAGAAGCCTGCGCTGAACTTCGCGCTTTCGCCCACGACGATGAGATCGCTCATGAGCGCTAGACCCATGCCGCCCCCTATGGCGACACCGCGCACACCACAGACAACCGGACGGTTGAGCTGCATCAGCGGCGGGAACAGGGAGGCCGCGTGTTGGAAACGGCGATGCACCGGCCACGGCTCGTTCGCGCCGGTGAGCATCCGCAGATCACCCCCCGCGCAGAAGTTCTTGCCCTTACCCGTGAGATAGACGGCGCGGACCGTGTGGTCGTCCTCGATCTCGCGCACGATATCCCGCAGGGACATGCGCAGTTCACGGGTGAGAGAGTTGCTCGCCTTCGCGTTGTCGAGGCGGATGATGAGCACCGCCCCGCGGCGCTCTGTCTCTACGTGGGGATAGGATTTGATCTCACTCATGCTGTCGCCTCCGCAACGGCGACACCGGTGGAGGAGCGGGAACGGTTACGCCCGCCGTCCACAACGATGTCTGCGCCGGTGATGTATTGACCCGCGTCAGAGCACAGGAACACGGCTGCGTTCGCGATGTCGGAGGTCTTGCCGAATTCGCCAAGCGGGATGGAGGAAAGCTCGAGCTCCTTGCGACCGGAGTCCTCATAGATGCGTTTCACGCCCTCGGTGTCGCCAATTGCGCCCGGTGCGATGGTGTTACAACGGATGCCGTCTTTGCCCCACTCACCACAGAGTGTGCGCATCAGGGACATGATACCGGCTTTCGCGGCGCCGGCGTGCGCACAGCCCGGCCAGCCCTCGAGCGCGCGGGTGGTGGAGATCGCGATAAAGCGACCGCCGTTTGCAGAGGCCTTGAGCGCCGGATAGGCGGCTTTCGCGCAGTTGAACGTGCCGTTCAGGTCGATATCGACCACAGTGCGCCATGCGTTCGGGGACATCTCAGACACCGGCACGACAAAGTTGCCCGCAGCGTTCGCGATCATCACGTCGAGGCCACCATAGGCTTTGACAGCTTCGTCCACGGCGGCGCTCACGGCCTCCGGATCGCGCACGTCACAGGTGACAGCCATTGCCTCTGCACCCATCTCCTTGAGCTGGGCGACAGCTCCTTCGAGACGTTCGGCGTTGCGGCTGGCGATCACGAGTTTGGCGCCTGCGGCGGCCATCGCCTTGGCGATGCCGAAGCCGATGCCGCTCCCGCCGCCGGTGATGAGTGCCACGCGGCCTGCAAGTGCGTCTTTTGTAAAGGTCATTTGTTTTTGCTCCTTCAAGTCTGTGGCCGGATCAGGCGCCTGTCCGTCAGGTGTCCCGATCCGGTGTTCACAGTGATGGTCGCAAATTGAGTGCCAAGCCGACGTCGGCTCAGCCTACTACGTCCTCAAGGATCATCGCAGCGCATTTTTCACCAACCATCATGCACGGAATGTTGGTGTTGCCCGACGGCACTGTCGGCATGATGGAGGCATCCGCCACGCGCAGCCCCTGAAGGCCGTGGACGCGCAGGCGGTCATCGACCACCGCCATCGGGTCAGAGCCCATCCGGCAGGTGCCGACCATGTGGTGCGTGATCTGGCCCGTTTCGCGGATGAAGTTGAGGATTTCTTCATCGGTCTGAACGTTTTTGCCCGGTGCCATCTCTTCGCCAACGACCGACTTGATCGGGTCCTTGTCAATGATGGCCCGCGCCTGACGCACGGCGAGGATCGCGGTTTGACGGTCGCCCTCGGTTTCGAGGAAACGGAAGTCGATCTTCGGCGGGTCGAGCGGGTCGGCGGAACGGGCGTGGATGCTGCCCGAACTTTCCGTCCGCTGGACGTGCGAATACATGAAGAAGCCGTCTTCCTTCGCCATCCGACGGCCTTCGCCTGTCTTGATCTCGATGAGGAAGGGCGCAACCACCATCATGATGTCCGGCTCTTGTTTGTCCTCGCGCGATTTCATGAAAACGCGCATCGTGCCGATCCCCTGAGAGATAAAGCCCGTGCGCGTCAAACCGTAGCGGATCACCTCTTTCACGAGGCCAAGTCCCCGCCCGCGTTTCGCGAGCGAAATACCCGGCTTGGTGATCTTCCATTTGAGGATCGCCGCATAGTGATCGCGCAGGTTCTCACCCACGCCCGGCAGATCATGCACCGGCGTGATGCCGGTTTCGCGGAGGATATCGGGGTTGCCGATGCCCGACAGTTCCAAAAGCTTTGGCGAGTTCGCCGCGCCACAGGACACAATCACCTCGCGGGTGGCGCGCACTTCGACCGGCGTGCCGTTCTGAAGCACCCGCACCCCGACGCAACGTTTGCCGTCGAGGATCAGAGACGTGGCCTCCGCGCCCTGCATCACATCTAGACGGCCTTTGCGTTTGGCCGGTTCGACATAGCGGTTCGCCACGCTGTGACGTTTGCCGCGATGCACGGTCTGTTGCGCCATGGCGACGCCTTCTTGGCTCGCCCCGCTGTAGTCGCTGTTGTAGGGCAGTCCGGCCTTTTGCGCGGCGGCGATGAAGAGATCGTAGAAAGGTGTGATCTTGCTCGTCTCGGTGACACGGATCGGGCCGGAGCGGCCGCGATAGGTGTCATCGCCGAGCTTGGTGTTTTCGATCTTTTTAAAGAACGGGAGCACGTCGTCGTAGCTCCAGCCACGGTTCCCCATCTGCGCCCATGTGTCATAGTCGATGGACTGGCCACGGTTGTAGATCGTCCCGTTGATCGAACTCGACCCGCCGAGCATCTTGCCGCGCGGCACGTAAATCTCGCGCCCGCCGAGATCCTTGTTCGGCTCAGAGCGATAGCGCCAGTTCACTTTCGGGTTGTCGATGAGAAACACCGTGCCCGCCGGTGGCTGGGTAAAGATGTATTTGCTGTCTTTCGTGCCGGCCTCAAGCAACAGCACCTTGTATTTGCCGCTCTCGGACAGTCGGGCGGCGACGATGCCCCCCGCCGACCCGGACCCGACGACGATATAGTCATAGCTCTTGGCCGCCATGCTCCACCTCACTTGCGTCAACAGTGCCGCACCCTTTGGGGCGCGGCGCCTGTGATCTTCCGATTATTCCGCGCCCTGCAGTTCGCGGGCCACGTCGCTCAGACGCGGGTTGCGCAGCGTGCTCGACCCGTGGTGACGATCGGCGAGCTTGTAGCCAAGCGCGTCTTCGGCAATCACGATTTTCTGCACGTTTGCGGTGCCTTCACCCGTGTAGAACATGTCGGAATAGGCTTTGAGGTAGGAAATCTTATATTCCGTCGAGAGACCATAGCCGCCGAAGATTTGCTGCGCCTTGTCGGCCACAAACTTTGCCGTGAGAGACGCGTGGTATTTCGCGATAGAGGCGATGCGGTTCGACGGCAGGTTTGCGTCGAGGCAACGCGCGGCATGGTAGATCAGGGCACGGCTGGCTTCGATCTGGGCGGCCATGTCGGCGATGTCGGACTGGATCATCTGGAACTTGCCGATCGGGCTGCCTTTGATCACACGGTCGTTCGCGTATTTCACCGCCTCGTCAAACGCCGCACGGGCGATGCCGAGCGCCTTTGCACCCACGGTTACACGACCCGGCTGAAGCGCGCGCATGGCGATTTTGAACCCGTCGCCTTCCTGACCGATCAGGTTTTCGGCAGGCACAACGAAGTCGTCGAGGAACAGTGCATTGGTGCGGAAGGCCTTGGACAGACCCATCATCGGCACCGGCTGCGCTGTCCAACCCGGATATTTCTTCGGCTCGACGATAAAGGCGGAGACGCCCTTTGCACCCGCGCTCGGGTCGGTCTTACAGACGAGCACCCCCACATCGGTCTCGTTGGCGAGCGAGGCCCACATCTTGGACCCGTTGATCTTGTAGACATCGCCTTCGCGCTTCGCGACGGTCTTCATCGCGCCGAGCGCGTCAGAGCCGCCACCCGGTTCTGTCAGGGACATCATGCCGATGGTTTTACCCGCAACGAGGTTCGGAACGTATTTCATCACCTGCTCCGGCGTGCCGCCGTAGTAGATGAAGTTCGGACACGTGGAGCTCTGCTGGTTCAGACAGGCCGCGAAACGGATGTCGTTACGGGCCACTTCTTCCTGAATCACCACAGCCGCCAGATACCCGAGATCCGTGCCGCCCACGGACTCAGGGAACACCGCACCAAAGAAACCGGCTTCACCCGCCTTGAGCACCAGATCACGCGGGGCTTCGCCGCGTTCTTCGTATTTGTCCATGACCGGATTTACTTCGGTTTCCATGAACTTGATCACGCTCTCGCGGATCGCCGGAATCTCTTCTGGAAGAAAATCGTCCATTTTGTCTCTCCTCTCAAATGCCGCCCTCCGGCTCACCGGCGCGGCTCAACAGATATCGGCTCAGGCGTGCGCTCGCCGCCGATCAATGTACCGAGAACGCCAGTCAGCACCTCCATGCTGACTCATGATCCAATCAGGTGTTGGATGGCGCGGCGTTCCGGCCTTGCACAAACAAACGCAATCGCCGTGCCAGTTCATCGCAGACAGCACAGGCGCAGCACGTCTAAAATCTCACAGGCCGTGTCAGCGTCCTCCCAAACGCATGGCACAAAAATTGCAGGTCTATTTGATTCCCGGTATCGCAACCGAGACCACGCCGGACCCCGTCTGTGCAAACCGTGCGGTGCACATGCACACTGGACCAATCGACGCGCCAACCTAAAACATGCGACAGGTTGAAAGTGAGAGTGAAGTGTTAAAAACCCTACTTGTCTACCCGCTCACAGCGGCGGGCGGCTATTTATTCTACAAGCTCGGACTGCCGCTCCCGTGGATGATCGGCCCGATCATCGTCGCCGCGGCGATTGGCATTTTCGAGCTGTTCGAGTTCCGCATCCCTGTGCAAACGCGCCCCTTCGGTCAGATGGTGGTCGCCTCACAGGTTGGCCTGTCGTTCTCGCCTGCGGTTTTTGCCTCACTGCTCCAACTCGCGCCTCTGTTGGTGGGGATGGCCATTGTCATCATCATCACCGCCTTTCTCATCGCCATCGCCCTGTCGCGCATGGCACGGGTGCCCCTGACCTCCGCCATGATCGCGACCCTGCCCACGAGTCCCGTCGAAGCCGCCATTGTCGGAGAGCGCTACGGGTTCCCGCCCGCGCCCATCATTCTGTCGCAGACGATGCGCATCTCTCTCGTGGTGGTGCTCATCCCAATGGCGATCTTCTTTATCGACGGCGAAACAGCCCGCGTCGCGCGCGCCTTCAATGCGGATTACGACATTGTCAGCATCGTCTCGCTGCTCGTCCTGTCGGGGATCGGGATGTATCTCTTCCGCAAGCTCAAGATTTCAAACCCGTTCTTCCTCGGGCCGCTCGCCTTCAGCTCGGCTATCACCGCCGCAGGCATCCAGTTCGAACCCTACCCGTCGGTCATCCTATGGGCGGCGCAAGTGGTGCTCGGGACGTGGCTAGGGTCGAATTTCCGTCGCTCGCTGTTCTCTTCGGCGGGGCGGATGATGGTCGCGTCTGTGGTGTCGACCTTCATGTTCATCGCCGCCTCGGCGCTCATCGCGGCGGGGCTATCGGTCTTTGTCGATCTGTCGTGGGAGACGCTGGTGCTTGCCTCGACGCCGGGGGGTGTCACGGAGATGGCGCTGACGGCCAAGTTCCTCGGCATTGATGTGGCGCTGATCACCGCGTTCCACCTGACGCGGATCTTCATCGTGATCCCGAGTATCCCGTTCATCATCGACCGGATACATCGGCTGGAGGGGCGCTAGGCCCCTCCTCCGTTTGGCTTAGAAATCGATGACGACCCGTCCGGCCTTGCCGGATTTCAGGAGGTCGAAGCCCTCGTTGATCTGCTCGATCGGGAAGCGGTGGGAGATCAGGTTGTCCTGCGTGAGCTTGCCCTCGACATACCAGTCCACCAGTTCAGGGAACTGCGAGATCGGTTTGATGTTGCCGAGGTAAGACCCCGTGACCCAACGCCCCGCCTGAATGGAGCGCGGCTGGATCGGCATCGTGTCCGTGATCGCACCAGGCATGATCCCGATGAGAACCGTCGTGCCCCAGCCCATGCGCGAACTGTTCACCGCCTGCTGTGCGAGCGCCGGATGACCAACGCATTCAAACGAATAATCCGCCCCGCCATTGGTCAGGTTGTGGATCGTGGTGACGATGTCGTCGCCTTGGAAATCCTTGGCGTTGAGGAAATGCGTGAGACCCGCCTTGCGCGCGGGGGCCTCTTTGTCGGTGTTGGTATCAACGCCAATGATCGTCGTCGCACCTGCGAGGCGCGCCCCGTCGATCACGTTGAGACCGATGCCGCCGAGACCGAACACAACCACGCTCGACCCCGCCTCAACACGCGCCGTATTGAGCGCGGCGCCGATGCCGGTAATCCCCGCGCAGCCCATGCAGCAGACCTGATCCAGCGGCGCGTCCTGACGAATTTTGGCGACGTGGAAGTCCCGCACAACGACATATTGCGCAAAGGTGCCGAGGTTGATGAAAGAGGTGATCGGCTTGCCGTTCCACGAGAACGGCTTGCGGTCGCGCGGTTTGAAATACAGGTCGCACAGGTTGCTTTTGTTGCTCTTGCACGGCGGGCATTCCCCGCATTCGGGCATGGCGAGCGGGATCACCGCATCGCCCTCTTTGAGACGGGTCACGCCCTTGCCGACCTCCCGCACGATCCCCGCGCCCTCATGGCCGAGAATGAGCGGATAATCGGGCCAATCGCGGGAGCCGTCGATCAGCATCTGATCGGTGTGACACAGACCTGCGGATTTGATCTCGATAAGAACCTCACCCTCGCGCGGACCGTCGAGATCGACCTCATCAACGACGAGGGGTTGTAACTGTCCGGTGGCAATCGCCGCTTTGACCTTCATCTGAACCTCTCCCTTTGAAAACAGCCGGGCGCACTATGACGCCCGACCTATCTGGTCTCACTCGACCACGCGGCCGGCGTTCTCGGGCATACCGTCGAGAACGACCACTTTGGTTTCGAGATAGGGATGCACGCCCTCGGTGCCGCCTTCGCGACCGAGACCGGATTGTTTGAAGCCACCGAACGCAATACCCAGCTCGGCGCGGTAGCCGTTCTGACCCACGGTGCCGGAGCGGATTTCACGCGCCACGGAATAGGCGCGGTCCACATCGTTCGTGAACACCGAGGCGTTCAGACCGAAATCGGTGTCGTTGGCGATTTCGATCATATCGGCGTCGCTGTCGGCCGGAATGACGGAGAGCACCGGACCAAAGATCTCCTCACGCGCGATGGTGAAGTTGTTGTCCACGTTGCCGAAGACGGTCGGTTCGATGAAATACCCGCGGTTGAGATGCGCCGGACGGCTGCCACCGGTGGCGAGTTTTGCGCCCTCTTCCTTGCCTTTGGCGATATAGCCTTCGACGCGGTCGCGCTGGCGGCTCATGGCGAGCGGGCCCATCTGACAGCTCGCTTCGAACGGATCGCCGACGGAAACCTCGGAGAAGCGGCTCGCGAGCGCTTCCACCAGATCATCGTGACGGCTGCGCGAGACGATGATGCGGGTCAAAGAAGCACAGACCTGACCGGTGAGGAAGGTCGCTTTTTCCGTGATCGTTTTCGCGGCGGTCTCGATGTCGTAGTCATCAAGGATGAGCGCCGGAGATTTCCCTCCAAGTTCAAGCGTCTGACGCGCGATCCGGCCACCGCAGATAGAGCCGATTTTCATGCCCGCAATCGTGGAGCCGGTGAAGGCGATCTTGTCGACGTCCGGATGCTCCACGAGACGCTCGGATGCGGCGCGGTCGGCGGTGAGGATGTTGATCACACCGGCCGGAATACCGGCAGCGTGCGCGGCTTCGGCGAGGATGTAGGCGGACCCCGGTGCCTCGGGGGAGGCTTTCACGATCACGGTGCACCCGGCGAGGAGCGCGGGGGCAACCTTGCTCGTGATCAGGCCCGGCGTACCGTTCCACGGAACGATTGCGCCGACAACGCCAACGGGTTCCCGCACGAGAAGAGAAAGCGCCCCGCCGGAGGCCGACGGATGGCGTTCCTGAAACGGGAAGGTGGACGCCAGATCGGCGTGGAAGCGGTAGTTCGCAGTGATCGAGTCCATCCGCGCGGAGGCGATGGAGTGGATCACGCCGGACTCCGTCGTCCAAATGCGCGAATGACGATCCGCCCGCTTTTCAAGCTCATCGGCCAGCGCGCGGATATACTCCGCCCGCTCCAGATGGCTCATGCGCGGCCACGGGCCTTTGTCAAAAGCTTCGCGCGCTGCCGCGACAGCGCGGTCCACGTCGGCAGGCTGGGCCTCGGCCACAACTTCGAACACTTCTTCGGTCGCAGAGTTCAGAACGGTGATTTTGTCGGCGGTGGACGGGTCGGTCCATGCGCCGCCGATGTAAAACTGATTTGGGTTTTCGATAATCTCTTGAACGGTCATTTCGATATCCTTTGGTTACACCCCGCCTGCCGGACCACACGGGGTCCGGGGCGTTTCGGGTTAAGTCTTATTTGAGAAGCGAGGGCAGATAGGTCACGATGCCCGGGAACATGATGACCCCCAGCACGATGAACAGGTCCGCCACAAGGAACCACGCCACGCCCTTAAAGATCGTGCCGAGCGATATCTTGTCGCCCACGACCCCCTTGAGCACGAACACGTTCAATCCAATGGGCGGCGTGATCATCCCGATCTCGAGATATTTCGCCAACAGCACGCCGAACCACAGCAGGTCATAGCCCGTGTCCTTGAGGATCGGCAGCAGGATCGGCAGCGTCAGGAGCATCGCCCCGATGGGATCAAGGAACATGCCCAACAGCAGGTAAACGATGGTGATGCCGAGCAGGAGCACATAGCGGTTGGCCTCAAGGCTCGCCACCAGATCTGCGAGCGCATCGCCGGAGCCGCTGAACGCGATAAAGCGGGTCAGCATGTTGGCACCGATGGCGATGATGAAGATCGACGCAGAGACCATCAGCGTTTCATAGAGGGAATCCCACATGCGCTTCCATGTCAGGGTGCGTTTGACAAACGCAATGATCACGGAGAGGGAGGCCCCCACGGCACCGGCTTCGGTCGGGGTGAAGAGACCGCTGAACAGGCCCCCGAACACGCCGAGCATCAGCAAAAGCACCGGCCAGATGTCCGCCAGAGCGCGGAAACGGGCGGCCCAGCTTGCGTCCTCGTCCGACTTCGGCGCGAGTTCCGGTTTCAGCAGAACGCGGATCATGATGACGGAGATATAGGCAACAGAGGTCAGAACACCGACGCCGACACCGCCGAGGAACAGCGCCCCGACCGGCACCTGTGCGATGATGCCATAAAGGATGAGCAGGATGGACGGCGGAATGAGCGCGCCAATGGTGCCCGCCGCCGCAACGCTGCCCGTGGCCAGCGCCGCGTCATAGCGGGATTTCATCATTTCCGGCACCGCGATCCGGCCCATAGCCGCGGAACAGGCGAGCGAAGAGCCCGTCACAGCCGCAAAGCCGGTGGCCCCGAACACAGCCGCAATCGCAAGCCCGCCGGGTAACTTCGCAAGCCAGAGCCGCGCGGCGTCAAAGAGCCCCTTGGTCAGACCGGCGTGAAAGCAGACAAAGCCCATCAGGACGAACATCGGCACGGAACTCAGCTGCCAATGCGCGGCAAAGCTATAGGGAATAAGGCCGAGAGACCCCCACGCCGCACTCGGGCCGACGAGGACCCAAAGGCCGGTGAAAGAGACCGTGATCAACGAGATGCCAATCGGCACACGGATCAGGATAAGGAGGAGCAGGATGGCAATTCCCGCAAAACCGGTTTCTGCAGGTGTCATTTCGATCCCTTTTCGCGCTCTTCTTCTTCGGCCTCGAGCTCATTCGCGCGCTCGTAGAGGTCCGCCAGAGTGTCGTGTTTGAGATCAAACCGGCGACCGGCGATCTTTGTGAAAATCATGAGCGTCATGAGACCCGCACCAATCGGCACGAGGAAATAGGAGGGCCAGGTGATGACCTTCACACGCTGTTCCGTCTCGAATGCGCCGACCTCGAATTTGTCATAGGCGACGCTCGACGATTTCCACGTCAGGGTACCGAACACACCGAGACCGATCACGAGCGCAAAAGCGGTCAGGATCTTTTGAATGCGTTTCGGCAGATGCTGGGCAATCAGCTCCACATCAATGTGCGCGTTGCGGGCCTCGACCACGCAGAGGCACAGGAAGGTCACTGTGACCATGTAGTAACTCGATACGAAGGTAATCGTGCCAGGCAGCGGTTTCGAAAACAGGAACTTGGACACCACGTCTGCCGTCACGTGCACCATCATCAACACGATGATCAGCGCCCCGATAAGGGTTACGAGACGCGACAGGCCCATCACGAATTTCTCTAACAGAACGAGCATGTTACGCTCTCCCGATTGTGTGTATCCACCGCCCGGCACGGGGCCGGACGGTGACGTGGCATTTTATTGATTATTGGAGTGCGTAGGACGCAGGGTCGATCTTGGAATAGATCTCGCTGACGTAGACCTCTTTGAGGGCTTCCGGCGTTTCGACATCGGCCACGAGGCCTTTCCATTTCTCGATCAGACCGGAAATGATGGCGGCTTTGCCGGCTGCGTCTTCGAGGTTGTATTTGGTCGCAAACTCTTCGGAGATCACCGGCTTGTCAGCTTCGACAAAGGCGGCAGAGGCGGCGGCCAGATCGTCGGCGGCGGCGTGGATGTTGATGTTGTTCTCACGGGCCACATCCATCGCGGCTTCAGAGGCCTCGACATAGGCGTGGGTGCCGTAGGCGACGAGATAGGCGGCGGTGTCGATCAGCGCAGCACGCTCTTCCTCGGACATACCACGCCAGACGTCGATGTTGGTGTTGATGTCACCCACACCCGGGAACACGCCACCGGGAACACCCGTGGTCATATCGGTCACAACGTCAGTGAGCTGGAAGTTCACAAGCTCGGTCGGAGCAAAGAACACACAATCCACAACACCCTGCGAGAGCGCATCATAGGCTTCGTTTGCGGAGATGGTCACAGCGGTCGCGCCGACGTTTTCGGCCCAACGTGCCCAGCTCGGGGCCGCGGTGCGGACCTTGATGCCTTCGAAATCGGCGAGGGTCACGACGGGTTTCGTGCACTGGGTGAGATACACGCCGGTGGAGTGACCGCCGAGATAGACCTGGTTCTGACGGGAGAACTCCGCCACACATTCCGGACATTTCAGAGTGAGGTATTCGGTGACAGCCCCCGCCATGGCAAAGCTCGCCACGCGCGGATCGGTGTCGGCAGTCGCGGTCATGTTGAGCGCGGCGGCGAGGTTGCTGTTGGCGAATTCGGCGGGCTGATACTGATAGGTGGACCACCCCATGTCGACGATATGGTCGGCGATGCCCTGCGGGGTCTGACGCAGATCGAGCAGCGACATCGGGAACAGTTTGATCTCGAGGCCGTGGGTCTCTTTCGCGTAGTCCACCATCTTCTCGAGCGAGTTGACCGGCGTGCTCCCTGTCGGGAAGCCGATGGCGTAAGTCAGCTCTTTCGCCGTTGCAGGCGCTGCGGCCAGTGCGGTGAGCGCGGTGACGGCCAGAGCCTTCTTCAATGTGGAATTCATAATCTTCTCCTCCGTTGTGGCCCGCCGGTTCGTGCCGGTCGGGTCAATCTCTTGCCTGTGGTCAGGTGCTCCGGTTCCTCCAAACCGTATGAGCCCCTCAGGCGGTAAAATCCTCTATGCAAACCCTATGCCAAGACGCGGTTCGGGCACTGTGCACAATACCATGTAGCCCCTCCGCACCTTCGCGAACGCGGCAGAGTAAGCCGCATTCCGCCTTTCAACGCAACTGTTTAACAGACGCACAAGCCCCTTGCGGCAGACTATTTAACGATGGCACAACGATTGCGTCGTTCCCGTGTCATATTGAGTTGCGCGCCCGCGCGCGCGAAGCTCCGAACGCAGCCGTTGAAAGCGAGGCAGGAACATGAAGTTCAGTCCAGGTGAAGCCAACCCCCGCCACGAAGACGATCGTCTCCTGACAGGCAAGGGGCAATACTCCGACGATGTGAAATTGCCGGGCATGCTCTATGCCGCTGTGGTCCGCTCTCCTTACGCGCATGCGGAGATCAAAGGTATCGACACCGAAGGCGCGCTCGACATGCCGGGGGTCAAAGCGGTGCTGACGGGTCAGGACTGGATCGATGACGGTCTCGGGCAGGTGATGAACCCCGGCATCGTCCTCAAAACCCCGCTGACAAAGGCGGATGGCTCCCCGTTCGTGAACCCGGGCCGCTATCCCCTTCCCATCGACCGCGTGCGCTATCTCGGGGAACCCGTCGCGCTCGTGATTGCGGAGACACCGGCGGAGGCCTCGCTCGCGGCAGAAGCGGTGGAGATTGATCTCGATCCCCTGCCCGCCGTGGTGCGCACCGCAGAGGCCCGTGATCCCGACGCGGTCCAGATCTGGGACGACTTTCCGCGCAACGAGATTTTCGTGCATAACATCGGTGACAAGGACGCCGCAGCGCAGGCCATTGAGGACGCGCCCCATCAGGTGAGCGACCGCATCGTCATCAACCGCATCCACGCGAACCCGATGGAGCCGCGCTCCGTCACGGGTGTCTATGACGCAGAGCGCGATCACTACACGATCTACGGCGGGGTGCAGCGCTCTTTCTCCTTCCGCGATATGTTCGCGAAAGACATGTATCACGTCTCGCCCGAACAGGTGGACATCGTGCCGGGGGATGTGGGCGGCTCATTCGGGCTCAAAGGGTCCATGAATATGGAAATGCCGCTCGTCGGCTGGGCGGCGAAGCGTCTCGGCGCGCCCGTCAAATGGACCGCCACCCGCACCGAAGTGCTCATCGGCGATGACCATGCCCGCGACGTGATCGTGGAGGCGACGCTTGCCTTTAACGACGACGGCGACTTCCTCGGGTTCAAGGCGGAGACAACCTCCAACATCGGCGCGTTCTCCGGCTATTTCGGCATCGCACCGGCGGTGCTCAACCTCGGCTCCATGGCGGGCCCCTACACCATTCCCGCGATGCATGTCGAAGCCGTGGGCGTCTGGACCAACACAGGTCCGGTCGCGCCCTACCGTGGCGCGGGTCGTCCCGAAGCCGCCTATGTGATCGAACGCATGGTCGATCAGGCCGCGCGCAAGATTGGCATGGACCCCGTGGACATCCGCCGCCGTAACCTCATCCCCGAGGATGCGATGCCTTATAAGACGGCGCTGACCTTTACCTATGACTGTGGCGAGTTCGAAAAGGTGCTCGACAAAGCCATCACCTCTGCCGACTACAGCGGCTTTGTCGCGCGCAAGGCCGAAACAGAGGCCCGCGGACGTCTGCGCGGGATTGGCGTGGCGATGTGTATCGAGACCGCAGGCGCCGCCGGATACGAGACCACGGAACTCAAATTCGCGCCCGACGGCACAGTGCGTGTCCTCGCGGGCACCACGAATCACGGTCAGGGCCACTCCACCCTCTTTGCGCAGTATATCTCACAGCGGCTCGGCTATGACGGCGACGACATTTCTGTCGTCGAGAGTGACACCCGCGAGATCAAGGACGGTGTCGGCACCGGCGGCTCGCGCACGGCGGCCTATGCCTCTGCCGCCGTCGAGGACGCCATCGCGAAAGCCGTCGACAAAGGGCGCAAGATCGCCGCGCATCTGTTGCAGGCGGACGAGGCCGATCTGAGCTTTGCCGACGGTATCTATAAAACCGCCGCGCAGGAAATCACCTTTGTCGAGGTTGTCCGCGCCGCTTTCTCTGCCGACACGCGTCCCGAAGGGATGGAAGACGGGTTCCACGTCTACGGGCGCAGCGATTTGAGCGGCCCGAGCTTCCCCAACGGCTGCCACATCTGTGAGGTGGAGATTGATCCGGACATGGGCACGGTCGATGTGATGTCGCATGTGCTCGTCGATGACGTGGGCTTTGAAATCAACCCGATGATCGTGAAGGGCCAGTTGCACGGCGGTGTGCTTCAGGGGGCAGGTCAGATTCTCATGGAGGACATGGTCTATGATGAGGACGGTCAGATCCTCTCCGGCTCCTTCATGGATTACGCGATGCCGCGCATGGCCGACTATTGCTCCGTTGAGGCGGGGAGCCACCCCGTGCCGACGCCGACGAACCCGACGGGTGTCAAAGGCGCGGGCGAAAGCGGGACTGTGGGCGCGATGCCTGCGCTCGCCAATGCCATCGACAACGCCCTGTCACAGCGCGGCGCCATTCTGCCGGAGATGCCGATGACGCCGTTCCGCATCTGGAGCGCGTTGCAAGAGGTCTCGCTCGACAAAGCCGGATAAGCGGGACCGGCAGCGTCCCGAAACGAAAAGGGCGGTGGAGTAACTCTCCACCGCCCTTTCTCTTTTCCGTTTGTCGGCGACTTAGGCCGGACGACCCATCGAACGCAGGCCGGTTTTGCCGTGGTGACGGTCGGCGAGCTTATACCCGAGCGCGTCGTCTGCGATCAGCAGCTTCTGAATGTTCGCGGTGCCTTCACCGGTGAACATCAGGTCCGCATAGGCTTTGTATTTGGAGATGCGGTATTCGCGCGACAGGCCGTAACCGCCAAAAATCTGCTGCGCCTGTTCGGTGCAGAATTTCGCAGTTTGCGACGCGTGGAATTTCGCGATGGACGCAATCCGGTTGGTCGGCAGGTCACGGTCCATGAGTTCCGCCGCGCGATACACGAGACCACGGCTCGCCTCGATCGCGACAGCCATCTCTGCGATCTGGCCTTTGATCAGCTGGTGGTGACCGATCGGCGTGCCTTTGATGATCCGCTCGTTGGAGTAGCGCACCGCATCCTCGAACGCACCCTGCGCAATGCCGAGCGCCTTTGCGCCCACGATGGCACGACCGCCCTGAAGCGCGCGCATGATGATTTTAAAGCCTTCGCCCTCTTCACCGAGACGGTTCTCGACCGGCACGATAAAATCGTCGAGGAAGAGAGCCGCCACGCGGAAGGAGTTGGACAGACCAACTTCAATCGGCTGCGCGGTGAAGCCCGGGTATTTCTTCGGCTCTACGATGAACGCGGTCACACCACGTGCGCCGGCCTCAGGATCGGTTTTCGCGAGCAGGATACCCACATCGCATTCGTCCCCGAGGGTCGCCCACATTTTGGAGCCGTTCAGACGGTAGACATCGCCATCACGCTTGGCCACGGTCTTCATCGAGCCCGCCGCGTCAGAGCCGCCACCGGCCTCGGTCAGAGCCATCATACCAACGGTATTCCCGGCGAGGAGATCAGGCACATACTTGTCGATCTGTTCCTGCGTGCCGCCCAGATAGATACAGGCCGGACAGTTGCCGCCGTTCTGGTTGAACCCGCCATAGCGGATGTCATTGCGCGCCATCTCTTCGATGATCACAGCAGCGGCGAGGTAGCCCATGTCGCTGCCACCCACCGATTCCGGGAAGGTCGCGCCATAGTAACCTGCGGCACCGGCTTTCTTGATCAGGTCGCGCGGCAATTCACGCTTTGCCTCGTAGTCGTCCATCACAGGGCAGACTTCGGTCTCCATGAAACGACGCACCGAGTCACGGATTGCCGGGATTTCTTCAGGAAGCATTTCATCCATATTCTTAAAGAGTCCTCTTCTTCGACTGTGGTTCATTCCGACGCGCCTGTTCAGAAGGAGTGTGCATCAAACGCACAGGTAGGGCATCCGGAATTTCACCCGTCTCTACGCAACTCGCGTGCCAAACGTCCCGCGCCACCCTTCGGCCCCGCGGGGACAGTCCCGACGCGCTGCATCGTCCTGACATGGCACGGAGTTTGCGTTGTTCCGATCAAAGTTTAGCCGACCCGCCACAGGCCCCCGCCGACGGCAGGTCACCGGCTGACGCGGAACACAAAGACGGGCGCGCGAGAAGCGAGCCGCGCCAGATTGGGAGACAGTGTATGAGCCTGAGAAACCGAGCCGTCATCGTAGGTGTGGGCGAAAGCGACATCGGCAAGATGCCGCATATGAGCGGGCTGGGCCTCAACGCGCAGGCCGCCCGACGCGCCATCGCGGATGCGGGGATCAAACACACGGATATTGACGGCGTTCTGACCGCCTACTCCTTTACAGAGCCGTATTTCATGCTCGGCTCCGTTCTGGCCGAATACCTCGGGATCACGCCGCGCTTTGGCGGATCTCTCGTCGTCGGCGGCGCGTCCCCCGCCGCGATGCTGCACCACGCGGCGCAGGCGATTGAGACGGGTCAGGCCGAGGTCGTTCTGGTCTGCGCCGGTGAGAACCGAGCAACGGGTCTGTCGCGCGACGCCGCCGTCTCCGCCCTCTCTGCGGTCGGTCACCCCTATTTCGAGGCCCCTTATGGTGTCGGCATCCCGTCGCTCTACGCGATTGTGGCGAATGCCTACATGCACAAATACGGCACCACCCGCGAACAGATGGCTGCCGTGTCGGTGAACACCCGCAACCACGCGCTCAAACACCCGAACGCCCATATGAAAACGGCGATCACGGTGGATGACGTGCTGAGCTCGAAACCGATCTCCGATCCGCTCAACATGCTCGACTGCTGTCTCATCTCGGATGCAGGCGGGGCGTTTATCGTGACTTCGCCGGAACGCGCCAAAGACATGCCGGGTAAGGAAATCTACCTCGCGGGCATCGGCGAACTGCACACCCACGAACACCTGACCTCCGCCCCGAGCCTCACGGAATTCGGCGCCGGTGAAACCGCGCGGGCGGCCTACAGCATGGCCGGTCTCGGGCCGGAGGATATGGATCTGGCGATGCTCTACGACTGTTTCAGCATCGTGCCGATCATTGAAATGGAAGAGCTCGGCCTCGCGCCGCGCGGAGAAGGCGGGGCCTACTTCGCCGAAGGGCTCGCCGCCGTTGGCGGGAAAATTCCGGTCAACACCCACGGCGGCATGCTCAGCCATGCCCACGCCGGGGCCGTTGGCGGACTGATGGCGATCATCGAAGCCGTGCGCCAGCTGCGCGGCGAAGCCGATGCCCGTCAGGTCAAAGATGCAAATGCCGCCGTCATTCACGGCGAGGGGGGCATCCTGTCGTCGCATCTGACGATGGTGCTCACCTCCGAGGCGCGCTGAGAAATTAAGGGAGAACTAGACATGGCTACCGAGCCCCGCGGAAAATACTACGAAGACTTCACCGTCGGAGAGGCGTTCGAGACGCCCCGCCGCACCGTGACCAACACCGACATCGTGAACTTTGCCTGCCTGTCCGGCGACTTCAACGAGGTCCACACCAACTGGGAATACGCCAAGAACACGCCCTTCGGCGAACCGATTGCCCACGCGCCGCTGATCTACGCGATCATGGGCGGGCTGAACTACGCTGCGGGCGTCAACGACGGCACGCTTCTGGCTGTGATCGGCATCGACGAGTGGCGCATGCTCAAACCTGTCCTTCATGGTGACACTGTCCACATGCGGAGCACCGTTTTGGAAAAACGCCTGACCTCTAAACCGGGGCGTGGCGTTGTGAAGGTCAAACGCGAATTCATGAACCAGCGCGACGAAGTCGTGCAGACAATGATGGCCACCTTCATGTACAAGTGTCGTCCCGAGGCATGAGGAGCACAAGATGAGCGAAGAGGCCCAAAACGAGCTGGTGTTCGACGTCAAAAACGGCGTCGCAACCATCACCATTAACCGTCCTGAAAAGCGCAATTCCTTCCACGACGACATGGTGCGTCAGTGGGTGGCGTGGCTCGACGAATGCAAAACCCGCGACGACGTGAAGGTCATAGTGTTCACCGGCACGGAGAACTCCTTCTCCGCCGGCGGCGACACCAGCCGGTTCAAGGACAAGGCGGAACAAACCCCGCTTCAGGCCAAGGAAGGCATGACCCGCAACACCCAGTCGCTCGCCCGCAAAGTGGCCGAGATCGACAAACCGATCATCGCTGCGATCAACGGCATGGCGGTCGGTGGCGGTCTCGACGTTGCGCTGATGTGCGATGTACGTCTCATGACGGCCTCCGCACGTGTGGCCGAAACCTACGCCAAAATGGGCCTGATCCCCGGTGTCGGCGGCGCATGGTTCCTGCCGCGCATCATCGGCACCTCTGCCGCGCTCGATATGTTCTGGACCTCGCGCTGGGTCGAGGCGGATGAGGCGCTGTCGCTCGGGCTGGTCAATCGCGTGTTCCCTGACGAAAGCTTCCGCGACGACGTGACGGCCTACGCCGAACAGATCGCCGCGGCCGCGCCTATGTCCGTGCGCATGATCAAGCGGATGGTTCTGCAGAGCCTCAACACCGACCTGCATTCCCACCTCGACACTCTGAGCTCCCACATCGCGCTCGTGCGCACCAGTGACGACCACAAAGAGGCCGTCGCGGCCTTTAAAGAAAAACGGAAACCTGTGTTCCGCGGGCAATAACTCCGCAACAGGTTCCACAGTCCCCCCTCTGACATGCGCCCTCCCATTTCACGCGGTCAGAGGCAAGCGCCGGGCAGGCACGCAAAACTCCTCGTGATGCCTGCCCGGGAAAATTTGACGCGAAGACACTCGCCCACCTTCGGAGACCAACCATGGATTCATTCATCTGCGACGCCATCCGCACCCCGATCGGACGCTACGGCGGCGCGCTGTCCTCGATCCGCGCCGACGATCTGGCCGCGCTGCCGATCAAAGCCCTCATGGAGCGCAACCCCGACGTCGATTGGTCCGCTCTCGACGAGGTGCTCTATGGCTCCGCAAACCAGGCTGGCGAAGACAACCGCAACGTCGCGCGCATGGCCGCGCTCCTCGCCGGACTGCCGGTGAATGTCTCCGGCACCACATTGAACCGCCTCTGCGCGAGCGGCATGGACGCCGTGGGCGCAGGCTCGCGCGGTATCCGTGCAGGCGACTACGATTTCGTCATCGCAGGCGGGGTGGAAAGCATGAGCCGCGCCCCCTTCGTGATGCCCAAAGCCACGAGCGCCTTCACCCGCAACAACGCGGTCTACGACACGACAATCGGTTGGCGCTTCATCAACCCGAAAATGAATGCGGAGCACGGCACAGACTCCATGCCGCAAACCGCCGACAACGTGGCAGCGGACTACAACATCAGCCGCGAAGATCAGGACGCCTTTGCCGCCCGCTCGCAGGCCCGTTGGCAAGCGGCGCATGAGAAAGGCATCTTTGCCGACGAGATCGCGCCCGTCTCCGTGCCACAGCGCAAAGCCGATCCGATCATCTTCGACACCGACGAACACCCGCGCCCGGGCACGAGCGCCGAAAAGCTCGCCAAACTGCGCGGCGTGAACGGGCCGGATCTCACCGTGACCGCCGGCAACGCCTCCGGCGTGAACGACGGGGCGGCGGCGATGATCCTCGCCAATCAGGGCGCGGTCGATCAGCACGGCCTCAAACCGATGGCCCGCGTCGTCGCCATGGCCGCCGCCGGTGTGCCGCCGCGCGTCATGGGCATCGGTCCTGTCCCCGCCTCGCAAAAGGTGCTCGCCCGCGCGGGTCTCAAGATCGAGGACATGGATGTTATCGAGTTGAACGAAGCCTTCGCGAGCCAGGCCCTCGCCACCTTGCGCGAACTCGGTGTGCCGGATGATGCGGAGCACGTGAACCCGAACGGCGGCGCGATTGCACTCGGGCACCCGCTCGGCATGTCGGGCACCCGTCTCGTGATGACCGCCGCCTACGAACTCAAACGCCGCGGCGGGCGCTATGCGCTCTGCACCATGTGCGTGGGCGTCGGTCAGGGCACGGCCATGATCATCGAAGCTGTCTGACCCGCCTATCCTCACTGATCGGGTTCAGAAATGAGGCCGCAGACGTCCCCTCGTCTGCGGCCTTTCATATTCCGGAGGTCAACGCCTCCGGACGGAAGATATCGTTTAGGCGCGGTTGAGGCGCTGGATCAGATCGTCGGGCAAGGCAACGGATTTGCGGGCTTTGAGATCAAGGACGAGCGTCGTCGTGCGGATGATCGAGAGCACTGCGCCGGTCGTGAGGTCCTCAACTTGGTGCGTCAAACCAACGGACTTGCCGCCGAAATTATCAAAATAGGATACCTGTCGGATCGCCATGCCCGGTTTGGCCGCGCCGTGGCGCGACAGTTTGTGCTCGACAATTGCGCGCCCAAGGCCACGTCCATAGAAGTCATCTGGCGTCACGTCTACATGATGCCAGAGGTGGCTGTTGCCTTCGGAGACACGCATGTGGATCGCATGGGACAAAAGCCGCCCCTCCGCGTCGAAATCATCGGGCCGGAGAACCCCTGCGTGCGACACGGTCGCCCGCCCGTCGCGCAGCATCTCTGTCGCATCCACCGGCGTGTCCGGCCCGACGGGGAGGCTTCGCGGCGCGTAGTTGGTCGCGTCAAATTCTTCGATCACAGGCGGCAATCCCGCGCGCATCTCCAAAGACGCGGCGGCCACCTTTCCCGTGGTCTGATCCCGCATCAGATGCAGCGCGTCGTAGCCAGACTGCGCCGTGTCGATCCGGTGGGACTCGACGGTGAACGTCTTCTGATGCCGCAACTCGCGGAAAAAGCGGGTGTGCAGAACCTGCGGCGGCGATGCGGGGAGACCTGCCTCCTCTGCGAACCGCTCTGATGCATATTGAAAACTGCGCAGGTAGAAGGCTGTGTTCCAGTGATCGTTCGCATCGATTTCCCACGCAGGCACAAAGCCGTGCAACGTCGTCATCGGCGCGCTCATGATCCCATCCCGTAGCGCGCGGCGGCGGTGCGGACGAATTCGGGCACCATGACGGGCTTGCGGCTTTCCAGATCAACGACGAGGCAAAGCTGTTCGACGGTCGCGAGCGGCGCGGCCGTCACCCCGTGAACCACCTCCATCCGCATGGTGAAGGACCGCGACGCAACGTCGGCAATTCCTGCGCGGATCGCCACCGTATCCCCGGCGGCGCCGAGACCGTGGCGTGCAATCGACATTTCGACCGCCATCCGGTTGCAGTTGCTGGTGTTCACCCAGTCCGCCGTGAGACCGATCTGTTCGAGAAATCCGTGGGACGCATTCGAACACAGCGCCGTCAACGCATTCCATTGCACCGCCCCGTGGTGGTCGAGTTCGGAGGGCCGCAGCACGCCAACCGGTGAGGCGGAAAGAGTGTCGGACAGGCCCCCTGCCCGCTCCGCCGTCGGGGAAAGCCCGCGCGGCAAAGCTTTCTCAAGCGCCTCTGGACGGCACGCGGGAAGGCCCTCAACCGGATAGGCGGGCCGTTCAATCGCCGTGGCGGAGAGACGCGCGCCCTTGAACATCCGGTGGAGCACCCAGCCCGCAAACTCGCCGTCGGCGATGCGCGAGGACTGGATATGCATGGCCTCACCGCTGAACAGTTCGCCATGAAACCGGTAGTGCCGCAGATCGGAGCTTTGCGTGCCCGGATTTTCCCCGAGCACGAGCGTCGCGAGCACTTCGGACGCCATCTGAAACGCCCGCACATAGAACTGCACGTTCATATGCCCGTTGCGGTCACACTCCCAGCGTTTCACCGCGCCGGAATAGGACACGACGGCGGATTCAGTGCGTTTCAGTCGATCAAACATCACGGGCGTCTCCGGCACGCACCCTTAGAGCGCGTGCAAATTGCGAACTTTGGAAGGGACGACGTTATACTGACGCCCGCCATCAACCAAGAGGTCCGCGCCGGAGATGAACGAGCCGGCAGGCGAGGCGAGATAGGCCACGGCCTCCGCGATATCCCCGATCTGACCCACACGGCCAAGCGCGGTGCGCTCCATCTCCTCGGCAAAGCGAGTCGGATCGTCGGCCATGCGGTTGATCCCGCCCGTGCCGCCAATCGGACCTGGCGCGATGTTGTTTACGTGGATGTTGTAACGACCCCACTCGACGGCGAGCGTGTGCGCCATGGAGATGAGACCCGCCTTTGCGGCAGCGGCGTTGACCGATCCCGGCCAGCTCAGCCACGCAAACGGTGACACGATGTTGACGATCCGGCCACCGTCAGGCGCTGCGCGGAGCGGTTCAAACGCGGCTTTACAACAGGCCCATGCGCCATTGAGGTTGATGTCGACGAGGACCTTGAACCCGTTTTCGGTCAGGTTCTCCGCAGGGCTGTGGAACAGACCCGCCGCACAGTTCACGAGGATATCAAGCCCGCCAAGCTCGGCAACGCAGTGATCCACGGCGTTCTGAACCGCGTCGAAATCGCGGATGTCGGTGACGGAATAGGTCGCGGTGATGCCCTCAGCGGCGAGTTTTTCGACGGCGCTCTGGAGCACGTCTTCCTTGCGGCTGACGATGCATACTTTCGCACCGAGCAGGCCCAGAACGCGGGCGATGCCAAAGCCGATGCCGGTGCCACCGCCAGTGACAAAGGCGGCTTTGCCTTTCAGCACATCGGGGGCAAAGGTTTCGAGCGGGCTACGGGGGGTCTTTGGGGCGGTATCTGCCATGTGGTGTCCTTTCAGTGTCCGTTCGAACGTGGGTTAGCTGCGACGGAACACCGGAAGGGTGTTCCCATCGGCGTCAGGCGCGAAATCGACGGTCACGGCATCGCCGATCGCCACGTCGAGCGCATCCTCCCCCGTCAGCGACGCAATCATGCGCACGCCTTCGGACACGATGACCGAAGCCACGACATAGGGCACTTTGTCCCGAAACGCGGCGAGCGGCGCACGGCGCACGATGGTAAAGGTTTCCACCTCGCCCTTGCCCTCACTCTCGGTCCATTCGAGATCCGCCTCCCAGCACTTTGCGCAGTGATGGCGCGGCGGGAATTGGACCTCGCCACAGGAGGTGCATTTCTGGAACAGCAGTTTGCCCTGTTCGGCCCCTTCAAAGTACGGGGCGCTGTCACCATTCGCGAGTGTCGAAGCCATGGTCATCAATCCTTCTTTTCAGGTGCGGCACGGAAGCGGGAATAGTCGGGCTTGCGCTTTTCGAGGAAAGCGGTCGTGCCCTCGCGTTGTTCCGTTTCGCGGTAATCGTCCGGCACGAGCCAGCGACGCAGACTGTCGCCCTGCCCGAGCAGATCCTGGAATTCCTGCACAAAGGTCGCTTTGTAGACCTTGAGACAGGTGGGGGCGACGGCGAGCAGCTCGTCACACCATTTCTTCACTTCGGCATCGAGATCGGCCATCGGCACGACAGCGTTCACGAGACCCCAGTCATACATGGTCTGCGCATCGTATTTGCGGCCGAGCATCCACATCTCGCGGGCGCGTTTATGGCCGATGACACGCACGAGGTAGCTGATCACCGGACCCGAGGTCGGAAAGGCAACGCGCGGTTCGCTCTGGCTGTAGATCGCGTGATCTGCGGAGATGGTGAAATCGCAGAAGTAGGCAAAGTGGTTGCCGCCACCGACGGCATAGCCGTTGACGCGGGCGATGATCGGTTTGGGGCACTGGCTGAACGTCAGATAGGGCGGCGAGAATTCCCGCGGGCCAGTGGTGCCCATCTTGCCGTCACGCTGTTGCGAGACATCGGCCCCCGTGCAGAAGGACTTTTCCCCCGCGCCGGTAAAGACGATGACGCCCACGACGGGGTCATTGCCCGCCATATTGAGAGCCATTTCGATCTCGCGCATCGTGTGCGGTGTGCACGAGTTCAACTTTTCAGGCCGGTTGATCGTGATCGTGGCGACGTTGCCGTCGATCTCGTAAAGAATGTCCGTAAATTGGTCCGTCAAGGCCTGCGCTCCCTCTCTCTTCTCCTGACAGAGTCAACGCAAACCATGTGCCAGAGAATCCGGCGTGACGCGTCAAACGAGCGCTTCTGCCTTTTTCTGGCGGCGGCGTTGCAGGGACGACGGAATATTCATGATATCGCGGTATTTCGCGACAGTTCGGCGAGCAATATCAACACCATCCTCGCGCAGCGCATTGACGATCGCTTCGTCGGAGAGAACGCTGTTCACGGTCTCCGCATTCACCAGCGCCGCGATTTTGTGGCGCACGGTCTCGGACGACACATCGTCCGCGCCATCGACAGAACCGATGGAATTCGCAAAGAAGAACCGCATGTCAAAGAGGCCGCGATCCGTCATCAGGTGTTTGTTCGAAATGGCGCGGCAGACGGTGGACACGTGGACACCCACGGTTTCGGCCACATCGCTGAGATTGAGCGGTTTGAGATGCTCCACCCCGTGTTTCAGGAATTCGTCCTGCTGGGCAACGATCTCGGTCGCGACATTGAGGACGGTGCGTGCGCGCTGATCAACATTGCGGGCGAGCCAGGTCGCGTTCTTCATGCAATCCGCGACAAAGCGTTTGTCTTTGGCGTTGAGTTTTCCGGCGGTGATCTCTGCGTGATACTGGCGGTTCACGAGAACACGCGGCAGCAATTCGGAGTTCAGTTCGACCTTATATCCGCCGCCCTCGGTGCGATGCACGAGCACATCGGGAAGCGCCGGCGGCGTGGGTGCCGTGTCGAACTTCAGACCCGGACGCGGGTCGAGGTCACGGATTTCCGCAGCCATCTCATTGAGGTCTTCGAGGGACACACCACAAAGGCGGGCGAGTTTCTTGAGGTCATATTTCGCGAGAAGCGGCAGGTTTTCGACGAGCGTCGCCATCGCCGGATCAAAGCGGTTCTTTTCCCGCAGTTGCAGTTCGAGACACTCCGCGAGACCGCGCGCACCGACGCCGGTCGGCTCGAACCCTTGCACGCGTTTGAGCACGGCTTCGACACGCTCTTCTTCGGTGCCGAGACGGCGGGCGATGGATTTGACGCTCTGGCCGAGATAGCCGGTCGGGTCGAGCGCTTCGATCAGTTCGGCGGCGATCATCGCCTCCGTGCCCGCGTCAAAGGCCATGGCAGCCTGATGCAGGAGATGTTCGCGCAGGCTCACGCTCGCGGCGAGATAGCGTTCGATGCCGTTGTCATCTGTTTGGGACGATCCGGAGGCGGAGCCGGAGCGGCCAACCCCGGCCTTGCCCGGATCGCGGTCCACAGAGCGCGGGGACGATGCGTCGCGGGTGCGGGCCTCCGGGGTCCGCTCGCGCAGCGAGGCATCAGCCGCAGTGTTCAGGGGGCGGGCGGTTTCGACCTGTGGCGACACAAGCTCCATGAGCGGATTGCGTTCTGCCTGGTCGCGCAGGAAATCTTCGAGTTCGTTGGCGCTGAATTGAAGGATGCGGATTGACTGGATGACCTGCGACGTGATGCCGACGGTCTGCTTCGTAAAGGTCCCGATGTCATGTCTTAGTTGCATATACCCTCCAGAATGTATGCCAATACGTTCTGCACACGGCGCGCACAGCGACATGGAAAACGTGAATTCCTCCCTGCGGGGGATGAGGTAACGAGCTGTGCGTTTCTCCCCGCGCCGGTCCGGCTTTCCTCCACAAAAACCGACCAGCACCGTTTTTGTGGAGGGACTCAAATTAATTTGCAAGATAAATTTTTATGAAAGCGACCGCGTCACGGTCGGTTGGCGATAACATATGACCGCGCCGAGGACGCTTTTTGTTGCGCGACCCGTCAAACTTTCCTAGATTACCCCCAATTCAGCAGTAGGGTGGACTCATGACGGACAAAAATGCACTGGTAGACATACACGGTGTCGCCATTACGGACACAGACGGAGAAATCGTCTTTAGCCACGGTGTAGCGACCGATCCGCGAATCGAAGCCATGCTGAGCGACAAGGAATGGTTTGAGGAAACCGTGTCTGCGCGGATGCGCCCCGTGACCCTTAATGACCGCCAACTCATCGCCATGAGCGCGGAGATTCAGGAGGGCTACCTCACCATCTTCTCCGAAGGCGCGAGCGATGTGGTCATGAACTTTGTGATCAACGTCCCCTTCGCTTATGACATTCTGAACCACATTCTGACGGATCCATATGACGCGATGGCGGTCGTGGACTCCAAAGAAAAAGTCGCCTTCATCTCCCCGATCCACGAAAAGTTCTTTGGCATGCGCAATGGCGAAGGCGTCGGCAAAAACGTCCGTCAGGTGATCGAGAACACCCGCCTGCACCAGGTCGTGCGCACCGGCGTTGCTGAGGTCGGACAGATCCACAACATGCAAGGCAAAGAGCGCGTCGTCTCCCGCCACCCGATCCGCCACAACGGCAAGGTCGTCGGCGCCATCGGGCGTGTGATGTTCAAAGGCCCGCAACAGCTTCAGGCCATGTCCAAACGCATCCGCGATCTGGAAACCGAGATTGCGGAGTACAAAGCCGACTCTCGTGGCAAAGAGAAGGGCGAAGACTTCCTCGACATCATCATCGGTCAGAGCGTCGCCATCCAATCCGTCCGCGAACAAATCCGCAAAATCGCGCCGCTCGATATTCCTGTGTTGATTCAAGGGGAAAGCGGCACGGGTAAGGAACTTGTCGCGCAGGCGATGCACATGCTGAGCGCACGTCAGAGCGGGCGTCTCGTGACCGTAAACGCCGCCGCCCTGCCCGAGTCTCTCGTGGAAAGCGAACTGTTCGGCTATGAGGCCGGATCGTTCACCGGCGCCGACCGCAAGGGCCGCATGGGGAAATTCGAGCAGGCGGACAAAGGCACCATCTTCCTCGACGAGATCGGGGATATGGCGCTCGAAACCCAGACGAAACTCCTGCGCGTTCTGCAAGATCGCATCGTCGAACGCGTGGGCGGCGACAAACCGAAACACGTCGATTTCCGTCTGTGTAGCGCGACGAACCGCGATCTGGAGGAACTGGTCGATGAAGGCAAATTCCGCCTCGATCTCTTCTACCGGATCAGCCCCGTCGTCATCCACCTGCCGAGCCTCGAGGAACGTCTCGACGACATCCCGCTCCTCGTCAATCACTTCGCCGCAGAGATGGCGCGTCAATATAACCGCGCCATTCCGGAGATCGATCCGGACGTGCATTCCTATCTGATGGAGCAGAAATGGCCGGGCAACATTCGCCAGTTGCGCCACATGATGGAGCGCGCCTTTGTGTTCTGTGACAACGGAAAGATGACCGTCTCCGCCTTTGAGGGCATTCCGGGCAACGCCAAATCCGGCAAACAAAGCCCGCTCCTCGCCATGCCCGCCGCAAAGAGTGGCACGCTCAAGGACAATCTCGAAGAGTTGGAAGCAAAGCTGATCAACGACGCGATCATCCGCTTTAAGGGGAACAAGAAACGCGCTGCCGAGCACCTCGGGGTGTCGCGCTCCTATCTCTACAAAAAGCTGGAGAGCCTCGAGACCGAAGAAGAGGAATAAGCCTCTGACGCGACGGATAGACCGGCGGCTTACGGGCGGCAGGTCGTCTCGGTTGTGAGGTCCGTCGGCGTATCAATGTCGCGCAGCGTGGCGGCAGAGACCTGCACCCGATCGGCGTGTGGAATACGCTCCAACAGCCCCCGCGCCCCGCGATCTCCGCTGAGGCGCATGATGTCCGCAAACCAGTCACGCGGGAGACAGGCGGGAACGGTCGGACCATTCGGCCCCTCGAAACAGGAGGGCATCGGATAGGACATGAGCCGCGCCAAATCTTCTGGCGCAACATTCGGCATATCCCCCAAAACGATCATCGCGCCGGTGTCCGTCGTGTCCGCGAGGGCGGAAATCCCGGCTTTGAGACTGTCGGACTGCCCCTGCCCCGCGTCGATCTGGACGATCTCGAACCCTGCGTCCTTGGCCAGTTCAGCTACCGCAGGGGAACTCACGACCACGATGTGCCGCGACGCGGGCGCCGCACGGGCCTTTTCCAGAGCGTAGGACAACACAGGCCGCCCACCGAGGTCCGCGAGGAGTTTGTCCTCCGCCCCGAACCGCCGCGACGCGCCCGCCGCGAGGACGATGACCGCGCGATCAGGCATTGCGGCCGAGGTCCAAGACCTGCGCGAGCACGCCGACGGCAATGTCACGCGGAGACTTGGCGCGATGGATGTAACCGAACGGATAGACCATCCGCGCGATCTCTTCCTCACTCACGCCGCGTTCCTGTAGAGCATAGCTGCGCAAACGCCGCGCGCCTTCGCTGCCCTGCGCACCGACGTAGAACGCGTCCGTTTTGAGAGCTTCCGCGAGGATCGCGGGCTCCCGTTCATGGTCGTGGAAAAAGACGAGCACCGCCGTCCGACGATCCACCTGCAACCCCTCGGGCCAGCCATTGCCGATCAGCTCGATCTCGCCCTCTTCGTCCGCGTCGCTCATGTAGAGTTGCGTCGCGAGATCGACGGACCGCGCCAGCCGCGCGAATTGTCGTGGCTCTTCGCCATTGCCGAACACCAGCACCCGAAGACGCGGCTGAACCGTGAGGACCAGCCCCCGCTCCGCCGCCCCTTTGACCAGTTCGCCTTCGGGCAGAACCGTAACGGTGACGGCCTCGCGCGCCTCAAGACGCGCCTGCATATGGGAGAGCACCTCGGGATCAGGGCGCGGAATGATCGCCACATCGAGCCCCCCACCGCACGGCAGCTTCAGGTCCATGAACGGAGACCCCGATCCGTAACGCAGGGATTTCGACACCTCGGATTTCAGCGCCTCAACGGCGTGCAGCGCGACATCTTCGTCAACGCAGCCGGAGGACAGGTTGCCAAACCGGTGGCCGGACAGATCGACAGCCATCCCCGCCCCGATGGGTCGATAGGACGTGCCCTCAACGCCCGTGATCACGCAGAGGCTATCGGCCTCTCCGGAAAAGAGCGCCCCGAGGGCGATGTCGCTTTCGCAGATCGACACCGCGCTCTGGGAGAACGCGATGTCCGTGGATGTGTCCGGTTTCTGGTCTGTCATACAGCCATCCTTGCATTTCGCATGCCAGTCATAGCCGTACACGAACCAAAGCGTGCTGTGTATCGCAGATGACGATTATACGCGCACACGCCGTTCGCTGATTGTCTTGGACACCGTGTAGGAATGCAGCGATTCCGCGCCACCTTCGACGCCGATGCCGCTTTCCTTGTGACCGCCGAACGGCGCGTCTGCGCCGGGGCTGGTGAACTGGTTGAGCGCCACGGACCCGCATTCGAGCGCGTTGGTCAACCGATCCGCCAGCACCATGTCGTTCGTAAAGACATATCCGGCCAGACCGACCTCAATGTCATTCGCGATCTTCAAAGCCTCGTCCATGTCCGACACCGGCAGACAAGGGGCGAGCGGGCCGAAGGGTTCTTCGTGCAGCACGGCAGCATCAAGAGGCACATCGCCCAGAACCGTTGGCGCGAAGAAACAGCCGCTGTTACCGACACGGGCGCCGCCACTCAGGACCTTCGCCCCGCGTGCGGTCGCGTCTGCAACGAGGCGCTCCATCGTGTCGATCCGGCGCGAGTTGACGAGCGGACCAACCTCGGCCCCCTCTTCAAACCCGCCACCGACCTTGAGCGCCTGCGCGCGGGCCGCGAATTCGGACACGAAATCGGAGTAGACGGATTCATGGATGAGGAACCGCGACGGAGACACGCAGAGCTGCCCCGCCATCCGGAATTTGCCGAACGTGGCGAGGTCCGCCACCGTCGCCGGATTCACATCCGGGCCGATCAGCACCGGCGCATGACCGCCGAGTTCCATGAGCACGGGTTTGACCCCTTCGGCAGCGAGGCGGGTGAGTTGTTTGCCCACCTCGACAGACCCGGTCAGCGTCACCATGCGGATGACCGACGACAGGATGAGGCGCTCGGAAACTTCTGAGGATTTGCCGTGAATGACTTGAAGCACGCCTTCCGGCAGACCCGCGTCGATGAAGCACTGCGCGAGCAGGCAGGTGGAGGCAGGTGTCTGGCTCGCCGGTTTGATGATGACGGAACAACCCGCCGCGAGAGAACCTGCGAGCTTGCGCCCCGCCGCGCTCACCGGCACGTTCCACGGGGTAAAGGCCGCGACGGGGCCAATCGGTTCGCGCACGACGAACTGATAGTTCGGGTGCGGCGTCGGAACGATCCGGCCATAGTCGCGCAAAAGCTGCTCGGCGTCCCATTCCAGAAAACTCGACGAGCGGACCACTTCGGCCTCCGCATCGGCGAGCGGCTTGCCATGCTCAAGCGTGATCGCAGGCGCGATCTCGGCGGCGCGTTCGCGCATCAGGACGGCCACGCGTTTCAACAGAGCGGCACGGTCCTGCGGCGGCACCTTGCGCCAGATCTCGAACCCCTTCGCGGCAGCGGCCAGTGCGCGGTCATAATCCTCCGACGTCGCGCCCGGCACGGGGCCGAGGATGCGGTCGTCTGCGGGGTTCTTGACCTGATGGCAGGGCTCGCGGTCATAAATCCATTCCCCGTCGATGAGCAGCCCGACGGCGGGATATGTGTAGCTGTGAGATGCGACGTCTTCCGTCATGGTGTCATCCTTTTCAGTCTCTGGAAAAGCGGCGCTCCGGGCCGCGTCCTGGTTTTGGAAACTCTCTGAGACCCGCAACGGCGGGTCGGTCGGAGAAGAGGGGATCACAGGCAAGCGGTGCGCCTATGATCCGGTTATTCAATGAAAATCCGCGTTTTCGCACATGGCTCGCAGAGCGGTGATAGCGCAAACGAGTCATGCTGCACCTGCAAAGCAGCCTTGTGGAATGGGGGTCTACTCCCTCCGCTAGGCGCATACTAAATTCCACTGATCGTATTGAAAGGACATGAAATGTACCCCGCTTACACCGATGCTGCACTTGCGAAAGCTCTCCGTTCCGCCAAGGAAGAGCGCGCTGTTGTTTTCGGCACTCTGATCCATTCCGTTGCCGCTCTGATCGCCCGCCCGTTCAAGCGTCACCACCTCGGCCATTCCCAGGCCTGAGCCTGCCACCGCGCCGCGTGTCGGCGCGGAGCCGGAGTGCACCGCATGATGTCCGTGACGGGCATCACGCCCTGAGGCACCCCAGCGACCGACCATGGCGGATCAGAACCCGATGATCGCCTTGAGTTCGAGATACTCTTCCATCCCGTAGACGCCCATCTCGCGCCCGTTGCCGGACTTCTTGTAGCCGCCCATCGGAGCAGAGGTATTCGCCGGTGCGCCGTCATAGAAAATACGACCTGCGCGGATCTGGCGGCAGACGTCGAGCGCGCGCTCGCGGTCCCGTCCGAAGACATACCCGCCGAGGCCGTAGCTCGTGTCGTTGGCGATCTCGATAGCTTCCTCGACCGTTTTGTAGGTGATGACCGACGTCACCATGCCGAAGATCTCTTCGCGCGCGATGGTCATGTCACGATCCACCGCAAAGATCGTCGGCTGCACAAAGAAGCCCTTCTCGATCCCTTCCGGACGGCCCGGACCGCCACAAACCAGACGCGCGCCCTCATCAATGGCGGACTGGATGTAGCTCTGGATGCGCTCATATTGCGCGCGGTTGACCACCGGCCCCTGCGTCGTCGCCGGATCGAGCGGATCACCGACCTTGAGCGTCGCTGCCGCTTCTTTCAGATAGCCGAGCACCTCTTCGAGCTGTTCTTCCTGCACGAGGATACGGGTCGGAGAGTGGCAGGACTGGCCGCTGTTGGAATAGCCGCGGGTCACGTTGTAATAGGCCGCGGCCTGTAGATCGGCGTCCGGCAGGATGAGGTTCGCGGATTTCCCGCCAAGCTCCTGCGTCACGCGTTTCACCGACGGCGCTGCCGCCTGCGCGATGAGAATGCCCGCGCGGGTGGAGCCGGTGAAGGACACGATGTCGATGTCCTCATGCGAAGAGATCGCGTTGCCCACACCCGGACCGTCGCCGTTCACGAGGTTGAAAATCCCCTTCGGCGCACCGGCCTCATGGATCACCTCAGTGAGGATGATGGAGCTGATCGGCGTGAATTCCGAGGGTTTGAGCACGACCGGACACCCGGCGGCAAAGGCGGAAGACATCTTGTTACAGGCGAGCTGAACAGGCCAGTTCCACGGCGTGATGAGACCGGCCACACCAATCGGTTCGTGGCAGATCAGGTTCACCCCGTCGCGGTATTCGAATTCGTAACTCTTGAGCGTTTCAATCGCCTGGCGCATCGACGCGAGGCCCGCCCCCGTCTGACCCTTGAGCGACACGGGCGCGCCCATCTCTTCGGTCAGGGCGGCCATGATATCGCCGGAGCGCTTTTCATAAACGGCGATGATCGCTTCGAGCAGTTCGATCCGCTCTTCCTTTGTGGTCTTGGAGAAAGACGGGAATGCCGCCCGCGCCGCTGCCACCGCGCGGTCCACGTCCTCGGGGCAGCCGAGTGCGACAGTTGCAAAGACCTCTTCGGTCGCCGGATTTACGAGCTCGAACGGGCGCGAAGAAATCGGATCGACCCATTCACCGTCGATGTAGAATTTACCGTAATGTTTCATCTGTTATCCTCAGTCTTGTCGCATCAGTCGAAAATGAAGACGCCCTTGCCGATCTTTCTCTGATCGAACAGCGCGTAGGCCTCATGGGCCTCATCGAGTTTGAATTCGTGGGTGAAAAGGCGTTCGAGATCGATGCCGCGCTCCACCACATATTGCGCGCAGTCATCCATCATCGTCTTGGAGAAGGTCAGAGAGCCAACCACGGTTTTCTGAAGCTGGATGATGTGCTGTGTGCTGAAGGCGATGTCGCCATAGGCGCCGACCATACAGGCCGTGCCCCAGCGTTTGACGCATTCGATGGCCTGACGGCGGGCGTCGGGGTTCGAACTACATTCGAGCGATTTGGTCGCGCCCTCGCCGCGAATGGTGAGCGCGCGGATGGCCTCCACCGGATCGCCGTCGAGCGGGTTGATGATATGATCCGCACCGAATGACTTCGCCATGGCGAGACGTTCTTCGCCGATGTCTAGGGCGATGACTTTCGCACCGTAGGACTTCGCAAAGATCGTCGCGGCGAGACCCACAGGCCCCTGCCCGAAAATCGCGACCGTATCGCCGGCACAGAGATCGACGCGCTTGATCGCGCCATAGGCCGTGCCCGCGCCACAGGAGATCGCAGCGCCCGCTTTGAACGACAGCTCGTCGGGCATCTTGATCGCCGTATGCGCCGGAATTTTCATGTATTGCGCGTGGGCGCCGTGGCCGTTCGGACCGCCATAGATGACCTTCGCGTTCGGGCAAAGCTGGGTCCAGCCGGAGCGGCAGTAGTTACACACGCGACAGCCGTCGTAATGGTGGATCATCACGCGATCGCCGACCTGTGCCTCTTGCGGATGCACGGCCTCACCGACCATCGCGACGACACCGCAGGGCTCGTGACCTTCGATGAAGACCTTATCCTCGGTGCGGCGGCAGGGTTCGTGCAGGTGGTGCAAATCCGTCCCGCACATCCCCGATGCCTTCATGCTGATGACGATCTCGTCCGGCCCCGGAACCGGATCAGGGAAATCCCGGATCTCCAGTTCCCCAGCCCCGAGAATGACCACTCCCTTCATGACACATATCCTTTGCGTCTGCGCCCGACCTGCCCTTCGCGGCATCCGGACTGGTGTCGTTTTCCCGCGCACCCTCGCGCGCGGGCGCACGGCCATGCGTTAGTGCACGGCCGCGTACATGATGGCTTCTTCGGTCGCTTCTGCGGCGCTCATCTCCTCGACGATCTGCCCTTGGCGGGCGACGAGGATACGGTCCGAGAGCGACAGGATTTCCGGCAGGTAAGACGAGATCAGAACCACCGCGATGCCTTCGTCGGCGAGCTTGTTGATCAGGTTGTGAATCTCCACGATGGAGCCCACATCTACCCCGCGCGTCGGTTCGTCAAAGATCACGAGACGCGGTTTTTGAACGAGCGATTTGGCGATCACAACCTTCTGCTGGTTGCCGCCCGACAGCTCGATCACCTTGGACGACGGGTTGATCGCGCGGATATCAAGCGCTTTGGTCCACTCTTCCGCGAGGTCCTGCGCCTGCGACATCGACACGATCGACGCGGGGTTCGAGCCCGCCGCGAGTTTGCCGACCATGATGTTGTCACGGATCGACATGGTCTCGAAGAAGCCGTCGAGTTTGCGGTCCTCGGTCACATAAACGATCCCGTCCTTCATCGCCGGACGCGGCACGCGGTAGCGCACCGGCTTGTCGTCGAGACGCACTTCGCCGCCGTGGAAGAAGTTCCGCTTGAGCGCGCCGCAAACAATCTGCATCGTCTCCGTCCGGCCCGACCCGATGAGGCCGAACATGCCCGTCACCTGCCCGTCGTAGATGGAGAAGGAACTGTTGCGGACGATGCTGCCCATCGAGAGGTTGTCCACGCTCAGGATCTTGTTCCGCGAGGTGCGGATCGGCAGTTCGACACCCTTGCGCGCGCCGTAAAGCTCGTCGGAGAGGCCACGCCCCACCATCGCCTGAATGACATCATCGCGGGTGAATTCGGACACCAGCCCCTCAGCCACTTTCTGACCGTCGCGAAGCACCGTAATGCGATCCGAATGCGTCAGCGCCTCTTCGAGCGCGTGGGTGATGAACAGGATCGACACGCCTTTCGCCTTCAGACGTCGCACCAGTTCGAAGAAGTGGTGCTTTTCCTCCGGCGTGAGCGTCGCGGTCGGTTCATCGAAAATGATGACCTTCGCCGTGTGGTGCGTCGCGCGGGCCACTTCGACCATCTGACGCTGCGCCGCGCCCAAAGTGCTCACAAGAGCCGTCGGATCCACGTCGAAGTTCATCGAGAGAAGATAGGACTGGGCACGGATGTTGAGGCCGCGAAGGCGGTTGAGAAACTTCTCCTCGCCCAGATAGATGTTTTGCGCAACGGTCATGGAGCCGACGAGGTTCGTCTCCTGAAACACCATCGCGATGCCTTGTTCGAGCGCGGCAGACGGGGACTCGAACGTCACCGGCTTGCCATCCATGATGATCTCGCCCTTGCTGAGCTGGTGCACACCGGCGAGCGATTTCATGAGCGTCGATTTGCCTGCGCCGTTCTCACCGAGAATGGCGTGCACCTCACCGCGCCCGAGTTTCAGATCGATGTCGCGGATCGCGTAGATGCCACGGAAATCTTTCGTGGCGCCTTTGAGTTCCAGAACGGTTTCCATCAGACGGCCTCTCCGGTGATCGTGATTTCTTCCAAGAGCAGAATTTCCCCTGCCCCTTTCGCGGCGACGGCGAGACGTCCGTCCGCTTCGCACAGGGCGGTGACGCCGTGGCGGGTGCCGTCGGCGCGGCTGTGCCAGCTCGCGACCGGTTGGAAATCTTCGTCCAACCGCACAACGAGGCCGTAGGAAAACGCCGGTGCCCAGGGTTTGAGGATGCCCATTTGCTTGACGGACCCGCCCTGAAGCGGTTCGCGGTAGCTTTCGCCGGACTGGAGCGCAGGCGCGATCCAGAAGTCGGAGTCCACCTGATCAATCATGTCGCGGCGATAGCGCGGCTCCCGCAGAACAAATTCCACGAGCTGGTTGCGCGGCGCGAAGAGCGAGGTCCAGAACCCGCCATGCGCGGCAGGCGCGATGCGTGCGGGATAGCCCGGCAGGTTTTCGAGGACCGGCACAGGCTTGCCCCCCGTGAGCGCCACGAGACGGTGACGCCACGCTTCAGAGACGACGACCGCGCCGTCGTCCCGCTTGGCAATCCCGTAGGGGAAGGCCAGTCCACGCCCGAGACAGGTTTCCGTGCCGGTGGACAAATCAATCCGCCACACACTTCCTGTGCTTCCGAGCGCCATTAGGTCGCGTTTCCACTCACTTGGAGCGAAACGCGCCGAGCCAACCGCAATGAGGAGGAGATCGGGTGACTCGAAGAGAGCGGCGGTCGCGCAGCCGAGCTTTGCGCCGCCGAGGGTTTCGATTTTCTTGCCATCATAGGCGCCGCCCCGCAGGACGACCCCCTGCCCTTCGAGACCAACCGCCAGAGCACTCTGGCCGTCGCTCGCGAGACAGGAAATCTCGGCGTCATAGGTGGCAACTTGGTCGGCGGTGCTCTCGAGGGCGCGGAGGAGGGTGACGCCGGAGGAGAAGAAGAGAGCACCGCCTAGATCGACAAGATTGTCGACCTTATTCGCAGTCAGAAGACCCTCGGCGCGGTCCAACGCGTGGTTGGGTTGCAGCGGCCCGTCCATGACGGGGACAGAGGTGCTGAACGCACCGCGTCCGAGGAAGGAGTCGAGTTTGTTACGAACGAGAGAGATCATGATTTCGGACCCCAATAATCTACCGGGCTGGACCAGGTCGGGTCCGCACCTTCGATTTTCCAGCGGCCAACGCGGTTGTTGCTGACGCCGCCGATGTAGAGATGGCCTTCGTGCTCCTTACAGGAGGTGACCATCGGGTGATTGACGCCGCCTTTGTCCCAGATGGACTCGAGCACCTCACCCTCGGCCGTGATCTTGATGATGCAGCCGGTGTTGATGTTCGGATAAATCCAGTTGGCGGGAGCCACGCGCCGCGTCATGCGACGGCGGAAGGACGGACGGGTCATCGCGAGATCGAGCGCCGGTCCACGCATCCCCACGAGACAGACCCAATAGTTGCCGTCAGACGCGCGGTTGATGTTGTCCGGATAGCCCGGCAGACCGTCGAGAACGACCTCGACCTTGCCTTTGTTCGGACCGTCGAACCAATACCGGCAGACGCGGCAGGCCCATGTTTCGTTGAAGAGCAGGGACTCTCCGTCCGGCAGACAGACGATGCCGTTCGGGAAGATGCGGTTGCGCAGCACGGTTTTCGTGGAGCCGTCGCGCGGGTCGTAGCAGATGATCCGCCCGTTGCCGCGGCTTTCGATCATGTCCACCGGCCAGTCGTGCACGGTGTAGCGGATCGATGCCTCGGAGAAGAACACACGTCCGTCCGGCGCGATGTCGAGGTCATCAGCGAGCTGGATACGGCTGTCATCAATGACAGAGGTCCAGCTGCGGTTCGTTTCGTCCGTCAGTTTGACGACTTCACGTTCCGGCGTGACCATATAGAGGCCCATGCCGCCGACACAGACAACGAGGTTGTCGTCCTTGTCAAAGTTCATCCCGAAGGTGCCGCCACCGATATGGGCGAAGATTTCATGCTCTTTGAAATCCGGGGCGAGCCAGCGGTGGATCTCGCCGTGACGGGAGCCGGAGTAGACGTTGCCATGACGGTCCACGGCGACATCTTCGGGGCCTTCCACCTGACCGAGGCCGATGGTTTCCACGTTCCGGAGCTTGTCGTTTTCCGTGTAAACGCTGGTGTTCGTGTCCTCGTCCTTGAGTTGGATATAGGCGGGCGAGACATAGGAACTGTCGATGAGTTTCTGACGGTTCTTCACCCAACGCACGTCGAGCCACACGGCGAGCAGCAGCACAACACCGAGGATGAGCGCGGAGACCGTCCCGATCACACCCATCTGCAACAGACCGTTGGTCATGATGAGCACGATGACGGACCCGATGAGTGCTTTGGCCACAGACCCGCGACCACCGCCGAGCGTGGTGCCGCCGAGGATCACAGCGGTCAGGACAGAGATTTCCATGCCGAGACCGGTGTCGGTGCCCACACTGGTGAGACGCGCGGCAAAGAGGATCGCAGCCGCCGCCACCATCATGCCGCAGAAGACATAGGTCAGGCAGATGACGAGGCGCACATTGATGCCCGCGTTATGCGCGGAGCGGCGCGCGCCACCCACGGCGGCGATGTGCCAACCCGGACGCGAGCGCGACAGGACGATGTGCCAGACGATCGCGATAACCGCCGCGATGTAGAAGGCGTAGGGCAGCCCGAGGAAGGAGCTGAACCCGAGGTTGTCCCAGACCACAGAGTCCGGCATGCCGAGCACGATGTCGGTCGCAACCTTGGGCAGGATCATTTCATAGATGGAGCGGAACATGACGAGCGTCACAAGCGTCGTCAGGAAGGCGCGCAGACGCATGTAGCCGATGAGCACACCGTTGATCGCGCCGCAGAAGGCCCCGACCGCAAGCGTGAGCAGAACCGCCACCGGAAGGGGGAGGCCATACACGTTGAGCGCGGTCAGGACAGTGAGTGCGCAGAGGGCAAAGACCGAACCGATCGACAGGTCGATCCCGCCCGAGATCATCACAAGTGTCAGAGCGATCGCAAGCAGACCGAACTCCGAGATCTGGCCCGCCAGATCGTAGAGCCCGAATGCGCTGAACATACCGGGGTTGATATTGCCGAAAATGGCAAGCGTGAGAACCAATGCCGTGAAGGGAATGGCATTGTCAGTCCACCGCTTCGACAGGATCTCCCCGACCATGTGGTCGGGAAGAAACCGGTAGCGGAGTCTGACCAGAGTATCGGTAGCAGACATGCGAACACTCTTCCTTTTGTAAAGTTTACTGGCCTTCGTCCACGACGAAGCAGGACGCCGGGTTCAGGGTCTCCGGGGTCACGATGTAATTCGGGCCGTAGTAGACGAGCTTTTCGGCACCGGCTTCGCGGTCGCTTTGCAGCAGCGTTGCGACGAGCGTGTTTAGGGCCTGACCCTGCATCCGCGCGTCGTATTCGATGAACATGTCAAAGCTGCCGTCCTCAACGCGGTCACAGGAGGTCTGCGCACCACCGCCGGAGGTCACGAGAAACACCTGATCGGCCATGCCAGCTTCCTTGATCGCGGCGCCGATACCGGCGTCCTGACCGTCCCAGATGCCGAAGGCGGCGCAGAGATCGGAGTGCTGTTGCAGAACGGAAGAGGTGATCGCGCGGGCCTTGCTCGGGTCATAACCTGCGGATTGCTCGGACACGATTTCAACGTCGGAGCCTGCATCTTCGAGCGCCTGACGGAAGCCGCTCATCTGGAACAGATCAACTGGCGCGGTCGGCACACCGGTCACGACAGCAACCTTGTTCGAAGCACCATTGCCACCGCCACACTGCGCGGCAATCGCTTCACCGGCGGTATAGCCGACGCCATACCAGTCGGCGCCTACATAGGCGTCACTCTGGGACAGGGATTCCATGTTGAGCTGGACGATCTTGATCCCGGCTTTCTGGGCGCGCTGGATCAGGCGTGCATAGGCCTGAACGTCGGGGTTTTGCAGGACGATAAGGTCCGGCTTTTCACCGATCGCCTGGGTCAGAGCGCGGGCACCGGCCTCTGCGGACCAGTTCGGGTCGCGCACGTCCACGGTGTAGCCAAGCTCGTCGGCCTGACGCTGAAGAAAGGCGTGCCACGTCAGAACGAGGTCGGTCGTCATGCTCATCGGGATGTAGACGATGCGCTTGCCGGCAACCGCCTCCATGTAGCTGTCGCGCGAGGCGTTGCTGAGTTCCTGCTGGGCAGAGGCGGTTCCGGCCAGAGCCAGCGCCGCACATGCGCCAATGAGTGTTGATTTGAGTTTCATCCTAGTTTCCTCCCTATTTAAAACTCGTAATTGAACGTCGTCAGATGTCTCCCTGCTGCGACGTTTGTTCATCTCGCGGGTTGACGAGCGTGTCGGCGATGAGAGCCAACATCATGACAACCGACTTGATCAGGTTCTGTGCCGTCAGGGACAGGTTGAGAATCGTCATGCCGCTCAAAAGCGTGCCGACGAACAGCGTCCCGACGATCACGTTGCGCACACCGCCGCGCCCCCCGCTCAGACCAATGCCGCCGAGCACGACCACGAGCAGCACGTCATAGACGAGCGTCGTGTAGGCGAGGCGCGAGTTGATGCCGGAGTTCGAGGCGAGAATGACGAGGCCAACGAGATAGGCCACGAGCGCGGTCATGATGTATTGCGACACGATGATCGGGCGCAGCGGCAGGCCGGTCATGCGCGCGGCCAGCGGGTTGTCCCCCATCGCATAGATGGAGCGGCCAAAGCGCGTGTAGCGCAGGATCAGATGGATCACGAGCGCCACAAGACCGAACACGAGAATGGTGTTCGGAATGCCAAGCGTCGCACCAAACCCGAGATCCCCGAGCCACTCCACATTGCGCGGCGCGTTGTGGGTGTCCTGTTTGAACAGGAACGGGTTGCCGATGCCGAAAATGACCGGCGCCATGGCGAGCGTCGTAAAGATCGGCGGAATTTCCGCAAACGCCACGATGAGACCAACGATGAGTCCAAAGGCACTCACCAGCAGGCCGCCATAGAACAGCGCCTCGCCAAACGGCATCCCGTCATTGGTGAGCTTCACCGCCCAGACGACCCCGACCACAAGCGTCGCAACCATCGTCAGGTCCACCCCGCGGCCAATCACCACGAGGCTCATCCCGAGCGCCAGCATCCCGAGGATCGACACACTGCGCATGAGCGCGATCACGTTGCCGGACGTCAGGAAGTTCGGCAAAATTATTGAAAACGCAACAAACAGCGCGAGGGTCAGCAGGAAGACGATGCCTTCCTGGCTAAACGACAGACCCTTTCCGCCCTTTGTCTTTTCCTTCTCACTCATGGTGAAACCTCCCTATTCAGTCCGCCGACAGTCCTCCCCGCCGGCGTTTGTCTTATGCGTCGACGGGCCGTGTCGTGGATGCGGACAGGTCCTTCCACTTCTCGAGCTCTGCGGTCACTTCCTTGAGATCATTCATGATCGAGGCGTGGGCATCCGTGCCGAGCGGCAAACGGAACGGCGGCTGGTCCGCATCGACGAGCGCGCAAAGCGCATCGCCAAAGAGCAACGGATCGTTCGGCTGTTTGCCGTGGCGGCTCGCGCTGTAGTTCGCGACGATCTCTGCAACCTCGACGTAATCCTCGCCGAGCGTGTCCATGTCCTGCGCAAGCGACGGACCGGCGAAATCGCTGCGGAAACCGCCCGGCTCCACACAGGTGACGTTGATGCCGAGATGTTTGACTTCGCGCGACAGGGACTCGGAATAGCCCTCCACCGCAAACTTCGTCGCGCAGTAAAAGCTAAAGCCCGGCGTGCCGATGAACCCGCCGTAAGAGGACAGGTTGACGATGTGGCCGGAGCGCTGCGCCCGCATGTAGGGCAGAACCGCGCGGGTCATTTCTACGAGGCCGAAGAAGTTCACCTCAAAGATCGGACGGTAAAGGTCCGCACCCGTCGCCTCGGCGAGCGCCACGAGACCATAGCCCGCGTTGTTCACCAGAACATCGATACGGCCAAAGGCGGCATGCGCGCGGGCCACAACGGTGCCCACCTTCGCCTGATCGCGCGCGTCCAGATGCAGGGCACAGAGACGGTCGGGATAGTCCTCCATCAGCTTGTGAACACCATCCGGCGCCATCACCGTCACGACAACATTGTCCCCACGCTCAAGCGCGGTGCGGGCCGTCTGAAACCCGAGCCCTTTATCGGCTCCGGTAATGAGCCACGTTTTCTGTTCCTGCTGCGGCATCTTGCGAATGTTTCCTTTACTGTGTCGTTCCTGATCCCGAAGACGACGCTTCAGGTTTGTGAAACACCACTTCGCAAACGTCGTGCCAGTTTCGCGGCGCACGCTCGTTTAGACCGATTTTTTTGATTTTTTGGGAAAAGACGCAGATGTCGCCATGTGAAACGGTATTTCAAAAAAACCGTGCTATACTTGGACCGTTAGACAAAAGGCGGAGAGAAAGTGCGCGGCACAGGCCCGCCTTGGCGTAAAATTTGCGTCTCTCCCGTCATCTAACACGGGGGAGAAAAAACATGGCATCCTATAGACAAGTCGTTGCTGTCGAACGTGCCATGGCTGTGCTCAGATGCGTCAGTCTGAGCAAATTGGCGACAGTCGGAAGCATCCATGCGGACACCGGCATCGACAAGGCCACCATCGTGCGTCTCCTTGAGACACTTATTAATGAGGGCTATGTCCACCGCCGCCCCGACGGGCCGTCCTATGAAGTCACGCGGAAAGTCACGCAGCTCACAAACGGCTACGACAAACACCGCGAACTGAGCCGTGTCGGCGGCGCGGTCATGGAGAAATACAGTAAAGACATCACATGGCCGATGACCTTCGCGGCCTTTGACGGCGACGCCATGGTGATTGTGGAGGCCATCCGCAAACCCCGTGGTCTCGTGGTGAACCGCATTCCCGGCTACCGCTTTCCGATGCTGGTGACCTCCTCCGGCCTCGCCTATCTCTCGGCTGTTTCCCATGAGGACCGCCAGGCGATCTATCGGCATCTCGCCAACCAGAACTCGATCAGTGCCTGGGACAGCCGCGCCTCCGACCCCGCTCCGGTGGAAGAAGTCATCGCCGAAGTCCGCGACCGCGGCTACGCGATCAGCGACGATGAGTATTATAAGGAACAACACGACGGTGTCCTCTGGGGCGTCAGTGTGCCGATTGTCGGAGAACAAGAGGTCTACGGCGCGTTCGGTATCATGCTCCTGAGCCACGTCCTGCCGCGCGGTGAAGGCGTCGAGGAATATCTCCCGATGATGCAACAAATCGCCAAAGAGGTGGCCGAGGCCATGGAATCCTGAGCGCTTAGCTCGACACCACGATCACTTCATCAATATCCGGATCAACCTGTTGGACGGCGCCGAGACACAGTGTGTTCAAATGCGTCGCCACATAATGCGCGTGAAAGCGGCTCGGGGCGTTGAGGTAGAGCCTGCGTCCGACCCTCTCTCCACGTTCGAGTGCTGCGATCCAGCTTGAGAACCGCGCGGGGTCTTCGGCGTAGATCAGGCTTCGCGCCAGTCCCCATTCCGTAGAGCTATCAACCTCCGGTGCGGAGACCGCCCTGCCCTGCCGTTGCAGCGGCACAACCTTGGCATCCGTGTCTGCGGGCTTGGCCCCCTGCCCTTCCAGGCGCTGTTCGAAATCCGGTCCGACCGCCGCCCAGATCGGCCGCGTGTCCTTCAGGAGTTTTTCCACCGAGAGCGCGTATTCCGTCACCCGCCCCCGCGCGCCCTGCCGTTTCACGACGAGCCATTCCATCGCGCGCAGCTTCGCCATCTCGCGTTTGACGGTCCGTTCCTCCACACCCCACATTCGGGCGATCTCACGTTGACCCACGGCCAACTCGTTGCGCTGCCAATTATAGCGGGCTGTGATGAGGGTCATTAGGCGAAGACACAGAACTTGTTTCCCCTTGGACTGGGAGAGGGCATAAGTCCCGAGTGCTGTGAGCACATCATATTTGACTGCGGCAGCCTGTGGGCCAACCGGTTTCTTCGACAGCATCTGTCTCGCCCCTCGCAGAGGTCTCTGCTTTTATCCGTCGGGCCCGTCTCGATGTCAGGACCCGTCTTTGCCTCAATCCTTCCGAAGAAGGTGTCCCGAGATCTACGCGTCAAAGGTTAACACCTCGGAACAGACGCGGTCTCAGCGTTTTTTGTGATCTTGGAACAATTTGCGTTGAGTTCTTCGATTCTGTCAAGCGACTCCTGCTTTCATCTTCCCAACCAAATTCCTCAAAAAAAGAAAAAGAAAGGTATTAATGGTATTGGGGGTCACACAGGCTGTCCCCTAATCAGGGGTAAAATGTCCCCCAATAGATAGTAGAGGCCCTAAATGTGTCCCCCTATTTAGAGGGTCACGCCCGAGAAATTTCGTCCCGGACTCTCGGGCGCACGGCCGCCGGTCCGAATCAGGGCACCTCCGGAAAAGGCGCAGAAAACATGGGGCTTTCGGCATTTCAGCGCTTTTCACGGTTTTACTCTAATTTACGTTTTTAGGTTTTGCAATTTTTCCGTTTTCCGCGTAAATCCGAAATAGATAATAGAAAGCGTCCCCGCGGGGACAGGAGGCACAATGTTCACTCATGAGGACTTGTCGCGACTACAGGCCCAGTCGCTCAAGATGCAGGGATTTATCCGGCAGCAGACCTATTCCCCCGAGCGTGAGAAGACGCTCCGCAGATTTTCGAGCTGGGAGGTGGCCGAGCTCATCTTCAAGGTCAACCAATCCACCATGCGCGGCCGTCTCGCCGCCGACCCGTCCCTGCCGCAGGGCTTTGTCGAAGAGGACGGGCGTCAGCGCTGGTATACGCTCGAAGAGATCAACGAACTTCGCCGCCGTCTGAAGGTGAGCCGCAAGTCCCTCATGCCGACCCGTCCAGCGGGCAAGCGGGCGATCCGCGCGGCGATTGCGAACTTCAAAGGCGGCGCAGGCAAATCCACCGTTGCGCTCCACTTCGCGCACGCCGCCGCGCTCGATGGCTACCGCGTGCTCTGCGTGGACTTCGATCCGCAGGCGACGCTGTCCCACTCTATGGGTCTCTCCGACGTGCAGGAAGAGTTCACCGTCTGGGGCATCATGGCGCGCGACCTGATCAATGAGACGGAGCGCATGAACGCCGCGACCCGTGGAGCAGAGAGCGGCTCCGCCCTGCCCCAACGCCGCCTGCCCTCCTCGATCACGGACATGGGTCTTTCTGATCTGCGCGTCGCGGACTTTATCAAGCCGACCAACTGGCCGACCATCGACATCATCCCGTCCTGTGCTAACGCGGCGTTTGTTGAGTTCGCCTCCGCGCAATATCGCCACCTCAATCCGGAGTGGTCGTTCTTCGCCGCCGTGAGCCGCTATCTCGACACCCTGCCCGCCGACGCCTACGACATGATCATCTTCGATTGTCCGCCCGCCATCGGCTATCAGTCCATGAACGCGGTCTTTGCCGCCGACGTGCTCTATATCCCCTCCGGCCCCGGCTACTGGGAATATGACTCCACCACCTCTTTCATCGGTCAGCTCGCCGAAGCGCTCGAAGATCTCTCGGCCTTCAACGGCGTTGTCCCCGCGGGGACAAGCAACCTGCCGAAGGCGTTCCACGACATCCGTTTCCTCCTGACGCGGTTCGAGGCGGGCAATGAATTGCACCGTGCGATGCGTTCTGCCTTTGAAAAGGTTTTCGGGGATAGGCTCACGCAGAACCCGATTGAGATGACCCGTGCAGTGGAGCAGTCCGGTCGCTTCCTGTCGTCGATCTATGAGACCGACTACCGCGACATGACACGAGAGACATGGCGCCGCGCACGGTCCTCTTTCGACAACGCGTATGAAGAATTCCGCGGGCATCTTCTCGAGGCCTGGGGCAATCTGGAGGATGAGGCATGAGCAAGAAACGCCGCGTCTTTGACATCGACTTCCCGACCGATCCGGTCGAGGTAGACACCCCTGTCCCCGCGGGGACAGATGAGCCGGACACCCGTGAGGCCCGCCGTGGTCCTATGGCCAGCGCCATTCAGGAAAACGCCTCCGCCCTGCGCGAACGCCAAGCCGCCGAGGCCGCGATCCGCGAAGAGAACGACCGCCTCGCCCATGATTTCGTGCGGATGAAAAAGCAGGGGTTGATCGTGGACCTCGTGGCGATTGACGCCGTGTCCACGACCAAACTCACCCGCGACCGGAGCATCACGCGCGACCCCGAGTTGGACGAGTTGAAGATTTCGATCCGTGAGCTTGGCCTGTCGAACCCGATCCGCGTGGAACAGGTTGGCGAGGGATACGAGCTTGTGCAGGGCTTCCGCCGTCTCACCGCCTACCGCGAACTTTTCGCGGAAACCGGCGACGAACGCTTTGCAAAAATTCCCGCCGGTCTGATGTCGAGCGGTGAGGCCCTCGATGGTCTCTATCGTCGGATGGTCGATGAGAACCTCGTGCGTCGTGACATCTCGTTCGCGGAAATGGCCGCGCTCGCCCGTGCCTATGCCGCCGATCCGGAAACCGAATGCGCGAACGTCGAGGAAGCCGTCGCCATTCTCTACGCGTCTGCGAACCGTCAAAAGCGCAGCTACATTCGCCACTTTGCGACGCTGCTCGATCACATCGGCAGCGCGCTCAAATTTCCGGAGGCGATCCCGCGGGCCCTTGGTCTCGATCTTGAGAAAAAGTTCTCCGACGATGTGGCGGCCGTGACGCGTGCGAAATCGCGCCTTGCGGCGGTGATGCCGACAACGCCAGAGGGAGAGATTGAGGTGCTGCGCAGCTTGCTCACGGATGTGCGCGCACCGGAAAAGAAAGCTCAGACCGGCAAAGCCAACACGCTTAAAACCACGTTCCGCATGACTGTCCCCGCGGGGACAGTGCGCTGCGCGGTGCAGGATGGGCGCCTTGAACTTCGCTCCGACATGGACTTCGGCCAGATGGAAAAGCAGAAACTCGAGGCCGCGCTCGCCGCGTTCTTTGCGGAGTTGGACAGCTAATCCACCCGATCAGACGACACACAAAAGGCGGCCCAACTGGCCGCCTTTTTCTTTTGCCGTCGCGTGTCAGAGACCGGCGGCTTTCGTGAGGTTGATCCGGAACCGATCCCGCCGCCGCTGATACCGGCGCGTCATCTCCACAGAGGCATGGCCGAGATGCTTTTGGATATAGCGCTCATCCACGTCCGCCGAACTCGCCAACCCCGCGCGGAGGCTGTGACCGGAGAACAGGGCGAGCCGCTCTTTCTCAGGTAGCTCCGAACGCAGACCCGCTTTCAGAACCGTCTGCTTGATCAACCGCGCGACGTGTTTGTCGCTGAGCCGATCGTCCAAAGCACGCTTGCCATCGCGCGAGGTGCGGACAAACACCGGCCCGAACCCGATCTTCGCGAAGTGCAGCCATTGCTCCAACGCATGCACAGGACAGGTCGCGTCACTCGACCCGCGCCCGATTTCGACCTCGCGCCAGCCGGTCTTGGAATTGAGCGTGAGCAGCGCGCCTTCCTCATAGATCGTGACCCAACCGCCGCTGTCCCCTGTGTCGTCCTTGTGCACGTCGAGGCAGACGATCTCCGTGCGTCGTAACCCGCCCGCATAACCCAAGAGCAGGATCGCCCGATCCCGCAGCCCGCGCAGGTCATAGGGCAGGGTGGCGACCATGGCCTGAATGTCCTCGGGAAAGATCGCTTCCTTCTGCATCGGTGGGCGCGCGTGTTTGCGTTTGATGCCCGCGAGGATACGGGCGATGTGGCGTTCCTTGCGGTTCAGGGAAAGGCCGCGCTGCGCGTAGTTCCAGGAGAGGCCGGAGAGGCGGCGCTCGATACTCGCCACGGTCAGAGGCGGGGTCTTGTCCGACGGATGCGCGAGGTCGGTGAGGTAGAGGCCGATGAGTTCCGGCGACGGGGGCAGGGGGTCCGCGCCCTTCATCCGGCACCAGCGCGAGAAATGCGCCCAGTCTGCGGCGTACGCCTTTGCGGTGTTCTCCGCGACCGTCGCCTCCGCATAGGAGCGCGCAGTTTCCACAAGCTGCTCAAGCGATCCCGATCCCGCCACATGGTCGGGCAGGGTGATTTCTACGTCTTCGTGCGGTGGGTTTTCCGGTGTTTTGGCCATATTTCGGAGCCTATAACCATTGTGTCCGATAATGCAAATGTATTGGACATGACAGGATCGTAAAAAGTGCGGCGGTTTTGGGTGTATTTTCTGGAAGAAAGCGCCGTGGTGATTTAGGCTCCGGTCATGAAAATGACTCCGCCAGACATCGCATCAGACCTGACCACCATAGCGCCTTTGCCGCGCTGGGTCACCGCGCGGCGTGCGGAAACCTTTGAAGATGTGGCTTTTTTGTCGGGCTATGCCCTAAGCCATCTGCATCTTGTGGCGGCACGGCCCGAGGTGCCCCATGCCTTGTTGCGGGATCGGTTGGCTTTGCGCGCAGCAGAGGCCTGCGCGGGGCTTTCGGGGCGGTTTGAACGGGCGGCGGAGTTGCGGGACACCTGCCATTTGCTGCGTGACGGCGATCTGCCCGGACCCGCGGGGGAGATGTATCTCTCTTGGCGGCGGGCGGTGGAACGGCCCGTGTCCCCGCGGGGCCTGCACCGTGCGTTGCCTGACGTTGAGGCGATGGATGTCGCGGTGTGGCTCGATGCCGGAGAGGGTGCGCCGCTCCGACGCGCGGCGGCGGTGTTGGAGACGGTTCTGACAGAGCGCCCCCGCGCGCGGGTCGCGGCGTTGATCATGGCGGAGGCGGCCTTGGCTCAAGCGGTGGGGGCGACGCATGTCCTGCCGTTGCTCGCGCTCGGCCTGAAACGCGCGGATTTCAATGCGACGGGCGAGGCGTTGGTTGAGGCCTGTCATCGCGCGGTGATTGCCGCCGTGCCGGAGGTTCTGACCCTTGCCTCTGATCTCTCCCGAAAAGCCGCGCATCTCTCTGCCGTCGCGCCAAAGCTCCGCGCGAAAGGGGCAGGGGAGGCGGTCGAGATGTTTCTGACGCAGGATGCCGTGGCCCCGACTGCGCTGCCGTTGCCGGATCGCGCGGCGCGGCGGTTGTGTGATCGGCTCGTGGAGTTGGGCGCGGTGCGCGAACTCACCGGACGCGACACCTTTCGGCTCTATGGGGTGTGAGCGATGGCGCAGGACCTTGATCGAGAGCTGAACGACCTGCCGCCGGATTTGCGCTGGCGCGAATGGATGCGGCGGATCGAAGCCGTGCTCTTTGCGAGCGCCAGGCCTGTCCCGCGCGAAGACCTCACGCGCGTGGTGGGGCAGGGGGCGTCAGTGGATCTGTTGATCGAAGACCTCGCCGCCGATCTGGAGGGACGCGCGTTCGAAATTGCGAAGGTCGCGGACGGCTGGATTTTCCGCACGCGCACCCAATACGCGCCGGTGATCAAAGCGGCGGCGGATGTTGGGGATCAGCTACAGGACCTGAGCGAATTCGACATCGCGGTTCTCGCCGCCGTCGCCTATCACCAGCCGATCACGCGGGAGGGGTTGAAGGATATTTTCGGAAAAGAGATTAGCCGCGACCTGATTGGCCGCCTGCATGACCGTCACCTCATCGGCACAGGCCCCCGCAGCCCGCGACGGGGTGCGCCATATACCTTCGTGACGACAGAGACGTTTCTGGTCGCGTTCAGCTTGGAAACGCTCGAAGACCTGCCGGATCGTGAGCAGATGCAGGATGCGGGGGTCTCAAGATAAGTGCCCCGGGCGCCGGAGTGGGGGAGGAGCGCCCGGAGCAGGATCAGGTCAGCTCAGCTTTCGAAGGTATACTTCGAAAGCGGCATGGACCTGATGCGTTGGCCGGTCAGGGTCGAAACGGCGTTGGCGACGGCCGGCGGAACTGCGGGCAGGCCCGGTTCGCCGATGCCACCCATGGGGGCACCGCTCTCAACGATTTTGACGTGAACGCGCGGCATCCGGTCCGGTGAGAGGATCGGATACATATCGAAGTTGCGCGCTTTCGGCATGCCGTTCTCGTAGACGGATTCTTCCAGAAGCACTTGGGACAGGCCCAGAGCGACGGCGGAATTGACCTGCGCCTCGATGATCGCTGGGTTCACGATGCTGCCGGGGTCGATGGCCTGCCAGATGTCGTGCACCTTCACTTCGCCACGGTCGATGGAGACCTCGGCGATGGCGGCGGTGTGACTGCCAAACGGAGAGGCCATGGCGATACCGCGTGCGCGCATCGTGCCGTCCTCTGCCTCAAACGGTCCGCGTTTCCAACCGCCGGACAGATCCGCAACGGATTGCAGGAGGGTCTGAAGGCGGGTGTTGCCCTCAAGCAGTTTCATGCGCATCTCGAACGGGTCTTGGCCGCCCGTATCGCCGAGTTCGTCGAGGAAGGACTCATAGAGGAAGTCGTTCATCGAGTTCCCGACAGAGCGCCAATAGGCGAGCATGGTCGGGTTTTCGACGTAGACCTGCGCGATGCGGTGGTTCGGGATGCCGTAGGATTTGCCCGACAGACCTTCGACGGCGGTGCCGTCCACGCTCTCGGGATTGCGGCCCCAGATGCCTTCGGTCGGACCCTCGGTCGCGGAGATGGCTTCGAGTGCGACGGGCATACCCGTGCTGTCGAGCGCGCCTTTGAACCGCACGGCTGCCATCGGGCGGAGCGGGTCGCGGAGGAACTCTTCTTCGCGGCTCCAGATCAGTTTGACCGGACGGCCCGTTTCCTTGGCGAGTTGGATCGCCTGCGGATAGGGGTTGGCGTGCGGATAGAGGAAGTGACGCCCGAAGAACCCGCCGAGCATCGGGGAGTGGATGTTGATCTGCGACGCTTCGAGGCCGGTCATCCGCGCAATCGCGCCCTGAAACTGTTCCGGTGCTTGGTTCGGCATCCAGACATCGAGCGAGCCATCTTCGTTAAACCGCGCCGTGGTCGAGGGCGGCTCTAGCTGGCCGTGGTTCACATACTGGCTGTGATAGGTGGCTTCGAGGGTGGTTTCGGCCTCTGCAAACGCGGCGGCAACATCGCCTTCGTTCTCTGCGTCCATGCCTTCGCCGGTTTCATTGGCGAGGCGTTCGGCAAAGGCGGCGGTGGAGAAGTCGGCGGGCATATAGCGCGCGGTCGGATCGGCGTCCGCGCCGGGTTCGTTCCACTCGACATTGAGCGATTCCACAGCACGACGTGCGGTCCACCAGCGTTCTGAGACGACGGCGACAGCGCCCGGCAGGGTGTGGATGGAGATCACGCCGGGCATGGCGGCGACTTCGGCTTCGTTCACGATGGAGCCGACGGTGAGGCCGAGGCGCGGGGCGTGTTGCACGGCGGCGTGGACCATGCCGTCAACTTTGGTGTCGATGGAGTAGACGGCCTTGCCTGTGGATTTTTCATAAACGTCGAGACGTTCGACCGGCTGACGGATCCAGCGGAAATCGGCGGGGTCTTTGAGCGTGATGCTCTCCGGATCCGGCACCTCAAGATCAAGCGCGGCGTCAGCAATCTCACCATAGGTGACTGTGCGACCGGAGGCGGCATGGACCACGTGACCCGGTTCGGTCGTCAACTCAGAGACCGGCACATCGAGACGCGCGGCAGCCGCTTCGAGCAGCATCGCACGGGCAAGCGCGCCGAGTTTGCGCATGGTGTCATAGCTCGTCCGCACGGACATGGAGCCACCGGTGATACGCATGGAGCCGCCAACGACGAGGTAGTCAGTTCCGGCAGGGGCGCTTTCGACCACAAACGACGACGGGTCGGCGTCAAGCTCTTCGCCAACGATCTGCGCCATGGCGGTGTAGATGCCTTGGCCGCCTTCGACGAAGGGGCTCAGGAAGCGCACGGTGTTGTCGGGGCGGATTTCGAGGAAGGCCGGAACGCGGGTGCCAGGCGCCATGTTCGCGGCTTGGGCGCGGGCCTTGGTCGGGATGCCGAAACCGAGGACGAGCGCGCCTGCGGTGGCGGTCGTGGTGCCGATCAGAAAGCGGCGGCGCGACATGTTGACCGGTGCGCCGGTCGGGAGGTCTTGAGGTGCGGAAGCGGGACGGTCAAAGGTCATTGCGCGTCTCCTTCGCCACCGGCGAGGTCATGGATCGCGGCGCTGATGAAATTGTAGGTCCCGCAGCGGCACAGGTTCAGCATCGCGTATTCGATGTCTTCTTCGGTCGGTTTCGCGGTCTCTTTGAGGAGCGATGTCGCGGCCATCACCTGACCGGACTGGCAGTAACCGCACTGCGGCACCTGATGCTCGACCCATTTCTCGACGACGCGTTTGCCGACGGGATCGGATTCAATGGCTTCGATGGTTGTGATCTGAGAGCCTTCGACGACTTCGATCGGGGTCACGCAGGAGCGCGTCACAACGCCATCGACCAAAACAGAACAGGCGCCACATTGGGCGACGCCGCAGCCGTATTTCGTTCCGGTCATGCCGAGGTTGTCACGAATGACCCAAAGCAGCGGCGTCTCGCCATCCGCGTCGATGTCATAGGTTTCATTGTTAATGGTAAGTTGCATGGAATCCTCTTTGAAGAAGTCTGAAGACGAGGCCAGAGAGATGTGCGTTATGCGTTTCTTTGTATTCGCCGTGCGCCCGTTGTGGGTGCTGGGTTGTGTGTGCAGGGCCGATCTGTGCCGGCGTGACTGCTTACACATGATAGTATGGGGCGCGGGGCTTTCGACATTTAGGGGGCTGGGGCGTATAGCACTTATGGTCCAGATCGATTAATCGACCGGAGTTTTTGCCGCTTTTCCTGAAAAAACCGAGACTTGCGCGGAGCGTTTCACAAACCCGTGAGCGCCGTTTGGTGAGGCCTGTGGAGAAATCCGTTTGAGTTTCCGGCAGTGCGGGACTTAGGACCTAGCTTTCGTCGGCGCACCGGACCGCGCGGCGAGAGATGAAACGCACCACCTAATTTTCGAGGCAAACATGAAACCCTTAGTGACCTGCCACATGCTCAGCCCGCTTGACGGGCGCGTGGACGTTGCCGAATGGAGCCCCTCCACCGACGCCCCGTTTTCTGACTACGAGACCATCTATTTCGACATCCTGCGCGACCTCGGCGCGCGTGGCTATATCGTCGGGCGCACGACGATGGAGCCCTATGCCGACGGTGACGCGCGTGAACCGCAAGAAGACGATGAGGCGGCGCGCTGTTGCTATATGGCGCAGGACGCGACCGAGAGCCTCGCCGTGGTGGTTGATCCGGATGGCAAGCTGCATTGGAAGAGCGGGATGCTCGACGGGGATCATCTCGTGATGGTGCTCGGGCCGAACATTTCGAACAGCCATCTGTGTGAACTGGCGGAGCGCGGGATTTCCTACATTGTCGCGCCGGAACGCCATGTCGATCCTCTCTGGCTGCTGGACCGTCTGGCACAGGTGTTCGGCGGGGATCATTACATTGTCGCCGGTGGCGGGATCATCAACGGGCACTTCATGCGCGCACATGCGGTGGACCGGATCAGTCTCGTGATTTTGCCGTCGGTGAGTGGCGTGACGGGGAGCCATACGCTCTTTGAAGCGGGGCCGGAGGGGCTTCGCGATCAGGCGAACATCCGGTTCCGCAGCATTGATACGCTGGAGAAGGGCGCGGTGCACCTGTGCTACGACGTCGAGGCGCCGGACGCCTGAGCCTCGGGCATTCATGAGTGGGTCACATAAACGCTTTTTGCAATTCGTGCCTAATCATCCCGAAAGTTTGCCCCATCTAATAGTGTGAGCACCGCTCTGCGGTGAAGCCTGAATAGCGACGGAGACCCAGACGATGAAGATGCACAAGGACCACGAGCTGCTCCAAGGCATCGACGCGCGCCCGCGTGTCGTCTCCGTGTGCGAAAGCGATCTGGCTCTGTCGCCGCTCTTTGCGGGGGAGGCCGACTGTCTCTGTCTGATCACGGGGGTTGAGGGCACGTCCTATCGGCCCGTCGGCGCGGGGATGGCGGTGGCTGACACAGGCGCGCGGTTCGGCAATCTGTCCTCTGGCTGCATCGACGAAGATGTGGCGCTCCACGGGATTGAGGCGCTGCAGAGCGGGGCGGGAAAGACGCTCCGCTACGGCGCGGGGTCTCCGTTTATGGATTTGAAACTGCCCTGCGGTGGCGGTCTCGATGTGACGCTGATCCCGACGCCGGAGCCGGAGGTGCTGTCCTCTATGCAGACACGTTTGCAGGCGCGAACCCCTGTCACGGTGTCCGTCTCGGAAGAGGGCCGACTGGTCGCGGGGGTGGCGGACGGGGCCAGTTTGATCCTGACCGTGAAACCGAGATTGCGGGCGCTCATCTTTGGCAGCGGCGAAGAACCGCGCCACTTTGCCCGTCTTGCGCAGGCGGCGGACCTGTCTGTCACGACCTATCTCAGCGATGCATCCGGGCCCTACGAACATCTCCTCATTGGCAATGCCTGGCCGGAGGGGGAGACGCCCGACGGGCGCACGGCGGTCGCGGTGTTTTTCCATGATCATGATCGGGAGACGGCTCTGCTGTCCCATGCGCTCCGGTCAGATGCCTTCTACATCGGTGCCCAAGGCAGCGAACGCGCGCGCACCTTGCGCAGCTATGCGTTGCAAGCCAACGGGCTGAGCGAGGCCGACATCGCGCGGATGGTCCAACCGTTCGGCTATATCCGCCGCGCGAAATCGCCGCGTGATCTGGCCGTGGGTGTATTGGCGCAGGTCCTCGATCACGGTCGGGCCAGATGACGGAGCGTGTTGAGATGGCATTCGACCGCCGGCTGCTATGGGCCGAGTTCCTGTCGTTCTTTGTGATCCTTCCGATCCTCGTCGCGGTTCTCTTGCCGCCCGGTCGGATGTTCACCGTGCTCGCGCTCTCCACCTGTCTCGGGATCGTGCTCTTGCACCTGACGCCGGGGTTTCAGTGGCGGGAGTTGCTTCAAGGCCGTCGAAGGATTCCGGTCAAGCTCATCCTCGGGGTTGGGGGTGCGACGGCGCTCGTGTCTTGGGGGATTTTGTCGGTGACGGAACCCGCAGCGATCTTTGCATTGCTGCGCAGCAATCCTGCGCTTTGGCTGACGATCATGCTGCTTTACCCGCTCGTGTCGGCCCTGCCGCAAGAGGTCGTGTTTCGCCCTCTGTTCTTCCGCCGCTACGAGAGCATCCTGCCGCACAAACCTGTGGCGCTCACGCTCAATGCTGCGCTCTTTTCCCTCGCGCATCTGCTCTATTGGAACTGGGCGGTGGCGCTCATGACCTTTGGCGGCGGGATTGTGTTCGCGTGGGCCTATGAGGTGCGGCGGTCTTTTCCGCTCGCGGTGATTCTGCATTCCGTCGCGGGGAATGTGTTGTTTACCTTCGGAATGGGCATGTTCTTTTATTCGGGCAATGTCGTCCGGCCGTTCTGATTCAACGCAGGTGAGACGCCCTGCATTGTTGCAGTGCAGTAACGCATAACGGCCATGTGCGAATTGCAGGACTGTTTTACTTGATAAGTTTTTAAACCGCACATAAATAGAGCGCAGTAGAGGGCGACATGAGGAAACTCGAGGCGCTTTTTACCTCCCTGTTGGACTTAAGGCCGAGCTTAGCTCGGTCTTTTTTTTGTCCGCACGTCAGGGCGCCCGTTTTGGCAGGTGCGAGAGACCACTTTGACGCCGCGCCGGACCGTTCCCCCAAGGTAGTCGTTTACGTAAGGACACTTGCACACAGCGCAATGCTGCTTTGCAGCATTGGCGATGGTTCGCAGCGAAGAGATAAGGCATAAAGTAAGGGAAGCTCGTCCTCCTCCCTTGAGCTTCATGGATTTGACGGCAACCCCTCCTCCTCCTCCCTGGGGTTGCCGTTTCCTTCCTCCCCCTCCTCGAAAATCAGAGAAAAGTCAGCAGCGTCTGATCACGTTTGCCCGCTCGGATCAGGCAGGGCCTCTAGCCGTTCTGCGACCATTTCTTGCAACCGCCAGAGATGCGCGTCGTGAACGCCTGCGCGTTCGAGTTCTGTGACGGTGTTGAGCAGGTAGTCCGCCATCGTGCCCACATGTCCGATAGCAGAGGCGAGAATGTCGGCAAGGGTGTCGACGGGTGGCTCGGGTTGGTAGAGCGGAAAGCTCTCATCTATGTTGAAGAGCACGGCCTGCACCACGCCCGCGTCTGTTTCGGCGGCGACGAGTTCGGGCGGCAGGGGCGGTTCCTGTTTCAATAGGCTCACGAGCGCGGCGTGTGGATCGTCGCCAGTGTCCATCCGTAGGGCGACGCCGGAACAGCTCCCGCCACGATCAATGGACATCATGAGGCCCGGATTGCTCGGGCAGCCACGATAGCGGCGATCGAGGATGCAAAAGGCGCGCTGCCATCCTGTGAGGTGTGCCGCGCGGCGGTCGGCCACCTCCATGCGCGGATTCCAGATCAGAGAGCCTGCGGCAAAAATCCAGACCTCATCCTTCGACGCGAGCCGCGCGAGTAGATCGGCGGCGGTGTCTTCGTAGAACTCATCCGGTGGTTCCTGCACGAGCGCGGGTCCGCGTTCGTCCGTTCGGGCGGGGAGGCGGTCGACCAGCGCACGGGTCAGGCGCAGGGTCGGGGTGGTCAAGTCACACACCGTTCAATGCAAGAGAGCCAGTTCTCCCGCGCGAGTTTCGTGAGGAGGGGCGCGTCATAGCCGTGGGCCTTCATCGCGTCGAACAAACGCGGGACGCCGGTCACATCGCCGATCAGATCGGGCAGCACACAGCCGTCGAAGTCAGACCCGAGGCCAACGTGATCCTCGCCGAGCGTCTCGATCAGATAGTCGATATGGCGCAGCATCGCGTCCCATCCGGTGTCACTCGCGGCCTTCCCGTCCTCATTGATATAGAAGGTGGCGAAGTTAAATCCGACCATCCCGCCGCGCTCGCGGATCATGTGCAATTGCCGGTCCGTGAGGTTGCGCGGGCTGGGGCAGAGGGCGTGGACGTTGGAGTGCGTCGCGACCAGCGGTGCGGTCGAGGTCGCCGTCACATCGTCGAATCCTTTCTCATTGAGGTGCGACAGGTCGATGAGGATGCCAATTTCATCGCAGAGGCGGATGAGGTCTTTGCCCTTTTCCGTGAGGCCGGGGCCAATGTCCGGCGTGCCGGGAAAGGCCATCGGAACGCCGTAGCCAAAGATCGTGTCGCGGCTCCACACTGGGCCGAGGGACCGCAAGCCCATCTCGTAAAAGAGGTAAAGACTATCGAGATCAGGCCCAATCGCCTCCGCCCCCTCCATATGCATGACGCCCGCAATCACGTCGTCGGCAATCGCCGCGCGGATGTCGGATGCATTGCGGCAGACACGGAAACTCTCGGGCGCGGCGCGCTCCATCCAGTGCAGCAATCCCGCCATGGTCAGCGCGTCAGGCTGCGCCACGTCGTGAGAGAGCGCCGGCGGCATCGGCATCGCATAGGGCGGGTTCGCCATCGCGGTTTTGAAATCCGGCGGCTTTCCGGTGCTGCGCGGAGGCACAAAGATCGCAAACAACCCGCCAACAAACCCCGCCGCCTTCATGCGGGCGAGATCAAGATGCCCGATGGCTCCATCCCCGAGCCAAATCTCCGCGCGCGGGGCGGGGGATTTCATCAGCTTCAGCAGGAAGTCATTGTGGCCGTCAAAGAACGGAATGGGATCGGACATGAGACGGGCTGCTTTCTGATGTGGGTGTGATCCCCATTTCGCAACGTTGGGGCGCGTTTTTCAAGGATATTCCCTTTGCCTCCCCTCGGAGACGCGGCAATGATGTGGAACGCTTCAAGAGATTTGGACGACCCTATGCACATCTTTCGAAATGCCCGACCGTCGGACGCGGGCCGTTGTTATGAGATTGAAAGCACCGCTTATGAGGGCGACGAGGCCGCGACGTTGGAAAAGATCGCGACGCGGATTGCCACCTATCCCGACGGATTTCTCGTTCTGGAGATCGATGGGGACATCGCGGGCTTTATCAACTGCGGCTGCGCCTATGAGGTCGAGATGTCGAATGAGGCGTTCAAGGAGCTGATCGGCCACGACCCCGCCGCGCCGAACGTCGTGATCATGTCCGTCGTCGTCGATCCCGCACGTCAGGGGCAGGGGCTCTCGACCGCGCTGATGACCGAATTCGTCGCGCGGATGAGGCAGATGGGCAAGGCCACGATCCACCTCATGTGCAAAGAGCACCACGTCCCGCTCTATCAGAAATTCGGGTATACTTACCGACAACCATCGGAATCGGATCACGGCGGGATGGCGTGGCACGAGATGTCGATGGAGCTATGACGCGGCGGGAATGACCTCTGTCACCGCGCCCGCACGGCGGAGCATGGTGTTGCGGTTCAACCAGACGACCACGACGGTCAGGGCAAGGTAGAGCCATGTGTCATAGGGCTGCGCGTCCGGCCAGATCGGGAGGATCAGTTGCCAGTGAAAGAGCATCGGCCACAGGAGGCTGCCGCGTGAGGCGTTGAAGAGCGGGGTCACGAGGACGGCGAGGGTGATGTTGCCGATCAGGAACGGCAGGAAATTCCACGTCGCGAATACGGTGTTGGCGAGGAAAAACGCCGGTAGATGCCAGATGCCCCAGACGGTGCCGATGATCATGCCGGCAAAGAGCGGCGCGACGTGGCGCTGGAGGATTGGTTGGGCGACGCCGCGCCAGCCGAATTCCTCGATGGGGCCGAGAAAGAGCATCATGAAGGTGAGGCTGACCATCGCGCCGAGGCCTTTGGGCGGAAGCGGTGTGAGGAGCGGTCCGCCCTTGAGCAGCGATCCGATCATGTAAACGGCGGGGAGGCCGAGCGCGATGAGGAGCATCCACGGAAGAGGCACGCGCCAGAGCGTCAGGCGGGAGAGGAAGGATTTGAGCCCCGAAACTCCGCCGAACAACAGGACGAGGGTGACGGCGGAGATGCAGGGCGCCCACGTCGCGATAAAGAAGAACGGGTGGGAGCCACTGATCTCACCAAACCGCGCCGTCGCCCAGTCCGGTGCGAGAATATACATGGCGACGATGCCCCATGTGATGCCAAAGGTCAGCGCGTAAAAGCCGATGAGGGCCAGAGACGGAACGCGACGGGTGCGGGTGTTTGAGGTGGTGAGGTCCATGGGATGATCCCCCGGATGGTTGGTTAATCGCGTTTCGGGCTATGCCGGAACGCGGGGTGAGGACGCCTAGGTCGGCGTCGGGTTCATGAAGTGAAAACTGCCCGCTGCTGCGCCGAGGGCTTTTTCAATGATCGTTTGCGTGACGAGACGCCGCGCGCGGATTTCGGATTCGGAAAACTGGAACATGCCGCCGTCGGTGAGAAACTGCGCGCCGGTGAAGAGGAACTGGACGGTTTCCAGCGGGTGTTCGACGTCGAACACACCTTCCTTATTTCCCTGCTCAACCACCTTCGCGAGGATGGGGGACAGGCGGAGGATGGTCTCGATGTTCGTCAGTTCGTGAAGCTCGCGGTTCTCCGGCAGATGCAGCATGTCGGCGACTTCAAGGCTCTCGTCGTCGCCCATGTGACTGTTGCCGAGGAGGGCCTCCATCTTTTGGAGGGCTGTGAGGGTGGGGGTGTCTGCGACGCCCCGCGCCATGGCGACGATCTGGTCCAGCGTCTTGTCCACGATGGCCTGAAGAATCGCGGGTTTGGATTTGAAGTAGTAGTAGAACGTGCCCTTCGCGACGCCGATTTCACGGATGATCATGTCGACGGAGCAGTTGGCATATCCGTGCGCCCGAAACAGCCGCTCCGCCGTTTCGACGATCTCTGCGCGCCGCACTTTCGGATCTTTGACGATTCTTCCCATAGCCATGCTCCTTCTGTCTTTTATACTGACTGACGGTCAGTCAGTCAAGATGTGTGGCAAATCCGGGCGCGCGGCATGTGGTGGGTTCAAGTGAAAAAGGGACGCCAAAGCGTCCCTTCAACTGCCGTCTGCGCGTCTCGAAACGTCACGCAATGAGGCCGAGTTCCTCGTCCGTCGCGCTGCCTGCATATTTGTCTTTCGGCGGCATCGGGCGGGTTTTCCAGTCGGGTTCAAAGACAAAGCTCGACACCGACCGTCCCTTTACCAGTGCGCCGTTGCCCGCGCCGAGGGCGTAGTCGTAGTAGAGTTTGACGATTTCTTCCTTGCTGACCTGATCGGTGGCGGGGTGGGCCATGCAGGCCTCGCGCCACGCGCGAACGCGGTCGTAGTCTTTGCCGTCGGGCAGGTCGAAATCTTCGTAATAGTCGAGGAACCAGAAGCGTTTGAACATCGGGGTGAAGACGGCTTCTGCGAGACCGAAGTCGTCGAACAGATACGGGCCGTCGGGACTCTCATGGGTGAGGAAGTCGTTGATGTCGCGATAGATTGACAGGAGTTTGTCGCGGTGCTCGTCGCGGCGGGCTTTGTCCTGATTCATCACATAGAGATAGCCCGCCATGGTGAACGGGCCTTCGCGGGTGATGAGCATGGATTCAATCGCGTGTTCGACCGGATCGGTCCGGCGCAGCGCGGGGCCGTCCAAGACCTCATCGAGATAGCGGAGGATCACGAGGCTCTCTTTGAGGATGCGCCCGTCCGGGGTTTCCAGCACGGGAAGGGCGGTCGTCCCGCGTGTCTTGGCGAGCAATTCGGGATCGCGCGGTTTGGTGATGTCCACGACCCTGAATTCCACCGCGTCGCTCTGACCGCGCAGCGCCAAGAGGATTTCGAGGCGTTGCGAGTAGGGGCAGATCGGGATGTGATACATGATGTGCTTTTGCGTCATGGCTGGCCTTTCCTCAAAATCGCGTCCGTTGATCGGAGCCTACTGCACGGCGGCTCGATCCGGCAAAACGCATTGTCGGGCGGGCTTCGTTTCATCTCATAACATCTGCGTGACCGACGCGAGGTAAACTTGCGATCGAAATTCCGGCGGGGCTACAAGACCAGAAGCAAGTTACCACCGAGGAGCGCGGATGCTGCGTTACCTTCTTCTTTGTCTGTCTGCTGCGGCCATCCTGATGTCCGCGCTTCTGCCCGCCTCGGCGGCGCAGGGGAGCACGTGCCCGAGCACAGTGGTCATCGAAGACGTGTGTTATGCGCCCGGCGCCGCGGTCCACGTGCACGCGCCTGCGGAGAAACCCTGTTTCACCTGCACGATCACAGCCGCGCAGGACCCGATGACCCCTCGCGATGCGGGGGACAAACTTGCCCTGTCTCTGAGCGAACTTGATCTCGCAGACCGGATTGTGCCGCCGGATTTCCGACCTCCGAGAGCCTGATCTCCATTCCCACATCGTCGCGCATTCCGCGCCTGACTTTACGCGTCGCCGTTCCGGTGAACGCACCCTATGGAGATACACTTATGTCTAACGAAACCGACCGCACCGCTCTCTTTATTCCTGCTCTCGCTCCCGTCTACGCCGCCACCGCGCCCCTCGCGCAGCTTTGGTTGCGTGTCATCTGTGGCGTGGCGCTCATGGCCCACGGCTGGCCGAAAATTCAAAACCCGACCGGCGCCGCCGATATGGTGGCGGGCATGGGCTTTGCTCCGGGCTGGTTCTGGTCCATCCTTCTCTCTGTGACTGAATTCGGGGGCGGCTTGCTCCTCGCGCTTGGTCTTCTGACGCGTCTTGCTGCCGCTGGAACCACGGTGATCCTGCTGGTCACCATTTACTTCCACTGGATCAAGCTCGATCAGGGCTATAAGGGCGCTGAACTTTCGCTCATCTGGTCCGCCGTGACGCTGAGCTTTGTGACCAAAGGTGGCGGCCGTTTCTCGCTGGATCGGCTGATCAAGAAAGAGCTGTGATGAAACGAAGAACTCTTTTGAAAGGGGCAGGGGCCGCGGCATTCGCGTCCACCCTGCCGTTGGTCGCGCATGCGGCCAACGCCCTCCCGCACTCCGCGCCGATCCATGTGGGCGCGGTGGGGCTCAAGGCGCAGGACGCCGAGGCACTGTCTGCGTGGTATCAAAAGGCTGTTGGCCTCAAAGAGGTGAGCCGTGAGGGATCGACCATCTGGCTCGGTGTTGCCGGGCAACGTCTCCTCGGTCTGACGCAGGAAGAGGGGCTTCGCCTCCCCGGTCAGCGCGAGTCCGGCCTGTTCCACACCGCGTTTTTGCTGCCGTCGCGTGAGGCGCTCGCGCAGTGGATCTCTATGGCCATTGCGGAGCAACTGCCCGTCACCGGCACCGCTGATCACCGTGTGAGCGAGGCGATTTATCTCACCGATCCCGAAGGCAACGGTGTGGAGATCTACGCCGACAAACCGGAAGAGACCTGGCAATGGGTTGCGGGGGAGGTGCAGATGGGCACCTTTGCTTTGGATGTCGATGGCATCATGGGCACCCTCGGTCTCTTGCCGCCGCGCTGGACCGGCGCGCCGGTGGGCACGAGCATCGGCCACGTGCACCTGAAGGTCGGCAACGCGACGCGTGCCGGCAAATGGTGGAGCGATGCGCTCGGGTTCGATGCGGTGAGCACGCGTCGGGATGCGGTGTTCCTGTCCACAGGCGGCTATCACCACCACATCGCCGTCAACGAATGGCTCAGCGCCCGATCCGGCCGCCGTTCCGACCGCGACGCGGGTCTCGACTACGTCGAACTCATCCGCCGCGACGGCGGAGAGCCGATGTTCTACGAGGACGACTGGGGCACACGCATCCGGTTCGTCTAAGGCGTGAAAACGAAAAGCGGGGCGGCGAAATGCGGCCCCGTTTTTGTATTCTTATTCGATATTTTTATAATTTTAAGCGAACTTTGGTGCGATATTTGAATGCACGTTGCTGGGCGCGTTTGATCTTCAACAGCACCCCGTAGTCCGAATCTCCGTCTTCCGTCCGACGCCTTGGTCGCGGGCCGCTGAGTGGACATGTGCATCATTCTTGATTTTGCTGCACACATCAGTTATGTGCATCAGTAATATTTTTGCTGCACACATGTCAGAGCGATAATGACCGTCACATCCCACTCCCGCGCCGCGCAGGTGGCCTATCAGGATTTGAAACGCCTTCACCTTGATGAAGCCGCGTCTGAAATCGTTGGCTCTATCGAAGAGCGGCAGCGCGGCGGGCGGGTGTATCTCTATGACAAGTTCCGGATCGGGACGACGATGCGGAGCCGCTATCTCGGGGAGGCGACGCCGGAATTGCGGTCGCGGATCGAGAATGCCGTTGCGCTCAAGGCCGAGAGCGAGGGCCGCCGCAAGACGATGGCCCGCCTGTCGCGCGTATTGCGGGCCGAAGGGTTCATGGCGCTAGACCGTGACACCGGCGCGTTGTTGTCCGCCTTTGCACGGGCAGGGGTGTTTCGTCTCGGCGGGACGCTGATCGGGACGGGGGCCTATGGGCTGTATCAGGGTGAGCTTGGCGTGCGGTTCGACAGCGAAGAGTTGGCTCAGACGGGCGACATCGACTTTGCGAGTTTCGAACGCCTGTCCGTCGCCCTCGGCGATCAGGTGGAAGAAGCGCCGGACACGATCCTTCAGGCGCTGAAATTCGATCCGGTCCCGAGTGTCGGCACGCGGCAGGTATGGCGGTGGCGGCAGGCGAGCGGGGAGGCTCTGGTCGAATTCCTGACGCCCGCGTTTGGGGACGAGACGGTGAAACCTCTGCCCGCGCTCGGGGTGAGTGCGCAGGGGCTTAATTACCTGAACTACCTGATTGCAGAACCGATCCCCGCGGTGGCGCTCTATCGGTCCGGTATCCTGGTGCAAATCCCGCGGCCGGAACGGTTTGCGATCCACAAACTCATCGTCGCGGATCGGCGGCGTGGGGGCGAAGATCAGGCGAAGTCCCGCAAAGACCGCGCGCAGGCGGCGTTTTTGATTGAGGTTCTGGCGGCGGATCGGCCCGACGATCTCGCCGAGGCTTATGACGACGCGCTGGCCCAGGGTCCCCGTTGGCGCGCGCGGATTGAGGCCAGTCTCGCGCTCCTGCCGGAGGTGGCAGAGACGTTGCGCGGGGTGGTCTGACGACCGACACGGGATGCGTCGGTCGTCGGTATATCAGTCTGCCTGTGAGAACATCGGCGCGCCGGAGATGCCGAGTTCGGGCGGGAAATCGACCTTGAGGATAGAGCCGCTGTCGGATTCGGTGATAAAGAGGCTGCGTCCGTCCGGTCCGCCGAAGGCGCAGTTGGTCGTGCCGAGACCGCGCGGAGAACGGACGACGGCAATCGGCTGACCGAGCGCGTTGTGCACCCAGACGAGGCCCATGCCGGTTTGACAGACCACGACACCGCCCTGCGCCGTGAGCGCGAGTCCATCGGGTCCCGCGCGACCGCCGGAGAACTGAATGAACAGCCCCGCTTTGTTGACCCGTCCGCTCGGGGACAGGATCAGACGCCACACCGCATTGGCGCGGGTCACGGCGAGAAACAGCACACGCTCCGCGAGATCGAGCACGAGACCATTCGGGCTCGGCGCGGTGTCGATCAGGCAATCGAGGCGTCCGGTGCCTTCGTTCCAGCGGTAGACGCGGCCGGTCGGATCGTGGAGGCCGGTTTGACCCTGATCGGTGAAGAACAACGTGCCGTCACGACCGAAGTGCAGGTCGTTGCAGCCCTTGAACCCTTCCGTGTCGCAATCGGCGAGGGCGGGTGTGACCGCTCCGCTCTCCGGGTCGAGGAGCATGATGCCATTCTGATAATCCGCGAGGAAGATCCGCCCGTCACGGTGGATTTTCAACCCGTTGGGCTGTCCCTCGTATTCGGCAATCTGGCTGACGACACCCTCCGGCGTCGCGCGAAACACGCGACCGAAGGGGATATCGACGAAGTAGAGATTGCCCGCGCGGTCAAAGGACGGCCCTTCGACAAAGCTGTCCACCGCTTCACCGCCACGGTTCTTGTCCGCCCAGTAGGACGACACGCCCGTGCGCCGCAGCGCGGTCGGCAGTTCGGTGAACACCTCTGCATCGAGGACCACCGGTTCGGGGGCAGGGTAGGTGTGGGTCGTCATCCGAATGTGACCTCCGGCAGGAACAGGGTGATTTGCGGGAACGCGATCATCAGGAGCATAAAGATCAGGATGATGACGAAGAAGGGCATCGTGCCGAGAATGACGTCTTCGACAGAGACCTTATCCGACGAACTCGCCACCACGAAGAGGATCACGCCCAAGGGTGGTGTGAGCTGCCCCAGTTCCACGAGGATCACCACGAAGACACCGAACCAGATCGGATCGACCCCGAGCGCCAGAAGCGCAGGGAAGATCACGGGCACGATGATCGCGATCATGCCGAGGCCTTCCATGAAACAGCCGAGGATCGCGAAGACCACCATGATGATCAGGAGGAAGGTGACTTTGGAGACTTCCGCGCTTTCGAGTTTCGCGACGAGATCTTCGCCGACGCCCGAGAGGGCCGTTGCATAGGCGAAAATCATCGAGGTGAAGACCACGAAGAGGATGTTGCCGCTCATGACCGCCGTGCGCTTGAGCGCTTCGGTGATGAGGCCGAGGCTCAGTTTGCCATAGATCGCGGAGATGATGATCGCGCCCACGGTGCCGACGGCGCCCGCTTCGGTCGGGGTGGCAAAGCCGCCATAGATGCTGCCAAGAACGATGAAGATCAGCAGAACGAATGGCAGGATGTCGAGGAGCGACCGCGCCAGCACGGCAGGCGTTGCGCGGGTCTCGCTCTTGGGGGCGAGCGACGGGTTGATTACGGCGCGGATCATGATGAAGCCCATGTAGAGCAGCGCCAGCACGATACCCGGGATCAGACCGGCGGCGAAGAGGCGCGCGATCGAGGTCTCGGTAAAGGTGGCGTAGATGATCATGGTGATCGACGGCGGGATCAGGATGCCCAGCGTGCCGCCAGCGGCCAGCGATCCGGCGACGAGACGGCGGTTATAGCCGCGGCCGCTCAGTTCGGGGAGAGAGACGGTGGACATCGCTGCGGCGGTCGGGGCGCTACCGCCCGAGATCGCGGCGAAGATGCCGCTGCCGACGATGTTGGTGTGCAACAGTCCACCTGGCAAACGCCGCATAAAGGGCGCGACGCCGTTATAAAGGCGGGAGGCGAGGCCGGATCCGAGGAGGATTTCTGCCATCAGCACGAAGAGCGGGATCGCCGCGAGGGTAAAGCTGTTGGCGGCGCCCCAGCTGACGAGGCCAAGTGCCTTCCAGCCAGCAAACCCTTTGAGCATCCAAAGGTAGAAGAGGCCCGCACTCGCGACGGTGAATTGGACCCACATGCCCCCGAGGATGAGGCCGATCAGAACGCCAAAGGCAAGTATCGCTTCCATGTCAGAGGCTTTCTTTGGATTTTTGGAAGGTCAGGATGAGTTTCTCGACCAGGAAGATACCGATGACGGTAAAGCCCAGCGGGAGCACCATCTGCGGAATCCACAGCGGCGTGCGCAGGACCGTCGGGGCAAATTTGCCGCGCGAGAAGGACGAGAGCATCAGGTCTTTGGTTTTCCATGCGAGGATCGCACAAACCACAAGCGCCATCACAACGAAGATGCGTGTGATCCAGCGTTGTGCATTGGGCGACAGGATGTCGAACAGGAAATGCACCCGAAACAGGGCCCCGTGACGGAGTGCCTGTGCCGCGCCGAGGAAGGTCAGCAGCACGACGGAGTAGCCGGTCAGTTCTTCGACGAAGCCCAGTGAGTAGTTGAATGCCCCGCGCAGGAACGCTTCGGTGCAGACCATGATCACGAGGGCGGCCAGAACGACACCGGTCACAACCTGTGTGGTGCGTTCGGCAACGTCGAAAACGGGACCGGCTGTTGCCGGCCCCTTCTGTTCTTCAAAGTTTGGATTATTTTCCGATTGCATCGCGGACTACCTTCAGGGCCTCGACATACTCGGGGCCATTTTCTTCCGCCCAGCTTGCCCAGAACGGAGCGAGCTTTTCAGCGGCCATGTCTACATCGCCTTCGGCAGCATCGGTGAGGGTCATACCCGCTGCGGATTGCGACGCTTTTTGTGCGTCTTCGTCCACGAGGAACGCCGCCGTTGTGGCCGGACCTTCTTCTGCGACGATGGCGCGGAGCGTTTCCTGCACTTCCGGATCGAGCGCGTCAAAGGCGTCGGCATTGGCGATGATCATCGAGTTGCCGTAGTTCACCGCGAAACGGTAGTTGTAGGGCAGGAACTCGTGCCAGTTCTTCGCACCACCGGCGCTTGCGGTCAGCACGCCTTCGATCACGCCACGCTCCAGAGAGGTCGGCACTTCGCTGCCCGACAGGGTGATTGCGGCGCCGCCGAACTCTTCGACGAACTTGCCCTGTTCCGGCGAGGTCACGCGGATTTTGTGACCGTCGAGATCAGCGAGGCTGTTGACCGGGAAGGTGGTGAAGATCGTCTGTTCCGGATAGCGGTAGCCACCGAGCAGCACGACGTTCTGGTCTGCGAAGGCCTCGACGAGCGTCGGCTCAATGGCGGCATAGGCAGCGGCCCACTCTTCATCGTTTTCGATGAGCATCGGCAGGTTCAGGATACGTGCGATCGGCACGTTGCCGGAAAAGAAGAAGTCTGCTGCGAAATCGACGATGCCGTCACCGACAGCCTGCGTGATGTCGGCGGATGCGATCTGAAGCGTTTTGCCGAGGTGCAGGGTGATGTCGAGTTCGCCGTCGGTTTCCGCAGCGACGCGTTCCGAGATGCGGGTCATGCCTTTCACGGCGGACGTGGTGGACACAGACGAGTAGGTGTAGGCGGTCCAGTCGTCAGCCTGTGCTGCGAGCGGCAGGGTCAGCGTGAGCGCGGTGGCGGCGATGGTTTTGAAATTCATGTGTTTATCCTCCTAGAGATGCCGAAGGTCTCCTCCTCGGCGGTATGGACCGGCGCGCCCGAAGGGGCAACGCCGGAAAAGATCATTTCCAGGGCGTCTCTTCCCAGATTGCCCGTGCGACACCATCTTGCTGAACGGCAACGGCTTCGAACGCGTCACCCGATACGAAAGAAATCGGGTTGCCCTGCTCGGCCATCATCGCCTGAAACTCCTCCATGGCGTTCACTGCGCTCAGTGCGGCCTCGAGCTTTGCTTCGACCTCCGGATCGAGACCCGCCGGTGCTACGATACCACGGAGCGACGACATTTGCGCATCGTATCCGAGTTCTTTCGCGGTCGGCACGTCCGGGCGGAAGGCGGAGCGTTCGTCCTGGAAAGACGCGGTTTGGCTGAGGGTCATGGTGCCTGCGGCAACGTGTTTGCCCATCAGAGCGGTGCGGGCCATCGACGCGCCTTTGAACGGCACGAGGGTGAATTCGGCTCCGGATGCCTGGGCGATCATGTTCGCGGAGAAGTGGTCATTGCCGCCGAGAGACGACAGACCCACGGTGATTGCGCCCGGATCGGCTTTGGCCGCGGCCAAGAGTTCGTCGAGGGTTTCGAATTCGGACTCTGCGCTCACGACAACGGTGTTCGGGTCTTCGACGAAGTTGGCGAGGTAGGTGTAGCTCGTCACGTCGTAATCGGCATTACGGTCGTTGGTCAGAGCCAAAGCGGCAGGCAGGTTGAACGTGCCGAGCGTGTAGCCATCCGGATCGGCATTCGCGACTTCGGTAAAGCCGATCTGGCCCCCTGCGCCGGGCATGTTTTTGACAACCACAGCGGCGCCATCGCCGAGCGCGGTTTCAAGGAACTTCGCCACGGTGCGGGCCATCACGTCGGTGCCGCCGCCGGCGGAATAGCCAACGATGACTTCGATCGGTTTCTCGGGGTATTCGGCCAGCGCAGGGGTGGCGACGGCCATCGCCGCGAGCAGCGCGGCGGATAGGGTTTTTCTCATGACAGGGTCCTCCCGGTTGATGTCGTGAAAAGTGTGTCGTCGATGCCGTAGCAGCGGGCGGCGGTGCGCCAGAACAGATCGTCGCGCGCAGAGGCGTCCAGATCTGCAGCGAGCCGTTTGAAGGCATTCCAGAGCGTCCGGTAGCCGAACTGCCCTTTGTCGACGGGAAAGTTGCTCTCGAACATGGCGCGCTCTGCACCGAAGAGATCGAGACAGGCGGCCACATGCGGTTGCCAGTCAGCCGCGAGAATTTCGGAGTGCGGTGGCAGGGGGGCATCGGCATAGCGATAGCCCATGACCGAGAGACCAAAGCCGCCGATCTTGATCCGCGTGTTGGGCAGCGCGGCCACCTCGGCCAAGGCGCTGCGCCAGTCCGCGAAACAGGTCGCGTCATTGATGCGGTAGGGCCCGATCCCCAAAGGGCCACCGCAATGATCCACGACCACTGTCAGGTCCGGCAGGGCACGGGCGAGTGCCGCGACCTCGGAGAGTTGGCTTTGATAGGCCCAGACATCGAGGCAAAGCCCCGCCTCGGCCACCGCACGGGCCCCTTCGTAGAACGCAGGGGTGCGCAACAGCCCGTCAGGGGCAGGGCGCGGATTTGAGCGCACGGCCGGATCGGCGTGCCACGCGGTTGTGTTGCGAATGCCCTTTACGCGGCCTTCGCCTGCGGCTTTGAGAGCATCGAGAACCGGGCGCACATCGGCGCCCAGTTGAAGATCGGCAAAGGCTACGAGACCGACCGGAAACTGCGGCTGCGCACGTCCCCACTCGAGGATCGTGCGCACCTCACCCACCGGACGAAGGGCTTCGGGGCCGCTTTCATCATATCCGGTGCGGCATTGGACATAGAGGCTGGCGCGCAGGTCGTGACCATCGCCAATGTCGGCGGCAAGCTCCTCGGCCCGATAACGACCCTCCGGCCGGTCCCAGAGGTGATGATGGCAGTCGAAAATCGGCTGCGCGGGATCAATCACCTCTTCGCGGACCAAGGCCAGCCAGTCCTCACGGACGGTATGATGAGGGCTTGCCAGCGCCATGGATCAGGCCTCGCCTTCCTTTTTGCGGCTGTCGATGAAGCGACGCTTGATCATCGGACCGACAACGACGGCAACGGTGAGAGCGACGAGCACGAGGCTGGTGGTGTTCTTGAAGAGCACGGCCCAGTCACCGCGACCAATCCGCAGGGCGAGACGCAGGTTCTCTTCGGCGAATGCACCTAGGATCAGGCCGAGCACCACAGGCGGGAGCGGGAACTTCAGTTTGTCCATCACCCAACCGACAGCACCGAACCCGAGCATCATGTAGACGTCGAACATACGGCCGTGGATCGAATAGACCCCGATCAGCATGAGGACGATGATGATCGACCCGAGCAGCGGACGCGGCAGGTTCAGCAGACGCGCGAAGCTGTTGGTGGCGAGAGAGCCGCCGAGCAGCACGAGCAGGATCGCACCGAAGAGGAACTGCCACATGAAGCCGAACACAACATCAGGGTTGTCACGGAAGAGCATCGGACCCGGTTGCAGACCATGCACGAGCAGACCACCGAGCATAACAGCCGCCACAGCCGTCCCCGGGATGCCGAGCGTCAGGGCCGGGATCAGCGCGGACGCGGTGTCTGCGTTGTTCGCGGTTTCTGCGGCTGCGACGCCTTCGGGTTCACCTTTGCCCCAGTCGTCAGGCTTTTTGGAGCTACGACGCGCTTCGTTGTAGGACATGAACGCGGCCATGGAGCCACCTGCGCCCGGCAGGATGCCGATCCAGATGCCGATGAAAGAGCCACGCAGCCATGTTTTCCAGTAGCCCTTCATTTTGGGCAGGGCTTTCCAGATCGGCTCGGTGCCGAGTTTCTCGCCTTCGACGCTGTCGGTTTTGAGCGGGGTTTCGAGCAGGTCGATCACCGGCGGGAGCGCGTAAAGACCCACGAGCAGGATCACGATGTTGATGCCGTCGAGCAGTTCGAGCTGACCAAAGGTGAAGCGGTCGTTGCCGTAGATCGGGTCAGAGCCGATGACGGAGACAAAGACGCCGAAACACGCGGAGATCAGGCCCTTCACCGGATTCCCGCCGAGCAGGAAGATGATGGAGGCGAGACCGAACACAGCGACCCAGAACACTTCGGCCGGACCGAAGAGCAGCGTCACTTTGGACAGCGGCGGCGCGAGCAGCATCAGCGCGAAGGCCGAGGCAATACCGCCGATGGAGGAGGACACAACAGCGACCTGAAGGGCAAAACCGCCCTGACCCTTTTGGGCCATCGGGTAGCCGTCAAAGGTGGTGGCCACGGCGGCAGGCGTGCCGGGAATGCGCAGCAGCACTGCCGGGATCGCACCGCCATACATGGCGCCGTTGTAGATACCCGCCATCAGGCCGAGCGCAACGAGCGGCTCAAGACCGAAAGTGAAAGGCACGAGGACCGAGATCGCCATGGTAGCGCTCAGGCCCGGCATAGCGCCGACAACGATACCGGCGAGAACGCCGATGATCACGGCGATGAAGTTTGTGAGGGCGAAAACTTCGGGAAGGGCGTGGAGTAGATCAGAATACATGGGAGCCTCAGTTCTGCCAGAGACGGCCAGTGGGGAAGTCCTGCGACATCCCGAAATCAAAAATCAGCCAGATGGAGCCAACGACGATCGCAGTCGCGATCGCGAGACCGAGCGGATTGCGGAAGCCAAAGACATAGGCCACGGTCGGCACGGCAATGACGGTGCTGATGTAGAAACCGATCATGTCGGAGGCGACGGCATAGGCGACGATGAGACAGAACGCCCCGATCACGCGCTTGGGCGAGTTGGTCACTTTCTCGGCGGCTTCACCCGCAGAAGCTTTGCGTTGATCGGACAACAGCAGCAGCAGCGACAGGATGATCAGACCGATCAGCATGGCGGCGGGCAGCAGTGCCGAAATCGACCGCAAGTCGGTCGTCGGGATCAGAAAACCGGCGGCAACAACGAGAATGCCGACTGCGCTCAGTGTTTCGGGACGCAAGAAGCGATTTTTTTGACCTTCGGACATGGTTGAAGCTCCAAAGAGATAGGGGGGGAACGGCGTTGCGGCCGAGCCGCGAAAAATCACACGCCGGGATCTCGTCAGGGAGGTGGAAGCGAGGCCCCGGCGCGTTTTTGATCCGCAGGCGACAGATCAGCCGCCTGCGGTCAGGAGGGTTAGTTCCAGGGGGTCTCTTGCCACACCTGGTTTGCCAGATCGTAGAGATCCGAGGTCAACGCCTTGAACTCTTCGCCACGGACGACTTCGACCGGGTTGGCGGTGTCTTTCATCGCCTGAAGGAAGTCCGGATCGCTGGCGAGTTGCGCAAACGCTGCGTCGAGTTTGGCAACGACGTCCTCGGGCAGACCGGCAGGGGCCACAAAGCCGCGCATGGAGCCGTTGACCACGTCAAAGCCTTGCTCCTGGAGCGTCGGCAGTTCCGGTGCGAAGTCAGAGCGTTCCGTTGTCGCAACACCGAGCACGTTCAGCTCTTCCTGGAAGCTGGCGACCTCGGAGATGTTGAGAATGCCCATGGCAACGTGGCCACCCATGAGTGCGGTCCGTGCAGGCGCGGAGCCTTTGAACGGCACGATGGTGAACTCGCTCTCGGTCAGACCTTCGAGCTTGATCAACATGAAGTGGTCGTCACCGCCGAGGCTCGACATACCGACGGTGATGGCGCCCGGATCGGCCTTGGCGGCTTCGATCAGTTTGTCCATCGTGTCGAGGCCGCTGCTTTTCGCGGTTACGATCACGTTCGGGTCGTTCACGACGTTGGCGAGATAGGTAAAGCTCTCGCGGTCGTAATCGGCCTTACGGTCGATGGTGCGGGCCATCATCCCCGGCAGGTTGAACGTGCCGAGCGTGTATCCGTCAGGATCCGCATTCGCCACCTCGGTCACACCGATCTGACCGGACGCGCCGGGCATGTTCTTGACGACGAGGCTTGCACCGTCACCGAGATATTTCTCGATGAACGGAGCGGCCGTGCGCGCCATCACATCGGTGCCGCCGCCTGCGGAATACCCGACGATCACTTCGATCGGCTTTTCCGGATATTCGGCCACGGCAGCGCCCGCTGCGAGGACAAAGGCGCCCACGAGGGCGGTTTTCTGAAACAGTTTATGCATGCTACTCCTCCTGTTCATGCGAATAGTCAGTTAGGGATAATCCCGGCCTCACTCGGCCGGGAATTCACAGCCAAGCCGCGTCAGAGCAGCGTCGACCCAGGTGCGGTCGTTCGTGCCTTCGGCGATGGCTTTCATCTGGTTGATTTCGGCGTCGGATTTGGCCTGTGTCTTTTTCAGAACCTCTTCCGCGTCTGCGAGCGGCACACAGTGCACTCCATCGCTGTCGCCGATCACGATGTCACCCGGGTGGATCACCATGCCGCCGAGGCTGATCGGGACGTTGATTTCGCCCGGGCCGTCTTTGTACGGGCCACGGTGGCTCACACCGGCGGCGAAGGTCGGCAGGTTGGTTTCGACAAAGGCGTCAACGTCGCGGATTGCACCGTTGAGCACGAAACCGGCCACGCCTTTTTTCACGGCATAGGCGAGCATCAGTTCACCCATCAGCGCGTTGGTCAGATCACCACCCGCGTCAACGACGATCACGTCACCCGGCACGGCCATGTCGATGGCTTTGTGCAGCATCAGGTTGTCACCCGGGCGGGCTTTCACCGTGAGCGCAACACCGGCCATGCCGCCGGAGGCGTGCATCGGGCGCAGGGTCGGGCCAGCGGCGGTCATGCGGGACATGCTGTCCGACACGTTGGCGACAGGGAGCTTGGCATAGGCGTCGACCAGATCTTTGGATGCGACCTGGGTGCGGTTGAGGATACGGAAACCGACAGGCATATTATTTCTCCACTGTGGTAAGGACCGCATCGGCGGTCAGGAATTTGCGGTTGGCGATGCGCGCGGGGGCGACGGATTCGCCTTCGAGCACCTGAAAGATGCCAGTCAGGGCTTCGACGCCGACGCGGGCATTGGCCTGAGCGGTGACGCCGCCGATGTGCGGGGTCATCACGATGTTGGGCTGCGAGAAGAAGATGTGGTCAGCACCCGGCGGTTCAGAGGCGAAGGTGTCGAGACCGGCACCTGCGATGTGACCGGATTCCACCGCCGCCACGAGAGCAGGTTCGTCGATGAGACCGCCGCGCGCGGTGTTCACCACGTAGGAGCCTTTCGGCATCTGGGCGAGCGCTTCGGCGTTCACGATGCCACGGGTGCTGTCGGTCAGCGGGCAGTGCAGCGACAGGACGTCGGAGGCGGCGAAAAGCTCTTCGGTCGTGGTGCAGCGTTTCGCGCCGATCTCTTCGAACAGGCTGTCGGGGGCGAACGGGTCATATGCGATCAGGTTGAGGCCGAGGCCCTTTGCCATGAGGCCAGTGGCCCGCGCAATCGCGCCGATGCCCATCAGACCCATGGTCGCACCAAAGAGTTCGCGGCCCTGAAAACCGGGTTTCTCCCAACGGCCATCGCGGAGGCTCGCGTCGAGCGGCAGCACGCGTTTCACGGTGGCGAGCATGAGAGCGATGGCGTGTTCGGCCACGGAGACCGCGTTGGCCCCCGTTGCAACGAGGACAGGCACGCCGCGTTCGCCAGCGGCGGCGAGGTCGATGTTATCGACGCCGACGCCGTGTTTGGAGATCACTTTGAGCTGGGGCGCAGCATCCATCACCTGCGCGTCGATGCGACCCAGACGAGACACGATGCCGACCGCGCCGCTTTCGACCATCAGATCAGCGAGCACAGAGGCCTCTGCGTAGGCCGGGCCGTAAACGAGGCTATAGCCGCGCTCGGCAGCGAGCGTTTTCGCAGCAGGGGCGAGATCGGGGCCGGTTACAAGGATCGTCTTGCTCATCGCACATGTCTCCAGTTGCGCCCCAGCCAGAGCCGAGCGCAGTCTTCAAAATTCTGTATTTGGGATCACCGTGTCTGCCTCCCAGCAGAGCACGGGCAGTCTCCTCCGTGTGGCGAGCACCGTAAGACGAAGATACTCTTCACAAAAGCGATTAATTCTTGTTATTAAGTTTAGAAAAACTGGATTTAGGAATGGACACGCGTCAACTCAAAACCCTTTTGGCGATCCAGAGCCACGGCACATTTGCCCATGCCGCCGATGTTGTCGGCCTCACGCCCTCTGCGGTCAGCCAACAGATTCAGGCCCTCGAACAGGAGCTGAACGTCACGCTGTTCGACCGCACCCACAGGCCGCCAAAGCTCACGCCGCACGGGATGCAGGTCATTGAAATGGCGAAGGATATTCTCCAGCGTCAGGAGGATGCGAAGGCCAGTCTGCGCGGTGATCTGGTGGCGGGAAAGCTGTTGCTCGGCTCGGTGCGCTCCAGTGCGCTCAACCTGCTGCCGCGGACGATTTTGCAGATGCGCGACACCTATCCGAAGCTGACAATCAGCCTGCGGGTCTCGCTCTCCTCAACATTGATTGCGGATGTCGCGTCGGGCCGTTTGGACGCCGCAATGGTCGCGGAACACGTCGGTTTTCCGGCTGCATTGCGGTGGACTCCCTTCCTTCGGGAGCCTCTTTGGCTCATTGCGCCCCGAAATACCGAGAGTCGCGACCCGATTCATTTGCTCAATACGATGCCCTATGTCCGGTTCCACAGTCAGGTGCCGCTCGCCAATCTGATCGACACAGAGCTGTCGCGCATCGGTGCCGTCACGCAGGACGTGGCGCAAATCGACACCATTGGCTCGATTGTGACCTGCGTTCGTCAGGGGCTCGGCATCTCCGTCGTGCCGCATGTGGCGTTGCAGGAACCAGAGGACATGAACCTCGTCCGCATTCCGTTCGGCACGCCGCAACTGACCCGACAGATCGGCCTCGTGGAACGCACGGGATCGCCCCGCCACGAACTCACGACGGCGCTGCACAAGGTGCTCGTCTCGCTCTGCGGCGACTACGGCGTGCCGCGCGCGGAGGAGTGAGGCGGGGTTATATCCACGCCTCTTCGCCGCCAAAGAGGATGGCGTTGGTGATCGTGTGCAGTGCGCCGTCGCTGTCGCGGAGTTCCCATGTGATCCAATCGCCGGACCCCGCCGTGAGGACCGCGCTATGTTCCAGTCCCGTCGCGCAGGGTGTGCGGGCGATGACTTTGCCGTTGTGGATGAGGGTCAGAGTGAGGTCGCCGGGCATGTCCTCGTCGCCGAGGACACATGTCGCCGTGACCTCGCCCGCCGGAAGGCAGTCGCCAAACGTGGCGCTCTCACCTGCGCTGATGGCCTGCGCGTAGAGCAACGGGCCGCTGGTGATATAGGATTCGCCGGCGCGTAGACCGTCGAGCAGGGCAGGGAGCGTGTTGTCCGCGGCGCGAATGACGTTGAACCCGTGGCGCTGGTCCGGTTTGGCGCGGCGGTGCGTGTCGGTGCCGCAGGTGGCAATCATCCGGTAGCCCTCGTTCAGCCAGCGATAGAAGAGCGCGACCCCGCCGGGGTTTTGCGGGCAGGACGTCCACGGCCCGTTCCAAACCTCCACATGCCGCGCCGGACCGGGGAGCAGGTCGGCAAAGGCCCAGCGACATCCGGTGCAAAAGGGATGGCCCTCGGATTTCGGGTGCGCGATGACGAAGACCTTGCCGTCCTCCGTGACCTCACGCGCGCGGCCGGCCATCGTCTGACCGTCACGGATGGCCCAATCGACCCACGCCGTTGTCCCGAGGACGAGCGCATGGCCGTTGTAGGTGGTGAGTTCCTCGCCCGGAAGAATGGTGATCGCTTCCCCCGCGCGGGCCATAAGCTCCGGCAGCGCGGAGGTGGTGTTGTGGTCGGTCAGGGCGACGAAATCGAAGCCGCGTTCTAGCGCATAGTCGAGATACTCCGCGACGGTGAGCGCGCCGTCGGAATGGAGCGTATGGCCGTGCAGATCGCCCTTATACCAGCCCTCGCCACGGTTTCGCGTGGCTGTTTGGACGGGCGGGGCGTCAGGTGCGGGCAACTCGTCCGCGTCCCAGTCCACCTCGATACGATAGGACACCCCGCCCGGCGGAAGGATGCGGTGGACGTCAATCTCGACCCGCCAGTCTCCGGCTTCAATCGGGCCGGGGAGATAGCCGGGGGAGGCATGGTGCGTGGAGATCACGGGGCTTTGGTCGGCGTTGTTGTGCCGCGTCCCGCGCGCGCCATTGGGACCGTAGACGGAGATCGAAAGCTGGTGCGGGATGTCGCCGCTGCCCGGATGGGCGGGATCGTGGGTAAAGCGTATCCGCAGGGTGCCAACGCCCTCCGGCACAGTGAAAGCGTGCGGCACATGTGTGCCCATGTGGTCGAGGCCGAGGTGTCCGGTGAATGTCTGGGGCATGATGATCTCGTGACTGAAATGTGGGGCGGCTCAGGTGTCCCGCATCCGCGCGACAACGCGAGGGGCAAAGAGCGCGACAAAGGCCAGAAGGGGCGAGGCAGACAGGATCGCCCAGACCGCGCCATGGGTTTCGACGACCGTCCCCATGAGCGGCGGCACCGCGAAGAGCGCCAAGAGAGAGATAAGGGAATAGGACGCCATCGTCTTGGTCGCGGACCGGGTCGGGTGACGCATGGCGAGCGAGGTCGCCACAGGCGCGGCGAGAGCCACGCCGGAGCCGATCAGCACGAAGCCGACGTAGAGCAGGCCGAGAGAAAACTCCGGCCCGAAGACCGTGATCGCAATGCCGAGCAGAACGACGACGGCCATGAGGCGGATCAGGCGATCTGTGGACAGACGCTTGCGCAGGTCATCCCCGACCATCCGCGCGACGAACATCCCGATGGTGAAGGCGGCATAGGTTTTCGCAGCGAACGTGGCGTCGAGGGCTAGTTCTTCGCGGAGGTAGAACATGGACCAGTCATAGATGACGCCCTCGGTGATACTGAACCCCGCGACCAGAATGAGGAGGGCGACGACAAAGGCGTCGGGTTTGGAAAAGCGCGGGCCGCTATCGGGCGCGGGGCCCATCGGTTCGGGATCACCGGCGCGGGCCAGCAGGAGAAGGGCGAGAGGCAGAAACGCTGCGCCGAGCCAGAGCAGTTCCTCTCCGGTGGTCATGCCATTGCCTGCGGCCCACCCGCCAAGGAGCGCGCCGACAAAGAGACCGGCGGACCAGAAGCCGTGGCTCTTCGAGATCACGTTTTTGCCGCTGCGCTCTTCGATCCGTGCGGCGATGAGGTTTTTCGCGACCTCCATGATGGCCATCGCGAACCCGTAAAACCAGAGCGGAATGGCAATGCCCCAAAGCCCCGGTGCGATGATGCCTGTCGCCGCGGCGGGCAAAAGGATCAGCGCCGCAAACATGGTGGCCCCCGCAACGCGGCGTGCGCCGAAGCGGTCGATCACCGGCGTCGCCAATGGAAAGCCCATCAACGTCCCGATCGTCTGCGCCAAGAGCGCCAGACCGAGTGCGGAGGGCGAAACACCCTGTGCGTTGCTCACCTCCGGCAGGCGGGAATAGAGCGTCACGTAGAGCGTCGCATTGGCGAAGAAGATGCACGCGGGGAGAAGCGTGAGCGGCATGGGGAATGGCATGAGTCTTGACCGATCGAAGGGAACAGGACAGCTCAAACACCATTTTCGGGGCTAGTCAAAGCACGATTGTTAGCGCTGCCGAATTTCATATATCTGTCGTGAAACTTTCATCGAAGTGCAGCGAAGCGTTCCTATCTGACCACTTGATCAAATCGCCGATCCTCCCTTTGGCGATGATTTTCCAAGACTAGACAGGATATGTCATGACCTCCCAAATTTCGCGCCGCGGCCTTCTCAAAACGGCAGCTCTCTCTTCCGCAACGCTTGCCATGCCGCGCATCGCGCTCGCTGCCGACGGCTTCGTCAACGTTTACACCGGCTCTGACAGCAACATCTCCGATTTCTGGACCAACGTCATTCTTCCGGGCTTCCGCGCTGTGAATGCGGACGCGAAAGTGCGCGTGGTTGATGCGGGTGACGGTGCCGGTCTGCGTGCAATTGCCGACCGTGCGATGGCGGCTCTCGGCACCTCCAACGACCCGCAGGTCGATCTGTTCGAAGCCTACACGCCGGACCAGACCGCAGGTTCCATCGACGCAGGTCTCTGGGTCAACTTTGCGGAAGCCAATGTCGACGGTTGGGGCCGTGTGAACCCTGCCGCGAAACAGACCGATTTCGATTTGCCCTACCGTGGCTCTCAGGTGCTGCTCGCCTATGACGCGACCCGCGTGTCCGCCGAAGACGCTCCGAAAACATGGGACGAAATGACCGCGTGGATTCACGCAAACCCGGGCCAGTTCATCTACAACCGTCCGGACAAAGGCGGCTCCGGCGGCAACTTCGTGCGTCGTGCGATCCACGAAGCCAACGGTCGCGACCCGATGAAATTCACCCTTGCCAACTACTCCGACGCCTACGCGGCGGAGACCCTGCCGGGCGCATGGGGCATCCTGAACGCTCTGGCCCCGAGCCTCTATGAAGGCGGGTCCTACTCCTCCGGTAACACGCAGTCGATCCAGCTTTTGGCTCAAGGCGTTGTGACTATGACGCCGGTGTGGTCCGATCAGGTTCTTCAGGCGCTCAACATGGGTGTGCTGCCGGAAACCACCGGTCTCGTCCAGCTTCAGGACCTCGCGCTTTGCGGTGGGTTCAGCCGGATCACCGTGCCGACCAACGCCTCCCACCAAGACGTTGCCATGCAGCTCGTAAACTATGTGCTCTCCGAAGAAGTGCAGTCCAAGATCATCACCGAGCTTGGCGGTTTCCCGGGCGTGTCGTGGGATCACGTCGATGCGGCGCTGCGCGAGAAGTACAAAGACGTCATTCCGGCCTCCATCCCGACCTTCCCGGGCGGTGACTGGGACGCGGCGATCAACGATGGTTGGTATCGCTACGTCGCTCCGGGCATTTCGCGGGGCTAAGCACCATGACGACTTTGGCATCCCCGGATCGCAGTATCCGGAAGGGTGGCCAGGCAAAACGTCACGGAAGGGGGCTCACGGGCCTCCTTCTCGTTTCTGCGCCGGTCATGCTTCTTGGTTGGCTCATCATCTATCCGATCTTCAACGCGATCGGACGCACGCTCTTTGTGAAGGGTGACGCTGGCGTCCGGTTCGGTTTCGACAGCTATCACCAGTTTCTCACGGACGGCTATTCGCTCTCGAACCTCTGGCTCACGCTTTGGGTGACGGCGGTTTGTGCTGCCCTGCTCATGGCGACGTGCCTGCCGCTCGCGCTCTATCTGCGGTTCGCCAAGAGCCGGGTTGCGGCGTTGGTTCAGGGCCTCGCGCTCTTTCCGATGTTCGTGCCGTCGGTGATCCTCGCCTACGCGTTGATCCGCACCATTGGTCCTAACGGGGCCGTCGATCTGGTGCTGAATGCGGTGGGCCTGCCGAAAATCAATTCGCCCTACCTGACCCCGTGGGGGCCGATCATCGGTCTCGTGTGGGACAACATTCCGCTCACGACCCTCATGCTCGTCGCGGGTCTTGGGGGTGTGTCGGATAACGCCGTCGAGGCGGCACGGGACGCAGGTGCGCGGCACTTTGCACTCCTCCGGCACATCATCCTGCCGCAGATCGGGAATGCGATGCTCGTGGTGCTGTCCTTTACGGTGCTGAGCATTTTCTCCGCCTTCACGCTGCCCTACGTCCTCGGCCCCGCCTCGCCGGAGATGATGGGCCCGTTCATGCAGCGGACCTTCTCTCAGGTGCTCGACACCCGCATGGCCGTCACGCAGGCCGTCATCACCTTTATCATCTGCGCGGGGTTCGGGGCCTTCTACGTCCGCTCCATCGCCAAGAACCGGGAGGCGCGTCGATGACTGCCATAGACCCCGTCACCATGGCGAGGGACAGCCATGTGCCCACGCATAAGACCAAAAAGACCGACTGGCTCGGCCTCGGGATCGTGGCGGTGCTTGGCCTCGTTGTCGTCGTCCCGCTCGTCGTTGTCGCGATCTGGGCCTTTGCCGAGGTCTGGCGCTACCCGAGCCTCCTGCCGCAGGAGTTCGGTTTGCGGTTCTGGAATGCCACGCTCGCGCGGCCGGATGTGTGGGGCGCGATGTTCCTGTCGATCCGGCTCTCGGTCACGGTGACACTGCTCTCCGCGATCATCTGTCTGCCGGCGGCCTATGCCTTTGCGCGGTTGGACTTTCCGGGACGCAATGTCCTGTTCCTGTCCTTCCTCGCCTCGCACGCTTTTCCAAAGTTCGGCCTGCTGGTCGCGATTGCGGGCATCTTTCTCAACCTCGGCCTGATTTCGACCTTCTGGGGCGTCGTGCTCATTCAGCTCGTCGGCACGCTCATGATGATGATCTGGATTCCCGTCGCGGCGTTTCAGAACGTGGACCGCGCGATGGAAGAGGCGGCGCGGGATGCGGGCGCTGGCCCTCTGCGGGTCTTCTGGTCCGTGAGCCTGCCGCAGGCCGCGCCCACCATCTTTGCCGCCGTGCTCCTGAGCTTTGTCGGCACCTTCTACGAAACCGAGGGCGCTTGGCTCATCGGTGCGCCGGAAATCCGCACCATGCCCGTCCTCATGATCACCTTCATCAACAACCAGATCGTCGTGCAATACGGCGCGGTGCTTTCGGTCCTTTTGTGGATTCCGAGCTTCATCGCGCTGATGTTCACCCGCCGTCTCGTCGGGTCCGCATCCTTTGCCAAAGGCTTCGGCGTCTGAGGAAAACATTATGGCTCAACTCTCACTCAAAAATATCGGCAAGTCCTTCGACGGCACGGATGTGATCCGCGACATTTCCCTCGATGTGGAAGACGGCGAACTTGTCTGCCTGCTCGGCCCGTCGGGGTCCGGCAAATCCACGATCCTGCGCATGGCGGGCGGGTTCGAAACTCCGGATCGCGGTGCCATTCTGATCGACGGGCAGGATGTCACGCGCATCCCGCCGGAGAAACGCCCGACGGGGATGGTGTTTCAGAGCCACGCGCTCTGGTCCCATATGTCGGTCGCGGACAACATCGCCTTTGGCCTCAAACTCCGCCGGATGCCGCGCCGCGAGATTCAGGAGAAAGTGGCGGGGGCGCTCGAGTTGGTGGGCCTCGCCGACTATGGCAGCCGCCGTGTCTGGCAGCTTTCGGGCGGGCAACAACAACGTGTCGCCATTGCCCGCGCGCTCGTGCTGGAGCCGAAAATCCTGTTGCTCGACGAACCCTTCGCGAGCCTCGACCAACACCTGCGCGAACACCTCCGCGAAGAGTTGCGCGACATCCAGCGCCGTCTGGGGATCACCACGCTCTTCGTGACCCATGGTCAGGACGAAGCACTGGCGCTCGCCGATCGCATCGTCGTGTTGCAGGGCGGAGAGATCGAACAGGTGGCCAGCCCCGATCAGATGTATCGCGCCCCAGAGACGCGGTTTGTTGCGGGGTTCATCGGGTCGATGAACTTCCTCGCCTGTGACATGCGCGGCGGACGGAGCGATCATGCGGTCTTCCAGATTGAGGCCTCTGTGAGCGACGGACCCGTGGAACTCGCCATCCGGCCCGAGGCCATCGTGGTGACCCCGTCGGCGACCTCAACCGCGCGAGTGCATCGCACCACGGATTACGGCACGCATATCCTTGTGGACATTGACCTCGCGGATGGCACGCGGGTGAAGGCCATGTGCCCGCCCGCCACGCGTCTCGCGACCGGACAGCCGGTTTCGCTGAGCGCTGACCGTGTCACCGTGTTCCGTGGCACCGAAAAGCTCGCCGATGTTGCGCCTGTTGAGATGCGGGAGGTGGCCCATGTCTGACGCTCCTGTCACGATCCTCCACCCCAAAGGCCGGACGTGGCTCAAATGGCATCGGGGGCGCAAATGCGCCTCTGATATGGAATTCGCCCCCGCGCGGATCATCGAAGGCATGCAACTCGGCGCCTCAGTCGAGATCGACCTCGTGCGCCATGCGGGCGGGGGCTTTGCCGTGCTTCATGACGAAATACTGGACCGTGCGACGACGGGGTCGGGGCGCGTCGCGGACGCGACCGCAGATCAAATCCGGTCCCTCACGCGCCGCGACAATGCGGGGCAGGTGACGGACACGCCGGTCGCTCTGCTCTCTGATCTCTGCGCTACGCTGTCCGAGATGACGGTCGGCGACGGGGCGTTGCTCCAGCTTGATCTCAAAGAGACCTCCAAGACACTCACGCAGGCTGACGTGGACGCCTTCGCCCGCGCCGTCGCTCCTGTTCAGCAACACATGATCCTCTCGGGCGGCGACGCCAAAGCGGTCGGTCTGCTGGCGGAGGCGCTTCCGAAGATGCAGGTCGGGCACGATCCCTGTCACTTCGGGATGAGAGAGGCGCTCGCGCTGTCGGGTGATGATGTGAGCTTTGTGTCCCACGCCATGAGTGAGGCAGGCCGCGCGCGGGTCATCTATCTCGACATTCGCCTCATCCTCGATGCGCTGTCGCGGGACTTCGACATGATCGCGGCCTTCCACGCAGAAGGATGCCGGATCGACGCCTACACGGTCCAGTCCACAACGCCGGAGACCGTCGCCCTCTGCAAACGCCTCATGGATTTGGGCGTGGATCAGATCACGACGGACAATCCCGAGGGCCTCTTCGCGGCCTGTCAGCGATAGCGCAGCATATCCGGCGTCAGATCAGAGACCCGCGTCACGCCCATCAGGCGCATGTCGCGGGTGATCTCTGCGGTCAGTTGGGTGAGCATTCTCTCAATCCCCGGCTGACCCGCCGCCGCGAGCGCATAGAGATAGGCGCGGCCAAGACCCACGGCTTTCGCGCCAAGCGCGAGCGCCTTGAGCACATGGGTGCCGCGCTGGAACCCGCCATCGACCATGACGTCGATCTTGTCGCCAACGGCCTGCACAATCTCGTCGAGTTGATCAAAGCCCGACCGTGATCCGTCCAACTGCCGCCCGCCGTGGTTCGAGAGCACGATGCCCTGACAGCCAATCTCTGCGGCCTTCTTCGCATCCTCGACGCTCATCACCCCTTTGAGACAGAACGGCCCGCCCCACTCGGCGACCATGCGTTCCACATCGTCCCAGTTCATCGACGGGTCGAGCATCTCCGTGAAGTAGCGTCCGATGGTGAGCGTATCGCCTTTCATGTCGATATGGGCATCGAGTTGGGGCAGGCTGAATTTTTCATGGGTGACGTAATTGATCCCCCACATCGGCTTGATCGCGAACTGGATCAAACCCGCGAGCGTCAGGCGGAAGGGGATCGAAAAGCCCGTGCGCAGATCGCGTTCGCGGTTGCCGCCGGTGATGCTGTCGACGGTGAGCATCATCACCTGAATGCCGCTCTCTTTCGCCTTTTGCATCATCGCGGAATTGAGGCCGCGATCCTTGTGGAAATAGAACTGGTAGACCTGCGGCGTGTCGTGTTTCGCGGCGAGCTCCGCCATCGACACGGTGCCGAGGGAGGAGACCCCGAACATTGTGCCGAACTTCGCGGCGGCGGCCGCCGTGGCGCGCTCGCCCTCGTGGTGGAAGAGGCGCTGAAGCGCGGTGGGGGACAGGTAGACGGGCAGGTCGAGTTTTTGCCCCATGATCTCTGTCGAGAGGTCCACATCGGTCACGCCGCGCAGCACGTTGGGGACGAGATCGACGTGCTCGAAAGACTCCGTGTTGCGGCGCAGGGTCACTTCGTCATCCGCCCCGCCGTCGATGTAGTTGAAAATCGGACCGGGGAGGCGACGTTCGGCGAGGCGGCGGAAGTCGTGGAAGTTGTGACAATCGGTCAGGCGCATGTGGTTTCCCCTTCAACTCTGGCTTTCCATGCGGCGGCATAGGACAGGAGCGCGTCGCTCTGTGTGGGCGTGACCTTATGGGTTTCCGGCGGGGAGGCATTTTCCGCGAATAGCATCGCTGCGCCCACAGAGGTGCCCGTCGCGGACGCCGCAATCTCGACCCCATCTTCGTGCAGTGTCGCAAGCATATCGAGGTATTCGCGGTTCCGCGCAAAGGGGCCTTCGACGATCACAGGACCGTCTGCGCCGACGAGATCGAGGCAGGTCTTGGACATCAGCCCGAGGTAGAAGCCGAGCGCGGCCATGCGCTGTCCTTGCTCGTTCGGCTCATTGTGCCACGTGGCCTCACGCCCTCTGAACGGGCCAGACCCCGGCTCAACGGCTGGGAGGAGCATGATCTGTTCTGCGAGCACGGCGGCGCGGTCGGCGTCTGTGACCTCTGTCTCGCCGCCCGCGCGGATGATTTCATATTCGCGCCCGCCCATGAAGCGCGCGGAGGGCACGGCATGGCCCAAGGCGTTTACATTGACGAGCGTATCGCGGTCTGGATCGAGCGTGGTAGAACGTCCACCGACCGACATGACGACGACCCAAGTTCCCGTCGAGACGACGGAAAACGCGCCCTGACGTCCGAGGACATGGGGCAGGAGCGAGGCGTTGGAATCGTGGATGCCGCAGACGACCGGTGTGTCGGGCGAGAGACCCGTGCGGGCGCTGATCTCCTCAGACACCGTGCCGAGCACATCAGCGGAGGGATGCGCAGGAGCGAGTTTGTCGGTGAGGCCGAGACGGTCCACAAGCGACGAAAACCGCCCCTCCCACGGGTTCCACAGATCGGTGTGACATCCGAGCGAGGTCACATCCGTCGCCATTCGCCCCGTGAGGCGATAGCCCCAATATTGCGGATAGGTGAGCACATGGGCGACGCGGTCGCGAAGGGTCGGATCAGACTCGAACTGCCAAAAGAGCTGTGCGCCGACGTTGAGGCCCATGCCGAGGCGGGCCGATCCGGTCTCCGAGAATGGCGGGCGGAGGGCGTCATACTCGGAGGTGAGGCTATCCGGCCCGTCGTGTTCATAGTCGAGCATCGGCGCGGCGAGGCCTCCGTCCGCATCGAGCAACACAGCCGAGGCACCGTGCGTGGTGACAGAAATCGCGTCGATCCCGTGGCTTGCATGAAACGCCGTGAGATTGTCGAGGAAGAAGGCCCAATGCCCTTCGAGATCGAAATGCGGCCACGGCGGTCCCGCGAGAACGGTGTTCGGGCGGGTGACGACGGCGAGTTCCGTCAGACTTCCCGCGTCAACCAACGCAAGCTTGGCGTTGGTTTTCCCGACATCGAGAACGGCGATATGGCGCGGCGTGGTCATGGCAGGTGGAACACGGTTTCGAGGGGTTGCTCTTTCGGGCGGTTGTCCGGATGGGTCTCCATGATATCCGCCATATGCGCCCACCAGCGCTTCATCACAGGATGGTCGGGCAGGTCCGCCATGCCGTGATCGTCGCGCCGCCAGAGGACGCCGAACAGATGGCGGGTCTCGGGGTCGTAGTGGATGGAGTAATCTTCGACGCCCGCGTCTTTGAGCAGGGTGACAAGCTCCGGCCAGATCTCGTCATGGCGTTTGCGATATTCGTCGAGACATCCCTCATTGAGGACCATGCGAAAGGCGTATTTCTCCATCATTTCCCCCGCAGGTTATGGTAGATGCGCGGCAGGGCGATCACGCCGATCAGGAGCGCGCCGACGACGATCGACATCACGATGCCCGGCACGTTCAACAGGCCAAGGCCGAAGGTCACGAGACCCATCACGAAGGCCGCGATCACGACGCCGGGGATGGAACCGGAGCCGCCGAGGATGCTCACACCGCCGAGGACGACCATGGTGACGACTTCCAATTCCATGCCGGAGGCGATGGACGGACGGGTGGAGCCAAGACGTGAGGTGAGGCAGACCGCCGCCAGACCCGACATGAGGCCCGTGAGCAGAAAGAGGATGAATTTCACCCGCTCTACACGGATACCGGAAAAGGTCGCGGCGGTGGCGTTGTTGCCGATGGCATAGACCGCGCGGCCGAAGTTGGTTTTGTGGAGCACGATGCCGTATATCACCGCGAGGATCGCAAAGATCGTCAGTTCGACGGTGATCACCCAGAAGACATAGCCCTGACCGAACCACGCAAACTCACTCGGGTAGCCGCGAAACGCGCCGTCGCCGAGGACGATGTAGCTGATCCCGCGAAAGAGGCTCATGGTCCCGATGGTCACAACGATGGACGGCAGGCCGAGGCGGGTGACGAGCACCCCGTTGAAGGCACCGCACAGGAGACCCGTCACGAGACCCGTGGCGACAATCGCGGGGGTGCCAAATCCGGCCTGCATCACGAGACCCATCGCGGTGGAGGCGAGCGCGATGATGGAGGCGACAGAGAGATCAATCTCCCCCGCGATGATCAAGAGCGCCATGGCGAACGCGATCATTGCCTTTTCCGTGAAGTTGAACGTCGCGTCCGAGAGGTTCCATGCGTTCAGGAAGTAGGGCGAGGCGAAGCTGTTGAGGATGAAAATCCCGACGGCCACCAACAGGAGCAGGCTTTCCCAGCTTTTGAGCGTCCGCGCGAGGGGCGTCGTCAGCCGGTCGGGGATTTGGCGGGCGGTGGTCTGTTGTGTCTCTGCAAGGCTCATTGGGCATGCTCCGCGGATTTGAGGATGACACGGCCTTTCGAGCGGCCAGCGCGGGAGTTGAAGGTCACGGCGATGATGATCGCAGCCCCGGAGATGGCGAGTTGCCAGAA
>NZ_JAIUFY010000015.1:67315-302116 GCF_020165855.1 Celeribacter litoreus | reverse complement strand
TGAGGCCGTTATACCCTTGGCCCAGAGGCCGACAATGCACTAACAATCAACTTGGACCCGTCAAATGAGGCAGCCCAGCGCTGGGGAATGTCTCCACAATGCACCTTAGCCGCACGGGCATATTGCACCGTGCTGCGGACCCATCGTTCTGGTCAGGTGATATATTTTGCGATTGAGCAATCAATCGCGCCGTCTGTCTCGCTCGATTTGCTGAGAGACTGCGCACATCTGCTGGCCATTTCAGGTAAGTGCCATGGGGCAGGCGTATAAGGGAGAGGTAGGCGCTCTGCCGCCGAAATACGAGCCATTTTTCTGAGAAAGTTTCGAAACCCGCCTTAGCTATGGAAAACAATCACTATTATTTTCTGAAACTCGGGCAAGCGGGGCCGCGTCCTGCCATCCCGCGGTGACGATGGGGACAAGTTGCGCCGCTCCACTGTCATTTCACTGGTAATGCGGTGCGCGATCCCCCATATCTATGGAGGTTACAAGGAAATTCTCATAGGCGGGCGACGACCCGCGCCATCGCTGCGGTGCGCAATTTGCCCCCAGTTTCTCCTCGTATCCGGACGACACACCAAACGAACTGGTCCCAAGTTGCCGATCCCGAGAAGGCCGCTGCACGTCCGTGGCGTCTTTTCCGCGCCCGCAGGTTGCTTCCGGAAAGGACGCTCAAAATGACAAAAGACATTGCTCACAGCACCGAAGCCGACTCCGAGAAAACACCCACCACACAAAAGCGCCGGACCGAGACCGCAAAGCCGACCATGGGCGAGGCACCGAAACCGCGTCGTTCGATTTTCGATGCCTCCTACGCGCCCGTCGGTGCTGAATTGCGCAAGGCGTGGTCTCCGCACAGCCGCAAATCATAGACGATACGAGGTCTCTCTGCCTCCCTCGGCAATCACACACAGACAGGAACTGCGCCCATGACCTCCCCCGATCTGCGCATCAAACTCGGATGTCGCTTTCAATTCAGTTTGACGCAACCGACCCCGATGATCGCGCTGCTCAATGTCCACTTTTCACGGGTCAGTGACCTCGAGACACCGGATCATCTTGTGACCACCCCCCGCGTTCCGATGAGCGGCTATCGCGACTCATTTGGCAACTGGTGCACACGCATGATCGCGCCGCAGGGACTGTTTACCGTTGAAACCGAAGCTATCATCGCGGATGACGGGTTGCTCGACGCCCGGCCAGAGATCGGGGCGCAAGCGCCGGTCGAACAGATTCCCGACGAGGTGCTCGTGTATCTTCTGGGAAGCCGTTATTGTGAAACCGACATTCTCTCCGATACGGCGTGGCGCTTGTTCCAGAATACGCCGCCCGGTCTGGCTCGCGTGCAGACAATCTGCGATTTCGTCCACAACCATATTCGCTTCGATTACCTTTCAGCGAACGCCACCCGTGGTGCAGCACAGGCCTATCATGACGCGAAGGGCGTGTGTCGCGACTACGCGCATCTGGCCATCACCCTTTGTCGCTGCATGAACATTCCCGCGCGCTATTGCACGGGGTATCTCGGGGATATCGGGATGGAGCCGCCTTATCCGCCCGGTGATTTCGCCGCCTGGATGGAGGTCTGGCTCGACGGGCGATGGTGGGTCTTTGATCCGCGTAACAACATGCTTCGCATCGGACGCGTTCTCGTCGCGCAGGGACGTGATGCTGCGGATGTGCCATTGATTCACTCGTTCGGGGAAAACCTTCTGACTGGTTTCGAGGTCTGGAGTGATCAGATCGTCTGAGACATGATGCTCATCTCTGACGCCGGCTTGCGTTTCATGCGGTCTGAAAACGAGGCGTTTAATTCCTTTGCTATATTACGCCCCGTCCTGTAGAGAGGGGGTGCAACGTTTTTTCCTTTCGCATCCTGTCTCCTTTATCGGTTCCAGTCTGCCGCTACGATCTGACTGAGCCGGGCAACCGCATTTTGTGGGCTGCATATTTTATAGGAGACATCACAATGGCCAATGGCACTGTGAAATGGTTCAACCAAACTAAAGGCTTCGGCTTTATCGCACCGGAAACCGGTGGTCGCGACGTTTTCGTCCACATCTCTGCTGTTGAACGCGGCGGCATTTCCCACCTCGATGACGGCCAAGCCGTGACCTTCGACGTGGAAGCCGGACGTGACGGACGCGAGTCCGCAGTCAATCTGGCAGTCGCTTGATCTGACGGCTTCGGGATCCGGCGTTTCGGTCGGATCCCACCACCAAGGAGGCACTATGCCCCATAGAGATAAAGCAGACGCCTTGTTTTCCCGACCCGCTGCCAAACCGGCCACGGCGTATGATAAGACTTCTGCGGCAGCCCGTGAGATTACTGAGGCTGAAGCCGCGCTCCGCGCGGAAAAAACCGCCAATTTGAAGGCTGCCAGACTGGCACGCGACAAAGGCGAAGACGCGCACGGCGCCGCACCACAGTCCGATATCAGAACGTCTTGAGTCAGTTTGTGCGGCTCAAAAACGAAATCCCGGGATCTCCTCGGGATACGAGAGAGGCCACCACATGACACGCAAAAATTTAGCTGCAGATGCACAATCTGCGGTGACAATGACTATCACCCAAAAGAAGAACAAATCCGAACTCGGATGGCATCATTTCTTCGAGCGCCTCGCGGCGGAGAAGTCGCTGGAAACACGGCAGGATCTGCCTCGAAGCGTTCAGGAGTAACGTCCTCTTCCGATACTTTCGCGAGAGGACGCCTCCGGTGACCCGACTGAGTGTCATCTGGCCCGCAGCAAGGCCGATCATCATTCGTCGTTGCGCCACCGGAAGGTGAAGCGGCAGAGCAAGGTCTCTGCCGCTTTGCTTATGTGAGCCGAGTTTCATTGAGCGCAGTTCAAATACTGCCGCTGCATTGCCAATGCTGCGAATGCTTGTTTCGAAATTTTCACGTCATGCACTTAGCTGCCGTTCACGCAGGACGCTGCGAATGGCCGCTCTCCGCCCATATGTCAAAGCATTCACGACACGCCCTTTGAAATTCATGTCGAAAAGGGCCGTGAGTACAGAGAACGCTCGCTGGCATTCGGCGCTCAAACCACAGGACTGCAGGTGATCTAAGGTGGTTGCAGAGGTGGTTTCTTAGGTCGACATGACAATCAAGTCGCGAATTTTAAATCTAAATAATTAATTTTTATGTGCCCTGAATAGGAAATGAACAAAGCGTGGACAAGTTTCGGTGAGCGTCTACCTTTCCGTCTCTCTTCCGAGATTCTGTAGACCGAATATGGTTCGAGATACGCCCAGGGCAACTGTCTGGATTACTCGGACCACTTCACTCACCACGTCTTGCGGAACACAAGCTCAGGTAGCACCGTCTCCCATTCATCGTGTTTGATGTAGGTCTGAAAACGCTCGTCATTGTCAGCTTTCCGCCATCTCACGATAGCGCCAACTTTACCGGACACGAGAGAAGTGCGTTCAGGTGGGTTCCATTTTCCCGCCATCCGGCCGAGGGTCCGACCACTTTGGTCTATGATCAACCATTTCCCGCTACAGAGTTCGAGCGTTACAGGGTCATCGATTTTGGCTGCCGCTATGGCCGAGTGAGACGGGTTTGTCTCGGGCAAGCGTCCTGCATAGGACAAGTCGACCGAAGCCATTTCCGGTACTTGATACCAATCGGGGTTTGGCAGATCCATCTGCCTGGGCATTTCGACTTTGCGGAGCATTTCGCTTTCAGAATCTGCATGAACGAAGGCGTGTTCACCGCTCGTGACCACCGACAGACTGCTTCGCGCACGCGTCATCGCGACATAGAACAGGCGGCGTGGCGCTTCTCCGTCCTCGCCTTTCGATAGTACTTTCCAGCCGCCATTCAGGATCACCACATGATCGAATTCGAGTCCTTTCGATCGGTGCGCGGTGAGTAAGAGCAGCCCCCGCTGCGCGCGGCGGACATCTTGCGACCACTCCGCGAGCCACTCAACAGCGTCGGGAACTGGAATAGTCTTTTTCCCCAAATCACGGGCGAGATCCGCAATGCCCTCCGCAAGTAGATCGACCCAGCGGCTCGGCGCTTGTTCGTTCAGAACATTGAGTATGTCTTGGATCGTCAGCATTGCAGAAGGACGCTTGCGCAAACCCGCGACAAGCTGTTGCATCTCTCTTAGACGCCAAACACTCGGCAGTTTTTCATTGGCCATCTCGACCGGCAACCCAAGTTTTTCGGCATAGGCGCGCACAGCATTGAGGCGCCGCCAGTCACGAGAAATGATGGCGGTTCGAGACCAGTCAAAATTGGGATCCAACCGCGAAATCCGCACGAGCTCATCAACTGCAATCACGGCCTGCGCCACTTCATTGTCGGGTCCATCAAGGAACTGCACCCGCCCGCGCCCGACCGGATCATGTCGCGCCATTGCACCACCACCGGGTTCGAGGCTCCGCTCCTTATCGACTGTGATTTCGTGCCCCGCCTTCATCCTGCCTCGGGCCGGTTCGATCACCTGGTTCGAGGCGTCGATGATGTATCTGCTGGAGCGATAGTTCTCGACAAGGAATTTAGGCTTCGCACGGTAATCCTCTTCGAACTGGCGAATGAAAGAGATCGACGCCCCCGCAAAGGCATAGATGTTCTGGTCATCGTCTCCGACGGCAAAAAGGCTCAGCCGCTGGTCGGGATCCTCAAGCGAACGCCCTGCCACCGCTGAAATAAGGGCGTATTCCTCGGGACCGATATCTTGATATTCGTCCACCAGAATCCAGCGATACCCCTGAATGAGCGCCTCACGTTGCGCTTCGGCCTCAGAGCGGCTCAAGCCCTCTCCGTTGATCTGGCGGACGGCCTCCATGATGATCCCGTCAAAGTCCCGCTCTTCAACGGTGGCACCTGCAAAGCTCGCACCAACCAATCGCATCGCCAAGGCATGGCATGTTGAGACCGTGACCCACGCGGCATCTTCCCCGACAAGGTGACGCAAACGCGCGCGGATCTCGGCGGCTGCGTGGCGGTTGTAAGTCAGGACAAGGATGCCACGCGGGTCTTCGCGTTTAACTCGGAGTAGATAAGCGATGCGATGCACCAGCACCCGCGTCTTACCTGATCCCGGGCCCGCAAGAACCAGAACATTCGTTTCTTCACGGTCGTCCGCGACGATCTCTTGTTGAACCGGATTGCGCAAGTCATCAACGATCTTCGCCCACGCTTTGCCCGTGGTTTGACGTCGAATTTCGACACTGCGACCGGGCATCCAACGGCGTAGGAACCGATCCTGATCAAGAGCAAAATAATCCTCCGAAAGCCGCTCAGCTTCATCGATATGATCAAGCCCTTTTTCGGCATAGGCCGCCATTACATGGGTCTGGAGCGTTTGCTCTTGATAATGCTGCTCGAGGGGAAGGAAGTCTTTCTTGGTAAAGCCCGCACGGGTGGGTTTTAGATAGACGGTCATAGCCGACCGGAAGACCGTCAGCCCTTTGCCCAGCGTCACGACATTCTGTTCATGGAGCCACAACAGCGCGCGCTCCATGAGCTTTGTCATGTCTTTAACACCCGTTTCCTTGATGAAGGCGTCCCCGCTTATCGCCGCGAGGAGATCGCCGACGGTTGTCTCCACTTGGATATCCTTGCCGCGTGCGCCAGACGGCGCCTTCTGAATGAGGAAATCCAGCAGTTTCTCTGCCGCCAACCAACGGACCGAGGCAGTCTGCTCGACGATACGCCAGGAACGCTGCAAGACCACCTGGAGGGTCTTGCTCGATAGGTTGCGCAGGCCGATGTTGCCACGGCCACCATCGCTGTCGCGCCCATCGCGAGCAATGCTTCTGAGAAGACGGTCGAGCACATGAGGGATGGCATCTTCGTGACCTTCGTCGCGTAGGAGCTGGCTTGCCGCTGCCAGATCTAGTGGTGCCGCATCACCGACGCTCGCTTCTGGCGCGAACTCTCGCATTCTCGAAATGAGTGCTTTCTCGAGGCGCATCGCCCGCTTCATGCGATGGCGCGATTGGTTCTCGACACCGATATGAACCGACACGGTGATGGCAATGTCGTTGCGCGCAATACCGAGCGTTTCGAGATCCGTCATCGCCTTGCTGAGTTCTCGATGCGACATTCCACTGATGCCGGTCAATTCATCGGTCGAGATCCCTTGGTCGGGCGGCGTGTTCATCACATGACGTACAATCGTCATTAGCTTATCTCGCCGTGCGTCGGTAATGTCGGCCACGCTCAAGCGAGCCTCGGCTTCAGCAACTGTGCGCACAAGCAACGAAGACGGGAACACTTGGACACGGTTTTCTTCTCGAGAAACGAGCGTCGCCTCCTCAAGCCAAGATACCGCCGTTTTTACGCGGGTGTCATCGGTGGCGCTGTCGCGAATGAACTCACGGTCCTTTTCCTCACGGACGATCTCGCCCGGCGTGGCAACCACCTTGCCGCTGTTTCGCGTGTGTTCGTCCATACGGCGCAGTGCCTTCAGGATGGCACCAATCTCTTGCCGATCCAGCCGAGACCGCGCAGACAACGTGAACTGACGCTCTACGTCGTCCGAATGGTAGAGCAAGACACAATCGGCCGGCGCACGGTCGCGGCCAGCCCGTCCCGCTTCCTGAAGGTAGTTTTCGAGAGAGCCGGGAATGTCCGCGTGAACCACGAGCCGGATGTCGGGTTTGTCTATTCCCATCCCAAAGGCATTCGTGGCCGCGATCACCCGCAAGTCCCCTACGCGGAACCGTTCCTGCACGATGTGTTTGTCGTCCGCTGTCAATCCGGCATGGAAATGCTCCGCCGATAGCCCTTGCTGTTTCAGAAAATCCCCGACGCGCTCTGTCTCTTTCCGTGTCGCGCAGTAGATGACGGCGCCGGACACGCCCACGGCAGGAAGGAACTGCTCAATCGTGGAGAGCACATCGCCGAGCTTGCTTTCTTTGCGCGTTGCTTTGACAGAGAACTTTAGGTTGGTTCGCGTGGCCCCGCCGTCAAACAGGCCAAGCTCGATCCCGAGGCGATCGCGGAAATGCTCTGTGATGTCTGCTACAACTTCAGGCTTTGCCGTTGCCGTGAGGCACATCACGGGAGCCGGTGCCAGATCGCCCGAAAACTCCCGAATGAACCGGCCAATATATCGGTAATCCGGCCGGAAATCGTGCCCCCATTTCGAGACACAATGCGCTTCGTCCAACACCCAAAGCCCCACTTCGCGCTGGGCGAGGACTGACCGAATGGAAACACTCCGCAGTTGTTCCGGCGAGATCAGCAGAATTGCAGCCTGCCCTAGTCGCACACGATCCAGCGCTTCTTGCCGCTCCGGCATAGAGAGCATCCCGTTGATGGTCACAGCAGAGGCAATCCCCGCGCGCTCCATGCCCTGCACCTGGTCAGCCATCAGCGCGACCAGAGGTGAAATCACTACTGTCAGCGCCCCGGTCTTGTCATAGAGGCTCAGCGCGGGGACCTGATAGCAGACCGACTTGCCCGTGCCGGTCGGTAGAATGCCAAGCACGTTGGCATGTCCCATCGCCTCAGACACGATGACCTCTTGCAAGGGATTACCGTCGCTATCCACGGGCTGTGGTCGGTAGCCTTCAAACCCGAACCATTTCTTGAGTGCCCCGACCGGGTTATTCATCTCGGCGCACCACTCACAGGTGCTATCGCCGCAGTTGGTATCGCGAAGCTCCCGCACAATCAGGGCTGCTTCAGGAAAGGATTTCCGGACCCATGGCGGCATAACAGACTCTCCGCCAGACACCGATATCCAGGCAAGCGCATATGCCAATGGCCAAGCCATCCGTGGATCTTTCAACTGATCCAGAACGGGGGCCACCTGCGCGCCACATGCTTGACCTTTGAGAAGGGACCTGATTGCGGCCAATGCGTCGGACCGATCTGGCGCGGGGGCTTTGCGGATGTCCTCGAAAACTGCATCGAAACCGTCCGAGCGATCCAGTCGTGTCGCCAAATAGTGATACGCGAGTGTTGTCTCGGGCGACTGTGAACCAAGTTCGGTGAGCGCCTTGATCTGGTTTTCTAACACCTCGAAGACCAGTCGTGCATCCAGCTCCGGATCATTCACATGCCCTGCTTGCAAGCGACCATCGTGGTAGTGCTTGACGAGGTGATGGTATGGATTGCGAGGGAACGCCAGCGGGTTGAGCCAAAGGGTATCAATCGGCGCAGCCATTTTCGCAGCGAGCCTTGGGCGTGCTGCCAAGAGTTGTTCGATATCGTGGCGAAGAACATTGTGCCCGATAACATACGGAGTTTTCACAAGCGCCTTCTCAAGTTTGTCCAGAGATTGAGAAAGCTTGCCTTTCGGCGCAACGATTGCCTTCTCATCCTTGAGAAGCACTGCCGCCATATCAAATATCTCGGCCATCTTAGGATTTACCTCAAGATCGACAGAGAGACACAGATCCAAAAGAGGCTTCTTTTCTTCGCCCTTTGGTCTCTTGAAGTTGAAAAAAGCCATAAAATCTGGGCATTCGTTTAGGATGAAACAAGCTTAGTGCCACCTCAACGACACCGCAAGAGAACAGGCTTTGCGGCGCCTATGGAATGTGCAGGTTGAATTGAGAGAGATTGAGGGACCCATTCATCGAAACTTCAATTTGGGATTACGGTTCCAGAGCCTCTAACTGAAGTGATCCCAGGAAACTGGACGGTCAGCTAAGGTGTATCCCAAACCTTTGAAGGGATACGAGAATGGCGAAGCGCCGGAATTTTACAGATCAGTTTAAAGCCAAGGTGGAGTGGTAATCCCCCCATTTTTAGAGGGGCGTATCAGTAGAATCTAAGCTGCTTTCAGTTTCTGCATCGGGGTCATGCCGCCGATGCCCATGTTTGGTCTTTCATTGTTGTAAGTCCAGAGCCATTTCGTTGCGTGATCCTGCACGTCTTCAATGCTTTCGAAGTGGTATCGCCCGAGCCATTCGGTGCGAACTGTCCGATTGTAGCGTTCGATATAGGCGTTCTGCTGGGGCTTACCCGGCTGGATGTAAAGCAGCCCGATCCCCGCCTTCTCGGCCCACGTTTGTAGCCTGCCACTGACATATTCCGGGCCGTTATCTACGCGAATGGCCAGAGGTTTGCCTCGCCAGGCGATGATCTGGTCGAGCGCCCGAACCACACGCTCGGCGGGCAGTGAGAAGTCCACTTCGATGGCCAGCCCTTCGCGATTGAAGTCATCAAGCACGTTCAATGTCCGGAACGATCTGCCATCGGCGAGTTGATCCGCCATGAAGTCCATCGACCACACCTCATTCGGGGCCTCAGGCACAACCAGCGGCTCCGGCCTCTCGCGCTGCAGCCGCTTCCGCGGCTTAATCCGCATGTTCAGCTCCAACTCGCGGTAGATGCGGTGCACGCGTTTGTGGTTCCAGCCAAAGCCTTTGACGTTCCGAAGATGCAGAAAGCACAGGCCAAAGCCCCAACTTTTCTTGGCCGTTGTCAGCACGACAAGCCAATCGGCGATCAGTTCGTTTTCATCACTGAGCGTCGGCTGATACCGATAGCAAGTCTCACTGATGCTGAATGCCCGGCAGGCCAAAGCAATACTGGCGGACCTGTGCCGAACCGCCCACTCGGCCATCTCTTTGCGCTGAGACGGCCTTACCACGTTCGATCATTCTCTCGAACCAGTGGCGTTCATGATCTCACTCCCAAAGCTTCCTTCAACAGGTCGTTTTGCATGCTCTTCTCGGCATACATGCGCTTGAGCCGCTTGTTTTCCTCGTCGAGTTCTTTCATCCGCGCCATCAGGCTGGCATCCATGCCGCCATACTTGGAACGCCGTTTGTAAAAGCTCGACGAACTCATCCCATGCTCCCGGCGCAGATCAGCAACCGGCACACCGCCTTCGGCTTGCTTCAGAATGCTCATGATCTGAGCGTCGCTGTATTTCGATTTCTTCATCAGAATCTCCTCTGTCATCTTTCGAGAAAATTCTACTTTCAAATACCCCCAATTTTCGGGGGGATTACCAGATCATCGGCATCCTGGCCGAGCACGATGCAGGCGCGAAATGCGCGGACCTGTGTCGCAAGCACGGCATGTCGGAAGGTTCCTTTTACAACTGGAAGGCCAAGTTTGGCGGCGTGACGGAGTCGGAGCTCAAACGGCCGAAGGCGCTGGAGGATGAGAACGCGAATCTGAACAAGTTGCTTGCCGAGCAGATGCTGGATCTGGCGACGATGAAAGAACTGGTTTCAAAAAAGTGGTGACGCCTGCCGCGAAGCGCGAGCAGGCCGCGGACTAGAGTGTCCGTCGACAGTTAATTTGGGGCAGTTAGTCGCTGGAACTAGGAGAAGGTCCGGCTACTCGATTTCTTCAATCAATCCGCTGTCATCATAACGAAACGTATACCAACCATCTTCGGAGACGATTGCACCGCGGCTATCATAGATTTCTGAACGCATTCGGAACCCTTTTTGAGTATCGCGTGTCAGCGCCAGAACAGGGACATCAATGTCTAGAGACACGTGATTATCGCCGATCGTTCCGTGTCCAGAAAAAACCTCAACGGTCAAATCGCACTCACGGTCGAGCTCAAGTTCGTACACTGAAAAACAGATGCCGCCAATTCCGTCCAAGAAAATCAGCATGTCGGAGCCTTCTTTCCATGTTCCATCAAGATCGCGATCAAAATACCAAACGACCTCATGCTCTCGAGGATAAGAAGCCGTCAACCAGACGACAGGGGAGGTATCTGATGGCCAGTGTAAGTCGAGGGTGTTCCCGTAACTATCGTCACAGATCGAGCATGTTCGAAACTGATTTGCCTTTCGTCCTTCGAGCGGCACCATAAAACGATACGGATAGACCCAGTCGTCCTCGCGTGCGGATACTGCGAATAGTTTTCCATCAGGAGAACGAATGATTTCGATCTCGACGAATCCATCCCCCTTGGCAAAGGGTAAACGTGCAACTGCGCGATCGGGTCCATACCGTGTTACATCGACCCTTTCGAGCTCTGCTCTTGGGAAGATGTCCGCGGCCATATTACGCGCCATCGAAAAAATGTCTTCGGATGCGGCCGGACCGGACAGCAATATGGCAAACGCTCCAAGAACTGCATTGCACACCCGTATCAAAATCTCAATTACGTGGGCTGCCGACCTATTCTCCATTTTCGCGATAAAGACCCTCATTAGTTAATTCCACTTATGAGTTTACTCGAAACTGTTTAGACGAACCGAAGCATTCCCAACTCTCGATAGCGTCAATAGTCTCGAGGGCGACTTGTCTGGCACCAAGTGCCAATTATCGTTTTGCGACAATACCGTCTTTGACTGTCTCGATACCATCCATTGCGAGATTTCTGGACCACAGTTTTCGGCCGAGCTGCTCGATCGAGAACCGATTGGTTGCCCTCTTCTGCAAGCCAGACTTCGAATTTACTTTGAGAATCTGCGGTCAGCCGGTCTAACTGCCTTTGATCCAGATAGCCGGTAGATGGAATATAATTGGCGCCCTGCCATTCGGTCACCGCTGCACGTGAACCCTTGCCGTAAACACCGTCGATACCATTTGGATCATAACCCATGAGTTGAAGGCGAGCTTGGATTTCAGCGATTGATCGGCGATCTAATTTCAGTGCCGTAAAACTGCTATTGTCAGCAGCCAACCAAGGCGCTTCTGGTACCGTCAAAAGCTTGAGGTCAATCAAATTTCTATCTGTGAACGTTGCGAGAAATTCGTTGCCGCTAAACTCTGGTGGGTACGGGGCGCAACCATCCAGCGCGATAAGCACGTTCATAAATATCAATCGTGTTTTCTCATCTGCAGTGTCCGGATTTGCGAGCGACGGTATTCCGACGAGCCCACCATCTTGACCTAAGGAAAAACCTACCTCCGCCGAACCCAAACCTTGAGTGGAGATCGACGGCCGGTAACAGATATCTAAGGCCCTAGCGAGTTCCCGAAGATCTTCGGGAAACTTTTGAAGAATTGCGGTGGAACTGGACTCAGATTGCTTTTCAGTCTCTGATGAAGTTTCTATTGCAACGTCTCGCAACACCTCAGCTCCCGCGGGCTCAGAAGCGTCCGACACAGCTGTGTTGACGTCCGCTTGCAAGTTTTCTGTATCAGTCGAAAACTTGTCCTCAGACTCTGACATTGAGCGATCTATGAGGCCTTCCTCAGCATCTTTATCGGCAATGGATTTCGAGGCCGTTTGTAACTGGGTGTCTATCGATAAAGAATTCTTTGAAATCAAGGCGTCAAGCTGAGCGACGTCGATACCCGATACTTCCTCCTGAAAGAGAATTTTGATTGCAAAGTCACTTGCTGGAAACTCGTCGACCACCTGGTCCAAAATCCTGCGAATATCACGCAGCACGTCGATCTCTGCAGTTCCGATAGTTTCGTCCCTCAATAATTGTGACGCATATTCTATCGCTTGCTCTGCATTTTCAAACTCTTCTGCTTGCGCAGAAGGCACCACACAAAGTAGCGCAAGAGAGAGAAAAATTGCTCTTATCGGAAATGTTAAGCGGTGAAAGTTCATATTTACTTTTTCCCTCATTGCCTACGGAGCTTTGCACTCAAGAACCAGTTGATCTGAATTGTAGCTAATCATACGCGCTTCAATCGTCACCCAAGGGTCGATAGGCAAATTACGAGCTTCCGATGCTGAGATATTGCAAGTGATCTTGAGACGGGTTTTAGAAAAGTCCTGTTCGACGTGATTTAAAACGTCGATCCAGCCTTGTTCACTGTGACTTCTAAAGAAGGCTTCGATGGGGTCCTTTGACAAAGAATTCCAGGTCAACTGGAACTGCCCCCCATTGAAAGATGGCTCAGAGGATGTCCATGGCATCCTGGTACTTATGCCTTGAGTTAACTGAACGAGGGTTAAAACTGAATTAATCCGAAATCCGTCAGACAGGTTTCTTAGCATGGACTTGGGTTCAAGGTCTTGTAAAATCTCTGCTACGTGGTCGCGCACTAAAAGGTCAGGCACACGACGGCCAAACATTTTAAGAGCGGTCGCGCGAACATCCTCAACATCGGCTGCTATTCGGTCAAATGCCTCAAACTCTGAGCTGAGATGCTTGAGCTGCCTATTACCCCTGGTAAGCCTTAAACGGATATCGCCCTCTGCATCAAAAAAGGAGTAGTTCGTAAAATCGGGGATCGGTTCTGTTTTACAAATTTGGCGAACAAGGTCATTCCCTTTTTCAACCAATTTTTTATACACAATCTCGTATCCCAAATTAATTTGGTTTCGCACTTTGATATCAACTTTGATCCAGTCTACCTCTTCAGCAGAACTGGGAATCACAGTATCATCTGACGTGCCGCAAGTGATCGCATATTCGACAGGTGCATCTGAAAAGCTCCAATGGAGCACACCTCTTTCAGTTCGGACGCCACGTCCGGGCCCAGTTACAAAAACTCCAATTTCGCCTTCTTGTGTGAGGTAAACGACGTTGGCTTTGCCCGTTGCGTACCCGTCGGATGAACAGTTTTTCTGACTAACAAAATACACAAAACTGTTGTCAAGCGGAGCAAACCCACTACCGACACGGCAAGCTCCTTCCTTCTCCATTGTCAGATCGCGGGAAGCAGAGGTGCCACGCGTCGTAATCTGAGTTTCGTCGAAAACAATATTCGCGGTGCCACCTGCAAAATCAACCCAGTCAAAATCAGTTGGCAAATTGGTTTTTGGATCTGGCGGATTTATCCTGGCGAAAGGCGCGTTAGCCTCATCTAGTAGAACGTACGCAGCCTCCTCCGAGTTGCACTGAAGTGGAACTCCGCAAACTTTCTCGCCTTCGGACGTCTCTAAGCAAAGTTGTCGTTCTGTCAGCTCAACGAAGTGAGCTGACTTCGTACCATCGGTAGCATGCCTTACACTCCGTCCGCGATCACTCCCGAGAGCCCCGATTAAGTCAGAGTACTCGTAGCTAACGTATTGGATTGTATGATGGGAAAGTTGTCGAAGTTCATCCGAGTTGACCGGCCTACCGATGGATGAACACAGACCAGCTAACGGGTCTTCAGTCTGTGCTTGTGCTGAGGCGGTACTAAGAGCCAAGAATAGACTAATGGCAAAGAGTGTAGATCTTTGAAAGGTTCTAATGACCTTAATCCCCAGAATATGCATCACTTTTCGTCCCTTCCCAGCACTAGTTTGAAGGTTGGCCAGCTTGAGTTAACTTTGTTATCAATCCACTTAATGTTAGTGTCCGCACATTCGGAAAGCGCCAAATTCATAGCTTGGTTCAGCAAACCAAACCGCAGTGGACTTATTTCTACCACGCCCACCCCATCTTTTCGTTGGAGTAGAATCGTCCCGCCGGGGCTAAGTGCCCCTGGGTAGGAAATCGAAACTCCGTCTTTTTCTGACCAGTCGACGCATTCACTGGTCTCCTGCACCAATTGTTCAATGGCCTGTAGTACGACGGGGTCATCGAAAGCACTTATTTTTAGATCTTCTAACAACAGCGTATGAGTCGAGAGAACATCTTTCGTAACTGTCGCGACCAATTCGAGCTTTAGTTCATCCGCAAAATGAAGGTACTCGTGCGGAATTTCGATCTCAATTTCTCCATTCCGGTCCTCAAAAGCGGAGAGCGATACTGACTGTGTAAACAGCGCAAATTCGGGGTCACTCTCAACATAAGCTGCAGTGCGAATTGAGAACTCTTTATACTCTGCTGACGGCGCCGCGGCATCCTGCTCCTCACTATCAGCCAATCGTTTGATCACTGAAATGGTTAGGCTTTCTTGCGATTGGGAAATGTCTACCTGAATCTCAACATTTTGCTCATTGTCCAATTCGAGGAGCATCAAGATTGGTTCTTTTGTTTCAAAAGTAGTTTCATGCTTGTCGAGATATACTGAAACCCAGTCCTCGCGACGCAGCAGAATAGTATCTCCTGGTACCATACCTTCTGGTAATGAAGCACGATATGCCCAAGTTACGGGATCATGCCAGTTGTCGAGAAAAAACTCATCTCGACTCCAATCGCCAACCGGAAGAATATCGTGCCACAAAGGATCTACAAAATTCCACGGATCTCTAGCTGATCGCACTTCAATATGAACGCCGCAACTGTCGGCTCCATGAATCCGACCCGCAGTACCGATTACATCTCCTGCAGAAAGTTGATCATCGACGCGCGTGCTATGGTTTTGAAGGCCGAAGAAAAAAACATGAATAACATCCTCGCCTTTCTCGTATTGAACCAAAGTTGCGTTGCCTGTTTGGAAATATGCTGTGTCTCCCGCCTTCACTTGAGCAATAACAGCGCCATCAATTGGGGTCGTAACGTCGACACCACAAGCGCTCACAATGTCTATTCCAGTGTGCGTGCGCTGGCCAGAAAAGGGATATTCACCAAACCGATAACCGCTATCCGGAACACCCGTTGGTATAATTCGTTTGTACCACGGGAAAAGGTCGAAACCTTCACTCACTTTAAGCCCATTTGTTTCATCGGCGGAAGCGTTCGCTCCGGCCTCGATATTGTCCGACGCTGCTTGATCACCGTATATCTGTTCTGTTTGGCGATGAAGCGCGTCTATATCAATGGGGCCTACTTGCCCCCCCTCTTGGATGCGTTTCCCTGGCGTAGAATCTGGAAAGGACTCTACAATCATATCTAGTAGACTTAGTATCTCTCGGGCCGTTTCGCGCTGCTCTACCGGATCCAAAGTGGAACTTAACTGATACAGGTCGACCGCACGAGCAAAGGCGATGTTCGCAGCGGGCGACTCATTTTGCGCGAATGCACATGAGGGCGCCAAGGTTGCAAAAAAGCAAAAAATTACGAGCAGTCGTGTCATGTTGTACCCCTTAAATTAGCTTGTCGGTTAGCCAGACATTCTGAACTCACATGTCCATTCGCTGGTCGTTCCGTTCCAATTCACTGGCAAGTTTGCAGCGCCAACCAATCGCCCATCGCTTTGCAATTTCAGTTGAAAACCTTCCGGTACAACCGCACCATTGTACCCGTTTATTTTGTCCACTGCGAAATCCATGGTCAGTGGGAAATCTATAATTTCATTTCTGATTGCAATCTCACCCAGCTTCGGCCCGTGCCAAACGTCTCTTGAGTTGTCGATGTAAAACGTCGCAGCAAATCCAGATGAATATGTCTCATCGATGTCAAATTCGATCGCTGACATTTTCCGATTGTCCGGATTGGAATTATCCTTGCAGTCAACGACACCTGCAAAAGTACTGGGCAGTGCCTGCAGAAATTTAATCCTATGTTGCCTCATCTGTTCAAAGGTCGAGATCGCGGCAGCATCTTGCTGCGCAATTTTCTCTATCGCTCCATCTAACTCACTCCTCATCAGAATGAGGTCTTGTGCTGTTGCCAATTGCCGCTCAACACTTTGACGTTCGGTCGCCAATCCAGTTTGCAGTTCAGAAATCTGTTGCCTTTGTTCGGCAATGATTTTGCCACGATGCTCTGCATGTTCAGATTTTAGATTAAGGAGTGCCTCTGCCCAACGAGTGCGTTCATCTCTTAGTCTGGCCTCTCCCGCCGCCCGTTCCTCTTCAAGCTGTTTTGCGATCTCTTCATTCATTTCAGCTATTGCTCGAGCAGTCGCTTCATCGCGATACTGAGATATCCGTAGTTCGGTTTCTTCTTCGCCAGCAATAAGTGCAATGCGCCCGAAATCATTGAGAGGGCGTCCTATTATACTAAAATCCTGACTAAAGTTGACGCCAGCTTCGCTACTATCTTGCCCAATGAGAATGTCCAAAATTCCAGATATATTTAGGTCATCGCTCGGACTTAAGGTTTGGACGACAATTGCGAATGGCCCTTCTTCCCGAACCAATCCGTAAATACTCATACGTGGAATGACACTCAGATCGAAGTCGTAGATGTAACGCTTTTTGTTGCCAATCGTAGATATTGAGGGAACGGAAAGGTGTAGTTCGACTGGCTCTAAATAGCGAGGCAAGTTTTCGAAAATATAGGTCGAAATTTCAGCGTCAGCATCTCGCCCTTCAGCCGAGACACTCCCGACGATATCGATCGCGAACAAAGCTATAATCACCAAGAAAACATGCTTAATCACAGTCGAACCCTAACGAAATTACCTATACGTCAACCTTATGCGGAAATCACTGGGAGTCAAAGTATTCATTTTTTTAAATATGAATGCCCATTGCCTATCTAGGAGCCTCGATGTGAGGCATCTAGGCAGTTACCTTGTTCTCCACCAAGATAGATGCGGTCGGCAACTTCGTGATCAGATTACATCACTCACAGATTGATATTTACGAGAGCTTTTTCGAAGCGTCGCTCGATCAAGGATTGCGCGTCGACAAACTCCCCGCACTGAAACTCGTTGAGCCTGACTTTCAGTGCGTCGCAGTCGCGGATAGGCACGGCAAAAGCAGAAAAGTACGTTAGGTGGATATCAGGGCGGATTAATAAACGAAAATGCATTTCATACACATGAAATTAAATCATTTATATGGTTAATTTGGTGCCCTATATGGGAACTGAACCAGGCGGCACGATGGCCGATGAGAAAGAAAACGAAGAGCTCCACAAATACCCTCAACACGTATTTTTGGCAAAAATTAGTTAGCTGAGACCTTGATTAGGGACGCCTCTTTGGGATCGTAGACGTAACCGGAAATCGTGCCGTCTTTAATGCGCTGAACTGCCTCCTCAATCGCGTAAAATGGAACGAGAAACCATTCTTGTGGTTTTGTCAGACGCCCGAAACGATCCGGGATTTCGATATCCAGTTGTGCGGGCGCAAATACGCGATGAAGTAGGTTCTCAAGTTTGCTTCGGTTGATATTGTAGAGATCGTATGTTGCCACGACTTCAACTTGAGCCATTAGAAACGTCGGCTGCAACTGCGCACCTGCGATGCGCTTTTCAACACTATTGCTCGTCACACCAATCTTGTGCACCAAGGCTCGGCTTTGCTTGACAACTGGGTGATCAGATTGGCTTCGGAGAACATATATGGTTCCACTTGCCTCGTCGCCATCCGCAGTCTGATCAGAAAACAACGGCCCAGCATTTGGCTCGGTAATACGGCGGCCTGCGTCCCCATCAGCATTCAAAGCTCGCTGCAAAGATCGCATGAGCATGTTGCTTTCAGTTCCATTATCGAAAATGACCCGTAGGCGGGCATCCGTTCGCCCCTGATCGGTGATCGTTGTCTCTCCCTTGTCGGCTACATAAGCCTTTTGCCCACCGACAATAAAGAAACGCCCGGGCTCGATCTCGGCCTTCAACTCAAACTTGCGCGTCTCTCGCAGGCCCGAGTTCAGTTCACCTTGCACTCGCTCAAAGAGAGGTTTGAATTTTTCGAAGTCCTTACATTTCTCGCGCCCAGCAACTTCTTCGGCTGCTTTCTTTTCAGCGCTGGAACGCACGTGCTTCAACTCTGTTATTCCGCCGATCTCAACGCCCAGTTCTGCAAGTAGCGCATCATCGTCCAATTGGTCCCCTTGAGCTTCGGCACGTTCATGCTGAGACTCCCAAAGCCCCTTCTCATCGATCGAAGACAAAAGCTCACGACATTCGTCTAGTTCTCTCAATCGGTCCAGCCGAACTGCGTATAGACGCTCAAAGATATCCCGCTCGTCACCATGCTGGGGCACGCGGCCATTCTCCTCCACGAACCTTTGGATCTCCTCGAAACCGGCAATAATGCGCTCCTCTCGCGGAGTGCGCGATACAACCTTCTTCGCCTCGACTTCGATACCAAGTTCGGCAAGAAGCGCATCATCTTCGTCTGTGAATTTGTTAGCCATTCGCAGCCTCTTGTTTCATGCGCGCGAGAAAGGCGATTCCCTCGGCCATCTTTTTTTCCCAAGCATCCGGGGACGTAATCGACGGAAGGCGACCGCGCTCTTTCTTAAACCGCAGAGCCCGGTGCGCAAGCTCCCTCGCCTCTTCCGGCGTCAGTCTAACCTTCTTCGCAGAGATAACCGCCGCAACCTGTTTGAGACTGTCTTCATTCATCGACTCTGCCAAGATCGCGTAGGCTTCTCCAAAGGGGTTGATCCGATCAATAAGGTCGATGTCGAGTTCTCGCACGTCCATCGCATATTTCCTTACGCCGTCGATTAGCGCGGTATTTGCGCTGGTCTTTTCGTCAGCATCAAAGCCCGCCAACGCCACCTGCTTGGCCTTCTGCGTTAGGTTCAACGCGGCAATTGCGTGTTGTCGAACTGCCTCTTGATCTTCGGCATCAAGCTCGGGAAACTTTCGACCAACAATCTTTCCCATCCGAACCTGCGTCAATTCCTCGGGCACAAGTTCCTCGTCAAACAATCCACGTTCAATCGTCTGCTTATCCTGAACAAACGCTGTTATGACCTCGTTTAGATCTTCGCTACAAATCCGTTTAGCCTGATCGCTTTTAGGAACCGTAAGTCCCTTGATCTCCATCTGGATCTGACCCGTTTCAGCATCGAAACCAACGTTTTCCTTGTCAGGATTATAACCGTCAGGCCCATAGTCAAATCCCTCAACAGGGCCGCTCGCTTTCGTTTTTGGTGTGAAGTTGAAACGTGGCGCGAGCACTTGTTCCATGAGCAAACTTGCCGCGATCGCCTTGAGCGTGTCGTTTATGGCTTCGGTGACAGCTTCTTCGCTGGCGTCCGGCTCTGCTATCAGATTGGTAAACCTCGCCTTCGCTTTGCCCTTCGCATCGCGGGTCGCGCGACCGATAATTTGCACAATTTCCGTCAAACTGGCCCGATAACCCACAGTCAAGGCATGTTCGCACCAAATCCAGTCGAACCCCTCTTTCGCCATGCCAAGCGCAATTATGATATCAACGTGATCGCGATTGTTCTTCTGGGCGGGATCTTTGAGCGCCGCCGAGACGCGATCGCGCTTTGACGGCTCATCATCCACAAGGTCCGCGATCCGCAAAACCCGACCAGACGGAGCTTTTACCAGCTGGAATCCTGTCACAGGATCAGTACCTTGCCAATCGCCCAGCGCGTCGATGATGTGCTCGACCTCGCGGTGTTTGTCCTTGGTGCTCTCACGCGAATTCACGTTCGGGATATGCACGATCGTTTTCTCACTCGGATCAAGCACACTCAGAATTTCGTCCGCATAGGACCCAGTGTAGAAATAATAACCGATGTCGAGCGTTTTGAGGTATTCATAGCCGTTGAGCTGTTCGTAATAGGTGTAGGTCACCGTCTCGAACTTGCTCTCGTCCTCGGGTGACAGAACCGCCTCTGCATCGCCCCTGAAATACGATCCCGTCATCGCCACGACATGCACCTTATCCCGGGCAATCAGCGCGCCGAGATGTGCGCCCAGCTTATTGTCTGGATTGGCCGAAACGTGGTGGAATTCGTCAATCGCAATCAGCCGATCGTCGAACACCTCGATCCCGAACTTGTCCACGGTGAACCGAAAGGTCGCATGTGTGCAGACAAGCACCTGATCGCTGCTTTCCAGAAAACGCCCGACCGCGCCCACCTTGCCGTCATCACCGCCCGGCGCATTACAAAGGTTCCAGCGCGGCTCCACGTGCCAATCTGCCCAGAACCCGAACTTGCTCAGCGGCTCATCGTTAAAGCTCGACCCGATGGACTTTTCCGGCACCACGACGATCGCCTGCTTCAAGCCCTGATTTTCGAGCTTATCCAAAGCAATGAACATCAACGCCCGCGACTTTCCCGAGGCGGGCGGCGATTTAATCAGCAAATACTGCTCGCCCCGCATCTCATAGGCACGCTCTTGCATCTGGCGCATGCCGAGTTCGTTGGATCTTGTTGAGGCCCCAGTTTGGGCGATGCTCACTGAAACTGAGGGGACGTTGCGTTTATCAGTCATCATCAGCCGCCACGTATTCAGCAAATTCGATCAATACGGGTTCAACAGCTTTGAATACAGCGCCGAAATCCTGCAAGAGTTTGCGAATGCCTGCTTCAATCGCTTCCGCGTCGCCAACATCAGCGATTGAAGTGCTGTTGCCATCTAAGAATCTTGAAAACTTAGCTTCTGATTTGGTGGCATTAGCTCCGAATTTGATTTGTTTTTCCTGCTTTCCCTTTGCGCATTGCCGAATGCTTTCGATGAGGTGCCTCCGATCGGCAGGATCTTCAATGGGACCAACTTCTGCGTAGAGGAACAAAGCCCCTTTGACCCCATCTTCTTTCGTATTGAGTTGGAACCAGCAGATTATTGGAAACCCTGCCCACCAGTTCTCGCAACCGGTCCAAGGCTTGCTCTCCTCTCCCCCTAGCGCATCAACCCAAGCTGTCGGGACAAAGCTAAATTTACTCTGGTTGCTCCAGTGATACATGACTTGGATACCCTCGGCTTTCGCCTTGTCGCCATAATCGAGGCCCTCTCCAAACACTTGATCTACGGCAAAGGTGAACTCAGTAGACACCCCGTGCTCCATGATGAAATCAATCGCTTTCTTGTGTGATCGATAGAGCTGGCGAGCCAAGGTTTCCATGTCTGTTTGTTCATCATTCATATCTGTCGCATCTCGAATAACTTCTAGGTAATGATTTAAGAATTGTTGGACCTCAGAGCCCATGCGCGTCTGATTTGCGGCCATCAACGCCCCCAAGATCTTACACACATCGGCGTATCGCAGTGTCACATATTTCTCGGCAACATCAGCACTGGGCGCCTCTTCGTTCAATGTGAGAAAAATACCCTGATGCTTAAACGGCAGCTTTGCGTCTTTCGCATCCTCTTCGGCGCGCTCAAGGTATTTCGCCAGTTGCCCATTGCTTTGCTTGCTGTGGAACTTATTTTCGATGATGAACGCCCATCCGTTGGACGGCGATGAAACAAACAAATCAATATTTCGCTTTTCGCGCTGTATCTCCGCGTCCCTAAGGTCGGCCTGAGACACATCTAGGGCGGTCAACACGGCGTTTTCCGCCCCGCGAAGGGCTTGGGCTAGGAACGCCCGCAGGAATGCGTCTCCGAACCCGTGGTTTTCGATTGGATCCAGCAGCCAAGCCAAGATTGCGGAGTGGCGGATTTCCATGCCCTCCATCCTCATCACACGGATTGGATTGAAGCGGTTGAGATACGCCGTGATCTGATCGAGCTCAGCGTTGTTGACAAACAACGCCTCTAGCTCTTCCTGTGAAGGATGGTGCGCTGCCTGCTTCATACTGCCCCTCCGACCTTCGTCGTCATTTTCGTATACATCTCAAAGAGCTTTTCGAGCCGTTCTGTGTCGTTTCTGAAGCGTCGGCCTATGTAGATGCGTTCTAGCACTTCGTCGTTGCGGTCGTGGGCGGCGCGGAGGTTTTCGGGCATGGCGTCGGGTTTGTAGAGATCGGCGATGGTGGCGGGGAAATGTGCCTCGCGGGCCAAGAGGATGTCCTCGGCGCAGCGGGTGAGGTCCTCTTTGTTTTTCTCGGTCAGTTTGGGGACGGGAAATGCATTATAGGTTATTTCCGACGAATATCTAACTCCGGAACCAAGGCCACCGGAAATCGCCTCCGCCCAAACAGTATGTACTCGACTGGAAAGGAGGCTTAGCAGCCAAACCTCATTCGTGTATGAGACGAACGCGAGGTCGGTTGTAATCGTACGAGACGACACAAAATCCGGCGTGATATAGGGCAGTCCTTCTACGGTGTTCTTTGGCAACACCAGTGAGGAGCGATCCTGATGGCATCGCTGAGCAAACCTATGAGAAACAGCAGCATATCCCTGAGTGGTTTTAGCGGAAGAAGAAAGTCGAAACGACTTTACTTTCTCAATCCTATGCCGAATTTCGGGTATTTTTTCGGCCTCTTCAATATCATCATCATTAATCCAAATTGCCCACCTACGCGTCCCGTTCTTGATTTCCGTAGTCCCTATAAGCTCGCGCAGAAATTCCTTCACCTCAGGTCGTTTCGCGACCAATGTCTCTTTTTCGCTATCCGACAGAATCAAGTTGCCCCCATCACGCGCCATGTTGCCTGACACCAATTTGGGCAAATCCAAAGCGAGTGGCTTTTTAAATTTAGAAACAAACCCCTCTGCGCCAGCGATCAAATAAGGAGAAATTTTCTCTGCCTCTTGCATCACTGCATCGGCAAAGATTCTCCGTGTCCCGTTGAAATTTGGTGAACACCCCACGATAACACACCAAACCCCCGCGTTGTCTGACGCATTATTTCTCCACTGAAACTGTTGATAAGCGAAACTAATAGACATTCCACTTTGATAAAGTCGTGACCAGAGGTGTTGAACTTGATCACCGCGAGATATCGAATTCGTAGAAACAAACGCGAATTCAGAATTAGCGCACTTTGAATATTCCGCCGCTTTAACGAACCAGCCGCACACATAGTCACAATCTTTGTAGTCATTTCCTCCGACAAAAACGCTTTTTAGATCTTCTTTCTGTTGCTTGCTCTGTTTTCGTGCACCTTTGAACGGCGGATTGCCGCATATATAGGTCTCTCCGCCCTCGTTCTTGAAATCGATCTGGGCCTTTTCCAGCGGGGACATGAACAGGTCTTCGCCGCGCATATCGACTTTTTGGCTCGTCGGCGGGCAGACGGTCAGCCAATCGATACGCAGGGCGTTGCCTTGGGTGATCCAGTTCTTCGAATCCAAGGGTAGGAAAGCGGCCAGCGCGTCCTTTTGCCCGCGATAGGTCACATCGCATTGGTATTCCGCGATGATCAGCGCAAGGCGGGCGATCTCGGCAGGGAAATCGCGCAGCTCGATCCCGCGAAAATTCTCAATGTTGATCTCAGAGCGCCGATCGGGTTCGCCGCAGTAGGCGTTGATCTTCGCCTCGATCGCGCGCATCTCCTTATAGGCGATGACAAGGAAGTTGCCCGACCCGCAGGCCGGATCAAAGACGCGGATTTTCGAGAGGCGTTTGCGCAGATTGTCGAGCTTGCGCTTGTTGTCCCCTGCCGCGTCGAGCTGGGCGTTCAGATCATCGAGAAAGAGCGGATTGAGCACTTTGAGGATGTTCGGCACGGAGGTGTAATGCATCCCCAAAGCGCCGCGTTCCTCGTCATCGGCCACGGCTTGGATCATCGAGCCGAAGATATCGGGGTTGATCTTGGTCCAGTCGAGCGAGCCGATGTGCAGGAGGTAAGAGCGGGCGATCTTGGAGAAGCGTGGCACATCCGTGCTCCCCGAAAACAGCCCGCCGTTCACATAGGGGAACACATCGGCCCAACGGGGAAGCTTGGCCTCCGCCCGCTTGTCGATCGGCGTGTTCATGGCGCGGAACAGCTCAGACATCACCTCATGGGTGTTGGAGCTGTCCTTGTCCGACATTTGTGTGACGGTGGCGGTGAAGAGATCGTCGCCGTTGAGGATCGAGGTGTCCTCGGCAAAGAACAGAAAGATGAGGCGCGCCATGAAGTGGTTCATGTCATGGCGGCGCGCGGCGGTGCCCCACTCGGGGTTGTCCTTGAGAAGCTGGACGTAGAGGCGGTTGAGGCGGCCGGTGGCCTTGATATCAAACGCGCTCTCGCGGATTTGCGTGACGGTGGAGATGCCCGCAAGGGGCAGGAAGAAGCCGAAGTGATCGGGGAAGTCGGGATAGTCGCAGGCGATGGTATCACCTGAGGTCAGATCTTCGGCTTCAAGGGTTTTCCCGTCGGTCGCAAGGACGAATTTCGCCTTGGCCTTGGAGGTGGCGGCACTCTCGCGAAGCGCACGGAGTGTGGCCGAGACCTCCCCCGACGCGCAGGTTTTGATATGGATATTGTTGGTTTGGAGGACGCCGCCGAGATCGGATTTGTTAGACGCACCCGATCTCAGGCGCTTGAGCGTGGTTTCCTTATTCCCGAAGGCGAGAAGGAAGTCATAGGGAAACTCATCCGCATCGAAGGGTTGCTCTGCAAGGGCGGAAATTGCCTCTTCGATTTCAACAGCGTTCATGCGCGCCTCAAATTGCTTTTCAGTTTTCAGAGTTATGGCACGAGTGCGCGATCGAAAGAAAGGGGCGCGAAGTCACCCCCAACACAAAAGCCGCGCTCGCCCGATCCAATTTTGTCTTCGGAAAAACCGGATCTTCGTGGCCGAAATGTATTTCGTTTTATTCTTGTCGCAGGCGGTGCCGAAACATAGAGTTTTAAGCATTTAAGAGACTCGCAAGACTTTGAGGTACCTGTGCTTAATGAAATTGGCTATGCGGTTGGTGTGGAAATCAAGAATGGCATTATTGCCATTGCGGAACTACTGACGAAATCTGACAGCAGCCCCGGGTTAATCGCACTCGTACTCGCGATCGCTACGATCATTCTCGCTATTTGGTACATTTTCAGAACACATCGACAGATGCGTGCGATAAAGGAACTCGACCAACGGATCCGCGCCTTTGAAACCATCGAGGCATTCGCGGAGGGGTATGACGAATTTAAACATGGATTGACGGAAGACTACCGCAAACCTGGGCCCCGCGAGACAATCTGGGAAGCCTGGGACGAATTCAATGAAACAGTCGTGCCTGATGACATTGACGGCCCGCTCAGAATGCGAAACTCGATCCGTCCTGCATCATTTCTAAATATTGAAGATCTTGGGTTCGGTCCCGCGATTTTTCGTATTGTGCCCAATACGCTTGTTTCGACGGGCTTGTTTTTGACGTTTCTCGGGCTCGTGGCCGCACTGCATCAATTTTCAGAGTCGATGAACAATAGTGCCAATGGCGGTATGGACAGCGCTATGCAGAATTTCATGCAAATTGCTTCCGCAAAATTCATCATGTCTTTGGTCGGCCTTTTTTGTTCAATCATCTTTACGTATCTCTTGCGGTCTCGTCAGAACAAACTGGATCATTGCCTGCATCGACTTTGCACCGGGATTGAGCGACGCCTCGTGTTTGTAAGCCTAGAGGACATTGGGTTTCGCCAGTTGAGAGCTGCAGAGGAGCAGAAGGCACACTTACAAGCAATCGGCACCGGAATGATCGATCGACTTATAGAGCCGCTCGACGCCCTGCCTGAAGCGATTACGACCGCCATTTCGTCCAAAATGGACCCGATCTTCGAACGGGTATCGTCAATGGGGACGAGTAGTATGGAAGGCCTCGTCGGAGATCTTTCACAGCAGTTGTCGCACTCTGTCGGCAACGCGCTGACGCGAGCAAGCGAGTCTTTGGGGGAAGCAACAGACCGGATCGGTGTGATGGTAGATCGCATGAGTGCAACCAACAATCAGGCCGGAGACGGCCTGCGGGAAGCGCTCGATCAAATGGCTCGCGCAATATCAGAGATGCGTTCTGAAGTCGCGGCGAGCGGGAGCACCGCGACCGCAACGATAAACGAGGGAGCAGATCGACTGCTCTCGGTTATGAACGAAACACTCTCGGGCATTCGCGACAATACAGGGCAAGGCGCGGAAGCAATGCGAAAAGCTGCCGAAGAAATGCGTGGAGCCGCCGAAGGCTTTCGAGAGTCGTTGGAAGCTGCCAGCCAAGAAAGCGCGGAAGCGGCGAAGCAACGTATGGCGTCCAGCTCTGAAGAAGCTGGCGAAGCCATTACCGGAGCTGGCAAAGCTCTGCTGGAAAGCTTTTCCCAAACCAGCGCCGACATAGCCCGCCTCGGAGCGGACATGGGAGGAGTAATCGGCGAAGAACTGCTTTCAAGGCTTGAAGAAGTAAGCGCGCGTCTCGCTGAAATGGCTGCCTCAGTACAACGCGGTGCGTCCGAAGCCCAAAGTGCGGCCCAAGGCATGAATGCAGGGGCCGATGCAATTCACGGGGCATCAGAAGGCTTCCGATCGGCGAGCCAAACACTAACTTCAGCGGCTGAGCCTATCCGCTCCTCGCACGAGCGGATAGAAACCACTCTGCGTCGCGTTAGTGAGCTCGTGGAGTCCGTATCTGACACTCTCATGCGGAATTCCGCTTCCGTTTCCGAGCGGGCCACCGAAGTATTGGAGACTGCGCAGGCAGCGCTCGGAACTGAGCGCGAGGGAATACGACGTAATCTCGAAGCAACACGCGCAGCTATTTCCCAACTTTCAACCGAGGCTGACAAGCTCGACCAAATCGATGAAATGCTGGGCAAAGCTCTCAAAGAATACAACGCCCAGCTGGAGGCTGCACTGGGAACGGCACAAGATCATGTAGGTGAGATGCGTGATGCATTGGCGCCCGGTCTCGACACGCTCAAGAGCGTCGTTGAGCAAGCAGAAGCCTTTCTGCCAAGCCAGCCTAGGGGACGTGCATGAGGGCGCAAGCAAAGCAGATCCGGCATGAGGAGGAAGAGGAAAGCGCCTTCGTATCTATGACGGACATGACCGTCGGGTTCTTGTTCATCATGATGATCCTCCTTGCATTTTTCGCGAGTCAGATGCGCGATCCAGACGCCGTGTCGAAGCGAGAATATGACACAGTGGTGGCGCAACGCGACGCGTTCGAATTGGAGCGCGACGAATGGCAAGAACTAGCTGAAATCCGTGCTGAACGGATTGAAGACCTTTTGAAGGAACTCAGTGATCGAGATGCCCGCATCAAGGAACTCGAGAAAAAAATTGAAGAGTTGCAGAAGGTGGACCCACTCGAAGCCTATCTCGCGCAAGTCGCCCAAGTCCGCAGACAGGTCCTGGTCAGACTTCGTGACGCAATCCGTGCCGACTTTCCCGATCTTCAGGTCGAACTCAGTGAGGAGAGCGATGCTCTTCGGTTCCAAGGCGAGGGTCTTTTCGCCTCGGGTCGTTCATCCCTCAGATATGACAAGGCAGAGATCGTCTCCCGCTTGGCTCAACGGCTCGATGAAGTTCTACCCTGCTACACTCTCGGCGATGCATCTAGCTTCAATGAGAGCTGCAACCCTGGCTTCGTAATGATCGAGGCAGTTCAAATCGAGGGGCACACCGACAATGTCGGCACCGATCAAGTAAACCGAAATCTCTCGGCGGCTCGGGCGAACAACACGTTCTTTGCCATGACGAACGCCGCAGACGGCGTCATGCAACATCGCAATTTGAAACAGCAGCCCGTTCTTTCTGTAGCTGCCTACGGCCCTGACCGCCCTGTGGCGTCAAATGACACTCCTGAGGGACGTGCTACGAACCGTCGCATCGATCTGCGGTTTATTATGGTTACCCCACAGGACACGAACGGGATCGAAGTCATACGTGAAGCGCTTGAGGGAATTGGGGCCCAAGAATGAACGAAGCGCGCGAAAATTCAGTCGCAGCCAGCGCCTATATGCAGCGACTATTACCGCTTCGAACTCGGGCATTGCCACCGCTCGACCGAATTCGCCGCTCGGTTGAGGGCATACTCTCCCGCTGGCCTGATGCAGCGCCTAAACCTGAAGAGCGAGATCGAGAAAAGCTTGCGCTAGAAATGCTTTCGCGGGTCGAAGGGTGGCGATGGGACGATATTTCAACCCAACGTGTTATCTCCGCAGCCGTCGCCGTTTTCGACGAACACAGAAGACAGCGAGCAGATCTTGAGCCTGTTCATAGTTTTTATCTTTCTGAAATAGCTACGCGTGAGCCGGGGGCTTTCCTCGATGGGATGGTGGGCGTCTATATGGATAGTTTCGCGCCTGGGTCACTCCACACGCGGCTACTTGCCAGAGCCCTGTCTGAGCGGATTGAAGATATTGGCGGGCGTTTCCGCAAGCTATTAGCGGCATTACCTAGCCTCTTTCGTCCGGATACGGCCGTTCTCGAACTCGGAAAGCTCATGCTTGATGCTGACAGCGCCTACGAGCTGCTCAAGAGTCTGGGGCTAAGTAGGCCGCATACGTCTGGCCTGGCGAAGGCGGCACAAGAGGTCTTTTTCCAACGCGTTTCTCCAGATCTCGCAGAGGAAAGCGCGCGGGAAAAACTCTTCAATTGGCTTACGCCTGAAAAGGGGCCCGTTCTGCAGGCAGGTGCGGGACCTGCTGTTGAAGCACTTCTCTCTGTTTGGCGACAAAAGACACCATCAGATGCGCTTCGGAATGAACTATCCGAGCGGATCATTTCAGCATGGAATGACCCGCGTCTGCACTCGGGCGGCATCTGGTCCGGTTTTGACACTGAGCTTCGTGCGGTCCTTCTGCGATGGCTAACGCATCAGGATATGAAGTTCTTCTGCGACATGGTGACGGCTACACAGGACAGTCACATGTGGCCTCCCCGTAGGGATTTTTGGTTGCAGCTTTATGAAGATAAAATGATCGATGAAGCATGGGTTGCTTTCGGAGCAGAGGCCCGTCGCTTTGCACAACAAAACCTAGTCCGTAGCGGTGGGACAGACATGAATAGGCGTTTCGGTCGTCAACTCGATCGAGGTGGAAGCACATCAATTCTAATTATGAGGATGGGAAATAAGATCGTCGTCGATGGCTGCCACAGCTACAAGACACATATCTTCCGCGTGGATGATAAACGAGCCCCGAAGCTCTACGAACGATCCTATTACTGTGATGACATCATGAGGGTCTCCACCAACTCTAAATCGCACACTTCCATTCCGAGTTGGTCACAGTGGGTACTACAAAATGTCTGATTATTCGCTACAGAGTGAGATTAATGAAGCTGCCATTAAGATCAGTTTCCCACAGGCGAAACATGGGCTTTTGTCCCGTATCACATCAAAGTCTACCAAGCGGAGCTTTACAGACCTAGCTCCTGAAGATCGGGATCTACTATTCGCCATCGGCGATCTGCGCGCTTGGGGTGATACACACCCTGAGGAGGTGACAATTGCGTCTGACCACATTCTAATTTCGCATGATGCCGCAGCGAGCCTCTCAGCGATTAGCGCTGAGGCTTTAGGCCTTCCGCGAACAGTCGATTTGATGCTCAAGACAGATGTGACAGGTGTTTTGGGGCGCCCAGATTTTAATCTACACTACGAGTGGTCGCGACAAGGTCGACGCGAAGCTCCTAAACGCACGGGGTCAATCTTAAAAACTTCAATGGGCCCCCGACGCATCCCGTTATGGATGAAACGAGCACTGGATCTTGCTGACAGGTTCGACGCGAACCGCCCAATAGAAGACCATTGGCGAGCACTCAGCGAGTTTCGTCGGGCGATAGAACCAGACTCAGAGATCGATTCAGAAATGCCTGCAAATCAAGAGATGGCGGGGCTTTCGATGACTGCCTTCTTGAGAGGGCTTGAAGTGCGAATAGCTGATCGGTTCTCGATTTCGCCTGACGCTTCTCTCGGACAGTTTGAAGTTGTTCCCTATTCGGCTGAGCGTCTCGAAAGTGCTGGTATCACCGACGACATTTCGGAAGCGAATGCTGAACTTCGCGGAGAGGCGCTAGCCGTTTTTCAATATCGTCTCCATCAATTTGGTGCACGGCCTGCATATCAGCTTGGCAACAACGCGTACTTGGTTATCGACAAAGGTGCCGCCCCCGTTCTGGAAGCAATGACCCGCGTTCAGAAAAGTCCGCGTGAGGAACGCCGAGCCTTCATAGAAAATCCGCGCGCGTTAATAACAGAAGCTGTCAACAAGCATCTATCAGAGACTGGTCAATTCGACGGGCTTGATGACGCACAACAGGCCGAAATGGTTGAATCCATTGCCGGTCCCGCTCTTATTGAGAGCCGTGAATACTCTGAGCGCGTGACAGGCGTGATTGTCTACAAAAGAAGTTCGGAAATGGGTGATCCCAGTGGGACAACGTGGTTACCCGAAGCATTCGCCCAACATATCGCAGAAGCAATACAATCTCTCTCCGAACCGGAATTGCGCGCCTTACGCGATCACATGGCGTCTACCCTTGAAACGGGGGCAGACAGCAAGGCTGAGATTGCAGGTGAACAGGTAGAGGTCACGCCAGCTCGTCTCGCGGCGGTCGAGGGCGAAATTCTACGGAGAGAAGGGCTCGAAAGTTTGGCTTCCGATAACGACGAGCCACTTCCTGAACGAGACGGGCCCATTATCCTCGACGCTAAAGGAAACTACGAGGAACTGACTTGGGAAGCCAAACTATCGAGGCGTATGGCCACTATCCCGGTTACACTCCCAGAGACCATTCGCACTCCCCTGCGAGACCATCAGAAAGTGAGTTTCAATTGGGCGATGGAGGCTTGGCAGGCCGGACTGCCGGGTATTTTGAACGCTGATGAGCAAGGGCTCGGCAAGACACTGCAAACAATCTCCTTCCTTGCTTGGCTCAAAGACCACATGAAGCAAAGTGCTGCTTCACACCGCGGTCCGATCCTCGTCGTGGCCCCCACCTCACTTCTCAAAAACTGGGAGCAAGAGGTCGAAACACACGTGCAAGGGCGTGGTTTCGGTACTCTAATTCGACTCTACGGCTCCTCGCTCGGCTCGCAGAAGCGGTATGATGCGCGCGGTGTCGAGACCCAATCTGGATTACCCCAATTGGATTTGGAGTGGCTAGACGAGGCGTTTGAAGATGGGCGGGCCCATAGATATTGGCTCTTAACCACCTACACGACGCTTGCGAACTACCAGCATTCGCTCGGGAAAATTCCTTTCTCGGCTATGGTGATGGATGAGATCCAGAATATTAAGAACCGGTCCACTCTAGCTTCTAAGGCGGTCGAGGCGATGAACGCGGACTTCCGAATTGGTCTCACTGGCACTCCAATCGAGAACGCGGCCATCGATCTCTGGACGATAATGGATCGCATAGCGCCTGGATGTCTCGGGGCGGGATCAGAATTCAAGGCGAAGTACGCGACGCCCGACACAGGGAATATGACCGAACTCCACGCGTGTGTTTTTAAGCCGCGTGGTAGTCTTCCGCCGCTGGGTCTGCGGCGATTGAAGGATGAGGTAGCAAAGGATTTGCCGAAGAAACGTCGTTATCTACATCCTCGGCTTATGCCCAAGGTCCAGGCAGAGGCTTATGATCTCGCGCAACTGAAGCTCGCTAACGGTGGCCCCGGTGCCGCACTAAAGATGCTGCATCACATTCGCTCTGTTTCTGTCCATCCTGGTGCTACAAAGGTAACGTCACCTGACGAATTTGTCGCACAGAGTGCGCGATTGGAGGCCGTGGTCGACATCCTGCAGCGCATTCACGATGCAGGTGAGCGTGTACTAGTCTTCATCGAGCACCGAGAAATGCAGTTTCGGTTCGCCGAAATCGTGCGACACTTGTTCGGCTTAGAGAAAATTGATGTGATAAACGGTGACACTCCGATCCCGCGACGGCAGGAAATTGTTAACCGCTTCCAGCGGCACCTCACCAAGGACGGTGGCTTTGATATGCTGATCTTGGGGCCAAAGGCAGCAGGCACGGGCTTAACGCTCACCGCCGCGACACATGTGATCCATTTGTCTCGCTGGTGGAACCCTGCCGTCGAAGAACAATGCAACGACCGCGTTCATCGAATTGGGCAAGAGCGGCCTGTATCTGTTCACATTCCCTTAGCACTACACCCTGAACTTGGCGCGCAGAGCTTTGACAGTCTGTTGCAGAGCCTGATGCAGCGGAAGCGAAAACTGGCGGAGCAGGCACTCTGGCCGATGGGAGACAACTCAGCAGACGTCTCAGGGCTAGCGAAGGCACTGGCTACTTCGAGCCGAAGCCCAGCCATCATAGCCGAGAGTATGGCGGAGCAGTTCAGGAGAGACGGCATGTTGCCTTCGACACCAGACGCTTACGGAGCTTGGGAACTGATCTAAGCCGCATTTGAAAGTAAGGCATGCTAAATAGATGGCATCAACTCTGTGAAGTTCTCGAGCGGGAAAGCCGAAGGCTACTCAGTCGAGTTTCACAGGAGGTCCAATGAGGATACTAAGTATCAGCCTGAGAAGGGAAACCACGCAGTTAGTTGACCTTCATCATATTAGGAGTCGTCCAATCTTAGTGCATTCGACACCTGCGCCTTCAAATTAAACGTGCGCGTCGCAGCATCGAAATCCGCAAGCAGCCCAATGTAAAACTTTGCAGGGCTCCCATCGGCGTTTTTGCGTGTTTTGACTTTGGGCGCAGGGCCCAGAGCATGCTCAAGGCGTCGACAGAATGAGCCGAACACCAAATGCCAGGCGCTTTTGCCTTCCCATCCCATATGTTTGGTCAATTCTTCCGAGGTTGACCCAGGGTGGTTGAGAAGCACCATGAGTGCCTTCCATTCCGTTTCTGACGGATCCGCCTCCTGAATGATTTGCAAAATCTTAGGTTTCGGCACGGATTTTTTGCGTGGCTGATAGTCTCGAATGTCCTTTTCGCCCCAGACCCTTTTCACGACATCATGAGGACCGTCGGTATTTGCTCGCAGCCATCCCGCGAAATCATATTCTTCGAGCGGAAGGGTGCGATAGTCCTCTATCCAGGGGCTCTCTGAATGTCGATCCAGCAAAGCCTGCCAATTTTCTGGGGATTTGAAACGTCGGTGCAGTGCCATGTGGCAGGGAAAACAAAGGACCGCATATGAGAATGGGTCGAAATAGTCTTCTCCGTGAAATCCGATCCGGTTCGTGACGCCACAGATGTCGCACCGTTCGGGCTGATCAATGAACCCCCTGCGCCGCAGGACCTGAAGCACCTGATCGCCCTTGCGGCGCTCGGCTCCTGTAAATCCGTTATATGTATTGTCACCATCGTAGCTCGGCCGGGGGAGACGTTTGATCTCTACATCGACAGGCCAGATGTTTGGTCGATGGCGCGCAGACCATTTTTGGCAAACATCGTAAAGTTTCTGAAGTTCTAAATCGGACATAAAAAAATCTCTCTCAATGGACGTTCTAAACGTCCCAAGATGAACCAAAGCAATTTCGCAAATTTATGGCGTTTCCAAACTTTCCTGAGAATCTACCAAGGCTAGGTCGGCAAACTGGAGGCATGCCAAGAAATCTGATCAGCCAAATTTATCGAGGCTTAACTATAGTGAAAAAACGGCGAAAGCAGCAAAATCCGAAAGGTGGATATTGGGGTGTATTGAAAATCTTCAATATAGATTAACCATATGAATTTAAAAGGTTTTTAGGATTGAAATGGTGCCCCCACACGGACTCGAACCGCGGACCTACTGATTACAAATCAGTTGCTCTACCAGCTGAGCTATAGGGGCACTCGGGCGTCATTTAAGCGCTGTGTTCGGGGCGTGCAAGCAGTTTTTCAACTCAAGTCGGCCGCGTTTTCGGAGCGTGCGAGCAGGAGGACGGCGATGAGGCCGACGCCGATGACAAGGAGGGCTGCGGGGGAGGCTTGTTCGAGTTGTTCGAGCGAGGCCTTGTCGTAAACGCGGGTTGCGAGGGTGTTGTAGTTGAACGGCCTGAGCAGGAGCGTTGCGGGGAGTTCCTTGGTGCAATCCACGAAGACGAGCAAGAGTGCTGTGCCGACAGAGCCGCGAATGAGGGGCACGTAGACGCGGCGCAGGGTGCCTCCGAGGCTCTGCCCGAGGGATCGCGCGGCCATCGGTAAGGAGGGCGCCACGCGACCCAGGGCTGCGTCTGTGGCGCCTTGGGCGATGGCGAAAAAGCGCACCACGTAGGCGAGGACGATTGCGAAGGCGGTGCCGGTCAGGAGAAGCCCCGGATCATAGCCGGTAATCGCGAGAACCGTGTCCGCGAGGACGTGATCGAACCCGGCCAGCGGAAACAGAATGCCGATCCCGAGCACAGCGCCGGGTGCTGCGTACCCGAGGGTGGTAAACGGCAGGATCAGACGCGGGAGTTTGCGGCCTGTCAGGCGCACGCCATAGACCATGAAGAGCGCCGCAATCACCGTGAGGAAGGCTGCGGAACCCGCAACCGTGAGCGTGTTCCAGAACGCGGAGATAAGACCGGGGCGTGCCCATTGTTCCGGCTCACCGATGGCATGGTGAGTGATGACAGAGACGGGTAGGACAAAACCGATCAGGAACGGCACAGCACAGAGCGCTGTGGCGAGCCACCCTTGGATGCCGTTCAGGGGAATCGGGGTCACGGGGCGGGCCTGACGGGCGTTTTGGTGAAAGCGTGCGCGGCCGCGCGAGCTCTTCTCCAACGCCACGAGCAGGAACACGACGAGCAGGACGACGGACGCGATTTGAGATGCGCCGCCTGCATTGCCGCCTTCGAGCCATGTCGTGAAAATACCAGTCGTCAGTGTTTGAACTGCGAAATAGGAGACTGTTCCGTAATCAGAGACGGTTTCCATCATGACGACCGCTGTGCCTGCAGCGATGGCAGGACGCGCGAGAGGGAGGCCGACACGCCAAAAGCGCTCAAACGGCCCTGCCCCGAGCGCCCGCGCGGTTTCATAGACGGAGCCGGATTGTTCGCGAAAGGCTGCGCGCGTCATCAAGAAGACATAGGGAGTGAGCGCTGCCGCGAGCACGACAATGGCAGAGCCGAGAGAGCGAATTTCGGGGAACCAATAGTCGCGCGCGCTTTGCCAACCGAACACGCTCCGCATGAGGCCCTGAACAGGCCCTGCATATTCGAGAAAATCCACGAGCGCATAGGCCCCGACATAGGCCGGGATCGCAAGAGGCAGCAACATCAGCCACTCAAGCGTCTTGGAGAATGGGAAGCGATACATTGAGACGAGCCACGCCGCGCCTGTGCCAACACAGGCCGCGAGCCCCGCCACACCAAAGGCGAGTATCGCCGTGGTGCGCATGTAGCGTGGCAGCGTTGTCTCCATCAAATGCGGCCAGATATTATCGCTCGGGTGGAAAGCAATCCAAACGACGGCGATGAGCGGCATGAGCACAATGAGCGCAATCACGGCCGCACCGACGGACCAGCCCGAGAACTTGGAAACGCGCTTTAGCCCATGATGCTGTCGGGCATCCGGTCGGGCATCGCGGGCTGATGGCTGAGTCATTTGGTCGGTCATTCACACCGGATAGGCGAATTCGGTTTCCCTGTCCAGAAAAGCCCTTATATTACCGCTCCGAGACAGCCAAAATTTCCGATCTATTCATATCTTTGTCCTTAGACAGAGAGACGGTCGGCACTCCAATCTGACGCGAAAGCAGGAAAGCAGTCGGGCGATGATCATCTCCATGCACATTGGGACCCATTGCACATTCGGGAGTTATCTCGTGCAGCGCCTGTCAAAGAACAAAGCTGTGCTCGCAAAACATGGGATCGCTGTCCCCGCACAAACGCACTATCGTAGCGTCCTGCCCACACTCATGAAAAAAGTGAACAGGCACCCTGCCCCGCCGGAGGTGCAGGACATGCTTCTCGACGAACTTGTTTCGTTTGATGACTGCAATCGAATGGTGCTTTCTTTCGATGAAGTCATCTGTGTGCCATCGAAGATTTTCGAGAACGGGCGGCTCTATGCGAAAGCGGATTTCAAATTGCCGTGGCTCAGAAATGTTTTCGCGGATTGCCCGATGGAATTCTTCGTCGGCCTTCGAAATCCGGCGACCTTTGTGCCTGCAGCGATCAAAGCCTGCGGATCGACGCCAACCTACGAGGAGTTTCTGAACGGCTACGATATCGGAAGACTTCGCTGGTCGCGTTTTGTTGAGCGCATCCGGCGGTCCTGTCCGGATGTCAAACTCACCTGCTTCGCGTTTGAGGACACCCCCATCACGTGGGGCAAAATTCTGCGGGAAATGACGGGAGCCGATGCGTCGGTGCGGCTCACCGGAGAGCTTGAAATTCTCAATACGGTGATGACACGCGACGGGCTGCGGGCGCTCCGCACACGCCTCCATGAGAACCCGCCCGAAACAGAGGGCGACAAATACCGCCTATTCGAGGAGTTCCTCCTCGAACACCACGATGAAGATGCCAATGAGGAAGAAATCGTCTTGCCCGGTTGGAATGCGGCACTCGTGGAGCGTTTGACCGACGCCTATGAAGACGATCTCGAACGGATCCAGCAGATGGACGGGGTCGAGTTTATTCTCCCCTGACATGAAAAAAGGCTCGGGAACCCCGAGCCTTTTCCAAATTCATCAAAGCACCAACTGCGCCTTAGCGCATGCCGAGCGCTTCTTTGTACATATCGAGAATGGCCTCTTCTTCGGCAATCTCGTCAGCAGACTTCTTGCGAAGCGCGATCAGTTTGCGCATGGCTTTGGTGTCGTAGCCACGACCTTTTGCCTCCGCCATCACTTCTTTCTGCTGATCGGCGATGTCTTTTTTCTCAAGTTCGAGACGCTCGAAACGCTCTACGAACTGACGCAATTCATCTGCCGTCACACGGTAAGACGCGCTTGGACCCGATGCGTTGTCCTCATCCATCATCTTTGAACCTTCCTCACGAATTCTTATGCAATTTTCAGGCCTGATCCCTACCCGCTGCCCCACGCTATGGCAAGGCTGGGGAGGCCCCCATTTCGCGCTCATCATCTCGATGCGCAATTGTGTGCCACCTGCCACGTTTGGGGCAGATCCTGTGTCGCAAATGCTTGCCTGATGCGCTCGGAGCCGTTAGGCGGTCCCCTGACGTATTCGACTTGGTCCGGGAGGCAACTATGGACGCATTGATCTGGGGTGGCGTGGTTCTGACACTCGCTGGGGTGGCATTGCTGATCTACTGCGTGATGGCCGCGCTCAAAGCCAAGAAACTCGGCGGCACTGACGAGGAAATCCGCGCCCGCCTGCAAAAGGTCGTGAGCCTGAACCTCATCGCCTTGCTTGTGTCTGCTATGGGCCTCGGCGCCGTGACGATCGGCATCATCCTCGGCTAATGGGTGTGGATGGGCTCAACCGAGCCCACCCTCATCCTCGATAAAGCGCACGATGTCCTCGACGCCCTTGCCCTGCCGCAGGGACGCCATGACATAGGCCCCCGAGGGACGCGCGCGTTTCGTGTCTTCTTCGAGCAGCACAGGATCGACGCCCACATAAGGGGCGAGATCAATTTTGTTCACCACCAACAGATCAGAGCGCGTGACACCGGGCCCACGTTTGCGCGGAATGTCCTGCCCTGCCGCCGTGTCGATCACATAGATCGTCAGGTCCGCCAACTCCGGCGAGAACGTCGCGGCGAGGTTATCCCCCCCGCTCTCGATCAGGATCACATCGAGGTCGGGGATTTTGTCCGTCAGATCGGCCACAGCGGCGAGGTTGATCGACGCATCTTCGCGAATGGCCGTGTGCGGGCACCCGCCCGTTTCCACGCCACGAATACGCTCCATCGGCAAAATCTGCTGCCGCATCAGCGCCTCGGCATCCTCGCGCGTGTAAATGTCATTGGTGATGACGGCGACCGAGTGGGTCTCAGACAGCGCTTTCGCGAGCGCTCCGGTCAATGTTGTTTTTCCGGCGCCCACGGGGCCACCGATCCCGACCCGCAGGGGTCCGTTAGGGGATGCCATGCTGTCTCCTTACGTCTTGAAAATCCGAACGTCCATGTCTTCGTGCAGCGCAGAACCGACATCGGCTGCGAACGCGCCTGTCGTGAGGCTCTCGATGGTGGCCTCGCTCGCACGGTCCGCGACTGTTTCGATCACGTCGTGTAGCGCTGCCAAAACGCGCTGCCCCGCCGCCTGCCCGAGCGGCACAAACCGCACGCCTGCAGACACGAGATTGGATGTAAAACTATGTAGATAGAGGGCGATCACGGTCCGCGGGTCCAACCCGAGACCTAGCGCCGCCTCACCGACTGCGACGGGGAGCGCCCGCGCCGGACGCGCCGGACCTCCCATTTGCGCGACCGTGTTGACGAACGCCGCGCCCTGCTCGGACGTCTCGAGCCAGCGTTCCTTTGTGCCCGCAAGCGCCTCTGCCATCGCGCCCGTGTCCTCGGGGTCGTCGCCTTTCAGGACGCGCGAGAGCAACACCGCATCGACCCAGCCGCCGCCGCGCGTGAGGATCATCTCGAGCCACGTTTGCAGGTCCTCAGCCGTGCGTACCTGTCCCTCCGAGATGGCCCACTCTAGCCCATGCGAATAGGCGAAAGAGCCGAGCGGAAAGGACGGTGACAGCCACTGCGTGAGCGTGAGAAGTCCGCGATCAGTCATGGGAATGGTTGTGCCCTGCGTGGTCGTGGTGGTGATGATCGTGGCTGTGACCGTGCTCATGGGAATGCCCGTGATCGTGGTGGTGATCATGCGCGTGATCGTGGGAGTGGCCATGATCATGCCCCATTGTCCGGCCATGCCCGTAGGCCCCGCCATCGGGGCTAAAGGGCGCAATGATCTCCGTGACGGTCGCGCCGAGTTGTTCGACCATGGCTTTCAGAACCGGATCACGCTGGATCACCAGTCGATCCGGCGCAATCTCGCACGGCGTATGGCGGTTCCCGATGTGCCACGCGTAGCGCGTCACGGTATCGCCGGTGATTTCGAACAGCTCCTCGGCGGCGGCCTTCACGCCGATCACCGTCCCGTCCTCACAGACGAACGCATCGCCTTCGGCCACGGAAACGGTCTGCGGCAGATCGACGAAAATCGCGTCGCCACCTTCTGTCGTGAGTTTTTTGCGTCTCAGCAACCGTTGATCATAGGTCAGGGTCAAATGATCTTTCGCCTCAGCGCCGGCTCCGTGCCGAACCTCGTAGGCTTTCGTCGCACTCATCTTCTTCTCCTGGTCGGCCTTGGGGAATTCTTAACCGACTCGCCTTCAAATGTCGGGCAAGGAGACCCTGCCCATGACCATCAATCCGCACACAATTTCCGCGTCCCAGACGCCGCAACTCAGGATGATCGCGACTGTAGACGCGCTCGCCGAGGTCCGGTCCGAACTGGCGAAATTGCGGCAGCGTGAGGCCGAACTTTGCGATGAAATTCGAGGCTACGCCACCGAAAAACACAGTGATCGGGTGGCTGGGACACAGTGTGATGTCGTCATTGAGACGCGATGCCCAAAAAGGCTGCGTCCGGAGGTGCTTCCGCAAGAAATTCTGAATGATCCGCGTTATTTTTCCGAAGCTGCGGAACAGGTCGTGCTGCTTGCTCCGCGCCGACAGAGGACTCCTAAAACTGCGCCTCAGATCTACGAGGAAAAGCCGACACCCAAAGACCTGCGCCCGACCGAACATGTCTCCCTCAGCCCGCTCGCTCATCTTGCTGAAGAAGGCTCCGCGCACATCGAACCTGCGACACTAGAGGACGCCGTCACAGAGGCCGAAGCGCTCGAGGCCTATGCAGACCGGATCGCGGCGGACAACCACGTCACGGATCAGACCCGCAGCGCGTGACCCGTCAGACGCAGAACATGTCCTGAAACACGTAATGCGGGATACGGTCGCGCGTCACACCCAAATCCGCGAGCGCCTCATCCGACATGGAGTCGAGCCGCGCAAGCTCCGACAGGCGTTTGCGCCGGACTGCGTAGGCGTTGGGGCCAACACCCAAATTGGTGAAGAAGAGATCAAGCCGCGCGTTCAGCGCGGGAGAGATACGAAAGAAATTCGCGGGCATCATGGCCGTGTGCGTCATGTTTGGAACCTCTGTTTTGGTTCACTCCCTGACTTTGACAATAGCGCGATGCTGCGCTGCGGCAAATTTTTGAGACATTCGGCGCTAACAAAACAAACAGCGCCCCAAAGGGACGCTGTAAATTCTCTCAATCGGGCGCAAATTGCCCGAGTTTCGATCAGAACATGAAGTAGCGCTGCGCCATCGGCAGCTCTTTCGCGGGCTCACAGGTGAGCAATTCACCGTTCGCGCGCACTTCATAGGTTTCCGGGTTCACTTCGATTTCCGGCGTCGCGCTGTTCATCACCATGTGCGACTTGCCGATGTCGCGGGTGTTTTCCACGGCAACAGTTTGCTTCGCGAGGCCTAGCGCCTTCCCAACACCGTTCGCCTGCGCCGCTTGCGACACAAAGAGCACGGCGGAGTTTTCGACCGCACGGCCCATCGCGCCGAACATCGGGCGGGTGTAGACCGGCTGCGGTGTCGGGATTGAGGCGTTCGGATCGCCCATCTGAGCCACGGCGATAGAACCACCGAGCAGCACCATTTCCGGCTTCACACCGAAGAAGGCAGGCGACCACACCACGAGGTCAGCACGCTTGCCGACCTGAATGGAGCCGATCTCCGTCGACATGCCATGCGCAATCGCCGGGTTGATGGTGTATTTCGCGATGTAGCGTTTGACACGGAAGTTGTCGTTGTCACCAGTTTCCTCGGCGAGACGGCCGCGCTGTTTCTTCATCTTGTCGGCGGTCTGCCACGTGCGGATCAGCACTTCGCCGACGCGGCCCATGGCCTGACTGTCGGACGCGATGATGGAGAAGGCGCCCATGTCGTGCAGGATGTCTTCGGCGGCGATGGTTTCCTTACGGATACGGCTCTCGGCGAAGGCCACGTCCTCGGGGATGGATTTGTCGAGGTGGTGACACACCATGAGCATATCGAGGTGCTCTTCGAGTGTGTTCACCGTGTAGGGGCGCGTCGGGTTCGTGGAGGACGGGAGAACGTGCTCTTCCCCGACGACCTTGATGATGTCCGGCGCGTGTCCGCCACCTGCGCCCTCGGTGTGGAAGGCGTGGATCGTGCGGCCTTTCATGGCCTTCACGGTGTTTTCCACAAAGCCGGACTCGTTGAGCGTATCCGTGTGGATCATGACCTGCACGTCCATCGCATCCGCCACAGCGAGACAGCAATCAATCGCGCCCGGTGTCGTGCCCCAGTCTTCGTGCAGCTTCATCGCCGCCGCACCGGCGTTGATCATCTCTACGAGGGCCTGCGGCTGGGATGCGTTGCCCTTGCCCGCGAGCGCGATGTTCATCGGAACACCGTCAAGCGCCTGAAGCATCCGGCCAATGTGCCACGGACCAGGGGTGCAGGTCGTCGCGAGCGTGCCGTGCGCCGGACCGGTGCCGCCGCCGAGCATGGTGGTCAGGCCGGAGTGCAGCGCGTCTTCGATCTGCTGCGGGCAGATAAAGTGGATGTGGCTGTCGAACCCGCCTGCGGTGATGATGCGTCCTTCGCCTGCAATGGCTTCGGTGCCCGGACCAACGATGATATCGACGTTCGGCTGCGTGTCGGGGTTGCCCGCTTTACCGATACCCGCAATGCGCCCGTCGCGCAGACCGATGTCGGCTTTGTAAATGCCGGTCACGTCGACAATGAGCGCATTGGTGATGACGGTGTCGACGGCACCCTCGGCACGCGATTTCTGTGACTGGCCCATACCATCACGGATCACTTTACCGCCGCCGAATTTAACCTCTTCGCCATATGGACCGGTGAGGTCTTTCTCGACTTCGATAATCAGGTCTGTGTCGGCCAAGCGGAGCTTGTCGCCGGTGGTCGGGCCGAACATGTCGGCGTAAGTCGCGCGGGAAATCTTTGCAGGCATTTTAGTCACTCTCAATTCATCTCATAGACGGCGCGCATCTCTTCGGTGCGCTGGCGCGTCAGGTATTCTTTGCAGGTGTTGACGATGAGCGGCTCCATGGAGCCCCCTTCGAACAGGTATCCTTCGGCCGCACAGGCGGCGTCGCGGTAGGGGATCCAGGCCCGTTGCGCGGCACGCAGCGCGTCTGCCGCCCCTTCGCTCCAGCCGGAGGCCACCTCCATCGCCCAACGGTAGGTGTCGTTCAGGTCCTCATCCGCAGCGACCCAGGCGTCATACGAACAGGCGTTCATCTCGCTCTGGGTCATCGCATCCTCGCACGTAATCTCATCGGCCATCACGAGGGACGGCGCGAGCATCGCAGAGGATATGAGGACGGTGCGGATCACAGTTTGCCCATCACCTTCTGATTAAACCCGTAAACCTCACGCGCGCCGGACAGCCGCACGAGAGACACTTCGCGTGTCTGGCCTGGCTCAAACCGCACGGCGGTGCCGGCGGCGATATCGAGGCGCAGGCCACGGGTCGCTTCGCGGTCGAATTCAAGCGCGGAGTTGGTTTCGTAGAAGTGGTAGTGCGAGCCAACCTGCACCGGACGGTCACCCGTATTCGACACGGTCACAACGGTCACCTCGGCACCCGCGTTCAGCTCGATCTCGCCCTCGGCGATAAAGTATTCCCCTGGGATCATAGGCCTGCTCCTTAGCGAATGGGATGGTGGACGGTGACGAGTTTCGTGCCGTCGGGGAACGTCGCCTCGACCTGCACTTCGTGGATCATCTCGGGGATGCCTTCCATGCACATGTCGCGTGTGATGACGTGTGCTGCGGATTGCATCAATTCGGACACAGCTTTTCCGTCGCGCGCGCCCTCAACCACGAAATCCGTGATCAGTGCGATGGCTTCCGGATGGTTGAGTTTCACGCCACGCTCCAATCGTCCACGCGCCACCATTGCGGCGAGCGAGATCAAAAGCTTGTCCTTTTCCCTCGGGGTCAGTTGCATGTTGTCCCTCTATTCTTAGATTTGCCAAACGCGCGGTAGGGCCGTGCGTCGAAGTGTATTCAAAACCTGCGCCACATAGCGACGCAGGGGATATCCGTCCGCAGCATGAGCGCGGATCACGAGCTTGCCGTTCCAGCCGGAGACACCGGCGACAACGCCGTCTTGCGAGAGGCGCTTGATCTGCTCGGCGACATCTTCTGCACCACGGGTAAAGAAACCGACCGTCGCAATGGCGCGCGCACCAGCGAGCGTTGCGCCGTTTTCGCGTGCCGCCAGAAGTCCGGCGTCGATTTCGAGCGGCTCCATAAATTCGACTCGTCCCGCCCGAATAATTTCACGGCGGTCGCTCAGGTGCAATGTGTCGATCATCTCGCCCATCGCAGTGCGGCCAAGCACGATCATTTCGGAAAACAGGAACTCTGCATCCCCCGCAATCTCGGCGCGCGTGTGACGTTTGAGACGGGATGTCTCAAAAAGGATTGTCTCTTGCGGCAGCCAGTGGAGCGTCGCCCCCTCTCCCGCTCTCAAAGCAACGGAGACACTTGCAGCCTCACCCTCGACCCGCGACGCATAGGCCCGCTCGGCGGTCTGCGTGGTGCCGACGAGCGATCCACCGTCTTCAATTTCGAGCCGGTAATCGAGCTGGTCGCCCGCGGTCAATCCGCCGGATGTGTTGAGAAAAACAACCTCGGGCACTTTACTGTGCACCTTCGGCAGCATCGCTTTCGCGGAGCCGGATTGGTGTAGGTCTTTGAGGCCGGACACGCCCATAAGCACATGCCCACGGCCGCGCACACGCTGCAGGGTCACATCAGGTGTCTTAACTGCGCTATCGAGCATTCAGTCCTCCAAGTCGCGTTGACCCTAGCCGCGCGGGCTCGGGAGCTTCAATCCTGCACGGTAACGCCTTCGGATGCCACGATTAAAATTCTGACCGATCGCTTAAAAAATATGCAGCATCGTTGCACTGGAATGTCTTTCCCGAAAGGGGTAAGGGGAGTGCGACGCAAGAACGGAGGACGCCTTGACCGACACGCTTACCATCCGCCGCCCTGACGATTGGCACTTGCACCTCAGAGACGGCAACATGCTCAAAGCTGTTCTGCCTGAGACCGCCCGTCACTTCGCGCGCGCGATTATTATGCCGAACCTCGTCCCACCCGTTGTCACGATGGATGACGCTGCAGCCTACCGCGAACGCATTCTCGCCGCCAATTCCGAGCGCGGCACATTCGAGCCGTTGATGACGCTCTACCTCACCGAACAAACCGATCCCGAGGACGTCGCACTCGCCCATGCGTCCGGCCTCGTGAAAGCGGTGAAACTCTATCCTGCAGGTGCAACCACGAACTCCGCCTCCGGTGTGCGCGACTTTGATAAGGTCAAGCCAGTGTTGGAAAAAATGGCCGAGATCGGCCTGCCGCTCTGTGTGCATGGCGAAGTCGTGCACGGCGATGTGGACATCTTTGACCGCGAAGCCGTGTTCATTGACGAAGTGCTCGACCCGATCCGTCGCGGCACACCCGAGTTGAAAGTCGTCATGGAGCACATCACGACCAAAAACGGCGCGGATTACGCCCGGTCCGGTGGTGACAATCTCGGTGCGACGATCACGACGCACCACCTCGTGATCAACCGTAACCACATCCTCGTGGGTGGCATCAAACCACATTACTACTGCCTGCCGGTGGCGAAACGTGAAACGCATCGCCTTGCCCTCGTAGAGGCCGCAACCTCTGGTGACGCGACCTTCTTCCTCGGCACCGATTCCGCGCCGCACCTCGATGGCGCGAAGGAAACGGCCTGCGGCTGTGCAGGATGCTTCACCGCGCCGAACACGATGTCGATCCTCGCCGAAGTGTTCGAAGCCGAAGGCAAGCTCGACAATCTCGAAAAATTCACCTCGATCAACGGGCCGACCTTCTATGGTCTCCCGCTCAACGAGATGAAACTCACGCTCAAAAAAGGCGCGCCGGTCAACTATCCGGCAAAGATTGACACACCCGAGGGCCCTGTCACCGTCTTTGACCCGCAAATGCCGCTCCACTGGTCCGTGGAAGCCTGAACAAAGAGACCTTGAAATGATCCCGACTTCCTTCCCAGACGAGACCGAAATTGCCCGCCTGACCGCGCGGATGCTGCTTGAAATCGGCGCTGTGAACTTCCGCCCGGAAGATCCGTTCATCCTCGCGTCCGGCCTTCCGTCGCCGACTTACATCGACTGCCGCAAGCTGATCTCCTACCCGCGCATCCGCTCGACGCTCATGGATTTTCTGGCGGTTCAGATCATGCGCGAAGCCGGTTTCGAGGCCTTCGACAACATCGCCGGTGGCGAAACGGCTGGTATCCCGTTCTCCGCGCTCGTGGCGGAACGTCTCGGCCTGCCGATGACCTATGTGCGCAAAAAGCCGAAAGGCTACGGCCGCAACGCCCGCATCGAAGGTGAAATGACCGAAGGCCAGCGTGTTCTATTGGTCGAAGACCTGACCACCGATGGCGGCTCCAAACTCTCCTTCGTCGATGCGATCCGCGAAACTGGCGCGACCTGCGGCTGGACGGCTGTGATTTTCTACTATGGCATCTTCCCGGAAACGGAAAAGACGCTCGGCGATCACGGCGTGAAACTCATCAGCCTCTGCACATGGTGGGACGTTCTGGCCGAGGCGAAAAAGCAGAAGGTTTTCGACGAAAGCACCCTCGCAGAAGTCGAGAACTTCCTCAGCGCGCCGCGTGCGTGGCAGGAGAAGCACAAGAAAGCCTAAGAGGCTGCGCGCGAAAGCGCCCAAAAGATCAGCGCCGCCCGCGAAATATTTATTCGGGGCGGCGTTTTTCATGCATACCAGCCCTTTAGCGAGGAATGCTGCAGAGCAGCGGAGTTTTCCACAGGTTATACATTTTGAAAGCCTGGTCAGAGAGCGCTAAAGATCATGAACCCGGCGCAATAAGACGCGACTCACGGGGCAATCAGAGCAGAGCCAGAGGACCGTATTGGATGAGTGACATCGCCAATCTTCAGGATATTCGTACAGACAAAGCCTCAGATCAGACCTCGGACACCCCGAAGGCGGCCCTCATTACACCCTATGAGGGCGCCGTGCCGCACAACATCGAGGCGGAACAACAGCTCCTCGGTGCGCTGCTGACGAACAACGACTCCTTTGACAAAATCGCGTCGATCATTTCGCCGAACCACTTTTTCGATCCGGTCCACAAGGACATCTACGAGAAAGCCGCGGAGCGCATCTCCAAGAACATGCTCGCATCGCCGGTGACGTTGAAGGCCTATATGGAGGACCATGACGGCCTGAAGGAACTCGGCGGTCCGGCATATCTCGCGAAACTCGCGGCATCGGCCATCTCGACCTACGCTGTGCGCGACTATGCGCAGCTCATCTATGATCTGTTCCTGCGCCGCCAGTTGATCGAACTCGGCAATGAGATCGCAGGTTCCGCGTCCTCCGGTCAGGATTCGCGTGATCCGGCCGAACAAATCGTCGCCGCCGAACAACGCCTCTACACCTTGGCCGAACAAGGCAAGGGAGAGAGCGGGTTCACCTCCTTCCTGTCCGCAGTGACACAGGCCGTTCTGAACGCGAACGCCGCTTACGAGCGCGGCGGCGGCATGGCCGGCGTTGCAACCGACCTGATCGACCTCGACCGCAAGATGGGGGGCCTGCACCCCTCCGACTTGATCATCCTCGCAGGTCGTCCGTCGATGGGGAAAACCTCGCTCGCGACGAACATCGCGTTCAACATCGCGAAGGCCTATAAGAAAGGCACCCTGCCCGACGGACGTCAGGGCGCGGTCAAAGGCGGCGTTGTCGGGTTCTACTCTCTCGAGATGAGTTCAGAGCAGCTCGCCGCTCGTATCCTCGCCGAGGCCTCCGAAATTTCATCGCACAAAATCCGCCAAGGTGACATGACGGAGGACGAATTCCGCCGCTTTGTTGAAGCTGCGAAAACGCTAGAGTCCTGCCCTCTCTACATCGACGACACGCCGTCGATCCCGATTTCCCAACTCGCCGCCCGCGCGCGTCGTCTGCAGCGGACGCATGGTCTCGATCTCCTGATCGTCGACTATCTCCAACTCGTGCGCGGCACGTCGCGGACCGAAGGCAACCGTGTGCAGGAAATCGGCGAAATTTCGATGGGTCTCAAAGCCATCGCGAAAGAACTCAACATCCCCGTGATCGCCCTGTCCCAGCTGTCGCGGACGGTGGAAAGCCGTGACGACAAACGTCCGCAGCTCTCCGACCTTCGTGAATCCGGCTCCATCGAGCAGGACGCCGACGTGGTGATGTTCGTTTACCGCGGAGAGTATTACAAAGAGCGTGAAAAGCCCGATGACGACAACCTCGAGGCAATGGAAAAGTGGATGCAGGACATGGAGCGTCTGCATGGCAAAGCCGAGGTGATCCTCGGCAAACAGCGTCACGGTCCCATCGGCACGGTCGAACTCTCATTCGAGGCCGAATTCACACGGTTCGGGAACCTCGCCCGCGAGAACCAAGGTTATAACAACGACTACTAACAGGCTGCACACCGCCTGCGCAGGGCCTTAAGCGCGAATAGCGCTTGCGACTCTGTGCTCGGGCGGCCAAAAAACCATTATGGGCACATCACTTCTTCATATCGACCTCACCGCGATCGCCGACAACTGGCGCGCATTGGATGCACTTTCCGCCGATACCGTGGAAACCGCCGCCGTGATCAAGGCAGACGCCTACGGCCTCGGCGTAGGCAAGGTTGGCCGCGCGTTGGTCAAGGCAGGCGTAAACCGGTTCTTCGTCGCCGCAGCGGAAGAAGGCGTGCAACTGCGCGAAGCTGTCGGCCCGTCCCCGTGGATCGGCGTCTTTGGCGGCCATATGTCGGGTGACACCGATATGATTGCGGACATGAGCCTTGTGCCGATGCTCAATTCGCTCGACCAGATCACTCGCCACTTCGAGGCGCTTCCGAACGCACCGTTCGGCATCCAGCTCGACACAGGAATGAACCGTCTGGGCCTCGAAGCGCCCGAGTGGGAGACGGTGAAAGAGTTGGTTATGAAGGCCGGCCCGGACCTCATCATGAGCCACCTCGCCTGTGCGGATGAGCCTGAGCATGAGATGAACGCCCTTCAGCTCAAGAATTTCCGCGAAATGACCGATGGTCTGGATGTGAAGCGCGCCCTGTCTGCGACAGGCGGCATCCTCCTCGGGCCGGAGTATCATTTCGACATCACGCGTCCGGGCATCGGCCTGTACGGTGGCTTACCATACGAGGACGCGAAACCCGTCGTGCGCCTTGAGTGCCCGATCATTCAGGTCCGCGATGTCCAGACTGGCGAGACTGTCGGCTATTCGAACACATGGACCGCAGAAGAGCCGTCCCGCATCGCGACGGTCGCCGCAGGCTATGCCGACGGGATCACACGTCACATCTCTGGCAAGGCCGTCTTGTTTGACAATGACACCCCCTGCCCGATCGTTGGGCGCGTGTCTATGGACCTGATCACGGTCGACATCACGCATCTGGATCAGGTGCCGCGCTCTCTCGATCTGCTCGGCCCGCTGCAGACCGTGGACGATCTCGCGACTGTTGGCGGGACAATCGGCTATGAAATTCTGACTTCTCTGGGCGCACGTTATCGCCGCCGGTATATCGGATGATGGTGCTCACCCGCCCTCTCGCCGCGCTTGGCGCGGTCGTGCTGTCGGCGCTTGCGACGATTGGTCATGTCACTCTGTTTGCATTGGCCACGTTCCGCCATATCGTGACGCCGCCCTACTACGTGCGGGAATACCTGCATGCGCTCGTGCACGTTGGGTATCTTTCGCTCCCCGTCGTGGGCCTCACTGCCGTGTTCACGGGCGGTGCGCTTGCCCTCCAGATTTTCGCAGGTGGCTCCCGCTACGGCGCCGAAGAAGTCGTGCCACAAATCGTTGCACTCGGCGTGGTGCGCGAGCTTGGCCCTGTGATGGTCGGCCTGATGATGGCCGCACGGGTCACATCGTCCATCGCGGCAGAGATTGCGACCATGAAGGTCACTGAGCAAATCGACGCCCTCGTGACGCTTTCCACAGACCCGATGAAATACCTCACCGCCCCGCGCGTGTTTGCAGGTCTCGTCACCGTGCCGCTTCTCGTTGCCGTTGGGGACACCCTCGGCATTTTCGGGGGCTGGTTCGTGTCCATGAACACCCTCGACTTCAACCCGTCGACTTATCTCAAGAACACCGTAGATTTTCTGGAGACGCCCGACATTGTATCTTCGCTCGTGAAAGGCGCAGCCTTTGGGGGGATCGCCACACTCATGGGCTGTTATTTCGGCATGAACTCCGGCCGCGGCGCACAGGGCGTCGGGCGCGCGACGAAAACCTCGGTTGTGGCCGCCGCCGTTCTGATCCTCGCGGCCAACTTTCTCCTCACACAGGCATTTTTCGCGACATGATTTCTCTCGACGGTGTGCATAAGGCCTTTGGTTCCAAAGAGATTTTGCGCGGGGTGGACCTGAATGTCGCGCGGGGCGAAAGCTGTGTTATTATCGGCGGCTCCGGCACCGGAAAATCCGTCACTCTGAAATGCGTGCTCGGCCTCATCACCCCCGACAGCGGCACCATCAAGGTCGATGGTGAGGACATCACCGCCACCGGCGACCGCGATGCGTTTCTGGCGCGGTTCGGGATGCTGTTTCAGGGCGCGGCCCTGTTCGACAGCCTGCCGGTCTGGCAAAACGTCGCCTTTCGCCTCCTGCGCGGATCGCTTAAACGTCCGAAGGCAGAAGCCAAAGAAATTGCTATTGAAAAGCTCCGCCGCGTGGGCATGGGGCCGGATGTGGCCGACCTGTTTCCGGCGGAACTCTCCGGCGGGATGCAGAAACGTGTAGGCCTCGCCCGCGCCATTGCTGCCGATCCGGAGATCATCTTTTTCGACGAACCTACGACGGGACTCGACCCGATTATGGCGGGCGTCATCAACGAATTGATCCGCGAGATCGTGACGGAAATGGGCGCCACCGCCCTCACCATCACGCACGATATGACCTCTGTGCGCGCAATTGCTGACAAAGTCGCAATGCTCCATCGCGGCAAAATCCGCTGGCATGGCCCTGTGTCCGAGATGGACACCGCGGAAGATCCCTACCTGCACCAGTTTATCACCGGATCTTCGGAAGGTCCGATCGAGACGCTCCGCTGATCAGGACGGAAGGTGCAGGTTCACTCCATGTCCCCTCTTCGCCTCGCCAATCTGTCACTCTTGATCCTGTTTCCCATTGCGTGGGTCGCGCCGCTGATGCGGGCGGGGTTGTTACCACTGTTCGGGTTATCCGAGATTTCCGTGCTGTCGGGGATTGCGAGCCTTTGGGAGAAGGATGTGGTCCTCGCGGTGATAGTGGTGGTTTTTGCCATCATCGCGCCGCTCGCGAAAATTGTTGCTCTGGAGGGGATGCTCTCCGGCCGGATGTCAGATCGGTTCAAACCCTGGCTTTTTCATCTCGGGCGTTTGGCGATGGCGGATGTGTTTCTGATCGCGATCTATATCACCTTGGCGAAGGGCATTGGTGTCGGACGGATTGAGGTGGGCTGGGGGCTATACCTGTTTACGGCGTGCATTCTGGCGAGCCTCGGATTGAGTATTTTTATCACGAAAAAGACCTGACCCCTTGCGGATGCGCCGCGCGGCAGATTAGAACGAAGCAAGAACAATCGGGAGTTTTCCATGGCCAAGGCGCAAAAGAATTTTGTCTGCTCGAATTGCGGCGCGGTGACGACGAAGTGGTCGGGGCGCTGTGATGGCTGTGGAGAGTGGAACACGATTGCGGAGGAGAAGCCGCTGTCACAGGCGGGGCCGGCGTCGAAGACGTTAGGTGGTTTGCGCGGCAAGGAAATTCCTCTTTCGACGCTATCGACACAAGAGGCCCCGCCCCCGCGCACGGCGTCTGGTCTCGGGGAGTTTGACCGTGTGTTGGGCGGCGGGCTGGTCGAAGCCTCTGCCATTTTGGTCGGCGGTGATCCGGGGATCGGAAAGTCCACCTTGCTGTTGCAGGCGGCGGCGCGGTTTGCAGATAGCGGCTTGAAGGTCGTCTATATCTCCGGCGAGGAAGCGCCTGCTCAGGTGCGGATGCGGGCGCGGCGGCTTGGGTTATCAGAGGCGTCGGTTAAATTGGGTGCGGAGACCAATCTGCGCGATATCCTCACGACCTTGGAGAAAGAAGAGCCCGATCTTGTCATCATCGACTCGATTCAGACGATGTGGGCCGACAATGTCGAGAGTGCGCCCGGCTCTGTGTCTCAGGTGCGTGCCGCCGCGCATGAATTGACGACCTTTGCGAAGACGCGGGGCGTATCTGTTATTCTCGTAGGCCACGTGACCAAGGAAGGACAACTCGCCGGTCCGCGTGTCGTCGAGCACATGGTCGACACCGTGCTCTATTTCGAAGGCGAGCGCGGCCATCAGTTCCGGTTGCTGCGCGCTGTGAAGAACCGCTTTGGTCCCGCGCATGAGATCGGAGTTTTCGAAATGACGGGCGACGGTCTGTCGGAGGTGACGAACCCCTCTGCGCTCTTTTTGTCCGAACGGGACGAACCGGCGCCCGGGTCGGTTGTCTTTGCCGGTATTGAAGGCACGCGGCCTGTGTTGGTGGAGTTTCAGGCCCTCGTCGCCCCCTCCCCGCATTCGCAGGCGCGCCGCACTGTTGTCGGGTGGGACGGATCGCGTCTCGCCATGATCCTTGCGGTTTTGGAAAGCCGCTGCGGCATTCCGTTCGCGGGTCTGGATGTCTATCTCAATGTCGCTGGCGGCATGAAAGTGTCGGAGCCCGCCGCCGATCTCGCGGTCGCCGCCGCGCTTCTTTCGGCGCGCGAAGATGCCGCACTGCCTAAAGACTGTGTTGTTTTCGGGGAACTTTCTCTGTCTGGGGCGCTTAGACCAGTGGGTCAGGCGGAAAACAGGTTGAAAGAAGCGCGAAAACTTGGTTTTTCCTCTGCCATAGCCCCCGCCCAAACAAAGGCGGGACTGGCCAGCGGGATGGAGCTCCGTCAAATGCGGGATCTTGTTGGCTTTGTGGGAGATATCTTCGGCGCGGGTTAGCGTCGGCAAACATGTGAGGCGCCATGGAAGGCTTTACACTCATCGACGGCATCGTGGCGCTGGTCATCGTCGTTTCGGCCATTCTCGCCTATTCGCGCGGTTTCGTGCGTGAGGGCATGGCAATCGCCGGATGGATCGTTGCAGCCATTCTCGGCTACATGTTCGCACCGAAGGCCGTGCCGCTGGTGCGCGAAGTGCCCTACCTCGGTGAATACATCGGCACATCTTGCGAATTGTCTGTCATCACGGGCTTTTTCGCGGTGTTCGCGGCGGCGCTCATTGTGGTGTCTATTTTCACGCCTCTGTTCTCCTCCGCGGTTCAACGGTCTGCGCTTGGCGGGATTGATCAGGGGCTCGGGTTCCTCTTTGGCGTGTTGCGCGGCATCTTGCTCGTGGCGATTGCGCTTGTGATTGTGGACCGCGTGTCGACGGGCGATCCGATCGAAGTGCTTGAAAACTCGCGCACAGCAAAGGTCTTTGCCCGCTCGCAAGACAAGATTGACGAAAGCCTGCCGCAGGATGCGCCGGATTGGATTACCGCGCGTTACGAGACGCTCGTGTCCACCTGCACCCAGTAAGGACAAGCCCGATCAGAAAAAAGGTGGCCAACTGGCCGCCTTTCTCTTTTTTCGCCTCTCGCAAGCGATCATCTCCAAAGATGTGATCAATTGGTTTATGATCCTTTCGTGACACTTTGATCGAGACCCCTTAAAGGAGGGGCGATTACATCCGGTAAAGGATTCGGAGCTTTGATGAGCACCCTGCCCCCATCCCATCCGTTCGATGACGACAAACTCAAAGAAGAGTGCGGTGTCTTCGGCGCTATCGGCGTAACTGACGCTGCCTCTTTCATTGCGCTTGGTCTTCATGCCCTGCAACACCGCGGTCAGGAAGCTGGCGGCATTGTCACACATGACACGGAAGCGGGGTTCCAGTCCGCACGCCGTTTCGGCTATGTGCGCGATAACTTCACCTCGCAAAAGGTGATGGAGACCCTGCCAGGGTCCATCGGCATTGGCCACGTCCGCTATTCCACAGCGGGCAACAAAGGCAACACGGCGATCCGTGACGTTCAGCCCTTCTTCGGCGAATTCGCCATGGGCGGCGCGGCGATTGCGCATAACGGCAACATCACCAATGCCGATGCGCTGCGTCGCGAGTTGATCGAACGTGGGTCGATTTTCCAATCCAGCTCGGATTCGGAATGCATCATTCACCTGATGGCCCGCTCCCTGCAGCGCAACATCCCTGAACGCATGAAAGACGCGCTTCGTCGTGTCGAAGGCGCGTTCTCTGTTGTCGCCATGACCCGCACCAAACTCATCGGTGTGCGTGATCCGCGTGGCGTGCGCCCGCTGGTCCTCGGGAAAGTTGGCGACAAAGGCTATGTGCTGGCGTCCGAAACCTGTGCGCTCGACATCATCGGGGCAGAGTTCGTGCGCGAGATCGAACCCGGCGAGATGGTCGTCATCTCCAACGACGGCAAGCTCACGAGTTCCAAACCGTTCGAGCAAAAGCCATCCCGCTTCTGCATCTTTGAGCACGTCTATTTCTCGCGTCCCGACAGCATCCTTGAAGGTCGCTCGGTCTATGAGACCCGCCGCCAGATCGGTGTCGAGCTCGCGAAAGAAGCGCCTGTTGAGGCCGATCTCGTTTGCCCCGTGCCGGACAGCGGCACACCGGCGGCGATCGGCTACGCGTTCGAGAGCGGCATTCCCTACGGCATGGGGATCATCCGGAACCAGTATATGGGCCGGACCTTCATCGAGCCGTCCGAACAAATCCGTAACATGGGCGTGCGTCTCAAACTCAACGTCAACCGAGCGCTCATTCGCGACAAGCGGATTATCCTCGTCGATGACTCTGTTGTGCGCGGTACCACGACCCGCAAGATCAAGGATATGCTCCTCGATGCTGGCGCGGCAGAAGTGCACTTCCGCATCGCGTCGCCGCCGACTATGTGGCCGTGTTTCTACGGAGTGGATACGCCGGATCGTGACAAGCTGCTCGCGGCACAAATGTCCGTCGAAGAAATGCGCGAGCACCTCGGCGTTGACAGTCTTGAGTTTATCTCGCTTGACGGTCTCTACCGTGCGGCAGGCGCAGCGAACGGTCGCAACTCTGACAACCCGCAGTATTGCGACGCATGTTTCTCGGGCGAATATCCTGTGACCCCGACCGACATGATCGCCAAAGGGTTCGAGCTTAAGACGGCTGCGGAGTAAGGTCTCCGACATTCAGATTTGAGAACCGCCCTCCCTCGCATGGGACGGGCGGTTTTTTATGAGAAACTTCGCGATCCGGACAAGCGCCCACTCCCTAATGGATTTCTGAGTTCGGCGCCGTTAGACAGATCGAAACAGGATAGGAGCCAACATGCCTTCCCTTCTCGACCTTGATCCGCGCTGGCGGGCACTGACGGACCCGGACGGGCCGTATGGCGGTGTGATCGACATCGGGTTTGATCATCCGTCTGATTGGCCACACGGCGAACGCGGCGATCAGCCGTTTGTGAAAGCGGGCGATGATCAGCTTGCCTCTGAGCTTTGCCGTCTGGACGACGCCCGCTATCTGCGCGCCATGCTCACGCTCCCGATCCGTGGCTCTGAGGAGGCGGTGATGGTCGCGCTTTGGGTCGAGGTGCCGCATCCGGTGTTTTACGCCTATCTCGACTTGCTCGACGGCGCGCCTGTGCCGGAACCAACGCTCGCGACCTTGGCCAACGCGTTGATGCCCGTGGCGGAACAAGACACAGCCGTAACGCTCGACTTTGGCGACGGGTCGGAACGCCCCACCGCAGCACTCGACGGAATTGCCGAGATTTCCCTCGATCAGCTCCTGGATCTCTATGAAGCCAGCGGGACAGTTTCGCGCAGCGATCTCAAACCCTCTTGACCCGGAAACGGCGACAGGCCAAACCACGCGCATGACAGAGAACACCAAAATCGCCCTCATCACCGGCGCGTCGCGCGGCCTCGGCTTTTTCCTCGCAGAGGCATTGGCCCCGACCTATCACATCGTCGCCGTGGCCAAGACCACAGGCGCGCTCGAAGAGTTGGATGACCGGATCAAGGCAAAGGGTGGCCAAGCCACACTCGCGCCGATGGACATCACCAATCCGGATGCGATGGCGCACCTGTGCCGCGGGATTTACGACCGTTGGGGGCATCTTGATCTTTGGGCCCATACGGCGGTTTATGCGCAGCTTCTGTCACCTGCGGACCACATGGACCCGAAAGATTTCGACCGCACGATGAACACCAACGTCATCGCGACGGGCAAGCTCATCCCGATGGTCTCTCCGCTCCTGAACATGGCCCCTACCCCTGCCGACGCGCTGTTCTTTGACGATCCGCATGCGGGAGAGAAGTTCTTTGGCGCCTATGGCGCATCCAAGGCCGCACAGATCGCGATGGCGCAAAGCTGGAAAGCGGAAACCGATACGGTTGCCTCCGCCCCAAACATCCACATCCTGCGCCCGAACGCGATGCCGACCGCCACACGCGCACGGTTTTTCCCGGGTCAGGACACGGAGGCCCTAAGCCACCCGTCTGTCGAGGCGCCTCGCCTGCTGAAAGAGGCAGGCATCCTCTAAGTCACTTCAAAGCGGAGCAAACAGGTCCACGCGATACCCGTCCGGATCAGCGACGGTTGCATAGCGCTGGCCCCAGAACGCATCCCAAGGTGCCGTGACAACGGTTCCGCCTGCCTCTACCAGGAGTGCAGTATAGCGGTCTACTTCCGCAGGGCTGTCACACAGCATCGCAAATACCGAGTGATTGGGCCCACGCGGCGCTTCACCTGTCAGGCGCTCCATCAGATCGGCACCGTCGATCATGAGGCGCGGCTCTCCTGCTCTGCGCACGGGTTCCACATGGCCGTCCATTCTGACCGCGCCTTCGCCCTCAAAGTCGAACCCGAGGGCCGCATAAAAGGCGATGCTCCGGTCAACATTGGTTGACGAGATAGCAATCGCATCAAGTCTCGGGTGCGGCATCTCTTTTTCCTTCCGATTGGCGGCGCTTGGCTTGCCGCGATTCCGAGGCTGCTTTAAGGAGGTATGCAAGACAAGGGAATTCGAGCAAGAGGGGTCCCAATGCGCATCCTGATCACCAATGACGACGGCATCAACGCTCCGGGCCTGAAGACGCTCGAAGACATCGCGCATCAGATCGCGGGATCTGACGGAGAGGTCTGGATTGTCGCCCCCGCGTTCGAGCAATCCGGCGTTGCACACTGCATTTCCTACACCCACCCGACGATGATCACCGAAGTCGGCCCGCGTCGCTGGGCGGCAGAAGGTTCTCCGGCGGACTGTGTGCTCGCAGGCATGTACGACATCTTGCCGGATCGTCCCGACCTCGTGCTCTCGGGCGTCAACCGCGGCAACAACGCGGGCGAAAACGCGATGTATTCCGGCACGATTGGCGGGGCGATGGAAGCGGCGCTTCAGGGCGTCAATGCAATCGCGCTCTCCCAGTTCTACGGCCGTGAAAACGCAGAACTTGATGATCAGTTCGAAGCCGCCGCCCGCCATGGCGTGGACGTCGTCCAGCGCCTTCTCGACCATGGGGCTTGGGGCGACGGCGATGATTACAAACTGTTCTACAACGTAAACTTTCCGCCCATTCCCGCCTCCGAGGTCAAAGGTGTTCAAGTGGTCCGCCAGGGCCGCCGCAAGACGGCTGGCTTTGGCATGCAGGGGCAGGTTTCCCCAACCGGACGGCGCTTTCTTTGGGTGCGCGGATCGGAACAGGCCGTGGACACCGGACCGGACACCGATGTGACCTCGAACCTATCCGGCTACATCTCCGTGACCCCGATGCGCGCCGATCTCACAGCGCATGATGAACTGTCTGCACTGGAGAGCGCCTTCTGATGGCCATGGACGCCGAAGATCAGATGCAATTTCTCTACACGCTCCGCTCAAAGGGCGTGACGGATGCACGGACGCTTTCGGCCATGGAAAAGGTGGACCGAGGGATGTTTATTCAGGGCCTCTTCGCGGAGCGCGCCTACGAAGACATGCCCCTCCCCATCTCCTGCGGACAAACGATTTCGCAGCCGTCCGTCGTGGGCCTCATGACACAGGCCCTGAACGTCCAGCCACGGGACAAGGTGCTCGAGGTCGGCACAGGCTCCGGCTATCAGGCCGCAGTGCTCAGCTATCTCGCGCGCCGCGTCTATACTGTCGACAGATACGCCCGTCTTGTGCGCGAGGCGCAGGTGCGGTTCAACCAACTCGACCTTGCCAATATCACGGCCATGGCCATCGACGGCTCTTTCGGCCTGCCGGATCAGGCCCCGTTTGATCGCATTCTTTTGACCGCCGCCGCAGAGGACCCACCTGGCCCCCTCTTGGCGCAATTGAAAACTGGCGGTATCATGGTCCTGCCGGTGGGACAGTCAGACACGGTCCAAAGTCTCATCAAAGTGACGAAACTCGAAAGCGGTCTGGAATACGAAGAACTTCGATCCGTCCGCTTCGTGCCATTGGTCGAAGGCATGGGCCAAGAGTAGCCATCAAAGCCTCCATTAAAAGAGAGGCGAACGGGGACCTCCCCGAGGATTGAGGACAAGAGCGATGACGAGTATCCCTATGCATCCCCGCAAGAACGGTGCGCGCGCCATTTTGGCCTCCTGCGCGTTTCTGGCCCTCGCGGCCTGCCAAGAGCCGATGGATTTTGATCTGCGCGGCCTCGCAGACGGGTTTTCCACCGCGCCCGCGGCTCAACAAGCGTCGACCTTTGCAAGACCGGCACCTGATGCGAACGGCGTCATTTCCTACCCGAATTATCAGGTCGCGATTTCCCGCCGCGGGGACACGATCACCGACGTGGCCAATCGCGTTGGTCTCTCGCCATCTGAATTGGCGCGATACAACGGTATTTCCGAAGACGTCATCCTGCGCGACGGCGAAGTGATCGCCCTGCCACGCCGTGTCGACGGCGGGAGCGCCACACGGTCTGGAACCATCGCATCCGGTGAACGGATCGATATTGCGACACTCGCAGACGAAGCCATCACCTCTGCCGAAAGCGGCCAGCCCTCTGGCGCCACCATGACGCAGGCAACCGCCTCTGCGCCCCTCGATGGCGTGGAACCGGTGCGCCACCAAGTCCAACGAGGAGAAACAGCCTACTCCATCGCCCGTATGTACGGGGTCTCCGTCCGCGCGCTCGCGGATTGGAACGGGCTCGGATCGGACCTCTCGGTCGAAGAGGGCCGTTACCTCCTGATCCCCGTCAAAGCCTCCGAGAGCACCCCGCCAGAGGCCGTCGAAACAGACCCGGGCGAAGGCAGCGTTGCCCCTGAGCCGCCTTCCGCTGCGGCACCTCTGCCAGAACCCGAGAGCGCGGCGCCTCCGGCCACCGCCAGCGAACCGGCCGTCAATCTCGGCGCGACCCAGACGTCCTCTTCCGAGATGAGCAAACCCGTCTCTGGTGCGATCATTCGCGACTACAACAAAACCACATCGCAGTTCATCCTTTTCTCCGCTCCCTCAGGAACGCCCGTGAAGGCCGCGAAGGACGGGACGGTCAAGCTCATCTCGACCAACGCGGACGGTGTGAAAATCCTCGTGCTGGATCACGGCGGCGGGCTACAGACCGCCTACAGCTTCATTGATGAGATTTCAGTGAGCAAAGGCGACAGCGTCAAGCGGGACCAGACGATTGCGAAAGTGACAGCGAACGAGTTCAACGCGTTGCAGTTCATGGTCTTCAAAGGCACCCAGACAGTCGACCCCACCCCTTACCTCAACTGAATTTGAGTATTTGGGTCACGAAAATGACCGAGGCCCTAATCAGACTATGGAGATGCGCCCCGACCGCCGGCATGTAGCACTGTGACTACTCCGGAAGGGTTTCGGCCACACGGGCCGGGGCGTCTTTTCCGTGAGCGGTCATCGGCGCTCCCGCCTGTACCGCACGTGAAATGTAGCTCCTGAAAGTTAATGACGCATTTAAACGAAAAACGACGCCGCCCTTCTGAGCCGCGCCGTCTTTTTCGTGATTTAAATACTCAAACTTAGCCGAGGCTCACGCCTTTGCGCCCCGCGAGATTCATGAAGAACTGCCAAGCCACACGACCGGACCGCGAGCCGCGAGTAGCCTGCCATTCGATCGCTTCCGCGCGCAGTGTCTCTGCGTCGACCTCGACACCATACTCCGCGCAGTAGCCGTCGATCATGGCGAGATATTCGTCCTGAGAACAAGGATGGAAACCGAGCCAGAGACCGAAACGGTCGGACAGGGACACCTTTTCCTCGGTCGCCTCAGAGGGATTGATCGCAGAGCTGCGCTCGTTTTCGATCATGTCTCGTGGCATGAGGTGGCGGCGATTGGAGGTCGCGTAGAACAAGACGTTCTCGGGGCGCCCCTCGATCCCGCCGTCGAGCACCGCTTTCAGCGACTTGTAATGCTGGTCATCGTGGCTGAACGACAGGTCATCGCAGAAGAGCAGGAACCGATGCTCAGACGTGCGCAACAGGTTCAGAAGGCGTGCCACCGTGGGCAGGTCTTCGCGCTGCATTTCGACGATCTTGAGCGGCGTGCCCTCGGCAACAACAGCCGCGTGAGCAGCTTTGACCAAAGAGCTTTTCCCCATCCCGCGCGCGCCCCAAAGTAGCGCGTTGTTTGCGGCAAAGCCCTTTGCAAACTGGCGCGTGTTTTCCAGAAGTGTGTCACGGGAGCGATTGATGCCAACGAGGAGCGATATATCGACCCTCGCAACCTTTTTCACCGGCACAAGCGCGTCAGGTTCGGTCTGCCAGACATAGGCATCTGCGACGTTGAAATCGGGGGCTTCGAGAGGCGCGGGAGCCATACGCTCCAGCGCCTCTGCAATTCTGATCATCGGATCACTTGTCATCGTCTTCGTCGAACTCTGAATAGAGGTCTTCGTCCTCATCGAGGATGCCAGCGGCCCGCAGCTCTGCGGTGCGCTTCTTCTCGACGCGGGCGACGAGGAAGATGGAGACCTCATAGAGACCGTAAACAACGATAAAGAGGATGAGCTGCGTCGTGACATCCGGCGGGGTCACGAGGGCCGCGACCGTCAGGATGCCGACGACGGCGTATTTGCGCGTCTGGCGCAAACCGGCGGCTGTCGCGAGGCCCGCCTTACCCATCAGGGTCAGCAGCACAGGCAGCTGGAAACAGAGGCCAAACGCTACGATCATTTTGAGCGTGATGTCGAGGCTCTCGTTCACCTTGCCGTTAAAGACGATGTCGATCCCGGTGTCTTCGGTCGCCGTCGCCACATCGCCGCCCGTCGCGACAAGCGCGGAGACGAAGGAAGGCAGATCCGCAAACCCGAGGAAGAAGGTCATCGCAAGCGGCACAACCACGTATTGCGCGAAGGCTGCACCTGCGATGAAGAGCAGCGGAGAGGCAATGAGGAACGGCAGGAACGCGTCTTTTTCATTGCGATAGAGGCCCGGCGCCACAAAGCGCCAGAGCTGCGTTGCGATCACGGGGAAGGCGAGCGCCAATCCACCCACCATGGAGATGCGGATGAGTGTGAAGAAGTATTCCTGCGGCGCGGTGTATTGCATCACAGGGTTCGGGTTGCCCAGGGACCGCATCGTTTTCTCGATCGGCACCAAAAGGAAATCGAGAATCTGCCCCCCGAAGGTAAAGCAGATCACCATGCCGATGATGAATGCGATTGCGGACCGGATGATCCGAGTGCGCAATTCCGCAAGGTGTTCGATCAGAGGCGCTGCGCTGTCGTCGATATCATCCGCGCTCATGCGTCGCCTTCCTTCTTCTCTGTCTCTGCTGTGGCCTTGGCTTCTGCTTCCAGACGCTCGGTGGCCTTCTTCGCTGCAGAGTCCGAAATCTTTTGGGCCATCTCAGCGCGCTCGGGGCTCAATTCGTCCTTCTGGGCCTCGGTCGTCTTCGGCGCGGCTTTGCCGTCCGGCGCCTTCATCGGATCCCATTTCTCGAATTTGTCCGCGGCTTCATTGAGCTTGTCGAGACCGAATTTCTTCGGGTTCGCAGCCCCTTTGATCGCATCCGTGGCTTCTTTTACGCCGGCTTCATCCGCCGCCGACTCCATCGCGCGGGAGAACTCCCGCGCCATGCTTTTCGCCCGCGCCGTAAAGCGCCCGAGCGTCCGGAACATACCCGGCAAGTCTTTCGGGCCCACGACGATCAACGCCACGATCCCGATGACCAAAAGTTCTGACATGCCGATGTCAAACATCACGCACCGCCTTGTCTCAAATCACGTCCCTACCTGCACACGGCAGGCGTCGAAAGTCGTGAGGCCGGCGACCGACCTCTCGGACAGGTCTCAGACCTTGTCTTTTTCGTCTTCCGGGGTCACGTCTTTTGCAGCTTCGGCTTTCTCAGATTCAATTTCGGCATTGCCTTCGTTGATGCCCTTTTTGAAGGACGTGATGCCTTTGCCGACTTCGCCCATGAGGCCAGAAATCTTGCCACGGCCGAACAGCACCAGAACCACGACGGCGATGAGCAGAAGGCCCGGAAGGCCGATGTTGTTGAGCATGTCTTTCTCCATGTCTTCGGATTGTCGTCGGAGCCACCTCGGCCCCACAATCATGTCTCGCGGACACTAGGATTAGGCGGGCTGAGCGCCGAGGAAAAGGCCAAAATCGCCCCGAGCGGCCAGTTGCACGGAATTGGGGCGGAGTGAAAAGCTGGAAATTGCCTACCGACAGGTTTATGTCAGTTGAAAGCGCGTTAGCGTCGGTCATCACAGTCGAATCGCGCCGAGGAAGGGAAATCGTATTCATATGATTGCACTTGAAGATATCGGCCGCACCCGGACGCGGCACGCATGAGCAACGCAAAAGCCTCCCGCCCGAAAAAGAGCGAGCGCCTCTACGCGCTGATCCAGATTTTGCGGGATGGGGCGCTGCACACGGCGGGCGCGCTTGCCCAACAGGTTGGCGTGTCAGAGCGCACCATCTGGCGCGACATGGCAGCGCTCAAGGACTCGGGCCTTCCGGTCGAAGGGGAGCGCGGCGTCGGCTACCGGATCACGGCGCCCATCACTTTGCCGCCGATCAATCTAACCCTTCCCGAACTTGAGGCCCTCACACTCGCGGTGGCGATCCTCGGGGAAGCGTCCGATCCGGAACTTGCGGCGAGCGCGCAGAGCCTCGCGGCCAAGATTGACGCGGTTTTGCCAGAGAACACGGAGGCGACGGGGGCCGGTTGGAGCGCGGCGGTTCATCCTTATGCGTTCGCGGATGCCCGATCCGGTTTTCGGCATATGCCCCTGCTCCGCGAGGCGGTCCGTGCGCACAGAGTTCTGCGCATCACATATTCCGACGATACGCTCCGTCAGCGACTGGTTCATCCGCTGCAGCTCGACTTCTGGGGACGCATTTGGACGATGGGCGTGTGGTGCGAAACGACGGGCCACTTCGACGTGTTACGTTTGGACCGGATTGAAGCCGTCATCGACACAGGCGCGATATTTGCGGATGCAGAAGCGCGCCTTGAGGACTTCTTGATCTGGCGACGGGCGCAGGCCTCAGGTGGCTGAGCCTTTTTGCGGGAACACAAAACAGCGGTCGCGGCGGAGCATAAGCCACATCGCACGTCCCGGTTTGGGCAAGAACACAGACGGAACCGTCGCTTTAAGCTTCGACCCGTCATAGTCCATGCGGAATTCCACGAGGCTCTCACGTCCCATGAAGCGGGCGCGCTCCACGATGGCCCGTGCGGGGGTGCCGTCCTGCGGTGTCGGGTTCGGTCCACGGCCGTCGCGATCGAAGTCGATACGCAAATGCTGTGGCCGGATCACGATCTCGACCTCGGTGCCGTCGGGCTGACCGGGGCACAGGAACTTGCCGAATGGGGTTGAGACGGAGAGCGATTGGACCTTGCCACGGATCACATTGATATCGCTGAAGAACGCGGCCGCTTTGCGATCCACAGGCGCGTTGTAGATGTTGTAGGGCGCACCCTGCTGAACGATCTTCCCGTCCCGCATGAGCGCAATCTCATCCGCCATCCGCATGGCTTCGTGCGGCTCGTGGGTGACGAGCAGCACGGCGGTGTTCTCCGCCTTGAGCACATCGAGCGTGCTGTCGCGGATGTCGTCCTTGAGACGCTCGTCGAGGCCGGAGAACGGCTCATCCATCAGCATGATTGACGGGCGCGGTGCGAGGGCGCGGGCGAGTGCGACACGCTGCTGTTCGCCGCCGGACAATTCGTGCGGGAATTTCCCGTAGGCCGACAAGAGCCCGACCTTATCAAGCAGGTCCTCGACGCGGGCCTTTTTATCGGATTTATGCCCTTTCAGGCCGAACCCTACGTTCTCCCCAACCGTCAGGTGTGGAAAGAGCGCGAAGTCCTGAAACATCAGGCCAATGGAACGCTGTTCCGGCGGAACGCGGAAGACTGTGTCGCACACCAACTGACCATCTACGAAAATCTCGCCTTCGTCCTGCATGTCCACGCCCGCGATGATCCGCAGCGTCGTGGATTTGCCGCAGCCCGACGGACCGAGCAGACACGTCACCTGACCCGGCATCACCTTCAGGGAGACATCGGAAACGACGTCGCGGCCCTGAAAACGGCGGCGGATGTTGCGGATTTCCAATCGGGGGTCGGTCACGGGGCGGTCTTTATCTGACGAAAACTCTCAAGCTCCCTATCAGCCCAGTACCGTCTTAGCAACCGCAGGCCGACGCGGACCCGTCACCATCGGACCCGAGGCTGTCGAACGGGCTGTTGCCTCCGCACCCTGCGAAAATGCCATAATGAGTCGAAAAATCGCCAATAAAGTCGAAATGCGGCGCGAACCGCGTGTCTTGCAGCATCTTGAAGGTGTTGCCACAAACTGGGAACACCTTGCCGGTTTCAATCACGTGGCCAGCGTCGAGTTCGAACCGATGCGGCGCGCCCGGAACCGTGCCATTGTAGATCACCGCCTGCCCGTAATCCTCGCACTCGGGTTCGAGGTCGAGTTTGAACAGTCGGTAGGTTGCGGACAGAAACTTGATCGGCGCAACTTTGGCTTCGAGTTCCGGATTTTCCACGGTGAGTTCACGATGCGTCACACGGCGCGGATCCCCGAACCCGGCAGCGCGCGCCATATACTCAAAATCATTCCAATAGAGCGCGCCAGAGAGGCATTCGCCGTAAAGCACCGGATCGGCCCGAAGTGCCTCTGGCACACGGCGGTCGGCGTAGACGTCAGAGAAATACATCTCTCCGCCCGGTTTGAGCAGGCGATAGGCCTCGCGCAGCACGGCGGGTTTGTCCAGCGCGAGGTTCAGCACGCAGTTGGAAACGATCACATCAAAGCTCTCGGGCTCAAGCGGCAGCTCGTCGAGCTTTTCGATATAGCCCTGATGGAAGGCGACATTAGAGGTCGCATAGCCGAACTTCTCGCGGTGCCACTCCTCATGACGCCGCGCGACATCAAGCTGTTCGTCGGTCATATCGACGCCGACGACCTGCCCGTTTTCGCCGACATATTGCGCCAGAGCGTAAACATCGCGACCGGAGCCTGAGCCGAGGTCGAGAATGCGCGCGCCTTCCAGAAGATCAGGGGCAATCAATCCGCACCCGTAATAGCGGGCGAGAACCTCGTCATGCACGTTCGACAGAGCCGCTTTCAGCTCTGCCGACAAATCGTCGGGAGAACAGCAGGCATTGGTTTTGAGATCCCCGCTGCCTTGTAGAACCTTGCCATAATACTCTTGCACATCTGCGTGGCTCATTTTGTTCTCCCTAACTGACTTTCAATTACATCGTGCTGTTGGTCGCGCCACCATCGAGCAGGATATTCTGCCCGATCATAAAACCGGCGTATTGCGAACACATGAAGGCGCAAGTGGCACCGAACTCTTCGGTGGTGCCATAGCGCCCTGCGGGGATTCCCTGGCTGCGACCGGCGCGCACTTCTTCCGGCGTTGTGCCGGTTGCGTTGGCCTGATTTTGGTCCATGCCCACCATACGATCCGTCGCGTGGAAGCCCGGCAGAAGGTTGTTCATGACAACGCCTGCGCCCGCGACCTGACGCGACGTGCCTGCAACGTAACCTGTGAGACCAGCGCGCGCGGAGTTCGAAAGACCCAGAACACCGATTGGGGATTTCACCGACACAGACGTGATGTTGACGACACGGCCCCAGCCACGCTCCATCATGCCCGGAACCAGCGCTTTGATCAGAGAAATTGGCGCGAGCATGTTGGCGTCCAGAGCAGCAATGAAATCGTCACGCTCCCAATCGGTCCACATCCCCGGCGGCGGGCCACCGGCGTTATTGACGAGGATATCAACACCTGCCGCTTTTTCGAGAACAGCGGCGCGACCGTCTTCGGTCGTAATATCGGCAGCAACGGTGACAACATCCACGCCGAACTCTGCGCGAATGGCTTCAGCGGAGGCTTCGAGCGCCTCAACGCCACGCGCATTCATCACGAGATCAACACCCGCCTCAGCCAGAGCGCGGGCACAGCCGAGCCCGAGCCCCTTTGACGATGCACAAACGAGCGCGCGTTTACCTTTGATTCCAAGATCCATGATCTACTCCCGAATAGCGTTTCAAAAACGGTTGTAAGCGACGGTCTCCGCCGTGTCACCCGCCTCACGCGCCCGCACAAATCCTGTGCGGCTTTGGAGGTGTCCGCAGCTCCGTCAGAATGAACCAATCGTGCCCCAATTCGGACACTCTTGGGGGGCAATAACGCCCATAGAATAAGTTTTGTGAGTAAGTGGCACCGCGGAGAACAGAAAAATGTTCAACTTTGGCAGTTTCCATAATAACGAAGGGATAGTTGCCAAGTTAAATAGTGGAACGCCAGTGCGTTCGGAGGTTTCCGTGGGTCTTTATAGCAAAGATATCGCGTCTTATGCGGAGAGAAGCGCGCCCGAGCAGACGCTTGTGGTCTACCGTGGCTGCGATCTGAAAGTGGTCAGCGGAGCCAATCTTGGCGATAGCCTCCGCCACGCGGACGACATCGAACTCGCCGACAGCTATCAACTTTCCCGCTACGCCAACGGAGCGCGACTTTCCATTCATGTGGACGAAGAGCGTCTCACCGTTGCAGGTGGCTCAGAAATTTGCACTCCGGGAAACACTCTGCATCTCGACTGCATCGCGACACTTATGGGGCTTTGCGGTGCGACGGTCGAGATCCTCGTCGTTGTGGAAACCGATGCGAAAGGCATGATCGAGGACGTGCTTTTCCTTCCCTTCGCGCCTCTAAAGCACGAGGCGGAATACGCACTTATCAAGCTCGACACCGAAAACGTGCGCGCCCGCCTCGGAGAAGTCGCCTGCCTCGCCTTTTCGCGCGGGACGCGGATCACGCTTGCCAACGGGCTGCAAAAGCCAATTGAAGACCTGAGTGTCGGCGACAGCGTTCTGACCCGAGATAACGGCCCGCGAACCGTGCGCTGGATCGGCATGACCACCATGCGCGCCACGGGTGCGTTCGCCCCGATCGTGATTAAAGCGGGCGCATTCGACAACACGGGCGACCTGATGCTGTCACCGAACCATCGCATTTTTATCCGCGACCGCCAGGAGAGCGCTTGGCCCAAAAGCTGCGCCGAAGTGCTCGTAAAAGCGCGTCATCTCGTGAACGGTCACGACGTCATTCAGGCCGAAGGCGGATTTGTCGATTATTTCCAGCTCATGTTTGACGAGCACGAAACAATCTTTGCAGAGGGTCTCGCCGCAGAAAGCATGTTTGCCGACAGTCGCGCTCAGCCTTTCCTGCCAGCCACGATGCGCATCTGCATCGCCGAAGGGCACACCGTCGCGCAGGCCGGCCGAAAGTCCGAAATGCGCCCTGGCGTGCGAGAAGCCAAAGCTGCCAACAATCTCCTGCGCCTGATCAACCGGGACTGACACCACGAGGCGTCTGACTCGCACTGCGCCATGTGGAAACACCCATGGCGGTGGTTTCCACGCCATTCCCCATTGCCCAGTCCCATGAGCAGACGTATATGAGCGCCATGTCGAACGCTTCACACACCGCCCTTGATTTGCCGGACGAGATTGCTCGTCGCCGGACCTTCGCCATCATCTCGCACCCGGACGCCGGTAAAACGACGTTGACGGAGAAATTCCTTCTGTATGGTGGCGCGATTCAGATGGCCGGTCAGGTGCGCGCGAAAGGCGAAGCACGGCGCACACGCTCCGACTTTATGCAGATGGAAAAGGATCGCGGGATTTCCGTGTCGGCTTCTGCCATGTCGTTCGACTTTCAGAACCACCGCTTCAATCTCGTTGACACACCCGGCCACTCGGACTTTTCCGAAGACACCTACCGGACGCTGACCGCCGTGGATGCGGCGATCATGGTGATCGACGGGGCGAAAGGCGTGGAGAGTCAGACGCAGAAACTCTTTGAGGTCTGCCGTCTACGCGATCTGCCGATCCTGACCTTCTGTAACAAGATGGACCGCGAGAGCCGTGATACGCTCGAAATCATCGATGAGATTCAGGAAAACCTCGCCATTGACGTGACGCCCGCCTCTTGGCCCATCGGCGTCGGTCGTGACTTCCTCGGCTGCTACGACGTGCTCAATGACCGCCTTGAACTGATGGACCGCGCTGACCGCAACAAGGTCGCCGAGAGCATCAAGATTGAGGGCCTTGATGACCCGAAACTCGCCGAATATGTGCCGGAGCATCTTCTTGAGCAACTCAAGGAAGAGCTTGAAATGGCGCGTGAATTGTTGCCGCCGTTCGACCGTGAGGCTTTCCTTCAGGGCACGTTGACACCGATCTGGTTCGGCTCCGCGATCAACTCCTTCGGCGTACAGGAACTCATGGACGGCATCGCCAAATACGGCCCTGAACCGCAAGTTCAAAATGCCTCCCCGCGCGAGATCAGCCCTGATGAGAAAAAGGTCATGGGCTACGTCTTCAAAGTGCAGGCGAATATGGACCCGAAACACCGTGACCGCGTGGCCTTTGTCCGCCTTGCGTCGGGCCATTTCAAACGCGGGATGAAGCTCACCCATGTGCGCTCCAAGAAGCCGATGGCGATCTCGAACCCCGTTCTCTTCCTCGCCTCCGACCGCGAACTCGCAGAAGAGGCTTGGGCAGGTGATATCATCGGCATTCCGAACCACGGACAGCTGCGCATCGGCGACACGCTGACCGAGGGCGAAGACATCCGCGTGACCGGCATCCCGTCCTTTGCGCCGGAATTGCTCCAAGGCGTCCGTGCGGGCGACCCGATGAAAGCAAAGCACCTTGAAAAAGCCCTCATGCAGTTTGCTGAGGAAGGTGCTGCGAAGGTCTTTAAACCGGCGATCGGCTCCGGCTTTATCGTCGGCGTTGTGGGCGCGCTTCAGTTCGAAGTGCTCGCGAGCCGGATCGAACTCGAATACGGTCTCCCCGTGCGGTTTGACGCGTCGCAATTCACCTCGGCGCGTTGGGTCACTGGTCCGAAGGCCGAGTTGGACAAGTGCATCAACGCCAACAAACAGCACATTTCCTACGACCACGACGGCGACCCCGTGTTCCTCACGCGCCTGCAATGGGACATCGACCGGATTGAACGCGATTATCCGGAACTGACGCTGTCGGCGACGAAAGAAATGATGGTCTAAAGCGACTGGCGCCCCTTTTCGGCGCCAGTTTCCATACTTAATCAGCGCAAAGACGGGCTTTCCTTGACCTTTTACGGTTTCGGGCGTAGAACGCGCGCAATGACGCTCTGGTAATCCGACCAGACGGGCCGCGTGGTGTTAGCGGCCGACTTTTTAGCCGCACATCACGAAAGGCAACCATTGACAAAGTTTACTGATCTTAACCTCGACCCGAAAGTTCTCCGCGCCGTCCAAGACGCCGGCTACGAGAGCCCCACTCCGATTCAGGCTGGTGCGATTCCTCCTGCGCTTGAAGGCAAGGACGTGCTCGGGATCGCGCAAACCGGGACGGGTAAGACAGCCTCTTTCGTGCTTCCGATGATCACCATGCTCGGCCGTGGACGCGCACGTGCGCGGATGCCGCGCTCTTTGGTGCTCGCGCCGACACGGGAACTCGCGGCGCAGGTTGCGGAAAACTTCGATCAATACACGAAATACATGAAGCTGACCAAAGCGCTCCTGATCGGTGGTGTTAGCTTCAAAGAACAGGACGCCCTCATCGACCGTGGCGTCGACGTTCTGATCGCGACCCCGGGTCGCCTGCTTGACCATTTCGAGCGCGGCAAGCTCCTTTTGACCGGCGTTCAGATCATGGTGGTGGACGAAGCCGACAGGATGCTCGACATGGGCTTTATCCCTGACATCGAACGCATCTTTAGCCTCACGCCCTTCACCCGCCAGACCCTGTTCTTCTCGGCGACGATGGCGCCGGAAATCGAGCGGATCACCAACACCTTCCTCTCGGCACCAGCGAAAGTCGAAGTTGCCCGTCAGGCGACGGCATCCGAGCGCATCGAACAGCACGCTCTGATGTTCAAAGGATCGCGTCGTGATCGCGCCGCCTCCGAGAAGCGCAAGGTGCTCCGCGCCCTGCTCGACGCTGAGGGCGACACGCTCCAGAACGCTGTGATCTTCTGCAACCGGAAAACAGACGTCGATATCTGCGCGAAATCCCTGCAAAAGTACGGCTACGACGCCGCACCGATCCACGGCGATCTCGACCAGAGCCAGCGTAACGCAACGCTCGACAAATTCCGCAATGGTGAGATCAAGCTCCTGATTGCGTCTGACGTCGCCGCACGCGGTCTCGATGTGCCCTCCGTGACGCACGTGTTCAACTTCGACGTGCCTGGCCATCCGGAAGACTACGTGCACCGCATCGGCCGCACCGGTCGCGCAGGTCGCGACGGCAAGGCGATCACCCTCGTTGAGCCGCGTGACGAGAAAAACTTTGACGCCGTCGAGAAACTCGTCGCCAAAGAAATCCCGCGCATGGAAAACCCGCTCGGGTCCTCTGCACCGGAAGACGAGAGCAAAGACACCGCCAAGTCAGAAGCTCAGTCCGAGAAGCCGAAGCGCAGCCGCTCCCGCCGTCGCAAGTCCGACGAGCCGAAGCAAGAGGCTCAGGACACGGCACCTGTCGCAGTAAAAGAAACCGCGACGAAGGAAGAGCCTGCGAAGCAGGAACAGAAACCGCGCCGCGAACGTGGTGGCCGCCGCGACAACGACAAGGTGATTGGCCTCGGAGACCACCTGCCCTCTTTCATCGCGCTGAGCTTTGAAGAGCGGTTTGAGAAGCAAGCTGGCTGATCGCAGTTTCGCGTCCAAGAATTAAAAAACCCGCGCTCCGGCGCGGGTTTTCTTTTGCGCAAAGAAAAACGGCCCGACAAACGTCAGGCCGCAAATTCTAGTTCGCTGAGTGATGCATCGCTCAGGAAGACAGACGCGAGATCACGATCTGGACCTCGGGCTTTTTGCCCACCTCTTCCTGCGTCGTCTTGCGAATGATGCGGCGCATGTCGTCTTCGAGCTTGTCGTCGTCAGACAGCGTCTTCTTCTTTGCGCGCATGAGGAACTGGTTCACGTCCTCTTCGAGCACATCCACCAGCGGCGCACGCGACAGGCCAGTTTCTGGCAGGCCACGGACCTCACACCAGCAATCGCCGAGCGGTTCATCGTCCTCGATGATCACCGTGGCCACCACGAGGCCGTTCATCGCCATCCGGATGCGATCACGCACAATCCCGTCCATTGCCCCGATCTGGATCGAGCCATCGAGATAGGTGCGGCCTGTTTCGACGTATTCGGAAATCTTCGGCGTGTTGCCCCCGATATCGACCCCGACCCCGTTCGGCGCAACGATGGATTGGTAGCCGTTGCTCTCGGCGATCTTGGCGTGCTCCCGCAAGTGGCGGTGCTCACCGTGCATGGGAATGACAACCTGCGGCTTGACGATCTCGTGCATCAGAGAGAGATCAGGCTGGTTCGCGTGGCCAGAGACGTGAATGTCGTCGCGGCCGGAAATCGTCTCTACGCCCATTTCAGAGAAGCTATTGAGAATACGCCCGATGGCGACCTCGTTGCCCGGGATGGTCTTGGACGAGAAGATCATCGTGTCACCCTCGGCCATCTTGAGGCCGAGGTATTTGCCGCGCGAGAGCTGTGCAGTGGCGGCGCGGTATTCACCCTGAGAGCCCGTTGTCAGGAGCATCAGGTTTTCACGCGGAATGTCTGCTGCGTTCTCGGGTGACACGGTTTTCGGGAAGTCGGAAATGATGCCTGTCTCGATCGCGGCAGTGATCATCCGGCGCATTGCACGGCCCAACAGGACAACGGACCGTCCGGCCTTGGATCCCGCCTCTGCAAGCGTTTTCACGCGTGCGATGTTGGAAGCAAAGGTCGTCGCAGCCACCATACCATCTAGCGAGGCAATTAGCTCTGCCAACGGCTCAATCACCTCTGATTCTGAGCGACCCGGATTGGTGTTGAACACGTTGGTGGAGTCGCAGACGAGCGCTTTGATCCCGCCTTTGGAAATCTCTTCGAACATCTCGCGGTCAAACGGCTCCCCCACAACGGGGTTCTCGTCGACCTTGAAGTCGCCGGAGTGCAAAATGCGGCCCGCCGGCGTGTCGATCACGAGGGCGGAACTTTCGGGAATGGAATGAGAGATCGGCGCAAATCCGACGGTGAACGGGCCGCAAGTGACCGTTTCCGGCCAGCGCGACACGGTCTTGATCTGAAGCTCGTCGTGGCCGTGCTCTTCGAATTTGAGGCGGGCAAGGTGGGCCGTGAAGGCCCGCGCATATACCGGCGCGTCGAGACGTGGCCAGAGATGGCCGATGGCGCCAACGTGGTCTTCGTGTGCGTGGGTGATGAAAATCCCGTCGATCCGGTCCTTGCGCTCTTCGAGCCAGGAAATGTCGGCAAAGATCAGGTCAACACCAGGCGTGCCGTCCATCGACGGGAAGGTCACGCCGAGATCGACCACGATATAGCGTTCGTCATTGAGAGGGCCGTAACCGTAGACATAACAGTTCATGCCGATTTCACCGGCACCGCCCAAAGGAAGATAGAGAAGACGCGCGCTCATAGGTTGCCCATGTCCTTGTTATATTTGTGTATCACGGTCAAACCGTGGATCGTCAGAAACTCATCGAAATCGTCGAAGAGTTTGTGACCCTGATTGAACAGAGGTGCAAGGCCTCCCGTAGCGACAACGCGCATCGGTCTGGCGTATTCCTCTTTGATACGATTGCATGTTTCGCGCACGAGGCCAACATACCCCCAGAACACACCGGACTGCATACAGGCGACCGTATTGGTGCCAATGACCTTCTCCGGCATCGTCACGTCAACGTGGGGTAGCGCGGCGGCCTTGAGGTGAAGGCTCTCCAGAGATGTGTTCACTCCGGGAGAAATCACACCACCGACATAGGCACCGTCCTCGGCAACAACATCAAACGTCGTCGCAGTTCCGAAATCAACCACAATGAGATCACCGCCGAAACGGTCGAAAGCGCCTGCGGTGTTCACCAGCCTGTCGGGCCCCACCGTCGTACCTTCATCCACCCGTGGCATATGCGGCAGAAGGCACTCAGGCTTTCCGACGACTAGCGGGCGGCAATTGAAATACCGGTTCGCGAGAACGCGCAAGTTGAACACGACGCGCGGAACTGTCGAAGAGATGATCACCTCAGTGATGTCGGCTTCGATCTTCTGAAAATGCATCAGGGTCGAGAGCCAGACATAGTATTGGTCAGCCGTGCGCTGATGCTCTGTCGAGGTGCGCCAAGTCGCCACAAAGGACTCCCCGTCCCAAATCGAGAAGACGGTGTTCGTGTTGCCGGTATCAATACAAAGCAGCATCAGAAATAGACCTCAGCAGCAGGAATAGCGAGTTTGCCTTTGGTGGTCGCGAGGACCAGATTGCCGAAGGCATCGATCGTCTCGAACGTGCCGGTATGTTCCTCGGTCATCGTCCGGGCGCGGATGACCTCTCCGAGACGCGCGGCACGCGACAACCATGCTTCACGAAGCGGGGCAAATCCGTAAGTCGTGAATTGGCTTTCCCAAGTGGCATAAGTCGGCGCAAGGACGTCGAGGAATTCTTCAGGGGTTACCAGTGCACCCGTCTCATCAGCAAGAGAAACCGGAGCGACGGCCCCTGCCTCGACCTCGGAGACGCCCGGCGCGTGGGCGAGATTGATTCCGATCCCAATGGCAAGATGAGAGGGACCGCGTTCAAGAAGGATACCCGCCACTTTTCCGCCATTCAGCAGCACATCATTGGGCCACTTGAGTGAGAATGGGTCCGTGCGTCCGGTCACGGCAATGAATGTATCATGAAGTGCCAAGGCAGCTGCAAAAGAGCGCAACGCGACGAGTTCAGGCGCCTCCGTCGGAAACATCAAGAGCGTGGCTGCAAAATTCCCTGCAGGATTGGACCAATGGCGACCACGACGCCCGTGGGCTGCCGTTTGCTCATGCGCCATAATCCATTGCGGAAATGCGGAAGAGGCCGCGACTCGCGCGGCCTCCGACATTGTGCTGTCGACCGTTGGGAGGACGGTGCGCCCGACCCCCTCCGGCCACTTATGGCGATTATTTGACAAGAGCGTCTGCAGCGATTGCAGCCATGCCATCGACACCAAACATATTGATGATCCCGAAGAGCATGATCAGCGCGGACACTGCAAGGAGTGCATAGGCCACCGGCGCCTTGGTCTTGTCGAGCGGCTCGGATTCTGCGCCGAAGTACATGTAGTACACGATGCGCAGGTAGTAGAACGCACCGATCACGGAGGCGATCACACCGAACACAGCAAGGTAGGTCAGACCAGCGGACCATGCTGCCTGAAGCACGAACAGCTTGCCGAAGAAGCCGAGCATCGGCGGGACACCTGCGAGCGAGAACAACAGGATCAGCAGAGCCAGCGCCTTGACCGGCGAGGTGCGCCAGTAGAGGTTCAGCGCTTTGATGTCCGTCACCGGCTGACCGTCACGCTCCATCGTCATGATAAAGGCGAAGACACCGATGTTCATCGCAACGTAGATAGCCATGTAGACGAGCGCAGATTGCACGCCAAGCGCATCACCTGCCGCGAGGCCCATGAGAGCAAAGCCCATGTGGGAGATCGAGGAGTAGGCCATCAGGCGTTTGATGTTCGTCTGACCAATACCTGCGAATGCACCCAGGAACATGGAGGCCACAGCAATCACAGCGATGACTTGCTGCCAGTCGCCAACAACGCCACCGAAGGCATCATGCAGCACGCGAGCGAAAAGGCCCATGGCGGCGAGCTTCGGCGCGGTTGCGAAGAACGCGGTGGTTGGGGTCGGAGCGCCTTCGTAAACGTCCGGCGTCCACATGTGGAACGGAACAGCGGAGACCTTGAACGCGAGGCCGGTGATCACAAACACGAGGCCGAAGAGCACGCCAACCGGAACCTCGTCCTGCACCACGGTGATGATGCCGGCAAAGGAGGTCGTGCCGGAGAAGCCGTAAACCAACGAGGAACCGTAAAGCAGCAGACCGGAGGACAGCGAGCCAAGCACGAAGTACTTCAGACCCGCTTCGGTCGATTTCACGCTGTCACGGCGGAAGGACGCAATCACGTAGAGGGCGAGCGACATAAGCTCGAGGCCAACGTAGAGAGTCATCAGGTCGCCGGAGGAGACCATCACCATCATCCCGATCGTCGAGAAAAGCACGAGGATCGGATACTCGAACTTTGCGAAACCGCGCTTATCGAGGAAGTCGTAGGACATCACGAGGATCGCAGCACCGGCGAGCAGAACACCCACTTTGCCGAAACGCGAGAAGGCGTCGTCGATGAACATACCGTCGAAGGCCACATTCGAGCCGCTGCCACCGAGACCGATGAGCAGAGCGATGATCACGAAGACCGCCGCAGTCACCCAAGTGATCAGACCTGCGAGTTTATCCTTGCCGGTGTAGACGGCGAAAAGGAGTGCCGCCATGCCGTAGATGGCCAGAAGCACTTCCGGTAGGACGATGGAAAAATCAGAAGAAGTCATATCCACAGGTCCTTTAGTGAGCCGCGGCCTCTGCCACCATCGGCAGAGCTGCGTGATAGTTGTCGATGAGCGCCTCTACGGACGGACCGGTGATATCGGTCACGAGCGACGGATAAACACCGAGGAGCAAGGTCATGGCGACGAGCGGAGCAAAGATCCACTTCTCGCGCGGGGTCATGTCCTTGATCGCCTTGAGGCTCTCTTTGATCAGGTCGCCGAGAACGACGCGGCGGTAGAGCCAGAGTGCGTAGGCCGCCGAGAAGATCACACCGGTTGCCGCAACAAGAGCGACCCAGGTGTTGGCTTGGAACATGCCGATCAGCGTCAGGAATTCACCGACGAAGCCCGAGGTGCCCGGAAGGCCGACGTTCGCCATGGTGAAGAACAGGAAGACGAGCGCATAGGCCGGCATGTTTTTCACGAGGCCGCCGAAGGCGTCGATTTCGCGGGTGTGCATCCGGTCGTAGATGACGCCCACACAGAGGAAGAGCGCGCCGGAGACGAAACCGTGAGAGATCATCTGGAAGATCGCGCCGTCAACACCCTGCTGGTTCATCGCAAAGATACCGGCGGTGACGTAGCCCATGTGCGCAACCGAGGAATACGCGATGAGCTTTTTCATGTCCGCTTGGACCAGTGCCACGAGCGAGGCATAAACGATCGCGATAGCAGAGAGCCAGAGGACAAAGTCCGCGAGCATGTCGGAAGCGACCGGGAACATCGGGATAGAGAAGCGGAGGAAGCCATAGCCACCCATTTTCAGCAAGATCGCCGCCAGAACAACGGAGCCAGCCGTCGGCGCCTGAACGTGTGCATCCGGCAACCAGGTGTGCACCGGCCACATCGGCATCTTCACCGCAAAGGAGGCGAAGAAGGCGAGGAAGGCGAGCGTCTGCATGCCGCCGATGACTTGGAACCCGAGGACCGAGATGGTCGAGGACGAGAAGTCATGTGCGAGCAGCTGAACGATGTCGGTCGTGCCTGCGTCGATGTACATGGCGATCATCGCGACCAGCATCAGCACGGAGCCGAGGAAGGTATAGAGGAAGAACTTGAACGCTGCGTAAATGCGGTTCTTGCCGCCCCAGATGCCGATGATCAGGAACATCGGGATCAGACCTGCCTCGAAGAAGAGGTAGAAGAGGACGAGATCGAGTGCCATGAACACGCCGAGCATGAGCGTTTCCAGAAGCAGGAAGGCGATCATGTATTCTTTGACGCGGGTCTTCACGTCCCATGCCGACCAGATGGTCAGCGGCATGAGCGCGGTGGTCAGCATCACGAAGAGCACGGAAATACCGTCAACGCCCATCTTGTACTTGAGGCCCATGATCCAGTCGGCCTCTTCAACCATCTGGAAGCCGGTATCCTCGGGATCAAAACCCGTAAGGATGAAGAGCGAGATCAGGAAGGTGATGACCGTCGCGAACAGGGCCAGACGTTTGGCGTTGAGTTGGGCAACCTCATCGTCGCCGCGCAGGAAAAGCGCGAGAACGATGGCGGCAACCGTCGGAAGGAAGGTGACGAAAGAAAGCACGTTATCCATTAGTGTGCGCCTCCGCCAATCGACATCCAGGTAATCAAGATCACAATCCCCAGAACCATGCTAAATGCATAAGTGAAGATGAAGCCCGACTGCGCCCGACCTGCAAGGCGGGTGAAGAAGGGCACGATGCCCATGGCGAGACCGTTGATCGCGCCGTCGATGGTCTTCTCGTCGCCGCGCTTCCAGAGGAAACGACCGAGGGCGAGAGCCGGACGAACGAAGATCGCGTCATAAATCTCGTCGAAGTACCATTTGTTCAGCAGGAACTGGTAAGCGACGGGCTGGCTTTCGGCGAGTTTGCGCGGGGTTTCCGGTTTCCAGATGTAGAACCAGAGCGCCACGAGGAAGCCGAGAACCATTGCGACGAAGGGCGACACTTTCACCCAGGTCGGTGCGTGGTGCGCATCGTCAAGGATGGTGTTGTCAGCGGCCACATAGATCGCGCCTTGCGGAGCCATACCTGCGGCGTGCGCGTCGTCTGCGCCATGAGAGTCAGCAGCAACAGCATGCGTATCGGTTTCACCGTGCGCGTCAGCCGCAGCTTCTTCACCGTGGGCTGGAGCAGCCTCACCATGAGCGTCGGTCATTTCGACCTCTGCGTGGTGCGGAAGACCAAAGAACTCAACGAACTTGTCGTGGTCACCGAAGAACGCATTGTACCAGATCATACCTGCGAAGATCGCCCCCAAGGACAGCGTTCCGATCGGGACGAGCATGACCAGCGGGCTCTCATGCGCATGTTCGTGCGCGTGATGATCGCCGCGTTCCTTGCCGTAGAAGGTAAGGAAGATCAGGCGCCATGAGTAGAAGGAAGTGAACAGAGCCGCCACGACCAGCATCCAGAAGGCATAGCCGACACCGGAGGCATAGGCGCTCTCGATGATGGCGTCTTTCGACAGGAAGCCTGCGAAACCGAAGTGAGTGAGCGGGATACCGACACCGGTGATGGCGAGCGTGCCGATGATCATCATCCAGTAGGTGAACGGGATCTTCTTACGCAGCGCACCGTAGTTGCGCATGTCCTGCTCGTGGTGCATCGCGGTGATGACCGAACCAGCACCGAGGAAGAGCATCGCTTTGAAGAAAGCGTGCGTCAGCAGGTGGAACATTGCCGGACCGTAGGCACCGACACCGGCAGCCACGAACATGTAGCCGAGCTGCGAACAGGTGGAGTATGCGATCACGCGTTTGATGTCGTTCTGTACGAGGCCAACAGTCGCCGCGAAGAACGCGGTGCTTGCCCCGATGTAGATGATGAAGGTCTGGGCCTGCGGCGCATATTCGAAAATCGGAGACATGCGGCAGACGAGGAACACACCAGCCGTCACCATGGTCGCGGCGTGGATGAGGGCAGACACAGGTGTCGGGCCTTCCATCGCGTCCGGCAGCCAGGTGTGCAGGAAGAGTTGAGCAGATTTACCCATCGCCCCGATGAAGAGCAGGAAGGCCAGCAGGTTTGCGGCGTTCCAGTCACCCCAGAGGAAGTGGATGGTCGTTTCTGCGAGAACCGGACCGTTCGCGAAGACGTCGTCGAGGCGGATGCTGTCGGTCAGCAGGAAGAGACCCGCAATGCCGAGGATAAAGCCGAAGTCACCAACACGGTTGACGATGAACGCTTTCATCGACGCGGCACCGGCGGACGGCTTCTTCATGTAGAAACCGATGAGCAGGTAGGAGGCGAGACCCACACCTTCCCAGCCGAAGAACATCTGGGCGAGGTTGTCGGCGGTCACGAGCATCAGCATCGCGAAGGTGAAGAGCGAGAGGTAGGCGAAGAAACGGGCGCGATAAGGCTCGTCATCCCCGAAGTTCTCGTCATGCGCCATGTAACCCAAAGAGTAGAGGTGCACGAGCGCAGAGACCGTGTTCACCACGATCAGCATGATCGTCGTCAGACGGTCGAGACGGATGCCCCAGTCGACCGAGAGAGAGCCGACGTCGATCCAGCGCAGAACCGTGACATGATGGGTTTGACCGTCGTGGGAGAGAAACAGAACCCAGGACAGGATCGCAGCGAGAAAAAGCAGACCCGTGGTGAGATACTGCGCCGTCTTCTCGCCGATCAACCGCCAGCCGAAGCCGCCAATAATGGCACCCACAAGCGGGGCAAAAAGAATGATCGATTCCATGTCCTGTTACCCTTTCATCACGTTGACGTCTTCGACGTCGATCGTGCCGCGGTTGCGGAAGAAGCTCACAAGGATCGCAAGACCGATAGCTGCCTCTGCGGCGGCCACGGTGAGCACGAGCATCGTGAAAATCTGTCCCGTCAGATCCCCCATAAAGGAGGAGAAAGCGACAAGGTTGATATTGACCGACAGCAGGATCATCTCGATGGACATCAGGATGATGATGACGTTCTTTCGGTTCAAAAAGAGCCCGAAGATGCCGATGACAAACAGCGCCGCTGCGACTGTCAGGTAATGTTCAAGTCCGACCATGTCGTCCCTCAGTTTTTTCTCTCTCGCCGCTTCTATTGCGGCTGGTTCGTTTCGGGGCGGCACACATTGTCGCCCCGGCATTTCATATCAGGCGTTAGAGCCCCTGCCCCGGTTTGATGTCTTTCATCTCGAAGGCGTCTTCCGGGTTACGGTACATTTGCTTGAGCACGTTCTGGCGCTTGACGTCCGCGCGGTGGCGCAGGGTCAGCGTGATCGCACCGATCATGGACACGAGCAGGATCAGACCGGCGACCTGGAACAGCAGCAGGTAATCGTCATACATGATGCGACCGATGGCTGCGGTGTTGTGGGTCTCAGCCAGATCCGGTGTCACGGAGCGGCGAAGTGCTTCGGCACCCTCAGCGGAATGCCAGTCACCGAACGCGATGGCGAGTTGCAGGATCAGGACCACACCGATCAGGAGACCGAAGGGCAGATATTTCGCCATACCCGCCTTGAGTTCCGCGAAGTCCACGTCGAGCATCATCACGACGAAGAGGAAGAGCACCATCACCGCGCCGACGTAGACGATCACGAGTAGCATCGCCACGAATTCCGCGCCGAGCAGGACAAAGAGGCCCGCCGCCGACAGGAAGGTCAAAATCAGCCAGAGCACAGAGTGCACCGGGTTTCTCGAGACCACGGTAAAGGCCCCGGCCACCAACATCAGGATGGCAAAACAAAAGAATGCGAAATCCGCGACAGTCATTCACTGTCCTCCTGCGTCTCGGAGAAGACGGCCTGCGCCAACTCCAGTGCTTTTGACATAGCCGGGACACCGCCCAGCATGGACATTTGGTAGATCACTTCCGCGATCTCTTTTTGGCTGGCCCCTGCTTCAAGAGCATGGCGCACCGTCAGTTTGAACGGCGCCTCAGCCTGTGCGCCCAGAACGGTCTGACCGGCCAGCACGACGAGAAGCCGTGTCTTGGCGTCGAGCCCGTCCTTATTGAAGGTGTTGCCCCAGAACATTTCCATCTGTTCCTTCGTCATCGTCGGGAACAGCTTGTCGAGAGACGGCATCTGGAAGTTTTCCAGAGCCGGATTGAACGACGCCGCCATTTTCTGGCTCTGCTCGATCATCTCAGCGAAAAGTTTGGTGAAATCGTTCATCGGCTTTCCTTATAGGGCCTCAGCGATAGGGCGCGTCGAGTTCGAGGTTGCGTGCGATCTCGGCTTCCCAGCGCGCACCGTTCTCAAGGAGTTTTTCCTTGTCGTAGAACAGTTCTTCACGCGTTTCGGTGGAGAATTCGAAATTCGGACCTTCGACGATCGCGTCCACCGGGCAGGCCTCTTGGCAGAAACCGCAGTAGATGCATTTCGTCATATCGATGTCGTAGCGCGTGGTGCGGCGGGAGCCGTCTTCACGCGGTTCGGCGTCGATGGTGATCGCTTGTGCCGGGCAGATCGCTTCGCAAAGTTTACAGGCAATGCAGCGCTCTTCGCCGTTCGGGTAGCGACGCAGAGCGTGCTCCCCACGGAAACGCGGGCTCAGCGGGCCTTTCTCATGCGGGTAGTTGATCGTCGCCTTCGGAGCGAAGAAATACCGCAGACCGATTTTGAAGCCGGCCCAGATGTCCATCATCAGGAAATACTTGGCGGCACGGTTGTAATCGACAGCCATGGATCAGACCCCCATCGTCCAGCGCGCCCAGAACGCACCGAAAACTTCGAATTTAGCAAGGAACGCGACCAGAACGACCCAACCCAGCGAGAGCGGGAGGAACACTTTCCAACCGATGCGCATCAGTTGGTCGTAGCGGTAGCGCGGCACGATGGCTTTCACCATCGAGAAGATGAAGAAGAAGAACAGCATCTTGATGACGAGCCAGAAGATGCCATCCGGCAGGAATTCAACCGGAGAGTTCCAACCACCGAAGAACAGGATGGAGACGAGCGCACACATGAGCACCACAGCCATCAGTTCGCCCATCATGAAGAGCAGGAACGGTGTCGAGGAGTATTCCACCTGATAACCGGCGACGAGTTCGGATTCCGCTTCCGGAAGGTCGAACGGCGGACGGTTCGTTTCAGCGAGGGCGGAGACGAAGAAGAGGAAGACCATCGGCAGGTGCGGCAGCCAGTACCAGGACAGGAAGCCTGCGCCATCTTGCGCTGCAACGATGTCACCAAAGTTCATGGAGCCAGTGGAGATGATCACACCGATGATGATCAGGCCGATAGAAACTTCATAAGAAATCATCTGTGCCGCAGAGCGAAGCGAACCGAGGAACGGGTATTTGGAGTTGGAGGCCCAACCGCCCATGATCACGCCGTACACTTCGAGCGAAGACACAGCGAAGATGTAGAGGATCGCGACGTTAATGTCCGCGATGACCCAACCGTCGTTCCACGGGATCACAACCCAAGCAATACAAGCCGTGATGAAGGTGATCATCGGCGCGAGGTAGAAGACAAATTTGTCTGCACCGGCCGGCACAACCACCTCTTTCACGAGGTATTTGATAAAGTCTGCAAAGGACTGCAGGAGGCCGAAAACGCCAACGATGTTGGGGCCTTTGCGCATCTGGACCGCAGCCCAGATTTTCCGGTCGCCATACATCAGGAAGGCGAGTGCCACAAAGAGCGGCACGAGGACCAGCAAGATCTGCCCAAGCGTGAGCAGTGCGATCCCGAGATTAGTTGTCGTGAAAAATTCGACCATTTTTCAGCCTTTCACACCGTCGGTATTCCGTTGTCCCGGCAGCTTGCGAGATCGACCGTCGTGTCGAGCTTGCGCGAACCGTCGGGGAGCGCTGGCGAGATGGTGTAAACAGCATCCGCGCGCCAAATTCCACCCTCTTGTGCGACATTTGTGCGCACATCTCGCGCAAATCCGGTTGCCCGGATCGACGCGGTTTGTGCGGCGGCGCAATCTGCATTGGCCATCGCACTATTTTTTGCCTCTTCCCCGCGTGCGGAGAGGAGGGAATTTTCGAATGCACCGTCAAAAACGGCGCCGGTTGCCGCACGGCTCACCTCGGGGGCGCTACAACACGGACGGGCACAGCCGGAGAGCTGTGTGACCGCCAAAAGCGCCACCATGGTGGGATATGCGACCCCGTTGATCATTACTCAGCAGCCACCGGAGTTTCAGCGCGCGCTTTCGCCATCGCGGAAAGTTCCGCCATGAGAGAGGACGCGCGTGCGATCGGGTTGGTGAGATAGAAGTCTTTGACCGCATTGCGGAACGTCGCTTTGCCGAGATCTTTCTCCGGCAGGGCAACAACTTCGTTTTCCGGCACGCTGTCGATCTCTGCGAGGACCGGTGCGGCCTCGATCAGAGCGTTGCGCAGTTGTGCGAGAGAATCGTAGCCGAGGGTCGCACCGAGTTCTGCGGACAGAGCACGAAGGATCGCCCAGTTCTCTTTCGCCTCACCCGGAGGGAAAGCAGCGCGGAGCGCGAGCTGCGGACGACCTTCGAGGTTCACGAACAGACCGTTTTCCTCGGTGTAGGCCGCACCCGGCAGGATCACGTCCGCGCGGTGTGCGCCACGGTCACCGTGGGAGCCTTGGTAGATCACGAATGCATCGCCGGAGATTTCAACTTCGTCAGCGCCGAGGTTGTAGATGACCTCTGCCCCGTCGAGCGCCTTGTCCAGACCGCCTTCGGTCACTGCGTTCACATCCATCGCGCCGACGCGGGAGGCGGCGGTGTGAAGGATGAGCAGTTTGGAGTTGGTGTTTGCTGCGAGCTTCTGAGCAGCGGCCAGAACAGCCTCGCCATCCGCCTCGTTGATCGCGCCTGCGCCAACGATGATGAGAGACGGCGCCTCAACCACGTCGCCGTAGTCTTTGCTCAGCAGGCTTTCGAGCGCTACACGATCAGCCCCCACATAGGCGTAATCATAGGTCAGATCGGCTTCTTGACCGACGAGACCAACCTGAGCGCCTTTCGCCCATGCCTTGCGGATACGCGCGTTCAGGACAGGCGCCTCTTCGCGCGGGTTGGTGCCGATCAGCTGGATGAATTTCGCGTCGTCGATGTCCGCAATGGACGCGGTGCCTGCGTAGACAGAGCGGTTGCCAGCCGGCAGTTTCGCACCGTCGATACGGCACTCGACGGAGCCGCCGAGACCTTCAACGAGTTGCTTGAGCGCGAAAGTCGCTTCAACCGGAGCCAGATCACCGACGAGACCGGTGACTTTCTTGCCCTTCATCGCAGCGGCAGCAGCAGCGAGTGCCTCTGCCCATGTCGCTTTGGTCAGCTTGCCGTCCTTACGCACATACGGCGTGTCGAGACGCTGACGCTTCAGACCATCCCAGACAAAGCGGGTTTTGTCGGAAATCCACTCTTCGTTCACGCCGTCATGGTTGCGCGGCAGAATGCGCATCACTTCGCGGCCTTTGGTGTCCACGCGGATGTTGGAGCCCAGAGCGTCCATCACGTCGATGGTTTCGGTCTTGGTCAGTTCCCACGGACGCGCAGTGAAGGCGTAGGGTTTGGAGGTCAGCGCACCAACCGGACACAGGTCGATGATGTTGCCCTGAAGGTTGGAGGCGAGCGTTTCGTTGAGATAACTGGTGATCTCGCTGTCTTCGCCGCGACCCGTTTGGCCCATCTGGGTGATGCCCGCGACCTCGGTCGTAAAGCGCACGCAGCGGGTGCAGGAAATACAACGGGTCATCGCCGTGCCGACGAGCGGCCCAAGGTTCAGTTCGGTGGAAGCACGTTTCGGCTCGCGGTAGCGGGAGAAGTCCACGCCATAGGCCATTGCCTGGTCCTGAAGGTCGCATTCGCCACCTTGGTCACAGATCGGGCAATCCAGCGGGTGGTTGATCAGGAGGAATTCCATCACACCTTCGCGGGCCTTTTTGACCATCGGAGAGTTCGTCTTCACGACCGGCGGGGCACCTTCCGGCCCAGGGCGCAAATCTTTCACCTGCATAGCGCAGGAAGCGGCCGGCTTCGGCGGGCCACCCACGACTTCCACGAGACACATGCGGCAGTTGCCGGCAATCGACAACCGCTCATGGTAGCAGAAACGCGGCACTTCGATCCCGGCCACTTCACAGGCCTGAAGGATCGTCATGGCCGGATCGACTTCGACCTCGTTCCCATCAATGATAATTTTGCGCGTATCTGCCATATCACGTCACCTGTTCTTCATTAGAAGCATGGAGAGCTCGGATGTGCCCTCCCTCAGCTCCCGTTTCGCAAAGGCGCAAAGCGCCCTATTGTTCGTCGCATCTACCCCTTGGGCAGACAGATATTCATCAGCAGCCACCGACACGGTTTGCATGTAGGCGGGGCTCTGCAAATCTTGGACCTCGGAGGAGCTATAGCCCTGTTCCGAGATGTGTCCCATCAGCTTTTGCGCCGAAGCGCCGGTAGCCGTCGGGTTCACCGCATATTTCGGACACTCGGCGGCAATCTTTGTCGCCACGGTCGAAAGCATCACCTCGTTCATCACCACCGGATCTTCGGTGATGCTTCCCGCAGCATGTGCAGGAAGGGCGAGCATCGCTGCCGCGAGGATATGGAGCGCACGAACCGTCATTTCACATCCTTCAGGAAAGAGCCGATGATCGAGCCGCGCGCGATCTCTGCCTCACCGAAGGCACAAAGACCCTCCGGCGTGGACGGATCGAATCCCGCGTCTGCGATGTACTTGGTGCCGAGCGCACGAATACGGTCTTTCTCCGCATCACTTTCGACATAGGCGCGGATCTGATCGTCGGTGTATCCGAGATCAGACGCATCCGTCTTCACGCCCCACAGGAACGTCAGCCCCTTAAAGGTGCGCAGGTCGAGCGTCGGGCACTGGTCAGACGTCTCGATGGCAAGACCTGCCCAGAGCATATTCGTGTCGATCGCTTTCTGTTCGCGAAGCGGCGGAAGTTCCGCAGCAGCCGCAGCGCCGGACATCATCGCGAGAGAGAAGCCAAAGTATTTCAAAGCCTTCACAGGAGAACTCCTTCTGAAATTGGACGGTCGGCATGCATCGCTGCCATCGCTCCGTCTGTCAGATACGATCCGCCATTGGCGAAATCGCTGTCCCCATGATTTAGACTGTTGGCAAGACGTTCGAGCGCCTCGTCCGACTTTTGCAGATTTGTAGTGGGAAGTACCCCGAACTCATCCTGAGCATCGACCACAGGCACAACACACAGACCGGCCAACGGCCGTCCTGTGGTGCTGATCGCCTGATATGTGGTCTGACATGCCATCAGAGAACCGGTCCTTCTATGAGCGTGGCGCCGAGCGGCGTCATCTCGGTAATTTCCATCGAGGCGGCAGCGCAGATGTCTGCGTCTACGCCCGAGAGGCCGTGGCGGGCGTCGAACGCCGCCTCGGCTTTTGCCAGCCGAGCCGCCTTGACCTCTACCGGTAGGAACGGTGCGCGTTCGACCCGAGAGGACAATAGCTGCGTGGTCTGGTTGTTCACATAAATGCCCGAGCACTCATCCGCGATCTTCTCCGACAGAAGCAGCATCCCGGACAGGTCCTCTGTTTCCATCGTTTTGAAGGTCTCGTTTGCCACGGCCCGTCGCTCTTCTGTCATGCCACGCATAACCTCGTTCGCCTCGCTCATTTGGCAGGCGCTCAAGACCGTAAGCGGCAGGAGGGCGACGGAAGGCTTCATCAGTAAACCTTACTCCGCAGCGTAGGCAGCGGTGACGCGGCCCGTCTTTTTGGCTTTGATGCGATCTTCGATCTCGTCACGGAAGTGACGGATCAGGCCCTGGATCGGCCAAGCAGCCGCGTCGCCGAGCGCACAAATCGTGTGGCCCTCAACCTGTTTCGTCACGTCGAGCAGCATGTCGATCTCTTCGATCTCTGCATCGCCCGTCACAAGACGGTCCATCACGCGCATCATCCAGCCGGTGCCTTCACGACACGGGGTGCACTGACCACAGCTCTCGTGTTTGAAGAAGGACGCGAGACGCCACACGGCTTTCACGACGTCAACGGAGTTGTCCATGACGATCATACAGCCGGTGCCGAAGGAGGATTGGTTCTCACGCATCCAGTCGAAGTCGAAGATTGCGTCTTCGAGCTTGTGCTTCGGAAGAACCGGACAGGAGGCGCCACCCGGGATGATGGCTTTGAGGTTGTCCCAGCCACCACGGATGCCACCGCCGTGCTTTTCGATGATCTCGCGCACGGACATGGACATTTCTTCCTCGAACACACAGGGCGTGTTCACGTGGCCGGTGAGGGCCATGAGCTTGGTGCCGGCGTTGTTCGGGCGACCGAAGGAAGCGAACCAGTCCGCGCCGCGACGCAGGATGGTCGGCACAACGGCGATCGATTCCACGTTGTTCACCGTGGTCGGGCAGCCATAGAGACCCGCACCCGCCGGGAATGGCGGTTTCATGCGCGGCATGCCTTTTTTGCCTTCGAGCGATTCAATCAGAGCGGTTTCTTCGCCGCAGATATAGGCCCCTGCCCCGTGGTGCAGGTAGACGTCAAAGTCGTAGCCGGATTTGCAGGCGTTACGACCGATGAGACCTGCGTCATAGGCTTCGTCGATGGCTGCCTGAAGCGCTTCTTTCTCACGGATGTATTCACCGCGGATGTAGATGTAGGCCGCACAAGCACCCATAGCGAAACCGGCGATCAGAGCACCTTCGACCAGCGTGTGCGGATCGTGACGCATGATTTCGCGGTCTTTACAGGTGGCAGGCTCGGATTCATCGGCGTTGATGACGAGATAGGCCGGACGACCATCGGTCTCTTTCGGCATGAACGACCATTTCAGGCCCGTCGGGAAGCCCGCGCCACCACGACCGCGCAGGCCAGAGGCCTTCATCTGGTCAATGATCCAGTCGCGCCCGTTGGCGAGAATGCCAGCCGTGCCATCCCAATGCCCGCGCATTTTCGCACCAGCGAGACTACGGTCATTCATACCGTAGAGGTTGGTAAAGATCCGATCCTGATCCTTGAGCATCGCTCTTATCCCTTCAGTCCTGCTGACGCTTGTCGCGCCAGATCTGATAAATCACCACCATGGCCCACACGAACGAGGCCAAAGCTGCGAGGTCGAACAGGAAGACATATCTGGGATCAAGTCCCAATGTCCCGCCGATCCACTGGACCCCGATCCAGATCAACATCGTTGCTGCGATCACCACGGCTACCATCCGTGCCTTTCGCGCCAACTGCTGGTCCTTCTCCGGCCCCATCGCGTTCATAGTCTCAATACACGTCGCCGTCTTCGACGCGTTTCGAGAATTCGGTTTCCCCGCCTGCGGCGAGGGTCGTTGCCTGAGCCACCCAATCGTCACGGGTGACACGGCCTTTAAAGCCTTTCAGGTTTTCATCCATCCACGCCACTTCGGCATCGCCCCATCCGGCGATCTGGGAAAAATGAAAAATCCCCATGGAGTGCAAGAGTTGTTCGAGCTTCGGCCCGACCCCTTTGATCTCCTTGAGATTGTCCGCCGCGCCGCCCATCGGCCCCGCGAGGAACTCAGGTTTGGTTCCGCCCTCATCAGAAACGGGTGTCGCCTCTGGCGTCGCTGCGGCTGCAGACGAACGAACTTCACGCGTGTCGGCCGCATGCGGTTCCGGCGCGATCTCGTCGGCCACCGGAGTCGCCGGCTCGTCGCCGACACCAGCGGTGTGCATGAGACCATCCGTCGTCACGTCTGCCTCTGGATGTCCCTCTGCCACGGCAGCGTCATCCTCATACCAACCGATCCACAGCAGGATCGAGACCAGCGCAGCAACGAGAACACCGACAATCACAGACGCACCAGTGGAATACCCGGCGAGCACCAAGAGCGCCAGAAACGCCAACACACCGCAGATGGCAGCGATTAGCCAGATTTTCGGGGTTTTCACAGAAACCTCACTCATCCTTCTTCTCCTTTACCATTCCTAGTCGTCGGCCGTTTGGCTCTCTTATTGCTCGTTCCGCTCGGTCTTTTGCGCGTTAAACCTTAGGCGTCGCCACCTTCTGCAAAAATCTTGGCTTGCTCGATCCAGCCATCACGTTCGATCCGGCCTTTGAACTTCAGACGGCTGTCGACCCATGCGACCTGCTCCGGCGTCCATGCCGCGATCTGGTCGAAGTGGTAGAAGCCAAGCTCGTTCAGCGTTTCTTCAAGCTTCGGGCCAACGCCCTTGAGCTTTTTGAGATCGTCAGCACCACCTTCGCGAGCGGCGTCGAGCGTCACTGGCTTTTCTTCAACTTCAGCCTCGGCAGCAGGAGCGGGAGCCGGTTTTGCAGCCGGAGCCGCTTTTTTCTCGGCAGCCTGTTGAACAGCGGATTTTGCCGGAGCGGCAGGCTTGGCAACTTCGCCATGGCCCGCGCCTTTGGAAATCCACGGCGTCAGCAGCGGCACTTCGGTACCGTCGATGCGCTTGAGCGTGTCGCCAATATCAACTGCGCGCTGAACAGAACCGTTGTATTCCGCGCCGGTGCCTTTGTGCTCGGCGAGAACAACCGGACCACCTGCGGGCTCGGAGGAGTAACGACCAGCTTGCGAGCCTGGAACCGGCACATTGCCTGCTTCCATCTGGTCGAGCAGTTTCTCGAAGTTCTCTGCGGTAAGATCTTCGAAGTAGTCTTTGCCGATCTGCGCCATCGGGGCGTTCGCACAAGCACCGAGGCACTCGACCTCTTCCCAAGAGAACTTGCCATCGGCGGAAAGCGCATGCGGCTTTTCATTGATGCGGCGTTTGCAGACTTCGATGATGTCGCCAGAGCCACAGATCATGCAGGTCGTCGTACCGCACACCTGAATGTGTGCCACGGTGCCGACCGGCTGAAGCTGGAACATGAAGTAAAAGGTCGCAACCTCGAGCACGCGGATGTACGGCATGCCAAGCATGTCACCAACGTATTCAAGCGCAGGCTTCGTGAGCCAGCCTTCCTGTTCCTGTGCACGCCACAAGAGCGGGATCACGGCAGACTGCTGACGGCCTTCCGGGTATTTCGCGATCTGGCCTTCGGCCCACGCCTTGTTCGCCTCTGTGAATTCGAAAGAGGCGGGTTGTTCAGAATAAAGACGGCGCAGCATTAGCGGTCGACCTCCCCGAAAACGATGTCCATGGTGGCGATGATTGCGGACACGTCGGCCAGCTGGTGCCCTTTGGCCATGTAGTCCATGGCCTGCAGGTGCAGATAGCCCGGCGCACGCAGTTTCGCGCGGTAGGGTTTGTTGGAGCCGTCGGAGTAGAGGTAGACCCCGAATTCGCCTTTCGGCGCTTCAACGGCGGCGTAAACCTCACCCTCGGGCAGCTTGAACCCTTCGGTGTAGAGTTTGAAGTGATGGATGAGGGCTTCCATGGAGGTTTTCATGTCGCCACGTTTCGGCGGCGTCAGTTTTCCACGGGCAAGCACATCGCCCTGGTTTTCCGGCTCACGCAGTTTCGCGATCGCCTGTTTGATGATCTTCGTCGACTCGTACATCTCCTGCATGCGGCACATGTAGCGGTCGAAACAGTCGCCGTTGGTGCCAACGGGGATCTGGAAGTCGAATTCGTTGTAGCACTCATAGGGCTGCGAACGACGCAGGTCCCATGCCATGCCGGAGCCACGCACCATCACACCGGAGAAGCCCCAATCGAGTGCTTCTTGCTCGTTGATCAGGCCGATGTCCACGGTCCGCTGTTTGAATATCCGGTTGTCGGACAGCAGGTAATGAATGTCGTCGAGCACTTTCGGGAAGTGATCGGCCCACTCTTCGATATCGTCGAGCAGTTCCGGCGGCAGGTCTTGGTGCACACCACCCGGACGGAAGTAGGCGGAGTGCAGACGGGCACCACAGGCGCGCTCGTAGAAGATCATGAGCTTTTCACGCTCTTCAAAGCCCCACAGTGGCGGGGTCAGAGCGCCCACGTCCATTGCACCGGTGGTGGTGTTCAGGAGGTGGTTCAGCACACGGCCGATCTCGGAATACAGAACACGGATGAGAGACGCACGACGCGGGATTTCAACGCCAGCGAGACGTTCAATCGCGAGACACCATGCATGCTCCTGGTTCATCGGCGCCACGTAGTCGAGGCGGTCGAGATACGGCAGGTTCTGCAGGTAGGTGCGGTTTTCCATCAGCTTTTCGGTGCCGCGGTGCAGCAGGCCGATGTGCGGGTCAGCGCGTTCTACGATCTCACCGTCGAGTTCCAGAACCATCCGCAACACACCGTGGGCCGCAGGGTGCTGGGGCCCGAAGTTGATGTTAAAGTTGCGGATCTTCTGTTCGCCGTCGGTGGCGTCGCGCGAGCCGTCATCGTAGGTGTTTTGCCGGATGTCGCCGTCCATTCTCAGATCCTCGCCATGTTCGCCTGCCACCGTTCGGGTAGCCGGCCAAATGTCTTCTCCACATAGGCATATTGCGGGGCCAGATATTGGGCCGCTTTCTGCCGCTGTGCGTCACTCAGTTTCAATTTCACACCCTCATGGGTGCGGGGTTCTTCCTCGACGGTCTTCTCCGAGATGCCCAGAAACTCGCAAATCGTCGCGAGACCGTCGGTTGTCATCAATTCCTCGGTAAAGCCAATGAGACGTTTCTCCTCGGGCACCGAGCGTTTCAGTTTTTCCACAATCGTGGCGTAATCGCCGCGCGGGATGATCTGGTTCGGGCGGTTCTTCGTGACCAGACGATCCAGAACTCTGTCCGCCTTTTCCGCGAAATCCTCACCGTCTTTCAAGCCTCGCTGCGCGCGCATACGCACATGTGACCACAGCCGGTCCACAGGGTCGCGCATCAGGAACACGAAGCGCACGTCGGGGGCCATGGTTGCCATTTGCTTTAGCCGCTCTTCGGGCAAAAGCCCATAAGCCGGCGTCAGGTCCGCCACGAGTTTGCGGTCCCCCACCCCATCGACCAGATAGAAGAGATAATCATTCAGCCCCTCCTCCCCTTTCGACAGGATTTGCGTGAGTTCGTCGACATCAAGCATCCGACGCACAAGATTGGCAACCCGCCACGGATCATCGTTCTCTTGCGCCTCAGCGCGGCGTTTCTCGAGGTCAGCGCGCAGTCTCGCGAGGTCGTCGAACTGGAAGGTGAAGTTATCAAACTCGATCGTGTCGAAGTAATGAAGTTCCTTCACAGACCGGATGTGGCAATCAGGATGATCGTGCAAATAGCTGTAAAGCGAGCTGGTGCCCGCTTTGGTCGCCCCTACACAGATCATGATTGCCGGATCGCTCACTGGACTTACGCCCCCTTCTCATCGCCAGGAAGGATGTATTTCGCACCTTCCCACGGAGACAGGTTGTCGAACTGGCGGTATTCCTGCACGAGGCTGACCGGTTCGTATACGACGCGTTTCAGCTCTTCGTCGTAGCGCACTTCGGTGTAGCCGGTCGCCGGGAAGTCCTTGCGCAGCGGGTGGCCACGGAAACCGTAGTCCGTCAACAGACGACGCAGGTCCGGGTGGCCGGTGAAGATGATACCGAACATGTCGAACACTTCACGCTCGAACCAACCTGCCGACGGGTGCACCGGAAGGATGGACGCAATCGTCTCGTCCTCACGCACAGCTGCGACGACGCGGATGCGGTGGTTCTGATACATCGACAGGAAGTGGTAAACGACGTCAAAACGCTGATCGCGCGTCGGATGGTCCACGGCAGTGATGTCCACGAGCGTGGAGAATTTGCATGCTCCGTCCGTTTTCAGAAAGTCGACGAAATCGACGATCCCGGTCGGGGTGACACGCACGGTCAACTCGCCAAATGCCACCTCAGTCGAGAGCACGTCGTCGGGACGTTTCAGCTCGATTGTCGCCGCGAGTTCTTTCAAGGCCTCACTCATGATTACCTCTCTTGCTGCGACAGAAGGGATGCCTTCCGACGCTTACTCTGCTGCACCGTATTCAGCGCAGCTTTCCATGTCTCGGGAAGCGCATCGCCATAGCGCTTGTCCATTTGTGTGTAGATCGGGGCCAGACGGCCTGCGAGCGCCTCAACGAGGCGCGCATCGGCCTCATCCGCACGCGGGGTCAGACCGCCGTGCACGCGGGTACCGTAGTCGCCGCGCATAAACGGGATGCCGAGGAAGTCGCAGATTTTGCCCACGCCTTCGTCGCTAAACAGCTCTTCGTAGAACAGCACGAGGCGCTGCTCTTCCGGAATGGCCGCTTCGAATTTCTTGAGCACCTGCGCGTAACGCGTCCGCGCGACGATGCCCTGATGGGCGTCACCGTTCACGAACCCGTCGACGAAATCCACATAGCTCTGCTCCGATTGCTCTGCCGGACGCTTTTTGTAGAGCATCTTGAGCTGCGACCGCGTGCGGTCGATCGGATCACGCATGATGTAGATGAACTTGGAGTTCGGGAAGTCGCGGTTGATCTGCGCGAGGTTGTCCTCGGACAAGAGCGCATAGCTCGGCGTAATGTCCGCGACGATCTTCGCGTTTCCGCGACCGGTCGTCATCAAACGTCGATACACCGCGTGATCCTCACCCGGTGCATCGATCATGTCGAGCAGCGCCTGCAACCGTTCCGCTTCCCCCGCACTCTTCACTTCAGAGAGCTTGGCGGTGCGCAGGTTATACGCCCGCCGCACCTTCGGATCGAAGTGCGCGTCGAAATAATGCAACTCTTTCACCGCCGGCACGTGCACATCCGGGTGCTTGCGAAGATAGCTCGCAAGCCAAGTCGTCCCGGCTTTTTGCGCACCAATGCCGAAGCAGTAGGTCACATTGTTATCGAGGGTTGCGTCCATACGGTCCTTCGCGATGGGTAGCGGTCGTCTCAGGGCTTAGCGGGCAATGGTGCCCGTGCGGCGGATTTTACGGGACAGCTGCAGAATGCCGTACATCAGCGCTTCTGCGGTCGGGGGGCAGCCCGGGACGTACACGTCCACCGGCACGATGCGGTCACAACCGCGCACCACCGAGTAGCTGTAGTGGTAATAACCGCCACCGTTTGCGCAGGACCCCATGGAGATCACATAACGCGGCTCCGGCATCTGGTCGTAAACTTTACGCAGAGCGGGGGCCATTTTGTTGGTGAGCGTACCAGCCACGATCATCAGGTCGGACTGACGCGGGGACGCACGCGGCGCTGTGCCGTAACGTTCGAGGTCATAGCGCGGCATGGAGGTCTGCATCATTTCAACAGCGCAGCATGCGAGACCAAAGGTCATCCAGTGCAGCGAACCGGTACGGGCCCAGTTGATGATGTCTTCCGTCGAGGTCAGCAGGAAGCCTTTGTCCTGCAGCTCTTTGTTCAACGCCTGTGTCGCGACTTCTTTGTCGGCACCGGCGGTGTTGGCTCCGGTCATCACGCCCATTCCAGCGCCCCTTTCTTCCATTCATAGGCAAAGCCCACGGTCAGCACGCCCAGGAACACCATCATCGACCAGAAGCCCGTCATGCTCAGATCCTTGAAGGCAACAGCCCAAGGGAAGAGGAAGGCAATTTCGAGGTCGAAAATAATGAACAGGATCGACACGAGGTAGAACCGCACGTCGAATTTCATCCGTGCGTCGTCGAATGCGTTAAAGCCACATTCATAGGCAGAGACCTTTTCAGGGTCTGGATTGCGGACGGCGAGGATGAGGGCTGCGAAGATGAACACGAGGCCAAGCGCAATGGCGAGGCCGAGGAAAATGATGATTGGGAGATATTCCCGAAGCAAGTCTTCCACGAGCGGCTCCTTGATCTGCGCGCTGCCGTCGCGGGACTGAACTGTCGGGCGAACGCAGGCACGCTGCTTTGCTAGCTTTTGGTGGTTTAGCTTCCTGCGACAATATGGTCAACCAAACGGACGTATCTAAACCCCTTTGTTTCAATGCGGTCTGCAAGTTTTTTTATCTTGTGATCACGAATGACGGCCTGATCCGGACAGTTCTCGGACTGCCCGCGATTCGAGGCATAAATCCGATTGTTTAAATCGGAATTAAGAGCATTGTGCAGCGCTCGGGTCGTTCAAGCAAGCTTGCCGACCTCTTCAGAGATAATTCGCGCAATCAGCGCACAATCCTGCAGGGTAAAGGTCAACGGCAACCGCATATCCATAATGGCGCGCAGGATGCGGTCGCTCTCGGGGAGACTCTGCGGCTCCGCATAGCGCCAGCTCTCGTAGCGAGACGTAAAGGCGACGGGTTCCGGTGCGCCGAACCATTTGAGTTCGACGCCGCGCGACAAACATCCGGCAACCAGAGCTTCGATCCGCTCGTCGGACCAATCCATCACAAGAAATTGAAACGAGGAGGCGACATACTGCTCAGCTTGTGGGCGCTCGATCAGCGTGAGTCCAGGCGTGCCGCGCAGCCCTTCCTCGACGACGCGATACCGCGCGTTCCACTTTTCAACCTGCTCGGGCAAATTCCGCAACTGGACGCGCAGAATAGAGGCACGCAAGTGATCCATCCGCCCCGACACGTTCGGCGTCACATATTTGATCTTTTCAAACACCTCCGGCGCAGGACCGGCAGAGTGCTTGCCATAGAGCATGTACGACCCCGACAACATGATCGCGCGCGCGGCAAGCTCCTCATCATCGGTGACGAGCAACCCGCCCTCCCCCGAATTGATATGCTTGTACGTCTGCGTCGAATAGCAGCCGATCACGCCATGACGACCGGAAGGCACCCCATCCCAAGACGCGCCCATCGTGTGTGCGCAATCCTCGATCACGGCGACGCCCGCGCCATTACAGATATACATGAGCGCATCCATATCGACGATGTGGCCGCGCATGTGGGAGAGCATGAGGACTTTCGAACCCGTCTCCGCAATCTTCACCTGCAGATCGTCGAGATCGATCACGAGCCCCTCGGTCACCCCGACAAACACCGGATTTGCCCCCACCGCCGCAATCGCACCGGGCACGGGGGCAAGGGTAAATGCATTGGTCAGAACAGGCTCGCCCGGCTGCACTTCGAGTGCCCGCAATGCCGCGCCGAGCGCGTAACCGCCGGACGCCACAGCGAGACAATATTTAGCACCGGTGTAGGCTGCGAATTCTTCCTCAAGGAGCGCGACTTCACCCTTCTCGTTCGGCAGCGTGTTGTAGCGGTGCAAACGACCGGAGCGCATCACGGCGACAGCCGCCTCAATCGCCTCTTCGGGGATGGGCTCCTGCTGCGTAAAAGTACCGGTGAAAATCTCGTCGCTCATCCGATCAACTCCCGCGTGACCCGCGCGAGGTCATTATAGTGTGAGAGCAAAGCCTCCGGCGCGAGCGAGCGCACGCCCTCCCCGTCCGGCCCGAATGTCACCAAAGCGCAGGGCACACCCGCCGCTTTCGCCGTCGAACGATCCGTTTCGGTGTCCCCGACGAGAAAACTCTGCGCGAGAATGCCACCGGCCTCTTCGACAGCCGCGACATAAGGTTTCGGGTCCGGCTTGGAGACACCAACCGTTTTCGCCCCGATCATCGACCCAAACATATCCCGCACCCCGAGGCGCGTGAGCAGACGGTCCGCGAGGTCCTCGGGCTTGTTGGTGCAGACGCCGACGGCGTAGCCATCCGACCGAAGTTGTTCGATCGCCTCAATCGCCCCGTCATAAAGACGTGTGTGCGTATCGATATTCTCTGCATAGGCGTCGAGCAGGATGGGATATTGGGTCATCACATCCTCTTCCGTGAACCCCGGCTTCACTTTGGAAAACCCGAGGTTGAGCATCGCCCGTCCGCCGCGAAAGGCCGTGTGCGCGTCGGCCACAGGGTCCAAAACATCACCATACCCCAGACCGCGAAAACAGGCATTTGCACCTGCAATCAGATCGGCGGACGTGTCCGCCAGCGTGCCGTCGAGATCGAAAATCACCGTCTTCATCTGGGTCTTAAACCTCTCTCAAATCGGACGGCATCGGATGCATTTGGCAAATCCCCGCCCAAGCCTGTAATCTGGCGTCAGAAATAGTGAAGCTTGCGTAGGCCATCTCGCCCTTGCGGTACTCCCGCTCATGGGTAAAACGGCTAGCAGACAAAGAAAAGAGCAGATCGGGACCAAACCATGGCCACAGCCCTCATTCTCCTTGCCGCAGGACAAGGCACCCGCATGAATTCAGATCTGCCGAAGGTGCTCCACCCGATCGGCAACGCCCCCATGTTCGCCCATGCCCTCGCCTCCGCCTCCGCCCTTGCGCCGGAGCGCACCGTGGTCGTCGTTGGCCATGGCGGGGAACTGGTGTCTGCGGAAGCCAAGAAGATCGACGACACGATCCTGATCGCGGAACAAACCGAGCAACTCGGCACGGCCCATGCGGTGCTGCAGGCGAAAGACGCGCTCGACGGGTTCGAGGGCGATGTGATCGTGCTCTATGGCGACACGCCGTTTATCTCCGAAGACACGATCCTCGCGATGGCCGAAGCCCGCAAAACCGCTGATGTGGTTGTCCTCGGGTTCGAAGCCGCCGATCCCGCCCGCTATGGCCGCCTCGTGATGGACGGCGACAAACTCACACGGATCGTCGAGTATAAAGACGCGACCGACGCAGAACGTGCAATCACCCTGTGCAACTCCGGCCTCGTCGCCGCAGATGCCGCTGTGCTCTTCGACCTTCTCGCGCGCGTCGGCAACGACAACGCCGCAGGTGAATACTACCTGCCAGACATCGTGGAACTCGCGTGGGAGACCGGCCGCACAGCGACCGCCGTATCTTGCGATGAGGCGGAGACGCTCGGGGTCAACAGCCGCGTGGAACTCGCCCGCGCCGAAGGGATCTTCCAAGCTGCAAAGCGTCTCGAAGCGCTCGAAAACGGCGTGACCCTCGTGGCGCCTGAAACCGTCTTCTTCTCCCTCGACACATATATTGGCCGCGATACCATCGTGGAGCCCAATGTCGTCTTCGGCCCCGGCGTGACGGTCGAGAGCGGCGTGCGCCTGCGCGCGTTCAGTCATTTCGAAGGTTGCCATGTCTCTCTCGGGTCCACCGTCGGTCCGTTCGCCCGCCTGCGTCCCGGCGCGGAACTCGCCAACAACGCGCACATCGGCAACTTCGTCGAGGTGAAGAACGCGCAGATCGGCGAAGGCACGAAGGTCAACCACCTCACCTATATCGGCGACGCGGACGTCGGAGACGGCACGAACGTCGGCGCGGGCACCATCACCTGTAACTATGACGGCGTGTTCAAACACCGCACGACGATTGGCCGGAACGCGTTCATCGGGTCGAACACCATGCTCGTTGCCCCCGTCGAAGTGGGAGACGAGGCTATGACCGCCTCCGGTTCCGTGATTACATCGGATGTGCCCGCAGGCGCCCTCGCGGTGTCCCGCGCCAAGCAGGCCAACAAACCCGGCCTCGCGATCAAAATGTTTGACATGCTAAAAGCGCGCAAAGCGAAGATGCAGAAGGGGCAATAACATGTGTGGAATTGTAGGTGTTCTTGGAAACCACGAAGCCGCGCCCATTCTGGTCGAGGCCCTGAAACGGCTCGAATACCGCGGTTATGACAGCGCGGGGATTGCGACCGTCTCCAACGGCACACTTGATCGCCGCCGCGCGGTGGGCAAGCTCGTGAACCTCTCCGACCTCTTGGTGCACAACCCGCTCGCGGGGAAATCCGGTATCGGTCACACCCGCTGGGCCACCCACGGCGCGCCGAGTGTCACCAACGCCCACCCGCACAAGGCAGGCCCCGTCGCCGTTGTCCACAACGGGATCATCGAAAACTTCCGCGAGTTGCGCAGCGCACTGGCGGAAAAGGGCTATCACTTCTCGACCGAGACCGACACGGAAACGGTCGCGCTCTTGTGTCAGAGCTTCATCGATGCAGGTGACGCACCGCAAGACGCCGCGTTCAAAACCATCGACGCGCTCGACGGCGCATTCGCGCTCTGCTTCCTGTTCGATGGCGAAAACGACCTGCTCGTCGCCGCGCGCAAGGGCTCCCCGCTCGCCATCGGTCATGGCAAAGGCGAAGTGTTCGTCGGTTCTGATGCCATCGCACTCGCCCCGATGACGGATCAGGTCACCTACCTCGACGAAGGCGACCGCGCCGTTCTCACCCGCACCTCGGTCGAAATTTTCGACTACTCCGGCGCGCAGGTCCAACGCGAACGCCGAACGATTGCGATGGACAGCGCACGGATCGAAAAGGCAGGTCACAAACACTTCATGGCCAAAGAAATCGCGGAGCAACCCACCGTGATCGCAGAGGCGCTTAACTATTATCTCTCCGCAGATGAAAAGAGCATCACCCTCCCCGATCCCGGCCTCGACTTTGCAGAGTTCGACCGCATTATCATGGTGGCCTGCGGCACGGCCTATTACGCCTGCTACACGGCGAAATACTGGTTCGAGCAACTGGCCCGCATCCCCGTCGAAATCGACGTGGCCTCCGAGTTCCGCTATCGCGAACCGCCTGTCGCCGAAAAGACCCTCGCGATCTTCGTGTCGCAGTCTGGCGAAACGGCAGACACCTTGGCCGCGCTCCGCTACATGGCTGGAAAAGCCTCGCGCATTGTATCTGTCGTGAACGTCGCTGAGTCTTCTATTGCGCGTGAGAGCGACATCGCCCTCCCGATCCTCGCGGGCGTCGAAGTGGGCGTCGCCTCGACCAAGGCCTTCTCCTGCCAACTCACCGTCCTCGCGCTCCTCGCACTCGAGGCCGCCGTGCAGCGCGGCAAGATGAGCGCCGAGGATCTCGCAGAGCAACTTGGCAAACTTCGCACGCTCCCGGGCCTTCTGACCCGTGCGCTCGATCTCGACGAAGTGCTCAACGCGGTCTCCAATGACCTGTCAGAGAGCCGCGATGTGCTCTTCCTCGGGCGCGGCATGATGTATCCGCTCGCTCTCGAAGGCGCGCTCAAACTCAAAGAGATCAGCTATATCCATGCAGAGGGCTACGCCTCCGGCGAACTCAAACACGGGCCGATTGCGCTCATCGACAGCCACACCCCTGTGATCGTCTTTGCGCCCCATGACGCGCTGTTCGACAAAACCGTCTCGAACATGCAGGAAGTCATGGCGCGCGGAGGCAAGGTTCTCTTGGTCTCTGACAAGAAGGGCTTGGAGGTGGCCTCCGACGGCGTTTGGCAAACCGTGCAAATGCCCGATGTGCCGGACCTCTTCGCCCCGATCCTTTACGCGATCCCCGCCCAGCTCATCGCCTATCACACGGCGGTGGCCAAGGGGACGGACGTGGACCAGCCCCGCAACCTCGCGAAGTCGGTGACGGTCGAGTAATACGGTCGCCTGAAAAGGCCCAAATGAAAAACCCGCCCTCGAAAAAGGGCGGGTTCTTTGTGTCCAATCTCGAAAACGAGGATCAGAGGTCGAGTTCCTCCTGAACGAACTCGATCATCTCCGGCGTCAGTTCCTCGGGTGTGATCGGGCCGTTGCCGGTCGCGTTGTAGGCCGCGGCGATGGCCTCCAGCATGGCTTCTTCGCTCGCAGCTTCCTCGGTTTCCTCGACTTTGCCGTTGGCTTCATCAAGGATCGATTTGTCCGCTTTCGCATCGGCGAGAGCGGCTTCGGCATCGGCGAGCGTCTCGAGCTTGTCGGAGTACTCGTCGTATCCTTCTTCACCCTCGGCAATCGGATTGTCTTCGAGTTCTGTCCGCAGATCTCCCAGTTCGGTCTCCCACTGCGTGGAGTCATCGCCGAGCTCGAGATCTTCTGCATACCCCGCCAGAACACCAAAGCTGTCAGCGTAATCTTTTGCGGCTTGCTCGGCCGCAGAGAGCGCGTCTTCGTACTCCTCAACCGCAACGATGTAATCTTTCAGCGGAACGAGTTTCGGATCGTTGGAGTTGTTGAAGCCGTTCTCGCTGCGTTTCAGCGAGTTGAGTGACTTCAGATCGGACGCAAGCGGTTTATCTTTGTCTTTTGCGGAGGAAGAATTGCCTTTGGAGCTGCTGGAATTGCCCTTCGAACCAGAGTTTCCTTTGGAACCGCCCTTATCGGAATTGCCGCCGTTGGCGTTCTCACTCTTGGCGTAAGCAGCGCCTGTTTCGAACAGGTCGGATGTCACTGCCGGTGCGACCAGACCAAAAACAGCGGCCGTCATTAGCAGTTTCGTCAAGCTTCGCATGTATTCATTCCTCTCATAGTCTTTAGTTTGCTGATAATATCGCAACAATTCACAGAATTATGATTAACCGTGTCCAAAGCATAGCCTAATTTTTCGATTAGGCAAAAAAATGTCTATTTTGACCCCGCAAACGACACCATTGCGGAAATCGCCTGCTTCTGCGAGAAAGCGCGCCAGTGAACAGCGGGAGTGTCCCAAATGGAATTCGAAACTGCCATGTCCGCCCTGCGTGCCGCAGGGGACGCAGAACGCGCGGAAAACCTGACGGAGAAATTCGGTTCAGGTGACTATTTCGGCGTGCCTCCCCAGACGCTCGACACCGTCGCGCGGGACTGGCGCGCGGAGACCGACATATCGGTCCGCCTCCCGCTCGCACGGGCCCTCTGGGAGAGCGGAAATTTCGACGCCAAGATCGTGGCGGCCAAGCTCCTGACCCAAGCCCGCATCAAAGAGGACGCAGACATCTGGTCCCAGATCCTCACATGGCTTTCTGAGGAGAACGCATGGCTGGTCGTTGACGCCCTCGCATCGGCAGGCGCACGCCGTGTGTCCGCTGATTTGTCACGCATCGAGACCGTGCTCACGCTCGCGCAGTCGGAACGCCCGCTTGATCGACGCGCTGCGCTGCTCCTCACTCTTCCGCTCGCGAAAATCACCCACCAGAGCGTCGAGGAAAAATCCGCCATTGATGACATTCTTCCGTTCCTCACCCACGCGCTCGAAGATGCGGACAAGGACGTCTCCCGCACAGCAGACAATTGGCTCCGCGCCCTGAGCAAACATGACCCGAAACGCGCCAAGATGATGCGCCGCGTCATTCAAAGTCGCGCGAGCAACGATTAATCCGGTTGGAAGTCACGCAGCACCGGCCTATCGTCTCCCGCATGTCAAACGCACCTCGCCTCATAGACCCGTTCGCTCGCGCAATCACCTACCTGCGCGTTTCGGTCACCGACCGTTGCGATTTCCGCTGTGTCTATTGCATGGCCGAAAACATGACCTTCCTGCCAAAGAAGGAACTTCTGACGCTCGAAGAACTCGACCGGATGTGCACGACCTTTATCAACCTTGGCGTTGAGAAGATTCGGATCACGGGCGGCGAGCCGCTTGTGCGTCGCGGGATCATGACATTCTTCGATGGCATGACGCGCCATTTGGAGAGCGGAGCACTCAAAGAGTTGACGGTGACAACGAACGGCTCCCAGCTCGACCGGTTCGCAAACGACCTTTACAGCGCGGGCGTGCGCCGGATCAATGTCTCGCTCGATACGCTCGACCCTGAGAAATTCACGCGGGTGACACGGTGGGGCCGACTGGAGCAAGTCCTGCGCGGAATTGAGACCGCACGAAACGCCGGGCTTCGGGTCAAGATCAATACGGTTGCCCTCAAGGGTTTCAACGAAGACGAGCTTTTCACCCTCACTGACTGGTGCGCCCGCGAGGACATGGATCAGACCTTCATTGAAGTGATGCCGATGGGCGACCTCGGGAATGAAGACCGCGTCGGACAATACTGGTCTCTCAAAGAACTGCGCGCCACTCTGTCGGAACGCTTCACCCTCACTGATCTGCCCGAAAGCACCGGAGGCCCCGCGCGCTATGTTCGGATCGAAGAAACCGGACAAAAGATCGGATTCATCACACCGCTGACACACAATTTCTGCGAAAGCTGCAACCGCGTGCGTATGACCTGCACTGGTGAGCTTTTCATGTGCCTCGGCCAAGAGGACAACGCGAGCCTCCGCGATGTGCTGCGCGCCAATCCGGATGACGACGCCCCTCTCGTCGCCGCGATTGAGCGCGCGATTGGTCGCAAGCCCGAGGGACACGATTTCGACTACTCACGGCAAAAGCCGGACGGTCAGGTGTCCCGCCACATGAGCCACACGGGCGGATAGGGGGCGCTGCCCCCTCGCCTGCGGCTCACCCCCGGGATACTTCCAGACAAAAGAAAAGCGCCCCCGAAAAGGGAGCGCAGTTTCATCGTCCGTGCTGGCTTCTTCTTGGCTCAAATACTCAAATCAAGCCGCCGGCAGGCGGCTTTCCACCATTTCGGCGTACCAAGAACAGCCAGCGGGAAGCACCTCGTCATTGAACATGTACTTCGGGTGGTGCACTGGTGCGCCCGGACCGTTGCCGACGATGATATAGGCTCCTGGGCGTTCTTCGAGCATATAGGCGAAATCTTCGCCGCCCATCACGAGCGGGTATTCACCGCAATCGCCCGCGACCTTCTTCGCGGCCTCGATGGCGTATTCGGTCTCACGGTCATGGTTGACCATCACAGGATAGCCGCGGTGATAGTTCACATCTATGTCCGCTCCATAGGTCGCCCCGACACCGGCACAAATAGCTTTCAGGCGTTCCTCTGCCTGATCACGCACATCTGCATGGAGTGTCCGGACTGTGCCTTTGAGCAGGACAGACGCCGGAAGCACGTTGTGGGCTTTTGACGACGATTCAATGGTACAGACGGACACAACAATCTGCTCTGTCGGATCGACGTTGCGGGACGCGATGGTTTGGAGCGCGAGGATGAGATGTGCGGCGGTCACGCTGCTATCTACGGTCTCATGCGGTTTCGCGGCGTGGCCACCCTTGCCGCGCACGACGATATCAAACTCATCCGCCGCCGCGAAGAACGGGCCCGGACGGATCGCAAATGTGCCCGCCTCGAGGTTCGGCCAGTTGTGCATCCCGTAGACCTCGTCGATGCCGAACTTGTCCATCAGGCCCTCATCGCACATGACCTTGCCGCCGCCGCCGCCCTCTTCGGCTGGCTGGAAGATCACGACAGCGGTGCCATCAAAGTTGCGGGTTTCGCAGAGATACTTGGCCGCGCCGAGGAGCATGGAGGTGTGACCGTCGTGGCCGCACGCATGCATCACGCCCGGGTTTTTCGACGCAAATTCTGATCCTGTTTCCTCGAGGATTGGAAGTGCATCCATATCGGCGCGCAGGCCGATGGTTCGGCCCTTGGTGTCTGTTTTGCCCTTGATCACCCCTACAACGCCGGTTTTCGCCATGCCCTCAACCACCTCGTCACAGCCGAACTCGCGCAGCAGATCGGCCACCTTCTTTGAGGTCCGCGGCAGATCGAACATCAGTTCTGGGTTCTCGTGGATGTCTCGTCGCCACGCAGTGATCTCTGGCAACATTTCGGCAAGGCGGTTCTTGATGGGCATTCTCAACTCCGGGGCGGTTAGGTCGGCGCAATCACATTGGACAGTGACTATCTGAGTCGACGCAAGATTACGGTCACACGGGACGCTTTGGGTCGTCAGGAGGCAAGGAGTGTTTTGGCACACCCCCTGTCCGGCACCCTTTGCCCACTAACCTGATGATGCGGCGCGCGGAGGTCAAGCGAGGATGCCTAACAATTTATCCCTTGGTAAAAAAATATGCGCAAAACGCACCGTCACCTCTTGCGAGACGCAAATAAGTTGTTACCGTCTGGTCAAAGCCGACTTTGGAAAAACCGAAGCGGACGAAAAAATACAATAAAAACAAAACAGTGGGAGTTTGTGCATGGCCGATGGGGCCGAACCCGTACTTAATGTCCGGGATCTGAATACCGTATTCAAAACACGGTCCGGATCCGTTCATGCCGTAAATTCAGTCTCGTTCTCGCTCAAACCCGGTGAATTGTTGGGCGTCGTTGGCGAGTCCGGATCTGGCAAATCCGTGACGATGATGTCGCTGATCGGGCTGATCCCTTCGCCGCCTGCGCAGGTGTCTGGCACGGGCGTCGAATTCGGCGGCATGGACCTATTGAAAGCGTCCGACGACGAGTTGCGCCGCATTCGGGGCGCGCGGATCGGGTTCGTCTTTCAGGACCCCATGACCTCCCTGAATCCTGTGTTCACAGTCGGTTACCAGATCATGGAACCGCTCCGCAAACACATGAAGATGAACAAGGCAGACGCGCGCAGGCGTGCTGTAGAGCTTCTTGAACTCGTCGGAATTCCGGATGCCGAACGTCGCCTCAAGGATTTCCCGCACCAGTTCTCCGGCGGCATGCGCCAGCGCGTGATGATCGCAATTGCGCTCGCCTGTGATCCGGAGGTGCTCATTGCGGATGAGCCTACCACCGCGCTTGACGTGACGATTCAGGCCCAGATTCTCGAATTGATGCACGAACTGCGCGCAAAGCTGGGCATGGCAGTGATCTGGATCACCCACGATCTCGGCGTGATTGCGGGCATCGCGGATCGGGTGCTCGTGATGTATGGCGGGCAGATTGTCGAACATGCGCCGGTGAAAGAGCTTTTCCAGCACCCGAAGCACCCCTACACGCGCGCCCTGCTCAAAACCATTCCGAGCGTTCGCGGGGAACGTGCAGACCGGCTTGAGGTGATCGAAGGCCAGCCCCCGATCCTGCGGGCCGCGCCGACGTCCTGTTCCTTCTCCGCACGCTGCGAGTTCTGTTTCGAGCGATGCCTGAATGAGAACCCACCGCGCTTTGATGTCGGGCACGGACATGACACCGCGTGTTTCTATGATTTTGACGCGAACGGCCCACGCCACCAACCGAATATGGCGATGACACAACTCGCAGGAGGTGTCGGCGATGCTGGATGAGACCAACTCCGGAAACGTGCTCGTCGAGGTGCGCGATCTGAAAATGCACTTCCCGATCCATGCGGGCGTGTTCAAAAAGCGCGTTGGCGAGGTGAAGGCCGTCGATGGTATTTCCTTCGACATTTTCGAGGGGGAGACCCTTGGCCTCGTGGGCGAGTCCGGATGTGGCAAGTCCACGGCGGGCCGCGCGATCCTGCGGCTCTACGACATCACAGAAGGCTCTATCAAAATCGACGGCGTCGAGATTGGTCCGACCCCGCAACCGAAGCTGCGCGAGATGCGCCCGACGATGCAGATGGTCTTCCAAGACCCGCAGGCGTCCCTGAACCCGCGCATGAGTGTGGCAGCCATCATTGGCGAGCCGCTTGATGAGCACACGGATTTCTCCAAAAAAGAGAAACGCGAAAAGGTTCTGGGCCTGATGGACGCAGTGGGTCTCAACCGTGATTTCGCGAACCGCTATCCGCACGAGTTCTCCGGTGGCCAGCGCCAGAGGATCGGCATTGCCCGTGCGCTCGCGCTCAATCCGAAATTCATAGTCTGCGACGAACCGATTGCGGCGCTCGACGTGTCCATTCAGGCGCAGGTAGTGAACCTGCTCGAAGATTTGCAGGAAGAGTTCGGGCTGACCTACCTCTTCATCTCGCACGACCTGTCGATGGTGCGCCATATCGCGGACCGTGTGGCCGTGATGTATCTCGGGCGGGTCGTGGAACTCGCGACGCGTGAGGAGCTTTTCCGCGCGCCGAAGCACCCTTACACGCAGGCGCTCCTGTCCGCCGTGCCGGAACCGGACCCGTCGCTGGAAGAAAAGGTGGAGCGGATTTTGCTCGAGGGCGATGTGCCCTCCCCGTCCAAACCGCCGAAGGGCTGCAATTTCTGCACCCGCTGCCCGCAGGTTATGGACATCTGCAAAGAGATTGACCCCACCGGAAAAGAGATTGCGGCCGGTCATCAGGTCGCCTGCCATCTCTACGCGGACACATGAATTAACTCATACTCGAACATCAAAAAGAGCGTGCATCCAAACACGCCGCACCGAACATAACTGAGCATTCAACTAGGAGAGGTTGTTGAAATGAATATGAAGACGATTTTGATGGGCGCCGTCGCAGGTCTTGCGATTGCTCCGGCCGCATTCGCCGAACGTGGCGCGGACGGCCACGTGAACATCATCTACTGGCAAGCGCCGTCGACGATGAACCCCTATCTTTCCGGCGGCACCAAAGAGCTCGAAGTTGGCTCTCTCGTGCTTGAGCCGCTGGCCCGCTACGACGAAACAGGCGCCATGGTGCCGTTCCTCGCTGAATCCGTCCCGACCGTCGAAAACGGTGGCGTGTCCGCCGACCTGACCACGATCACCTGGAAGCTCAAAGAAGGTCTCAAGTGGTCTGACGGTTCCGACCTGACCTCCGAAGACGTCAAGTTTACCTGGGAATACTGTACGTCCGAGGGCGGCGGCTGTGCCCAGACCGAGAAATATAACGACGTTGTGTCCATTGATACGCCGGACGACCTGACCGTCGTCGTAACCTTCGGCGTACCGAAGCCGTTCCCGTATGGTCCGTTCGTCGGCGCGCAGGCTCCGATCATCCAGAAAGCCCAGTTCGAGAGCTGCGTTGGCGAAGCCATGGCCTCCTGCACCGACCAGAACTTTGCTCCGATCGGCACCGGCCCGTTCGTCGTGGATGAATTCAAGACCAACGACGTCGTAAGCATGTCCGCCAACCCGAACTACCGCGATCCGATGAAACCGGCCTTCGCAACCGCGACCGTCAAAGGCGGCGGTGACGCTGCTGCCGCTGGCCGCTCCGTTCTGGAAACCGGCGAATTCGACTACGCATGGAACCTCCAGCTCGCGCCCGATGTCCTCGCTGACATGGAAAGCAAGGGCATGGGCCACCTCGAGTCCTCCTTCGGCACCCTTGTCGAACGGATCATGGTGAACTTCACCGACCCGAACCCGGCTCTCGGTGAAGAGCGCGCAACCGCCGCCCACCCGCACCCGTTCCTCTCCGACATCGCAGTGCGTAAAGCTCTCTCCATGGCCATCGACCGCGAACTGCTCGTGGAAATCGGCTACGGCGCGGCTGGTAAAGTGACCTGTAACGTGCTTCCGGCTCCGGCGATCTACTCCTCCACCGCAAACGACGATTGTATGGTGCAGGATATTGAAGGTGCGAAAGCCCTTCTGGACGAAGCTGGCTGGGTTCCGGGCGCTGATGGCATCCGCGAAAAAGACGGCGTGAAACTGTCGCTGCTTTTCCAGACGTCCACCAACGCTGTGCGTCAGGATTTCCAGGCGATCATCAAACAGTGGTGGTCCGAGATCGGTGTTGAAACCGAACTGCGCAACATCGACGCATCCGTGTTCTTCGGTGGTGATGCCGGTTCCCCGGACACATTCCAGAAGTTCTATGCAGACCTCGAAATGTATGCGAACAACTTCGACGGCACCGACCCGGAAGCCTACATGGCGAACTGGGCATGCGTACAGGCACCGCGTCCGGAAACCCAGTGGCAGGGCAACAACATGCCGCGCTACTGCTCTGAAGAGTACGACGCACTCGTCGCCGAGATGGCAAAAACCGGTGAACTCGAGAAACGTGCAGAACTGGCGAAAGCCATGAACGACATGCTGATGCAAGACTACGCGATCATCCCGCTGGTCTACCGTGGTCGTGTCTCCGCTGCCTCCAACACCCTCGGTGGCGTGGTCATGAACTCCTGGGATTCCGAACTGTGGAATGCCGCTGACTGGTACCGCATGGACTAATTATCTCTCGGGCGCCCCGTCGCATATGGGGCGCCCGTTCCTTTCTGACTGACTAAGACCTGAACCGAGGCGCCGAACATGCTCCATTTTACGATCCGTCGTTTGCTCTTAGCGATCCCGACGCTTCTGTTCATATCTTTGGTGATTTTCCTGCTGCTCGATCTGGCCCCCGGCGATCCAATGGCCTCCATCCCGCTCACCGTCCCGCCGGAGGTGAAAGAGAAAATGCGCGAGGCGCTTGGCCTTGGTGAACCCGTGCATATCCGGTTCCTCAACTGGCTCTACCAGTTCTTCGTCGTTGAGCCGCAGGTGGCGTTTGACCATCTCTTCGGCACCAACTTCGCTGAGGGCAAACAACGCATCATTTCGTTCCAGTCCCGCTCTCCGGTGATGTCCGTCGTGGCCGAGCGCATGCCGCAAACCCTTTGGGTCGTCGGCCTGTCCTATATCTTTGCGACGCTGATCGCCGTTCCGATCGGGATCATCTCCGCCTACCGCCAATACAGCTGGTTCGACCAGATCGGCACGTTCATCTCGATGATCGGCTTCTCGATCCCGACCTTCTTCTCCGGCGTGCTGCTGATCGTGGTGTTCTCTGTGATCCTCGGCTGGTTCCCGTCGATCTACGACACCACACATGAGGTCACGGACTGGTCCTCATTTGTGTATCAGATGAAGCAAATGGCGATGCCGGTCTTCGTGCTCACACTCTACAACGCCGCCCAAGTCAGCCGCTTCATGCGCGCCTCCATGCTCGACAATCTCAATCAGGACTACGTGCGCACCGCGCGCGCCAAAGGCCTCTCCGAAAAGGTCGTCGTGCTCGTTCACGTGCTGCGCAACTCGATGATCCCCGTTGTGACCGTGATCGCCCTCGGCGTCCCGACCATCTTTGGCGGCGCGATCATCACGGAGCAGGTGTTTCAGGTGAACGGCCTCGGCCAGATGCTCATCACCGCAATTTACGCCTCTGATGCCCCGATGGTGCAAACCCTGACCTTCATCTTCGCGGTGCTGATCGTTCTCTTCAACCTGATCGCGGATATCCTCTACGGTATCCTCGATCCCCGCATTCGTTACGACTAAGGGAGATCACCATGACTGACGCGACGATCCAAGCCGCCCGTCCGCCACGCTCCCAATGGTGGGATGTCTGGGACCAGTTCAAGACCCACAAAGGCGCGATGGCGGGACTGATATTCTTCGTCTTCATTATTGCCGCGGTCTATCTCGGCCCGTTCCTGTGGACGATTGATCCGACCTATATCGACATCCGCGCCCGCAACTCCGGCCCGTCTCTGGCGCACCCGTTCGGGGCGGACCAGCTCGGCCGCGATATCCTCGCCCGTATGTTGCAGGGTGGTCAGGTCTCGATCTCTGTGGGCCTCACGGCGATGCTCCTGTCCCTCGTGCTTGGCACCTTTGTCGGCGTGCTCGCAGGCTACTGGAAACGTCTCGACGGCCTCCTGATGCGTCTGACAGACCTGTTCCTCGCCCTGCCCCTTCTGCCGCTGCTGCTCGTGATCATCATGCTTTTCCGCGATCCGCTGCGGGCGATGTTCGGGCTGGAGACCGGTATCTTCATCCTGATCGTTTTCGTGATCGGCATCACCTCATGGATGCAGACCGCACGGATCGTGCGCGGCGATGTGCTTGCCCTCAAAGAGCGCGAATACGTCCTCGCCGCCCGCTCAATCGGCACGCCCTCGCGCCGCGTGGTCCTGCGTCACATCCTGCCGAACATCATGTCCCCGATCATGGTCTCTGCGACCCTCGGCATCGCCAACGCGATCATCACGGAGAGTGCGCTGTCCTTCCTCGGCCTCGGCTTCCCTCCGGACTATCCGACATGGGGCCGCCTGCTCTTTGATGCGAAGGATATGATCCAACAGTATCCGGAGCGCGTCATCTGGCCGGGTCTCGCAATCTCGCTGACCGTGCTTGCCGTGAACTACATCGGTGACGGCCTCCGCGACGCGCTCGACCCGCGCATTCGCGGTCGCTAAACCCGAAAGACATTCCCAAAACGAAAGACGCGCAGGGCATCCCCCGCGCGTCTTTTTTGTCTAAAGGCGCTGTCGAAACACCCTATCCGAGATGGGTCTTCTTGATCCGTTTCAGCCCCATCCATACAGCCAACACGACCACCGGCGTCGCCATCGCAAGCGCGACGCCTTTGCTCATCCCAAGCGGCTTGAGCAGCGGATAGATGACATAGCCCACGAGGCTCACGGCATAGTAGCTGATGGCCACGACAGACAGTCCCTCAACAGTCTCTTGCAGGCGCAGTTGTAGATCGGCGCGGCGGTCCATGCTCTCAAGCACACGTTGGTTTTGCTCCTGTCGTCCCACATCCACCTTCGTGCGCAAAAGGTTCGCAGCCCGCGCCGTCCGCTCCGCGAGGCTCTCCAACTGCCCCTTCGCCGCTTTCACCGTGCGCATCGCAGGATCGTAGCGCCGCATCATGAATTCCCCGAAGAGTTGCCGCGCCATAAACCGGCTCTCGCGTAGAACCTCGATCCGCTGGGTGACAATCGCCTCATAGGCCCCCGTCGCCCCGAACCGGAAGTTGGTTTTGGTGACCATCTCCTCAATCCGTGTTGAAAGCCCGAGAATATCTTCCAGCAGGCTCTCAATCGGCGTCTCCGACTTCGAGGTGAGGGTCGTCATGATCTCCGACAGCTCTTTCTCGATCACAGCCAACTCGCTCACGACGGAACGCGCCTGAATGAGACCGAGCATCGAGACGGTTTTGTAGGTCTCGATCTCGCAGAGGCGCTGAAGCACGCGACCGATCCGGCGCTGACCACAATCCGGCGCGGGGAACAGGGCAAAGCGGATGTGCCCCGCCTCATCGATCCGGAAATCGCTCGCCACCACGATGGCCCCGTCGAGAACCCGCGAACAGGCGAGGCTCTCACGCTCGAACCAGTTGTCCACCCGCAGAACGATATCCTCATCCGTGGCGACAGTCTCGACGCGGATGAGCGCAGAGGTAATCCGCTGGCCCGGCGCTTCCGCCAACCACTCTTCTGGGAAGAGATCAAACGTCCCTTTGTCAAAGGCGCGGTCTGCCACACCGTCGGCGAAGATCGTGTAGGTCACGAACTCTGTGTGGCTCTCCCATTTGAGACGGTATTTGCCGAGCGGCCCGATGTAATGCGTCGCCCCCGGCGCGGGATGCGCGGCCCCGTAGCGGTCCAACAGCGACAACAGATGCGCCCGATCCAGATCGCGATCCCGACGCGCGGCATCACCGGAGGCACGGATCGCCAGATAGGCGGCACGTGCGTTCGTGCCCACCTCCGGGAATGGACGGGCGTGCAACTCGTTCGAGAGTTCGTATCGGCGCGGGTGGTCGATGAGCGGGGCCATGATGTGTCTCACAGTGCAGTGCGTTATTGTGCCCGCCTGTATAGCGCCACTTCTCTGTGCAACAAAGGATAAATTATCGCATTTTCAATTGCTTATAGGAATACAACTGTATACTTTCGTCTCAGTTCCGGTCATCCTATTTCCAGCAGCATTTATTCATGCACACCCCTCGACGGGGGTAACAAGTGGCCAGCAATGAGAGAAAGCGCTCATGTTTACAGCTCTTTACACGATTTTCGGCACCACTATTTTGCTCGTTATTATCCTTCTTTTTCTGTGGCAATGGCGTCAGCCGTCATGGATGGGGTTCCGCGGGCGCACGCTTTGGGATTGGTTGGAAATTTTTACAATCCCGGCCTATCTCGGGATCGCCTCGCTGGTTTTGGGCTTTGTGCAACTCGAACTTGCGGGCCTGCGCGCCGAAGAGGCCGCGTTTCAGACCTATCTCGACCGCATCTCTGACACGGATTTATCGAACCCGGACACCCACGCCATTGTCCGTGCGCAAACGAGTGCTGTGCTCACGCAGGTCACCGGCGCCCGCTCAGCCCGCGTGTTGCGGGTCTTATCAGAACTCGAAGCGATTCACATTGCGCGCCCCGACCTCGAAGGACATGACCTGCGGCGCACAGAGTTGAAGGGCCTCGATCTCCGAGGCCTGAACTTCGAAGAAGCCAAGCTCAAAGGCGCGGACTTCGAAGGCGCGCTCTTGCAAGGCAGCAACTTTGAGGATGCGGACCTGAGAGGGGCCGACTTCAAAGAGGCCAATCTCACTGACGTAGATTTCAGTGGCGCAAATCTACGGAACGCGAGCCTCGCCCGCGCCTTGGTCACGAACGCGAATTTCGAGAGCGCAAAGAACGTCTCGGATGATCAATGGGCCAAAACATGTGACAGGCCTAACGCCTGTATGGCCCATACCGAAGACGACGATGACTGACGGCCTTAGCCGAGTTCTTCAGCCACCACGTTCATCCAGTAGGCAACGCCAATCGGGATCAGGTCGTCATTGAAGTCGAACTTCGGCGTGTGCACATAGGCCGCATCAGGTCCATCGCCATTGCCGATGGACACATAAGCGCCCGGAATTTTTTCGAGATAGTATGCGAAATCCTCGCTCGCTCCGATGGCCGAGGCCTTCGTATCCGTCAGAGCCTCGCCAAGCCCCGCCACATGCGCGCGACCAGCCACAGCCACCTCATCCGCGCTGTTCACGAGAGGCGGATACCCGCGATCATAGACTAACTTCGCCTCAACTCCGGCTGCCATCGCACAACCTTCGGCCAACCGCGTGATTTCACGTTCAAGCGTATCGCGCACCTCCGGCCGATAGCTACGCGCCGTGCCCGCGACGAGGACGTGCGCCGGAATGATATTCGGGCTCTCGCGATCCCCGCCTGCCAGATGTCCGATGGAGACCACGGCCCAATCCGTGAGCCCAACCTTGCGCGAGACGACGTTCGACAGGCTCGCCATGAACTGCCCTGCGGCGACGGTCGGATCGGTTGCATTCTCCGGCGCGGCGCCGTGACCTCCGGTCCCTTCGAAACTCACCTCCCAATTGTCAGAGGCAGAGGCGTAGGGCCCCACACGGGTAGTCAACGCGCCGAGCGGCTCCATCGGTCCGTTGTGCACGCCGTAAATCGCGTCCGTCGGAAAGAGATCGAACAAACCGTCCTTGATCATCTCATAGGCACCGCCCCCGCCCTCTTCGGCGGGTTGGAAGACAAAGCGCACGCTGCCCGCAAAGTCGGGATTGGCCGCGAGCTTTTCTGCCGCCCCCAAGAGCATCGTCGTGTGCCCATCATGTCCGCAGGCATGCATCTTTCCGGAAACGGTCGAGGCATAGGGCTTGCCCGTCTCCTCGGTAATGTGCAGCGCATCCATATCGGCGCGCAGGCCGATCACCTTTTGGCCGGGTCGATTGCCTTTAAGCGTGCCGACCACGCCCGTTTTCCCGAGACCGCGATGCACCTCGATCCCCAACCCTTCGAGAAACTCTGCAACCAAATTGGAGGTCCGCACTTCCTCGTAAGCCGTTTCAGGATGGGCATGAATGTCCTGACGGATCGATTTCAGGCGATCAATGAACTCCTGATCTTCGGCGATATCTGCGGGAGTAACGTGTGGCATGGAGCGATCCTTTTCACTGCGATCACAGAGTGTTGGAACTCCTACCGAATGAAAAGAGGACGCTGCGCATAGGGCCTGTGCGTCCTACGGTGCAGACGCCGCCGCAGCGCCATTTGCGCCAGAACAAACACGAGATCGCGAATATATGGGACAATGGGGCATGGAGGAGGAGGACCACCATGACATATTCAACACCCAAACCAACGGGACTCACCCGTCGTGCCGTTTTGCTCTCGGCGCTGGCACTGGGCCTTGCAGCCTGTACGCAGACGCTCATCGAGCCAGAGGTCGCGCAAAGCCTGACCATTCGCAACATTGGCTATAGCACCGCCAATCTCAGACTGATGAACGTCCGAGGATTGCCAATCTCCGAGCAGCAGCTCGTCTCCGATCTCGATATCGCCATTCGTCGCGAGCTGGCGCCATACATGTCGCGAGGCGGGAACGCGGACCTGCACATCGACCTGACACGCGTTCTGCTCAAAGGGCCGGAAATGTCCCTCGTGGCAGGCGGCAACAGCTTCATCGACGCCAAGGTCTCCGTTACGAGCGTGATGGACGGCACCCCCGTGCTCGAACCCAAGGTCTTTTCCGGCATGGAGGACGAAATGCGTTGGGGCGGGATTATCGGCGCCATGAGCGCACCGCCCGCGCAAGAAGACTACGACAACACGGTGAACGGATTTGCCGTGATGTTGCGGCAGGCCCTCTTTGAAGGCGGCGCCACGATGTACTGAACGCGCTCGAATGCGCACGAAAAAGGGCGGCCCGAGAGCCGCCCTTTCTATATCACGATGCGTGACGCGATCAGTCGATTTTCGGGAGCAGGTCGCCGATGGACTGTTTTGCGTCGCCGTAATACATGCGCGTGTTGTCTTTGTAGAACAGCGGGTTTTCGATGCCGGAGTAACCGGTACCCTGACCACGCTTGGACACGAACACCTGCTTGGCTTTCCAGACTTCCAGAACCGGCATGCCCGCAATCGGAGAGTTCGGGTCGTCTTGCGCGGCCGGGTTCACGATGTCGTTGGAGCCGATCACGATGACCACATCCGTATCCGGGAAGTCGTCGTTGATCTCGTCCATTTCCATCACGATGTCGTACGGCACTTTGGCTTCTGCGAGGAGCACGTTCATGTGCCCCGGCAGACGACCCGCCACAGGGTGGATCGCAAAGCGGACGTTCTTGCCCTTGGCGCGCAGTTTACGGGTCATTTCGGCCACGTTCTGCTGTGCCTGAGCCACGGCCATACCGTAGCCCGGAACGATGATGATGCTGTCTGCGTCGTTCAGAGCATTGGCCACACCGTCCACATCGATGGCAACCTGTTCGCCTTCGACTTCCATCGCCGGACCAGCCGTGCCGCCAAAGCCGCCGAGGATCACGGAGACGAAGGAGCGGTTCATAGCCTTACACATGATGTAGGACAGGATCGCACCGGAGGAGCCCACGAGCGCACCCACAACGATCAGAAGGTCGTTGGAGAGCGAGAAGCCGATCGCAGCCGCGGCCCAGCCCGAGTAGGAGTTGAGCATCGACACAACCACCGGCATGTCGGCGCCGCCGATGCCCATGATCAGGTGATAGCCGATGAACAGCGCCATCGCGGTCATGACGAACAGCGGCAGAAGACCACCGGTGTTGAAGTACCAGATCAGCGAGAGCAGAGAGATTGCAGCCGCAGACGCGTTGAGCACGTGGCCACCCGGCAGTTTCTTGGCCGCAGAGGTCACTTTACCTGCGAGTTTGCCATAGGCGATCACGGAGCCGGTGAAGGTCACAGCACCGATGAAGATCCCGAGGAAGAGTTCCACCTTGAGGATGTTCAGCTCAACAGGCGATTTGTGAGCCACGAGGGCTGCAAACGCGCCGAGGTCTTCCATGCCGTGCGCGTCGAGACCGGCCACACGGGCCATCACGAAGTGCGCGTTGAAGCCGACGAACACAGCCGCCAGACCAACGAGCGAGTGCATCGCTGCCACAAGCTGCGGCATCTCGGTCATTTCGACCTTCTTCGCCACATACCAGCCGATGAGACCACCGCCTGCGATCAGGATCACAGACAGGAGCCACAGGCCGGAGCCCGGGCCAATAAGGGTTGCGAACACAGCGAGCGCCATACCCGCAATCCCGTACCAAACAGCGCGTTTGGCGCTTTCCTGTCCGGACAGACCGCCCAGAGACAGGATGAAGAGAACAGCGGCAACAACGTAGGCCGCAGTGGTAAATCCGAATTCCATTGTCTCTCTCCCGCCTTACGATTTCTGGAACATGGCGAGCATGCGCCGGGTCACGAGGAAGCCACCGAAAATGTTGATACCGGCCATAAAGACCGACAGGGCGGCAAGGATGATCACAAGGAAGGAGCCCGATCCGATTTGCATCAGAGCGCCGAGAATGATGATCGAGGAGATCGCGTTGGTCACAGCCATGAGCGGCGTGTGGAGCGAGTGCGAGACGTTCCAGATGACCTGGAAGCCGACGAACACGGAGAGCACGAACACAATGAAGTGCTGCATGAAGGACGCAGGCGCAACGAGGCCCACACCCAAGAGAAGCACGGCACCAACAACGAGCAGAGTGACCTGCTGTTTGGTCTGCGCTTTGAACGCAGCGATTTCTTCTGCGCGTTTCTCTTCCGGTGTTTTCTCTTTGACGACTTCTTTCGGCTTCGCAGCAATCGCGGCCACTTTCGGAGGCGGCGGCGGGAAGGTGATGTCGCCCTCAAACGTGACGGTCGCACCGCGGATCACGTCGTCTTCCATGTTGTGGTTGATCTGACCGTCTTTTTCCGGGGTCAGGTCAGCCATCATGTGACGGATGTTGGTCGCGTAGAGCGTCGAGGCCTGCGTCGCCATGCGGGACGGGAAGTCGGTGTAGCCGATGATGGTCACGCCATTGTCGGTCACGATTTTCTCGTCAGCCACGGTGAGCTTGCAGTTGCCGCCCTTTTCCGCCGCGAGGTCAACGATCACGGAACCCGGTTTCATCGCCTCGACCATGTCTTTGGTCCAGAGCTCCGGCGCTTCGCGGTTCGGGATGAGCGCGGTGGTGATTACGATGTCCACCTCAGGCGCAAGTTCACGGAACTTGGCGAGCTGGGCGTTGCGGAATTCTTCGGACTGAACAGAGGCGTACCCACCGGTGGCGGCGCCGTCCTGCTGTTCTTCTTCGAAATCGAGGTAAACGAATTCGGCGCCCATGGATTCGACCTGCTCGGCCACTTCCGGACGCACGTCGAATGCGTAGGTGATTGCGCCGAGGGACGTGGACGTCCCGATGGCGGCGAGACCGGCCACACCAGCACCCACAACGAGCACTTTCGCAGGCGGCACTTTACCAGCAGCCGTCACCTGACCGGTGAAGAAGCGGCCGAAGTTGTTACCAGCCTCGATCACCGCGCGGTAGCCCGCGATGTTGGCCATGGACGACAACGCGTCCATCTTCTGAGCGCGCGAGATACGCGGCACCATTTCCATGGCGATCACGTTGGCACCGGAGGCTTTCGCCTTTTCCATGCCCTCTGCGTTGCCGCCCGGGTTGAAGAACGAGATAAGGGTCTGGTCTTTGCGCAGACGCTTCATCTCTGTTTCATCAGGCTGGCGCACTTTCGCGACGATGTCGCTTGCCTTCCACAGCGCCGCTGCGGTCTTGATGACCTCAACTCCTGCGGCTTCATAATCGCTGTCGGAGAAACCGGCACGGGCACCCGCACCAGATTCGACAGCAATCTCGTAACCAAGCTTCTGAATCTGCTTGGCACTATCCGGCGTCAACGCAACACGCGCCTCGCCTTCATAGATTTCCTTAGGAACACCGAATTTCACGTATTGGTCCTCTTTTTCCCCAGTCCTAAAACGCTGACACCTTACTTACTTAACGCGGCAGCGCAGCGCAACAATATTGCGCAATGGTCGTAGATTCTGTGACAGCGCGTCACAGCCAACGCCGTGTATGAGCGGCCCAGGTTTGAAATTCCTCACGAAATTCCGTCCTCAGCCAGTTTTCTTCCTCCCTGATAAACCGCCGCTCGATCACGATCATAAAGACCGGGATCAGAACGACACCTATCGGGCTGCCGCACAGTAATGCAACGCCTCCGAGAGTAAAGACGTCACCAAGATAAATCGGGTTTCGTGTAAATCTGTAAACCCCATCCGTCACGATTGACGTCGGCACGCGATGCGGGATCACCGTCGTGCGGTGCCGCCACATGGCGTAAACAGCGAGGATCATCAGACACAGCCCGATCAAAATGATGGCGCAACCGATCAATTGCACAAAGAACGGTGTAGCAATTTCGATACCAAAACGCGCGAAGAGGTAGGTGACGGCCATAAAGGCCACGGTCCAGATCGGGGGATAATCAAGGTGACGCATGCAAGCGACGCTAGCGCGTGATCCCGCCCGAGGCTAGAAGGGAGGCATGAAATTGCGCCCTTTGACCCGAAAAGATTCCGCTGCCTGCCATCGGGTTTTCCTACATGCCGTGCATGAAGGCGCAAAGGCGCATTATTCATCCGAACAACGCGCCGCCTGGGCGCCGAAGACCGCGCGCCCCCACGAAGACTGGCCCGAAATGATCACCCACGGCTTTGCCATCGGGGCAACGCGCTGGGGTCGGATTCGCGGTTTCTTTGCGATGGGAACGGACGGGTTCATTGATCTGGCCTATGTCCACCCGTCAGAGATGGGCAAAGGCACCGCCGGAAAACTCTATGACGCCTGTGAGAACGAGGCGCGACGGCTCGGTCTCTCCCACATGGAAACCGAGGCCTCCCATCTCGCCCGCCGCTTTTTCGAGAAACGGGGATGGTCGGTGACGGCGCAGCAGACCGTGATCCGCAACGCCGTCGCAATTGAAAATTTCAGGATGGAAAAACAGCTCTCGTCGTCTTAGGCGATGCTCTCGACGATCCCGCCCTCGACCTTGAGTGCCGCGCCCGTTGTCGCACTCGCCTGCGGGGAGGCAACGTAGACGCACATCGCGGCCACTTCCTCCGGCGAAGCGAAACGCCCCAAGAGGCCGGAGGGACGTTTTTCCTGCAGAAAGAGAGCCTCCGCTTCTTCGACGCTCACGCCACGTTCTTCCGCCATCGCGCTCAGCATCCGACCTGCGCCTTCGGTGCGGGTCGGACCAGGCAAGATCGTGTTCACGGTCACGCCGGTTCGCGCCAGAACCTTGGCCAAACCGCGCGACAGACCCTGAAGCGCCGATTTGGAGACGCCATACTGAACCATATCAAATGGAATGTTGAGCGCGGATTCGCTGGAGATGAACTGGATGCGCCCCCACCCGCGGGCACGCATGCCTTCGGCGTAGTGACGCGACAGGCGCACACCGCTCATGACGTTGATCTGGAAATAGGTCTCCCAATCGTCATCCGTCAGATCAAAATAGTCCTTACGACCATAGATACCGAGGTTGTTGATCAGGATATCCGCCTCCGGCTCCGCCGCGATCAGCGTCGCACAGCCCTCTGACGTGCCCAAATCAGCCACCACGCCGCGGACGCTGTCTCCGCCGATCTGCGCGAGCGCGGAATCGACACTCTCTTGCGTGCGTCCAGTGATGACGACATCTGCTCCGGCCTCGGCCAGTCCGGTTGCAATCGCCAGCCCGATTCCTCCGGTTGAGCCGGTTACAATTGCCGTTTTCCCTGACAAATCAATCTTCATGAGACGCCTCTTCTTTTCCATAACTTTTGGCAAGCCATCCAGACAGCCCGCCCGATCACCGGAAAGCTAGGCGCAGCGCGCCGCGTGAAAAGGGCAGCATTCAGGAAAGACTTTCCACGAAACATTCACAATTGAATCACGCAGAGTGACCTTCAAAGCCGCGTATTAAGCGGTCTCTTGCAACTCACCTTTGCGCGCATTCGAGAAGGCATAAACGGCCTTGCCAAATGCTTCGAACAGGGGCTTCGAAACAGGATCCTCGCCTGCGCGGTATTCAGGGTGCCATTGCACCGCGAGCGTGAAGCCCGGCGCATCTTTCACGTAGATTGCCTCGGGCGTTCCGTCGGGGGCATAGCCCTCAACCACGATCCGCGCGCCAGGTTTCTTGATCCCCTGACCGTGGAGCGTGTTGGTCATCACCTCTTCAGACCCCAGAAGCGCCTCGAACACGCCGCCTTTGGCGAATTTCACAGGATGGCGAAGCGCGAATTTCTCTTCAATCGTCCCATCCGGCGGCATCCGGTGGTTCATGCGCCCCGGCAGGTCCCGGATTTCCGGATAGAGCGTCCCGCCCATCGCGACGTTGACCTCCTGAAACCCGCGGCAAATCCCGAGAAACGGTTGCCCCTTTTCGACGCAGGCGCGGATCAGCGGCAGAGCCACCGCATCGCGACACCGATCAAAGGCCCCGTGTGCTTCGGTTTCAGGTTCACCATACTCTTCGGGGTGCACATTTGGCCGACCGCCAGTGAAGAGAAAGCCGTCGCAGGCCTCCATCAGCTCTGCAACGGACACAAAATTGGGATCAGCAGGAATGAGCAGAGGGAGACAGCCGGACACCTCCGACACGGCCTCCGCATTCATACGTCCGCCCGTGTAGGCGGGATACTGACCGTTCAATAGGTCCGAGTTACCAATGATACCAACGACGGGCCGCGACATGTCTTAGTCCCCTTTTGGCCTTACCATAATGGCTTTGGTCCGAGAGAAAAGGGGGAGAGAGCGTCGGAGCTTCGTTGGCCTGAGCACAACCGTTGTGCGCACGATTGCGCCGCCCGTTTTTTGGTCACGCGCATTTTCGCGCTTAAACGCCTCATGGACGCGCGTTCAGGCCCGCTGCTGTGATGCCGGCGCGGGCGGCCTCGGCGTCATGCTCCGGCGTATCGCCTGCGACCCCGACGGCCCCGATCACGGCACCCTCTGTGGAGAGCACCAAAACACTCCCCGGGAGCGCCACGAGTTGCCCGAAAGCCGCTCTTGCGCCCGAGATGAGTTCCGGCATCCGCTCCGCGCGATCCGCCAACTCTGAACCGTTGAGCCCCATCAGAACCGCGCCCTTCGCCTTGGCATGCGCGAGATCAAACCGGCCCGGCGGAGCGGCGTCTGCGCGGGCAAACGCCTGCACGTGGCCGCCTGCGTCGAGCACCACAACACTAAGCGGGTTCCACCCGAGACTTTCGCCATGCGCCATGGCCGTAGCGATAATCGTCTGCGCCTGAGACAGCGTGATCTCCGTCATCGCTCAGGCCTCCGCCTTCATCTCCAGACGACGGGCGTGCAGAACCGGCTCCGTGTAGCCGGACGGCTGGACACGACCCTCGAACACGAGATCACAGGCCGCCTTGAACGCGAACCCGTCAAACGCTGGCGCCATCGGGCGATAGAGCGGATCGTCGGCGTTTTGACGGTCCACGACAGCTGCCATCTTCTTCATGGCCGCCATGACCTGCTCCTCGGAGACAACGCCGTGGTGCAGCCAGTTGGCGAGACCCTGAGACGAAATCCGGCAGGTGGCGCGGTCTTCCATCAGACCAACGTCATGAATGTCCGGCACTTTGGAACAGCCCACGCCCTGATCAATCCAACGGACAACGTAGCCAAGGATCCCCTGCGCATTGTTCTCGACTTCGGCGGTGATTTCTTCATCCGACCAGTTCACGCCTTTTGCGACCGGAATGGTGATCAGATCTTCGAGCGTTCCACGCGCACCGCCAGCGGCGATTTCGTCCTGAACGGCGAAAACGTCGACCTTATGATAATGCGTTGCATGCAGCGTCGCGGCTGTCGGCGACGGTACCCATGCACAGGTCGCGCCCGCTTTCGGGTGGCCGATCTTGGTTTCCAGCATGGCGTGCATCAGGTCCGGCATGGCCCACATGCCTTTGCCGATCTGGGCTTTGCCTTTGAGACCGCAGGCAAGGCCGATGTCCACGTTGCGCTCCTCATAGGATTTGATCCACGGCTGATCCTTCATCTCGCCTTTGCGGATCATCGGACCCGCTTCCATCGAGGTGTGGATTTCGTCGCCGGTGCGATCGAGGAAGCCTGTGTTGATAAATGCCACACGATGCTTTGCCGCGCGGATACATTCCTTGAGGTTCACCGAGGTGCGGCGCTCTTCGTCCATGATACCGAGTTTGACGGTGTATTGCGGCAGGCCGAGAATTGCTTCGACGCGGGTGAAAATCTCATCCGCAAAGGCGACCTCTTCGGGGCCATGCATTTTCGGCTTCACAACATAGACAGAGCCTTCGACGGAGTTGCGCGGGCCTTCGGTCTTTTGCAGGTCGTGCATCGCAATCATCACGGTCACAAGCGAATCCATGATGCCTTCACCGATCTCGATCCCGTCTTTGTCGAGGATCGCAGGGTTCGTCATCAAGTGTCCGACGTTGCGGACAAGCATCATAGCGCGACCTTGTAGCGTGATCTCGGCGCCTTCAGGCGACGTGAATACGCGGTCCGGATTGAGCGCGCGGGTAAAGATCTTGCCGCCCTTCGCAACTTCTTCTGTCAGATCGCCCTTCATCAGGCCGAGCCAGTTGCGGTACGCGCCGACTTTCTCTTCGGCGTCCACAGCGGCCACAGAATCTTCGCAATCCATGATGGCGGAGACGGCGGCCTCGACCAGAATGTCGGAAATCCCCGCCTTATCCTGCGCGCCAACCGGCGTGGACGGATCAATCACGATGTCGATGTAAAGACCGTTCTTTTGCAGGAGGACGTGACCCTCGGAGGAACCCGCGAACTGTGCGGGATCGGCCAGACCCGTCTCCCCCATCGCGCCATCTACGAGGAGCATCCCGTTTTTCACGGTGAGCGCGGTCACATCGGCCCAGCTTCCACCCGCGAGCGGAGCAGCTGCGTCGAGATGCGCTTTTGCCCATGCGATAACCCGTGCGCCACGGTCCGCATCATACCCTTTGCCCGTCGGCAGATCGCCCAGCGCATCCGTGCCGTAGAGCGCATCGTAAAGAGACCCCCACCGCGCATTGGCGGCGTTGAGGGCGTAGCGTGCATTCGTAATCGGCACCACGAGCTGCGGGCCCGGTTTGGTGGCGAATTCCGGATCGATGTTCGAGGTCTCGACAGTGAAGTCGGGGCCCTCTTCAACGAGGTAGCCAATCTCACGCAGGAACGCGGCGTAGGCCTCGGGATCATGATCCTGCCCCTTGCGGGCGAGGTGCCATTCGTCGATCTGGCTCTGGATCGCGTCGCGTTTAGCGAGGAGCGCGCGGTTCTTCGGGCCAAGCTCATGCACGAGCGCCGACAAACCCTCCCAAAACGCCCCGACATCCACACCCGTGCCCGGAAGGGCCTCGGTCTCGATGAATTGGGCAATCTCGGGGGCGACCTGGAGGCCGAATTTGTCGATACGCGTCATATGGGAATCACCTTCTAAGGGCTGTATTTCAGAAGGACTTTAATCAGTTTCCTATCGGAAACCAAACGCCCCGTCCTGATGCCCCCTGCAAAGGCCTGCCGCACATCTGCGCGGGTCCCGATTATTCCGCGATCGGGCTCGCGTCACCTTCGGTTACGACGGGCGACGGCTCCGTGGACTCGTCGTCAAATGCGAGGTTCATAACACCAAAGAGCATCAACAGACCGACGAGCACCGCGGAAATAATCCCGATCAGGGGAACTTTGTGCTGCTTTTCTTGCGTTTCAAGATTTGTGTCAGGAGCGGACATGGTCTCTTCCTTTCATCTCTATTTCTCATCACGGGGGCATGAGTTGCAGCCCCCTGCTCAGAGGACTAACGTCCGAGACGAATACAGGTTCCAATTCCAAAGGGTCACCAATGAAAGACAGCGCACCGCAAACCATCTACCTCGCGGATTACACCCCGTTCGGGTATGAGATCGAAAGCGTCCACCTCACATTTCAACTTGCCCCGACCGCGACGCGCGTCCTGTCGAAAATTGCCTTCACACCAAACCCTGCCGCCACCGACAAACGGTTCTTCCTGCACGGCGAAGAACTCAAACTGATCTCGGCCAAAATCGACGGCGCAGAGATCACGCCACGCATGGTCGAAGGCGGGCTTGAGGCCGATGTGCCCGACGCGCCGTTCGTGTGGGAGGCCGAGGTCGAAATCTCGCCCGAAACCAACACCGCGCTCGAAGGGCTCTATATGTCCAACGGCATGTATTGCACCCAGTGTGAGGCCGAAGGCTTCCGCAAGATCACTTTCTACCCCGACCGCCCCGACGTCATGGCAACCTTCACCGTCCGCATCGAGGGCGACCTGCCCGTCATGATGTCGAACGGCAACCCGCTCACCAAAGGGGAGGGTTTTGTCGAATGGCAAGACCCGTGGCCAAAGCCCGCCTATCTCTTCGCCCTCGTCGCGGGCGATCTGATCAACCACCCCGGCACCTTCACCACCAAATCCGGCAAGGACGTCGAACTGAACATCTGGGTCCGTCCCGGAGATGAAGGCAAATGCGCCTTCGGGATGCAGGCGCTCAAGGACTCGATGAAGTGGGACGAGGACACCTACGGACGCGAGTACGATTTGGACATTTTCAACATCGTCGCCGTCGATGACTTCAACATGGGCGCAATGGAGAACAAGGGTTTGAACGTCTTCAACTCGTCCTGTGTTCTCGCCTCTCAGGAAACTTCCACCGACGCGAACTTCGAACGGGTCGAGGGCATCATCGCCCACGAGTATTTCCACAACTGGACCGGCAACCGCATCACCTGCCGCGACTGGTTCCAACTCTGCCTCAAAGAGGGCCTGACCGTCTACCGCGACCAGATGTTCTCCGGCGACATGCGCAGCCATGCGGTCAAACGCATCGAAGAGGTGATGATCCTCCGCGCCCGCCAGTTCCGTGAGGACAACGGCCCCCTCGCCCACCCTGTGCGCCCCGAGAGCTTTGTGGAGATCAACAACTTCTACACCGCGACCGTCTATGAGAAAGGCGCAGAGATCATCGGCATGCTCCGCCGCCTGATCGGGGATGAGGCCTATTCGAAAGGCTGCGATCTCTACTTTGACCGCCACGACGGTCAGGCCGTCACGATTGAGGACTGGCTGACCGTGTTCGAGGACGTGACTGGCCGCGACCTGTCCCAGTTCAAGCAATGGTATAGTCAGGCCGGCACCCCGCGCCTCAAGATGACCGAGACATGGGAAGATGGCACCCTCACGCTCACCTTTACGCAGACGACGCCCGCAACCCCCGGCCAGACAGAGAAGAACCCGCAGGTGATCCCGATTGCCGTCGGCCTGATCGGTCCGAATGGCGACGAAGTGGTGCCGACCACCGTGCTCGAAATGACCGAAGCGGAGCAGAGCTTTACCTTCGACGGTCTCGGCGCGCGTCCGGTGGCCTCTGTGCTGCGCGACTTCTCCGCGCCTGTGATTTTGGAGCGCGAGATGGACGCGGAGACTCGGGCCTTCCTTCTGGCCCACGACACCGATCCGTTCCAGACATGGGAGATGGGTCGGATGCTCGCGAAGGACACACTCATCGCGCTGATCACCGAGGGCACGGAGCCCGCCGCTGCCTATCTCGACGCAATCAAGTCGGTTGTCGCAGACGACACCCAAGACCCTGCCTTCCGCGCTCTGGTCCTCGGGCTGCCATCGCAGGACGATCTGGCGCAGACGCTGTTCGACGCGGGCGTGACGCCTGATCCGATGAAAATTTACGAGGCCCGCGAGAGCCTGCGCCGACACCTTGCCCGACACTTGTCCCACGTTTTGCCGACAGTGTTCCGACCCACCGAACCGGGCACTTATAAGCCCGACGCAGAGGGCTCCGGTCGTCGCTCTTTGAGCCTCGCCGCGCTGTCTCTTTTGACGCTCAATGACGGTGGAGAGGCCGCGAAACAACTCTTCGCGCAGGCCGACAATATGACCGAACAGGCGGGTGCCTTGCAGGCGCTTTTGTCCGCTGATCTGGGCACAGAGGAGCTCCAAGCTTTTGAAACGCAATGGAAAGAGGACCGTCTCGTCATGGACAAATGGTTCATGATGCAGGTCGCCTCCGCCGCCCCTGAGAAGGCGGTGCAGGTTGCAAATGATCTGACGCAGCATCCAGCGTTTACAAACAAGAACCCGAACCGCTTCCGCGCAGTCTTCGGCGCGCTGACGGCGAACCATGCGGGCTTCCACCACGCGAGCGGCGCGGCCTATAAATTGCTTGCAGATCAATTGATTAGCCTCGACGCACTGAACCCGCAAACGACCGCCCGCATGTCCGGCGCGTTCGAGACGTGGAAGCGCTACGACGCCGATCGTCAGGCCATGATCAAGGCGGAACTGGAGCGCATCCTCGCCACGCCGAAGCTCTCTCGAGATACCACAGAGATGGTCACACGCATCCTGTCGGCCTGATAGAAAAGAGAGCGCCGCACAGGCCCGCCTGAGCAGGTTTGCGCAACCATAACAAAGATTTGACCGCCTTCGGGCGGTCAAATGCGTGTCATCGCCAGATTGTCACATTCAATTTTCCATATCCTATGGCACACTCAAGGAACCGCGTGAGCGACAAGCCATTTCTTTTTGTGTGACCAGACAGGGAAACCTCTCAAATGCGTAAACTTCTTATTTCCACCGTAATTGCGGCAACCGCCGCCACCGGCGCTTTTGCCCAATCGCCCTCCGACACCGCCAAAGCCCGCCGCGCCTTCTTCACCCTCGTCGGTTTCGAGATGAGCACCCTCGGCGGCATGGCGCAGGGGAAAATCGACTATGACGCGGAACTCGCCTCACAAACCGCGCAAGACCTGATGACGCTGGGCGGATACACCATCACTGATCTCTTCGCACCGGGCACGTCCAACGACGACCTGATGGGTGAAACGCGTGCAGAAGCGGCCATCTGGGAAGACATGGACGGCTTTCAGGAGAAAGGGATGGCATTCTATGAGGCTGTCGTGGCCCTCAATGAGGTCGCCGGAGACGGCCTCGACGCCCTTCGCCCTGCCGTTGGCCAACTCGGCGGGACTTGCAAAGCGTGCCACGACGATTACCGTGCCTCCGATTTCTGAACTGGGCACGAGCACGTAATTCATGTCTGACCATCTCGAAAATACCTACGTGTGGGACCCGGTTGTACGGGTCCTTCACTGGGCGCTTGTGATCTCTTTCGCCACCGCGTGGGGTCTCGGGAAATTCGGCCCGAACCAGATGACCCTGCACTTTTACGCAGGCTATACGGTGGCGGGGATTGTGGTGCTCCGTGTCCTATGGGGACTCTTCGGATTTCACACTGCGAAGTTTGTGAATTTCGTCCGGGGGCCAAAACAGGTCATCTCCTACGCAAAAACGCTCCCGCTGAAAGAGCCCTCGCGCAGCTTCGGCCACAATCCTGTCGGTGCGCTCTTTGTTGTTGGCGTTCTGGTCGTCCTCGCGATGCAAATTGCAAGTGGCCTGCTCGCCGATCCGGAAGACTACATCAACGTCGGACCGCTCGCTCAGTATGTGTCGGCGAGCACCGCACGTAAGGCCCTCTCGCTACACGAACCGCTTTCGACCCTCTTGCTCCTGATGGTCGTCGCGCACATTGGCGCGATCTTCTGGTATAAGAAACGAAAAGGCGAAAATCTCGTGAAACCGATGGTCACGGGATATGCGGATCTCCCTCAGAGCAAGACTGCGGGAGAATGAATAGAAGGGCGCCAACCAACGGCGCCCTTTTCTTTCATGGACTTACGCTACGGGGATTGTCACGCGACCGCTAATTTCGCCGACCGCACCCTCAGTCAAAGTCATGGTCTGCTGTTTCAGTTCTTCGGCACTGTTGTTCCGGAAAATGCCGTCACGTTCGAGCGGGATATTCGCCAAGTTCTGGATCGAACGCGCGTAGACCGTCCCGTAGGCCTCGTAGATGTCCCCGATCTCAGCTTCTGGAAGAGCGATCTGCGACGTGAGCATCGGACGCGCACCGGAGATCGCCGCTTCGACATTCTCGAACACTTCGAAATGGATATGCGGCCAACGCCCTCGGTAGCACCCGGGGACAGTCGTCTCGAAGGTCACGACCCCGTTCTCATCCGCAACACCCAATCCGCGAAGCCAGTTTGCCCCAGCGACGTTATACATCGAATAGGCCCCATCCGCGTCACAGTGCCAGATGTAAATCGCAGCCCCCGCGAGCGGCATGCACCCCGGATAATCTTGCAACTCTATGTCCAGCGTCACCTTGCTCCCGCCAGCGGTGCCACTGTAGGGGCCGAAAGACGTGGTGATATCGCGACGGATCACCCCCTCTTGGCGCAAGATATCGACGATTTGACCATCCTTGCGGTTGGTTCCATCGGCCGGAAATGGCCCCGCAGTCTCACGCGGCACGGCAACACAGTCGAGCGCAGCCGCAGGAAGACCCGATCCGACGGCTACCCCCAAGCCGCCAAACAGCCCCATAAAACGGCGGCGGCCGAGCAGGTTCGGAAGGTCATGTTGAAACCCGTGATCGTCGGAATGTGGCATCTGCAATTCTCCATTGAATGTCGTTACTCATGTAACGCATGGAGATGAAAAGCCGTCGTCATACCGCATAAACTCTGCGTGAGGCCGTTTAGAGAGGCCCCGGCAAGAGTTCTTCAGACAAAACCACGTTAGCCTCGACGTTGCCCACCCCGGGGAGTGTCATAATCCGCCGACGCAACACGCGCTCGAAATCGGGCAAGTCCTGCGCCACCACGCGAAGCCGATAGTCAAAAAGCCCAAGAACGTGCTGCACTGTCTGCACTTCGGGGATCGCGCGCACAGCGCGCTCAAAGTCTTCAAGCGACACACGGCCTTTTGTGGCAAGCTTCACACCGAGAAATACCGTGACGCCAAACCCGAGGGCCTCAAGGTTCAGATCAACACGACGCGGCCCGAACACGCCCGCGTCCTTCAGGCGCTTGATCCGTCGCCACGTCGCGGGCTGGCTGAGCCCCAATTCACGACCAAGCGCACCTGCGGATTGCGTCGCATCCTTGCACAGCGCGAGCACAAGTTGGCGGTCGATATCATCAAGTTCGATCATAGCGGCACCGATTGTGCATCTTTGATGGTCGCGACCTGCATCAGGGCCTCAATATCTGTCATGTGTGGCAGAGTCAGGATATGTTCGCGGTAGATCCGTTGGTAATCCGGCAAGTCCCGCGCGATGACGAGCAAACGGGCATCTACACGCCCGAGGAACGTCCCGATCGAGATCACCTCCGGCACCTCACGCGCCGCTGCGATGAATTCGTCAAAGGCGCGCGGCTCGGTCTTGTCGAGGGTCACACGCAGGGACACCTCGACACTATACCCGAGCGCTTGCCAGTCGACCTCTTCGCGAATGGCTTTGACGACACCCGCCTTTCGCAGGCGTTCCAGCCGACGAATGAACGTCGAATGCGTCATCCCCGCACGTTCCGCCAGATCTGCGACAGAGTCCTCTGGCGCCGCCTGAAGTTGGCGCAGCAGGCGCCTATCCGCATCGTCTACCATAAAATTTCCAGTTATTTTGCCCTCTCTGCATAATTAATAAATTGATTGATCCAATTCAAAGAAAATCATTCACCAGCCTGCACGGATGAAACCGCAAAAGACGACGTCGCGTAAACGAGCGAGAACGACGCAACTAAACCAGTCGGGCGCCATTAAATGGTCGAATTTCACACCCAAAAGTCCCGCAAAACAAGAACGCACGCGACAGGAAAACAGGCAACCCACTGAGAGCGGTCCGATGAGCGAAACCACGATCTACGTATATGAGGTCGATGACATCACTGTGGAAACCACAGACGGCAAAGCCGTGAAGGATGTTCTCGAAGACTCTCTGTGGGGGGACGCTTTCAGCTGGGAAAATCCGGACGATCTCGTGCTGACACTGCCCGACACGCCAACCGCTGTGACCTACGAGGACTCCGACGGCTTTTTGCAAGACGACCCGTATTCGGGCAGCAACGTCACAGATCAGATGCTGACCAGCGAAGTCCGGCTCAACAACACGAAATACAGGCCGAGCACCGGAACTGTGAGATGGGACAAGCCGACACCGGTGACCGTCGAGAGTGAATATAGCGTCGACCTCATCGGGTCGGACGGCATTACCTACACACTTGTCGGCATTTCGATCACCGAAGGCTACGACACAGAGATTGTCGGCGTTGCCTTTGACGGCGCGCAACCGCCTCTGGGGGTCACGCTCACCTACTTTCAAGGCAATACGACCTATAATTCCTCGGGTCCGTCTCTTGATCCGGCGCCGACCGTTCCCTGCTTTGCCGCAGGGACCAAAATCCAGACGCCCAGCGGCGAGGTACCTATTCAACACCTGAAAGCCGGCGATCTTGTCTCGACGCTCGACCACGGCCCTCGCCCGATCCTGTGGATCGGCCGCAGCACCGTCGACGGTCGCGCAAACCTCGCCCCGATCGAGATCGCGAAAGGCGCACTCGGAAACCGGAACAGCCTGAAGGTCTCTCCGAACCACCGCTTCCTCCTCCAAGGCGCAGAGATCGAAATCCTGTTTGCAGAGGATAGCGTCTTCGCACCCGCGAAGGCCCTCGTGAACGATCATTCCATTCGCCCCGCCCCCTGCCCACGAGTGACATACTTCCACATCTTGCTGAGCGGCCATGAGGTGATCTTTGCCGAGGGGATCGCCACGGAGAGCCTATTCACCGGGCCGATGGCGATGGAAGCGCTGGACGATGATGCGCGCACCGAGATTCACAAGATTTTCGAGGGCAACCACGCGAGCAAACACATCTTGAGCCGCCCCGAAATCACGATGACAGAGGCCGCCGCGCTCCAGCACAACTTCAATTACGCTCCCGGGCATCAGCCAGCGCGATTCACCTGCCTTGCGTAACGGCGCCGGGGCGAACCTCGCCGGAATGATTTTTTCACATTAGTTCGAATTGAATTATAAATTATTCGAAAAATTTGAAATTTGTATTCCTTTTGCGTTCCAATTCAGGCGCTAACGCGTATTTTCCCCTCAACACAAACGAGAAGGAATGCGAAATGCGCGTTTATTACGATCGCGATTGCGATGTGAACATCATCAAAGACAAAAAAGTCGCCATCCTCGGCTACGGCTCCCAGGGTCACGCCCACGCGCTCAACCTGCGCGACTCCGGTGCGAAAAACCTCGTCGTTGCTCTGCGCGAAGGTTCCCCGTCCGCGAAAAAAGCTGAAGCTGAAGGCCTGCAAGTCATGGGTATCGCCGAAGCCGCTGCTTGGTGTGACGTAATCATGTTCACCATGCCCGACGAACTTCAGGCAGAAACCTACAAAAAATACGTTCACGACAACCTCAAGCCGGGCTCCGCAATCGCGTTCGCCCACGGCCTGAACGTGCACTTCGGCCTCATCGAGCCGAAAGAAGGCGTTGACGTGATCATGATGGCTCCGAAAGGCCCGGGTCACACCGTGCGTGGCGAGTACACCAAAGGCGGCGGCGTGCCGTGCCTCGTGGCTGTTGACACCGACGCAACCGGCAAAGCCCTCGAAATCGGCCTGTCCTACTGCTCCGCCATCGGCGGCGGCCGCTCCGGCATCATCGAAACCAACTTCCGTGAAGAGTGTGAAACCGACCTCTTCGGCGAACAGGCTGTTCTCTGCGGCGGTCTCGTCGAACTGATCCGTTGCGGTTTCGAAACCCTCGTCGAAGCTGGCTACGCTCCGGAAATGGCCTATTTCGAGTGTCTGCACGAAGTGAAGCTCATCGTGGACCTGATCTACGAAGGCGGCATCGCGAACATGGACTACTCCATCTCCAACACCGCTGAGTACGGCCAGTACGTCACCGGCCCGCGCATCCTGCCGTACGAGCAGACCAAGAAAGCCATGAAAGAAGTCCTCACCGACATCCAGCAGGGCAAATTCGTGCGCGACTTCATGCTCGAGAACTCCGTTGGCCAGCCGACGCTCAAAGCGTCCCGCCGTGCAAACGACGAGCACCTCATCGAAGAAACCGGCAACAAGCTGCGCGGCATGATGCCGTGGATCACCGCCGGCAAAATGGTGGACAAAGAGCGCAACTAATTTGCGCCACATGTTGTAAAATCAAAGCAGGGTCGGCACAGTCGGCCCTGTTTTCTTTTGAGGCCTTTGATGCGCGACGCCCTGCCTGACATTACGCCCGCGAGTTGGATCATGGTTGGCATCCTCGGTTTTGTCTGGGGATCGACCTTTATGGTCATCGAAATTGCCCTCGAAGGCATCACGCCCTTCTGGCTCGCCACTTTCCGATTGGCGATTGCCGCGATGGTCATGACGGCGCTTTGGGCACGCGAAGGGTTTCGCATGGGAACCGACCCCGACAATCCGCCAACAGCCCTCGCCCTGATCTGGACCGGCGCGGTGTCTTCGGCCATTCCCTTTCTCCTGCTCAATTGGGGGCAACAGTATGTGACGTCCGGCTTCGCAGGCACGGCGATGGCCGCCGTTCCGCTTGTCGTTCTTCCAATGGCGCATTTCATGGTGGCCGGTGAACGGCTGACGATCCGCTCTATCATCGGAGTCACGGTGGGGTTCGGCGGGGTCTTCCTCCTCGTGGGGGATGGCGCGTTTGACAGCTCCGGCGCCGATCTGGAGCTGTGGGGGCGTCTCGCCTGTCTGACCGTTGCGTTTTGCTACGCCTTCAACTCCATCACGATCCGCCGCCTGCCCCGCATTCATCCGACGGCCCTAACGACGATCATGATGATTACAGCGACGGTCATCACCCTGCCCTTCTCGCTGATCCGCGAGGGCATCCCCGATGTTCCACCGACAAAAGCCTTCTTCGCGCTGATCTTCCTCGGTGTCGTCTCGACCGCTGCGATGAACCAATTGCGCGTGCTCGTGATCCGCTCGGCGGGGCCGACCTTTATGACCCTCGTGAACTATCAGGTCCCGGTCTGGTCGGTGACGCTCGGCGCGTTGATTTTAAGAGAGCAACTTCCGCCCACGCTCCTCATCGCTTTGCTCATGATTTTGTCAGGTGTCGCGATTTCGCAATGGCCTGCGGTGAAGCGACTCTTTGTCCGCCCTTGAGAACTTGCGCAGCTTTGCAGGATCGCGCTAACTGCCAACGCAAAGGAGCCACAAATATGACAGAGCAGCACGACGAGCACCTGCCGAAGGACATGACGCCGGTCAATGAGGCCAGCATCCGCGAAGAACGCGCGCGTATGTTCACGTTGGGCTTCTGGAAAAGCCTTCTGGCCGGAAAAGAGGGCTTGGGAGACACGTTCTGGGCAGGCAACTATCTCGCAGCACTTTTCTTTATTCCGGTTTACGTCATCCTACTGGCGATCCCGCCGCTCTATGGGCTTTTCCCCTATGTTTTTGGCGCGTTCGGGATTTACCTGCTCTTCGTTGCGCGTGCGGTCGCAAAGGCCAAACCGAAGGGCAATTCCGGTTTGGGGCTGAAAATCGTCGGTGTTCTATGGACCTTGATGAACGCAACCATGTGTTTGACAATGTCGCCCTTCACCGGCGGGGTCTAAAACAAAAAGCGGCCACTTGGGCCGCTTTTCTTTTAGGTTCTCGCGCCGCGCTTACGCAGTCGCCTCCTCGACCGCAGACACGACGCTATCGACCGCATCGACCATCGTGGCCTCGGACACACTCTCCGCCATCACGCGAATGAGCGGCTCCGTCCCGGATTTACGAATTAGCAAACGCCCGTTGCCATTCAGCTTCTCTTCCGCCGCCGAAATAGCCGCTTTGACCCGAGCGTCCTCAAGCGGGGTCTGCCCAGTCACGTAACGCACGTTCTTCAACAGCTGTGGCACGGGCTCGAAGACCTTCGTCAGCTCCGACGCTTTCTTACCCGTCTCGACCATAGCCGCTAGGAATTGCAGACCCGCGAGCAGACCATCGCCCGTGGTGGCATAATCGGTCATCACGATATGGCCGGACTGCTCACCGCCGAGATTGAAGCCGCCTTGACGCATCCGCTCGACAACATATCGGTCGCCGACGGTGGTACGTTCGAGGCGCAGACCTTCTGCCTCCAAAAACCGCTCAAGGCCGAGATTGGACATCACCGTCGCAACCAGCGCGCCGCCGGCCAGACGACCCTGATCGGCCCAGGACTTTGCCATCAGCCCCATGAGCTGATCCCCGTCCGCCACGGCACCCGTTTCATCGAGGATCATCACACGGTCCGCGTCACCGTCGAGACAAATCCCGACATGCGCACCATGGGCGACAACCGCCTCGGCGGCGGTCTGGACATAGGTCGATCCGCAGTGATCATTGATATTGCGGCCGTTTGGGGCGGTGCCGACCTGAATGACCTCTGCACCCAGTTCCCAAAGCACCTCCGGCGCGGTCCGGTAGGCGGCGCCATTGGCGCAATCGATGACGACCTTGAGACCCTGTAGGTTCATCCCGCGCGGCAGTGTAGACTTCACGCGCTCATTATAACGGAAACGCCCGTCATCAATCCGTTTTGCGCGACCGATCTTCGTCGCCTGCGCGGGTTCGACACCCTCTTCCATCAAGCGCTCGATCTCGGCCTCGGCCTCATCTGAAAGCTTGAACCCGTCCGGCCCGAAAAACTTGATCCCATTGTCCTCTGCCGGATTGTGCGAGGCAGAGATCATCACGCCGACATCCGCGCGCATTGAGGTCGTGAGCATCCCAACTGCAGGGGTCGGCACAGGGCCGAGAAGGAATACATTCATCCCCGTGGAGGTGAAGCCAGCCGTCATGGCGGTTTCGAACATGTAGCCTGACAAGCGCGTGTCCTTGCCGATCACGACGCGGTGCTCAGTCCCGCCATCCTTGCGGCGGAAATAGCGACCGGCGGCGGCTCCGAGTTTGAGCGCCATTTCCGCAGTCATTGGATAGGTGTTCGCGCGCCCGCGCACGCCGTCCGTTCCAAAGAATTTACGCGTCATAACTGCTCTCCTCACCATGAACCGCCTGCCAAAGCGCAAGCGCTTGTCGTGTTTCTTTTATGTCGTGCACACGGGTGATCTGCATTCCCTGCGCGATGCCGCCAAGTGCGACTGCAATAGACCCGGGCGCGCGGTCCTGCGCATCGGGGACTTGCCCGATTGTTCCAATGAACCTTTTGCGCGACGCCCCGAGCAGCACGGGACAACCGAGCGCGTGGAACAGCGATAGGCGCTCAAGCAGCGAAAGATTGTGCGCAACGGTTTTCCCGAAGCCGATACCCGGATCGACGATGATCTTCTCCCGCGCAATTCCCTGCGCCACGGCAAAGGCGACGCGCTCTTCGAGGAAGTCATACACGTCGAGCAGGACATTCTCGTAATTCGGATTTTCCTGCATCACTTCCGGATCACCCTGCGCATGCATCAGACACACACGCGCACAGGTTTCCTTCGCCACCGCGACGAGTTTCGGATCATGGGTGAACGCATAGACATCGTTGATGAGCGTGGCACCGGCGGCGACAGCCTGATCCGCAACGCGGGCCTTGCGCGTATCAATCGAGATCGGGACGGAAGAACCATTACGGATCGCCGCGATCACGGGGGCCGTCCGCCGGATTTCCTCATCTTCGATCACATAAGCCGCCCCGGGACGTGTGCTTTCGCCGCCAACGTCAATGATATCCGCGCCATCGGCCACCATGCCAAGCGCATGTTCCAGCGCCGCCTCCGGTCGCTCGAACTGTCCACCGTCGGAAAAGCTATCCGGCGTTGTATTCAGGATGCCCATTAGATTGGGGCGCGCCATATCCAGTCCGGCGACGATACCACGCGGGGCCGTCAGTCGCGTGAGGACCTCCGCAGGCACCTCAGATACAGGGATGATGCGCGGAGCGTCGTCTCGAGAGAGCACTTCGACGCTGTCAAACCACAGCCAGCCACCTGCGAGAGACAACGCGGTCTCAGGTCGCGCCGGATCAGAACACGGGATGGGACGGAAATAGAGTTTCTCAGACATGGATTACCCGAGCGTCACTGGTCCAGACAGATCGAGCACCTTCGCGCCTTCGATCCCGGCTTCACCAAGGCTCAGCACCTCTGTTGCGGACAATTCCTTTCCCAACCACGCAACCATATCGGCAACGTCATCGTTCGGGCCGTGCACTGCATCGAGGACGAGCTTTGACGGCGCCCAGAGCGAGATTTGCCCCTGCTTCATTGCCCAGTCTAGTTCCGTGCGCGTCGCGCGGACCACGCAGCGTGCGTCGCGAGCGGCGAGGCACCATGCGTTCTGTTCAATCGCCAAGAGATCAATCCGACGCTGCGCTGCCGGATGATCGGCCTTCGGCCACTCGCCCTCCGGCAATCCCACGGTCAGGATCACAGGGCGCGGATCGTCGGCCAGCACATCAATCCATTGCGAGAGGTTCGGCGCGGCCAACGCCGCTGGCGTCAGGTGCACGATCAGCGGGTGCGGAACCGGTGCCTCAAGGGCCTTCGCCTGCGCGCCGGCCTGACCGAGGCTGCGCACGATCTCGACACCCAAGGCACCGGGGCCGCGGTCCAGCTTTTCGACGCGCACAAACACGCGGAAGGCCCGCGGCTCGGACAGAATACGCTCCGCGATACGCTCCGCGAGCGTTTCGAGCAGGTTGAGGCGCTCTGCCGCCAGCTCGATTTGAATGGCTTCGGTCAGGCGATCATAGGACAGGATCCGGTCCACATCGTCGTCAATCGGGCCGGTGAGCGGGGTCAGTTCAACAACGATATTGAACGACACGCGCTGTCGCACTCCGCGCTCCGCCTGAAATGCGCCGATTTCCACCTCAACGATATGATCGCGGAGGGAGATGCGGTCCAACGGCATCGCGTCCGCTGTTGCCGCGGCGCGCTCTTCCGGATGCTCGAATGCTTGGCGGATTTCCGACATATCGTCCCTCACTAGAATTGGTTGGCCATTGCTAGCCTCTTGACGCATCGGGGCCAAGACCAATTTGGGATGAACGCAGGCGCCCCTCAAGAACGGCAAAACCCTGCCGTTTCCGCAGCAGGGTTTGCAACAATCTCGTGATCAGAGGTGCGATCAGGCCTGCGGCATCCGATAGAACTTGTGCACACCGATCTGAGCCGTGCGCGCAAATTGGCGCGCCCAACGCGGATTCACAGCGTTCGTGTGGTAGTGCGTTGCGCCTTGCGTCAGAGTGCGCGGCGCTCCGTCGATCATCAGCTTTGCCACCTTGCCGACCTGCTCATAGGCGGAGGGCTCGCGGATCACCTCAGCGTGGCCGTCACAGGTATAGGTGAACTGGCACTGGTATTTCTTGCCGGTGCCCTGATTGACGACACCGCAAATGGTGTTCGGAAAGCGGGAAGAGCTCACACGGTTGAGGATCACTTCGGCAACAGCAAACTGGCCTTTGACGCTCTCGCCACGGGCCTCGAAGTAGAGCGCCTCGGACAGGCATGCCCACTGCTCATCACCTTCTGCAACCGGGAGATCAGCGAGGAAGGCTTTGGTGTAGGAGATCGTCGGAACCGTCGGTTTCGGAGCGAAGCTTTGTAGAAGGCGTTCGATCGCCTCGGAACCGTTCTCCATCCCGCTGCGTTCCTGTTTCAGAAGCGCGTTCAGTTCAAGACCGAGCGCCTGAGACGGATCGTTCGAGTGGCTCAGCGTCACTTCAGCGTGCGACGGGCCTGCGACAGCAGAAACGCACAACGAAGCCGCAAGGGCAAAAGCCTCGAGCCGGTTAAAGGGTGTCATTCTCTATTTCCTTCCATTGCGCCCCTATGCGCAGGGGCCTCACGGGCGGTATTTCGAGCGGGGAGATAGGACAAAATGCCCAAAGCGTCCACCCTTGGGCGTTCCGAGCGGTTTACGACACGTCAAGAGAAGAGCGAAATAACGCTCAGTCAAACCCACACATAAGCCACAAGCCGCCTTTAATTTCAGCAGCTTGTCATATTTCTGTGATTATTTTGCATCTGCAGCAACAAGTTGCGCAGCCGCGAGGCGCGCAACGGGCACCCGGAAGGGCGAACAGGACACATAATCGAATCCCGCGGCCCGACAGAACGCGATTGATTCGGGGTTGCCGCCATGCTCACCGCAGACTGCCACAGTGAGATCGGGGCGTGTTTTGCGACCCCGTTCCGCGCCGATTTGGAGCAACTCACCGACCCCCTCGAAGTCGAGCATATGGAACGGATCTTCCGGATAGACGCCTTGCTGAACGTAGGCCCCCATGAAGCGCCCGGCATCATCTCGGGACAGACCGTAGGCCATTTGGGTCAGGTCGTTTGTGCCGAACGACAGGAAAGCCGCATTGTTCGCAATATCTCCCGCGCGCAAGGCCGCGCGCGGCGTTTCGACCATGACGCCGAGGCGGTAGGTGAAATCTTTCCCCGTCTCGTTCCGCACAGCCGCAGCAACGGCGTCGATGCGCGTTTTCACGAGCTCGACCTCGCGCTGCGCAGACACCAGCGGGATCATCACCTCAGGCACAACAGCATCCCCAAGTTTCGACGCCTCAATCGTGGCCTCGAAAATGGCGCGGGCCTGCATCTCGTAGATTTCCGGGAATGTAATCCCGAGCCGCACGCCACGCATCCCAAGCATCGGGTTGTATTCGGACAGCCAGTCAATCCGCCGCGTCACATCAGACAGCGGCAAGTCGAGCGCCTCCGCGAGTTCCTTCACCCCTTCGCGGTGCGCGGGCAGGAATTCGTGAAGGGGCGGGTCAAGCAGACGGATGCAGACCGGCAGGCCCTCCATGATGCGGAACAGTTCGATAAAGTCGGAGCGCTGCATCGGCAATAGACGCGCGAGCGCCTCTGCGCGGTCTTCGTGCTGAGAGGCGAAGATCATTTCACGCATCACGGTCAGACGATCACCTTCGAAGAACATATGCTCTGTCCGGCAAAGGCCGATGCCTTGCGCTTTGAAGTTCCGAGCGAGCGCTGCATCCGCAGGCGTGTCGGCATTCGCGCGCACACCGATGTCGCGAATTGCGTCAGCCCACTCCATCAACTGCAGATACCAGTGATCCTTCACAGGCGGCATCAGTTTGACCTCACCGAGGAGCGCCTCACCGTTGGACCCGTCCAGGGTCAGGAGTTCGCCCTCCGAGAGCCGACGCCCATCCGGCAGGCTCAAACGTTTGGCGCGCGAGTCGATGCGGATGGATGCGCCCACAACACATGGCACCCCCATCCCGCGGGCGATCACGGCTGCGTGCGACGTCACACCACCTCGTTCGGTCAAAATCCCGACCGAGGAATGCATGCCGCGAATATCTTCCGGCGTGGTCTCGCGACGCACAAGAATGCAGGGCTCGCCGCGCGCTTCATAGGTTTGCGCGACAGAGGAGCTAAAGACGATGCGACCAACCGCACCGCCCGGCGAGGCGGCGATCCCTTTGGCGATGACCTGGCGCTTCGCGGACGGGTCGACCTGCTGGTGCAAAAGCTCGGTCAGCGCACGTGCAGGCACGCGACAGATCGCTTCTTCGCGCGAGATGACACCCTCTTCGGCCAATTGCACGGCAGCACGAAGTCCCGCACGTGTCGATCGAGGCACACGAACGGCGTCGAGGATCGAAAGTTTGCCATTGGCGACTGTGAACTCGACCTGCATCTCCTCACGTAGGCGCGCACGACACAGGCGGGTCATTTCGAGGACCTTCGCAAAAAGCTCCGGCTGCTCGTCTTCAAGGGACAGACCGCGCGGATCTTTCGTCAGGAACATCGCCTTGGAAGACATGTCGAGTGCAGCGCGGCCTTGTGACTGGCGCAGATAGCGCCCCTTGATTGTCGGCTCACCCGTTCCGGCGTCAATGAGCTGCATGACACCAGCTCCGCTTTCCCCCGGCCCGAGGCCGAGAGACATCGCTTGAACGATCAAACCTAGGCCAGCATCTGCAGGGGCGCCCTTGGCCTGCCGCAGCAATCTTGCCGTCGTCCCCTCCCAAGCCCGCGCCATGGAGCGTAGCACCTGACCGAGTTGCACATGCGCCTCTTGCGGGAAGGGCTCTCCGGTCTCGTCCTCATGCGCATCAAGCGCGGATTTCAGCGCCTGTGCGGCCGGCACATCGGCATCAAATTCGAAAAGTTCGGGATCGAGGCGCTCGACATGCACCGCATAGGTTTGGACAAAGCGCAGATAGAGTTTGTCTGCCGTATCAGGCCCGTGGGTATTGGTCAGCTCTGCATGCCGCTGATCGTTCATCCCGATATTGAGCACGGCGCCGGGGCCGCCCCAATCGGGATCCTCCGAGGACGGGCGCACGGATAGGAGCGTCCCATCAGGGAAAACGCGCAGGAGAGACTTCATATCAAAAGACTGCCCCTCGGCGAGCCTGTGAACAGCATCAAAGGAGAGAGCAACGGTTTCAGGTACCGGCAGATCAAGACGGATCAAGCGCTGCAAACATTTTGCCCGCCCGCCATGGGTCTCTACGGCAATTGGCGCCACGCGCCGGATTCGGGTAAACCCGAGGATATCGCTCTCTTGCTGCACTGCGGCACTCCCTTTGGTGCAGATTACTTCCCTGCCCTATGAGAGCGCAACCGTTAACCTTAACGCGCGCTAAATTGAAGCGGGGCCCGCCAACCTGGCAGGCCCTCAATCAGCTTTCAATCTTCGTCAGGTCGGCGACCGACAGACAAATGTCCCGAATGCGGCCCAAGAGGTTAAGGCGGTTCCGACGCACGATATCGTTGTCTGCGTTCACCTGAACGGCCTCAAAGAACGCATCGACTGCAGGGCGCATCTCGGCCATTGCAGCCATCGCGTCGGTGAAGTTCTCGTCTGCCATCGCCGGAGAAATCTTCGCCTCTGCTGCGTCGAGTGCTGCAAAGAGAGCTTTCTCTTCTTCGGTTTCTGCAAACTTGATATCCGCACCGAAGCTGTATTCAACGCCGTCCTTTTCCTCAGCCTGCGTGAGGATGTTGTTCGCGCGTTTGAAGCCTTGGATGAGGTTGGTGCCGTCTTCGGTATCAAGCATCGCCTGAAGCGCAGTCGCACGCTTGACCAGTAGCGTGATGTCATCGGACGACGGCATTGCGAGGCAGGCGTCGATCACGTCGTGGCGGACACCCTGATCACGGAGGAAGACCTTCAGACGGTCGTGGAAGAACGAAAGCAAGTCCGCAGACGCGCTCGGCAGATCGCCTGCTGCTGCATTCACGGCGTCGACGGAGTTCTCGTCGAGCTTGTCGGAAATGGCCTCAAGCGCGGCCCCGAACACACCATGCTCTGCAATCTCGTCGAGGATTTCTTTCAACGTATCGATCACACCATCGTTCTCATCCGCGACAGCAATCTTGTGCGCGAGGAGTTGGGTGTCGAAGAAACGGCTCAGAGACACGCGCACGTCGTTGGTGATCAGGAGACGGATCACACCGAGCGCGGCACGGCGAAGGGCAAACGGGTCTTTGGAGCCCGTCGGTTTTTCGTCGATGGCCCAGAAACCGGTGAGCGTGTCGAGTTTGTCCGCCAGAGCGACGGAAACAGAGACCGCTTCGGTCGGCACATCGTCGCTCGGACCGAGCGGCGAGTAGTGATCGCGGCAAGCGTCGGCGACGGCATCGGACAGACCGGCTTTCTTGGCGTAGTAGCGGCCCATGATGCCTTGCAGCTCGGGGAACTCATAAACCATCTCGGAGGAAAGGTCGGCTTTCGCCACTTTCGCGGCGAGCGTGGCCTCCTTCGCGTCCGCACCCACGACCGGCGCGAGTTGTGCAGCCAGCGTTGCGATGCGGGAAATACGCGCACCTTGCGAGCCAAGCTTGTTGTGGAAGGTCACGTTGGCGAGCGGAGCCGACATAGCTTCGAGGCCATGGCGCTCAACGGTGCGAATGTCGTTTTCCCAGAAGAACTTGGCGTCCGAGAGACGTGCGGAGAGCACTTTCTGGTTCCCCGCGAGGATCGTCGCGCCGTGGTCCGCAGTTTCGCGGTTGGCAACGGTGACGAATTTCTCGATGCGGCCCGTTTTCGGGTTCTTCACGGAGAAGAACTTCTGGTGCTCTTTCATGGAGGTCTGGAGCACCTCTGGCGGCAGTTCGAGGAAGTCGGCACCGATATCGCCCATGAGAACGACCGGCCACTCAACAAGCCCTGCAACCTCGGCCAACAGACCTTTGTCCTCAACGACTTCGAGACCCTGCGCAAACGCTTGGTTCGTCGCGTCATGCCAGATGTGATCCGCGCGTTCGGCGGGATCGAGGACGACGTAGTTCTTTTTGAGCTTCGCCGCGTAGTCGTCAAACGAGTTCACGGTGAATGTCACTGGCGACATAAAGCGGTGCCCGAACGCGGTGTTGCCCGATGTGATCCCGTCGATATCGACAGGAACGACCTCAACACCATCCTCAGCGGAGAGGATGCAGAGGATCGAGTGCAGCGGACGCACCCATTTCAGGCTACCGGAGCCCCAGCGCATGGATTTCGGCCACGGGAAGTTACGGACGTTTTTTTCGAGCACTTCGGAAATGATCTCTGCGGCGGGGCGGCCCGGCTTGGTGATCTTTGCGAAGTAGACCTGACCTTTTTTCTCGTCGCGGATTTCGAGGTCGTCTTTAGACACGCCAGCACCACGCAGGAAGCCTTCGAGCGCTTTTTCCGGTGCATCGACGCGGGGACCTTTGCGTTCTTCGACCGTGGTCGGAGATTCTGCGAGCAGTCCTTCGACAGACAGAGCCAGACGGCGCGGGGTCGCGAAGGCGCCTGCGGAGGCATAGGTCAGACCGGCCTCGACCAAACCGTCGGTGATGAGTTTTTTCAGGTCCTCGGACGCGCGTTTTTGCATGCGCGCCGGGATTTCTTCGGAGAAGAGCTCAATCAGCAAATCGGGCATGGTCAGTTTCCTTCAGGAGCGGGCGGACAGCCCACGGGGGCGGGATCGCCGTCAAATACGGCCTCGCCACAAGAGTTAATCTGGTTCCAGGCATACCCGCGGCCATCCGGATAAACGGCGATCACGCGGTCAATGCCATAGGTGAAATTCTCAGCGCCCATGAAGGCGACGGCTTTGCCTGCCTCCAGATCGGCACCAATCGCTTTGGCGTCGAAACATTCGAACCAGTTCGGCGCGATCAGCGGCGCGGGCTTGTCATAGGGCACGAAGGTTTCGGTCATCATTGCCAAAGAGAGCGGCGTTTCAAAACAGGCGCGGTATTTGATCGGGCTGCTGGAGCCGTCGATGCCGGTGAGAGCTTCGGCCAACAGGTCTTCTTCGAGACCTTCGAACGTGGTCACAGTGATCCGCGAGGACTCCAGAGAGGCGTCCAGCGGCTCATAATGGGCATAGACCGTGCTGTAATATAGCCCGATCCCGAAGACGGTGGCTAACACGACGATCCCTCCTGCGACCAGCTTGCCGTTCATTACTCGGCTGCCTCGGCGGTGAACCCGCCCGCTTCGGTCTGAACGAACGCATCCGCGCAGGCTTTCGCGAGCGCGCGCACGCGACCGATGTAGGCCTGTCGCTCGGTCACGGAGATCACACCGCGCGCGTCGAGCAGGTTGAACAGGTGGCTGGCCTTGATGCACTGGTCATAGGCCGGGTGCGCCATGATGATGCGCTTGCCGGTTTTCGGATCGTCCGCTGGTTCGGACAGAAGCGCATGACACTCTGCCTCGGCGCGTTCGAACTCGGTCAGCAGCTTTTCAGTGTTGGCCGCATCGAAGTTATGGCGCGAATATTCTTCTTCGGTCTGCTTGAACACGTCCCCGTAGGTGAGCGCGATCGGCGCATCCGGATCGTTGAACGGCATGTCCATCACGTGGTCAATGCCGAGCACATACATGGCCAGACGTTCGAGACCGTAGGTCAGCTCGCCGGAGACCGGTTTACAGTCATGACCGCCGACCTGCTGGAAGTAGGTGAACTGGCTGACTTCCATCCCGTCGCACCAAACCTCCCAACCGAGACCCCATGCGCCGAGCGTCGGGCTCTCCCAGTCGTCTTCGACGAAACGGATGTCGTGCAGATCGGTGTCGATCCCGATGGCTTTGAGCGAGCCAAGATAGAGCTCCTGAAGATCCGGCGGCGACGGTTTGATGAGCACTTGATACTGATAATAGTGCTGAAGACGGTTCGGGTTTTCCCCATAGCGCCCGTCCGTCGGACGGCGCGACGGCTGCACATAGGCTGCGGCCCACGGGGTCGAGCCCAAAGAACGCAGGGTCGTGGCAGGGTGAAAGGTCCCGGCCCCCACTTCCATGTCATAGGGTTGAAGGACAGCGCAGCCTTTTGAGGCCCAATAGGTCATCAGGCGAAGGATGATCTCCTGAAAGGAGCGCGGTTTGTCGACGATCTCGGACATGACGGGCCTTCGAATGGGGGCGTGAATTGCGGGGCTATCCCTATCCAAGCCCGACGGGAGCGTCAATCACAACAGGGCGCCTGCGACAGAAATGCGGCACCGCTGCGAAACCCTGACGTCGATCCTGCGCAAATATTGACCTGATCCTCAAATCTGTATTGTTTGCTTTTTAGAAACGAACAATGGGCCACCATATGTTGAGGTGTGCCGAATAATTTAAAGGGTATACATGAAAAGGTCTTTTCACGTCGCCACGCTGGGTCTGAGTGCCTCGCTTCTTCTGTCGACCGCACTGCACGCAGAACAGTGGATTCAAATTGAAGCCCAACCGAGCCTGACAGCGGCAACCGAGGCCGCGCGTCGCTATGCGACCGAACTCCCGAATGTTGTCGGCTTTGAGCTCCCAGGTCGTTGGCACGCCATCGCGGTTGGCCCCTACGCGACCGAAGTAGAAGCCGAGGCCGCCCGTCAGCAGTTGCGCATCCAACAATTGATCCCGGGTGACGCCTACCTCACAGATGGCGAACGTTTTGGTGACGCCTATTGGCCTGTTGGCGCGAACATCGGAACACTTGTCACTCCTGCGCCGGAAACGCCGAGCGTTGCCACAACCGCACCTGTTGAAGAAGTTGTCCAAGAGGCCATCATCGTTCCTGACGAAACTCCGGCAGAAGCACGTCGGTCCGAGCGTGAGCTTGATCGCCCAGCGCGAGAGGCGCTTCAGGTCGCGTTGCAATTCGAAGGGTTCTACACATCCGCCATCGACGGCGCATTCGGCCCCGGAACGCGCCGCTCCATGTCGGATTGGCAAACCGCGAATGGCTATGAGCCGACGGGCGTTCTGACAACGCGTCAACGCGGTGAACTCCTCGCGGCCTACAATTCCGTGATGGAAAGCCTCTCTCTCAGCCCGATTTCCGACGAGACGGCGGGCATCGACATCACTTTGCCGATGGGTATGATTGCGTTTGACGCCTACAACCCTCCATTCGCGAAATACGCGGCGAAGGACGGATCTGGCGTTCAAGTGATGCTGATTTCCCAAACCGGAGACGCCGCGACGCTCGGCGGACTCTACGAAATCATGCAGACGCTCGAAATCGTGCCCATGAACGGCCCGCGTGGTCGTAACAGCGATAGCTTTTCGCTGACCGGCACCAACGCGGAGTTCACCTCCCACACCGAAGCACGTCTGGTGAACGGCGCAGTCAAAGGCTGGACACTCATCTGGCCAACAGGTGACGAAAAGCGGCACCAGATCGCGCTCAACGCGATGAAAGCCTCTTTCACACCGACGGATGGTGTCCTGCCGGATGCCTATGGGAACGGCGCCGCACAGGACATCGACCTGATGGCCGGCCTTGAAATCCGCCGTCCGGAAAAGGCTGGCACAGGTTTCTATGTCGATGCGAAAGGCTCCGTTCTGACGGATGCGTCGCTGGTCGATAGCTGTGAGAAGATCACGCTGGATGACGGTGTAGAGGCGACTGTCACGATGGCTGACGGCGGCATGGCCCTCCTGACCCCCTCTGCGTCGTTGGCCCCGATGGCCTACGCTAAATTCGACAGCGCCCTGCCGCGTCTTCAGTCCGAAATCGCCGTCGCTGGCTACGCCTACGAGGGCCGCCTCGGCGCACCGACACTCAACTACGGGCTGATGGCAGAGCATGAGGGCCTCGCAGGCGAGCAGGATGTGCTGCGTCTCGCAATGACGGTGCTGCCGGGCGAAGCTGGCGGTCCTCTCCTCAACGGGGCAGGCTCTGTGATCGGAATGCTTGCACAGGCTGACGACACCGCACGCACCCTGCCAGAAGATGTGGCCTTTGCCTACGACATGGAGAAGATTGCGGAATTCCTCTCTGCGAATGGCATCGTCATGACCGCGACCGAAGGCATGTCCGAAATGTCCGACGAGGAGCTTGTCTCCGTTGGCCGCGACCTCGCTGTTCTCGTGAACTGCTGGAACTGAGATCGCGCTCTGAGATCGTCATCTTTATAAGATCAAAGCCCTGCCTTTCGGCGGGGCTTTTTTGTGCGCCTTAGCCGCGCCAGAACCGGATCGTGAACAGCGCGAAAACGGACATGACCTCAAGTCGCCCGACCAGCATCGCAATCGCCAGAATCCATTTGGCCGGATCGTTAATGGTCTCGAAATTGCCAGCGGGGCCAATAATATCGCCAAGCCCTGGCCCCACACAGGCGAGAGCCGTGGCAGCCCCCGAAATCGCCGTCACCACATCAAGACCCGTGGCCGCGAGCAGCACAGAGGTGACGCCGAGGCTCACAATGAAGAGCGAGAAGAAGGCCATCACGGAGGAGAGAACATCCTCTGTCACAGGGCGCCCCTGATAGCGGGGCGTAAAGACACCATGGGGGCTGTGGATTTTGCGGATCTGTGCCCGCATGGAGGCCCAGAGGAGCTGGTAGCGGAACACCTTCACCGAGCAGGCCGTCGACCCCGCGCAGCCGCCGATCAAGCCGATGAAGAAGAAGGCAACCGCGGGAAACGCGCCCCAGAGCTGATAATCGACGGAGGCGTAGCCTGTGCCGGAGATGATGGACGTGACGTTGAACAGCCCTTCGCGGAAGGAGTGTTCAAAATGGTCGTCATTCACGATGAGGCGGTAAATCGCGAATGCGATGGTCAGCGCAAAGATGATCCCGAGATAGGCGTGAATTTGCGTATCGCGCCAGAACGGCTTGGCCGTCCCCGCCAAGAGCTGGACGTAGCGCACGAAAGGCAGGCTGGCGAGGATCATAAAGAAGGCGGACACATACTCCGCCGGCCCTTGAAATGCGCCGAAGGACGCATCGCGCGTCGAGAAGCCGCCCGTCGAAAGCGTCGTGAGCGCGTGGTTGATCGCATCGAATACGCCCATCCCTACAAGGAGATAGGCGAGAAAACACAGCACAGTCAGCGCCACATAGATCACGGAAATCCGCGAGGCGATCTCGGCTGCGCGCGGGAGGACTTTGCCATCCGTATCGAACGCCTCGGAGCGGAACACCTGCATCCCGCCGATCTTGAGTTCCGGCAAGAACACCATCGCCACAACAATGATCCCGACCCCGCCAAACCACTGCAACATTGAGCGCCAGAGCAGCAAACCCTCCGGCAAATCATCGAGACCGGAGAACACCGTGGAGCCTGTCGTGGTCATCCCGGACATAGCCTCGAAAAAGGCATCCGTTACAGAGGCTTCGGTAGCGCCGAGGATAAAGGGGATGCCGCCGAACATCGGCAGCACGAGCCAGATCACGGATGTCAGGATGAACATCTGCTGGATCGACAGACCTTTTTGGTGCGCGTTCTGCGTCGCGAGTGCGAGAGCGGCACCGAACATGAAGGTAAAGATGCCCGCCTCAAAAAAGACGTGCCACTCGTCAGTGCCGTAAAGCAGATCGATGCCCAACGGGATGATCATTGTCATCCCGAGAAAGGCGACAAGAACACCGATCACATATCCGATTGGGCGAAAGTCTGTCATGGCGCCAAGGCTTGGCTGCGTGAGCACATCAAGTCAAGCGCACCTTTTCAATACGATCAGCCGACGTGGAAAAGCGTTGCAAAAAGCTTCGGATCAAAGCTTTGCGCCGCAAAGGTAGACCCTTCAGTCAGGACAGACACCGCGTCGTGGGAGTGCAAGCTTTCCTGATGCGACGCGATCACGCGGAAATCGCCAACACGCGGATCACGCTCCAGCCCTTCTGCAAAGAGGCGGGCGGCATCTTCGACAAAGATCGGGTTCGCCGCGTTGAGTTCCGCAAACGCCTGCTCATCCTCGCGTTTCACCATAACTTGCGTCTCGGTCGGCACGGCCTCGCGGCACAGATCGATCAGGTCTTCGAACCACAATGTGTCTGCGGAGCGATCCACCACGACGGAGATGCGCGCAACAGACCGCTGGGAGTGCGGGGTTGCCAGTTGGTGACGGGTGCGCCGCGCGTGTTCGGACAGTTCGAGAGAGCACGGGCACGTCGAGCTATAGACATAGTCGAGATGCATGATCTCTTTCATCTCTCTCGCCTGATCCACAAGCTCCAGCGCGATGTCGTAATACTGATATCCCTCGAGGCCCGAACGCAGCGACTGACGCTTCACCGGGAAGGAAAAGCGCATCTGGATGCGTGCATCGAAGCTTTCGAGATCGCTTTGATAGTCGCGCAGAGCGGCTTCGATCACCTCGAACGAAAAGCTCGCCTCGGCGTGTTTATAGAAAGAGCGCATGATCCGAGACATGTTGATGCCCTTCTTCTCCGCCTCCAAAGACACCGTGCCGGTCACAGAAGTTTCGAGAGAGAGATCGCCATTGTCGCGCGTCTTAAAGCGGATCGGCAGACGGAAATTCGAGATGCCGACATGCTGAATCTGACGTTTCGCGCCTTTGATGAGGCTTTCCGGTCCGTTTTGCAGATCCGGCAGGCCTTCTTTGTATTCCGGAGATACCTCGAAGTCCTCGGGATAGGCGCGGCGCAGTGCAGGATAGTTGGCAAAGCTGTCCGCTTCGGGAAGCAGGCGCGCAATCGCCGGATCGAGCTCGGCCACCTCGGTTGGCGTGGCCGTCTCTGCCCACGCGCGCAATGTAGCCAGAGCCGCCTCGGCAGCAGCTCTGTCATTCTTTTCCATATCACTCGGGTGCATGTTCATCGCACTCTCCCGTTGTTCGGACTCAATATAGGCCTAACCGCGCCTTTTCCCAAGTGATACGGCCCGCGTTCCGGCTTGGATCAAAGCTGATCAAGCGCCTGTTTGATGTCCGCAATGATATCTGCCGGATCCTCAAGACCCATCGACAGACGCACGAGACCATCGGTAAGACCGACTTCCGGACGCTTCTCAACCGGCACGTTTTTGTGCGTAGTGGTGCACGGGTGGGTCGCGATGGACTTGGCATCGGCGAAGTTGTTGGAGATCCTGAAGACCTCCAAAGCATTCAGGAACTTGAACGCCGCATCTTTGCCGTCCTTCAGATCAATGGTGATCACGGTGCCCGCCGCCTCGGATTGCGATAGTGCAAGTTCGTGCTGCGGGTGAGATTTGTAAGACGGGTAGCGCACGGAAGCGAGCGCAGGGTGCCCGTCAAGCGCCTCACACAGCGCCATCGCGGTGCGCGCCTGTTGTCGCACGCGCAGATCGAGCGTTTCGAGGGATTTGAGCTGAACCCACGCGTTGAACGGAGAAATCGCGCCGCCGGTGTGCTTGATATACATCTCGATCGGGCCGCGGATGAGCTCTTTGGAGCCACAGATGATACCGCCGAGGCAACGCCCCTGCCCGTCAACGTGTTTCGTGGTCGAGTAGACCGAGAGATCAACACCGCACTCTTTGGCGTAGGAGAAGATCGGCGTGCACATTGCGTTGTCCACGATCACGAGCGCGCCGACGGCGTGGGCCATCTCAACGACGGCTTTCAGGTCGATCACTTCAAGCGTCGGGTTCGAGATGCTCTCGAGGAACACAGCTTTGGTATCCGGGCGGATCGCTTCCTTCCACGCGTTCAGGTCGCGCCCGTCGATCATCGTGGTCTCGACACCGAACTTTGGCAGCACTTCGGCCACGATGTAGTTACAGGAGCCAAAGAGTGCTCGGGACGACACGAGGTGATCACCCGCCTTCAACAGTGAGAGCAGCGCGCCGGACACAGCGGCCATACCGGAGGCCGTCGCAAACGCGTCCTCATAGCCCTCGATCTCGGCCATGCGGTCTTCGAACATGCGGGTCGTCGGGTTGCCGTAGCGGGCATAGATGAACTCGTCATCGCCCTGATTGACGAAACGCGCCTCTGCGTCTTCCGCCGTTTCATAGACAAACCCCTGCGTGAGGAACAACGCTTCGGACACTTCGCCATACTGGCTGCGACGTGTGCCGTGGTGGATCAGTTTGGTTTGTGCTTTCCAGTTATCTTTGCTCATCTGATCAGCCCTTTCGCCAACAAAAAACCCCGTCTCGATCAAGAGCCGGGGCGCTGGGGCGGGTCCAATGACCCTGCGTCTCGTCCTGACCTCTTTAGCGGCATATTTATATCGTGGCCCGCAATCCGGAGACAAATCGCCACGCCCGCTTGGCTACAAACCGAATCCGGCACTGTCAATGCCGTGCTGTCGCCTCCACGTCGAATTCAAGGATATGCATGAGACAGCGCTCCCCATTCACGAAACGGGGATGTGCGCGGCTTGCCCTTGTTATCACTCCCGAAAACCGCATTCTTTTTCCAAACGGTTCACGGTTCCACAGGAAGAGGCGATATTCGATGAGCGACGCACCCATTTCTCTCTATTACTGGCCCACGCCGAACGGCTGGAAAATCTCCATCGCGCTTGAAGAAATGGAGCTGCCGTATGAGGTCAATCTCGTGAATATCGGTGCAGGGGAACAATATGACCCCGACTCTCTCAAGATCGCCCCAAACAACCGGATGCCAGCCATTGTGGATCCCGAGGGGCCTGACGGCGCGCCGATTTCAATCTTTGAATCCGGCGCGATCCTGCAATACCTCGCGCGCAAGACCGGCAAATTCTACGGCGAGACGGAGCGTGACCGCATCATTGTCGATCAGTGGCTGATGTGGCAGATGGGTGGAGTCGGCCCGATGGCCGGACAGGCGCACCATTTCCTGTCCTATGCCCCGACGATGGACCCGCCGCAGGTGCTCCCCTATGCGCAGGACCGCTACCGCAACGAAACGGGCCGCCTCTACCGCGTGCTCGACAAACAGCTCTCCGAGAACGAATTCGTCGCGGGCGATTTCTTTTCCATTGCGGATATGGCGATCTGGCCCTGGGCGTCGTCTTGGGAAAAGCAGGAACAGACGCTCGACGACAAACCCAATCTGAAACGCTGGCTCGCAGCGGTCGGTGCCCGTCCCGCTGTGCAGCGCGGCCGTGCACTCGCCGCGGAAAAGCGCCGGACCGGTCCGATGGCGAAGGAAGAGCAGGCCGTGCTCTTCGGCAAAAAAGACTAATACGAAAAGCCGTGGGCGGGGTTATTCCCCGTCTTTTTCTTCAGTCGAATGCCGGCTCATCAAACCCGACTGCGCCATGAAGAAGGCGAGCATCGCGATCGGCAGGCCGAAGGTTTTGAACTTCACCCATGTATCCGTGGTCATGGTCCGCCAGATCAGCTCATTCGCGACCGCGAGGCCGAAGAAGAACAGCATCATCCGGAATTCCATCTTCCGCCAGCCTTCAGCATCGAGAGGCATGACCTCCCCCAAAACAAGCGACAGATAGCTTTTGCTCCGGAGCAGCCCGACGCCCAGAATGCCGCCGAACATCACGTAGATCATCGTCGGCTTCATCTTGAAGAACCGCTCGTCATTGAGCCAGATCGTCAAGCCGCCGAAGACGACCACCAAGACGAGCGTCATGATCTGCATCGCAGAGAGCTTGCCCGTCAAACGCCACAGCGCGAGCGTGGACAGCGCAAGGATCGGAATGAAGAGCGCCGTCATCACGATGAAGCCGGAATACTCCGAGCCAGCGATCTCGAAGGTGCGATCCTTCAGCAAGACATAGCCCGCAAAGAACGCAAGGATCGGCCCCATTTCCAAAGCCGTCTTCACAGCCGGATTGAGCTTTTTCTCTTGAACGGTGATGGGGGTATCTTCTGGCATCTGTTTTCCTTCTATCCGCCCATCTCAACTATGACCGCGCCAAGCGCAATCAAGGCCATGAGGGACAATCGGCGCGGTCCGACCTTTTCACCCAAAACGATCCAGCCAATCAAGGCCGCAAATACGGTCGATGTTTCGCGCAAGACTGCGGCCTCACCGACATTGTCGAGGCGGGTCGCCAACATGATGCACCCAAAGGAGAAATAGGCGACGATCCCGCCGAAGAAACCGCGCACGGCCAAGGGGCCGAGGTCGGGTTTGAATTCCATATTTCGGTAGCGGAGAAAGGCGACCACCGGCATCACAAGGCCGTCAAGAAAGAAGAACCATGCCAAAAAGGTAAACGGATCCGCCGTCGCGCGGATGCCATAGGCGTCATAGGTCGTGTAGAGCGCCACGAACCCGCCTGTGATAACGGCGAGCATCAGCGCAGGCACCATCGTCTCGCGTCCGACCGTGATCGTGCGTAGATTGTAGACCGCGAGGCCGAAAATACCGGAAATCAGGACAAGCACACCAAGCCACTGGACCAGCGTGAAATGTTCGCCGAAGACGAGTCCCGCACCAATGACCGCAAATAGCGGACCGGAGCCACGCACAACGGGGTAAACGACGGTGTAAGCGCCTTTGGTGTAGGTATACCCCTGCGCGGCCTTATAGGCCGTGTGGATCACGAACATGCCGAGGAAGATGATCCACATATGCGGCTCTGGCCACGGCACAACGAAGAGTGCGAATGGCGCCGCCATCAGACCATAGAAAAAATCCATGGCGCCGCGCGAGAGCCATGGATCATGCCGCCCCTTTTGCAACGCTCCGAACAGCGCATGCAAAAACGCAGCCATCAAAGCTAGGATGAGGGCGGCGTGATGGCCCGCTTCGGTGCCTTCAAGGGAGATCAGATATTCGCTCATGGCATCCTGCTACAGATCACCCGTTGAAAGGTCCAGTGAGACGAAACGCACACCCCACACAGCAAATGGGCCGTCATACGTGGCCGATTACGCCGTCCGGGGGAATTCAGAACGCAGATAATCTCCGAAATCCGCATTCGGATTCGGCACCAACATCCCGTCGGTCGCCTCGACAAACGGATAGGCCGCATCGAGACAGGCGGCACGGATCAGCGCCTCTTCGAGAGAGCGGATCAGGAATTCCGTCTCGTAGCCCGGCAGGACACCCATGCCCCAGATACGGGCCGGACGGTCCTCGCGCTCCGGGTCCACGACCAACATGGCGGACGCTACGAGCAGATCGCCGTCGACGATCACCATCTCGGCGTAGAGTTCACGATCTTCGGGCCAATCCTCACCTGTTTCTTCAGGGCAGATAGGGTGATCGAAAAAGAGATCCTGTATGGCTTCGCGCCGCGCAATAGCGTGTTCGCCCGACACCCAACTGTCAGGACCGATTGCATACTGAATTTCGAGCATCAAACCTCCAGACCCGTCAGGGCCGCGGCAAATTCTTCTGGATCGAACGGCGCGAGGTCGTCGATCTGTTCTCCCACACCGATGGCGTGGATCGGCAGACCAAACTTGTCTGCCAAGCTGACGAGCACACCGCCACGGGCCGTGCCGTCGAGTTTCGTCATCACAAGGCCGGAGACATCCGCGAGTTTCTGGAACGTCTCGACCTGAGAAATCGCGTTCTGCCCTGTTGTGGCGTCGAGCACAAGCAGAGTGTTGTGCGGCGCGCTCTCATCCTTCTTGCGGATGACGCGGACGATTTTGGCGAGTTCTTCCATGAGATCCTGACGGTTCTGCAATCGTCCGGCCGTGTCGATCATCAAGAGATCAGCACCGCTTTCCTGCGCCTTCGTCATCGCATCGAACGCGAGAGACGCGGGATCGGAGCCCTCGGGCGCCGTCAGTACTGGCACACCCGCGCGTTCGCCCCACACCTGAAGTTGCTCAACAGCCGCCGCGCGGAATGTATCGCCAGCTGCGATTACAACGGATTTTCCCGCTGCTTTGAACTGAGACGCCAGTTTGCCGATGGTCGTCGTCTTGCCGGAGCCGTTTACACCGACCACGAGCACCACCTGCGGCGTCTTCGCATAGATTGGCATCGGCTTTGCCACCGGTTCCATGATCCGGGCAATTTCCCGCGCCATAAGGCGTTTGATCTCTTCGACAGAAAGCTTTTTGCCGAACCGCCCCTCGGCCATCGCCGCCGTCACACGCATGGAGGTCTCGACGCCCATATCTGCGGTGATCAACAGTTCTTCGAGCTGCTCGAGCATATCGTCATCGAGCACGCGGCGCGTGACGGTTTTCGTCTCTTTGCGACCGATCAGACGTCCGAGAAAGCCCGGCTTTGTGGTCTCAGGAGCCGCCTCGACGACCTCTTCGATCTGGCTCGTCGGAATCTCGATCGGTGCAACCGTCTCCTGCGGCATCTCGGCCGGAATGTTTTCCGGAATTTCCGTCGGGGTCGGGGCAGGCATCGGTTCCTGCATCACAGGCGCTTCGATCGGCGTCGTCGCGGGAATTTCATCCGGCACATCCGGCGTCGTCACCTCTTCCGCAAAGGCCTCATCCGCGCCACTCTCTTGCCCACCATCCTCGACAATAGCTTCGAGACCCTGATCGAGTTTCGAAGAGGATTTGGTCAGGCGGGATTTGAGTTTTGAAAATAGCGACATTGGGCCTCCGTTTCCCGTGACTTAATGACTCTTGATCGAAGAAGAAAGCCCCCAGCGCCCGCTCATACGACGAAGGGCCTAAGGATCAGCCCCTGCCCTACAAAATATAGCGCCCAATGCGCATATCCGACCGATTTGGCGAGCGCGGTTGCGGGGCAAATACTGAAGATTTGAAGCGTGAGAATCAGAGCAGAAAGGTCGTCGAACTCAGCAACATCGGGAGATAGGCCACACCGAAACTAGCCGAAATGCATGCTAGTCCGATCAAAACCTTTCTCGCCCCGCTCCTATCGCTTGCCCCGCCGGACGTGCTCCGTATAGTCCGAGCGAAAGGCAGGAAGTCGCCCATGTCCATGAAAATCCCGCATATCATCCGGTATTTCGCCGTTTCCACACTCGTGCCGGTCGCTCTCTTGGCCCTTGGCGCGGTGTTTGGCGGAGTTTGGGCGGTGTGTGCGTTTCTCTATATGACCGCACTGGCCTATTCGCTCGACCAACTCGTCGATCTCGCGCGCGACCCTTCCAATCCGGAGGCAGAATTCCCTGACGCCAACGCCCTTTCCGTCGTGCTCGCCGTGTCACACTTCGGCCTAATGCTGCTTGCCGTTTGGGCGCTTTCGGTGAATGTCCTCGCGGTTTGGGAGCGGGTTTTCATCTTCCTCGGCATGGGCATGTTTTTTGGGCAGGTCTCGAACTCAAACGCCCATGAGCTTGTCCACCGCTCCGACGCGACACTGCGCCGGTTGGGAACGTGGGTCTATATCACGCTCCTGTTCGGGCACCATGCGACGGCGCATGTGAAGGTCCACCATACCTATGCGGCGACAGGGAAAGACCCCAATTCCGCCCCGCTCGGGATGAGCTACTACCGTTTCCTGCCCCGCGCATGGATCGGGTCTTTCAAGTCCGGACTACGCGCCGAAAATGCGATGCGGGCGCGGCGTAAAACAACCGATATCCACCCCTATCTGATCTATGTCGGGGGCGCGTTTGCCTGTCTTCTCGCAGCCTTCGCGATTGGCGGTTTTGTCGGGGTTTTCAAGTACATCCTGCTCGCAGGCTATGCGACGTCGCAACTATTGCTTGCGGATTATGTCCAGCACTACGGATTGCGTCGCAAATCGACCGCGGACGGCAAATACGAACCCGTCGGCCCAAAGCACAGTTGGAACAGCCCTCAGTGGTTCACCTCTTTCCTGATGCTCAACGCGCCACGTCATTCAGATCACCACAGCCACCCGATGAAGCCCTACCCAGCGCTCACGATTTCCGACGACATGGCGCAACTGCCGCGCTCGCTCCCCGCAATGGCGACCCTCGCCCTCATCCCACCACTTTGGCGCAAGGTCATGGACCCCCGCGTGGCACGTTTGAGCGCCTCGGATGCGTCATCTTAACCAAATCTTAAGATTGTGAGTGGAGCGACTCACTCGAAAATGACATGGTGCGCGCATGATGAAGACCGCTCTGATATCCGCCCTGTGCTTGTTCGCCACGCCACTGGTCTCCGCCCCCCTCTCGGGCGAAGAATTTGACGACTATGCGACGGGAAAGACGCTCACATTTGCCGAAAACGGAGAGCCATACGGCGCAGAGCAGTATCTCCCCGGACAGCGCGTTCGCTGGGCCTTTGATCAGGACACCTGCCGCGAAGGCGTCTGGTTCGAGCGGGAAGACAACATCTGCTTCCTCTACGAAGATGGCATGACGCCGCAGTGCTGGCAGTTCTTTGTCGAAGAAGACAAACTCCGTGCTGTGTTCCAAGGCGACAGCGGCACGGAGCTCTATGAAGCTTGGGCCTCTGAAGGCCCTCTGAGCTGTACCGGACCGTATGTCGGCGTCTAACCAGACCCTCTTAGAAGAGACTGCCCTGCCCCGATCCGCTGTCTTTTGGCGCGGCCGTTTTTTGTGACTTTGCCTTCTTGGGTTTCACCGCGCCTTTTGGCAGAGCCACGCCCCCGCTCATTTGAACGTCGCCGTCCTTGAACTCAATCCGGTGGATTGACGCCGCGCCCTCGACAGAGGTCACGATGCCACCCGCCGCGTCATGCACGACAGCATAACCGCGTTCGAGCGTCTTACGGTACGACATCGCCTCCAACATCCCCGCACTGCGTTCGAGCGCCGCCGTCCGACGTTCCTGCTGTGTGAGAGCAGCGCGGGACAACCGCGCGGTTAGGGCGTCGAGCCGCTCGCGCGATTGCGCGACCCCGCGCGATACACGCTCAGGCGCAAGGCGTCTGGACAGCTTGTCAAGATCGCGCCGCTTCTCAGCGGTGCCGCGAGACAGGGCGGAAGGCAGACGGTCGGACACCATCGAAATCCGTTCCCGCCCGCGCCCGATCCGGTCTCGTAGAAGTGTTGGACGCAGCACAGATGCCGCCTCCGAGAGGTGAAGCCTCCGATTCCGCACACCGTTGATCAACGCTTGGTTCAGTCGGGCGTCAGCCTGATCGACACGCTGACGCGGCCCGTCCAAAAGTTGCTCGGGACGGGGCAACGCACGAGACAGGTCCGTCAGGCGCTGCCTACGTTGATCCATGCGACCGGATAGAGCCCGATCGATCCGCGCACGCATATCCTGAATTGTGACCCAAAGCTCGCGCCGCACAGGCACCGCCATCTCGGCCGCAGCCGTGGGTGTCGGCGCGCGTCGGTCAGATGCGAAGTCAATGAGCGTCGTATCTGTTTCGTGCCCGACTGCGGAAATCAGCGGGATGTCAGACGCCGCAGCTGCCCGCACGACGATCTCCTCGTTGAACCCCCACAAGTCTTCAACCGAGCCGCCACCACGGGCGACGATGATCAGGTCGGGTCGCGGGATTGGCCCGCCCTTGGGAAGGGCGTTGAATCCTTTGATCCCCGCAGCGACCTCAGCCGCACAATTCTGGCCCTGAACAGCGACCGGCCACAACAGCACATGACGCGGGAAACGGTCCCGCAAACGATGCAAGATATCGCGGATCACAGCGCCCGAGGGCGATGTCACGACCCCGATCACCTCCGGCAGCCACGGAATCTGCCTTTTGCGCCCCGCATCAAAGAGCCCCTCTGCCGCGAGCGCCTTTTTGCGCTTCTCCAACATCGCCATGAGCGCGCCCGCGCCCGCGACCTCGATCTCGTCGACATTGAGGTTGTATTTCGACTGTGGACCAAAGGTGGACAAACGGCCCGTGACAATCACCTCCATGCCTTCTTCCGGTTGCACGGAAAGCTTGGAGGCCTGCCCCTTCCACGTGTTGCAGGCGATGACGTTCTTGTCGTCCTTCAGGTCATAGTAATAGTGACCTGAGCGCGCATGCATCACACGCCCGATCTCCCCACGCACACGCACACGACCGAAGGCCCCTTCAAGCGTGCGCTTGATGGATCCAGTGAGATCGGACACGGAAAATTCCGGCGCGTTGGAGCTACCCTGTGGCTCATCATCCTCGAAGAGTTCCGACATTATCCTGCTCGTGCTTGTGTCAAAGTCGAAGTGACCTTAGAACGCCCGCAAGCAAAGGTGAAGCGGGAGAGCTTTGATGAATATTCTGATCCTCGGCAGCGGCGGACGTGAACATGCTCTGGCATGGGCCGTGATGCAAAACCCCAAATGCGACAAACTCATCGTCGCGCCGGGCAACGCCGGGATCGCGGCCATCGCAGAATGCGCCACCTTTGACATCAATGACGGTGCGACGGTCGTGTCCTTCGTCGAAGAAAACGCGATCGACTTTGTGATCATCGGGCCGGAAGCCCCGCTCGCCGCCGGTGTTGCCGACGATCTGCGTGCCGCTGGCGTTCTGACCTTTGGCCCGTCCAAAGCGGCCGCCCAACTCGAAGCCTCGAAAAGCTTTACCAAAGAAATCTGCGACGCCTCCGGCGCACCGACTGCCGGATACGCCCACTTCACCGATCCCGAGGCCGCGAAAGCTTACATCCGCGAACAGGGTGCCCCGATTGTGGTGAAAGCCGATGGCCTCGCCGCAGGTAAAGGCGTGATCGTTGCCATGGACCTCGACACCGCCCTCGCCGCCATCGACGACATGTTCGGCGGTGAGTTCGGCGCGGCAGGTGCAGAAGTCGTGATCGAAGAATTCATGGACGGTGAAGAAGCCTCCTGGTTCATTCTCTGCGACGGCGAAAACGTGCTGCCAGTCGGCACCGCGCAAGACCACAAACGCGTGGGCGATGGCGACACCGGCCTCAACACCGGCGGCATGGGCGCCTACTCTCCCGCCCCTGTGATGACCGACAGCGTGGTCCAGAAAGCCATGGACGAAATCGTAAAACCAACGGTCGCGGAAATGGCAAAACGCGGGATGCCCTATCAGGGGGTGCTCTATGCTGGCTTCATGATCAAGGACGGCCAACCGCGCCTCGTGGAATACAACTGTCGCTTCGGCGATCCGGAATGTCAGGTGCTGATGATGCGCCTCGGCGCGCAGGCGCTCGACCTGATGCTCGCCACGGCTGATGGCACGCTCGATCAGGCGCAGGTCAACTGGGCCGACGATCACGCCATGACCGTGGTGATGGCCGCAAACGGTTATCCTGGCGCCTATGAAAAAGGCTCCGCCATCCGCGGCCTCGACGCCCTTCCGGAAGACAGTAAGAACATGGTGTTCCACGCAGGCACCGCCGAGAAAGACGGCCAAATCGTCGCCGTTGGCGGACGTGTTCTGAACGTCACCGCACGCGGCGATAGCCTTCAGGAAGCCCGTGACCGTGCCTATGCCATGATCGACCAAATTGACTGGCCCGAAGGCTTCAATCGGTCAGACATCGGCTGGCGCGCGCTGTAATGGGCAGGAGGGGCGTGCCCCGCCTCTCGCTGCTCTACTGCGGCAGTCTTGCAATTGTCGTCGCCAATACAATCCTCTGGCCATTGGACGGGACCGGCTTCATCGCTGGCCGGGTGAATCCCGCGTCCTACTGTTCCGTTCTCATGAGCTCGGGCGGTGATGACGATGCGATGATATTCGCCCTGGTCATCTTTGCTCTTCCCATGGCACTGAGGATTGCGCGATTTCATAGACCCTGGACGCGGATTGAAAGCGTGCTTTATGGCTTCAGCTGGCTTGGGGCGATATTTGCGTATTTCCTCGCAACAATGGACTGTGCGGCTCCTGTCGCAACTGCCGTCATCGATCACGATCTGCAACTCATTGCGATTTTCACGGCTCTTGGCCTCAACTGCGTCGCTGCCGCCTCGCTATTCCGAGGCGCAACTTAATCGGATGTTAACCTTACGCATGCGATAACCAACGCGCGAAAAGCAGTTCAGGCTCGAAAGGCCGCCGGGTTCAGAATCTCATGCTCTATCGCGATATGCATAGAGGCGCGCTCGAACGGCGCGCCTTTTTCAATTTCGCTCCGAAACTTGAACGCGCGACGCACGGGGGCCAGCCCCGCACCCCCGGGATATTTCTGGACAAAAGAAGGCGCGTTAGGAACACGTTAATCGAAATACGGAATGATCGAAGCACGGTACAGGCGGGAACGCCGATGACCGTGACGGAAGAAACCCTCTGTTCCGGTTTTCGGGGCAGAGGGACATTCGGTCGTGCCCAAGCGGCAGGCATTCTTTTGTCGAAAAATATCCCGGGGTGAATGGCCTAAGGCCAGAGGGGCAGCGCCCCTCCTTCTAGCTCCTAGGAACAGGTCAAGAATGGCAAGAAAGAGGCCGCGCCTTCATACGTTGCCAACGTTTTTGTGACGAGAGCCCCGTTTTGCCAGCGGGTTTCCAAAATGTTTTGCCAGTTGGTGTCCGCAGTCAGAATGACGGGTGCGTCACCTTTACAGGTTCTTACTCCACCCTCGATCTCGGGGGCACCGAGGTGATGGTTGGTAAGCCCTTCAAGACGGGCAGTAGGAACCAGCATGCCTTCTTCCCCCAAAGCGACGGGCATCAGGAGCAAAGTTTTGGCGAGATGCGGACGATCAACATAGGCGATCTCATCGATGCCATCCCCGTCAAAATCCGCGATCCCGGCAATGGACAGCCATCTGTGCCGCTGTCCGATCGGCGCGGAAGCTCTGGCTGGAACCAGACGATCCTCAAAATCCAGTGTCCAGACCTGCACCCAAGCGCCCGTGTTGAAACCACTCACGACGGTGACAATCTCGGGCGCGCCGTCGCCGTCAAAATCGTGCAGGCGCGGGGCGGTGTCCTCAAAGACGCTTTTCTTGAAAGACGCTGACAAAGAGCGCCCGTCATCCAGAGTCACTTTCAAACGCGCGTACTCGCCGTTCGCGATCGCACCATGTCCGTAGACGGAAGTCGGCTCTTCATAGGTCGCAGAAACGATCTCGGCCGCGGCTAGAGGGCTGGCCGCCAGCACACATGCAGCAACCAGCGCCTTCATCTTAGATCTGCTTCTCAGGCATGTTGACGACGAGGCCATCAAGCGCCTCGGTCACTTTGATCTGGCAGGTCAGACGCGAGCGCACAGGGTCGGGTTCGAAGGCGAAGTCGAGCATATCCTCTTCCATGTCGTCCTTTTCAGGAATCTTGTCGAGCCACTCGGGCGCGACATAGACGTGGCATGTCGAACAGGCGCATGCGCCACCACAGTCCGCATCAATACCCGGGATACCGTTGTCACGCGCACCTTCCATGACGGTCCGCCCCAAGGGCACGTCCACGACGTGCTCGGTGCCGCCGAATTCGATATAGGTGATCTTGACCATGGGGTATTCCTTCTTTCGCGAGCTTTTGTCGGCAAAATGCTTAGCCCGCTGGTCGCGCCGTGAAAAGGGCGATTTCGTCACAGTTGAGCGACACCCGCGCACAGCGATGCAAATTTGTGCGACGCGTGGCGGCTTGGGCATCGGGGATGTCTTAAATAAAAAAGGCGGCCACGAGAGCCGCCTTCTTTAGCGTTCTTAAAGTCACATTACTCGGCGACGCCGAGCGCGACGAACCTTGGTTCACCTGCGCGACGTACGAGCAACAGAACTGTCTTGCGACCGGCCTCTTGCGCCTCAGCAATGCGCGCTTCGAGATCGGAAACGTCTGCGACCGGCTGTTGCCCGGCTTCGGTGATCACGTCACCTGCGCGCAGGCCTTTCATGAAGGCTTCGGAGGTTTCGTCCACTTCAACGACGGCCAAGCCGTCCATCGCTGCAGAGACGCCAAGTTGTTCACGAAGCGCATCATCAAGCGGCTGGAGCGTCAGCCCCATCAGTTCGCGGGTTTGCGGCATTGCGTCCATCGGAGCGTCTTCCGTCGGGAAGGCCACGTTTTCCGCCTCTTCGCGACGACCGAGCGTCACCATGAGAGTTTGTGTCTTGCCGTCACGGAACACAATGACGCGCACCGCTTTGCCGACCTCGGTTTCACCAACGGTGCGCACAAGCGAACGGGTGTCGGTCACTTCGGTGCCGTCGAACGAGAGGATGACGTCACCGCTCTCGATCCCGGCGTCCTTGGACGGACCATCAGGTACATCTGTGACCAGCGCACCTTTTGCTGCGTCGAGGCCCATTGCCTCAGCCACATCATCGGTGACATCCTGAATGCGCACGCCGAGCCAACCGCGGCGGGTTTCGCCGAATTCCTTGAGCTGTCCTACAACTTTCGACACAACGTTCGAGGCCATCGAGAACCCGATGCCGATTGAGCCGCCGTTTGGTGACAGGATCGCGGTGTTCACGCCAATGACTTCGCCGTCCATATTGAAGAGCGGGCCACCGGAGTTACCACGGTTGATGGCTGCGTCAGTCTGGATGTAATCGTCATAGGCACCAGAGAGGGCGCGGCCGCGTTGCGACACGATACCGGCAGACACAGAGAAGCCCTGACCAAGCGGGTTCCCCATTGCCATCACCCAATCGCCGATGCGCATCTCGTCGCTGTCACCGAAGGCGACAAACTTGAGCGGGGTGTCGCTCTCGACTTTCAGCACAGCAACATCGGTTTTCGGATCGGTCCCGATCAATGTGGCCGGAAGGGTGAAACCTTCGAAGAATTCAATTTCAATTTCGTCGGCCCCTTCAATCACGTGGTTGTTCGTGACGATGTAACCATCCTCAGAGATCACAAAACCGGAGCCAAGCGCGGACGAGCGACGCGGCCCCTGTGGCCCTTGGCCGTTGCGGTCCATGAAGTCGCGAAAGAAATCTTCGAACGGGGAGCCCTCTGGCACCACAGGTTGCTGATCTGTGGAGGCCTCCACGACAGTGGTGGTCGTGATGTTCACCACGGCAGGAGAGACCTTTTCCGCGAGATCCGCGAAGCTTTCGGGCGCGGCGCGCGCTTGTGCGGCGACTGTGGTCAGCATGACGGCGAGTGCGCCCAAAAGGGCGACGACCATCGCACGAAAATCAACACTCCGGGCGGAAAGGGTGACGGCGCGAGCCTGTGTCATGAGTTTGATATCCTCCGTGTGAAGCGCCTTTTGGTCGGCAAGGCAGCCGACGGGGCGCGGGTGTGCTCTTTGGTTACAAATAGGAACGAAAAGGCACAACTCAATGTCAGTCGCGTTCAGTCAACAGCATGTGAGGGGGGTGTGACAAGCGCAAAGCCCCCTCACATGACGCGGAAGTGAAAGGGAAAACTCGCTTTGAAACAAATGGCATCCGATGAAACAGCGGAGGCACAAAAGAAAAAGGGCCAGTCAACGACCGGCCCTTTCAAATGAGTTTCTTTCGTTGGCGCTTAGCGGCCAGCGTCAGACTTCAAGTAGTCGAAGAATTCACTGTCCGGCGTGAGCACCATCGTCGTGTTGGAGCCTTTCAAGCCCTCACGATAGGCGTCCAGCGACCGATAGAATTCAAAGAACTCCGGATCGGCACCGTAGGCTTCTGCAAAGATGCGGTTTTTCTCAGCGTCGGCTTCACCGCGGGTGATCTCCGCCTGACGCTGTGCGTCAGATTCAAGCTCGACAACCGTACGATCCGCTTGCGCGCGAACACGTTGCGCAGCTTCTGCACCACGCGCCCGTTCGTCTGCCGCCTCGCGTTCACGCTCTGCGCGCATACGGTCAAAGGTTGCATCAAGGTTCTGATCCGGCAGGTTGGTCTGTTTAAGACGCACGTCGACCACTTCGATACCAAGCTGTTGCGCCTGAGCGTTCGAAGCAACGGTGATACGATCCATCAGAGCGGAGCGTTCCGAGGACAGGATCGTGTTCGACGTCACACCGTCAGAACCAAGCACGGCACGGATGTTCGGGTTGATGAAGCCAGCAAGACGGCTTTCTGCGACTGCGATACCGCCAGCACCAACAGCCTGACGGAAGCGCACGACATCGGTGATGCGGTAGCGCGCAAAGGCGTCGACAACGAGACGACGGTCATCAGAGGGCGTAACCTCGATCTCCGGCGTATCCAGCGACAGAATACGGTCATCATAATAGATCACGTTCTGGATAACCGGCAATTTAAAGGCGAGACCCGGCTCTTCTTTCACGGCCTTGATCTGACCGAATTGCAGCACGAGCGCCTTTTGACGTTCGTCGACAATGTAGATCGAAGAGAGAACGCCGATCACGACAAGGAACAGAAGTCCTGCAAGGATAGGAAGTTTTTTCATCAGTTCGCCTCCTGATCCGAATTGCGGCGCAGTTCATTGAGCGGCAGATACGGCACAACGCCCTGCCCGCTACCGGAGCCATTCTCGTCAAGGATGATCTTGTCGAGGCCACCATAGACCTCTTCGAGAGTCTCGAGATAAAGACGTTTGCGCGTCACTTCCGGAGCGACTTGATACTCGGTCAAAACCGCGGAGAAGCGGCTGGCCTGACCTTCCGCGTCGTTCACGACCTGAGCACGGTAAGCTTCGGCTTCTTCGAGAATCTGGGCCGCGGAACCGCGTGCGCCAGCGACAACCGTGTTCGCGTATGCGTCCGCCTGACGCTGCAAGCGGTCGCGTTCCTGTTCAGCGGCCTGAACGTCGCGGAAGGCATCAATCACTTCACGCGGCGGGTCGGCCTTGTCGAGGTTGAGACGCACAATGTTGATGCCGCTGTCATAGCTATCAAGTGTCGACTGGATAGACGCACCGGCGAGATCGCGGATTTCTTCACGATCACGGTTGAGGATCGGTGCGAGTTCACGCGCTGCGATGATCTCGCGCATGGAGGCCTCGGACACGGCCTGAACCGTCTGCCGCGGATCGGCGAGGTTAAACAGGAATTTCGCAGGATCGTTGATGTTCCAGACAACCTGGAAATCGATGTCGACGATGTTTTCATCTGTGGTGAGCATCAGACCGGATTGGGTCGATCCCACACCGATGTTTTCCGTCCGCTCGGTCGTCGTCTGCACAACTTCGGCGCGGATGAACGGCCACCATGCAAAGTGCGGCCCGTCGTCAGTGGTGCGGTGATACGCGCCGAGGAAGGTCTCAACCCCGCGCTCATCCGGTTGCACGGTGTAGAAGGATGCAAAGAAATACGCGCCAACGGCCAACAGACCGCCAAGCACGAACACGCCCTTGCCCGGTCCTTCGCCGCCATCAGGGCCGCTCGGACGGCCAGTGCCGCCGCCTTTTCCACCCATCAGAACCTTGAGATATTCGTTGCCCTTGTTGAGCATCTCTTCGATTTCAGGGATCTGCGGCTGGTCACCCGGACGACGTCCGTTGTTTCCATTATTGCCGCCGCGATTGTCTCCTCCGGAGGGTCCTGTCGGGCGATTGCCACCGCCTCCGCCCCAGGGTCCGCCACTATTGCTGGCCATTCAGGTCATATCCTCTTTCGCGTATAGGTCTGGCCCGACAAACGTGCGTTGTCAGGCCAAGGCTCGGGTGTAACCTGTTCATTTCGGCCCCGCTTTTCAAGGGCCGAGGGCAGGTCTGTCCCGCTTTTCGTCGATATCACGCTCAGTTATGAACGCGCACGGGCTCTTTCATGAGAACGATCTCTTCGGCCATCGTCGGGTGCACCGCGACGGTCGCATCGAAATCTTCCTTGGTTGCACCCATTTTTACGGCCACACCGGCGAGTTGGATCATTTCGCCTGCATGCGGCGCGATGATGTGACAGCCGAGAACTTTGCGCGTCTTGGCGCAGACGATCAGTTTGAACATCACACGCTCGTTCTTCTCGATAAAGCTGTTCTGCATCGGACGGAAGGCGGCGGAGTAGACCTCGATCGGGCGCTCATCGCGGGCCTGTTCTTCGGTGAGGCCAACGGCGCCATATTCCGGCTGGGTGAAGATCGCGGACGGCACATTTGCGTGGTCCGGCTTCATCGGGTTGCCTTTGAACACGGTCTCGTGGAAGGCGACGGCCTCACGGATCGCAACAGGCGTGAGCTGAATGCGGTCAGTCACATCGCCCACGGCAAAGATCGAGGGGATGTTGGTCTGGCTGTACTCATCCACCTTGATCTCGCCCCAGCGACCCAGTTCTACACCCGCCTCTTCGAGACCTAGGCCGTCCGTCTTCGGCTTGCGGCCCGTCGCATAGAGCACGACATCGAAGACGCCTTCGCGCCCGTCAGTGGCCTTGACCCAAATCCCGTCGTCGCGCTTTTCGAGACGCTCGACATCTGTGCCGACGTGCAGGTTGATGCCCTGCCCTTCGATCAGTTCGGCGATGTGGCCGCGGGCCTCATCATCAAAGCCACGCAGGATTTGCGCGCCGCGGTAGTACTGGGTCACGTCAGAGCCGAGGCCATTGAAGATGCAGGCGAACTCACAAGCGATATAGCCGCCGCCGACAATCAGGATGCGTTTCGGCAGTTCCGGAATGTCGAAAATCTCGTTCGAGGTGATCGCATGCTCGATGCCCGGCACAGTATCCGGCACGAACGGCGTGCCACCGACGGCCACGAGAATATGGGCAGCGGTCTTTTCGGTTCCGTCCGCGAGCACCACAGTGTGCGGGTCTTTTACGGTCGCGCGCTGGTGCAGGATTTCAACACCGGCATTGCCTGCGTTCTTCGTGTAGATCCCTTCAAGACGCGAGAGTTCCGCCTTCAGGTTTTCCTGAAAAGACTGCCAATCGAACTGCCCGATGCGGATGTCCCACCCGTAGGCTTTGCCCTCTTCGGCGTAGCTAGAATACTGCGACGCGAAGACCATCAGCTTTTTCGGCACACAGCCACGAATGACACAGGTGCCGCCCATGCGGAATTCCTCCGCCATCGCGACCTTTTTGCCGCCTGCTGCCGTCAACCGCGCTGCGCGCACTCCGCCGGAGCCGCCGCCAATTACGAAAAGGTCATAGTCGAAATCCATCAGTCCCGCCTTTTGGAAGAATTCTAAAGTCGGCAACAGATGTAGGAGGTTTACCCCCAAAGGGAAACCCTGCGCCTAGGCACGGGGTCTTGTGCATATCTGTTCAGAAAACGTCGTCTGTCGAAGGTTTGTCAGCCGAGATCCGCGAAAATGTTCTCTTCTTCTTCGTAAGCGAACTGATCGATGGTCTCGTCACCGGACAAAAGGTCCTTGGTCGTCACGATCCCGTCGCCGTAGCCAATGATCACAGTGCTGCAGATATCGATGAACAATCCGTTCTCGACCACGCCCGGAATCTGGTTCAGCGCCAGCGCGAGTTGCGGCGCGTTTCCGATCCGCTCCAGATGCAGGTCGATGATATAATTGCCTTGGTCCGTCACATAGGGTGCATCACCGCTCATCCGCAGCGTTGCCTTGCGCCCCATGACATCCATGGACACAAGGGTTTCTTCGACGAGGGATTTGGTTGTCTGCCATCCGAACGGAATGACCTCGACCGGCAAAGGGAAATGCCCCAAGGTATCAACCTGTTTGGACACATCCGTGATGACGATCATCTGGTCAGACGCCGTCGCCACGATCTTTTCCTGCAAGAGAGCCCCACCGCCGCCTTTGATCAGATTCAGATCAGGGTCGAACTCATCGGCCCCGTCGATGGTCAAATCGAGCCATTTCGCCTCGTCCAGCGAAACAATCTTGATCCCTTCGTTCCGCGCCTGCTCAGCCGTGCGCGTCGACGTTGGCACACCAACAATGTCCAAGCCCTGCTCGCGGACCCGCTCCCCCAGAAGACGCACCATCCACGCAGCAGTGGACCCGGTCCCGAGACCCAACTTCATCCCGTTTTCCACGTAGTCGACCGCCTTTTTGGCGGCTGCGAACTTGGCGGTTTCGATCGGCGACAAGGGGTCGGACATGATGTGCTCTCCAACGGCGCGCGCTCGCGGCACCCGATTCAGAAATGTAAGGTTCCCTATCCGTTATAGGTGCGACGGGCGTATTTGCACACAAAAAACCTGCGCAAACGCGACCACTGTGACAGTCTGCTCTGGACAGCCGCAAAGATGCGCATACATGATCTGGTGAGGGAGAGATGTTAGAGAAAGACGCATGACCGAACGGCTGTCGAGATACATACACTTTTCCTTGGGAGCGCTTTGCATTGCGCTCGGGTTTATCGGCATTTTCTTACCGGTGATGCCCACCACGGTCTTTATCCTTTTGGCTGCCTTCTTTTTCACCAAAGGCTCCCCGCGCGTGCGTCAATGGCTCCTGGATCATGCCCATTTCGGACCGTCGATCCGCGCATGGGAAGAAACGGGCGCAATCCCGCGTCGCATCAAATGGATCGCGATCTCTATGATGGCCGTGACATTCGGGGTTTGCCTGTTTTTCTTGCCGCCACTCGTCCTCACGCTCCAAGCCGCTCTCATGATCATCGGCGCGCTATACATCCTGACGCGCCCTGACGCCTGATCGGCGCTCACTCTCTGCTTGCACGTCGACATACCAGTCGTGAAAAGGAGGGATGACAAACGACAGACCCACGCTCGGCATCTTTTTTATGGTCGCATTTTGCGCCATTGCACCGCTCATAGATGTGAGCGCGAAACTCGCCTCTGGCGCGCATCCGGCGGGACAAATCACTGTCGGGCGGTTTCTGATCCAGGGACTTCTGCTGATCCCGGTGAGCCTCGCGCTCCGCGAGAGCTGGCGCATCGGCCTGCGCGACTGGGGGCTCATCCTCTTGCGTGCGGTTTTCACTCTCCTCGCCACGCTATGCTTTGTCTGGGCAGTCATGGTCATGCCTATCGCAGACGCGCTTGCCATCACCTATATCGAGCCCTTTGTGATACTGCTGCTCGGCTGGCTGTTTTTCTCCGAAGAGATCGGGCCGCGACGCATCCTCGCAGCACTCGTGGGGTTCATTGGCACTCTGATTGTCGTCCAGCCGGGCTTCGCAGCTTTTGGCCCTGTCGCCTTCCTCCCCTTCGCAGCAGGCCTCTTCTTTGCCTGCTACATGCTCGTCACCCGCGCCTTGCGACACCACCCACCCGTTCGAATGCAGGCAATGACCGCCCTGCTCGCCTGCGCAATCGGCCTTCCGGTTCTGGTTATCGGCGACGGCTCAGACGGGCTTTTTGACCCCGTGATGCCGGAGGGGATCAATTGGGTCTGGCTCTTGGGCGTCGGTCTCTTTGCGACGATCTCTCACCAATGCCTGACGCTCGCCCTGCGTCATGCTCCGTCGGCCACACTTGCGCCCCTCGCCTATCTCGAACTCGCGTTCTCTACCGTGGCGGGTCTCATCGTATTCGGGGATTTCCCGGCGCCAACCGTCTGGCTCGGGATTGCCGTGATCATCGGCTCAGGCCTCTACCTGATCCACCGTGAGCGGGTGAATGCGCAAAGGCCAAGCGTGACGGCGGGACCAACGGCGTCCTAGCGCAAAAGCCCGTCGACGAGCGACCAAAGTGAGTCTTTCGGCAGGATCAACAACATCCCCGGCCCGTCAAAGGACACTCGAACACGGGATGCGGTGGCCTCGTTCGACGTGCCGACACGGAGATCGGGGGCAAACTCAATTCCGTCAATCGGCCAGCGTAGCCCCTCGGATCGCCCTGTAACGGCCCCCATCGGGAACAGCGAGACACGACTCCCCAGCTCAACGTCAAATTCGATATCGCCGGCGACGTGCGCGCAGACATCTTCCTCTCCGACAATCACGCAGCGCTTCGACGGGTATTTCGTGAGCACATGGTAGACCGCCAGCTCATGGTCGATCCGCGCGCCCGTGAAGCCAAGGCCGAGTATCATCGGCGCATCAATCCGCGTCAGGCATTTCTCGAAGTCGGTGCTGTCCTGTTCGGGGATGTGATGAAGGCGGTCTGCGGGAATTTCCGAGCGGGCCAGATCGGAAAGACTATCGAAGTCGCCGATGACAGCGTCGGGGATTACCCCATGCCTGAGCGCCACATCTCCACCACCGTCCGCGGCGACAAGATGCAGAGTTCTCTCCCGCACGGCACGCAGGTCTTCTGCACGAAGCGCACCGCCTCCGAGCAAGACTGTCCACGCCTCGGAATTCACGATCGTTTGGCCCATTTTCATCCCTGTTTTTCAGCTTGGCAGTCGTGTCCAGAAACGACGCGCACACACTGTTTCGCGCCTTTTATGTCGAAATTTGACCATTTCATCCAAAAATATGCTTAAATAAGCAAGGGGAGAAAATGGGGGGAACTATGGGAAACGATCGACTGATTGTGTCGGTCTCCTGTGGACCGTTTTCGTGTATTATTGAAGGTTTTGACGATCCGTATGCAACACTGCGTGCGATCGCCGCGTATCTTGAGGCACGAAATCAGGACATTGGGGGACACGAAGCTGCGGAAACTGCACCTGATCCGCAAGCCATTGTATTAATTGCAGAAAAACAGCTAGGGGAACGGATCGAGAGCGTATTTAAAGAAAATACGCTCCATATAGAGCCATACGGACATCGCGCTGAGAGAGCCAAATCTGCCTCTTCGGCATGGAAGAATTTGCCGGTGCCGGTGACGCGTCTTATGGATGACGCAGAGCGTAAAATGTCAAAACAGGATACGACTCACCCCCACATTTCGATCCGACAAATCAAAGCGGCAATGGGTCGGATTCTACCTAGAGGCGAGGAAAACAGCCTCAGCGAAGAGGCCGCGAAGCAAGAAATTTACAAAAAAGATCTCGCGCGCGTGATCAAAAAGCGTGTCAACGAAGGGCGCCCTCCGGCGTCGCAGTCAAAGAGTCACGCGCCGCGACCACAGGACATTCGAGAAGGGCGCGGCCCAAGGTCTGCGAAGTAAACGTTCAGTCCTCTTCTGACGTCGTCGTTTCGGGATCCGGTTGACCGATCCCCTTGAACACAGCTTTCAAGGGGAACGCCCAGAGCACGCCCATGCCGACATAGATCGCCAACTCCACGAGGATCGACGGTCGGTCAAACTGGGCAACGATCACAACGCAGAGCGTGATGTAGGCCGGCAGCCCCAGCACCAGAACCAAAAGCGCGAGACGCCGACGGGACTTGTAGCTGAGAGCCATCGGTTCAATCCGCGAACGGGTCGGTGACGAGGATGGTGTCCTCGCGTTCCGGGCTCGTGGACACGAGCGCGACCGGGCAATCGATCAACTCTTCGATGTGGCGCACGTATTTGATCGCGTTTGCTGGCAGATCATTCCAAGTGCGGGCACCTTCGGTCGACTCGGACCAGCCCGGCATTTCTTCGTAAATCGGCGTGCAGCGTGCTTGATCTTCGGCTGCGGTCGGCAGGTAGTCGTGCGTCTCACCGTCGAGCTCGTAACCGACACAGATTTTCAGCGTCTCGAACCCGTCAAGAACATCGAGCTTGGTCAGGCAGATGCCGTTCATACCGGAGGTTGCGCAGGTCTGGCGAAGCAGAGCCGCATCGAACCAACCACAGCGACGCTTGCGGCCCGTCGTGGTGCCGAACTCATGGCCGCGCTCACCGAGGCGCTGACCATCGTCGTCCAGAAGTTCGGTCGGGAACGGACCTTCACCCACACGGGTGGTGTAGGCTTTCACAATCCCGAGCACGTAATCGATCGAGCCCGGGCCGATGCCGACGCCGGTCGCAGCCTGACCTGCGATCACGTTAGACGAGGTCACGAACGGATAGGTGCCGAAGTCGATGTCGAGAAGTGCGCCTTGGGCCCCTTCGAAAAGGATACGCTTGCCAGCTTTGCGCTTCTCGTTGAGCACTTTCCAGACCGGACCTGCATAGGGCAGGATCTTCGGCGCGATGGCTTTGAGTTCTGCAATCAGGGCATCACGGTCAACTTCTTCGAAGCCGAGACCTTTGCGCAGCGGGTTGTGGTGCTGGAGCGCGCGGTCGACACGGGCTTCGAGCGTCGCCTCATCGGCGAGGTCCATCACTCGGATGGCGCGACGGCCTACTTTGTCTTCATATGCCGGACCAATGCCGCGACCGGTGGTGCCGATCTTCGTGCCTTTTGTCGCCGCTTCCTCGCGGGCGCGGTCGAGTTCGCCGTGGATCGGAAGGATGAGCGGAGTGTTTTCCGCGATCATCAGGGTCTCCGGTGTGATCTCGACACCCTGTGCACGGATCGTCTCGATCTCGTTCAGCAGGTGCCACGGATCAAGGACAACACCGTTGCCGATCACAGAGAGCTTGCCACCGCGAACAACACCGGACGGCAGCGCGTGCAGTTTGTAGACCTTGCCGTCGATTACAAGCGTGTGGCCCGCGTTATGCCCGCCCTGAAAACGTGCGATCACATCCGCACGCTCCGAGAGCCAGTCCACAATCTTGCCTTTCCCCTCGTCACCCCATTGGGCGCCGACAACGACGACGTTAGCCATGATGAATCCTTTTGAGAATGGATTGAAACCGTAGGCTCTATAGCGACCCACCCCGCGTGAGGAAACCCGAATCTGCGTTCCGCTTTCAACTCTCCGGCCGAAATGGGACAAATCCAGCCAATTGCGGGTTGCGTGATGGAGCGAGAGCTTTTAAGTAGCGCCATCGAACGACCCAAGAGATTTATCCATGGAAAACGTCATCCTCGTCATCCACCTGATCCTCGCGCTCTGCCTTATCGGAGTCGTGCTGCTGCAGCGTTCGGAAGGCGGCGGCCTCGGAATGGGCGGCGGCGGTGACGTCATGACGGGCCGTGCGGCAGCAACTGCGCTCGGCAAACTGACATGGATTTTCGCAATCGGTTTCATCATCACATCCGTGACACTGACCGTTCTTGCGCGCAAAGATGCGGCGAACTCCTCTGTAATGGACGGCGTTTCCGTTGATACCGTTACTGAGACGGAAGAGAACGCCCCTGCGCTACCGCTTGGCTCGGACCTGCTACCGCCGTCCTCTTCGGACGCTCCGGTTGCACCGCCGCGCGCCGACTAAACATCTCGAAAATGTCAAAACCTTGAAGTTGAGGAGGAAAGCTCCTCAACATCTTGCGGTTTGGTTGCGCGGGACGACCGAATCTGATAACTCTTAAATCCCGTGAACCACGGCATCAAAAGTGCCGTGAACGAACTATTTTTTGGACTATCACGGGAGCCTCTCCAGCCATGGCACGTTACGTTTTCATCACCGGCGGTGTGGTTTCTTCGCTCGGCAAAGGCCTTGCGTCCGCCGCTCTCGGCGCCTTGTTGCAAGCTCGCGGATACTCCGTCCGCCTGCGCAAACTCGACCCCTACCTGAACGTCGATCCGGGCACGATGTCCCCGTTCGAACACGGCGAAGTGTTTGTCACCGACGACGGTGCAGAAACCGACCTCGACCTCGGTCACTATGAGCGCTTCACCGGTGTGTCCGCCCGCATGACCGATTCCGTGTCGTCGGGTCGCATCTACACCAACGTGCTCGAAAAAGAGCGCCGCGGTGATTACCTCGGCAAAACCATTCAGGTGATCCCGCACGTCACGAACGAAATCAAAGATTTCATCGAGATTGGCGACGACGAAGTCGATTTCATGCTCTGCGAGATCGGTGGCACTGTGGGCGACATCGAAGGTCTCCCGTTCTTTGAGGCCATCCGCCAGTTCGCGCAGGACCGTCCGCGCGGTCAGTGTATCTTCATGCACCTGACGCTGCTGCCCTACATCTCTGCATCCGGCGAGCTGAAAACCAAACCGACCCAGCACTCCGTGAAAGAGCTGCGCACGATCGGCCTTCAGCCGAACGTGCTGGTCTGCCGTTCCGAACACCCGATCCCGGAAAAAGAGCGCGAGAAAATCGCCCTGTTCTGTAACGTCCGCAAAGAGGACGTGATCGCAGCGCCTGATCTCAAATCCATCTACGAGGCCCCGCTCGCCTATCACCGTGAAGGTCTCGATCAGGCTGTGCTCGATGCGTTCAACATTGCTCCTGCTCCGAAACCGGACCTCAGCGTTTGGAACGACGTGGCAGATCGCGTGTTCAATCCGGAAGGCGAAGTCAAAATCGCCATCGTCGGCAAATACGTCCAACTCGAAGACGCCTACAAGTCCATTGCAGAGGCCCTTACCCACGGCGGCATGGCCAACCGTGTGAAGGTCAAAGTCGAATGGGTTGATGCCGAAACTTTTGATCGCGAAGACGCTGCCCCCTATCTCGAAGGCTATGACGCTATTCTCGTGCCGGGCGGTTTTGGCGAGCGCGGCACTGAAGGCAAGATCAAAGCGGCCCAATTCGCCCGCGAGCGCAAAGTGCCGTATCTCGGCATTTGCCTTGGCATGCAGATGGCCGTGATCGAAGCGGCCCGCAACCTTGCAGGTATCGAGGCCGCAGGCTCCGAAGAGTTCGACCACGAAGCAGGCAAGAAACGCTTTGAGCCGGTTGTGTATCACCTCAAGGAATGGGTGCAGGGCAATCATACCGTGCGCCGCAAATCCACCGACGACAAAGGCGGCACCATGCGCCTCGGCGCTTATACGGCGACGCTCAAAGAAGGGTCCAAAGTGGCCGAGATTTACGGCACGACCGAGATTGAGGAACGTCACCGTCACCGCTATGAGGTGGACACGAAATACCGTGAGAAACTCGAAGAGTGCGGCCTGATCTTCTCCGGCATGTCGCCGGATGGACGTCTGCCGGAAATCGTCGAGGCGAAAGATCACCCGTGGTATATCGGCGTGCAATATCACCCGGAGCTGAAGTCCAAACCCTTCGCCCCCGCCCCGCTCTTCCGCGATTTCGTGCGCGCGGCGAAAGAGAACTCGCGGCTGGTGTAATCACCGACCAGAAATCAAAAAAGGCGCTCTTCAGAGCGCCTTTTTCTTTGGTCATGTCTCTGATCTCAGTCGAGCGGCGCGGGAAAGCTCGCCAAGGCCTGCGCGAGATCCACGCCCTGCTCGCCCGATCTCATCAGGCCCTCATAGGTGCCTTGGCGGTCCTGCTCGGACTTGTGCTGGTTCACCTTCCACTTGCCTTCTAATTTCGAGACGGTCAGCCGCATCCCGACAATCCCGCGTTTAAGCGCGGCGACAAATGGCGCGGGGGCATCAGCAACTTTCCACGGCTCTTCACGCCCCGCCTCGTTCCGGTCGGTGAGTGCGTTGAGGTGGGCCCCAAGCTCCGCTGAGTCAGAGAACGTCTCGAACACCCCGTGCGCATGGACCACAATATAGGCCCACGTCGGGACGGCTTTGCCGTGTTCCTGTTTCGACGGGTAGAAGGACGGCGACACATAGGCGTGCGGCCCCTGAAAAATCACGACAGACGAAGCTCCGGCAAGCTTCCAATGCGGATTAGCCCGCGCGACGTGGGTTTCGAGGATCGTCTCGCCATTCTCCTCGCGCACGACGAACGGCACATGCGAAATCTCGATCCCCTCAGCATGCGGAGTCACGAGCGCACCGAACGCGATTTGGTCCATCGCGCTGCGAAGAACCCTCGGATCGTCAATTGCGGAATTATTCGGTCGATACATGGGAGGACTACCTTGTTAATGCATCCCGCGTAACACGGGCCTCGCCTAGGTGCACGATGTTTCCCAGTCCGTAAGCGCCTTTCCCCCGCCGCTAGGGCCCCTGTCCCAGTCAGAAAATCCGTCGTTTTTTAGCCAATCCCCGCCGATTGACGGCGTTTAACTGAACATTGACTGCGCTTTTGGTCGCGTCTTTGCTGCCGATCCTTTTCCATCAAGAAACCGTCATGTATGCGTGATTTAACGCGGCAAACTTATGGCCGCGAAAACCGGCATGACCTACGTGGAAGACGGAGCAGAGAATGAGCTTTGACAAAGACGCCCAAGACTGGCTGGAAGCAGAACTTGCAGACGCGCTGGACGAAGAATGGGAGATCGAGCTCGAGGACTCTATCCTGTCGCGGGAAATCAAGAAGATTTACCTGAAAGAGCATCCAGACATGCTCGAACGCTCGGTCTATTTCCGCGAGTTGCTTCGCCTTCAGGCCGAACTCATCAAGTTTCACGACTGGGTGCAGGCAACCGGTCAGAAGGTCGTCGTCATTTTCGAAGGTCGCGATGCCGCAGGCAAAGGGGGCGTGATCAAGCGCATCACCCAGCGCCTGAACCCGCGCGTCGTGCGCGTTGTGGCTCTGCCCGCGCCGTCCGAGCGCGAAAAATCGCAATGGTATTTTCAGCGCTATGTCCCGCACCTGCCGGCGGCGGGCGAAGTCGTTCTCTTCGACCGTTCCTGGTACAACCGCTCAGGCGTCGAGCGGGTCATGGGATTTGCCGATGAGGATCAGGTCGAACAGTTTTTCCAGGACGTTCCGGAGTTCGAACGGATGCTCGTGCGTTCCGGCGTGAAAGTGGTGAAATACTGGTTCTCCATTACGGACGAAGAACAACAGATGCGCTTCCTCATGCGTATCCACGACCCGATGAAACAGTGGAAGCTTTCGCCGATGGACCTCCAATCCCGCGTGCGTTGGGAGGATTACACCAAGGCGAAGGAAGACACGTTCTTCCGCACCAACATTCCCGAGGCGCCGTGGTACATCGTGGAGGGCAACGATAAAAAACGCGCCCGTCTCAACTGCATCGACCACCTCTTGTCCCTGTTCGATTACGGGGAGATCGAGCACGAGGAAGTCTATCTTCCTGAGCGGATTTACAAAAAGGACTATGAGCGGGCCGTTTTGCCGCCCGAACTCTACGTCCCCCGCAAATATTAAGCGAATGTGATAGGCCGCCACCGCAGGCGGCCTTTTCCTTTTGGGGCACCTCCCCTATATCGACCCTATGTTTGGTGATTTCCTGAAAACGCTCCTTCAGCCGGAGCCCGCCCCGCTCGCAGATACAGATGCACGTCTCGCTTTGGCAGCCCTCTTGGTGCGGGTTGCACGTGCCGACGGGCGCTATGACCCTGAGGAGGCGGATCGGATCGCCAAAGTTCTAAGCACGCGTTACGGTCTCTCGCCGTTTGAGGCGAGCAAACTGCGTGGTGACGCTGAACAGCTTGAAGCAGAGGCTCCGGACACCGTGCGATTTACCCGCGCGATCAAGGATGCGGTTCCTTATGAAGAGCGTATTTCGGTGATCGAGGGATTGTGGTCCGTCGTGCTCGCCGATGGCGAACGTGATGAACACGAGGACGCCCTTTTGCGCCTCGTCGCGAACCTGCTGGGGATCAAGGACCAAGACAGCGCGAAAGCACGCCAACGCGTTGCCGCAAAATCCTGACGCGCGCGCATGATCGCTCAATTGCCTATGTATCTGCGTTCGGGAAACCTCGACGCGCACATCGCGCTTTGGGAGTTGATCCGAGATGAGTTGCGGTCCGCTGGCCTCTCGGCGCCCGATGCGCTCGACCTGACCACTGAATACGACGAGGTATGGAGTGACCGCGACCTCTGCCTGTCTCAGGTCTGCAACCTCCCGCTCCGCGACACACTCAAGGACAAACTTACACTCATTGGTGCGTGTGACTACGGTCTCGAAGGATGTGAGCCCGGCTATTACCGCAGCCTTTTCGTCGTCCGCGAGGACCATCGCGCAGAGGCCCCCGAAGCGCTTGATGGCCTCACGATGGCGTATAACGATGCGCAATCGCATTCGGGTTGGGGGGCTGCATGGTTTTGGGCCTCTCGGCGTGGCCTGTGGTTCAATCCGGCCCTACGAACGGGCGCGCATCACGGCTCGCTCATGGCCGTTGTAAACGGCGACGTGGATTTCGCAGTGATCGACGCCCAGAGCTTTCGCGAATTCCTCATCGATACACCTGAAGCCCGTCAGGTCCACGTGATCGGCGCAACAGAAACCTCACCGGGGCAGACCTTTTGCACCCGCGCGGGAGTGGAACCGCGCCCCTATTTCGAAGCGATATCGTCCGCAATCGACGCGCTACCTGCGGCCCATAGATCTCGTCTCGGCCTTCGGGGAATCGTTGCGCTCCCACGGGAGGCATACGACCTGCCTGTCCCTCCTCACCCGACCGAATGGCACAGAGCGGCGGTGAAATCCTGCACAGCCTGACGGCGACACGCCCCGAGTTCCGCCCAAGCCATAGGCGTCGCCCCAATATTTGATCAAAAGTTTCAAGGAACGTCGCGGCATTTCGCCAAAGATCATTGCATCTGCCGAAATTCTAGCCCTAACTCGGGGCGATGTTGACCAATGAATCAAATCCCGCGACACCCGTCATCGAAATCCGTGGATTGCATAAATCCTACGGCGACCTCGAAGTCTTGAAAGGTGTTTCGATGACCGCGCCGCGTGGTCACGTGACCTCTCTCATCGGGTCCTCCGGATCGGGCAAGTCCACACTTTTGCGCTGCGCGAACCTTTTGGAGGACAGCCAACAGGGCGACATCCTGTTCAATGGCGAACCGATCATCTGGAAAGGTGAAGGCCTGAACCGGCGGCCTGGCGACAGCAAACAGGTCATGCGCATTCGCACGAACCTGTCGATGGTGTTCCAGCAGTTCAACCTCTGGTCCCACATGACGATCCTTCAAAACGTCATGGAGGCGCCCGTTACCGTCATGGGCCGTGATCGCAAAGAGGTTGAGGAAAAGGCGCGCATGTATCTCGACAAGGTCGGGATCGGCGACAAATGCGACGTCTACCCCGCGCAGATGTCCGGCGGCCAACAGCAACGCGCCGCCATCGCCCGCGCACTCTGCATGGAGCCGCAGGCACTCTTGTTCGACGAGCCGACCTCGGCACTCGATCCCGAGCTAGAGCAAGAGGTGATCAAGGTGATCAAAGCGCTCGCCGAAGAAGGTCGCACGATGATCATCGTGACCCACGACATGCGCATGGCGGCCGATATTTCCGACCACGTTGTGTTTCTGCACAAAGGTCTGATCGAAGAGGAAGGTCATCCGACCGAACTCTTCGGCAATCCAAAATCCGAACGTCTGAAGCAGTTCCTGAGTGCAACTGCTCCGGCATAAATAATTAACGATTTCCAAGGGAGATATCTTATGAAGAAACTGATCCTGACCGCTGCAAGCCTCGCCCTTCTGGCTGGCGCTGCTTCGGCTGAAACCGTCCGCCTCGGCACCGAGGGCGCTTACCCTCCATACAACTACCTGAACGACGATGGCGAAGTTGACGGGTTCGAGCGGGTGCTCGGCGACGAACTTTGCAAACGTGCAGAGCTTGACTGCGAGTGGGTCACCAACGATTGGGATTCCATCATCCCGAACCTTCTCTCCGGCAACTACGACGTCATCATTGCAGGCATGTCCATCACCGAGGAACGTGCAGAGAAGGTCGACTTCTCGCAAAACTACACCCCGCCTTCGTATTCCTCCTACGCTGCGACCGCTGAGGGCGTCGATCTCGAAGGCGGTGTGATTGCTGCGCAATCCTCCACCATCCAGTCACAACACGTTGTAGACACCGGCGCGACCCTGTTGGAGTTCCCGTCTTTCGAAGATAGCCTTGCCGCCATGCTCTCTGGCGAAGCCGACGCTGTTTTCGCTGACAAAGACACGCTGGTTCCCGTTGTCGAAGAAGGCACCGCCATGTTCGCAGGTGACGATATCGCGCTCTCCGTCGGCATCGGCATGGCCTTCCGCAAATCCGATCCGGAACTTCGCGAGAAATTCGATGCAGCCATCGCCTCTGTAAAGGCGGACGGCACTCTCAACGAGATGATCAAAGAATACCTCGGCGAGGACAGCCCTGTCTTCGAATGATCGTCTGGCATAACATCCATCGGGCGGGGCCGCGAGCAGTGGCCCCGCCCTACTCGAGAGGTGTCCCATTTTTTCCTTCTGCGCCGAACCTGATACGCTCGATGGCCTCGCTTGGCTGAGTTGCTATCTGACGACCGGAAAGCACATGGCTTTCTACACCTCCTTCGGGACGGTTCTGTTGCTCTTGGCGATCACAGCCCCCCTTGCCTTGGGTTTCGGCTTTTTCGCGGCGGCTGGCTCTCGCTCTCATATCCCGCCACTCAAGTGGCTCTCGAACATCTATATGGCGATCGTCCGTGGCGTGCCCGACATCGCATTCTTCCTGTTTTTCGTCATTGCCTTGGACCAAGGGTTCGAATGGATGCGCCATCAGGTGCTCTGTTCCGACTGGGATCAACCGATCCGACAGGGCAATGACTTTATCGTATGTGCGGCCGCGAAGCTTCCGAACAACTCCGCGCCGGAGATTATTCACCAAATCTACGGTTTTGCCCTCGCGGTTCTGACATTTGCGATCGTTTTCGGCGCATTTGCTGGCAACGTCCTTGCCGGCGCTTTTCGGGCCGTCCCGCATAGCCAGATCGAAACCGCAGAGGCCTATGGCATGACCAAGCGCCAGACCTTCTGGCGCATCATGGTCCCGCAGATGTGGACCTATGCCCTGCCCGGCCTGTCGAACCTCTGGATGGTTTTGATCAAGGCCACCCCACTCCTCTTTCTGCTCGGCGTTGAGGACATCGTTTACTGGGCCCGTGAACTCGGCGGCACAAAAACGGCACGCTTCACTGACTACCCGCACGGCGACTGGCGGATGTATTACTTCTTCGGGCTTCTGGTTTTCTACCTCCTGTTCACAAAGGTTTCCGAAGCCGTTCTGTCCCGGATCACCCGCAATCTGTCTCATGGTCAGGCCACAGCCGCCGGAGAGAAAATGCGTAAAGCGGGGGCAAAGGCATGAGCTGCGTCGATACCATCTCCAACTACGCTTTCCGCTCCATCGGAATTGGCGAGCGCCTGTTGCCGCGCACGGATATCACCGTCTGTGATCAAGTGGTCCTGATCGGCTCCGGTATGCTCTGGAACATCTATTTCGGCTTCCTCGCCATCCTCGCGGGCTTCTTCACCGCACAAGCCGTCGCACTCGCCAAAGCGTCGCCGAGCCCGTTCGCGCGCAAGCCCGCCGAGTGGTTCATCTTTGTCTTCCGCGGGTCGCCGCTCTTCATCCAGTTCTTCTTCGCCTACTTCCTGTTCCTGAGCCTCAAGAAAGCCGTTCCGGGTCTCGACAACCTGACGGACGCATGGCTCGGCGCGGGGATTGTTCTCTGGCTCAACACGACCGCTTACTCCGCAGAGATCTTCTACGGCGCTCTCATGGCGATCCCGAAAGGTGATCTGGAGGCCGCCGATGCCTACGGGTTCACAGGTTTCAAACGGTTCCGCCGCATCGTCTGGCCCACCATGCTCCGCCTTGCGTGGCCGGCCTATACGAACGAAGCGATCTTTATCTTCCATTCGACGACGCTCGTATTCTTCTCCGGCTTCCCTGCGCTCAAACAGCAGGGCGACGCGCTTTATTACGCTTCTTACTTTGCGGACAAGACCTTCAACCCGTTCATTCCCTACCCGATCCTTGCGGGCTATTTCGTGCTCGTGACTCTTTGCATCATCACGATTTTCTCGCTGGTCGGAAAACGGCTTAACCGCCACCTCCCTCAGGCGCGCGTCAAGCGGCCTAAATTCTCAGCACAAGTGTTCAGATGATTACCCCCCATAGCTGGCTCGCCCAGAACCCCGATGTCAAAACCATCCGTGTCGCCGCCGCAGACCTGAACGGTCAGGCCAGAGGCAAACGGATGTCCGCGCGATACGCCGATAAGGTCGAAGTGGAGGGCACACGCTTTCCGCTCTCGGTGCTCAATCTCGACATCTGGGGCGAAGACATTGAGGACAGCCCGCTCGTGTTCGAGTCCGGCGATCAGGACGGAGTGCTTCTGCCAACCGAACGCGGGTTCCTCCCGATGCCTTGGCTGGAGGGGCCGACCGCCCTCCTCCCGATGTGGATGTTCCATGAGGACGGCCGCCCCTTTGACGGCGACCCGCGTCAGGCGCTTGCCCGCGTTCTGGAGCGGTATAAGACGAAGGGCCTGACCCCCGTCGTCGCCACAGAGCTTGAGTTCTACCTGATCGACGACAGCTCCCGTCAGCTGCGCATCCCACGCTCACCGCGCTCTGGCAAACGTCGCCCAGGGGCTGAAACCCTCGCGCTTCGTGCGCTCGACGCGTTCGACCGTTTTTTCACTGACCTCTATGAGGCCTGCGAAGCAATGGACATTCCCGCCGACACTGCGATCTCCGAGGCGGGCCTTGGACAATTCGAGATCAATCTCGTCTACAGCCCTGACGCCCTCAAAGCCGCCGACGACGCGTGGCTGTTCAAGCTTCTCGTCAAGGGGCTGGCTCGCAAGCATGGATTTGCCGCATCGTTCATGGCGAAGCCCTACGACGATTACGCGGGCAACGGGATGCACACCCATTTCTCGATGCTCAACGAAGATGGCGACAACATCTTTGACGATGGCACGGAAAAAGGCACGGACATGATGCGGCACGCGATCGCGGGCTGTCTCTCTGCGATCCCGGACTCAACGCTTTTGTTCGCTCCGCACGGCAACTCCTTTGACCGCCTTGTCCCCGGCGCCCACGCACCAACGCGGATTTGTTGGGGGTATGACAACCGGACAGCCGCAGTCCGCGTTCCCGGCGGGTCCCACAAAGCGCGCCGGATCGAACACCGAGTCTCTGGTGGCGACGTGAACCCGTACCTGATGATCGCGGCAATCCTCGGCGCAGCCCTGATCGGCATGGAAGACGAAATGGTGGCCCCGCCTGCGATGACAGGCAACGCCTATTCCCAAAAGTTTCCGGAGATGCCGGGCGACTGGGGCACGGCCCTTGCGCATTTTGAGACCTCGGAAATCATGCGCCGGATTTTCCCCGATGAATTGGTCCGCAACCTGACGCTCACGAAACGGCAGGAACTCCGCGACTCCACGGAATTGACACCGGAAGAGCAGGTCGAGCTTTACCTCGACACGGTCTAGTTTTGTGCTCGAAAATATTTGATCAAATTATCGCGCCCCTCTTGTTTGGGCGCGATGGCATCGTTACCTTCGCGGCATAACCTAGATTTGGTGACTTATGAAAATCGGCATTCTGCAATGCGGACACGCGCCCGACCCCGTCGCGCTTATTCACGGGGATTTCTACTTGATGTTCCAACGGCTCTTTGACCGTGACGATTTCGACTACAAAGTCTGGAACGTCGTGGACATGGAATTCCCCGAGAGCCCGTCTGATGCGGATGCTTGGCTTTTGACCGGCTCGAAACATGGGGCCTATGAAGATCATCCGTTCATCCCCCCACTCGAAGATTTCATCCGCGCGAGCCACGCGGAAGGCAAACGGATGCTCGGCATCTGCTTCGGCCATCAGATCATCGCCAAAGCCATGGGCGGCAAGGTCGAGAAATTCGCAGGCGGTTGGGCTGTGGGGCGTCGCCCATACTCCATCGCACCGCTCGGCGACATCCATCTCAATGCCTGGCATCAGGATCAGGTGACTGAGGCTCCACCCGGCGCAGACGTTCTCGGCGGCAATGATTTTTGTGAAAATGCAGCGCTGGTCTATGATGATCGCATTCTGACGATTCAGCCCCACCCCGAGTTGTCGAACCCCATTATCGCGGACTACCTCAAGGCCCGCGCGAATGATCCGGCCTATCCTGCAGACCTGATCGCCCTCGCGCGTGACGAGAATACGAAACCCACCGATGACAAGCGCTTTGCCGATCTGATGGCGGAGTTCCTGATCCAAGGCAGAGAGGCCCTCAAATGAGCGACTATTTGGACAAGATTCCCGAAGCGGCCATCGAGTTCATGGACGGACGCAAGGTCGACGAAGTGGAATGTATCGTCGCGGACCTCTCGGGCATCGCCCGCGGCAAAGCCATGCCGGGGCCGAAGTTTGCCAAGCAGAGCCATTTCTATCTGCCGAACTCGATTTTTCTCCAGACGATCAACGGCGATTGGGTTGATGACGCGGATGCGCCGTTCACCGAACCCGACATGGTCCTCGTGCCGGATTTCGAGACCGCAACGGCGGCACCTTGGACAGCGGACTGCACTTTGCAGGTGATCCACGACGTCCTCGACCAACAAGGGGGAATGGTCCCCGTCGCGCCGCGGAACGTGCTCAAACGCGTGGTGCAACTTTACCATGAGCAGGGCTGGGACCCGATCGTTGCACCGGAGATGGAATTCTTCCTCGTGGCGCGCAATACCGACCCGAACCAACCCGTCGAGCCGCCCATCGGTCGCACCGGTCGCCGCGCAGCCCAACGTCAAGCCTATTCCATGTCGGCGGTCGATGAATATGGCCCTGTCATTGATGACATTTACGATTTTGCCGAGGCACAGGGCCTCGAGATCGACGGCATCCTCCAAGAAGGCGGCGCAGGTCAGATCGAGATGAACCTCCGCCATGGCGATCCGGTCAAACTCGCCGATGAGATGTTCTACTTCAAACGCCTGATCCGCGAAGCGGCGCTCCGCCACGACTGCTTTGCGACCTTCATGGCCAAACCGATTCAGGATGAGCCCGGCTCCGCCATGCACATCCACCACTCGGTCGTGGATCTCAAAACCGGAGAGAACATCTTCTCCACGGCAGACGGATCTGAGAGCCCCGAGTTCCACTACTTCATCGCAGGCCTTCAGAACCACCTGCCGTCTACGATTGCCATTCACGCTCCCTATGTGAACAGCTATCGGCGCTACGTTCGCGACTTTGCCGCGCCGATCAACCTCGAATGGGGCCGCGACAACCGCACGACGGGCCTACGCGTGCCGGTGTCCGGTCCAGAGGCGCGTCGCATCGAAAACCGCCTGCCCGGTATGGACGTGAACCCTTACCTGTCGATTGCGGCTTCTTTGGCCTGCGGCTACCTCGGACTGATGGAACGCCGTGAACCGCGCGACGAGTATGTGGGCGATGCCTATGCCTCTGCGGATGGCATTCCGGATACGCTCTCCGGTGCGCTCGATCTCCTCGAGGAGGCAACCCAGATGCAGGAGGTCCTCGGACCGGATTTCGTCCGCGTTTACCTTCAGGTCAAACGCGCGGAAAATGATGCCTTCCTACAGGTCATTAGCCCGTGGGAACGTGAGCACCTCTTGCTCAACGTCTAAGGCGACGAAACACCAAACAAACGGGGGCCGTCGCGCCCCCGTTTCGCATTTAGGGACAAAAATTCAGATTCATGACGTTTTTGCGAAATTTTGCCGCCCAATGGGCAGGCCTATAGATTTTCGGCCTCCCCTTATTTACAGTAAATCCGAAAATAGAATTTCAAAAAGGTGAAATCATGAGTCTCGGGCCCAACGTCTACGATGCCGAACCGATCCCCGAAGAAGCGCGAGAAATTGTCGAACAGCTTCTGAAATCCGGCGACCTGTTCCGCTACACCCGTCCCGAGAACGCGCCTGTGACGCTCCTCGAACAGGAATTTGCCGAGATGCTTGGCGCGAAATACGCGCTCGCCGTGGCGTCATGCTCCGCCGCGCTCTTCCTGTCGCTCAAGGCTCTGAACCTGCCGCGCGATGCGAAGGTCCTGATACCCGCCTTCACCTTTGCCGCTGTGCCCTCCTCCATCGTGCACGCCGACTGCAAACCGGTTCTCGTCGAATGTGGCGACAACTACCGCATCGACCTCGACGATTTCCACGCGAAGATCGAAGACGCCGATGCCGTGATGATCTCCCACATGCGCGGTCACACCTCCGACATGGACGCGATCAAGGCCGCCTGTGATGCGAAAGGAATTCCGCTCGTTGAAGACGCAGCGCACAGCCTCGGCACTGTTTGGGACGGTCAGAACATCGGCACGATCGGCAAGATCGGCTGTTTTTCCTTCCAGTCCTACAAACTTCTGAACGCAGGCGAAGGTGGCATCATGATCACCGACGATCCGGAGATCATGGCCCGTGCCGTGATCATGTCCGGCGCCTACGAGCACAACTGGGGCAAACATAACCCGCAGCGCGACAACGCGCTCACGGAGGCCTTCGCGAAATGGCAGAACCAGCTGCCGCTCTATAACACTCGCCTCTCGAACATGTCCGCCGTTCTCGTGCGCCCGCAGCTCAATGAAGTGCCGCGCCGTGTCGCAGACGGTCGCCGCAATCACGATTACACCGCCGCGCGTCTCGAAAGCTCGCCGTATCTGACCGTGCCTGCGAAGCTCGAAAAAGAAGTGCGCGCGCCAGACAGCCTGCAGTTCAACCTCGTGGACTTCACCCCTGAGGAAGCCATCGCCTTTCAAGCCGCTGCAAAAGCTCGGGGTGTGTCGGTTCAGGTGTTCGGCCTCTCGACAGATAACGCGCGTGCCTTCTGGAACTGGCAGTTCCTCGGCGAAACGCCGGAGCTTCCGAAAACACGCGAGATGCTCTCGAAAGCCTGCGACACCCGCCTGCCTGCGCGCCTCACCGAAGAGGATTGCGATTTCATCGCGGACGCGCTGCTGTCAGCAGCTCAGGAAGTAAAAGCCGTGAAGGTCGCCGCCGAATAAGACGGCTTCGTCTTTTGACTTTCAAACGCCGCTCCACTCGGGGCGGCGTTTTTTGTTAGAGAACTTTGAGATATCCGCCGAGCCACGGATGGCGGTCCACCATGATGTCGACCACCTGTTCCTGAAGCAGCGGCGTCAATTGTTCCGCAACCTCGCGCGCCATCTCGGACATACCATCCCGCCTGACGGTGAGGCTCAAACGACGCGACAGAGGCGCAACTGGCAGAGGAAGCACATCCACCTCATCCGCATACCGCCCCGCATTGAGCACACCGAGAGAAGACAAGATCGTCCAACCCGCCCCACCCGCCACCATCGCGATGATCGCGCGGTAGCTGTCGAGTTCGAACCGATGTGTGAGGGCGATCCCGTGCGTGGTCAGATGTTCGAGCAAAAGACGCCCCATCGCATGACGACGCGTGTACTGAATAAGGGGGAGCGTTTTGCTCGCCTCCTCGCTGCCTTTCGGCACAACAGCGACGAACGGATCCTGCAGCAACGGATATCGATCACACCAGTCCGCACCTCCATCGAAATCCGCCGCAACGATAACGTCGAGCGCCCTGTTTTCCAGACGATCAAGCAAACGGTGCGACGGCCCTGTTTCCAACTCAAAGCGCGTGTTGGTTAACCGACCAGCCATGGCCGTGATCAGTTGCGGGGTCACAGAGGCCTCAAAGTCTTCGACCATCCCGAGGCGCAGTTGTCCGAGATGGCTCAGGTCCAGCCCCGCGATTTCGGACCGAGCGCGCGCAGCCTCCACGAGGATTGCCTGCGCCCGTCGCCGCATAACGCGCCCCGCTGGCGTAAGACTCATCGGGCGTTCGCGCCGGTTGATCAACTCTGTTCCAAGGGCGGTTTCAAGATTGGAAATCTGTTGGGAGACAGCCGACGGAGATGCGCCAAGCCGTTTGGCCGCAGCAGACACCGACCCCTCTTCTGACACGGCGAGAAAGACCTCGACGCCCCATAGGGTCAATTTGCCGACCTTATCACTCATACTGCGCTCCTCCCGCTACCTAGCCTTGATATCCGATCCATGCGACAGACAAAAGAAAACCCCGCGTATTGCGGGGCTTTCTCAAACTCTTGTTTTAGCTCACTGCAACTTGGACAGCTTGTCCTGTAGTTCAGCGAGCTGTTTCTTTATATCGCTGAGATCCTCGCTGCCTTCCGCCTCCTCTTTCGAGGGGCCGGACCAGTTTTTCCCCATGCCACCGGTCATGGCCTTGAGGAAGGCCTCTTGTTGCGCCTGAAGCGCTTCGAAGCCAGGAATCTGCGTGCCGAAGTTCTGCATCATCTGTTCCTGACCCTGGCGGAGCATTTCAAAGCTCTGCTCCAGGAATTGCGGAACAACCGATTGAATGTCTGTCGTGTAGCTGCGCACGAGATCGGTGAGCACATCGAGCGGCAAAACGCTCTCACCGCGGCTCTCATGTTCGGCAATGATCTGAAGCAGGTATTGGCGGGTCAGGTCGTCTCCGGATTTGAGATCGACAATCTGCACGTCGCGACCTTCGCGGATGAATCCGGCGATATCTTCGAGCGTGACATAATCGGACGTCTCGGTGTTGTAGAGACGACGTGATGCATAACGTTTGATCAGCAAAGGATCAGTTTTTTCGGCCATTTGGGCTCCCCTCCCTAAGGCGTTAAACGAAACAGGCAGAAGATACGAAACAGGCAAGCTTTCGACATCTTTTGCGCATTTCGCACATGAACCGCAGACTCGTTTCAGCACAGCGGTTTTATTCGCAATGCAGCAAGCCTATGCGAGCGATTTTGCAAAAGCAAAGGCTTTCCGCAGCACAGCATCATCGTAAATGTTTCTCATAACTAGAAAAACGAAAAAACGGGCTCTCGCGAGGAGAGCCCGTTTGCGATCCACGTTTTCCAGGGAGGTCGGAAAACCGCGGTGAGGTTCGATTACTTAGCAGTCGCTTTTTTCGCTGCTTTGGACATCTCGGTCGTCGCTTTTTTGGCAGCGGCGGTCATGTCTTCGCCCATGTCTTTGCCAGCAGCGAGCATCAGTTCGATGGTTTCCATCTGAACCTTTTTCGCGATTTCAGCGAAAGCAGCGATGTTTTCAGCTGCGAGTTCAGCTTGAGCGGACGCGAAGTCGGTCATCGCTTTCGGGTAGTCAGCCGGCTCTTCTTTCACGGTGGCGACTTCCGTCACTTTTGCGAGGGTGTCTTTGGTCCACTTGGAAGAGATCTCGGAGGATTTCTCAGCAGCTTCGATAGCAACTTTGGAGAGTTTCTCGGCGAAGGACGCCTGGGTTTTGAAACCTTCCTGCATTGCAGACATATCAAACGGCATGTTGCCCATCATGTCTTTCATCATCTTGGTGAAGTCGTCGGTCTTGGCCATGTCACATATCCTTTTCAGTTTGCCGTTAGGCAGTTGTTGCGAAAGCGGCAGAGGGAGGAGTCTCGGGCTGGCTTTCGCATTGGGTAACGCCGAGCCGTTGCTGCGCTTGCACTAAGAATATGTATGCTGCAGTGCAGAAAATCAATGGATTTTTGCTGCGCTGCAGAATAAATTTTAAAATCCCGCTATATCAGACAGTTGCAACAACCGTCGCGTAGCTACCTGGCGCAGCCCCGAGCGTTTTACGCCCCGAATCTCCGGGAACGCGCGCCGGAATCTGCTTTCCAGAGCGGGTCGACAGCCATTCTTCCCAACGCGGCCACCAAGAGCCTTCATGGAAAACAGCGCTGTCTTTCCATGCCTGAGGATCGAGAGTCAGATCCTCATTCGTATAGTGTCCATACTTCTTCTTGGACGGCGGATTCACGATGCCCGCGATATGGCCACTCTGGGAGAGCACAAAAGTTTTGTTGCGCGATCCCATCTGTTGAACACCAGTATAGGAAGATTTCCATGCGGCAATGTGGTCGGTCTCGCAGCCGATCGCATATAGCGGAAGCGACACTTCAGAGAGATGCACCCGCGTGCCGCAGATCGGGAAGCCAATCGTCGCCAGTTCGTCACGCTGACACAGGCCGCGCAGATACTCGACGGCCATCTTGCCCGGCAGGTTCGTTGCGTCCCCGTTCCAATACAGAAGATCAAAGGCCGGAGGCGCTTCACCCATCATATAGCTGCGGATGGCAGGCTTATAGATGAGATCATTCGACCGGAGATAGGAGAATGTCCGGTTCATGTAGAGAGACTTCATCAGTCCCGTCCGCTTGGCCTCTGCCTCGATCCCGTCGACGAAATCGTCATCAAGGAAAACGCCAACCTCACCCTGATCAGAGAAATCCGTCAGCGTCGTGAAGAAAGTCGCGGATCGCACCGAGTGGTTCTTGCGCTGCTTCATGAGGCCGAGCGTGATCGATAGCGTCGTCCCCGCGATGCAATAGCCAATGGCGTTGATCTTTTGTTCGTTGGTGATCTCTTTCACCTGTTCGATCGCTGTCAGGAACCCCTCTTCGACGTATTCGTCCATTCCGACTTCGGCATAGCTCTCGTCCGGATTGACCCAGGACACGATGAAAACCGTGTAGCCCTGATCGACGACCCATTTGATGAAGGAGTTCTGCTCACGCAGATCGAGAATGTAGTACTTGTTGATCCACGGCGGGAAGATCAGCAGCGGTATGCGATGGACCGTTTCCGTTGTCGGCGCATACTGGATGAGTTCGAACATCCGGTTCCGGAAGACCACCTCACCTTTGGAGGTCGCGATATTCTCGCCCAGATGGAAGGCCGATTTATCCGAGAGATTGACGATCATCTCGCCGTGATGCTCTTCGAGATCGTTGACGAGGTTCTCAAGCCCTCTGACGAGGCTCTCCCCGTTGGTATCGACCGCCTGCTGCAATGCGTCCGGATTGGTCGCTAGGAAATTCGTAGGTGCCATCATGTCGATGATCTGGCGGGTGAAGTAATCGACGCGCTGGCGATCACGTTCTTCGATACCCGAGAGACCCCCGACGGCAGTTTCCATAGCTTCGGAATTCATCATGTATTGCTGCTTGATGAAGTTGAAGAACGGATTGCTGTCCCAAACCGGATTGTCGAAACGCCGGTCCTTCGGCGTTTCGTCCTCAGGCGGCGACATATCCCCATGCATGAGGCGATGCTGAGCATCCACATAGTGTTTGAGTGTCTTGCCCCAGTATCCAACCTGATGTTCGATTATACGGGCCGGATTGTTGACCATCTCTGAAAGGTAGGCCGATGCGGCCTTGAGAAACAGTTCCTGACCTGGGCCCTGCAGGCTCTGAGGAATCGGTTTCTTTTCTGCAAGTGCAGCAACCAAACGCGCCGAGAGTGCTTCGATCTTCGAGATGTTCTCATTCAACTTGTCGAGATCCTGCAAATTATCTTGCGTTTTGATGTCTCCGTCTGCCACTTTCGTGCCCTCTCCCTCACTTTGCACTTGCAGCACTATGGTATGCTGTAAGATTATGTCACCAACGATAGCGACAGAGTGACCTCGACGTAAAGGGCTTCGAGGACGAGCTCATGCGCAAACATTATACTTTGGAGAGTTACATGCGCTACATGGCGACCTATGACCTCATGGAGACCATCCGCAACACGAACCAATGGCTTGGCGCAACCGCGAGCGCTCTCGGTTCCTATCCTGCGATGGCGATGGTGCCGTCTCCGGTCGTTTCCTGGATGCGCGCATGGGGCGAAGTTACGGAGCGGTCTTTCGCGCGTATGGTGACAAAGCCCGATTGGGGCATCGGTTCCGTCGTTGGTGAAGACGGTCGTGACCATCTAGTCGACATCGTGGTCGAAGTTGCGCGTCCCTTTGGTGACCTCATCCACTTCAAGGTCCAGGGCCGCGAAGAAATGAAACGCCGCGTGATGCTGGTGGCACCTATGTCGGGCCACTACGCGACGCTGCTGCGCTCTACAGTCATCTCTCTGTTGCCGGACTGCGAAGTCTACATCACCGACTGGCACAATGCGCGTGACATTCCGGTCTCCGAGGGCAAATTCGATGTGGAGGATTACACGCTCTATCTCGTCGATTTCATGAAATATCTCGGGCCGAATACTCACGTGATTGCTGTGTGTCAGCCTGCGCCGCTCACACTCGCGGCGACCGCATATCTCGCCGAAGAAGACCCGAAGGCTCAGCCGCGCTCCCTGACCTTGATCGGCGGCCCGATCGATCCTGACGCGACCCCGACCGAGGTCACCGATTTCGGCAACCGCGTCACCATGGGCCAACTGGAACAGGCAATGATCCAACGCGTCGGCTTTAAATACGAGGGCGTTGGCCGCAAGGTGTACCCAGGCCTGCTCCAACTCAGTTCTTTCATCGCAATGAATGCGGACAAACACGCCACGGCATTTTCGAACCAGATTCAGCGCGTCGCACAAGGCGAAGCGTCCGAACACGACAAGCACAACAAGTTCTACGACGAGTATCTCGCCGTTATGGACATGACTGCGGAGTTCTACCTGTCCACGGTCGATCGCATTTTCAAATCCTGTGAAATCGCGAAGAATGAGTTCGTCGTCGCAGGCCGCAAAGTCGACATTGGCAAAATCACCGACGTCGCCGTGAAAACGGTGGAAGGCGAAGAAGACGACATCACAGCACCTGGCCAGTGTGTTGCAGCGCTTGAACTCTGCACCGGCCTGCCGGACGAGAAGAAAGCCTCTCACTTGGAACCGGGCGCGGGTCACTACGGCATTTTCGCAGGCCAAAGCTGGCGCAACAACATTCGCCCGTTGGTTCTCGAGTTCATCGATCAGAACTCAGGCCCGCGCGTCGTCGGCGGCAAAGATACGGTCGCAAAGAAGTCCAAAGCGAGCTGATCTTTCATAGACAGATTGAATGATGAACGGCGCTTCGGCGCCGTTTTTCTTTGGCTTGCTTAGACCGCAGCCAGCCAAGCCTTCAGAGCGGCGGAAACGCTTTGAGGCGCTTCGAGCATCGGCAGGTGCCCCGCCTTTTCAATCACTCGCAATTCGCAACGGGGCATGAGTTCTGCGATAAACTCCTGTCGACGCGGCGGGCAAAGGCTGTCCTTCGCCCCTCCGATCACCAGTCCGGGAATGCGCGCACGTCTCAAAACATTCTGATGATCCGGCCTCCGCTGCAGAATGCGGGACTGATTTAGATAGGTCTCGAGCCCCGCCTCCAATGCCATATCAATCCAGTGATCGCGGATCGCGTTTCGGTAGGGGCTTTCGTGAAGCGCAGTTGACGGAAGTTCCTCCATAAGAACTTCACCAAGCCGACCGGTCTTCGCCTTGATCATTCGCGGTTCCCGAATGGCCGCTGACGCCGGTGTCTCGGGCTGCGCAGTTCCGCTGATGAGGGCAATGCGCGTCACCCGCCCCGGTGCACGCTTGAGAATTTCAGTGGCGACAGAGGCCCCAAGATCATGACCAACCACCGCAAATTTCGCTGGCGCAACAGAGAGGACGTGATCCGCCATATCGGTGAGGGTGGCGCCCTTTAGCGGTGCAACCATCACGGCATGATCGCGGCTGAGATCACTGACCTGATCCGCGAAGACGCGGCCATCGGCCAGAAAGCCGGGTAAAAGCACGACGCTCTCGAGTGTCACGGACCACCTGTGAAATGTTCTGATATGTCACGTTTGAGGGAGTATTTCCCCAATGATGCGACGGATGTGTTCGATTTGTATAGGCCTAAACCCTCGCGAGCACGTCGAAAATGGCGACTTCGATCGTTTTGAGGCAATCGACCGTCGAGAACGAATGATCCGCCCCCTTGACCAACGTCAGGCGGATATCCTCCCCTTCGGCGTGTTCAAAAAGAGCGAGCGCCGTCTCAACGGAGACCGACGTATCTTCGGTGCCCTGCAGGAACCGCACCGGAAACGGCAGAGGCAAAGACGAACGCAGGATCAGGTTCTCACGCCCGTCTTCGATCAGGCGGCGCGTGATCGGGTAGTCGTCCTCATAACCGGACGGGACCATGACGACGCCTTCGATCTCGAGCGCGGACCGCTGAGCTTCATCAAAGCCCGCCCAAAATCCGTCTTCGGTGAAATCGGGCGCGGCGGCGATTGTCACGAGGCCGGCAACGCGTTCCTGCATGCGTTGGCACAGAAGGAGGGAAATCCAGCCGCCCATGGACGATCCCACGAGGATTTGCGGACCGTCCGTCAGCGCCTCGATCACCGCCTGCGCATCTTCGGCCCAATCCCCGATACAGCCGTCCCGAAACGCGCCATCGCTCTCGCCATGACCAGAGTAATCGAAACGGAGGAAAGGACGCCCTTGTAGCCGCGCCCAATCTTCGAGCGCGACGGCCTTGGTCCCGGCCATATCCGACATGAACCCACCGAGAAACACCACGCCTGTTCCATCCCCGTCGAGACGATTATAGGCGATCCGGCGACCGGACGGGGTATCGAGATAGTCAGTCATAGCAGGCTCCCAAAGGCATTCCGTGACCAACATAGACCCGAGCGCGGCAAAGCCAACCCCTTGAAAAGGCATTGCGCGCCTGTCTTCAGGCGTCGATGCTCTGGGCCAAGACGCGCGAGATGGTGTTCAGGGTCTGACCGGATTCGGTGCGCCAAGCGTTGAACGCCTCCTGCACCGCTTTCTTCGCGGCTTTCGACGTCGGCGCCTTTTCCACAATGCCTTCTTCGATCAGACGCGCGACCACATCCTTCGTCATAATGAACCCATCGCGCCCGCTCCAACGCATCGCTTGAGCGCCGGTATTGCCTCCGAGGCGGGAGCCTTCTTTCTTGAGCCAGTCGAGCAGGTCAAAATACTCTTCTGCGGGCCAATAGGCGATCTTGTTGCCGAAGCCACCGCTCTCCTCGCTCACCTTCATGATGAACTCGGCGTTCTCCTGAATGGCCTTAATCTTGGGCGCAGAGCGGATGATGCGGGTGTCTTTGAGCAACTCGTCGAACCAGTCCTCGGACATGTTCGCGAGCTTTGCGACATCAAAGCCAGAGAAGGCATCTTCAATGTCATCCCATTTTGAATTCACCACCTGCCACGACATGCCCGTCTGGAAAATGTGCCGCGCCATCTCGGACAGCCAGCGATCATCCGGCGTCGCCGCCATCTCATGTGGCAGCTTGGGAATGTAAACATCGGCCAACACGGCCTCGACACCACCTTTACGCTCGGCCGCGATGGCCAGAATTTCCTCGTAGCTTCGCATCGCACGACTCCCTGATTGGTCGCCCCCAGAGTGCAAAGCACAGCTTGCTCCGATCAAGAGAAACGACACCCGTGAGCGCGATCATCGCGTGATTTGGGGAATTTCGAGGCAGAAATGCTGCCCTATCCGCTGAGAAAAACGGCATTTCCTCCGCTTAGTCTTTTTCCATTGCGAAAAGTGTCACCCCCGTCTCGACCTCTTCGAGCCGAAGCGCGACCAACGCACCGAAGAACGCGAGGACCGCAAAGGCGACCAGCGACGCATGCGGACCGATGACTGCGGCGGCGGCCCCGATGACGCCCGAGAAGAGGAGAATACCTCCGATGACCGTATTCGCGACCGCCGTATAGGCCGTGCGTTGATCTTCGGGCGCGAGGTCTACGAGGTAGGTCGACCGCCCCTGCCGCACACCGTGATAGCAGATCATCAAAAAGAAGAGAGACAGCGGGATCGCCCAAGCCGTTGACGACAGGCCGAGCAAGTCGAGCACAACGCCCAACACCAAAGCCCCCGCGCCAAAGAACCCAGAGAGCGCGAGCACGGTTTTCGACGACTTATCTGCAAGCCGCCCCCAAACATAGGACGATAGAAAAGACGCCAAAGCCGACGCCAAGACAGACGCACCAAGCGCCTCAAACGCGCCATTTCCGGCAGTCGAACCGAGCACGATCAGATACGGCGGGGCGAGCGCGGTTCCGGTCAAAAGCCCGCGCGCATAGATAAAGCGACGCAGCATCGGCTTTTCCCGTAGCAAATGCATCTGGGTAAAGATTTCACCACGGGATTTTCCAGGATCAGCCTCTTCGTCAATGGTCGAAAAGAGAATGAACGCCGCGCCCCAAAGTAGCGCCGACACAGCGAGCGCCCCGATGACCAAGGCAAAACGCTCAACCGGTGCGAGCATGAGCAAGAGCGCGAACACGACGACGATGGTCGCGGAAACCGAGGCGGATGTCCCAGTGACGGCCCCGCGTCGCGTTTTGGCGATGGTCTTGCCGAGGATGTCTTTGTAACTCACCGAAGCGACGGACCGCGACAGCGCCAAAAGCGCCACCGCGAAACACGCAGCCATCCCTGCGGCCCATCCAGTGAGCGTCAGTCCGATGAGCACGAGAAGCGCGGCGGCAGCCCCCTGCCCGAGGCACGCAAAGGCCCATGCCCATTTCCGACGCGGCATTCTATGAATGTAGGGCGCGGTGAAAAGTTGCGGCAATAGCGCACCGGCCTCGCGGATCGGAACCAACAAACCGATCAGGGCTGCAGGCGCGCCCAGATGCGACATGAGCCAAGACAATACGAGCTTCGGATCAAACAGGCCGTCTGCGGATTTGGTCATCGACAGTGAGCCGATATGACGAATGAAATTCGCGGGTTCGGCCGTCTGCGCGTGCTCTGTGAGGCCATTCGCGTCTCCGTTCGCACCCGAAAGGCGGCGAAACGCGTCATTTACCCAGCTCATGGTGATCCTTTCACATTGACTTACCCCGCCCAAAGAAGGACATAGGGCGCGAAACATAACCCGCAACCGGGCGTTCCGTGGGCGCCAAACTGACGAGGAGGACCGTGATGTCCCAGATCTCTCTCACTTTCCCCGACGGCAATGCACGCGACTATGACAAGGGTATCACCCCTGCAGAAGTCGCTGAAAGCATTTCCAAGTCTCTCTCCAAAAAAGCCATCTCCGCGACCGTGAACGGTGCCCACTGGGACCTTCAATGGCCGATCGAAGACGATGCAACCGTCGCGATCCACACGATGCAGGACGACGAGCAGGCGCTCGAACTCATCCGCCACGACCTCGCCCACGTCATGGCGCGTGCGGTTCAGGAAATCTGGCCGGACGTCAAAGTGACCATCGGGCCGGTGCGTGACAACGGCTGGTTCTATGACTTCGACCGCGCAGAGCCGTTCACGCCCGAAGACCTCGGCGCGATTGAAGCGAAGATGAAAGACATCATCAACGCCCGCGACGCTGTGAAGACCGAAGTTTGGGGCCGCGACGAAGCCATCGAATATTACGAGTCCCGTGGCGAGAGCTTTAAAGTCGAACTCGTGAACCGCATTCCCGAGGGCGAAAACATCCGTATGTACTGGCACGGCGACTGGCAGGACCTTTGCCGTGGCCCGCACCTCCAGCACACCGGTCAGCTTCCGGCAGATGCGTTCAAACTGACCCACGTGGCAGGTGCCTACTGGCTCGGCGACAGCGATCGTCCGATGCTTCAGCGTATCTACGGCGTTGCGTTCAAAAACCGCAAGGACCTCAAAGCATGGGAAACCATGATGGAAGAGGCCGCCAAGCGCGATCACCGTAAACTCGGCCGAGAAATGGACCTGTTCCACATGCAGGAAGAGGCCCCGGGTCAGATCTTCTGGCACCCGAACGGCTGGAAAATCTACACCACGCTGCAGGACTACATGCGTCGCCAGCAGGAACGCGACGGCTATGTCGAGGTGAACACCCCGCAGGTCGTGAACCGCAAACTCTGGGAAGCGTCCGGTCACTGGGACAACTATCAGGAAAACATGTTCATCGTCGAAGTGGACGAAGACCATGCCCGCGAAAAGACCGTCAACGCGCTCAAGCCGATGAACTGCCCGTGTCACGTGCAGGTCTTCAATCAGGGCCTGAAATCCTACCGTGACCTGCCGCTGCGCATGGCAGAATTCGGTTCCTGTAACCGCTATGAACCGTCGGGCGCGCTCCACGGCATCATGCGTGTGCGCGGCTTTACTCAAGATGACGCGCATATCTTCTGCGAAGAGTCGCACATCGAAAGCGAAACGAAGAAATTCATCGAATTTCTCGCAGCCATCTACGCCGACCTCGGGTTCCACGACTGGTCAATCAAACTCTCCACCCGTCCGGAAAAACGGATCGGGACTGAAGAGAGCTGGGATCACGCAGAGGAGTCGCTCGGCAACGCGTGTAAAGCAGCTGGCTACGACTATGAAATCCAAGAAGGCGAAGGTGCGTTCTACGGACCGAAGCTTGAGTTCGTTCTCACCGACGCAATTGGCCGTGAGTGGCAGTGCGGCACGCTTCAGGTGGACCCGAACCTGCCGGAGCGTCTCGACGCGAACTTCGTCGGCCAGGATGGCGCAAAACACCGCCCTGTCATGCTGCACCGCGCGGTTCTTGGATCGTTTGAACGCTTCATCGGCATCCTGATCGAGTCCCACGCAGGCAAACTGCCCTTCTGGCTCGCCCCGCGTCAGGTGGTCGTGACCACGATTATCTCCGAGGCCGACGGTTACGCGGATGAGGTCGTCGCAGCCCTCAAAGCCGCCGGTGTGCGTGCAGAGGCGGACACCCGCAACGAGAAGATCAACTATAAGGTCCGCGAACACTCGCTTGCGAAAGTGCCGGTGATCCTCGCCGTTGGCGCGCGTGAAGTCGAAGAAAAGACCGTCTCTGTCCGTCGTCTCGGCGAAAAACAGACCGCAGTTATGTCACTTGATGACATCGTGGCTGAGCTGAAAGACGCCGCTCTCGCGCCAGATCTGAAATAAACAGGCCAAAATCTGAAATATGAAAGCCCCCGCCCAGGGGGCTTTTCTTTTGCTCTACACCGAGTGCGTGAGCACGCGTGAGAATTGTTACAGCGCCAGTTTTAGAGAGATCACTCAAAAACACCCACGTTTTCGCGGATCACAGCGCTTGCATTCGGAAAATCGTATATTTTGCGACCGTCCGCGCCACCGCCGCACGCCAGATCAAGTCACAAAATCGTATGTTTCAAATCCTGACACACGCGTCATGTGACGCGCCCGTGAATGGTCTGTGAGCTAACCTGTCTGCCATCGTTGTGTCACCGCCCCTCACGGCGGAAACGCATGAAACGGAGACACACACATGAGCACTCAATCCAAAACCCTCGCCCTTCTCGGCGCAATGACAACTGCACTTTCTTTCGCTGGCGTGGCCCACGCAGACGGTCAGGAAAAATGCTTCGGCGTCGCTCTCGCCGGTGAGAACGGCTGTGCGGCAGGTCCGGGAACGACCTGCGCAGGCACATCGAAAGTCGACTACCAAGGCAACGCATGGACCCTCGTTCCCGCCGGCACCTGCATGGACATCGAACTTCCCGCGATGGCTGACGGCTCTGAACGCATGGGCTCTCTCGAAGCCCTCGATCGCGACCTGCCGATGGAAAGCTAATCAAACTCTGGTCCGGCATCTCCCCACGATGCCGGACCCAATTCAAAGAGGGAGAGAAAGATGTTGGACCAACACAAATTCCTGCCGACGGCGGTTGGCGTCGGATACAAATCCGCGCACTTTTCGAACATTATGAGCGGGAATACCCCTGTCAAATGGGTCGAAATCCATGCGGAAAACTACATGGGCGCGGGTGGACGCCCTCTCGCGCAATTGCGGAGCCTTTATGAGAAATTACCGATCTCCGTCCATGGGGTCGGCCTCTCGATCGGCGGCGAAAGAGACCTCGACGCGGACCATCTGAAGCGCCTTAAGCACCTGATCGACTGGCTCGAGCCCGCATCGTTTTCCGAACACCTCGCTTGGTCCACGCACGACGGCGGCTTCTACAATGACCTTCTGCCCCTGCCCTATACGGACGCCACGCTGAACCGCGTTTGTGACCACATCGACCACGTGCAAGAGACCCTTGGACGACGAATGCTCCTCGAAAATCCCTCCTCCTATCTCGCCTTCGCGGAGAGCACATATGGCGAGGTCGATTTCCTCAGAGAGATCGTCAAGCGTACGGGCTGCGGCCTCCTTCTCGACGTCAACAACGTCTTTGTGTCAGCAACAAACCTCCGGCTCGACGCGTTCGAATATATCGACCACTTCCCCCATGACGCCGTCGGAGAGCTACACCTCGGCGGGCACAGCGAGGACGAAGATGAAAACGGTGCGCCGCTTCTGATTGACAGCCACGGGCAGAAAATCGTCGACCCGGTCTGGCATCTCTACACCTACACCCTCGCGACAGGCGGCCCAAAACCGACCCTCATCGAATGGGATACGGATGTCCCCGAATGGCCGGAACTGGAGGGAGAGGTCATCCGCGCGGCCGAGCGTCTTGAAAAGGTGCCCGCATGACACAGGCAACTTTCATCAAAGCCGCATTGGACCCGACCGCGCCCCTCCCTGCAGGCCTCGTGACACCGGAAGGAGCCCCTGCGACCAAACGATTTGCGGTCTATCGCAACAACATCGTCGTCGGCTTGAAAGACGCCCTCGCACAGGGGTTTCCGGCAGTCAAATCGCTCGTCGGCGACGAGTTCTTCTCCGCACTAAGCGACGCATTTCTCAGATCGCACCCACCGTCCGCCCCCCGGCTTCCGCTCTATGGCGCAGGGTTCGCAGAGTTCATTGCAGGCTTCGCCCCTGCCCAACCGGTCCCTTATTTACCCGACGTCGCTCGGCTCGAATACGCGCTCCGCGAAAGCTACCACGCGGCGGATAGCGCGCCTGTCGATGCCGGAGACCTGTCCGATCCTCTGCTCTTTACCCGCGCCGTCAAACTCGCGCCCAGTGTTCGGTGGATGTCGAGCGACTTCCCGATCACCTCGATCCACGCCTTCGCCCTTGGCGGGCCAAAGCCGGAGGGAGGAGCAGAGGACATTCTGATCACACGCCGCGCGTTTGATCCAGTTGCGACCTCATTTCCGCGCGGAACCATCAATGTTTTGGAGAAGCTGGCGGCAGGAGATGCGCTCGAACACGCGATTGAGGCCGCTCCAAAACAACTCGATCTCTCACTTTTTCTCCGCGCCCTTCTCGACGGCGCGGCAATCACCGCCATTCAGGAGGTCTGACATGTTTGCCCCGATCACCCGCGCATCCGTCCACGCATTGCCGCTCCTCGCCAGATTGACCTTCGCCGCTGTTCTCCTGCGCTATTTCTGGTCGTCAGCGCTCACGAAACTCGACGGCCCCTTCACCCCGACCTTCAACGCCTATGCGCAGATCTTTCCGCGACAGATGGAGGCCGCAGGGTACGACATTTCCGGTTTTGGCCTCTGGCATTGGGCGGTGATCATGGCCGGTAGCTACGCAGAACTTGTCCTGCCGCTCCTCATCCTCTTGGGGCTCGCGACGAGGCTTGCCGCCCTCGGCATGATCGGCTTTGTCATCGTCCAATCTCTGACGGACATCATCGGGCATGGCGTTGGCGCGGCCACAATCGGCGCCTTGTTTGATCGCGCCTCAGACGGCCTGATCCTCGACCAACGCGCACTTTGGATGTTCCTCCTCCTATCCATTGTGGGGCTAGGTGGTGGATGGTTCTCTTTAGATCGGGTGATTGCGAAGCGACTGCCCGGTCTGTCAGCCTAGCAATTCAGCCTGAACATCCTTGCCCCATCCGAGCAAAAGTTTGCCGTCCCGCTCGATCACCGGACGTTTCATCAAAGTCGGGTGCGCCATCAGGAGAGAAATCGGGTCTTCGTCGCGCTCCGCCTCCGAGAGACCACGCCATGTCGTCGAACGGGTATTCACCAAAGCTGCGCCAAATTCCCTATGGAATCGCTCAATCTCCGCGCGTGACAGCGGCTCTATGCGAATATCGTGCAGCGCAACACCGAGTGCTTTCGACGCTTTACGGCAGCTGTCACAGGTTTTGATTCCATAAATTTTGGTCATTTTGCCCTCACAAGTGGCGCAAATTATGGACATTCCCCGAAAAAATGGTGTGTCCAGATGCGTTACGATATTGTCGCTTGCCTTTATATCGAACTGCGGCAAACTCGAAAGTGTGACTGCTGACTTTCTAGAACGATTGCTCCTCACGGAGCAGCTAGCTGACTTGGAAGACCTGGCTGCACCGGACCTGCCGCACGTAGCGGCCGAACAAAATAGGAGACTTCGGACTATGCCCACCGGCACCGTCAAATGGTTCAACACGACCAAAGGTTATGGTTTCATCGCCCCTGACGAGGGCGGAAAAGATGTTTTTGTACATATTTCTGCCGTAGAACGTGCGGGCATGACTGGCCTCGCAGACAACATGAAAATCGGCTACGAACTTCGCGAAGGCCGTGATGGCCGCGCGTCCGCGACCGAACTTCAGGCGCTCTGAGAAATCTTTTTCTTGAAAGTCGGCGGTTCCGGACGCACGTTCGGAGCCGCTTTACTTTTTGGAGAGACCCATGCCTGTGATCCTCACTTTCGGCGACAGCAACACCCACGGCACCCAGCCGATGGAGACGCGGCCCTCTGATCGCCCGAGACACGCCCGTCGTTGGCCTGTCGTAATGGCGGAAAAACTGGGCTGGGATCTCGTAGAAGAAGGTCTCCCCGGTCGTACCTTTGCCTTTCCCGATCCCGAGATGGGACCGCATATGGATGGCCGTCTTGGGCTGTTCATCGCGCTCGAAAGCCACGGGCCGATTGATGCACTGACAATCATGCTCGGCACCAATGATCTCAAAGCGCACTTCGAGGCAAGTCCTGAGGAGATCGCCGCCGCGCTCGGGTTCCACCTCGACGTCGCGCTCTCTGAAGAGATGCAGACGCGGCACGGCGGCTTTGAGCCGATTGTCATCCTGCCGCCTCGTGCACAAGGCGCGGGTGTTCTCGAAGAAATTTATGTCGGCGCATCAGCAAAGGTCGATGCGGTTCAGGCCGCCATGTGTGCTGAGGCCCAGGCTCGCGACGTCGCTGTTTTCGATGCGAATTCCGTGATTTCCGTGTCAGAGACCGATGGCGTGCACTTCGACGCCGCCGCGCACGAAACACTCGGCAAGGCCATCGCAGAGTTCATTCTCTCCGAGATTGAGGAGTGAGGTCCGCTTAGCGAACCCATTCCACAACTTCACAGCGCGGGCTGGCGTCCCGCACCACCATCCGTGAGACCTCTCGCCACTCCGCCGGGTCAAAGGTCGGGAACCATGTGTCCGGCTCATGCACCTCTGTATCCACTTCGGTGATCACCAAACGGTCGGCAAGTGGCAACATGGCCTCATAAATGCGAAAGCCCCCCATCGCATATATCCGAGCGCGCCCTTCGGACTGCGCGAATTCAATCGCTGCCTCAACGGTCGGGAAGACGTGCTCATGGTCGACACCTTGGCGCGAGACGACGATGTTCAGGCGGTTTTTCAAAGGTTTGAACGGCAGGCTATCCCACGTATGACGCCCCATGATGACCGCGCCCCCCATGGTTTCGCGCATGAAGAACTTCAAATCCTCAGGCGCTTCCCACGGGATTGTGTTGTCTTTGCCAATGGCGCCATTGCGGTCGCGTGCAGCGATAAGCGTAATCATCGTTTGCCCTCAGACAGCGACAGGCGCTTTGATCGCACCGTCCGGATCGTAGTCGAGAATTTCGATGTCGTCATAGGTGAACGCGAAGAGGTCTTTCACGTCCGGATTAAGACGCAGTTTCGGCAAGGTTTTCGGCGTGCGCGACAGTTGCAGATCCACCTGCTCCATGTGGTTGGAGTAGATATGCGCATCGCCGATGGAGTGGACGAAGGTGCCTGCTTCGTAGCCAGTCACCTGTGCGAGCATGGCGAGCAGAAGAGAATAGGACGCAATGTTGAACGGCACGCCGAGGAACATGTCGGCAGAGCGTTGATAGAGTTGGAGATGCATTTTGCCGCCGAGGATTTTCACCTGCCATAGCGTATGACACGGCGGCAGCGCCATGTTGTCCACCTCGGCGGGGTTCCATGCGGACACGATCAGACGACGGGAATCGGGGCTTTTCTCTATGGAGTTCAAGAGTGTCTTGATCTGGTCAATCGAGCCACGCTCACCACCTGGCCATTTCCGCCATTGTGCGCCATAGACCGGCCCGAGATCGCCATTCTCATCGGCCCACTCGTCCCAGATCGAAACACCGTTCTCTTTCAGATAGCGGATGTTGGTGTCACCAGAGAGAAACCACAAAAGTTCATGGATGATCGACCGCAGGTGGAGTTTTTTGGTCGTGACCATCGGGAATCCATCAGCGAGGTCATAACGGGCCTGCAAGCCGAAATAGGAGCGGGTTCCGGTCCCTGTGCGGTCAGTCGTATCAACCCCATGCGCCAAGATGGTTTTCAACTGCTCGTGGTACTGATGCATGCCTGCCCCCAAGATATAGTGGTCATCCTCCATCTATACGAATGCAACGGGGGATTCGCAAAGGTGCATCGACGTCCGAATTGAAATCAGGCCCCCTTGCTTTAGACTCGGGAGGAAATGCGACAGAGGAGAAACTCACATGCGCTATTTACACACGATGGTCCGCGTCAAGGATTTGGAAAAATCGATGGCGTTCTACGAATTGCTTGGCCTCAAGGAAACCCGCCGGATCGACAACGAGGGCGGCCGTTTCAGCCTCGTATTCATGGCACCCGAGGGACAGGAAGAATGCCCTGTCGAGTTGACATACAACTGGGATGGTGACGACGGCCTCCCGTCAGACAGCCGCCATTTCGGCCACCTCGCCTATGAGGTCGAAGACATCTATGCGCTCTGTCAAAAGCTCATGGACAATGGCGTCGTGATCAACCGTCCGCCGCGAGACGGGCACATGGCCTTCGTCCGCTCGCCCGATAACGTGTCCATTGAACTGCTTCAAAAAGGTGAAAACCTCGCTCCGGCGGAGCCGTGGGCGTCGATGGAAAACACTGGCCACTGGTGAGCACAGGCTGTCGTCAGTAGATGTAGCGGATCTGGTCGGTCCAATAGCGCTCGACCCGTTTCAGAGCGGCATTGATCGACTCGATACCCTCTGTGCTGATGACATTCTTCGCCAAGAGGCCCTCAGCGTGGCGGGAAAACAGTTCCGCCACGGTGCGCCGCACGAGATCGCCTTTATCCGTGAGTTTCACACGCACGGAACGGCGGTCGATCTCGCACCGTTGATGGTGCATGTAGCCCATCTCCACCAACTTCTTAAGATTGTAGGAGACATTCGAGCCCTGATAGTAGCCGCGCGTTTTCAATTCGCCGGCCGTCACCTCGTTTTCACCGACATTAAAAAGTAGCAGGGCCTGAACGGCATTGATTTCGAGAACGCCGATCCGCTCAAACTCGTCCTTGATCACATCAAGAAGAAGCCTGTGCAGGCGCTCCACAAGAGACAGCGCGTCGAGGTATTGCACCATAAACGGGCTTTCCACGGGCGCTGGAAATGCTGAATGGATGCTCATCTGTCACTCCGCATAATGGTTCGTCGGAGGACAGATTGGGCGAAATATCCGAAGATATCGTTAAGTGCCTTGAACTGGCGTGAAGCTGTTAGCCTTTCACACCCCAGCTCGCGTGATCAGCGGACGCAATCAACTTATCGAGCATCGGTTTGATCGGCGCAGGCGTCGGCTTGAGGCCCGTTGCATAAGACAGCAAGTCCTGATCGTGTTCGTCCATCAGACGCTCGAACTCATCGAGTTCCTCTTCGGTCATCGTTGGGAGATGTTCGTCAGCATAGCCGCCGATCAGAAGATCCATCTCTTTGATCCCACGGCGCCATGCGCGGATTTTCAGACGCTTGCGACGGATTTCGATGGTCTCGGTCATGCGATACTCCCTTTGATCGGTGGCTTTTTGCACCCATCAGGCGTTTATCGCAAGGGACGTCTTGGCCTCGGTCGATCTTTGCCGTTATCTCTACCGCAAACACCCTCTTCTCGGAGCCCTCCCATGTCTTTTCTGTCCGAAACCCTTTCCCGCGTAAAACCGTCTCCGACCATCGCAGTCACGAACAAGGCCGCTGAACTCAAGGCGGCTGGCAAGGACGTCATCGGTCTCGGCGCGGGCGAGCCGGATTTCGACACGCCGGAGAACATCAAGGCCGCGGGCATCCGCGCCATTGAAGAGGGCAAAACCAAATACACCGCAGTTGACGGCATTCCGGAACTCAAGAAAGCCATCTGCGCAAAGTTCAAACGCGACAACGGGCTGGATTACACGCCTGCACAAGTGTCCGTATCCAGTGGCGGCAAGCAGGTTCTCTTCAACGCCTTGGTTGCGACTCTAAATCCAGGTGACGAAGTAATCATCCCGGCGCCCTATTGGGTTTCTTATCCTGACATGGTCCTGCTTGCGGGCGGGACGCCGGTGGCCATTGAGGGCACGCTGGAAAACGCGTTCAAGATCACGGCGGAACAGCTCGAGGCAGAGATCACGCCCAAAACCAAATGGCTGATCTTCAACTCGCCGTCCAACCCGACTGGCGCGGGCTATTCCAAATCCGAACTCAAGGCGCTCACAGACGTGTTAATGAAGCATCCACATGTCTGGGTTATGACCGATGACATGTATGAGCACCTCGCCTTTGACGGCTTTGAATTCTGCACCCCGGCCGAGATCGAACCAGGCCTCTATGACCGTACGCTTACGGTGAACGGGGTTTCCAAAGCCTATGCCATGACCGGCTGGCGCATCGGTTACGCGGCAGGTCCCGTCGAACTAATTGCGGCCATGCGGAAGGTGCAGTCGCAGTCCACCTCGAACCCCTGCTCGATTTCCCAATACGCAGCAGTTGAGGCTCTAAACGGACCGCATGATTTCATTGCGGAAAACAACAAAGCTTTCGTGCGTCGCCGGAACCTTGTCGTCGAGATGCTGAACGCCGCCGAGGGGATCAAGTGCCCGACGCCGGAGGGGGCCTTCTACGTCTATCCGGACATCGCAGGGTGCCTTGGCAAGACCTCTGCCGGCGGTGCAAAGATCGAGACCGACGAAGATTTCGCGACGGCGCTCCTCGAAGAAACCGGCGTCGCCGTCGTCTTTGGGGCGGCCTTCGGATTGTCGCCGAACTTCCGCGTGTCTTACGCGACCTCCGACGAGACCCTGAAAGAGGCCTGCACACGCATCCAAAACTTCTGCGCGGGTCTCAAATGAGCGTAGACCTGCCTGAGTTCTACTTCCGTGTCCGCGAAAACGGGGCCTTTGTGTTTCGCGTGGATACGGAAAATCGGCAGCGCCGGATCGAGATGCAGCAGATCGCTGTGCTCAATATCAAGAACGGCGAGATCAAACCGCAGGGCGGCCGCGAGTTGTCGGACTCGGAAATGAAGGCGATCACAGAATGGATGGCAGAACGCCGCGAGACGCTCGCCCGTCGTGACATGGATGATATCTTCCGCGCGATTGATTACCTGAACTTCACCGCACACTGGGCGCAGTCAAAGGCGACGGATGATCAGCTAGAGGACGTGACTGATGATCTTCTTCTTGCCATGCACGACTTGCGCACCGTTCTGGTGCGGAAAAAGTCGGAGCGGCTGCTCAAAAAAGCGCGCGACTGAAACGCGGCGCGCGAGCGTGATCAAGCGCTCCGCGAGATGCGCGACTTATACTTCCAGAACCGGAAGCTCATCGTCAGCCATGCAGTTGTGAGGCCGAAGACAAAGCCCATCCAGATGCCCTTTGCGCCCCAATCGAGGACAAAGCCGAAGACGTAGGACGCGGGCATCCCGAGCGCCCAGTAGCTGAATGCGGCGAGCCACATCGGCACGGCTGTGTCGTGCAGCCCGCGTAGCAGCGACAGGGCGACCACCTGTCCACCGTCCGAAAACTGGAGCATCGCGGCGATCACAATCAGCATGCCGCCGATGGCAAGAACTTCATCCCGCGCGGGTTCATCCGGCGCGATGAACAGCCCGATGAGAAAATCCGGAAAGAGCAGGAAGAGCGCCGAAGAGATCGCGGCCATACACAACGAAAGTCCGACGACGACAATGGCCCCCTTGCGAAGATCCGCCTCGTCCTCGCGCCCCATTGCGTTTCCGGCCCGAATGGTGCCCGCCTGAGACAGCCCGATCTGGGTCATAAACGCGATGGCTGTGAGTTGCAGAACGATCCCGTGCGCGGCGAGTTCGGCAGTGCCGATCCACCCCATCATCAGGGCAGCAGCGTTGAACAGGCCCACCTCGGACAGTGACGTGATCCCGATCGGCACGCCCATCCGAAAGACCGTTGCGAACATGGACCAGTCTGGCTTGAGCGGATTACGGAACAGATCGTTTTCGGGCGTGGCCTTTGCCGCATAGACCGCGAGCACGATGAGCATCACGAAATTGACGATCAGTGAGGCAATCGCAGACCCGAGAACCCCGAGTTCCGGCGCACCGAAATTGCCGAAAATGAAAATGTAGTTGAGGCCCGCATTGAGAATGACCGCACCAATCACGGCAATCAGGACGACCCGCGTGCGCTCCAGCGCGGAAAAGTAGCTCCGGAACACAGCGACGATCAGGGCAGGCACCATCTCGATCCCCGCCACCGCCAGATAGGGCCGCGCCTGGGCCGCGATGTGGGGCTGTTGGCCCAGAGCCACAAGGATGTCATCCGAGAAGCCGAAGATCGGATAGATCACAATCGCGGCCAAGATCGAAATCCAGATCGCCATCCGCGTCGCGCGGCGCACCATCGTGGAATCCCCCCGCCCCGCAGCAGTTGCGACGAGCGGCATCACTGCGAACGCAAAGCCCGCGAGCAGGATGAATAGGATAAACCAGAAACCGGACGCGAGCACCAACGCTGCAAGCTCATCAAGGCCATACCAGCCCATCATGATGACATCGGTCATATGCACAGCAAACTGCGCGATCTGGCTTCCCGCCAGCGGCAGGCCAAGAATGAGAACTTTCTTGGCGTGTTCGAAGTATGTGCGCTCCATGGTCATACCTTGGCCTATAGGGTGCTTTTCTTCGACCGCCTAGTCAAATTTGAGGGAGGCCCTCATGCCAAACTGTGATCGATCGTGCCTAGCGACGTCTGGACGGGCGCAATTTGGAGACGTCGAAGCCATTCCACGCCAGGATTTCATGAACCGCAATTTGGCGGTCCGGCGGCAGCGTCAGCTCACGCGAAAGCACATGCGCCGCCCCGCTTGGTGTCCCGATCACTGCGGTGTGGTAAGTCGCATCAACCCACAACACCCACAATTCATCCCCCGCGAAGGCAAACCGGCCCGGACCAATCGACCGCGCAAGACCGGAGCGCGGCGCTCCATCGGCGCACGGACCTTCCGTCACGGTGAGATCACCATTCTTTTGGCGGGTGAAAGTCACCGCCCCAATCACACAGGATTTTCCGTCCGGCACAAAGGCCTCAACCTCATACCAACGACCGGAGAACTGGATCAGGTCGAGCGTCACGATTGAGGACATCGGAACATCTTGGTCTCTGAACCCGGTCGCCGTCGGAGAGAGACATCCGCTCAACGCGACAAGGGCCAGAGCCGCAATCAATCCACGCATAGCGTCACACGGCGACCCGCGGCATCGAGCACTTCGTTACACCCGAAGAGGGGCGAAATCGGCGAGCAGGATTTGGACCGAGCGAGACACATGTTGGTCGAACAATCCGTAGACCGCTCACACGATTTCCCTGCGTCTCGCGGGGTTTCGATGCAGGTCATGAATCCCGCAACGCCGCCCGTCCCCCAGCGTCCACCACGGGCCTCACAGGCGGCGCGCTGGGAATCCATCACGCTCATCTGCGAGGAAAAGCCCCCGACCTCCTCTTGCTCTGCGTCTGTCGGCTGACAGGCCGCCAGACCGAGGCAGAGGATCGTGAATAGGCCGAGGTGCTTCATGCGGGTTTTCCTTAGAATGGAAGCGGATGTGCGCGGTGCACCACTTCAATCTCTTTCAGAAGGTCTTCTGACAGAGTGAGCTCAGCCGCATCAAGCGATTTTTCGAGTTGCTCCACCGAAGTCGCCCCGATGATCGGCATGACATCAAACGGCCGCGTCATTGTCCAGGCGACAGCCATTGTCGCCGGATCAAGACCATGTTTCTGAGCGAGCTCCACATAAGCCGCGACAGCAGGCCACGCGCGATCAGTAACACGTCCGCCCAAATTCCCATTCAAATCCATGCGCGATCCTTTGGGAACCACGGTGCCGCCCTTGTATTTATCGGTCAACAGACCGGCAGCGAGGGTCGAGTATGCGAGCAGCGTGATGTCTTCATGCACGGCGAGTTCCGACAGATCGACATCATACAAGCGGTACATCAGAGAATATTCGTTCTGGATGGACTGCATCCGCGGCGCACCCATTTCAGTGGCCAGACGCAGCCACTGTGCCATCCCCCAAGCGCTCTCGTTCGAGGTCCCGAACTCGCGCACTTTGCCCTTTTTCTGGACCTCGCCCATGACCTCGAGGACCCCACGCATGTTGTCCTCAATCTCTGCTTTCGACGGCTGTTTCGACGGATCGAATTTCCAGTTTTGGCGGAACGCATAGGAGCCGCGGTTCGGCCAGTGCAGTTGGAAGAGATCGACGTAGTCCGTTCGCAGCCGCTTCAGGGTCTCATCCAGACGCGCCTCGAAATTGTGCGCATGGATGCCGTCCTCATTGATGTTCCCGCCGCCAGCGATTTTGGATGCGATGATCCAATCCTCACGACCGCCACGGTCGGCGACGTAATTCCCGATAATCGTTTCCGTGTCACCCGCCGTTTCTTTCTTCACCGGGTTCACCGGATACATCTCGGCCGTATCGATAAAATTGATCCCGACCTCTTTTGCACGGTCGATCTGATCGAAGCCTTCTTGTTGGGTGTTCTGGCTGCCCCAAGTCATAGAGCCGAGACAAATTTCGGAAACCAGAAGGTCACTCTGGCCAATTTTGCGCATTTTCATGGAATTTTTGTCCTGATCTTGATTTGGGCACACACTAGCGGAGCCCCCTCCGAGGGCAACCCCGTGGGCTGCACACCCACCTCCCACAAAAATGCCAGCGTCGATTTGGGGTCTTTTTAGGCAGGCACGCCCCTCACCTCTGGCCCTTTGAGCGCGGGCGCGATAGAGAAGCTGAAACCCTCATGCAACGGACGTTCGGACGAGACCCTCATGGCACGCACGCTCATCACTTCCGCCCTGCCTTATATCAACGGCATCAAACACCTCGGCAACCTCGTTGGCTCGCAATTGCCAGCCGATCTCTATGCCCGCTACCGTCGCTCTCGCGGTGATGAGGTGTTGTTCCTCTGCGCAACCGACGAACACGGGACGCCTGCAGAGATCGCCGCACAAAAGGCTGGCAAGCCCGTCGCGGATTACTGTCAGGAAATGCACGACGTTCAGTCCGAAATTGCCGCTGGTTTCCGCCTGTCCTTCGACCACTTCGGACGCTCCTCGGCTGCCGCGAACCATGCGCTAACGCAGCATTTGGCAAAGCGCCTCTATGATGCGGGCCTCATTGAGGTCGTTGAGGAGACGCAGATCTATTCCAACACCGACGGTCGCTTCCTGCCCGACCGCTACATCGAGGGCACCTGCCCGAACTGCGGCTATGACTCCGCCCGCGGGGACCAGTGTGACAACTGCACCAAACAGCTCGACCCGACCGACCTGATTGAGCCGCACTCGACGATTTCCGGCGCGACGGACCTTGAACAGCGCAGCACGAAGCACCTCTACCTCAAGCAGTCCAACATGCGCGATGCGCTCAATGAGTGGATCGACAGCAAGACCGACTGGCCGGTTCTGACGACCTCCATTGCGAAGAAGTGGCTCAATGACGGTGACGGCCTGCAAGACCGCGGCATCACCCGCGATCTGAGCTGGGGTGTGCCGGTACAATTCGAGGGCGCACCTTGGGACGGCATGGACGGAAAAGTCTTCTATGTTTGGTTCGATGCGCCGATTGAATATATCGCATGTGGGGCTGAGTGGGCGCAGGCTCAAGGGCTTTCGGATGCGGATTGGGAACGCTGGTGGCGAACCGACAAAGGCGCGGACGATGTTCGATATGTTCAATTCATGGGCAAGGACAACGTGCCGTTCCATACCCTCTCCTTCCCGGTCACGATGCTCGGCTCGGACGAGCCGTGGAAGATGGTCGACTACATCAAATCGTTCAACTATCTGAACTATGATGGCGGTCAGTTCTCTACCTCTCGCGGTCGCGGCGTGTTCATGGATCAGGCCCTTTCGATCCTGCCGTCTGATTACTGGCGTTGGTGGCTCCTGAGCCATGCGCCGGAGAGCTCTGACTCCGAGTTTACTTGGGAAAACTTCCAACAGTCCGTGAACAAAGACCTCGCAGACGTGCTTGGCAACTTCGTCTCGCGGATCACGAAGTTCTGCCGCTCCAAGTTTTCTGAGGCCGTACCTGAAGGCGGCGAATACGGCGAACAGGAACAGTCTCTTATCGCCGACCTGACCGCGAAAGTTGCTGAATATCAGACACATATGGACGCCATCGAGGTCCGTAAGGGCGCAACAGCGCTCCGCGCCATCTGGGTCGCGGGCAACGAATATCTGCAATCCGCAGCTCCGTGGGCGACCTTCAAGGAAGACCCCGAGAAAGCCGCCGCACAAGTGCGCCTTGGCCTCAACCTCATCGGCCTCTACGCCCGTCTCTCCGCACCGTTCATTCCGGATGCGGCTGGCAAACTCCAGACCGCGCTCGGCCTCGACACCCTCGACTGGCCGGAAGATGTCGCAGCGGCTCTGAGCGCGCTGCCCGCAGGTCACACCTTTGCTGTTCCGGACAACCTGTTCACCAAGATTGCCGATGAGCAGCGCGAGGAATGGCAGGAAAAATTCGCGGGTACGCGGACCTAACACCCAGCCATACGCTATGTTCGAATGAGACAAGCCGCCTCTCCCACCGGAGTGGCGGCTTCTTTCGTAAAAGTCCCGAAAATTGCCGGTCGGACTTTCGTCGGGCAAGTGTCTGACTTTTGTCGGACTTTTTGTCGGGCACAAAGACCTTCCCCAATCGAGGAACACCTGCAAACTGATCTGAAAGGTGGTACCCGCGGCCGGACTCGAACCGGCACGGCCTATACGGCCTAAGGATTTTAAGTCCTCTGTGTCTACCATTCCACCACGCGGGCAACGCGGCTTGAGGACTATAGTCGAGAGGTCCCTGGTGTAAAGATCGGTTTTCCTTGACCTCTTCCAAAGCGCCCCCAAATAGAAGCCATGTTTCCGATCCGCGATCATAATCCCTCACGCAATCCGGCGTTCGTGACCTATCTGCTGATGGGCCTGAATATCGCGGTCTTTCTCGCGATGCTGCCGTCCTATGGCGATGATCGTGCGCTCGTGTCTGTGTTTTCGGACTGGGCCCTGATCCCTGCGCGGATCAGTTACGGGGAAGGATACTACACCTTCCTGACCTCAATGTTCATGCACGGCGGGTTCATGCATATCGCGGGGAACATGCTCTTTCTTTGGATATTCGGGGACAATCTCGAAGATGAGATGGGGCATCTTCGGTATCTCGGGTTCTATTTACTCTGTGGCATTGCTGCGGGACTCGCGCAGTATGCTGCTGCGCCGTCCGCCATGGTGCCAATGGTTGGCGCATCCGGCGCGATTGCAGGAGTTATGGGGGGCTATCTGTTGCTCTTCCCGAGAGCCCGCGTCGACGTGCTCTTCATCTTCATCATCTTTTTCAAAGTCATCCCCCTGCCCGCGTGGCTCATGCTCGGCGCTTGGTTCGCGTTTCAAGTGCTGGGCGAAATGGGGAACGGCGGCCAACTCGGCGGCGTGGCCTACCTTGCGCATGTGGGCGGCTTCGCAGCTGGCGTGATCGCTGCATTTCCGATCTGGAAACGTTTGGGAGGTGCTGCGTTTTGGGATCGCACACGTGGCCACCCGACACATGCAGAGGCTCGCTATCGCTTTTCGAAAACATCAGTTCCAAACGTAAGACGCCGCCGGTAAGCGAAATCTCAGCCGCGTATTGAGATCAACGAAAAGATCGATAGGACAGGCTGCTGTATCAGTGGACGAGAACCGAAATCTGCTGAATGTCAGCATCAAGCTGCTCAGTGAAGCCAAACGCGCCTTCCCAGATAATTCCGATAACCATAATACCCATACCGATAATTGCCGACGTCAGCACAACAAAATCGACGGTGACCGCGCCATCATCATCGTTCAAAAAGTCTTTAGAGTGTGATTTCAACATATTACGCACGCGGTTTTCTCCGAAGGTTTCGGCGTTGCAGCAAAATTTACAATGAAACTGGGCAACAATACGGCAAAATCAGGGGTTTTTCACCAAACAGCCAACACTAATCCGATTGCAGCGAGGTTAGGTTCGATTTTGGAAACGATCGGGCGGAATTATTGCGTAAAATTCGACAGAAACCGCCCAACACGTCTGCCGATCGCGGTGATCCTGCCGGATTACGCGCCGCGAATAACCTTAGAGAATCGCTCGAACATCACTTCGTTTGCGCAAACCACTTCGCCATCGGTGAGCGGGTTGCCTTCCGGGGTGATGGATTCGACGAAACCGCCCGCTTCTTTCACGAGCAGGATGCCAGCGGCCATGTCCCAAGCGTTCAAGCGACGTTCCCAGAACCCGTCGTAACGGCCAGCCGCAACATACGCGAGGTCGAGCGCAGCAGCGCCCCAGCGACGGACACCTGCGGTCGCGGGCAGGAGGCGAGCGAGGTCCTTGAGCGTTTCCGGCAGATCGGCACGGCCACCGAACGGCAGGCCGGTCGCGAAGATCGACTCGATCATTTTGGAACGGTCAGACACGCGGATCCGCTGGTCGTTCATCCAGGCGCCTGCGCCCTTTTCGGCCCAGAACAATTCGCCTTTTGCCGGATCGAACACGACGCCGGACACGATTTCGCCCTTGTGCTCAAGCGCGATAGAGATCGCCCAGTGCGGCAGACCGTGCAGGAAGTTGGTCGTGCCATCGAGCGGATCGACGATCCAGCGACGGGTCGGGTCCTGACCTTCTTTGGCCTTGCTTTCCTCGCCGAGCCAACCGTAGGTCGGGCGCGCTTCGGTCAGAATTTCGTAGATGATTTCCTCGGCGCGGATGTCGGCGCGAGACACGAAGTCGCCCGCACCTTTCGAGGAGACCTGAAGGTTCTCGACCTCACGGAAATCCTTGACGAGCGAGCGGCCTGCCGAACGGGCGGCTTTGATCATAACGTTGAGGTTGGCACTGCCTTGCATGGGACCGGTCTCCGGGCGGATGTGGGATGTTCAAAGCGGGCGTATACGCCGCCAATCCGTTTCTGCCAAGGGTCTCGGGGCAAAGAATTACCGTCTATTGCGCATTTCCCTCCGCACCTGTGGCCGGAATTCAGCCGCGTTGGAGCTTCACGGCTTCTGTTTTCGCAATCCGCAGGACGTGGGCCATGTAGGGTTTGGTCGCGTCGTCGCTCCGAACGGCCGCATACATGCGGCGGGTGACGCCCTTGGCCGTGAGTGGGCGGACGGCGTAATCAGGATGATTCCGGATGTCGCGCATGACCCAATCAGGGAGGACAGCCACGCCACGTCCAGCGGCGACCAGCATGAGGATGACGTCTGTCAGTTCGACTTGGCGCTGCTTCGCGGGTTCGACGCCGGCGGGGGTCAGAAGGTCTTTGAACACATCAAGACGGGAGCGATCCATCGGATAGGTGATCAACGTCTGATCGCGCAGATCCTCTGCCTCGATATACTGTTTCGCTGCGAGTGGCGATTTGGACGACATGACACACATCGGGGCGTAGTCGAACAGTGGGACAAAGGTGACGCCGTCGATGTCGTCGGGGTCCGAGGAAATGACGAAATCGACCTCTTCGCGTTCGAGCGCGGGAAGCGCCCCAAAGGCGAGGCGCAGGCGGATATCGACATCGACCTCGGGCCAGGCCTGACGGAATTTGTTAAGGACCGGAAAGAGCCAATCGAAACAGGCGTGGCATTCCATAGCAATGTGAAGGCGTCCGGTCGTGCCCTCTTCGATCCCGCGAAATTCGGCTTCTAGGGCCTCCACCTTTGGCAAGACCTCTTCGGCGAGCGCCAAGAGCTTCATCCCAGCAGCCGACAGTTTCAGCGGCTTGGAGCGGCGCACGAACAACTCGACACCCGCCTGATCCTCAAGCCCTTTGACCTGATGCGACAGGGCAGATTGCGTGATGTTGAGCCGGTCGGCGGCACGCGCGAGGCCGCCCTCCTCATGGATGGCCTTGATCGTCCGGAGATGTCGGAATTCGAGATGCATCTTGAACGCGCCTCATGTTGATCTTGAGAATTATGAATTTGTCTCACATGCCCCTTCGTGAGACAAGGGCCGCCGACCCAAGAGGATATGACAATGACCAATGCGCCCAAAATTTCGTTCGAATTCTTCCCGCCGAAGAATATCGAGGCCTGCTTTAGCCTGTTCGAGACTCTGCAGGTGCTTGGGAATATGTCACCGGAATTTGCATCCGTGACTTACGGCGCGGGCGGCACGACTCGGGAATTGACCCACGACGCGGTTGCTCTCCTCCATCGCAAATACGGCTGGAACGTCGCGGCGCACCTGACCTGCGTGAACGCCACGAAGGAAGAAACCCTCGCCATCGCGAACAGCTATAAAGAGGTGGGCGTTAACGAAATCGTGGCGCTGCGGGGCGATCCGCCGAAAGGTTCGGGCGGCTTTACACCGGCTGAGGGCGGGTTTGCCAACTCTATCGAGTTGATCGAAGCGCTTTCCGCGACCGGTGACTTCAAAATCCGCGTGGGCGCCTACCCTGACCCGCACCCCGAGGCCGCAGATTCGGATGCCGATATTTTCTGGCTGAAGCGCAAATTCGAAGCGGGCGCGGATTCCGCAATCACACAGTTCTTCTTTGAGCCGGAGAACTTCTTCCGCTTCCGCGAGCGCTGCGAACGCGCTGGCATCACCGGCAAGATCATCCCCGGCATTCTGCCGATCACGAGCTGGAAGGGCATTCAGAGATTCGCTTCGAGCTGCGGCACGCCGATCCCGATCAGCTATGAGGCGGCTTTCGAGCACTCTCAGGATCATCACCAGCTCTCGATCGACCTCTGCACCAAGCTCTGTGAAAAGCTGCTCGCAGAGGGTGTTGAGGACCTGCACTTCTATACGCTGAACCGCCCGACGCTGACGAAAGCTGTCTGCGAGAACCTCGGCGTGATCTAAAACTTCAGCGCCGGATGGAGCACTTCGGACGGGTCATGCCCGACCTTGCGCGTCCGGCGCATCATGAAGAACTTTCCCCAACCACGGTTCTGACCGACCGATGGACCATGCGGGTCCGCGAGAAAGCGCATCCGCCACCCCTCCGGCAATTGAAGTCCTGCGCCCTCGGCCTTGTCGAGCATCCAGACCAGTGAGGCGTTCGAGAGGCGGCGTTCAGGGATATAGCCCGAAAGCTGCCCGCCGACATCGCCATGCGTGCCGGGGAACCACATCTGTTGGAGCACCTGTTTGCGCCCGTCGAACATTGGTGGCTCAGGATTCGTCTCGAACAGAACGGGCGCATAGGCGCTCCGTCGTTCGTTGTAGGCGAGCGCGTGATAGACCTTCTTCACGTTTGTGGCGGGCATGTAGTCGTGGAATTCATGGAAGACCGTCGAATAGCGCCAGAGCACAGGCATGTGGAGACCGACCGCCGACACAGTGTCCCAGACCCCGAGGAATTCGATCGGCGTCTCGGGGTAGCAGTGCGTCTCTTTGAAACGCTGGGAAGAGTGGCTGTGCGGCGCCATTTGGTAGTGCCGATAGGCCACGCGAATGTTGCGTTCCGTCGCTTGATCGGGCGTGAGCAGCCCAATCATGTCGATGAAACCCGACAGTGAGCGCACGGCATAGGCTCCGCGCGAATATCCAAAGAGAAAGATACGGTCGCCAGGGCGGTAGCGAGAGGCCAGTGCGCCGTAGACACGACGGATTTGCCGGTTGATTCCACGCCCCTCTATCACGTCCATCGTGTCGCGGAGGCCGTTCCACTGAATGCCCGCCTCATAGCGCACGAGCATGTTTTCGTGCTGGGCAACTTCTGTGAGGAGTTTGTAGGCGAGGCCCGCGTTTGTCTCCAAACCGGGGGTGAGCGAGGACAACGTCCCATCCATGAGAATAACATGGGTGAGCGGACCACGAGAGTGATGGCCGCCTGAGGTGCGGACCCTCTGGCGGAATTTGAACAGCGGCCCAAGCCGCGACAAGACACTCATTCGCTCTTGCATCTCAATTAATTAGCACAAAAACGCGGAAAGTCCCCTCCCGAATTTCGGGAGGGGAGATGCGTCGTGGACACTTCGACGCAAAGGGGGGGAAATTGCGTCGTGGCTCTTCGACGGCAGGGAGGCCGATCAGATGTGGCGCTGAACGGTTTCGACGGTGATCTGACCGAAACCGTTGAATTTCGTAGCCGTCGCCACGGAGTAGGCACCGAGACCGTAGAACACGACGTGATCCTCTTCTTCCATGCTGAGCGGGAACGCGAGCTCGGACGGAAGTTTGTCGAGGCTGTCGCAGGTCGGGCCGAAAACGGTCCGGTCTACAGTTGCACCTTCGCGTTTGACGCCTTGCGGGCCGAACACGCCGATGCGGTCGATGACACCTACGAGGTGCAGCTCGGAGAGCGCGCCGTAGACGCCGTCGTTGAGGAACACGTGCGCATCGTCGCGGATCGCTTTGACGCGGGTCACGAGAGAGTAGCTCTCGGCCACGAGACCACGACCCGGCTCACAAACGAGCGCCGGCATGTCATCACCAAAAGCTTCGCGGGCGACGCGACCGATGAGGTCGAAGGTCGGCTCAAGCTGCGGGGTCACTTCGTTCAGGCGGTGGGACGGGAAGCCGCCACCGACGTTGAGACGTGCGATTTGAACGCCAGCCATCTGAGCAATCTCGGCCGCTGCACGGATGTATTTGTCCCATGCGTGCGGATCGGTGCACTGGGTGCCCGGGTGGAAGGTCAGAGACGGGGTGAAGCCGAGTTGGGACGCGAGGAGCAGAAGCTCAGCCGCGTTTTCGACGGTTGCACCGAATTTGGCGCCGAAGTTGTATGCAGCACCTTCAACCGGCAGTTTGAAACGCACGGAGATTTCCACACCATCGGCCGGAACGAGTTCGCCGAGTTTCACGAGCTCGGAGTGGCTGTCCACGGAGTAGGATTTCACGCCGACTTTGACGGCATGAAGGATCTCGGTGCGGGAGCGAACCGGGTTGTTGTAGTGCATGGCTGCACCGGGTGCGATACGGGCAATGGTGTCCATCTCAACAGGAGAGGCCACGTCAAAACCACGGATGCCAGCGGCAACGAGGTTGGCGAGCACTTCTTCGTCTGGGTTAGATTTCACCGCATAGGTGACGAGGCCCGGAAAGCCCTTTTGAAAGCGGCGTGCAGTGGCCTGCAGAATCGCCGGAGAGAAGAACAGCACCGGATGCTCGGGAGCATGAGTGCGCAGGTATTCGCTGGGCGATGCCCAGATGGTTTTTGAGAGCCCCATTGGTCGTGTCCTTTACCAACAGAGCGCAGCCACATCTTGCCCGGGAAAAGTCCGGTTGGGATTGCGCTTACGCGGTTATCCTAACCAGGCCAGGTGCGATTTGAGGGCCGATATTTGGCCGTCTCGCCGTCCTGTGTTCCTGTCATTTCATGAGCGCTATATGCGTGTTGAATTTGCCGATGAAAAGGGTAAAATCGTGCATACGGTCGGTCATTTTGACGAAATCCTCGGCTAAATTGACATCCGCATTCTCGGCGCCCCACGCGCGGCATTCTGGAACGAAACAGGCAGGCGAAAATGGACGAACTTGATCAAAAAATTCTGATGGCTCTGGCTGCCGATTCCTCGACATCCGTGTCGCGTCTTTCCCGCCGTTTCAAAGTTGCGCGCTCAACCGTGCAGGCCCGACTGGAGCGGATGGAGACCAACGGCACGATCGCGGGCTACACGATCAAGCTCGGGGACGTTGCTCTCGCCCGCCGGATCAGGGCCACGGTGCTCTTGCAGGTCGAGCCACGGTCCTCTGCCGGGATCGTGAGCAAGCTCAAGGCGCTGCCTGAGGTGGAAATGGTCGCGACTTCGACGGGACGGATCGACCTCATTGCTCAGGTCGCCTGTGACTCGACCGAAGAACTCGACCAAACCCTCGAACAGATCACGGCCATTACGGGCGTGCAGGACATTGAAAGCCTCCTGCACCTCTCGGTGAAATTCGACCGATCCATCTAAGACCCTGCGCACACGGGCCGAGATGCCCGATTCCAAGGTCTTTCACCCTTTCCCTTAAGCGTCCCAAAGGCTACATAGCGCGGGACCCTCCGCTCCGGCGGAGCGAGACGTATTTGTTTGGACGGAAAAGCGACATGGCACTGGAAAAGACGTTTGACGCACAAGAAGCGGAAGCACGCATCTACAAGGCTTGGGAAGAAGCCGGTGCGTTCAAGGCAGGCGCGCACAAAAAGCGTGATGAAACCTTCACCATCATGATCCCGCCGCCGAACGTCACGGGTGCCCTCCACGTCGGCCACGCGTTCAACAACACCATTCAGGATATCCTCGTCCGCTGGCACCGGATGCGCGGCTTCGACACGCTATGGCAGCCGGGTCAGGACCACGCAGGCATCGCGACGCAGCTCATGGTCGAGAAAGAACTCGCCAAGACGCAGCAACCGTCCCGCGCCGAGCTTGGGCGTGAAGCCTTCCTCGAGAAGGTCTGGGAATGGAAGGGCAAATACGGCTCCACCATCATCAACCAGCTCAAGCGCCTCGGCTCCTCCTGCGACTGGTCGCGCAACGCCTTCACCATGTCCGGCGCACCAGGTGCGCCCGCAGGTGAGGAAGGCAACTTCCACGACGCCGTGATCAAGGTCTTCGTCGATATGTACGAGAAAGGTCTCATCTATCGCGGCAAGCGCCTCGTGAACTGGGACCCGCATTTCGAGACCGCGATTTCCGATCTGGAAGTCGAGAACATCGAAGTCGCCGGTCACATGTGGCACTTCAAATACCCGCTCGCCGGTGGGGAAACCTACACCTATGTCGAGAAAGACGAGGACGGCAACGTCGTGTTCTCCGAAGAGCGCGACTACATCTCCATCGCGACGACCCGTCCGGAAACCATGCTCGGTGACGGCGCTGTCGCCGTGCACCCCGATGACGAACGCTATGCGCCGATCGTTGGCAAGCTCTGCGAAATTCCGGTCGGCCCGAAAGAGCACCGCCGCCTGATCCCGATCATCACCGACGAATATCCGGACATGACCTTCGGCTCCGGTGCGGTGAAAATCACCGGTGCGCACGATTTCAACGACTATCAGGTCGCAAAACGTGGCAACCTGCCGATGTATCGCCTCATGGACACCAAAGGCGCGATGCGTGAGGACGGTCTCTCCTATCAGGACAGCGCGCTCCTCGCCGCCGAAATCCTCGCGGGCAAACCGTTCACCGAGACCGAAGTGGATAGCATCAACCTCGTGCCCGACCACCTGCGCGGCCTCGACCGCTTCGAGGCCCGCAAACAGGTGATCGCAGAGATCAACGCCGAAGGCCTCGCCGTGATGACGACGGTGACGAAGAAGGTGAAAGACGAGGACGGCAAAGAATCCGAGGTCTCGGAAACCGTTCCCTATGTCGAAGACAAACCGATCATGCAGCCGTTCGGTGACCGCTCCAAAGTCGTCATCGAGCCGATGCTCACCGACCAATGGTATGTGGATGCCGAGAAAGTCGTCGGACCGGCCCTCGACGCCGTGCGCTCCGGCCGCACCAAAATCATGCCGGAAAGCGGTGAAAAGACCTATTACCACTGGCTCGAGAACATCGAACCGTGGTGTATCTCACGCCAGCTCTGGTGGGGCCACCAGATTCCGGTCTGGTATGGTCTCGACCTGTCCGCTCCGAACTTCCAGGACGACGAAGGCGACGGCGCGCTTGATGAAGTCGAACTGATCAAGCTTTTGACCGAAGGCGGCATGCTCCACTCCGGCACCGTGCACCACTGCGCGGCGGATTTTGAGGCCGTCCATGGCAAGTTCTTCGCAGACATGGCCGACCTGCCGACCCCGCTCAACCACTGCCGCGTTGTCGAGGTCGCCAACCGTCACGAGGCCAACGAACTGTTTGCCAGCAGCCTCGCGGAATACAACGTCACGCAGGATCCGACAAAACTCGTCTACCCGATCTGGCGCGATGCAGACGTGCTCGACACGTGGTTCTCTTCCGGCCTTTGGCCGATCGGCACGCTCGGCTGGCCGAACTGGGACGAGAGCACCTCGAAATACTTCCCGACCGACGTACTCGTCACCGGTTTCGACATTCTCTTCTTCTGGGTCGCCCGGATGATGATGATGCAGCTTGCGGTGACCGGCGAAGTGCCGTTCCACACAGTCTACCTGCACCAGCTCGTCCGCGACGAGAAGGGCAAGAAGATGTCCAAAACCACGGGCAACGTGATCGATCCGCTCGAAATCATTGACGAATTCGGTGCGGACGCCCTGCGCTTCACGAACGCATCCATGGCCTCCATCGGTGGCGTTCTGAAACTCTCCGTGGACCGCATCAAAGGTTACCGGAACTTCACCACGAAGATCTGGAACGCCGCGCGCTTTGCCGAGATGAACGAAGTCTTTGAAAACTACGATCCGACCGTGATCCCGACGCCCGAGGCAACGGTCAACAAATGGATCGTCGGCGAGACCGCGAAAGTCCTCAAAGAGGTCGACGCAGCCTTTGCGGATTACCGCTTCAACGACGCCGCCAACGCCCTCTATGCCTTCGTTTGGGGCAAGTTCTGTGACTGGTATGTCGAACTGTCGAAACCGCTGTTCTACGACGGCGACGACGCGACAAAGGCCGAAACCCGTCAGACCATGGGCTGGGTCCTCGACCAAGCGCTCACCATGCTGCACCCGATCATGCCGTTCATCACGGAAGAGCTCTGGGGCACGGTCCACGGCGCGCGCGACATGTTGGCGGTCTCCGATTGGCCGACCTATGGCGATGATCTGATTGATCCGGCCGCCGACGCGGAAATGAACTGGGTCATCGACCTCATCGAGTCCATCCGTTCGTCCCGCGCCGAAGTGCACGTGCCGGCGGGCCTCAAAATCCCGATGGTTCAGGTCGAACTGGATGACGCAGGCAAAACCGCCTGGGCCAACAATGAAGCGATGATCATGAAACTCGCGCGCCTCGACAGCCTCTCCGAAGGACCGATGCCGAAAGGCGCGATCACGATTTCTGTCGCCGGTGGCACCTTTGCCCTGCCGCTCGAAGGCGTGATCGACATCGCCGAGGAAAAAGCCCGCCTCGAAAAAGCGCTCGGCAAGCTGGCGAAAGAACTCGGTGGTCTGCGCGGTCGTCTGAACAACCCGAAATTCGTCGCCTCCGCGCCGGAAGAGGTTGTGGCGGAAGCTCAGGAAAACCTCGCGGCCCGCGAAGAGGAAGAGGCCAAACTCAAAGCGGCGCTTGCCCGCCTCGCAGAAATCGCCTGATCTTCTTCTTGGCAAAAATACTCATTCAAAGGCCCGCCCCTCCGGCGGGCCTTTTTCGTTGATACGAGGGCGCTTGCACGCCCCCGAAGTTTGAGGCAGGAAAGCCGTCATGACAGATCTGCGCCAAACCCCGCTCGCTCAAAGCCTTCCTGCAACCGTGCCCTTCGTGGCGCCTGAACGCATGGAAGAATTACGGGGCGAACCTTTTGCTGCCCGCATGGGCGCGAACGAGTTGCCCTTTGGTCCCTCGCCCAAAGCGATCGAGGCCATGCAAGAGAGCGTGACAGGGATTTGGAAATACGGCGAACCGGAAAACCGTGATCTGCGCCTCGCGCTCGCCGCGCATCACGGAGTAGCGCCCGAGGAGATCACAGTCGGCGAAGGCATAGACGGCCTGCTCGGAAATCTCGTGCGTCTCTATGTCGGTCAGGGCGATGCGGTCGTGACCTCGGCGGGGTCTTACCCGACGTTCAACTACCACGTCGCAGGCTTTGGCGGCGCGCTCCATACCGTGCCCTACAAAGGCGAACACGAGGACCCAGAGGCCCTCATTGCGAAGGCAACAGAGGTCGGGGCGAAGCTCGTCTACTTGTCCAATCCGAACAATCCGATGGGCTCCGTCCACTCTGCCGACACCGTTCAGAATATGATCGACGCTGTGCCGGATGGGTGTCTGATGATCCTCGATGAAGCCTATACGGAGTTCGCACCGGATAGCACGCACCCGGCGCTCGATACGTCTTCGAAGAAAGTCATCCGTTTCCGCACTTTTTCAAAGGCATACGGGATGGCAGGCGCGCGGGTCGGATACGGCATAGCCCATCGCGATATCGCCCAATCTTTTGACAAAATCCGCAACCACTTCGGGGTCAATCGCGTCGCCCAAGCCGGCGCGCTGGCGGCTTTGGGCGATCAGTCTTACCTCGCGCAAACCTTGGAATGCGTTCGAGAGGGTCGCGAGAAAATTGGACAAATCGCACAACAGAACGGATTCTCCCCGCTTCCGTCCGCGACCAATTTTGTCACCATGGATTGCGGCCGTGACGGGGACTATGCGCGTGCGATACTGAAGGCTCTCGACGCCCGTGGCGTCTTCGTTCGGATGCCCGGCATGGCGCCGCTCGACCGCTGCATTCGCGTCTCTGTGGGCCTGCCGCAGGAGATCGAGATTTTCGCCGAGACCCTGCCCAAAGCGATTGCAGACGTCGGATAAAAAAGGGGCCCCGAGGGCCCCTTAATTTCATCTGCTAAGGTCTGGTTCAGACCGACGCCGCGAGCAGCTTGGCCGCTGCAACTGATCCGCCCTCTTTATGCGGGATGTCCAGCGCAGTGAAAGCCGTCTCCATCGCCCCGATGATCCCGAGCACCATGTGCGCGTTGATGTGGCCCATGTGACCAATCCGGAAATACCCGTCCGACTCGGACGAGCCGATATCGCCAAAGCCGAGCGAGATGCCGAGGGTGATCCCGAGATGCTCGGTCAGCCAGCTCCGCAGGCGCGTGCCGTCCCCGTCGCCGAGGCTCAGGGTCGTCACTGCGTGGGAGCGATACTCCGGCTCCGCGATGTTGAACTTGAGGTTGCCACCCTGCCCCCAATGCTCGACAGCGGCCCAATAGGCGCGCGCAAGAATGGAGTGGCGGGACCAGACGTTTTCAAGGCCTTCTTCTAGAATCATGTCGACGGCTTGGCGCAAGCCGTAGAGGTGGTGTGTCGGCGGGGTGCCGTCGAAATATTCGTAGAGGTGGACCGGGTTCGCGCGGGTTTCCCAGTCCCAATATGGGGTGCGCATGTCGTTGCCCATGCCGACCGCGCGGGCCTTTTCCGAGAACCAGACAAAGCCCATGCCCGGCGGGGTCATCAGACCCTTTTGCGAGGCGGCGATCATCACATCCGCGCCCCACGCATCCATCTCAAAACGGTCACAGCCCAGAGACGCGATGCAGTCGACGCCAAACACGGCGGGGTGCCCAGCAGCATCAATCGCTTTGCGCATCGCGGCGACGTCGTTACGCACCGAGGTTGCGGTGTCGACATGGACGGTCAGCACGGCTTTGATTTTGTGGTCCGTATCGGCTTTCAAAGCCTCTTCGAGACGAGCGGGATCGACGGGCGCCTGCTTGCCAAAGTCGAGCACCTCAACATCCGCGCCAAGACGCCGTGCCACATCCGCCCAGCCGTGACCGAAGTTACCCGTCACACAGACCAGGACCTTGTCGCCGCGCGAGATCATATTGGTGAGGGACGCTTCCCAGAGACCGTGCCCGTTCGTGATGTAGAGCGCTACGTTGCCCTCGGTGCCCGCAATCGTTTTGAGATCGGGGATCAGGCCGTGGGTCAGTTCCACCAGTTCACCGGTATAGATGTTCGGCGCCGGGCGATGCATGGCCTGAAGGACCGGATCAGGGATCACGGAAGGACCGGGGATTGCGAGATAGTGGCGACCGTTGGCAAGAGACATGGAACAGACCTGCGAATGAGAAATGTTAAATCAATGGGACGCGCCCATCCTTTCCAAAAGTGGTAGCCTCGCCCAAGAAGCGGGTCAATCGCGCAGGTCGGGACACAAAGGCGCACAGGTTTTTGATCTACCGGAAAGTCTATGAGAAGCGTTTTCTTGCGGGAGACGCGCCGCTTCGGTAAACCGACGCAACATCAGTCACCGGACCCAGTGGTGATCATAGGAGCTTCAATGAACGCCGACACTCAGGCCCGAGACACACAGGATAGCCCGTCGCATGCGACGAAACAGGGGCTATTCCGTTGGTTTTTCAAGGGATATATGCGCCCTCAGAGCCCCAAACTCTTCGGCGCACTCTTCTTTATGGCTCTTGAGGGCTCGATGCTCGGCGCGCTCTCCTATCTGATCAAACCGATGTTCGACAGCATGCTCGTCGCCCAGCAAGGGCAATCGGTTCTCTGGGTCTCTCTCGCTGTTCTCGCCGTATTTTTCGTGCGTGCGACATCGTCCTATGCCAACCGCGTTCTGATGACGATGTTGCGTCAGAAAACGGCCGCGCATCTGCAAAAGGATCTCGTTGCGCATGTTCTCACACTCGATGGCGCGTTCTTTCACAAATATCCGCCCGGTGTGTTGCTCGAGCGCACGCGTGGCGATTGTCAGGCGGCGTCTTTTCAGTGGGGTCAGATTTTCTCCACGTTCATCAAGGACGTGATCGGGCTTTTGTCTCTGTTGATCGTGGCCATCACGATCGACTGGGTTTGGACGCTCGTGGTATTGGTCGCTGCGCCGCTGCTCGCGATGCCGATCTCGCGTTTGCAACGTCTCGTCCGGCGGAACTCCCGCGAGGCGCGGGAGTCCTCTAGCCTCGTTTCGAACCGGCTTGATGAGGTGTTCCACGGCTCAACACAGATCAAGCTCTCGGGGACAGAGGCGCGCGAAGCAGAGCGTTTTGGCAGTGCGATCAATACCTACGTGCGCAACGAATTGCGCGCCGTGCGGGGTCAGGCGGCGATCCCTTCTCTGATTGATTTCGTGGCAGGTCTCGGTTTCTGCGCGGTGCTTTATTTCGGGGCGCAGGAAATTCTTGCTGGCGAAAAAAGCGTGGGCGATTTCATGGCGTTCTTCACCGCGATGGGGCTCGTGTTCGAGCCCGCACGCAGGCTCGGGAACGTGTCCGGTATCTGGCAAATGGCCATGGCCTCCCTCGAGCGTGTGCATGCGATTTTTGAAGAGCGTCCCGCGATCACTTCACCACCTGTTCCGACCTCTCTGCCGACAGATCCGAAGGCTGCCGATGTCCGTCTGGACAACGTGCAATTCTCCTATACCGAGGCACCGGTTCTGCGCGGCACGAGTTTTGTGGCGGAGGCGGGCAAGACAACTGCTCTTGTCGGGGCATCGGGTGCAGGCAAATCAACTATCTTCCACCTGCTCACACGTCTCGTCGATCCGAGCGACGGACAGATCACATTTGGTGGCGTTCCGACCAAGAGTATCAGCCTCCCAGAGCTTCGCGACATGTTCTCTGTTGTCTCGCAGGATGCATTGCTCTTCGACGAGAGCATCCGCGACAATATCCTGATGGGTGCAGACGTTTCGGACGCGCAATTGAACGCCGCACTGAAAGCGGCCCATATCGACGATTTCGTCTCGCGTCTGGACCACGGCCTCGACACACCCGCTGGCCCACGCGGCTCCGCCCTCTCCGGCGGTCAGCGTCAGCGTGTGGCCATTGCCCGCGCCGTTCTGCGGGATCGTCCGGTCCTGTTGCTCGATGAGGCGACCTCTGCACTTGATGCGCAGTCGGAGAAAATCGTGCAGGAAGCGCTTGAGAAACTCTCCGAAGGGCGCACCACCATCGTGATCGCGCACCGCCTTTCGACCATCCGTGACGCGGACAAGATCGTCGTGATGGACAAAGGGCAGGTTGTCGATGAGGGCACGCACGAGGAACTGCTGGCGCGGGGTGGTCTCTACGCCGATCTCTATCGCCTCCAATACGCCGACGGTCGAACGGTTATCGACGGTAGTTCTTTGCCAGCGTCTCCGGATCAGCTCCAAGATAGAAGCGCAGAAGACGGAAAAGGTTCCGGCATCCTTGCCGCCACCAGCCGGATGTTTGGTAGCGTGATGGGTCTGTTTGGACGCTCAAGGGACTGAGGCGAATTTTGCCCTTCAAGCGCTTTGCGAGCTCGACATCTTCCATGAGCGGGATGTCTGCATACCCGCCGATCTCATCATAAAGCTCGCGGGAGATCAGGAGCGCTTGATCACCATAGGGCAGATTGAAGAGCTTCGTCCTCAGATTGGCCCATTTCGCCACGAGTTTTGGCCCCATTCCCTCCGCATCGCGGAATGAGAGCGAATAGACCAGCGCAGCATCATGTGCCTTTGCGAGGTGGCGCACGGTTTCCTCGGCCCAGCCCTCCGGCATCCAGGTATCGGCGTGCAGGCACAGAACCCAGTCCCCTTCGGAAGCTTCGACGCCGCGTTTGAGTTGGCCGCCCCGCCCCGCAGGGCCGGTAATCAACTCCGCACCGACGAAATCAGCCATCTTCTCAATGCCATCCGTTGAGCCGCCATCCGAGAGGATCAACTCCCGCACCAGTCCCGCGTCCAGCCCCTCCATCAAAGACAGCATCGTTGCGCGCAGCTTCGGCGTCGCATTCAGCGTGGGGATGATGACAGAAATTGGCGCGCGCATAGGCCCCTCTGCAGAGTTGTCGCTTCTCTTCGGTTCCCCCATTCCTATATGAAGGTGCGTAAATGAGGAAAGGGCTCAGATGACCAATCAGGCACGCAAAGTGATTGAAATTGCAGGCGAGGACCGCGTTCACTTCCTGCAGGGCTTGATCACAAACGATGTGAAACGCCTCGAAAACGGCGCTGTCTACGCCGCGCTGCTCACGCCGCAGGGGAAATTTCTCGTCGATTTCTTCCTCATCCCCGAGGGCGACGTGATCTTGCTCGATGCTCCCGCAAGCGAGGCAGAGATGCTCCTGAAACGTCTTTCCATGTACAAACTGCGCTCCAAAGTGACCCTGACCCCGACGGAGCGGAGTGTATCGCGTGGCGTCGGACCAGTCCCAGAGGGAGCGTTTGCGGACCCGCGTGCGCCCGAAATGGGGTGGCGTGCCTATGATGGCCGTCCGTCCGAGGAGGCCGATTGGGATGCGATCCGTGTCGAACACTGCATTCCGGAGTTCGGCGCAGAGCTGACGCCCGATACGTTTATCCTCGAGGCCGGGTTTGATCGTCTTCACGGCGTCGATTTCAAAAAAGGCTGCTACGTCGGTCAGGAAGTCACGGCGCGGATGAAGCACAAAACCGAATTGCGCAAGGGGCTCAAGACTGTCGCGATCGACGGCAGTGCACCCGTAGGCACGGAAATCGTGACCGAGAGCGGCAAAACGGCAGGCACGCTGTTCACCCAGTCCGGCGACAAGGCTATCGCCTATCTGCGGTTCGACCGTGCGAAAGGTCCGCTCACCGCGGGCGAGGCCAAGGTTAGCGCCTGACACCCAAACTCTTGCTTTCCAAGAGGGAATGGACGCGGCATGATGGCTTCGAACCAGACTGGGAGGAGCCAATGACCGTCAATCAGTGCCTCGGGGGATGCCATGAGTGAAGTCACCGGAAAGCCATGTATCATCTGCGTCGCGATCACGGGCTCTCTGCCCACGAAAGCCGACAACCCCGCCGTTCCGATCACCATCGCGGAGCAGGTCGAAAGCACGCAGGAAGCTTTTGAAGCGGGCGCAACCATCGCCCACTGCCACGTCCGTGACGACGAAGGCAAACCGACCTCGGACCCGGAACGATTTGCGCGCCTGAAAGAAGGCATCGAGGCAAACTGTCCGGGTATGATCGTGCAAATGTCTACGGGCGGCCGGTCCGGTGCGGGCACGACACGCGGTGGCATGCTGCCCTTGCGTCCGCCGATGGCGTCGCTCTCTGTCGGCTCGAACAACTTCCCGACCCGCGTTTATGAGAACCCGCCGGATCTTGTGGATTGGCTCGCCTCCGAGATGCTCACCTACGGCGTGAAGCCGGAGATCGAAGCCTTCGATCTGTCCCACATCTATCACGCCAAGCTCATGGCAGATCGCGGACAACTCAAAGGCACGCCCTATGTGCAGTTCGTGATGGGCGTGAAGAACGCGATGCCCGCCGAGAAGCGCGTGTTTGATTTCTATGTGGAGACTGTCAAACACCTCTTTGGCGAGGACGCGCCGTGGTGTGCAGCGGGTGTGGGGCGTCATCAGCTTGAGCTGAACTCTTGGGCCGCCGCCGCGGGGGGGCACCTGCGCACGGGGCTCGAGGACAACATCCGGATCAACAAGACCACATTGGCGCCGTCCAACGCGGCCTTGGTCGAGCTGGCTGTCAAAGAGGCCGAAAAGGTTGAGCGCCCGATCGCGACAGCGGCTCAGGCCCGCGAGATCCTCGGGTTGAGCGCTGTATAAAATGTCGTCGACGGACCTGAGAACCGCTCTTGAGCATCTTGGTTTTCAGGTCCGGTCGATTGCTCCGCTGCATGGCGGGGATCTCTCCGATGTTTTCCGTTTCGAGAGCGATCACGAGACCGTTGTCGCGAAATCAGGTCAGCACGTCGGGATAGAGGCGCGGATGCTCCGTGAGATGGCCAAGGCTGGCGCTCCGGTGCCCGCGGTTATCGCAGCCACCGATACCTTGATCGTGATGGAGCACCTCAGTGAAGTTCCGCCAACGGCACAGGGCTGGATCGAGGCAGGCGCAGCCCTGCGCACGCTGCACGAGACGCAATCACCGCAGAATGGTTGGACTGAAGACTACGCGTTCGGGTCAGTGAAGCTCAACAATCGTCCAGCAACAGACTGGCCGTCATTCTGGGCGGAACGGCGCCTCCTGCCCTTCGCAGAGCTATTCCCCGACATAGGGTCCCGTCTGGAGCGCGTATGCGACCGATTGCCGGAGCTTATCCCGCACAATGCCACTAACCTTCTGCATGGCGATCTGTGGAGCGGGAATCTTCTGTTCTCGACCCGAGGCGCACAGTTCATTGATCCGGCGTGCTACCACGGAGATGCGGAAGTCGATCTGGCAATGCTTCACCTCTTTGGCGCCCCTCCCCCTGCGTTCTGGGAAGGGTATGGAGAGCCCGCCTCGGATTGGCACGCGCGCCGCCCCCTCTACCAACTCTTCCCGGCCCTTGTGCACCTTGCCCTTTTCGGTGATGGATATCGCGGTCTCGTAGAGCGTTGCCTCGTTCCCTACCTGTGAGAAAAGCTTCATAAATATGCCCATGTTTCGGTTGCGTTCCGTCATTTTCTTTGCCGATACTGCTCGGGAATTTCATGTCCGGAGTTTTTGAGTATGGCACACAAATCAGACAAACCGGACAATCCTTATCGCGATTTGCCTCCCAGTGCCTTTTGGCGGACCGGGGTCGCCGAAGCAGGGCTTTTCGGCTACCGCAATCTCTGGTCCTCCGCTTGGAAACTGCCAAAAGACGCGCGATTTTCAACATTCGGCTCTTGCTTCGCCCAACATATCAGCCGCGCACTTCTGTCGCGCGAAATGAATTGGTTTAATGGAGAGCCCGCACCCGGAAAGACCCCTGACCATATCGCCAGTAAATACAACTACGGTGTTTTCTCTGCACGAACAGGAAACATCTACACGGCGGCCCAGCTTCTCGTCTGGGTTGAATTGGCGGCCGGCCTTCGGGACGCGGCTTCAGTCGAATACTGGGAGGACGGGAACGGGCGCTGGCACGACATGCTCCGCCCCAGAATCGAACCAAACGGATTTATCAGCAAGGAAGAGGCCCAAGCATCCGTCGCCTCTACTGCACGCTCTTTTGCGCGCTGCATTACACAGAGCGACGTGTTCGTATTCACGCTGGGCCTGACAGAGGGATGGATCAATTCGAAGACGGGCCAAACCTATTCGATCTGTCCGGGAACAGGCATCGGCACCTTCGATCCCGACGCCCATCAGTTCCATAATTACACCTACCCGGAAATCCTCGAAGGTCTCACGAAGGCCTTCGAAACGATGCGCGGGCTGAACGCGGATTTACGTGTACTTCTGACTGTCTCGCCCGTGCCATTGGTGGCGACGGCATCTGGCGACCATGTTCTGGTCGCGACGCAGTATTCCAAATCGGTTCTGCGAGCGGTGGCCGGTCATCTGGCGCAGACGGATGACACCGTTGATTACTTTCCGTCCTACGAGATTATCGCAGCGCCCCCGACCCGCGCCGCATTCTTTGAGCCGAACATGCGCTCGATCGCGCCACAAGGCGTCGAACTCGTGATGAAGCACTTCTTCTCCGGTCTTGATCTCTCCGGAAGCGCACGCCACAGCTCGGAAAAAGATGCCGTTGCGGAGGCACAGGCCGCCTCTGAGCGTGAACTGTCGCAAGAGGAACTCGTGTGCGAAGAAATGATTTTGGACAAGTTCAATGAGCGATAAGCCCTACGACTTTCTCATCCTTGGGGACAGCCATACGCTCGCGCTCATGAATGGCGCGGAAAAACTCGGGTATCGCGTCGCGACGATCCAGTTTTCCGGTGCAGGCTGGCACGACAAACGGTTTGTGATTGGCAACAACGGGTTCGAAATCCGTGCCGTCCCCGCAGCGAAGAAGCGCCTTGATGCGTTGCGGGCCGAACTCGGCGTGAAAGATGTGTTCGCGAGCGGCCTGCCTGTACTGTCTACGGTCGGATTTCACCTCGGACGCCTGACCGCGCCGATCGGCTGGAATAAACACCGCGTCTTTCAAGAGGATCTGGTCTATGAAGACGATCAGAATTTCATGTCCAAATCTATGCTTAGAGACATCGTGGTCGATGGTCGCGCGCGCCATTTTCGATTGGCGCGGCGCTTGATACGGCAGAAAGTGCCGTTGACCATTGTTGCGCCGCCTCGGGTAGCAAGAGCAACGAATGCCGATATGTCGCGCAACATCGTGATTGAGCACTATCGCGAACTAGGTGTGTCCGCCTACGATCCGCAGCAAGATATTTTCGACAAATCAACAGGCCTGTGTCCGCCAAGTTATATCCTGGCAGACGGGCATCATGGCTCGACCGCCTATGGCGCGAAGGTCATTGAGAAGCTGATCAAACGGAAACTCTTGGTGCTTTGAAAGCAAAAAGCCACTGCAAACAAAAAGGCCGCCCGATGAGGCGGCCTTTGTCATTCATTCCGTGCGACGCGATTAGGCGCGCTCGGAGTATTCCATCGTTTCGGTGTTTACGACGATGTCCTCGTCGGTGCCAACGAAGGGCGGAACCATGACGCGGACGCCATTATCAAGGATCGCCGGTTTGAAGGAGTTCGCGGCAGTCTGACCTTTGACGACCGGCTCGGTTTCCACGATCTTGCAGGTGACTTTCTGCGGCAAAGTCGCGTTAAGCGCCTCTTCTTCGTAGAACTCAACCACGATGGTCATACCATCCTGCAGGAACGGGCGACGCTCGCCGAGAATGTCGGCCGGGATCGTGACCTGATCGTAGGTCTCGGTGTCCATGATGTTCAGAAGGCCGTCGCTCTCATAGAGGAACTGCATGTCTTTCTGCTCGAGGCGCACGCGCTCGACTTTGTCGGCAGAGCGGAAGCGTTCGTTAAGCTTGCGACCGTCGCGCAGGTTCTTCATTTCGACCTGAGCAAAGGCGCCGCCTTTACCGGGCTTCACGTGGTCGACTTTCACTGCGGCCCAAAGGCCACCGTCATGTTCCAGCACGTTGCCGGGGCGGATTTCGTTACCGTTGATTTTGGGCATGTCACTAAACCGTGGGAATTGGTTGAAGATAGATTGGGGCACCCTATATCTGTCCAGTCGCCGGCTGACAAGGCGCTCGCGCGTCGTGGCATCCGTCTGGCTCATTTGAAGCTGTCGCCCAAGGCATGATGATATTGCATAATAGATATGCAAATGGATGGTATCCGAATCGTCACAAAAGTGCCATAAGGCCCCGCACGCCAGAAAGACAAGAGCAATAATACAAGGAAAAACCATGGCTGAGTTCGTGGATGGCACCGCATTCAATTACGAGCAAGGACAACGCGCCCGCAAACTGTTTGCGGCAGTTGTGTTGGCTGCTCTTGATGATGCGATTGCCGATGACAAGAAATATGGCAATGGTCCGGAGCAAATCGCCCGTTGGGCACGCTCCCGTGATGGCCGCGAAGTTCTGTCCTGTGCTGGAATCGACCCGTCTGAACGTGTTGTCTCCGGCCTGATGGAATTCGTCTCCAAAGGCATTCGTACCTCCGTCGCGCTGTCGCGCGAGGAAAGCGAACGCCGTCACGCATTGGAAGCTGCAGAAGCAGCTTAAAACGCACCTTTGCACATTAGAACAAGACGCGCCTGGCTGACTGCTGGCGCGTCTTTTCGTTTGCGTGCAGGATGGAGGGAAAGGAGCGTTTCATGAGTAAGAAAATTGATGTTGCGAGTATCACTCCGAAAGTCGGCACTCTTTATCCGGCGCCTCACCATCTCGGCACCCGCGACCGCATCAAGCGCGCCCTCGGCGATCAGGCGGGCCTCACCCAGTTCGGGGTCAACCTGACAACACTACCGCCGGGCTGCGCCTCTGCCCTGCCCCATTGGCATGAGAAAGAAGACGAGTTCGTCTACATCCTGGAAGGCCACCCCACGCTCGTTTACGGCGACACCGAGGAGCATCTGTCACCCGGTGACTGCGCGGGCTTTAAGGCAGGTGAAGAAATCGGTCACTGCTTGCGCAACGACACGAAGGCGGACGTTGTTGTGCTTGAGGTTGGTTCGCGCAGAGACGGCGAACGGGCCTTCTATCCGGGGCTTGATCTCATGGCGGATACCGCATCAGAGAACTTCTACAATCACCTCGACGGCACCCCCTACCCAGACATCCGCCGTCGTGGATCAGGTGAGGACTGATCCCCCTTTTCTCTCTCTCGTCACTCGCTTACTCATAAGCCCGACCAAGGGAGAGGCAGCATGACCAAGGCGATCATGATTCAAGGCGCAGGTTCCAACGTGGGCAAGTCCATGTTGGTCGCCGGCATCTGTCGCGCGATGACGCGTCGCGGTCTGCGCGTCGCCCCTTTCAAACCTCAGAACATGTCGAACAACGCCGCCGTGACCGTGGACGGCGGAGAGATCGGACGCGCGCAGGCGCTCCAGGCACGCGCCTGCCGTCTATCGCCGCACACAGACATGAACCCTGTCCTGCTCAAACCAGAGACCGACGTCGGCGCACAGGTCGTGGTTCAGGGAAAACGCCTCGCCACCCTCAAGGCGCGCGACTACGGCAAGATGAAATCAACGCTGATGCCGAAAGTGCTGGAGAGCTTCACGCGCCTCGCAGACACCGCCGACCTCATCGTAGTAGAAGGCGCCGGCAGCCCCGCTGAAATCAACCTCCGCACCGGAGACATTGCCAACATGGGCTTTGCAGAGGCCGCCAACGTGCCTGTCGTCTTGATCGGCGACATCGACCGTGGCGGCGTGATCGCGCAACTGGTCGGCACCCACGCAGTCCTGCCAGAGGGCGACCGCGCGCGGATCAAGGGCTTTGCGGTGAACAAATTCCGTGGCGATGTGAGCCTCTTTGCAGACGGCGCGCGCGAGATTGCGAGCCGTACCGGCTGGATCGATCTCGGTACGCTCCCGTGGTTCGATCAGGCCCACCGACTGCCCGCCGAAGATGTGATGGACATTTCCTCGCGCGGCACCGGCGAGATCAAGATCGCTGTCCCGCGCCTCTCTCGTATCGCGAACTTCGATGACCTCGATCCCCTGGCCGCAGAGTTGGACATCACTGTCGAGATCATTGAAGCCGGGCACCCGCTCCCCGGAGATGCCGATCTCGTGCTCATCCCCGGCACGAAATCCACCATTGGCGATCTGAAATTCTTCCGTGCGCAGGGCTGGGACATTGATCTCTTGGCGCATGTGCGACGTGGCGGGCATGTCCTCGGAATTTGTGGCGGGTATCAGATGCTTGGACGCTGGATCGACGATCCCGACGGGATTGAGGGCCATGCGGGGCGCCATGAGGGCCTGGGCCTACTCGACGTCGAAACGGTGATGAGCGGGGATAAGCGCCTCGCCGCGGTATGCGCCATTGATCTTGCGACGGGTCATGAGGTCAGCGCCTATGAAATACATATCGGGCGCACCTTCGGGCCGGATGCGCGACCTTGGCTGACAGTTGAGGGACGCAGCGAAGGCGCTATGAGTGCGGACGGAAAGGTGCTCGGGTGTTATCTCCACGGGCTTTTCGCGTCGGACGCGTTTCGCGCCGCCTATCTGGCGCGCCTCGGCGTCACGGACGGTTTGACCGATTTCGAAGGCGGCGTGGAAAAGGCCCTAGAGGCTCTAGCCGATCATATGGAGACCCACCTCGACCTTGACGGTCTGATGGGTCTCGCAGGTAAGATTTAGCGTTATTCCATCTCACGCAGATTGAGCGCGCGGAGCACTTCGCGACGGACGAGCAGACGGACATTGCGCGTGATGCGCTGGCCCAGTTCTCCCTGAAGTTCCTCACGGATGACTTGCGTCACGAGATCGCGGAGCGCGGCCTCATCCATGAAGTCCTCATCGGCAGTGAAGAGATTTTCGGCGTCCGCAGGTTCCTCTGTCGCGTCTTCAACCTCTTCCGCAATGGGGTCTTCAACGGCCTCTTCGGTCTCCGATGCGTCTTCGACAGTCTCCTCGTCAAAGTCGTGCGTCGGCTCAATGCTCGCGCCGAGCATTACCGAAGACAGGAGGCTTTCATCCTCGAAGTCGGCTTCCTCGCTCTCTTCCGCATTATCGGCGTAGCTTTCCGGATCATCGAAGGGCGCAGCCGCCTCGACGGTTTCCTCTTCGAAGTCTTCAATAGAGTCCGAAATCTCTTCCGAGGTGGTATCTAGCTCAATCTCGGCGTCATCTTCGGAGGTCTCTTCGACAACGACTTCTTCTTCCGCGGACTCCGCGCTTTCGATCTCAGCGACGGCTTCCGGCTCTGCCTCTTCCGCGACTGTCGCATCTTCCGACACTTCTTCGGCCTTGTCTTCAACGCCTTCGAAAGCGATCTCTTCAATCTCCACGTCGTCGAGCGCATTCGGCTCTTCCGTCAGAGCGGCGTCTTCTGGTGCGGCGTCCGTCTCTTCGATCAGGTCCGCAGTCTCGGCAGCCTCTTCAGGGAGGGCAGCTTCTGCCGCAGCCTCATCGTCACTGATCTCAAGCGCCTCCGGCTCGTCATCAAGAGCGGCATCTTCGACCGTCAGATCATCGGAATAATCTTCCGCAACTTCGGCGACCTCTGGCGCAGGCTCTTCCGCGGTGGCGACCTTTTCCGCGGCCTCCTCTCCGGAACCGTCTTCAACCGGCGGTGTGTAGCGCGCGTACGGGTTCTCAATTCCCTCGGGCTTCGGCGCGTCAACTTCGCTCTCAACGGCAAGTTCGGCTTCGGCTTCGGCTTCGGCTTCTGCTTCTGCTTCTGCTTCTGCTTCTGCTTCTGCTTCTGCTTCTGCTTCTGCTTCTGCTTCTGCTTCTGCTTCT
>NZ_JAIUFY010000015.1:0-67218 GCF_020165855.1 Celeribacter litoreus | reverse complement strand
CTGCTTCTGCTTCTGCTTCTGCTTCTGCTTCTGCTTCTGCTTCTGCTTCTGCTTCTGCTTCTGCTTCTGCTTCTGCTTCGAAGTGCTCCACCAATTCCTCTACCGCAACGATTTCTTCTTCGGCGGCGGCGTCCTCTTCGACGGTCTCGCGCGCGGTTTCGTCCTCAGCAGAGGTTTCTGCGGCACGCCCAAAGGCCCCGTAGACGGGTTGGGCAACGTCGAAAGTTTCGCGCTTTTCCGTCTCGTCCGAAGCACTTTCCTCACCGCCACGGGCCAGCGGCGCCACAGTCGGGGCGGGACGCCCGAGCGAAGCATATCGCGCCCTGAAGCGTTCGAACTGGCTGGCTTGCGGTTCAGGGATCGCGACCGCTTCCGGTTTGGAGGGCGCGGGCTCGGGCATCACCTCACCAGTTTCATCGGCAGGTGCGTCGTCAACCGCATCAATCCCTGCGACAGAGCTGGAGTCTTCTGCGACGTCGAGCTCGGTAGCGCCCTCTTCATCGCTTTCGGAATGATCGTCTTCAGCAAGCTGGAGTTCATGTGTCTCCTCGGGCGCGTCATCGCTCACAGGGGCATCGACCATATCTGTGCCGATGGCACTGTCGTCTGGCACCGCAGCCTCGATCGGCTCGGACGCATCGACATGATCTTCGCGCTCGGCAAGGATTTCGGTGACACGCGCCCCCACGTCAGCTTCATCATTCGGGGACACTTGTCCGAATTCGGCAGTGCCCTCTTCGGAGGCTTCTTCCGCCTCCCAATCAGACGTTTCCGCCCCGACTGCGGCTTCCAACTCTGCGATGCGTTGCTCCAGTGAAATATCTGCGGCGGATGACTCGTCCGTCTCTTCGAAGGCCTCCTCTGCAACAGGTGCCGCGTCTTCCTCCGGAGACGGGTCAAAGGAAACAGTCTCGCTCGCCTCCTCGGTGTATCCAGACATGATCGCGTCGAGGTCAACCGTGTCGACATCAAAGCTCCCGAGATCGTCTTCATCGAAGCTGCTCAGGTCAGCCTCAGCGGTTTCAGGGGTGTCCTCCTCGACAGCGAACTGATCGCCGAGAACGAGGACTTCTTCCTCAATCTCGTAACCCTCGTCATCATTTTCGAGAGCGGGCATGGTGATGGCGGCTTCAGAGGCTTCGGCAGCATCGGACTCCGGGACCTCTTCCTCGATAGCCTCCGGGAGCACAACAGCATCGTCGAGCGACAATACCAGCGGCTCTTCGATCTCCGTCGCTTCGACGGGGGCTTTAGGGGCAATGTCCTGTGCCTCTTCGACGGGGACGAGAAACTCTGACGAGAGGACGAACGGCTCAGGCTCTGCCTCGTCAGCAACGTCTGCCGCAAAGGTCTCAATTTCCTCTGCTGCCTCTGGAGCGTCCCCAGCGGCGTCAAGGTCCGGCACCTCGTCCTCGAAGCTCAAACCGGAAAGATCAATCTCGGCCTCATCCGCAGGCGTCTCTGACACCTCGGCCTCGTCGGCAAGCACAGAGAGGTCGATATCATCGAAACCTGTGTCGGTCGTTTCCGCCGTCTCAAACTCAGACGACGCCTCTACATCCGAATCCTCTTCGTACCCCTCGAAGTCATCGAAGCTTTCAACTGGAGCGATTGCTTCAGGCGCAGCATCTGATGCCGGGGATTCTTCTGTCTGGCTCGATTCGGGCTCCGAAAGACTATCAAACTGTGCAGAGCTTTCGGCTGGGTCGACATATTCCGAAGCGTCAAATGTGTAAGAATATTCGGACGAGGCCCCTTTATTCTTTGAGGCTTCAGTTCCTTTTGTTTCGGCCACGAGACGCCGGATTGAGGCGAGAACCTCAGCGGCACTTTGTTTCGACGCTGGATCAGACATTATGTCTCCCTAATCAACTTATAGGAGATGCTATCTACGTTACGCACGACACTCAACAACGTGTTTCGATGCGCGCACAAGAAGGCACAAAAAAACCCCGCGCTGAATATTTTCTGGCGCGGGGTTCATCATCTTTTGGATTACTGGTTCTGTTTCATGAGCGTCTCTAGGACGTGATCCAGTTTTTCACCTTGTGGACTGACCGTGCGCGTCGGCGCGGATTTGACCGCGTTGTAATACGCCGCAGGATCGTAAACCGGGACATCCAGCTTGAGTTGTTCGACCGTCAGAAGGCCCATGGACTGCAGGACAGAATAGGCCTGCGTCTCACGCGCGATGCGCGCCTGAATGGCCGAAACTTGCGCGTCGAGCAGATCCTGCTCGGCATCGAGCACATCAAGCGTGGTGGACGCGCCAAGATCGGCCTCTTCCTTCACACCATCATAGGCAACGCGTTGCGCACGCACGTAAGCGTTGGAAGCTTCCTCGGACGCATTGTAGACGGAGAGCATGGCCCAGTTCGTGCGGACACCCTGTTCAACTTCACGGCTGGACTGGAGGAGTGCGGCACGCGCCTCATCACGACCGGCAATAGCTTCGCGCACCGCCGATGTCACGGCACCGCCAGAGTAAATCGTACCACCAATGCCCAAGCCGATGGATGTCGCGCTGTCACCAAAATCCGTAACGCCAGTGCCAGAGTAGGTCTGGGTCACGGTACCGGACACAGTCGGGAGAACACTGCGCTCAGCGATCTGAACAGCGATGTCCTGTGCGGCAACCTGATGCTGAAGCGCGATGATGCCTGGATGGGTTTTCGCCGCTGTGCTCACAGCGCCTTCAAGGCTCGACACAGGAAGCTTCACTGCAGGCGGGCTCTGAAGCGTGCCGGGGTAATGACCGATCGCAACCTTATAAGCTTCGCGCGCGGCAGAGAGTTCGCCCTGCGCGGCAGCGGCGTTCGCGCGCGCAGAAGCGAGCTGCGCTTCATACTGCGATACTTCGGTGCGCGTGATCTCACCGACATCGAAACGGTCTTGAGCGGCGCGAAGGTTCTGCTGGTTCAGACGGACTGCGCTGCCACGAAGATTGACGAGTGCTTGCGCCTCACGCACACCCATATAGGCATCGACAGCCGTCGCGAGCACTTCCTGCTCGACATTCACGAGCGCAGCGCGCGTCGCAAGCACAGCTTCTTTCTGCACATCGACAGAGAGCTGGTTACGCCCGAAGGTGTAGATATCCATGGACGCAACGAAAGAGAGCGTATCCTCGAGATCACTCCAAACCTTGCCTGCGGCCGGAGCGCTCGGATCAACGGCCCGCGTCTTCCCGAGCTGATAAGAGTATGTGAGCGAGGGACGCATGGCGGCGAGCGCCTGGGCGACACCTTCGTCAGTCGCACGCAGCGTGGCGCGGTTTTGCTCTAGCAAGCCAGAGTTCTTATATGCAGATGCCAGTGCATCCCCGAGTGTTTCCGCAACCGCCGCCAGCGGAACCAGACCCAACCCCGTGGAAGCCACCCCTGCGAAAAGGTAGCCACGGATTTTTGTTTTCATGCTCATCGGCCTCAATTGCCCCTCTGCTGTCACGCCGGGGCCTTCCCGGCCGCTCAGACGTTCTTTTTAGAGCGCGAATTCCGCGCGTTTTTCAAATCCGGGAAGCACAGGCGCGGTTGCGTTGAACACCATACGCCAAGTGATCTTACCGTCTATCTTGTACCCCATACGCACAGTGCCAAGGGCTCCGTCGAGGAAAATAACACAGATACGGCCATTTTCCTTAACCTGCGACAGAATGCCATCCGGCAATTCCTCAACGCCACCTTGCAGAATTACGACGTCGTATGGACCATGCGCTGCAGCGCCGGCTGCAATCGCGCCAGTTTCCACAACAACATTGTCGGATCCGTTGGCCGTCAGAGCAGCCGCAGCTTCCTTAGCGAGCTCTTCATCCTCTTCCACCGCGATCACCGCTTCGGCCATCCGCGCGATGACGGCGGAGGAGTAACCGAGGCCACAACCGAGATCGAGAACCAGCTCGTCTTTCTGAATGTCGAGCGAGTCGAGCATTTTCGCGAGAACACGCGCATCCAAGACGACACGACCATTGCCGAGATCGACATGCTCACCGACGTAAGCGCCCGCGCGTTTCGCGTCAGGAACAAACTGCTCGCGGGGAACAGTCAGCATGGCTTCAATGATGGGATATTTGGTCACATCAGAGGGACGGACCTGGGTGTCGACCATAGTGGTGCGGAGCTGTGCGAAATCAGGCATCGGCTGAACTCTTTCGTTCAAGGGCTTTCGCGCCCTGTTTTGCCACAAGCGTTCGCAAGGAGCAACATCACTTTGCACGTGCAATAAAGCGTCAAAAGGCGGCTTGCGCAGGTCATCCGCTTGGTATAGACACCGCCTCACCATTTCGGCGAGTTGGCGGAGTGGTGACGCAGCGGATTGCAAATCCGTGTACACCGGTTCGATTCCGGTACTCGCCTCCAATATCTTGTGCCCCCACCGCACAAATCCCCAAAATCCCACAAGATTTAGCCTGATTCATCTCGTGCACAAATCGCACACAATCCGCGTGCAGTTTATGCTGCGATTTCGCAGGAAAATCCGTATAGTGCATACTGGACAGGCACTTAACGAGACGTTTTTCGATGAGCTATGGCGTAAGCACGATACCTGTGCACAAAAAACTCAGGCTGGATAAGCGACGCGGCAGTGACAATTGGTATGCACGTTTGACGTTGGACAATGGAAAGCGCATCGTAAAGAGCACCAAGACAGACGACTTGGAGGAAGCAAAAGAAAGGGCAATTGCGCTTTATTACGAAACCGAAGCCCGCATCAAAAACAACCTTCCCGCACAAACCCGCAAATTTAAACACGTCGCCGAGTATGCCATCAAACGCATGCAAGAGACATTAGAAAACGGCACGGGCAAGCAAGCATATCGAGACTACATTTCGGCACTTCGCATTTGGCTCATTCCGCATTTTGGCAGCACGGATGTAGACAAGATAGATTTGGCTGCACTGACGGCATTTGATGCTTGGCGTACACAGCACAACAAAAAGCCGTTTTCACAGAGCGGCATCAACAATCACAACGCAGCACTTAACAGAGTATTCGACGAAGCGGAGCTGCAAGGCTGGCTGGTCAAGTCAATGCGTCCCACCCTGCTCAACAAAGGCATCAAAAGCCAAAGCAGGGGAAGCTTTTCAAACGAAGAGTATACGAAAATTTACACAGCTCTGCGCAGCTGGCACAAAGAGACAGACAACAAGAAGGCAGCAGCAACCCGAGAGGTACTGCGGAACTACGTCTTGTTTCTCGCAAACACCGGCGTCCGACATGGAACAGAAGCGCTTGGGCTACGGTGGCGAAACATTGAATGGCAGAAAAGCGCTGGCGAGCAATACTTGGTGGTGAATGTTGACGGAAAAACGCGCAAGAGAGGCGCAGTGGCACGAGACCGCGTCGAAAGCTACTTGGATAGACAAAGCAAGCTGAACCCAGCACTAAGCCACGACACCTTCTCAGACTTGCTCGCAGCCAAAAGCGACGAATACGTGTTCACAACGCGCTTGGGACAAGTTGCCAACATCGCCAGCTTAAACCGCGCATTTAATGCGCTGCTAGACGATTTGAACTTGAAAGTTGGTGCGGACGGAAAAGAGAGAACGCTTTACAGCTGGCGGCATTACTACGCGACGCAAGATTTAAAGCGCGGCGTCAGCACACACGTGCTGAGCAAGCAATTAGGCAACAGCACAGCGATGTTGGACAAGTACTACAGCAAAGTAAGCCCCCTTCTAAATGCTGATTTGCACAGCGGGCGCAACAGACGGAAAAAAATTGACGCAGCGACAGATGCAGGCGCCGGCAATGTTGTAGGAATTGCTTTTGAGATGTTGGCTACTGGCAAACTGGACGAGGCAGGGTTGTTGGCTGCTCTGGGCGTTGAACGACAAAACTATATTGTAACGGAACAGATTGCGTTGAAGGCGCTTGCAGCAAAGAACGGTGAACTGATTAACACTGAAACGTTGATGCGAATATTGAACGGCTAGAGCGAATTGCTACCCTAGCCGCATCAGCTTCAAGCTGCCTTGCGTTTTACTGCTTCTGCAATCACGGCATCCAGCTCACCAGCCAGAACAGCTGCTCTCAACGTTTCCAATGCAGCGCCCGCGTCTTTCAGCGCCTTCACAAACACCGCATTACCCTTGCCAAGCACAAGAGCCTTGTTTCCGTATTTGCACTGCACATACCAACCGCCGTCTTGTTCAAAAAACCACGGTCGAACTTTGCGCAACTTTTCAACCAACACCTTCTCACCGTGCTCGTTCTTTCCCCAAGTCTTGCGCGCCGTTTCAAAGCTTTCGCCCCTCAACGCAGCCTCCACAACTTTCATCTGCTCTTCAATACCAGCAACAAGCTTCTGCCTGCGCTGCTGAATAGGGTCTTGTTTGCAAGCACGGACAACGGATTTGACGGTGAGTTTAGACAAATTGGTCATATTTCTTGCTCCTTGAGTTTCTCACTCAATCCTGCGTCCTCTATTAAAAAATGCGATCTAATTCAGACAAATACGAAGAGACCCGCGCACCGGCGCGGGTCTGTAGCTTTGATCACACAAGCCGCAAGCTTGGCTTTGGCGGTGGGTTTTCGCTCGGAACTTTTCGGCGTCGGATCAGCTTGTTTACGACTGTTTGCACGGTTCGAATGTCGAGAGTTTTCGAAGTTAGGTCGCAGTGCATATTCAGCACTTCCAGAAGTGCTTCATCCTCGTATGCAACACCCGCGCGGTGGAGCATTTTCTGAGCGAGTGCCAACAATCGGTTGGGTGGTTGCTGGCGCATTTCGAGCTTGGTGTTGAAGCGACTAAGCAATGCTGACGAAAAGGCTTTTTCCCTCGCCGTCTGGTCATGCAAATCAACATTCGTTGTAGCAAGCACCATGCTACGCAGTTGCCCTGAATTGCTGAAGTCGATGAACGCGGTCAGTTCTCGTTGCTGCGCATCGCTCAACTCATCAAGCTCATCAATGATATACAGTGGACAATCTGAGTGAAGGCACGCAAAATCTAAACTGTTTCTGAGAAACTTGCTGTTGAAGCGTTTTGCCTGCTCCTTGTCCTTACAATTGAAGACAGTCACACCGTGTTCTTGCAAGTCAGTTGTCCCGTATCTCTCGAAAGCTATTGCTTTCACCACAGTACTTTTACCGGTGCCAGGGAGTCCCCAGAGCAGAAGATTGTCGGTGGTATCGGGACTTAAAAAGTCCCGCACCTCTTGTTCGACGTAATTATCTGCAAAGACACACTCATCAAAAAGAACTTGCTCGTCGCATTCCCATTGCTTCGTCATTACGCAGCCTCCTTCTGCTCAGTCGTAGAGCTGCTCGCGAGCTGTTGCGTCGCTTCGCTTGCAGCCCGCTCTTGTTCACGCTGCTTTTCCGCTGCGCTAGCCAGCTCCTCTGCGTCAGCCAGTCCCTTGCCAGCTCGCGCAAGTGCCTGCTTAGTCAGCGCTGCGTTGTCGACGGTCGAGATGATGCCGAAACTGCCGTCAGCATTCTTGCGGAGGATTGCGACGCAAAATTCAGTATCAGCTACTTCTTTCTCAGCAGCACGCTTAATGTGCGCAGCTGCAACTGGCGCGAGTGGAGCAATAGACTTGAAGGCATCGCGGGCGATTGCTGCATAGTCTTTGCGCGGCTCTCCATTGCCGCTACGGCGCACTTCGTCGACACCGCCCGCAGCGACAATCCAATCTTTGAAGCAATAGTCTTTGTTGTGGATTTCTTCTGCAAAGGCGACGCGCAGCACGCGGGCGTAGGTGCTCTCACGCTTCTGCTTCAGTTCCCCGCACACAAAGCGGATAACTTTGAGCTCAAGGCTAGTGGACGCAATTGCATGCTTCGCTTTCTTATCACGCGTCATAGCTTCAAGCTGCTGCTCAAAGGTCTGGAGGACACGCTTAGGCTCTTCAGCTGTTTTCAAGGCGACAAGCACGTCAAACGCTGAACTCAGAACGGCGTATACAGCCTTATTTGCACGGCTCAGCAGTTGGTCAGCAGAGGCGAACTGCTTACGCAGTTTCTTGAGATCAGTGACAGCTTTGGTTGCGATCTGAATGTTGATCTCAGTGTTTTCAATCTTCGTAGTCATTGTGTGTTCCTTTCTTAAAGAACTTTGGGTTTGTAGGGCTGATCCCCGTTTGTTGCGGCTTAATCACCAGCAACATCTACAAGATACCCTCCTTGACTACTCAGTGCCGTGAAGTGATATTGGCAACATATGATGAGATAGTTTTACAGGTAACATACTAATATGAATGATATTTCATCAGAATATAGACCTTCATCTGGGCGCAAATTCTTTATGCATGCGCCACCGTTTAAAGGTCGGCGCTCAAAAAAGACTGGAGAGTTCCTGTCAAAACGACTCGCGCGAATCCAACCGCCTTTTGATGGGGCTGAGCCATGGCAGTGCTCGGTCTATTATTTTTGGTGGGAGTTCCTGCGTCGACACGATGGATATAGGGATTGCTGTGAGCGCGGCGGCGAAGGGCGCTACAAGAAGCTCTACGCCGATTTTGGAGACGTCCACAGCTACACTGAGAGTGAATTTTGGGCTTGGTGGACGGCGAAAATGAACGACCAGGAAACGCGCGGTGAGTATCTGTTCGCAGAGCCAAAAGCGCGTCCACTTCAAGTCGCAGATAGGGTGTTAAACACCCAACCTTCAGATACTCTCCTTGTCGAAATTCCGCTTGAAGTTCGCACTGCTTACCTCGTGCGTTCTTTCCGGCGCTTACTCGAAGAGCACAAAGGTGCCGTTGCAGCGGCTCGACGGGTCAGCCGCGCACGATATCCGGTTACGGCAACCGTTCGCCTCGTCTCGCTCTATCAAACTCTTCGCGTTTGGGACGCATGGATCGAACATGGTCGAACAAAGAAGAAGTATGAGATTGCCGACTTGGCAGGGGTGTATGTGAACCGTGTCGTCAACGGTGAAACTGTCGAAACGCTCAAGCGGCGTGATCTGCCCTACAAAGACGTTCAGAACGAGGTTCGACGGCGCCAAGTGATGGCGGTCAATCGCTACCTGACCGCAGCACAAGACTACATCGACAATGTTGGCAAGGGACAGTTTCCGCTTCGCAATGAGGGAACCAAAGCGCCGAAACGCTATAAGACACGCGGAGAACGAGCGCGCTGACTTCAATGCTCACGCATACTGCCCGCTTTTGCCCGCGTTTCCAAACTCCTTAGCCCGCTAAAGCTAAATACTGACGTGAGGACGAAACGATGCATCCAAATGATTTGAAAGTGACCATGCGCCAGCTGCGAGCGAGCTACAACCGAATGAACAGGCGGCAAAGGTTAGAGACAGCACGAGTGCTGCTCGACACCGCCGCTGAGTTTGCCATGCAGCTACGCAGTGAGGTGCGAGAGGGTGATGCGGCACAGAACAGACAGAAGGCGAAGAGGAGAGAGACTGAGGTCGATCCAAAACCGCCGACAAAGCCTGTCCGTGTTGCAGAGCCATCGAAACCCAAAAAGCCCAAATATTCGGGCAATCACGCGCCATCTGCGCGTAGATGATAAATAACTTAGCAAGTTAAGGCACCCGCTGCTTGCACCACAAACTGACCACAAGGTTAGCACGCCAGTTATAATCGTGCTGTGTAGCCGTTCTGATGTGAGACGGAGCACAAGCGCATTGTCAGTTATGCGCTTCAACAGTCTACCCTGCCATCGCGCGCAGGATGCCCAAAGTGCGCCGCCTATGCGGAACTGCACTTACTGTTGTCGGAATGGTTGTAGCGCAGAAATGCGTGAATTTAGTGAGACGGAATGACACGCTGCACTGCAGTTCCCGTCATCGCGCTGGAAACAGCTTTGCTACACCAGCTCCAGTGCGTGCGTATGATGCCCCAGTAATAGAGACGATAGCAAAACCTGCTCTTCCCATGCGGTTTGGTGAGTGTAGCCTATAACGCGACGAATAAAGTCGTGCTGATAGATCACGCCAAAGTCAGGCGTGATCTATTGGCTCTGAATAAAGCCACCCAAATAACTCAAATTATCTTGTGAAAGATTTAAGCAGAAGAATGTGCTGCGCGGCGTATGCGGAGCGACAGCGTTGCAATTAGCTACGTCAGCGGCTGATGCGAAGCATCAGCCAAACAAGATGCCAATGCAGAAAGCAAAACAACGAATATTTAAGGAGTGAACCATGCTTTTGATGGAAGAAATTTACTTACAACTACGCAAGCAAGACCTTGTGGATACAGCCGAACAGTTCAGCACAGATTGGTGCTGGCGCAGCCGAAGTTGGTATGCAGTTCAGAAGAACAAAGAAAACGACCTGACAGTTGCAACAGCGATTACATGCTTGAATAATGTAAAAGTCAAAATTGCTCTCGCTCATCTCAAACGCAAGAAACTTGGCAGCATTATCGACGGCGACATCAAAACACTTGGCTTCATCAAAGATCAATTGGAAGTCTACCTACTTGTGAAGCACAGGATCGCTGCAGTTGCGGACGAGGAGACGCCAAATAAAAAATGTTAGACTTTCAATAATATCCAACATCTTCACAGAACGGCATTTAATTACAAAGACTTAACTTCATTGCCTTTTTCGGTCGCTTCCTAAAATGTGTGGTTTTACAATGGATTATGACAAAACCACACATTTTAGGTGAGACATGAAACAAGCAAAGCTACTGACGCCCGAAGAGCAAAAACGTGTTAACGCGCTTTTAGATGCCCATCGTTACAGCGCAAGAAACCGTGCAATTTTCGCCTTCAGTTATTTTGCTGGGTTACGCGCATGTGAGATTGCAGCACTGAAAGTTGGAGACGTGTTTGATGCGGACGGCAATGCCCGTGACACGGTGTATTTGGCAGCTACGCAGACAAAGGGTGATGAAGCTTGCACTGTGCTTGTAAGCAAGCGACTGCACAAAGCACTTGCCTCATATGCCGCCACCTACCCTCGCCATATCAGTAAACAAAACGCGCCGTTGTTCTTCAGCGCAAAACATGGTGGCTTTAGTGCGCAAACCATCGTCAACTTGTTCGCTCGCTTCTACGCACTTGCTGGCATTAAAGGTGCCAGCTCGCACAGCGGTAGACGGCAGTTTTTGACGGAGCTAGCGGACAAGGGCGTGAACGTGCGGGTGATACAGGCGCTGGCGCGGCACAAGGACATCAGCACGACGCAGCGTTACATTGATTACAACGAAAGCAAGCTGCGCAACGCGATTGAATTAATTTGATTTCGTGTGATTAAAGTGAATGCACTATCGCTTGCCTATGGTTACTCAATGCGACGAAGTTAGCCGTCTAGAGAGTTGCCTTAATATTTGAAACATGGCATCCCTGCAAAAAAGTGTGGGGAACAAATGTTTGAGAAATACCAAGAATTCCAACATAAAATATATAACGAAGCACGGAACCAATTTGTAGCGGACCCATCGACTCTTATCGAACTAGAAAAATATTTCTCTGACTTAATTTTCAACAAACTTCAGGAACATATGGTTGCAATCCGCCGAGACTACGATGAGGCGAGCTACCTACATGCATTTTGGAAAAACTATCCACCAGAAAAGCGTGGTCGAGCACCAGTAGGAGACCAGTTTCCGTGGATTGAGGTTGGCGAACACGCGCTCGGAAGTAAAGTGATAGACTTTTTAGAAGGGTATCAACCGCGAGATGTAGGATTGCCTACAGGTCCAGACCAACGTTACGTTGTCTCTTCAAATGATATTTTAGGAATCACAAACGGCATAACTGCCTCTGCTTGGCTGTTCATTGACATTAAGTCAGTCGGTCCAAGAGATGACTTCTCACACACGGTTATGAGCCACAATCAGATTTCTGGTGACGGTATTTGGAATTCACCCGCGGAAGGAATCTCAAACTCAATTCTAACTGCGACGGGCAAGCGTACTTCACATCCTTTTCACTGTTCTATCCCTCCACTGTATGTTTTGAGTGACGGAACGGTGGCGCCCGTTATCATGATGGCTATAAAACCAGTGTATAAAATGCTGTCCTTGCAGGAAGGAATTGGTGAAAGCGGACAACCCTTGTCGAAAGTATCTTTAATCACCATTCCAAACGGGATCCCTCTTACTGTGTCACCTAACTATTTAAAACAACATCCCAGCCTGCTGTTTCCAGGCAAAGACGACAAAGGGAAAGACCCGTTAAAAGTTCGCGCAAGAATTAGTTTTGAGTTGCTGTCGAAAATCGCAGATTGGCGTGTCAGAACTACAACGCTAGCCTAGGCTCCGCGAGAAAAGACTTGATGTTACGCTCTGCGAGTTCGACATACTTTCGTTCCTTTTCAAAACCGAGAAAGTCTCTACCCCAGTTTAGTGCAGCGACCGCAGTTGTTCCTGACCCCATAAACGGGTCCAAAACCAAATCCCCCTCACTTGAATAAAGCCGAATTACTCGGCTTGCCAATTCAAGAGGGAATTTGGCTTCGTGGTCGTCGTTTTTACGGACAGAGTCGATATACCAAACCTGCCGATTAGCCCATTCTTTCCACTCTTTCTGCGGAATTTTACTTCGGTCGATTACTGTTTCGCCAGGCTTCCAAAAAACGTAAATGTCCTCTGTTTCTGACACTGCCTTCAACGAGTTTGATACCCACTTGGAGTTCGCCCATGCAGCGTCTTTCACCCAAACCCTTTTATCGTATAAGTATAGCCCTACTTCTTCCGCATATTTTTCTAAGTTGCCGCCCACAAGCTTTACTTTTGTTTGTGTAGCGTACTTGCCGCCCCTGATATTGTTGCCGTTCAGTCTGCGGTCGATTGTTTGCTCGGAACACCCCAACAATTCTGCAAGCTGGTTTCTATTGAAATTCGGATGTGCTGCTTTTGCATCGAGGACCATATCTCGCGTAATTGGCGACCTTTGCCGTGCAATGTTCATTGACTGAAATCTCGGAATGTTTGGGTCTTCAAAACAAAGGATGTCCGCGATGTTAATAACCATAAAGCCACCAGGCTTTAACGCGCGACCATGACCCGCGATTACTGATTTCAACAATTCCTGCCAACTCTCATACGTTGCGTCGCGCTCGTATTCCTTTCCAACAAAATATGGCGGTGACCAAAAACTAAGTGCTACGCTCGCCTCTTGAACTCCTGCGAGCAAATTCCGTGCGTCACCGTGTTGGATTACATTTTTCTGCAACTGTTGTCTCCCTACTGCTCAACGGATGTGTTACATGTTGCATTATTCGAACGCAATTTTCGAGTGATGCTTTTGCAGAGCTTTGTGCAAACTAACGCTTCAAAAGCCAAACAGCATCTGGCGCACATTTTTGTGCACTATTTAGTGCACATTAGTTACAATACATTGTAACTAATTATTTTTCATAAGTATATTCATGTGCATACCTTTTGCAAATCCGTGTACACCGGTTCGATTCCGGTACTCGCCTCCAAATTTCCCAAACAGCAAATGAATATTGTGCCACCGCCCCAACACAGCGGATGTGGCTGTTTCATTATGCTGACCGGACCACGCGGGCATTGCACGAAAAGAGGCGAATGCGGACGATGGATCCCGCGTTTCGGGCTTTGACAGTCGCAGAGGGAAATAGCAAAAGCGCGCTTTACGAACCTGTGCCGGTTCAAAACTCATTCATATTCGTCGAGATGCAGCAACATTCTTTGAAGCTTTGATCGACGGAGATGGTCTCGCTGGCTTTCACTAAAAACGTTCTCGAAAAGATATCCACCGATGATCGGCATAAACACGCCATTTAACAGGGCGTAAAACGAGACAGCAAACAAACCAGTTGAAACCCATCCCAGAAACATTGCGATATTCATCGGGATGATTTCCCATGTCGCACCGAAGTAAAATATAAGCGTCAGGGGGCCAGCTGCTGTTCCGGTATAAATCGAAAACCGAAATGCGCGCTTCACCTTATGTTTGTTTGCCATCTTTTCCCGCAATTAGAATATCGACTGATCCAACTTGCCGCTGATCATAGCACCAGCCATGACCAGCAGGAACAGAGACCTGTCCGTCGTTTTAGCCTTGGTGAATGTAGCTGCCGGGCGCAGGCTCGATGATCGGATAGCCCTGCTCGGCTGCGCCAAGCGACGGCGGCGCGGCCTCATCGCCATTTCGCGCACGCAACCACTTCAACCACGCGGACCACCACGACCCCTCCTTCGGTTCCTGCTCTGCAAACCAGTCATCTGGCGCGATATACGCCGCCCCCGGTTTGCGGCGGGCGATCCGGTAGTGACGTGACGGGTGCCCCGGCTCGCTCAGGATGCCGGTGTTGTGCCCACCGTTTGTCACAACAAGTGTCATGTCGTTATCGGTGAAGAGGCTCGTCTTATAGACCGACTGCCACGGAGCGATGTGATCGCTTTCAGTGCCGACAATGAACATGGGAGCGCGGATGTCCTTGAGCGCGATCACCTGCCCCTCGACCGCGAAGCGTCCTGCCGTAAGCCGGTTTTCGAGGAACAGTCCGCGGAGGTATTCACCGTGCATTCGTGCAGGCATCCGCGTTGTATCGGACGCCCAGACACCGAGATCCGTTGGCAGATCATCCTTTCCGAGAAAATAGCGACGCACCGCGCGCGTGTAGATCAGGTCTTCGCTCCGCATCACGGCAAAGATGCGCGACATCTGCGGCCGGTCGAGATACCCCTGCTCCCACATCATGTCCTCGAGCAGCGCAACCTGGCTTTCGTCGAGGAACAGAAGCAACTCACCGGCCTCGCTGAAATCGACCTGCGTTGCCATCAGGGTCACGCTTGCGAGGCGGTCATCTCCGTCCCGCGCCATGGTCGCAGCCGTGATCGCGAGGATGGTTCCACCGAGGCAATATCCGTTCGTGTGGATTTTCTCCCCTGGAGCGATTGCACTGATCACATCCAGCGCCGCCATGACGCCCCGCTTTCGGTAATCTTCCAAAGACAGATCCGCCTGCGCCTTGGTGGGATTGCACCACGATATGACGAAGACCGTAAAACCGTTCTCGACCAGATACCGGATCATCGAATTTTTCGGCGACAGGTCGAGCACATAGTATTTCATAATCCACGCGGGCACGAAAAGTATCGGCTCCTTGTGAACGCTCTCGGTCTGCGGTGGGTACTGGATGAGTTCGAACAGATCGTTGCGGAAGACCACAGACCCCGGCGTGCAGGCGAGGTCTTCTCCGAGACGATATCCTTCAGGCGGCGGGCGGCGCTCTTCGGTGATGACATGCATGAAGTCATCGTAGAAATGCGCGGCACCCTCGACGAGGTTCCGTCCGCCCTGCTCCATCGTTGTTTGGATGATTTCTGGGTTCATCCAAGGAAAGTTCGACGGAGAGATCAGATCGAGCCATTGGCGATACATAAACTGGACCCGATCCGCATCCTGCGTGCGCAAGCCTCGAAAGTCACGTGCGGCATAATCGAACCAGTCCTGAGTGGCGAGAAAGGCCTGTTGCCAGAACGTGAAAGGCGCACGCTGCCATCCCTCGTCCACGAACCTGTGATCGTTCACGCCCGTCTTGAACGGCGGCGGCTCATCCCCGCCGGTCATCGCGTTAAAGCCGTGCCGGACGAGGCCTAACGCATTTTCCTGCGCATGGTTGACCAAATCCGCCTGTCGCCCCGGTGCGCGGCTGAGGTGGACGAGCCAGTCCATGAAGGCCTGATTGTAGGAATACGGCGATATGCCCGCAGTCATTTGGGCAAGCGTCGCCTGCGCATAACGGTCGAGCAGATTGTAATGCTCGGCGCCTTGGCCCTCATTTTCCAAAGGCTCCTCGACCTCTGGCACGGCGTCATTTTTCGGCAACTCACGTTTCATGGCGCCTCCTCCCCCGCGGAAACTGCCGTGAGTATACACGGGAACGGCCGCGCCGCGTATGATGTGCCTCAGAGAAGCGCATCGAGGCGGAATTTCGCTTTTGTTCCGAAAACGGCGTAGACTGAGTATGCGGAGGCTGGCCACGCTGAGTCTTCGCACACATTGGCGCCCCAAGAGGAGGAGGATCGTCATGAAAGTCACCTTTCACGGTGCGGCCCAAGAGGTCACGGGGTCCTGTCATCTGATTGAATGTCAGGGTCGCAAAATCCTGATCGACTGCGGCATGCACCAAGGCGGCAGAGGCCTGCATGAAGACAACTCAGCTCCGTTCGGATTTGCGGCGTCAGAGATTGATTTGGTCCTGCTCACGCACGCTCATCTCGATCACTGTGGGCGGTTGCCTTTGTTGGTTAAACGCGGGTTTCGGGGGGAGATCATCTCGACGGCGGCAACACGCGATCTCGCGCGGCTCGTGATGATGGACTCGGCGCACCTGCATGAAGAGGCCGAACGGAGGCACCACCGGCACGGCGAACGCGGGGACCGGTTTGAGGCGCTCTATGACACGATGGATGCGCTCGACGCCGTGGACCGGTTCGGGCGGATTGCCGATTACGAGACCCCCATAGAGCTGTTCCCCGGCATCACGGCATGCTTCTACAATGCAGGACATATCCTCGGATCGGCCTCCATCCTCCTGACACTCTCCGAACACGGTGAGGAAAAGCGCATTCTGTTCTCCGGCGACCTCGGACCGGTAGGCCGGCCTCTCCTAACCGACGCAAAGCCGCCACCAGCCGCCGACATTGTCGTCATGGAGACCACCTATGGTGACCGGAACCACCGAAGCCTTGCGGCCTCCATCGAAGAGTTTTTTGACGCTGTGAATGATGCAGACGCGCGCGGCGGGAACGTGATCATCCCGACTTTCGCGCTCGAACGGACACAGGAACTGCTTTGGTATCTCAGAAGTGGGATGAACACGGGGCGGCTGCGCAAGTCGATGCAAGTCTTTCTCGACTCGCCCATGGCGATTTCAGCAACACGGATTTTCAAACGGCACGAAGACGCGCTACGTCCCGAGCTTTGCCTCACGATCAAGGGGGGTGGAGATCCGTTTGCCCTCTCGCAGCTTCACTTCACGCGTGAGGCGCAAGACTCTATGGCTCTGAACCGCATCCGGTCCGGCGCAGTGATTATGGCAGGTTCCGGCATGTGCACCGGTGGTCGCGTCCGCCACCACCTTCGTCACAACCTCCCGCACAAAGATTGCAGCGTGATTTTTGTCGGCTATGCCGCCGAAGGCACCCTCGCGCGGATCATCATCGACGGCGCCAAACAGGTGAAGCTTTTCGGAGACGAAATTCCGGTGCGCGCCAAGATTCACACGATCAACGGGTTCTCCGCTCATGCGGATGCAGATGATCTCCGTGGCTGGCTTCGGCAAATTGAAGGGGTCGGACGCGTATTCCTCGTTCACGGGGAAATGCGGGCGATGACTGCGTTTGCCGAAACGCTCGACGGCATGAGCGTCGAAATTCCGGAACCGCATCAGGTGTACTCGCTCTAGAAATCAACCTCTGAAAAGTGGCCCCTGCAACCTCGTACGATGCGCAATCAGGGCCATTTCATTCAACGATTGTTCAAAAGATCGAAGACCGGATCAGCGGCGGAAACATTTCGATTTGGAGCCAAAACCGGAGGGGGAGCAAATCCAGCTTCCAACGCCAAGAGACGGGGATACGGATGCCTGCTGCACAGGTGCGCTTTTGCCTTGGTTCAGCCAGTCGAACCGTGCGGAGCCTTTGCCCGCAGACGTTTTCACGACGGTCGGGCTTTGCTCATCAAATCCCGGAGTAACCTCAGCGACTGCACCAACAGTCGACAGCCCCACTACCATGGCAAATGCCACGCTCACACGTTTAGAAGAAGTCATCTTTCCTGCCTCTCGATTTGACGCCTTGGTCCGTATCGAAGTCAGGACCTGCGCTCTCTACGACGTGAACTCGCAGAACTTTGGTGTATCGGTCAACCCGCGCATCCCCGTGGCAAGAATGTGTCTGAAATGTGTCGCGCCCTGCGACAAAACGGCGCCCGGGAGTTTCCCGAGCGCCGTCAAAGTTTTAGTCTGCTTTACTGGGCTACGCCACGATTGGCGAAACCTTGCCAATGCCTATCAATTAAGCACTTGGTTTTTGATCCTCCAATCCGGAGCGCCGAAATTTTCGGGCCACGGATAGACTTCTCGCTGGTTGAAATAGAACACACCAACGAGATTCGGATACTGGGTTTTCTCGGCGCGGACGCTCTGCTTCCACATCTCCACGTAGTCTTCTTTCCCGACATATCCCAGTTCGGCGACAACGACCGGCTTGCCATAAATGGCAGCGCGCTCGTAGCGAGGTGCAAAGATGTCGTCGAAAGTCCGGTCACCGCCGTACTTTGCCTGATCCCATGTCTGCAGCCCGAAGACCGTGAGACCGATCAGATCGGCATAGTCATCGCCTGGGTAGTAGTCGCCCATGTCTTCGTTTCCGAGTGGCGACCACATCACGGTGATGTTCGGCGCGCTTTCGCGGCACAGATCAATCATATGACGATAGGCCGAGATATAGGTATCCGGATTCCAGCCAGACCAGATGAACTGACCGGATTCGTCATCCATCTCATGCGCGAACCGGAGTGTGACCGGGCTCTTCAGAGTCCCAAGCACCTGGCACACGGCTGTCATGTTCGGATCATATTCACCGCGCTCAATTCCGCGCCGCAGATACTGAGCCGTGTTGCGTTCGTCACGCGACCACGTCCATGGCTCCAACGTCACCAGAAGCGCACGATTGCGTTCGCGTGCATACTCGTCCGCGTCGTTTAGCGATGGCAGGAAGACGTCCTCCCATGGCAGGAACAGGTGTTCGACAACGACCGGGTTCTTCGCCATGAAATCGCCGTCAGGATCATAGACCCCGAACGGGATATCACCGGGCGGCACGTCGACCGGTCCGGCAAAAGCCGCCCCTGCGAGACCAACAGCGGTCCCCATTGCTATCAAGCTATTTCGAAATGAGATCATCATAGTTCCCCTCCCTTTGGTTTGAGAACCAGTCGGACACATTCGGTGAGAAGCGAATATGAACGTCGCCCCGCTGGCCCATGCCTGCGCCCGATACGACATACTCGACTCGTGTCAGTTGGATCGGCGCGACCCCGATCGCAAGATATCGCAGGCTCTCCGCACCTCGTAGTGTAACACCAAGCGCAGAAAATGCCATGACGAGCGTCAAACTCAGCCCGTATGCCGCGTATTGCACGGGGTGAGAGAGCCTGAGACCCTTCAGATGCGCTTCCTTCACGTGGCGGACGAGGATCACCGCAACGAGAATAATGTAAAATACCGCATTAACGATCGAGAGAAGGTAGAACCCCTTCGCTTCGACTGTCTGCGAGACGAAAACCACAGGCGCAATCGCGCCAACAGCCAATAGCAGATACACTCCGACCACGCGGACAGGCAGGGACACAGACGTGGCCTCGCCTTTTGGCGTAATCCGGAAATCCACGAAACGACCTGTGATCCGGTCATAGACTGCCATGAGGCAGCCCCAGAGCACCCAAGGCCACTGGACCAGTTCGAACAAGGCTTTTTCCCACGCAATCACCTTGGCATCACGCGGCCGGAAGAGGCCGTCGTTGCGTGCATTCGCGTAGATGTACAAAATAATGACAGTCGGAGGCACAACATGGCCGATGAAGCCCGGATAGGTGACATCTGCAAAACGGATATCGAATGTAACCGCGATGATCGGGAGCAGGTACATCATCAACATCGACAAAGCGAACATCAGGTACCAACTCTGGCACAAGACGAAGAGAAACTTCAGTCGCAGAGGCAGTTTCATCAGGTATTTCGGCGTGTAGGTGAGAAGCAGACTCATCAGAGACCGCGACCACTGGAATTCCTGCGTCACGAGATCCGGCAGCGTCGCAGGCCCATCGCCAATCGCATCAGCATCTATGGCGTGCACACCGCGCCATCCGGCCGCCGAGATCAGCATCGACGTTGAATGGTCCTCTGCCAACTCGGGGCCGAGCCCACCGGCCTGTTTGAGCGCTTCGGTCCGCACGGCATAATGCGATCCGATGCACATCGGCGCGAGGATGGCGGTATAACCGGCCTGAAAGACGCCGTGGAAACCGGCTTCCTTATAGAGGCGCGTGCGGGCAGCCCAGCTTTCTTTCGCATTCGCGGCGCATACGGACGGCGCACTGACATAGCCGACCTGCGGATCTGCAAAGGGCCGTAGCATCTCTTTCAGATAGCCCTCCTGCGGGACATGATCCGCATCGAGTTGGCTCACGATATCGTAGGCCTCATAGCCGAAGGTATCGTAGAAGTAGGTGAGGTTGCCCTCCTTGCACCGTGTTCGGCGCGGCCAGGTCTCGCGATGATACTCTTCGATACCAAAACGGCTCGACACCTTCACGCCATGCGCCTCGCACCACGCAAGCGTTTCTTCCGAAGGCTGTTCGTCAGCGAGCCACGTGTCATGCGGATAGTCTTGCGCCAGCATCGCTTCGAGCGTCTTGCGCACAACCGCGAAGGGTTCATTCGGCGTCTTGGTGGTAATCATCGCAACGCGCCACTGACCCGGCTCCGGATCAGGCGCAACGGACCGCACAGCCTGCAGGAACACGACAATGAAATAGGCGAGCATCGCCCAAACAAACGCGATCCCTACGGTGACGATCCAATATCGCCAAGGTCCGATGACATTTGAAGGCTCCAACCACCAGACCCAGAACCATCCGGCCGACACGAGCCAGACAGCAACCCAAACCCGATACCAGATCGCACGCCCCCGCGAGAACACTGGCGCGAGCATCGGACGAGGTTCAAGAGCTGGATGGCGTCTCTTCATGCAGACAAATCCGTTCTATCACGTTCAAACCAAGGCGCCGCATCGGCGACGATCTGATTCAGGTCGTATGCCGTGCGGAATCCCAAAATCTCCGCCGCGCGCTGCGGGTCAGCCGTCAACTCCGCAGGATCGCCCGCCCGTCTCGGCGCCTCGATTACCGGCACGGGCCGCCCCGTGACCCGTTCAATAGTCTGCAGCACCTCACGTATGGATGCGCCGCGTCCCGTCCCGAGATTAAGCGCCATCGACCCTTCGCCGGAATACAGATGCTCTAGCGCCAGAACATGTGCCCGCGCGAGATCACTCACGTGGATGTAATCACGGATACATGTCCCATCCGGCGTCGGATAATCCGTGCCGAAGATGTTGAGAGCGGCCCCAGCCCCAGAGGCCGCTCTCAGAGCGATCGGTATCAAATGCGTTTCAGGCTCATGCCGTTCACCGAGTTCGCCACTCGGGTCTGCACCAGCCGCGTTGAAATACCTGAGCGCTGCATAGTCGAGACCCCAGGCCGCATGTGCGTCCTGAAGCATCCATTCGCAGATCAGCTTTGTCCGCCCATACGGATTGATTGGCCGCTGGGGCATGTCTTCCGTGATCGGCTGATGGTCCGGCACGCCATAGGTGGCGCAACTCGATGAAAAGACCATATGGCGCACGCCGACGCGTTTCATGGCCGTGAGCAGACCGATCATCGATCCGAGATTGTTGTCATAGTAAAGCTCAGGGCGCTCGACGCTTTCCCCGACATAGGCAAGCGCCGCAAAATGAACGACGGCCTCAATCCGGTGTTCGGTCAATGTGCGTTCCAAAAGAAGTCCGGGATCCCGCAAATCGCCAACGACGAGCGGACCCCATTTGACGGCATCGGCATGCCCCCTGGAAAGATTGTCGAAGGAGACGGGAATGCTCCCCGCCTCCGCGAGCGCTTTACAAAAATGCGAACCGATGTAACCGGCACCTCCAGTCACCAACACGGCTCTGGGTAAGCTCATAGTCGGCCTCCCTCCTCTACGCGCCTCCGTTCCTGGCTGGCAACCAGCTCTCCCGCGAAGTAATCAATTGTCATAGAAAGCCCTTCGCTCAACGAGACCTTGGGACGCCAGCCGAGAAGGTTCTGCGCCCGCGTCAAATCTGGCCGGCGCTGCAATGGGTCATGTTTCGGCAGTGGTTTGTGCACCAGCGGAGACCGCGATCCGGTTTTCTCCAGAACAAGCTCAGCGAGTTCGAGCATAGTAAACTCGTCCGCATTCCCGAGATTCACAGGGTCAGAGATCGTGCCGAGCACCTCCGGTGCGTTCATCAAGGCCATTAGCCCTGCGACCATATCCGAGACGTAGCAGAACGAGCGCGTCTGCGTCCCGTCACCGTAGACCGTCAGCGGATCTTCACACAGCGCCTGAACGACGAAATTCGACACGACACGACCGTCGCTCGGATCCATCCACGGACCGTAGGTGTTGAAGATGCGTGCAATCCGCACATCCACTCCATGCACTTGATGCATCTCGTAAAAGAGCGTTTCGGCTGCCCGCTTGCCTTCGTCATAGCAGGCCCGCGGACCGATCGTGGCAACATTGCCGCGATAACTTTCCTCCTGCGGGCTATGATCAGGATCGCCATAGACCTCGGACGTAGAGCTTTGAAGGATGCGCGCGCGTTTCTCACGCGCCAGTTCCAAAAGATTCAACGCGCCGATTACGGACGTTTTGAACGTCTGCAACGGATCATATTGATACTTCGGCGGTGAGGCCGGACAGGCCAGATTGTAGATTTGATCTACGGGCATCGAGAGCGTGAAAGGCTCAACAATGTCGTGCAGGATGAACCTGAACCGCGGATGCGCAATCAAATCCGAAATGTTTCCGTGTCGCCCAGTCGACAAATCATCCAGGCAAATGACCCGGTCCCCTTCTTCCAATAGTACACGTATCAGATTGGACCCTATGAACCCAGCGCCCCCTGCCACGAGAACAGTGTGGCGCACGTTAGAATCACCTTGGTCAAATCTGAGCGTGAATGTTTTCTTACCAAACATTCTCCCCCCTTTCGGACGCCCCTCAGCGCCCAAGACACAATATTAACACATTTCCTCCACTTTTATTCCACACTTAATTATACCCAAACAAATCAACAACTTCACTGACCTATCGCAACACGTCTAAGGCGAGTCGACCGCCAAAACAGTCGTCAGGCAGGCTGGTGAGAGCTCAAGACCGATGGTGATTCCCCCCTTGCGATAGAATCTGTAGTCTGTGCCGTCGATCCCTCCGCCTCCCCCACTAAGCTCAGTAAAGCGTCCGGAGGTATAGCTCACGCCATCGACCATGACACGTCGCAGAAGCAGGTCGATATCGCCCGTCAGCCCCTCGCCAGCCCATTTGTCGTTCGTGAAATAAATCTCCAATTCCCTTGAGCAGGGATCGAGAATAACCGGCAGACGGATGTCCATGAAGGCGGCGTTGATCTCATCGCGTGTCGCGCTTTGGTTGCTCGTATCGGGAGCGGATGCGACCTCGAACCCGCCGATATCTTCACCATCCAGGAACACCCACCCTTTCGGCGCCTCACCGAACGCGGTTCCCGAGACGGTCAAAACGATCTCCGTCGCGCGGGTCTTAGGCAGGGTGGGAAGCTCGCCGGACAGGATGGCTGCCATCCGCGCCTTGTGCACTGAAACCGCAGCCGCCATCACCCGCTGCGCATCGGCGAGCGCACCTGGATCAGACAAGGCAATATCGGTCTTCTCATACGGGTCAGTCGCGAGGTCGTAGAGCTCCGCCTCTCCCGAATTCGCGTTGATGATGAACTTGCGGTCCCCGTCTGTGAACCCGATCTGGAACCCGTTCCACGGCGCAAAGAAGATCGCGCCATGCGGTCGCGTCTCTGCAAACACCGACTGGCCTTCCCACTGAGGCGGGGTTTCGATCCCGAGGAGATCGGTGATCGTGGCGGCTGCGTCCGAGATGGAGACAATCACATCGCTGCGCGATCCTGAAAACAGTTGGGGATTGATGAAGGCCATCGGCACATGCACGTTTTCCTCATAGATCGACGCCGCGTGCACATAGGTTCCATGCTCTCCGAACGCTTCGCCGTGATCTCCCATGACAACGATCAGGGTTTCTTCGAGCAGGCCACGTGCCTCAAGATGCGCCATGAGTTCCCCAAAGGCCTCATCTCCGACGCGGAGCGCGTTGAGATACCGGTTGTAGGTCTCGTCCTCAACGTAGGTCTGCGGTTCCTGCCCCGGGAAATAAGGATAGTGGGTCATGCCTGTCCGGAAGGCGAGAAAGAAGGGCGCGTCGGGATCATCGTCCAGCCACATCTTCATTTGATCCGCTGTGCACAGATCAGACGACGTATTGCGGAACCGGTCGGTGACGTTCGTGACCTCGAAGACACCCTCCTCACAGGTCCAATCGCGATAGTCGACGACATGATCGAAGCCAATCGCGGTTAGGAACCCTCCGGTATTCTGGAACCGGTTGTCCGCTGAATTGAACCACGCGGTCCGCATACCAGCCGCGCCCAACACAGACGGCAGGTTAGGGAGATTATCCGCCGTGTGCGTTTCCGTCATAGAGACGCTCGAAAGCTCCGGCACGATGCCCGCAAAGGCAGATACGAGGAAATAGTTCGAGGCCGGCACATGGGCATAGGCGCGATCAAAAGCGATCCCGTGATCGAGCGCAGCCGCGAGGTTCGGTGTCACAGGATAGGCTCCCTCCCACCCCTGCGTCTGCCGCGCGGGCGTCGATTCATACGCGAAGAAGACCACATTGCGGATCGGAATGGCTGGTTCGGAGGGCCTTGGCGCACCCGACACCCTTTCAAACGCCTGCGTCACATCACCGACATTCTGCAAAAGAATGAGCGCATCCGGCGTTGCGGACTGCGAAAAGGACCGCGCAAACGCGACAAGCGGGTTCACTCGTCGCTCCGCGCTACCGGCCACGGGCGTCGAGATCAAGGCGAGACCAAGCACGACACTCACACCATAGACGCCCAAAAGAGGCCCTGCCCCCGGGAACCGCTCCCGCGCCAACACGCGCGCGCCACCAAAGACCACCACGAGCAGCGAAAGGGTCATCAGAACCCCGCTCATGGACAGAACGTGTGGAAGGCTATCGAATATCACATCTGTATGCGCCACATCGGAATAGGCGACCCAATCCGCCGTCACGGGCGCGCCAAGCATCCGAAGCGCGGTAATGTTCACCGCCCCCCATAACAAGATCACGGAGAGAGAAACGACATACATGCCAGTGAGCATCCGACGCGCAACCGGTCGCGCAGCCCCGCGTAGAAACGTGAGGACGCCGTAGGTGAGGAGCAACAAGATCAACCAATCCTGCCAGATACCCTGTAAAAATAGTTGTCCAACAAGGCTGGCACGAAGCCCATCCATATCCGGACGCAGTGCAATCAATCTCAGGACGAACAACGCGAGCCCCGCAAGCGCACCCGTCCACAGCACACGGTCGGAACGTCCGTCAGAAGGCAACGGGCGCCCCAATTCTTTTGCCTGCATATTTTAGCTCCTTGCCAGAAGCGCTCCGAGAATGTCCGGGCGCATGACGCTATCGTCACAGGCCGGATTGTCAGGCAAGCTCGGGCACGCCTTGTTAAGCGCGCGGATCGTGCGTTTGTCCGCGTAGCCGTTCGGATTTGCCGCAAAGAACCCTTCTTCCGAGAGTTTCATCTGCAACAGGTAAATCATTGCATTCGGGTTCGCCTTATAGAGGTCTTGCGCAAACGCGCTTGACATGCGGGCGGGATACGCATTCACAGCTTCCGCAAGCTTTTTGTAGCCAGAGGGCGTATAGGCGCGCCGCGCCTGAATCGTGCGCTCAAGCTGCCAATACTCGATTTCGTCAAGGAGCGGCGCGAACTCTTCGAGCGCTTCTTCGGCGCCAGACACGTTCCGCCGGACATTGAGCCTGTTCCCGTCTCGTAGCAGGCGAATGAGGAACTGTGCAGCATCGCCATTACCATTCTCGGCAGCGGCTCTGAGCCCTGCGAGCGTCGCAGGTCCGCTCGCGCGCATATTGATGCCCCACATCTGACGGTTGGCATCAAGCACAGCAACGCGGGTGTTACCCGCCTCGCGGGCTTTCTCGGCATATCCTTTGTATTTCGCGCGAGAAACTTTTCCGCCGCCAAGGTAGCCATACATTGCCCCCTCTGCGAGCGTTGCGTAGGCGCGCGCCTCACCAAGTTCGCCCGCACGGTTTAACATCGCCTCGGCCGTGGTTGCACCGCGTTCGCTCCACATCCACATTTCACCGACTTTCCACAGAGCGGTTCCGTCCCCCGCCTCTGCCGCCAGTTCGGCGAGATCCAAAGCGCGATTGACATTGCGCGGCACGCCCGTTCCGTAGAGATACAGCGTCGAGAGCGACGTCATAGCGCCGACATTCTCAGCCTCGACACCTGCTTCAAGCAAGGCAAGTCCGGTCTCAGTTTCCCGTGGCAGCGCCCATCCGGCGACCAACTGTTCCCCCAGAATGCGCTGTGCGGAGGCATCTCCGCCCTCAATCGCTTTCTCGAGCCAAGCCCGCGCCTGAACCGGATCAGCGGCGGCGACCCGCCCCCAAAGGAGTGCTGAGCCCAGTTCCCTCTGAGCCTCGGCATCCCCCCTATCTGCGGCCTGCTTCAGGAGAGCGAGCCCCCTCGCGACATCAATCTCCCGCCCCTCAAGACCATAGAGCAAAGTCAGCCCTTCACTTCGGAGCGCGTCATTCGGCATTTCAGCAGTCGAAGACACTGCCTGAGGTGAATCAGTGGACTGTGCCCACGCAGGCGTCATCGGCAATTGAAAAAACGCCAACCCCGCGCACAATGAAAGAGACAGGCCTTTTACGGATAAAGCACGATCATGCATTTCCCCCTCCTATGATGGGGACGATTATCGCGCGGAATCGGGTTTATGTCATTGATTTACCGTAAACGGCAGCAGCGCCGGATTGCTGCGCACGCAAATACCGCGCAACCCATGGATGCATTTGGCGAAGAAAACGACACGCCAAGAGGCGCGTTTCTGTTGGGGAAAGCGCGATTTAAACTTGCGTGGGGCCGATCACACTCAAAGCGCCAGATCAGGCATTAGAGGATTATTTACCTTAAACCGATAGCCAGAAACCGCGTTCTTCCTGTTCCAACCCTTAAACGTGACGGCGGCCCAGTGCATCATTCTCACAAGAACATTCTACAATCCAAGATTGATCCCATCGCGTCAGGGAAAGCCCTTCGCACCTGCGAAACAGCGGCAGGTCGAGCCGAAAAAAACACGTCGGCACAGATCGCTCCCGGCGGTTCACACTTGTTCAAACCCGCCCTGAAACTCTCGGATGTCTTCGATTTCGAGTTTTACCGCGCCCAAGTCAAAGGTCGCCCGCCCGCGAGTTTCGACGCAGCAGCAGCGCATTATACCTCCAAGGGCTGGCGCGCTGGCCTATCTCCATCCCCGTTCTTCGACACGCGTTTTTACCGTGCCAACAATCCAGACATCGGAGATGTAAGCCCCCTCGCCCACTACCTCGTCTATGGCCAGTTCGAAGGTCGACGCCCGAGCGAGGGTTTTGATCCTTCTGCCCGTTTGACCGAGACGGGACGACTTCTCCGTTCGCGCTGCATCGGCGCGGTAGATCGTTCCGCCTACCTAAGTCAACAGGAGGCCTCGCTGCAGTCAGACATCGACCCTGTGATGCACTATTTCGCCTTCGGCCATGCCGCCGATTTCGGTTTGACTGACAAGTTTGATGCCGAACATTACCTCACCACAAACGAAGATGTGCGCGAGGCCGGAATTGTGCCGTTGCTCCACTATCTCGAATTCGGGTTTATGGAAGGGCGTAGCCCTCATCCATCTCAGACCTGGCTCTTGCCGCCGTGGGAGTTGCTTGTGCGGGCACATCTTGTCCGCGCCCATGTCGTCCCGAAGGTCTACAATGCGCAGTTTCCGACGGCATCGGTGACGACAATCGACATCTGCCTGCACTATCTCCTCTATGGAGAACGGGCTGGCATCCGTCCGAACGCGTGGTTCGATCTGGCGCGTGCAGAACGCGAAAGTCCGTCCCAATCCGACACCCTCACTCACCTCGAACGCCATCTCATCGCAACGGGCGCCATCAAAGAACTTCCGATCCACCGGCCAGATGATCTCGACCCCACATCGGGAAGCTTCGCAAATATCCCTCTATCCGCGCTTCTGCCCGTGGATGACTGGGGAGCCGTAAAGGCACGCAATGGCTTTGATGTCGACAAGACCTATTCCTATCGCGGCCAGAACGATCTGACGCCTTTCGACATTCCTGATACCACGGAGACCTTTGGCACGCCGGAAATCGACGACGCATTCGTCCGGCATGTCGCGCAACAGGCAAAGGGCGGCACACTTTCTTGCGACATCTGGGACACGGTTCTCAGGCGTGATTGCTATCCGGATGAGACCAAACTCCGCGCCGCCCGTGCACTTTGGCTCACGCAACGACACGCGTATCCACATTTGAGTGCGCTTCACCCTATCGATGTTCTACAAATGCGCCGCGTCGCGGAGGCAAAGGCGTCAGACGCCGTATTTGAGTTCCAGTTCGAAGAGATGTCCGCTCTCTGGCTCTCCTACCTTCGGATCACAGACCCGGACGCCCTTCGCAGCGTTGCGCAAGCCGAACTCACCATTGAAACACGCACCACCTCTCCCGACCCCACGGTCACGGCCCTCCTCAGCGGCTTCGAGGGGCGAAAGATCGCGATTTCAGATTTCTATCTCGGCGCAGATGCACTTCGGACGCTGCTCGACTCGAACGGTGTTTCCCCCTTCGACGCGTTCTACGTCTCCTGCGACCATATGGAGACGAAGCGACAGGGCGGTCTCTACGACGTTGCAGCATCACGCGAACCTGATGAACCGCGCGACATTCTCCATATCGGCGACCGGTTCGGCACCGACGTCGAAAATGCCCAGCGGCATGGTTTCTCCGCGGAGCTTTATGCCTCACCCTTTGAGGAGCGCCGGAACACCGCATCGGGAAAGGCCTACCACCGCCACCTCAACGGCGACTTCACGGAACACGCAGCAAACCTTTCAAAAATCACCGGTTTCGATCCCAATGGCGCTACGTGCCCAGCGCAGGCGCTTACCATTCTCTTCGTCGGCTTCGCTCTCCAAATCATCGAAGAAGCCTATCGAACGGGACAAGACACAGTCTATTTCTTCTCCCGTGAAGGGGCATTCTTTAAGACCCTCTTTGAGGAGGCGGTGTCTCAGGATGTCTACGATACCGGCGCCTATCCAAAGGCGGACATGCTCTACACCAGTCGTCGCGCAAGCTTCGCCGCCTCCCTCGCAGACCTCAGCCCCGAACATCTGATGCGGCTGTGGAGCCAATACTCAACGCAGTCTCTCGCAGCCCTTGCTGTGACGTTGAACATCCCGGTGGAGAGCTGGAAAGCCGCAGCCTTGCGTCACGATCTCGATCTCGAAACACCTATTGAGTTCCCATGGAAGGACCCGCGCGTCCTATCCTTCCTCGCAGATCCGGAGGTCAGAGACGCGGGGCGTGAATGCCTATGGGCGCAGCGTGACGCGCTCTTGCAATACCTCACCGAAATCGGCTTTGCGCCGAAGGAAAACCTCTCCCGCATGATCGTTGACATCGGGTGGCGCGGGACCATTCAGGACAACCTCGCGCGCGTCACCAACGGGACGCTGCACGGCTGCTATCTCGGGCTCGAAGAGTTCCTCAACCCGCAAGCCACACGAACAACGAAGTGCGGCTATCTCTTCGATGAAAACCGTGGGGATCAACGCCCGATCTCGGAATTCGCAGCGCTCGAATTCATCTCGAACGCGCTTGGCGGGTCCGTCATCGGCTATCACGACGGCGAGCCATTACGCGAGGTGATCGAAGGTGAAGAGCGCTGTATAACGGAGCAAGTTCTGCCGCTTCAGCGGGAAATCCTCGCCACGGCAAAGGACGTCCTCGCCTATGTCGGTCGTCATGGCCTTGTGTCAGAGGACCTGCGCCATCTCGCGAATATGATTGCCCGCGCCTATATGAAGGCACCCGACCAGCGCGTTGCCGACGCATTTGTCACGCTCGAACACAATGAGACATTTGGCACAGGAAGCGCCGACCATATGGGAGAGGAGACGGCTCTCTCCTTCGCAAGCGACAGCCCTGACTACGCGATCCACGCCGCCAGCGCAGAACATTTCGCGAAGCGGCGCTGGGTAAATGCATCGCTCGCCTCAAAAGAGTTCGAGACCGCGTTCGAAGAGCTGCCACCCGCGCAGCGTCTTTCCCTCGCGCGACCGGACCGAGCCCCAGCCATTCCATCGCATCTGCGAAGCACGGCAGCGGAGATTGCGATTTACGCCCCCCATCCGATCTGGGGCTCAGGCGGGCATCGGACGATCTACAATCTCGCGAAGGCATTGACCCACGCAGGCCACAACGTGCATGTGCTTTCCGAGGGGCGCGGTGAGCAATACGGATATCTCGAACAAGAACTCGCGGGCACTGGCATCACGACACACGACACATGGCAGACGCCAATCTCACCGGACGTGGCCATTGCCACAATCATGCACAGCGCCTCGACCGTTGCCGCGCTCTATGGCGACGATGTGCAAAAATTCTACCTCGTGCAAGACAACGAAGCAGAGTTCAACATGCTGTCGGATGGCTTCGTGCGCGGTGAAAATTCGTTCGCGCAAGGCCTCCAGCACCTGTGCGTCGGCCACTGGTTGCCCCACCTGATCCAAACCCGTTTCGGCAGCCCCGCCATCGGCGCGGGCCTTGGGGTCGACACAACGATCTACCGCCCCTTCGATGACATCGAGAAACGCAAGCGGATTGCGGTTCTTTATCAACCTGACAAACCGCGCCGGATGCCGGAACTCGCGCTTGAGGCGCTGCGCCGTGTTAAGCTGATTCATCCAGATCTCGAAATCGTCACCTACGGGTCGGCGCCGCGGCCTGATCTGCCCTTTGAGTTTGAACATCTCGGCCTCGTTGACGATCTCGCGCATCTGAACGGCCTATACAACAGTTCTCCGATCGGCCTTTGCATCAGCCTGACGAACCCGTCACGCATTCCGTTCGAGATGATGGCCGCAGGCTGCATCCCCGTCGACGTCTACCGTTACAACAACCTCTTCGACTATTCCGATGGCTCTGCGCTACTGGCGTATCAGTCCCCCGCCTCACTCGCTGCGGCCTTCGATCATCTTCTGCGCAATCCGGACGAATGCGCCGCAAGGAGAGAAAAGTCGATCGAGATCGCGAAAATGCGCACGCTGCGCTGGGAGACGGACATCCACGTTAACGCTATTGAAGCGGTTCTGCGCGGCGAGGATCTTTCGCAAATTCCGGCGACCGGGCCGAGCTACAATTCCCCGGCGTTTCTCGCGCAGAGGACGACACGCCCGCCGTGCGCAGCTTCGTTCACTGGCAGCAGACGATGGGGCAATCCAAAGAGGGCGACCAATGAAACATGCTACCATCGAAGAGACTGCAGCGGGCACTAGATCGCCGACCCTTGTTGGCCTCCACATCCCGAAATGTGCGGGATCGAGCCTGCTGCGCATGGCCGAAAGGGGCCTACCGCCGACGCAGCTCTATCAGAACACCTCGTTCCACAAGAACTTTGCCCAAGGGCGGCCCGAGTTTTTCGAAATTAGAAACGTCGCCGCGCTTCGGTTCATCTGGGGGCATTTCGTTCACGAGGAGATGCTCAAATATGTCGAGCAGCCCTTCCTCTTCACCTATCTGCGCGATCCCGAGGAACGCCTGAAAAGCAACTATCGCTTTCTCAGCCGGCACAAAGCCAACCTCGGGCAATCCATCGATCCATGGCACGTTTGGGTCGAGAAAACCCCGAAGAACCCGATTTGCCAGTTTATCGTGGACCGCTTTCCGACATTTGCGGGAACGGGCGGCTTGTTAGACCGCGCCCAGAATGTCCTTCGCGTTTTCGATTTCGTTGGCTTCACAGAAAACTTTGCCGAGACCGCACCGCACCTCCTCGAGCTTAGCGGCGTACACGCGCCGGTTCTCCGTGAGAATACGACCGCACCGTCCGAGACCCCTCTGGTGATCCCTGACGGTTATCTGACCCTCGACCAAGCGTTGTACGACTGGGCGCGCGATCAGGCAAATAGCGAGCTGCCTAGGAACCGGAAACAGCCAAATACAGCGCTAGCAGCATTTCTGAAAACGCCAGCAAAGGAGGCGTTTCTCCGTGACTGGATGGCGCAAAAACTTGCCCGCGAATACAGGGACTTCAACATCACGGATCCTGCCGCACAGCATCATCGCGGCGCGCAACTCTGGCATAAGACGATCCTCAGCCATCTGGGCAGCGTCGCTTAAAAATTGAGAAAGCCGCAGCGACCATGCTGCGGCTTTCTCTTATTCGTACCGATTTTGAGGCATTACTCTGCGGCGAAATCCACCGCGATGACGGTGTCACCAAAGGCGCGCATCTGATCTTCTGCCCAGAAACGGATGTCCTGTTTCGCAACCATCGCACGGTTGGCCTTCATACGGCCGCGGCGTTCCTCAACAGGAAGGTCCAAGGCGAACTGGATCGCACCATCCATGGATTTGTGCGAGAACGGATTCGTCGGAACGGCCGCCGCCAATTCCACCGCCGCGCCAGCAAATTCGGACAGCACCAGCACACCGTCATCATCATCACGCGCAGCGCAGAATTCCTTACATACGAGGTTCATGCCATCCGCGAGCGGCGTAAGCCACGCGACATCCGCCGCGCGATAGTAGGCCACAAGGGTCTCGAACGGGATCGGGCGCGAAATGAGGGCAATCGGCTGCCACTCAAACGTCCCGTAGCGACCGTTGATCTTGCCCGCGAGAGACTCGAGTTGCTCCTGAATCTCGGCGTAGGCCGTCATGTTCGCATTCGCCGCGACGGACACATGCATGAGACGCACCTTGCCACGCAGATCAGGACGGGTCTCCAGAAGGCGTTCAAAGCTTTCCAACTGCTCAATGCCACCCTTGGTATAGTCGGTGCGGCCTACGGAGAGCAGGAGTTTCGCGTCACCCAACTCTTCCTTAATGCGCGCCACTTTTTCAGCGGTCTCGTCACGTGCGACGACCTCTTCAATGTACGAGGTATCGACACCGACGGGGCTCGCCTGAAGACGGATTTTCCGGCCTTCATAGCCGAGCTCGGTCACGACGGACTGCTCAGAGAGTGCGGAGGTTTCAGCACTCATCTCGGGGCTGACCTTCTCACGCTTAAGCGTTTCCACGTCGAGAAGCGAGCGCGCCGCCGACACGAAGTTGTTCACATAACGCGGGATGTGGAAGCCGACGACATCACAGGCGAGCAAGCTCTCCAAAATCTCTTTGCGCCACGGCAGCACGTTGAAAATGTCCGCATTCGGGAACGGAGTATGGTGGAAGAAGCTGATCTTCAGGTCAGGACGCAGGGTGCGCAGATAGCCCGGCACGAGCCACAGGTTGTAGTCATGCACCCACACCACAGCGCCCTCAGCCGCCTCGGCAGCTGCGGCCTCCGCAAACGCCCAGTTTACTTCACGGAACGTCGGCCAGTCGACAGGGTCATAGTTGTAGCGTTCCTTGAACCCGTGAAGGATCGGCCAGAAAGCTTCTTTCGAGGAGACGTGATAAAAGCTCGTCACCTGCTCAGCAGTCAGCGGCAGACGGGAGACCGTATAGTCACCATACTGATCCTCGATCTCGATCACCTGCTCAAAGTCTGGGTTGGACGGGTCATCTGCCTGCTTCCACGCAATCCACGCGCCCTTATCGACGCGACCAAAAAAGCTCTTGAGCGTCGGGACGATCCCGTTCGGGCTCTTGTTTTCGCGGTATTCGATTTTTCCGTCTACCTCGACCTCTTCGTAAGGCTGGCGGTGGTAAACAATAACTAGATCGGACGGCATATCAGACTCCTTTCGGGATGTCGTGAAGGTCAAAGGCAGCGATGGCTTCGAGGATGCCGGCGGCACCGTGGGCCTCGGCGTGATACACGCGCTCGTAGCCGTGCAGTCGCTGCGTGAGGGCTGTTTCAGAGTTACCAACCGCGACGGCCTTGAGGCCGGAGATCAGCATGGACAGGTCGTTCATCGTGTCACCCGCGCAGAGGACGCGGGACTCGGGAATACCGAGATGGTCGACAAGACGTTTGATTGACGGGCCTTTGGAGATGCCTTTCGGCAGGACATCGAAATATTTGTTGTCGGAAATGAGCCAGTCGAACCCCATCTCTTCGACGAGCTTCTCCGCGCTCGGGTCATAGGACGCCGGCGTCAGATCATAACTCACGCGGTAACGGAAGTTCGTCGGCTGAAGCGTCAGTCCGGCGTGCCCATCAAGTGCGTCACGCACACGCGGGCCCGCATCGTTCCAAAGCGCGGCAATATCTTCTTCTAGTGCAGGGATAGGCTCCACGTGACCACGTTCGGTCACATGGGCAATCGTTGTCCCAACATCGCCGACGACGTATTCCGGCCACGGCAGCCCTTTCTCACGGCACATCTCCATGATGAATTCGGGATCGCGGCCGGTGACGAAGATGAGGCCCACGGTGTCACGATTGGCTTCGATCCAGTCATAGAGCGATTTGCGCTCGTCTGCGGTGCCTCCGAGGAAGGTGCCATCCAGATCGGTCGCAAGTGTAAAGCGGCGTGCGGAGATCACCGGACGCGCGGTCGTATGAACATTCATTCTTAAATCTCTCCGAATTGCAGAGGCAGATCAGGGGCAGGATGCGGCAGGGACAGGTCGAGAGCGTTGGGCTCCGCCTCAATCGGGCGTGCCCAAAGGGCGGTGAACGCCTCTTGCAGGTCCGCCCCCTTGTGAAGGACCGCGTTGACCGTTTCGCAGATCGGCATGGGAACACCGATGCGGTGCGCGAGGTCGGTGACAGAGACCGCGTTAACCTCGCCCTCGACGACGACCGGACGGCCCTCGAAACAGGAGGGGCGGTCGATGCCTTGACCGAGTTGATAGCCGAGCGACATGTTGCGAGAGGTGGTGGAGCTACAAGTCAGCGTGAGATCGCCCGCACCAGAAAGACCGGTCACAGTTTCACGCGAGCCACCGAGCGTCTGAGCCAATTGTTTCATCTCGTCCGTCCCGCGGGTGATCAGCGCAGCGCGGGTATTCTCCGCGAACCCGGCGCCAGACATCATCCCGCAGGCGATTGCGATCACATTTTTGACCGCTCCGCCGACTTCGACCCCGACGAGATCGTCAGAGACATAGGCGCGAAACCCGCCGCCGGAGAGCGAGATTGCCATCCGCACTGCGGGGCTCGTTTCCGGGTTCAGGCGGTCAGCATAGCTAAACGGGAACGCGACGGTTGCAGCGGTCGGATGATCGAGAGCCGTCTCGCGTGCGAAGGTCGGACCAGAGACTGCGCCGACCGGATGGCCCGGCAGCTCCTCTCCAACGACTTCAGACAAAAGATATCCCGTCCGACGCTCCACACCTTTACAGGCGAGCGCGACAGGAATGCTCGCTGGCATGTGCGGGCGCATTGCTTGGCATAGTGTCCGGAGCGTCGACGACGGCGTGACCATCAGGACGGCCTCAACACCACTGAGCGCTTCGGCCAGATCGGCAGTCGCGACTAGGCCGCGGGGCATTTGAATACCAGGCAGGTAATCTACGTTCTCAGACTGTTCATTGATTTGCTGGGCGAGGTCAGGGCGGCGCGCCCAAAGATTTACGGCGCGGCCATTCCGCGCGAGCACCATGGCAAGCGCTGTTCCCCAGCTACCTGCGCCGATCACAGCGACGCGGCCATAGGGGATGGATGGCTGGTGAGGCCTGGAATCCGTGACGGAATCCTTCATATCAGGAGCTCCTTTCGGGGGCTCTATGTCTCATTCTGTTCTTCTTGTTCTGCGCGCCCCACCGACCAAACGGTTCGCGTGACAAGGGGCAAGGAGAGCAAAAAGCCCTCGCGCTCATGCGGGTCGACACACGGGCGTGCGGTTCGCACATCAGGCACTTATGCCCCTTCCCGGCCGAACGGGTCAGTCACATTGACCCTATCACAAGGATAGGACCCACCCCCCGAGGGTCAAGGAGAAATGCCGCGATGCAGAAAAAGCCTTTGAAAAAAAACGGGATTTTCCGCAAAAGAGGGCGTGAAAACTGTGACTTTGTCGCATCTTGGGGACAAATGACTGATGCTCGGAGCGCGCATGTGTCATAGTTTGGTCTGGATTGGCTGCTAGCGAAAACACGAAAAGAACACCGAGACCTCTCCATGAAACTCATCATTCAGATACCCGCCCTCAACGAAGAAGGCACCATCGCGGAAACGCTGGCCGCACTGCCGAAATCCATGCCGGGTTTCGAAGTGATCGAGGTCTTGCTGATTGATGACGGCTCCACCGACGACACCGTCGACATCGCCCGAACCGCCGGTGTTGATCATGTACTCAGCATGGGCACGAACATGGGCCTCGCGCGCGCCTTTGCTGCAGGTTTGGAGGAGGCGATCCGCCTCGGTGCGGATGTCATCGTCAATACCGACGCAGACAATCAATACTGCGCGGATGACATTCCCGCCCTCGTGCGCCCCATTGTCGACAACGAGGCGCAGATCGTTGTTGGTGCGCGTCCGATAAAGGAAAACGAGAGTTTCTCCCCTCTCAAGAAGCAACTTCAAAGCTTGGGCAGTTGGGTGGTTCGTCGGGCATCCGGCTCTGACATTCCCGACGCCCCGAGCGGTTTCCGCGCCTATTCGCGGGAGGCGGCGGCGCGGCTCTGTGTGCTGACGACTTACACCTACACGTTAGAGACCATCATTCAGGCAGGCCGTAAGCGCATCCCGATGACGTCCGTCCCGGTGCGCGTGAACAAGGTCGAGCGTCCGTCGCGGCTTTTCAGGTCTATGGGCGGCTACATCCGCCGCTCCATTGCCACGATCCTGCGAGTGTTCGTGCTCTATGCGCCGCTCCGGTTCTTTTTGATGCTGGCCGGTGTCACTGCCTTGCCCGCCCTTGTCGTCATCGCGCGCTTTCTCTGGTTTGTGGCAAATGGAGATGGTGCGGGCCACGTTCAATCGCTTGTGCTTGCCGGGGCGTTGATGGCAATGATCTTTTTCGCGGTTGGTGTGCTCGCCGATCTGATCGCGGCGAACCGAACCCTGCTCGAAGACAACCGCTCCCGCGACCTTCTCAGAAACGAAGGGGCGCCACGCACGGACCGGCGACGTATCAGGGTCATAAAAGACTGATCAAGAAACCCTCAGGTGATGATCATTCCGCAAGCTGTTCCGCGGACAAACGGCCGCTATTCACCGCACGCAGGAAACGTGCGGCAGGCCGCAGGAATAGCTTGGGGTGAGACATCGGGAAAAAATGACCGACGCCAGGCAATTCCTTCACGATCGCCTGCGGACAATAGCGTTTGAGCGCTTGCGCAGACGGCCCCGTGGTCGAATTAGCCCCTGTGATTGCGAGGATCGGCTGCTTGAGGGCGGTGAGATCCTCGGCTTTGAAACTCGTCCCATGGCGCATGTCGTCGATGAACGACGCACGTTCCGTCAGCGCAATCCACTTTTCCGCATTGCGGCGCGTGCGGAACAATTGCGGATGGCTATAGAGTTCCCGTAGCAATTCATCTGCTTCTTCACCCGCATGCAGCTGAATATTCGCGACCGTTTTGAGGTAATCGATCCCGTCATCCTGCCGCTCAATCGCTTGGAGGTTGATACCAATCTCCGCGAGCCGTTTCGCGAGTTTCGGAGGCACGTTCCGCGCAGGAAATTCGAGTGTTTGTTGGAGCGGTCTCACACGGACGTCCGCAAGCAAGAGGCTTTTGACGCGCTCCGGATGTCGCAGAGCTGCAAGAAGCGCGATCATCCCACCGTAGCTGTGCGCAACGATATTGGCCTGCGGGATTTCGAGCTGATCCATGAGACCCAAAAGATCACGCGTCATCGACGTAACGCCAAACCCGTGCTCCGGCATTGCGCTTTTCCCGTGCCCGCGCAAATCATAGAGCGTCGCAGGACCGAGACGCGCCAGCAGAGGCGCGCCCGCCATGTACCAAAATGCTTGAGACGCTGCGAGGCCATGCACGAAGATCATCGGCACCCCGTTCTCGCCACGCCCGCTTTGCGGGAGCAGCGTGACATTCAGGGAGACATCATTGACCGTGATGCGTGGCATCGCCTGCCTCTACTTTGGACGGGGTGCGCACAAACTGCGCACCGGATCAGTCTTCGATATATCCGAGCGCACGCAACTGGGCCAACATTTCCGCGCGCTGTTCATCACTGATGTCTTCGTCTTTGTCCAATTGTGCCATCGGTGCCGCAGATGCATCCGTGTGACCGGAGATTTCAACCGGGTGCGTATCGAACCAGGCTTCGGTATAGAGGTCAGCCGGCACTTTGCCTTCGAACTCCACCGGAACATGCATCCCCATCGCGTGTGCAACAACCGAGGTCGTGTCGACGATCGACATATCCGCACCTTTTTTACCGCGGCTCACGCCCGGCCCCGTCATGATAAAGACGCCATCCGGGTGGTGCGTGCCGAACGGCACAGGCCGCGACACAACACGCGGGGACCGGTCACGAACAGAGACAAAGCCATGGTCACAGAGGACGACGGTCAGGTCCGGTGCGTTTTCCATCGCCGGACCGGGGAAGGCATCCTCTCGTGTCATCACGTTGGTGATCACGTGCTCGCCCGTCTCCGGATCCGTCATCGCAAGAAGATCTTCGATCAACTGGGCGCGGAAGCTTTCGTATTCTGCCGGTTCAACGCCGTTCGGGTTCTTCTCGCTCTTCATGCGGATCACAACGCCGTTAGAAGACGGTGTCGGACAGAATGCCTTGGTCTCGTTCCAGTCGAGGTTCGCGAAGTTCGCCATATCGCGGCGTTTTGCGGCCTCGGACCCGTCGCTCGGACGATACTTGAGGTAGCCTTTTTCTTCGAGATATTTGTTGATGCGCACGAGCTTGATGGAGCCTGTAAAACCGTGGTCTGACACGATGACCATGTGGCTACCCGGTCCCGCCGCCGTATAGAGCGCCTGAAGATAGCCATCGACGCGCCGGAAGTATTCCACGACGATTTCGCGGCATTTTTTGCGAGATTCCGGCTGTTCGCCCTTCCACTCTTCCGGATCCAGAAGGTGCCAGGCTTGGTGCTGGATTTTATCAGTTCCGTCGAGCATCACCGCGAGAAGATCCGGCTGATCCTCTTTCATGAGCGTCTCAGCGATGTTGAACCACTGGTCATCGCGCGGCAGGTGGTTCTTCACCCATTCGTAGAGCTCGTCATCGGGCATAATCTCGCCGATCTGGCTTTCACGTTCGAAGTCCCAGCTCAATTCCTTCGGGTCGAACCCGTCGATCTTCGCAATGCGATCATAGAGCTCGGAGGGATAGGTGTTACGGCGCAGGTGCTTCCAGGACACGAACCCCGGAACCAGCGAACCGGGGATTTCAACCGGCGGCGCCATCATCGGGAAGTTCAGCGACACAACGGACTTGTTTTCGCGGCCTGCGACCTGCCAGAGGGTCTCGGTCCGGATATCGCGCGAGTCATAAAGGGTGAAGAACATCTCGTTCCCCATGTCCTCAAAACGTACGAAGTCATAGATACCGTGATTGCCCGGCGTGCGCCCCGTCACGACCGAGGTCCATGCCGGCGGGGTCAGCGGGTGAGCCGTCGATTTCAAAGTGGCCGAATAGCCCTCTTTGACCAGAGCTGCGAGAAACGGCATCACGACGCCCTCTTCGCAGGTCCCCTCGATAAATGGTTTCAGAACCGTAAAGGTCGCACCATCAAGTCCAACGAGAAGTGTTTTGCTCATTTTTGGCCCTCCCGGACGTATAAATTAGGCTGCTGCGAGACGTGTCGCGACGAAGGTCTGGAACTGACCCACGGACAGGTCGTCCACGTAGCGACCTTCCTGCATCAGCAGATCCTGAAAGCCGAGTTTCTTGTTCCCGAAGGCGCTCTCCAGCGCGACGGTGAACTGGATCACGTCGATGGAGTCGAACTCCAAATCTGCCACGATGGTCGTTTCTGGCGTGATCTCAGCATCCAGCCCCCAGTCTTGGATGAAGTCTTCCAGGGTGGATACGACCGTTTGATCGACTGTGTCCTTACTCATTTTCTTTCTCGCACGTAATAGGCACGGGCTCGCGCCCTCTTTAACATTTCGTGGTCACGTCACGGGCCTCCCCTCGCCCGTCAATGAGACACACAGTAGCCGATGGTGCAGATACCTGCGCCCATCTGACGGGATTGGGTATCAACCTTTTGACCCTGATATTCAACCTTCGCAGTTGCAGCATGCTGGTCGAATTCCACGATTTCGAAGGTTTCTGGGCGTCCTTGAAGCCCGGTGCCCAAAGTTTTCGCGGCGGCTTCCTTGATCGTCCAATAGAGCGTGGCACTCCACGCATTCGCGACAACCGGCACGACCTCACGCTCGCGCGGAGATAGGATCGACGCCAATAGGCTCTCTGCATCGCGGATGCGCTCCGGAAAATCATAGTCGATGCCAATGCGATAGGGCGGTGCCGCGACGGCACCAATGGCCATGCCGCCCGCATGGGCAATGGTAGTGCCGGGCAACTCAAGGCCCCTTTCGGGGAGCAAGACTTTCGGTGCACCGAGGTCGGATTTTACGATGCAAATCTCGCGATCAGACGCCGTTTCCCCCACAAGACCGAGATAGTCCCGTGCGGCGCGTTTGACGGCGAGACGGCCGAGGCTCCAATGGGCCCAGCGGTCCGAACTCGCATCCTCACCAGCCATATAGCTCGCAGTTTCCTGCTCCGCCGGATGAAGATGGTTTGCCATTCCGCGCGGCGTCGGCAGACCTTCCATCAGGATCCCACGATAGGCCATCGGAAGTGCAAACTGATCCGAGATATCAAGAACACGGATCTGTGCCTTGCGCGCGCCCAACGCCTCATGGGCGACACGTTCCTGCCCCGAGAGGAAGGAATTCATCATAGACAAGTGCTGACCGACAGCAGCATCGCCGTTGTGAGCCTGCTGCACAATCGTCACTGGAGCAGATGGCGCAGACGCGACCTGACCGGCACCTAGCAGTGCGCGCAATTCTGTCTTCTCGGCCTCATCGAGTTCCGGGAACGGCAGGTTCGACGGGAGCGGCATCGCCTTGCGGCGCTTCGCGCGCAGCTCTTGGCGCGCCTCTTCTGCGGCGTCAGATTTGTGATCGAGGCGCTCCGGATACCCGAGATCGCCCCCAGCAGTGAACATTTGCGCAACGAGGTGGCGAAGTTGCGACACCATCCCACGCCGACGGTTGTCGGCGGACACAGCGAGAATGCGTTCCTTCGGCAGGATGTCCCGCACAAACGCGGTCAATGTCGCGTTCGGCCCACATTCGACAAAGCGCGTGTAGCCTGCCGCATGCATATTCTCAATCGCCTCGCGGAAAGCCACGCGGCTCACATACTGGGCGATTGCCGTTTCGAGGAATTCCTCACGATTTTTCGCGAACGGCTTCGCAGTCGCGCAAGACCATAGCTCGAGCGACGTCGGGTTCATCTCAAGATCAGAGAACAGTTCCCCAAAGCCTTTCGCCATCGGGGCAACGTATTCGGTGTGATAGCCCCAGGAAATCGGGAGTTTCGTACAAACCGCGCCCTGCTCAACCACGTCTTTCTGCAGCGCGTCGATGGTGTCGGCCGGACCGAAGACAATCGCCTGGTTCGGGCAGTTGTCCATCGTAAAGTGCAGGCCACTTTGCTTTTCAAAAGCTGCTGTGAACGCCTCGCGGTCGAGCCCAGCAATGGTCAGCAACTGCCCTTCCGGAATCTCGCCGGACGAGTTCACACTGTTGAAGACGCCGTTCATTTTCTTGATCGTGTCACCGACCTGCTCGCTGTCCATACCGAACCAGCCGCTCGCCACAATCGCAGCGTTCTCGCCAGTCGAATGTCCGAGCAGCCCATCCGGCTGCACCCCAAGCGCCTGCAACATTCCAAAGATCGCCTGATCCGCAGCAAACACCATTTCGGAGCCGAAATCGACGCTATGCATCCGCGCTTCGAGCTTGCTCGCCCCTTCTTCGGTGAGACCAGAGGTCGGCGGGAAAATGACATCCTGCAACCGCAGATCTCGCTCACCATCAAACAGGCTTGAGATTTGATCGAACCACGCCCGCATCTGCGGGAAGGTCATCACGGCGTCCGCCATCATATCCGGATACTGCGCCATTTCGCCCGGGAACAGGAACGCGGTTTTGCCCTCAATCGGGCTCGGCTCATAATAGAGGCCGTTGCGCGTCTGGAGCGACTTTGTCGCGTCTTTCGCGAGGTGTTTCTCTGCCGCCGCCAACTTCTTTGCGAGGTCTGCCGGATCGGTCGCGACAACCGCCAGACGTGCGGGCGCCGCACCAACCACACTCCAACTGTTCCGAGCAAGCTCTGCAAAAGCCTCTTCTTCGAGCCCTTCCGCCGCATCGCGCAGTCCGGAAACCGCTTGTGCCATGACATCAGGCGAATCCGCACCAAGAACGAAAATCTGTTCCGCTGGCTTCGCAGACGCTGCACGCGGCATAAACGTCGCGGTTGCATCCATCTCCCGGCCGACCGGAGACTCCTCGAGGACGATATGGGCATTGATGCCACCAAAACCGAATGCATTGATCGCGGCACGGCGCGGTGTCTTCGCCGAGTGGACCCATGGACGGGCTTCTGTGGAGACGTAGAACGGCGTGTCGGCAATCCCGAGGTCTTCATTCACCTCATCGCAGAGAGTCGGCGGAATAACGCGATTGGTCAGCGCGAGCGCATTCTTGATGATCGCGGCAGACCCCGCAGCAGGAATACAGTGGCCGATCATGGACTTCACAGACCCAATCGGAATGCTCGGAATGTCGCCATCGCGGGTGCCGAAAATTTCGCGCAGAGCGGAAATCTCCGTCCGATCCCCGAGCGGAATACCTGTGCCGTGCGCTTCGACAAGTCCCACGCTCCGCGGATCAAGTCCGCACTGCTCATAGGCCCGACGCATCGCGAGCACTTCGCCTTCAAAGCGGGGTGCCATCAGACCGGAGCTTTTACCGTCTGAGGACTGACCGACCGCTTTCACAACGGCATAAATCCGGTCATCGGCCGCCAGAGCATCCTCGAGCCGTTTGAGTACCACTGCACCGGCGCCTTCACCCAAAATCGTGCCGTTGGCCTCATTCGAGAACGGGCGGATCTTGCCGGTCGGAGACAGAGCCTCAACGCTACAGAACACGGAATACACGAGCGGCGATGTGGTGGTGTTCACACCACCGGCGATCATCATGTCGGCATTTCCGGCGCGAAGTTCGTTCGCCGCGAGTTCGACCGTGATCAAGGACGAGGAACAGGCTGCATCAATGATATAGTTCGGCCCCATCAGATCGAGACGGTTGGCCACCCGCCCGGTCATGATATTCGGCACAAGTCCGGGAATAGACTCCGCCTCAATAACCGGCAGCTTCTGCTGAACTTTATCCGAGGCAAGTTTGATCGTCGCCTCGTCCGCATCCGGGAACAGCGCCTGAAGGTAGTAACGCAGCTGACTGTTGAACCAGGCCTGCTGAATTCCGTTCGTGTTCGACCGGTGTGCGTGCACCGCATGCCCGAGGATCACACCCGTGCGCGTGTGATCGGTTTGCCCCGCCTTATAGCCGGCATCAATCAACGCATCACTACAAATGCGCAGGGCCATAAACTGGTCCGGCTGCGCACCGATGACAGAGCGTGGCATCGTCCCGAACTCAGCAGAGTTGAACCGAGACAGATCGCCGAGGAAACCACCTTTTTTCGTATAGATGGCCATGAGTTCATCGGAGGTCGGATCATACAGGTCCGATGCGCCCAGCCATTCGGCCGGCGCCTCTGTCACTGCATCATGTTTGGCAAGAATATTCCCCCAGAACGCATCAATGTCTTCCGCATCCGGATAGATGCCCGCCATACCTACAATGGCGATGTCGCCTGAATAGTTGCTCACTCCGCCACCTTCTGCGTCAGCGTCTTTTCGTCTTCTCGTTCGCCGCCGGGCCACCCGCCGCCAAGGCGGTTAAGGGTGCCGGAACATTGCACGCGGAAGCCGTTGACGCGATAGACCAGACGTCCATCCGCATCAAAGGCACGCACATTGGCGGTCATTTCGTTTGTGTCGCTCAACAGGACATCATCGGTCTCGACCCAGAGCGGGCCTTTCGACGGATCACCGTCAAAGCGCTGAACCGACGCAGCCCCGAGAGGCAAACACGAAATGTTGTGAACAATGCGGGTCCAAACCCACAGCACCTGCAACATTCCGTCAATCAGTCCCGGATCATAGTTCCAGTTCCGACCGGTGCCGTGCGGCACGAAGGAAAGTGGATCCGTCGCGTGAACGCGCGTCCGGATGCGGCTGTGATCAAGCGCGGTAATCTCTTCCAGTGTCTGGAAGCGAGGCCCGTGGCTGAGCCAGCTTCGGTAGATATAGCCGACGGACGGACCGTGGTATGCCTCAATGCCGTCAATCCCGTCCGGAGCGATCCCCGCTGCTGGCACGGCTTCGGCCATCACCAGATCCGCCTGATAAAGGACACGCGGCTTTCCGGTCGTCGAATAGACGCGGGCGTTGAACACGCCATCTTCACCGTCTGAAAGCACGACTCGCACATCCATCGGACCGTTTTTGAGTGTCAGACCCTGCAACATTCGCAGGTTGCGCAACTCCGTCACAGGCGCATCAATTCCGAGTGCCGCAGGAATTTCGCTGAAGAACTGCATCATTCCCGCCATCGGCATAACGGCCTGACGATCAAAGCGATGGTCGTCCGTGTAAGGTGCGCTCACCATGTCAAACCGCCAGAGCAACTCACGATCACCGGTACGTTGCGCATTATTCAGAAGGAGAGGTCCCTGAATACGCGGCGGCTCTGCAGGGTTCGGCGGCAGATCACAAATCTGCGCTTCCATTGTCTCGCCATCGGCGACCCACGCAACAGACTCGACCTGTTCGGGCTCGGCCCAAAACATTTCACGATAGAAATATTCGCGTCCCGGCACCGCTTCGCACATGCCAATGCCGCGGGACAAGAACTGCGCTCGGGTGCTGTCAGTAACCATACCGGCACCGGTCGTGGTCGCATCCCACGGGCCCCAATTGATAGCCTTGAACCGCACACTCGACGCGTCTTTCGCCTGGAGGGTGCGTGCAAAGAAGTTCAGGGTTTCGTTGGCCGCCGCGTAGTCCGACTGCCCCGGGTTCCCATAACGGCCCGCCACAGAGGTAAAGAAGCACACAGCCTTCAACTCGGGGTTCGAAATTGCGTTCACAAAGTTCAGGGCGCTGTCGACCTTTGTGTCAAACACGCGATCAAAGCTTTGACGCGTTTTCTTTTCGAACTGCGTATCTTCAATCAGACCGGCACCGTGCACGAACATATCAATCCGGCCGTAGCTCTCGATGAGATTGTCACAAAGCGCTTTCACCGCATCCGCGTCGTTCACATCGACGGCGCGGTAATCCACCGTTGCGCCCATGGCCTCAAAGTCGCGCATGTTGCGATCCATGTCGCGGATGCCAAGATGGCGCTGAACCTGTTTCTCAATGTCGGCCGGACGCGGTTTTTCGCCCTTTGCACGCACGTCGGCGAGGAAGTGGGCGCGCAGGCCAGGCACGTCGAGAGCGCGCATATCTTCGGGTTCCGGATCGGGACGCGCAGAACGGCCAAGTAGGACCAGTTTGCAGCCAGCAGGCGCGACGGTCCGCAGGCATTCCGCCGTGATCCCGCGTGCGCCACCGGAGGCCAGAACGACCCACTCAGACGTCGGCTCAAGGCCCGGTTCGATCGGCGGTTCGGTCGCGGCGGCCTCGGTCCGGAAAATCGTGCGGATGCCGCTCGGATACCCCGCCTCACGACGGCCAGGGCGCATCGTCAACTCCTTGACCACATGGGCGGCCTGAACCCCTTGCGTCTCCGTGGGGTCGAGGTCGATCACCTTCAGGCTACTGGTTTCACGCCATTCGAGAGAGAGTGCTTTCACCAAGCCAACCACACCGGCCTCTGTGGACATCTTGACGGGGGCATGCGGGTCACGGCCAAAGAGACCACCGGTCTCGGTCACAGCAACAAAGCGTCCGCCGTTTTGCACGTAGGGCTGCGCGGCCTGAATCAACTCGAACGCGGCTTTCGTTCCGCCTTCATGAATGCTGTGCCATAGCTTGAGATCCGCAAAAGCGTCCTCGGGCATCAACGCACGGCTGGCACAGTGGATCAGACCCAGAGTGCGCCCGTTCAGGTTCAGAGCCTCGAACCACGCTGCATCCGCGTCCGCGACGGGAACGGACACAGCCTCGAGGCCCTTCGCGGAGAGTTCGGCAATCACAGCCTCATGAAAGCCGTCTGCGCTTTCGGTCACGACGACATAGGCGTCCTCCGGAAAATCTACCGGAACATGATCGGCATTTTCCTCAAAGGGCACCTGAATATACCGGGGAAGCACCGCTGGCGCGGTTGTCTCGGCTTCCCCGGCAAAATCAAAAGGGTTCGAACCCTCAGCAGCGCCTTCCGACGCTCCGCCTTTACCTGCGTTCTCAAACACGAAGTCAACGATCTCGCGCATGGTTGCGAGTTGGGACACGGCGTCCATCTGACCACGCATCGCGGCAGCAAGATGCTCCGGCAGCGCCTTCTGCATGGTGGAGAGGATTTCCATACGCTTGATCGAGTCGACGCCGAGATCGGCTTCGAGACCCTGATCGGGGTCCAGCGCATCTTCCGGATACCCGGTTTTGTCCGCGACAATTTGTGTGAATGTCGCGAGCGTCGCTTCCGGTGTCATATCTGCGGCAGGCGCATCAGCGGGTGCCTCGGCGACGGCGGGCGCGGGGGCTACAGCAGGCGCAGGAGCTGGCGTCGGGGCCGGCGCTGCGACAGGTGCGGTAGCGACCGGAGCCGGGGCCGCGACAGGCATCGTCGGTACCGGCGCAGGTGCAGGCGGAGGCGTCGCTGCGGCCGGCGCCGGAGCAGCCATCGCCGGAAGCGCGGGCATTGCGGCACCAGAAGCAGCACCGCCATTTTGCAGATAGGCGCGCATCACGCTTTCCTGCACGCGCAGGAACTCGCTCATCATGCGATGATAGCTTGCCATCATATCGCCTCCCCCGTCTGCCGCTTGCGCGGTCGGGAAGAATTGATCCGATTTCATGTCCATAAATTCCAACTCCTCATCATCGTGGGTGGGTGCACTGACGAGCACGTTTTGAGAGATAACAGTTTGCGACAGAAGCGGCTGCGCAGGCGGCTCCACATTGCGGCGCGGCGCGTCGGCGCGGCGGGCATAGGCACCGTTCAGAAGCCACGCGTTGCTTCCGACGTCACCGGTCGAGCGCGGCATCGGGCGGGCCAAACCGCTCCAAAGAAGCGGCAAATCGACAGAGGCACCGGAAACGAAGAGTTTCGCGAGCCCTTCCATAAACGCTTCGGCGTTGCCTTTGCCGCGGTCCAGCGCGATCGACGTGATACCTGCATCTTCGACAATCTCGCCAACGCGGTCGGCGAGAATGGCTTTGGGGCCAACTTCGACAAACACACGGGCGCCATCGCGCACCATGTTGCGCACTTCGGACACAAAATCGACAGAGCTGATCAGGTGCTCGGCCATGGCCTCCGGAATGCGGGCCGGATCATGCGGCTCTGCGGTCACGTTGGAATAAACCGGGAATGCCGGCGCGTTCCACGTCGCCTGCGCCAGCGCCTCGGCGAACTGTTTCTGAGCAGGCTCCATCAGCGGCGAATGGAAGGCCTGCGACACAGGCACACGGACATGCGGGAGACCCGCCTCTTCGAGCACCTTCGCCGCGCGATCCATAGCAGCAACGCTACCCGCAATAACCGTCTGTTTCGGGCTGTTGAGGTTCGCGACCGTCACGTCCTCAAGCGCCGCAACAGCGGCGCGCGTGGTTTCGGCGTCGGTCTTCACCGCGATCATCGCGCCCGGCGCATCCGGATCGGCGTTTTCGACCATTGACCGGCCACGCGCCTCGGAGAGGCGGATCAGGTCGTCGAAGTTCAGAACACCCGCGGCAGCGAGCGCCGCAAATTCACCGTAGCTGTGACCCGCAGCCATGTCAGCAGACACACCGAGGTCTTTGAGCATCGCTGCCAGACCCATCTCGATCGCGCCCAGCGCTGGCTGAGCCACTTCGGTTGCGGTGAGCGCGGCCATTTGTGCCTTGCGATCTTCGGGCAGGAACGAGTCCCCCGGGTAGATCAGGCGGGCAAGCGGGCGGCCGAGTTTCTGGAACGTCGGGGTGCCGGACAGGATCGTCTCGGCCTGACACAGGCTCGTCAACAGCGGCGACCCGATGAGCGCCGTCTGGCGATGCATGTCCGGGTATTGCGCCCCTTGGCCGGAGAATAGGAAGGCGAGTTTGCCACCATTCAACAGCGCGGGAGCATCGCTAAAGGAGATACCTTCTGGCGCGGACGCACCCTCTGGTCCGGTCAGGAAGGCTTTCGCAGCCGCCACGAGACAGCTCAATTCGTCACGCCCCTTGGCAATAAATGCCAGACGGAACGCACCCGTATCCGCATAAGCGAGCGATGCAAGATCAGCCAGAGTTGCGGCTGGCGAACGCTTCATTTCGGCTTCAACGCGTCCGAGCAGTTTGACGAGACCTTCGCGAGAGTTTGCAGCAAAAGCGAACGGCACAAGATCGGAGCCCGGATCCGCGAGCGGCAGCGGCTGGGCCGCGTCAACATATTCTTCGAGCGCTACGTGGAAGTTTGTACCACCAAAGCCGAATGCACTCACACCGGCACGGCGCGGCGTATTCTCCGGCACGATCCAAGGGCGCGGTTCTTGCGACAGGAAGAGCGGCGTATCATCGGCGCGGAATACGGCGTTCGGTGTTTTGACCAAGGCGTGCGGCGGGAGCACGCGGTGGTGCAGGCCCTTCACAACTTTGATCAGGCCCGCGATGCCCGCGGAGGCCTTTGTGTGACCGATCAGCGTTTTTACAGAGCCGATGGCAACCGACCGCGTCGGAGCTTCGCTCTCCGCGAGAATACTGCTCACGGTCTCAAGTTCGGCTTTGTCGCCAGCGACAGTACCGGTGCCGTGCGCTTCGAAAAGCTGGACCGACGCGGGCGAGAAACCTGCCTGCGCGTAGGCGCGGCGGAAGGCGCGTTTTTGCCCCTTCGGCAGCGGCGCGGTGAGCCCCTTGGCGCGACCGTCACTCGATGCGCCGACACCCTTGATCACGGCATAAACGCGGTCGCCGTCGCGTTCCGCATCAGAGAGGCGCTTGAGCACAACGGCTGCAAGACCCTCAGAAATCACAATCCCGTCGGAGGCCGCATCGAACGTGTTGCACACGCCACGCGGAGAGAGAGCTTTGGTCTTCGCAAAGCAGAGGTACCCGAACGGGTTTTGGAGCGTATCGACACCCCCAGCGACCACCGTGTCTGCGCGACCGGTTTCAAGTTCCTGAACGGCTGCGTAGAGCGCCGCGAGTGAGGAGGCACAGGCCGCGTCGACCGTCTGGTTACTCCCGCCAAAATCGAAACGGTTCGCGACGCGGCCAGCAGCCACGTTCGGCAAAAGGCCAGAGAAGCTGTCTTCGGTCCACTCAGGCAGACGGTCCAGGACCTCTTCCGGCACATCTCCGAACAGACGTTTCAATTCAGAACGGGTCGCATACTGCGAACCGACCTCGCCGAGACCACCGCTAAAGCCAAGCACAACAGACATACGTTCGCGGTCGAACGGCGAGTCCGTGCCCATCGAGGCATCTTTCATCGCGTCAGACACAACCTCAAGCGCCAAAAGCTGCATCGGGTCGACCGAGGGAATGGTGGCAGGCGGAATGCCGTAGTCGAGCGGGTTGAAAACGATGTCCGGCAGGAAGCCGCCGCGCATGGAATAGACCATGTCGCGCGCATCGCGATCTTCGGAGAAATAGGTGGCCAGAGACCAACGGTCCGACGGAATTTCGCGGATCGCGCTTTCACCGGACAGAATCCGACGCCAGTAGCCTTCAAGCGTGTCGGAACCAGGCAAAAGCGTTGACATCCCGACGATTGCAATGTCGGCGGGGGGCGGCGTTTTGATCACGGACGGTGCTTTGGGGTGATCTTCGACAAAATCTTCGAGATAGGCGCAGGCCCCGTTTGTGACCGTGTCGTGCAATTCGGCAATCGTGTGCACTTTGTCGTGCATCGCCGCAACCTGACCGATCATATACATGCCTTCGCGACGGCGCTGCTCCGGTTCGATCTCCGTCAGCTTGCCCTCGTCACCGACACGGGCAAGGCCCTTGGTTGCCATCCGCAAACGGCCGAGCGTGTAGGTTTCGAGCGTCTCGCGAATTTCCGGCAGGCTCGCATGGCGTGCCTGCAGTTCAGAGCGTTTCGCGCGGAACTCTTCGGTGATGGGCGTGATGGCACACCGGCTCGCAAACCCCGGCCCTTCCCAGAGGGCCTGCGTCTCGTCACAGGAGATCGCCACCTCTTGGAAATCTTTCAAAATCGCACCGGATTCAACGATCTCCGGCGTGAACAGGTAGGCCGTGCCCATCAAAACGCCGATCTGCGCACCGCGCGCTGCGAGCGGCTCTGCCAGCGTGGAAATCATCGCGGCGGATTGATCGTCGTGGATGCCGCCAGCAAAGATGACACGCAGTTTGCGCGCCTTTTTGAGGGCAATCGGGTTCCGTCCGAGTTCGGCGAGAATGGCACTCCAGAGAACAAAGCTCGACACAGGGCCAATGTGGCCCCCGCATTCACGGCCCTCAATGATGAAGCGGGTGATCCCCTCTTCGAGGTAGTGCGCAAGCATTGAGGCCGACGCGACGTGCGCGTAGGCGCGGATGCCTTGCGCTTCGAGGTTCTGCAACTGGTCGATACGCGCACCGGCCACGACGGCGAAATTGGGCTTATGCTTTGCAATCGCTTCGAACTGCGGCGCGAGAACTTTAGTCCCCGCGAATCCGAGGAGGCCAACGCCCCACGGCTTGCCCTCCATCTGCGCTTCGGCCTGCGCGAGCAGCTTTTCCGCCTGCTCACCACGGAGCAGCGCAAGCGCGGCAAAGGGCAGACCGCCACCATCGGCGACGCGGACAAAGAAGTCTGAGACGTCGCTCACGCGGGTCATGGGGCCTTGGAAAATCGGGAAGCGTGTGCCGTTGGTTTTCGCGAGGTCGGAACCTTCGCGAAGCACAGCGCGATCAGCAGCCGCCAGCGGAAGCTCCACCTGCGCTTTGCGGATCGCATTGATGAAACGGCCAAGAGTGGCGTATTTCTCCAGCACACCCTGAGCAAGCGCGAGGCCCTGACCGCCTGGCATCAGGTCGCCCTCGGCCCAGCTCAGATCACCCGCCGCGGCGAGCGTCGCATCTGGATCGGCCAGCATCTTGTCGGCCCAAACCTGTTCCTCAGCGCGGGTATTCAGAGCGAAGCCACGCACATAGGCACCGCCACGCAGATCCTCGATCTGCGCCGTTTCGCCACCGGAGAGCCCGGCGATACGCGTGCGGAGTTTGGTATCTTTCAAACCGGCTTCGGGGAGAAGCACGATTTGGTCGTCGAGCATCACGCCAGCCGCGCCAGCCACCGACGATGCCGCTGCCGTTTCCGGCGAGATACCGCCGCGCGCGACCAAAGGCTTCTCAGTCTTGCGCGAGAATTCCTGCAGAAGGATGAAGGTAGTTTGCTCGCTCACCGCACCGGAACATTCATGCCCCTTAAGCACATAGCCGGTGACGGCATTCGGCAGCTTTTCGAGATCATCCGACCAACGCGTGACCTCCGCCCAAACAGAGATGTCGCCAGCAAGCCCGCGAAGAATATTTCCGGCCCCCCGCAACACATCCGCCGGAGCACAAACCGCGCCAACGAGACCGGATGGCAGGCTCTTAACGGATTTCAGCGCATCTTTTGAAGGGAGATATAGACCGAGAGAACCGATGCCCGCCTTCGCGAACCCTGCGACGCCAGACGCAATCTTCTCGGCATCAAAACTGGACGGGACGGACCAAAAACCGAGAGCACCAGACTTTTCGGCTGCCCGGATACAGGCGGTAGTATCGAGCCCGTTTGCAACAAAAACGTAGCAGATGTCTTCAACGGGCTTTGCTTGAGTTCGATTGCTCATGCTCTCGCTCTAAAATGCTGGGACCAAACAGTGCACGCTTGTGCACTATATGGCCCCAAAGCAGGATTTTCTTTCGTATGGCCGGAGATTGCCAAATTACAGTTGGCGACCGGCACCTTTGCTGCGGAACGCCTCGATGCGCCGCGCAATCGTCTGGAGCTTAGCAATGCTTGCGCCACTCGCCGTGGCCGCTTCTCCGTCCGCAGGGGTGAGAAAGTTCAAAACACCACCAGCGACCTTTGCACCAGCCTGGGAACCGTCAGACGCGCGGGTCGAAAGCATCTTCATCAAACGCTCGACACCAGCTTCGGTGAATGGGGTATCAGGCACACCACCGCGTCCGTCTGCGGGGGTCTGGGTCATAACTTTGTAGATTTTCACGAGCAGTTTGCGCTGACGCTTCGCTGACTCGCCTTGGCCAACCATGGAACTGATTCCACCAGAAGCCGGTCGAGCTGGCGCTGCGGCACTCGGCGCACCAGACGCACGTCGCGATTTCAACGCCTCGAGGCGATCGCGGCGGTTGCGAAGCTCTTGTCCGTCTTCAGTTTGTTCAGTTTCGATTGCGTCACTCGGCATGGAGACCCCCCGGTTTCCTTGGTTGTTCGTCAGACATCACGCTAGCAATATGCCGCGCTTGCAACAAGAATAATATCTTCTCTTTCAGAAAGCTTTATAACAGTTAGGAAAACATGCACATCTACAACACAAATGCAAAACGACGCTCTTAATGCCGAAAGTTTCATCGTATGAGTTCGCCTTTTAGCCTGACTCTAACCAATCCATCTTCAGGGCTTTCTTTCGCGGCGGAATTCCTCTCACCGATCCGTTTCGTCGCTCTTCTTGTGTGGCCGCTGGCCCTCATCGCGGGGGGCGCGGGCTACGCGGATTTCTACGAACTTCGGGCAAATCTGGATTTAATCCTTCGCACTTTCAGTTTCTTTCAGAACTTGATCATCTCGATGCTGACGGCGAATTTGTTGAGCCGGTTGGCGATGGGGATCACGATGGCACGCCACAGCATCCCCCCACAGGAATTCGGTATCCGCCTCATTTATGGCGTTTTACCGCGTTTTTTCGTGAGCACCGGCCCGATCCGCCGCCTCGACTTTCCAGAGCAGAGACATTGTTACGCGACGCCGCTTTTGACCCGCCTCGCCCTCTTTGCAATCGGCACCCTCGGGTGGGCAATTCTGCGACGCGGCGGGACCGGGATTGCAGATGCACTGCTCGTTCTTGGGGCAACCGGACTTGGCTCATTTCTCTTTACGCTCAACCCAATTTGGCGGGCCGACGGCTATCACTGGATGGCTGCCTACTTTCGCAGACCGGATCTGAGAGAACAGTCCTACCGCCTTCTTGGTCTTATACTACGCCGGAAACCGATCCCGGAATCGATGCCGCGCCGGGAGATTTACGCGCTCCTGTTCTACGCTGTCGCATCAATTGTTTTCACCGCTTTCCTTGTTGTGGTGATATTGTCATCGATCGCCTTTGCGCTTGAACAACAATTCCGCGGGACCGGCGTCGTCATCTTCGCCTTGATCCTAAGCATGGGCTTCGCTTTCGTGCTGAGTAAATCAGGAAAAGGCAAAAACAAATCTCGCCGCAAAAAGCGCAAGCAGAGATCACCAACGCCCCCCGCCCCCGCAAAACTCTCGCCCGATGAAAAGCTTTCATGCTACAGACTCGCGCAAGACGACAATCAACTTACGAATTCAGGTCGTATCGAGCACATGGCGCGAACCACATCCCAAAAACCAACAGACGAACCGAAACCCTCCAGTGCTCCGGCGGAAGTCGAAGATCTCGACGCGCTGCTTTCCGAGGAGATCAGCGACGATCAACCTGCGGAGACTTCGAAGCCAGACCTCGATGCCGCGCTGGACGATCTTTTGGGCCCGCCGCCTTCAGCTAGCGTGAAGGCCCCGCCAGCAGATGAATTCGACGAAATTCTAGAGGCTGCGCTCGGTCCTGTGACGCCCGCCCAGCGCCAAAAATCCCGCGAGGAAACCGCGAAAGAGGATGAGGGTGTTCCACACGATCACTCGCTTGTCGTCGATCCGCGCCCGTCCTCTCTCGTCGAGAGAAAGAACGCGCCGCCCCCTGCCCCGCCGAATGACCTCGACCGTGTCCTCAAAATGGGAGCCCACGCGCGCAAACCCCGCAGCAGAGGGCGTATGCTCCTGATCTGGGCAATTGTGTTGGTCGTCGGCTACGTGATCGCGATCCAGCCGTATCCTTTCACAGTCGGCGGCGATTTCATCATTCAATCATCCGCGCGCACCGAAGTCCGTGCGCGAACGAACGGAGAGATTATTTCCCTCAATGTGACCGAAGGGGATTGGGTCGACGACGATGGCGTGATGGCGGTTTTGTCCAACTGGGATGAAATGCGGGACGTCGCAATTCAGGAGGCGGACCTCGCACGTCTGAAGGCCGATTTCGAAACGCTTGTCGCAGGCCCGAAGCCCGAGGAGATCGCGCTCGCAGAGCAGCTCGTCTCTGCGGCGGAAACCCGGCTGGCGCAGGCAAAGCAGGATCTAGACCGCAAAGAACAACTCTTCGCTTCGAACACGATTTCCCGGAAAACGCTCGACGACGCGATCAGCGCCCACATTCTCGCAGTGTCAGAGCGCGATCAGGCGCAGACCCAACTCGCGCTTCTGAAAGCACCAACACTCGACAGCGAAATCAATTCCGCGAAAGCAAGCATTGCGCGACAGGAACAGGAACTGGCCTTCAGTCGCCTGCAGCTTGAACACACGAACATCCGCGCGACGTTGAGCGGTCGGGTGGTCTCGACCATGGACGAGATTGCGGTCGGGACATTTATGCGCGAAGGCGATCTATTCGCAGAACTCGCCGACGACCGCGTGGTTCTCGCCGAAATCGAGGTGCCAGAAACCGATATCGACGAGGCCGTCATCGGCGCGCAGGTCACTCTCAAGCTTTGGAGCGCACCGGACGAGGAGATCTTCGGCACCGTCAAGCGCGTCGCGCCGGTTGCCGAGGAGCGTGAATTCGGCCGCGTTGTCCGCGTCGTCCTGGAAGTTCCAAATCCGGACGGACGGCTTGTTCAGAACATGACTGGGTATGGCAAGGTGATCGTGGACGAGCGGCCCGTTTGGGAAGTGTTCACTCGCGTCATCATCCGCTTCTTCCAAGTCGAGCTCTGGTCCTGGTTGCCGTAAAATTACAAGACGCGAGAGCTCCATATAACAAAGCGCCCGCCTCAGATCAGAGGCGGGCGGTTTCGTTTTGGAAAGAGCGTGCGCGGTTACGCGATCGGCACAAAATGCAACGGCACCTTGTCTGCGACGATGCTTTCGTATCCGAGGAAGGCACCTTCCTTCGTCATGCACAGCGATGTAATCGGCCCGAAGTCGTCGGGCAAAGTCACTGAAATCTGACGCCAGGACTTCATATCTTTCGTCACATAGAGACGCACAGCCCCGCCATAATCGAGCAGGTCACTCACGACATCGCGACGATCTTCTTCCGGCAGGCCGATAAAGCTCTGGATCGCGACGATCGTATTGGTGCCATCATGCGCGATCGCTTGCACTGCGGCGTTCTCCAGCTCGCCCACCCCGGCAGTCTCACCAGACAACGGCGCCTTGTAGCCGTTCGGCGTAAAGCGCGCGACACCGAAGGACAGATCCCAGTTTCCTTCATGATCGAGCGAGATAACCTCAGGCCCCCAGTTGCCCACGCGTTCAGCCGGGCTGGCCAATGCTGCCGTCCCGAGGATCAGTCCCGTTTCTGTAGGCACCATCGTGGTGATCATGGCGTTGCTGGCGAAACGATGGCCGCCGCGGACAATCACGGGCTCGAATTTGAGCGTTTTCTTTTTCAGATCACATACAAAGAGATCAAAACCGCCAACAGGATCCGTCACGGCGACATAGAGCATGCTCTCTACGACTTGGATGCAGGAAATGCTCCGCCATCCGCCGAGCTTCAGGTCCTCAAGCGTCAAAGTTCGCACAGAACCCGAGCTTTTGACGCGCAAAACATGGATGGCCGGATTGCCGGGCGCATAGATCGCGGCGAGGGTGTCCGATGCGGCAAACATAGTGCCCCGCGCGGGCGACAGTGCCGTGATGGCCTCTGCAAGCTTTTTGTACCCGTTCTTAAGCGAGATCGCATTACCGGAGACGAGCATGAGCTTCGCTGCGTCGCTGTCACTCATCGCCTCAACAACGCGACGCTCACCAGCATCCAGAGACGGTCCAAGTGGAAGAGCAAAGCTCTGTGCGCCATCAAGGCGGAACCGGACAAGCTCCGCTTTCCGGTCACCGGTCGAGACGTCGAGGCGCCGCACATCTGCCAGCACGCTCTCCTCATCTGCGAAAAGATCGACAACGAGCGAAATGATATCTTCGGCTGCCTCCGGCTTGGCCGCGACCGCTTTGGGCGCAGGGGCCTCTTCCTTGACCGGCTCAGACGGCTGCGCCGGTGCGAGTTGCTCATCCGCCATTGCATCGAGAGCGCGACGCCGTCTTTTAGGTCGCCGAGTGACTTCGGGCAAAATACTGTCCAAGGTGAGCATCGATTTCATGTGTCATATCCCAGTTGATACGCCAGAGAGCGGGTTTGTTCGGTAAAGTAGGTTTCGTGATCCGTCACCCACTCCAAAGGCCCCTCCAGGGTTTCTTGCTTCGGTCGGCCGACCCGCAAATGCGGTTTTTCAATAAAGCCGACGTTGTTGCCGTAAGGCGCATTTTCCGGTCCCATCACCGCAAATGGTGACTCCTCCGGTTTCATCATCATCCTGATGGCCTTCTTGTCCGTAGAAAGCCCCAACCACTCGCAAATCTGCTCAAGGAACGTCTCCGGATGTTCGAAGAACCACTCCCCATGCAGGAACATATACTGATCCGGGTTCAGCCGCTGACTGAAGTTCAGAATGCTGTGATGGCGTTCGTACCAATAAACCTCGTGATCGAATTTTTTCGCGCGCTGACTGTATTTGGACCGCCCCGCGTAGGCTTTGTATTGGGAGCGACAGGTCGCACGCGGGTGGCGAGACAAATGGAGATACTTTGCGTTCGGAAACGCGCGGTAAACCTCTTCCAGACGGCTCTCTTCGGAATTTGTCGGGCTTTTGTCCACCATCACGCGGTTGCCTGCAATTTCGCAAAGCTCCCGAAACACCTCGGCACCCGTTTTCTCACGCCGCTCCATCAACCAGTCACGCGCCTGGTCGACGGTCTCTTTCGTCTGCTTTTTGAACACCAATTCGGCCACGGCTCTGCGCAGACCGGTCGTCGCGCCACGTCGCCCGAGCAAGGGCGCGTCCATATCGAGAAACTCGCCGACCGTGGGTGTGACAAAGAGGTGAACCTCCGGCAACCCGAAAGCATCAGGATGCTGACCGATCACGGCCGACAGCACAGAGGAAAATGATCGACCAGGGCAGAGGATAAAAAGAGGTTCAGGCATGGGCTATTCGCTTAGTATCGTGTGATCATGGACCATAGCCCAATTGGTGGGAAATGGCGACGGTTTCGGCATTTAGGTATCGGTCTTCGCGATCCCAATCGAGCGGATCGCTCAGAGGGCGCTCAGGAATTTCACGCTGGGAGTAAGCCGGATTGCGTAGGAAGTTCGGGTCATTTCCGAACGGAGCGCTCCGGGGCCCCAGACAGGCATACGGGGATTTCTCGGGATGTCGCATTGCCGCGAGATCGTCTTTCGTCGTCTCCAGCCCCATCCAAGTACAGATTTGCGTCAGATAATTGTCCGGATCACGTAGCACGTCTTCCCCGCGGAGCGACATAAACTGCCCCTGCGGAATCCGGCTCGCTGCCTTCATGATGCGCAAGTTCGAACTATACCAAGCATCCTCAGGATCCTTTCCGCCCGTGCTCGCGGCGCTCCCGAATTTGGTGATCTTTGCAATCGACTTCGTGGTCGCGCAGGGGTGGCGATACAGATGGAGAAAATATGCATCGGGGCAAGTCGTGATCGCCCGATTGATTGCGTCATCCGAGAGAACTGTGCTCGGGCTTTTGTCAATGACACGACGGGGAGCGACCTGATCTGCCAGATGATTCATTGCGTCGACGATGGTCCAACCGGCCCGCTCCCGCGTCCATTCTATCGCCTTTTTCACGGATTTTTCGGTCTGATTGCCGTACTCGATCTCGGCAACAGCGCGGTAAAGGCCATCCAAGGTCCGCGGGCGCACCATATTTGCGCGTCGCTCAAAGCGACCGAGCGTTGTCTCTACGAACGGGTTAATTTCAGGCAATGTATAAAGCCCGGAGTGCTGTCCGAGCATACTGGAAACCAAAGACGAATAGGAACGCATACACGTCAGGATAATCAGCGGTTTACGGTCCTTCATTTGAACTCCGTTTTGTATTCCGAGGTTCGCCTCATTGATCGGCGAACCAGTCTTTATTAGTGCTGCAGCAAAAACTTGGCTACGTAATCTGTCGCATTGAATGCCCGAGACACGTAGATATTCTCTTTAATTTGCCAATTTGCGGGATCCCCGCCCGGCCAGGCGTGTCCTCCGTTTTGAACAATACAAAGTTCCACTTCATCGTTACCGCCACAACTATAAACTGAACAACTTGTATCACTCGCTGGTCTTACCAACTGCTGACCGCTCGAACATTGATTGCCGGACTTGAACACGTCCACGCCACGCGCCACTGCAGGCCAGTTGGCGCGCCGCGCTGAATTCGTTCCGCGACCACCTTCAAGAGGGATGTTCTCGTCATCCGTGCCATGAATATGCAAAAGGCTGATGCCCTGCGGTTTGGCACATGATGAGAAGGACATGGTTGTCGCGACGACGGCAACCGCAGAGATTTTCTGAACCCCCAACTCACAAGCCGCGCGATAGGAGAACATCCCGCCGTTGGAGAAACCTGCGAGATAGGTCCGCGATCTGTCGACAGGATAATTTGCCTGCATCACGCTAAACATCGCCTGGAGGAAACCGAGGTCGTCGAGGTGGTTTCTCTCAGCAAACCCCAGCGGAATAGTGCTTTCGGCATTCCAGTTGCCGTTGTCATCTCCACCCCGCCCATAGGCCTGAGGGAGAACAAGGATCGCACCATATTTCTCCGCTGCACCGCGCCAGTCCATGCGGCTCTCGAATTGTTCGGCGTTTCCGCCCCCGCCGTGGAAAGCGTAGATGATTGGCGCAAGCGTTCCGGATTGCAGCGATCTCGGGACGTAAACATGGTAGGTGCGCTGCAAGCCGCCGACCGTCATCGTTTTCGTTTCCAAACGACCCGCAGTATAGCCCCCCGCCGCAACCGGTGTGACCATCATCGGCTCTGGTGACGAAATCGTCGTGGGGGTGAGCCCCATTCGATTTGCCACAACCTGTTCCACCTGCTCCATGCGCTGACAGGCCAGAAGCGAGGTTGCGGCCGCAAGCGCCAGACACAGAACCACTTTATGCGTCATTCGGTATCGTCCTTCTGATTGCCGATCCAAACTTCGAGGCCGCCTTTCGGGTTCGGGACGTACGTAAAATCGTCATCGACATCCATCCCGACCTTTGGGCCAAACGGGTTCACGAAGCCAACAGCGAGCCCGATCGGCGTGGATTGGAATGTCCGGATACCATAATTGAATTCGTTCCCAAACCCTTGGGTCGTCACCGGCAGCCAATTTTCGCCGTCGCGGCTCCTGTAGAGCTCGGCGCCCGCGCGCAATTTAATCAGGTTTTCCATCCCGTAGCGTTCAATCATCTTGCGGAACGGCATCGGCCAGTTGTCGTCCTCGGAGTAACGGATCATCACGGTCCAATCGAAGGTCCCAACATAGATCCACCCCTCGTGGGTCTCCATCTGCCAAAAATATCCGTTAAAGAGATTGTCGAAGCCGGGCGAATATCCGGACAGGGGCTTTTTATAGCCAACCGGAGTTTGGCGTTCCGTACCAACGAGCAAGTCCCACGAACCATCTTCATGAATCCGGATCAATTCGGGACCGGCAGGCCCGAGGCCATTGGCACGGTCAATCCCGCCGTGCTGGATGCCACCACCGGCATAGACGATCCCGTTAAGCGTCGTGAACGAGGCCACACCCTGATTAAGAGGGCCACGATAGGCCCCCTTCTCGACCACGCACTCCCAGTTGAAAGGCGGCTCGCCCTCAACCTTCGTACGCCAAATCTCGTAGCCGTCCGGATTGCCTGTGCCAGCATAAAGGTAATCACCACACCCGATCATCTCGAAGATGCCGATGTTCTTGGCCCTTCCGAATCCAGGTGTGTTGATTTCCTTCCACTCGCCCTTCGCAGGATCTTTCGTCCCGTAGATGATCGCATTGCCCGAGGTATTCACCTCGCCACCCGCTTTGCCCGTGGGGCTGGTGAACAACCACCCCTTATGCGGAACGATGAGTCGTAGGGTGATGATCGACCGATCAAACCCGTCCGGCATCGGAATTTCTTCGTAATTGTCGCCGTCGGATGTCCGGTAGATGCGTGTCCCAAAGCCGCGCGCAGGGGTAAAGGTTGCGACATAGAGGTGTTCCTCGTCGTCGGACTCCCCCTTGAAAACACACATCCCGCGATAGCCCACTTCACGCGGGAGCTTTTCTCCGTCCACATCAATCCAAGGAGACTGAGCCCGCAAGCTCCAGCCGCTATTCGGCTCACCTTCTACGGCCTCAGCCGGATCAAAGGACCAAATCTGCGCCCGCATATCCTGATCATAGACATACTCCGGGCACTGAACGGGCCAGCGGCCGAGCTTCTTCTGGATTTTCGAAACCTTGAACAAGCAGAGGTTGGAGCGCGTCGTTCCGACATAAAGTTTGTCTTTGAACCAATACATCGAATGCGGATAGGCATTCAGCTGGTCTCCAAAGCCATTGTTCGCAGCGCAGAAAAAGTCTTTGTGTGCGAGGCCCCTGTGGCTGATTTCTTCACGGCGGTCTTTCATCTCAGGTCCGCTCTTCCTCAAAATTCAGGCTTGTTGCCAGCCATCTGGGCGTTGATCGCGTCGAGTTCTGCAAGCGTTTCCTCAAGCAAGATTTCAAGCATATCTGCCCAGCCCTCCAGTTTCCGACGGTAGGCTTCTTCTTCGGAGGTCTCGGCACGGGCGCTAAAGGCGTCCGGCTGCGAAAACTGAACACGAAGTTCTTCGTAGACCTTGCGAGCGAGCGCCGACATCTTCGGGTCGCTCGTAATTTCCACGTAGGAGACGGTTTGCGGATCCACGCCATCGGCGCCCGCCCCGAATTCCGGCCCGATGAAGGAACGATGTTCCTCTGCGCGCAAAGGTTTCAGTGCGAACATGATCTCAGTATCCCAGAGCTTCTGCCAACGCGACGACACGCGGGTGCAGTTTTTCGTCATCAGCACGCCACGGCAAATCCCCATCGAGCGAGGAGAATTTCACCTTGCCTGGACGGAGCGCTGGCGAGTTGAGGAAGTTAACGTCGTTCCCGAGCGGCGCATTCGGCGGCCCCATGCAGGCAAAGGGGCTATCTTCAGGATGTTTCATGGCCTCGATGGCCTCGGGCGCATCTGACACGCCGAGCCAGTTGCACAGAGCTTTGAGTGTCTCATCTGTGTCGCTCAGCAAATCTTCACCACGCAAGGTGATGAATTGCTCATCATCGAGCTGATCCAAAAAGCGCAGAATCTGGATTTGCGTATCATGCCACAGGATTTGCGGTTCGAGAGCGGCTTCCTCTCCGCGGTGGTCTACGGAGTTCATGGAGAGAAGAACACCAACGCCGCCTTTCGCCGCCAAGGCCGATTTGCATTGATCGATCGGGCTCCGAACGAGGTGGATGAAGCGAGCCGTCGGACAGGCCTCCAACATCCGCTGCATAAATTCCTGCTTCCGGATGATACCGGGACTCTTTTCCACGATGCGCAACGGGGCGACATCGCGTGCAATCTCATGGAAAATCTGCGCTGACGTATGGGTCTCACGCGTCCGCAGCCAGCGCTCCGCCATGCGAATGGACTCGGGCGTTTGCTCCCCGCTGTAGACCTGCGCGATCGTCCGCAAAAGACCGTGACGCATCGACTTCCAGAACGGAGACTTGCTCGACCCGTCGGCGTTCTCGCCGGTGTTGAATTCGTCCGCGTCCTCACACTGGAAAATGTTGAGTTCCGGCAAGCCAAAAAGCTCGGGGTGCTGGCCGATCATGCCGACAACCAGAGAGGAGTAGGAACGCGGTCCAGCAAGAACGAAAACCGGATCCGGAAAACCTTTATCCTTGCTCATGCTTTGCGGCCCTCGAGGAATGGGACTTCAAACACCTTCTCGTGCATCACCGGACCGTGGCCGAAGTAGTCGCCTTCACCGAAGCATTCACCGTGGTCCGCCGCAATGATGAAGTGGGTGTCTTTGGGCGCCTTTTCCATCAACGCACCAAGAACCTCGTCAACATATTCGACGGTGCGGACCTGCTGCTCGTGGAGCGACACCATATCTTCCTTAGAGAAGAACTGGTCCTCTTCTTCATCGTCGGTGACGCTCTCGCCGGACCGGGCAATCGCCGCATCCATGCCCTTAACAACACCATGCACGCCGGAAATGATCGGCAGACTGTCGTCTTTGAGCATGTAGGGATAGTGCGTTTCGCCGAGGTTCATGAAGTGGAAGCTCGGCTGGAACATCGAAAACTCGATCTTGTCGACCATCCCCGCAAAATCATTGTGGTCCGCCATGAGCTCATAACTATCCCAATACCGGTTCATCCCGGTAAACGGGTTCAGCACCGGCATCGAGACGCGCGCGGTCGTGTTGTAACCATGTCCTGCGAGAACCTTCGCGAGGCTCAGTTCTGGCACGAAAGATTTGAAAGACAGATCTGGAACATCAAGACGGTCCACCCATTTCGCAAATTCTTTTTTGTAGACCTCTGAGGCAAGAATACGGGTCGGGCTTTTGTGGGCGACCTGTCCCATAAAGATGCTGTGGTGGCTTGGCGCCGTCCAGGATGCGTAGCTGTAGCGCTGCTCACCCTCTGCGATCTTGTCCATGTTCGACGTACGGGCGCGTGCATAGCTGTCGAAGCGGCAGCTATCCATGATGATGTAAACAAAATTTCGGGGCATCGTCTTTTTCACTTAATGGCTCGCGAAGGAGCCTTTCCTGCTCGTTGACCTCAAGAGGCTTTGCTATTTGCGTGGGCTTTGAGCGCCGTTTTCAGTGCTTTTGCCGTGTGGGACTGCCATGCCTCAGCCAAAGCCTGCGGCGTTGCGGGGGCATCGTCCCCCGGTTCAAAGCCTTCGACGCGCGCCGCCTTACAGGCCGCCGCGTAGAGCGCAATCGCCTCTTCCGGCTTGCCGGAGGCCAGCTCGATATCGCCCGAGAGCTTTTCCTTGATCGGCTTCATCGCACGGCGTTCTTTCAAGCCCGCGATCACGTCACGTGCCTCGTCAAGTGCACCAGCGCCGATCAGAACTGTGACAAAGCGGATCTTGTCGACCTCACGGGCAGAGCCGCTTTCAACCAGCTTTTTGTATTGGTCGACCGCGAGATCGGATTTCCCTGCGAAGGTCACCATGCGGGCGTAACGCGCGACGGACTGCGGCGTCGCGGGGTCCGTCGTGAGGCTCCCGTCGGCGAGGCTCACGACGTTATCCAGTTTGCCTTCCTTCTTCATCAGACGCAGGTAAGAGCGGAGTGCGCGATCATGGCTCGTGTCCTGCTCGAGCAATTTGCGCAGTTCGGCCCCTGCTTCCTCGGGCTTGTCCTGTTTCATGTTGATGCGCGCGACGAGCTCATGTGCGCGCTGCATGGAAGGATCTAGATCAAGCGCACGATCACACAGTGCGATCGCATCGTCATAGTTTTCAGACGCCAATTTAACCGACGCCGCCCCGACGATTGCCTGAACAAAATTCTTATCGAGTTCGAGCGCCTGTGCAAACGCGGAAGACGCTCCTTCAAGATCGTCATTCCGCATCCGAGCGACACCGAGAATTGTATGGAGTTTTGCTTCCAGAGGCGCCAAAGACGCCGCTTTCTCCGCAGCTCGCACAGCATAGCCGATCTTCTTCTGCTTGAGCAAAACCCGTGTCAGCGCGGAATAGGCCTGATGGGAGTCCGGATAGTCGCGGATCGCTGCAATCAGCGCGGCTTCGGCAGCCTCCGGACCTTCTCGTTTTTCCAGTTGTTTCAGCTCACTCAACTTCGATTGAATTCCCGATCCTGACGGAGCGGTCTGGGACGTTCGTGGCACTGGTTTCTCCAAAAAAGACGTTTTACAGGCTGATGATATCAGAAGCGTAACATGCAAGCTGTAAACACAACATGTCTGACGCCGATCTCAACTTGCTACTTTTTTGGCATGTTGCGTCCGAAATGTCCAAGTAGTTTCTAGACGCAGGAAGCCATGTAGAGGCGCAGCAACAGTGTCGGATGCCTCAAAATCGCGCAAGAATTCGCCCGCTCCCTATAAATATCTCTGTAGAATAGCCCTTTTCAGTGCACGAAGGCTTTGAGATAGCTTGCAAAAGCTCAAATCCACCGACCTCAAACCGGCGCCAATCGGGTAAATTTTAGGCGCAACACCCGTGTTGCTCCAAGAGCACGTCAACTTACCCTCGGAACCTCTGCCGGCTACTGCGAACGAGCCCCCTGACACCGCCAGAAATCAAGACGTTTACATCATATAGAACGCGCGGCACCCCGAGCCCGCGAGGACTTGCGAGATAGTGTGGGGACCAGACCGGATCCCATTTTTCCTTAAAGGCCCGCAATCCTTCAAAACGATACAACCGTCCCCCATGCGCATAAATGAGATGCGCCACCCGATGCCAAAAAGACGCCAGCCGATGGGCCTCGATGCCAGAGAAAGGGGCATTCCCGAGACGAAACCATTTGATCTTCCGAGACTGCGCCCAGAGGATCATATGTGTAAACAGAAGGTCCATCCCATACCCGGGACACCGGTCATCATAGCGCATCAAATCAACACACACTTCGTGTGAGCCCCCTGGTAGAAGGTTTGCGAATGCGACGATGGCGCCCTCGGGGTTGCGCAGCACGGCGCAGTCGAAGTTTTGGATATATCCCTCCGAAAATGCACCAAGTGCGAAGCTCTTCTCACGCCCCTGCTTCTGATCCAGCCAGGCATCGGAGATGGCGCGCAACTCAGGCAAATGTGCCGCGACATCTGCGGCTGGGAGAATTTCAAAACGATATCCGTCTCGTGCACCACGGCTCACCGCGTAGCGAAAGTTCTTCTTTTTCGGCCCATCGAGGGTAAAGGAGGTAAGGTCGATGCGGGCCGTCTCACCAATCTTCACAAGGGACAACCCCATATCCAAAAAGGTCGGGAGATAGAGGTCAGACACGCGATAGAATGCGCACAAACGCCCGAGACGATCGGCTTTCTCACGAAAATCCCAAATGAGGCGCCGCGCCTCCTTCGCCTCCCCGACAGGATCCCCTAACGCGATCAGCGCACGCCCGGTGTCTGAATACGCAAGGAACGCATTCCCCTCCGGCGAGAGCAGCACCTCCTTGTCCCCCATCAAAACCAAGGCGGCTTCCGCGTCATCTGAACGCTCGAGGATGTCGTGGACGCGAGGCGGAATATCTTTCAGCGCGGGGCGGACAGCGTGAGAATGAACTAGGGAGATGATTGCGATCAAGATGAACGCAACGAGGGCCGCCAACTCCCCCCTCAGAAAGCGCGATGCGTCCCCCTGCCATGTGAATTGCCACCAAAGCGCGTCTTGATACTCTACATACTGGAACGCAAACCAACCCACCCACGTGACAGCAACCATCACCGCACTCACGGAAATGAACCAGTTTAGGTTCAAGTCGAAAACCGAACCACCTTCGACCCTGTAAAAAGCACTCCGAAAAATGACGAGGGCCGCAATCGACGACCCGATGGTGAGTGCCTGCTCCCATTCCAATCCCCTGACAAGCGAAGTCATGATGCCGATAGACAACAATGCAACCGCAACGAGCCATGCGCGCGTCAACCGGCGATAGAGCCCACGCGCCAGAACAATCAACATGATCCCGGTGACACTCGCCGCGAGGTGCGACACCTCAATCACAGGCAGGGGCAAAATATCGCGTAAAACGTCTAATCGCGAACCCTCCGAAGGCAGCGAACCGGACACCAGAAGAAGAACGCCAGAAATCAGGGCTATGCCGCTTGCAAGTGGTGGTATGATCGGGGCGAGCAAATCCTGCGTAAGTGCAGTCGCCGCATCCACACGACGGCGCTGTGAAAGCAGCCACCCGACAGCCAAACCAAGCGCAGCAAAAACGAACGGATAAAGCGTGTAAACGACCCGGTACAACACCAACGCAGCCAGAAGATCAGACCTCGCGCCGGCACCGAGCCCTGCGACCATTGTTGCTTCGAACACACCGAGACCGCCAGGCGAATGGCTCAGAATTCCCACACCGATCGCGAAAGTGAATAAAGCGAAAAAGTAGACAAAGTTTTCCGCCACATCCGCGGGAATAAGGACCCAAAGACAAAGTGCGGCAAAGAGTATATCCACGGCGCCTGCCACAGTGAGAAACAGGAAGGTCCTGGCATCTGGCAAAGGAAACACAAATTTCTTCCAACTCACCTGTCGGCCTCGTGAGCCAAGCCAGATCGCGAAAGCAGCCACCGAGAGCCCCAGACACACACCCAAAATCGTCTCTAGTGCGTCCGGAAGAGCGAAAATTTTAGAGAGGCCGCTTGGATGGAAAACCATCAATCCGCCGAATAAGAGCGCAAACCCGGACCAAAACCCGAGCCAAGAAGTCCCGAGAACAATCGCAACCTTCGGAAGCGACACCCCCGCAGCCATATAAGCCCTGAGGCGTACAATGCTTGCCGAGAGAAACGAAGTGCCTAACAGATTTGAAATCGCATAACCAGCAGCACCAATGAGATACGCCGCCCTGTTAGGCACCCTACCGGGCGCGGCTGAAGAAAGCGAAATAACGTCATAGAACGCAATTGCGAGATAGCTCACAGTCGTAGCAAGAAGTGCTTCAAACAAACTCAGGGAAGCCACAGACCTAATATCTGCGATGACATCATGGACCCTTACTCCCGCGACCAAATCGTGAAGCACAAATATTGCCACGGTAAAAACAGACAGGGAAAGAATGACCTTAACAACTGGATGCTTCACAAAACCGATAAGACCGGGGTCTTGCGTCGTCTCCAGCTTGTGTTCACCCGCCATAGTCCCGCCTCTCACTGAAAGCTATCAATCTTATATGAGGCAATAATAAAGAAATCCAAAACGTCTGGGTTTCATCAGGCAATCCGTTGGAGCGTTTTCAAAAATCTAAGCGCGGGCTCCAGGAAAGTCACGGCATTCAAAAACGACGAAAGCCTCCAGGTAAGTAGAGGCAAAAGTCACCATTTCTAATATTTTTGGTTGCGGGGGTAGGATTTGAACCTACGACCTTCAGGTTATGAGCCTGACGAGCTACCGGGC
>NZ_JAIUFY010000013.1 GCF_020165855.1 Celeribacter litoreus | reverse complement strand
GCGTTGAAAATCGTCACCTCATACTGATCCGTAACCTCGAACAAATGCTCAAGCAAACGGCCAGGAGCCATCCCGTTACCAACAATAACTAGACGATCTTTGGTCATAGCGGCGCTTCCTCTTCGAATGTGGTTCGATCACAGCGAACACATTGTGTCTTTAGGTGAGAGTGCAGCGCCATTGCCGCGGACCTCTGATCCGAGAGGCCTAAATCTGTATCTCGTCGCGCCTTTGCGACAAGAGAGCCAAAAGCTCATTGGAGATATCGGTTAAGAATATGGAGGCAATAAATCAAGCGAGATATGCGCCACGTCTTGAAGAACGGACCTGCGAACACCCCAGGCGTATTTCGTCGCTCAAAAATTAATCGCTCTCAAGCCGGGCTGGAGCATTTTCCGGCAGTGCGCTTACGGGGCTGCGCCCCCGAGAAAACCGGATTTAACCCTCTTTGAGCAAGCGATCGAAGCCACATGAACCTTCAAAAATGGCTCGATTCGAGAGCGGTCGTCCCCCACTTTGCTCTGGAACCCGTGGCCTGCCCGCAATGCTTCTGTGCAGATTTCCACGTCGCCCTTGCCTTGCGACCAAGAAACGCGGAGATAAAGTGCCGTAACAACGCCTACTAAGTCCGGAAGCATTTTATGCCCCTCTCCATCGACGCATCTAAGCTCCTTCGACCTGGATTGACCCTCGTCGTCGGAACCATCGGAGGGACCACTGCATATCTAATGAAAATGCCGCTGCCTTGGATGCTCGGGCCGATGGTGTTTGTCTTCGCCGCGGTGATGTTCAAAGCGCCGCTCGAAAGCCCGGGCAAACTCCGCCCCTATGTGATCCCGGTCATCGGGGTGATGCTCGGATCGGGCTTTGACACGGACACTTTCGGACATTTGGCGCGTTGGGGCCTCTCGCTGGCAGGGCTTTCCCTCTATCTCGCCTGCGCGGCGGCGCTCGTCGTACCCTTCTATATCAAGATCGGGAAGCTCGATCCGATCACAGCGTTTTTCTCCGCCATGCCCGGTGGCCTCAGTGAGATGACCGTCATCGGCAGTGCAATGGGGGGAGATGAAAAACGGATCATCCTCGCACACGCGGGGCGCATTCTTATTTCCATCGCTTTGATTGCGTTCTGGTTTCGCATTGTCCTCGGCTATGAGGTGACGGGCACCTCTCCGACAGGCAACGGCGAAATTCTGACGCTCAAGGCGGCCGTGATCCTTCTCGGCTGCGCCGTCGCAGGCACCCTCATCGGGGAAAAACTGAAGTTACCGGCGCCCGGGCTATTGGGGCCACTCCTTCTATCCGCCGCCGTTCACATGACGGGACTGACCCATTCGCAGCCCCCTGCGCTCCTGATCATCGCCGCGCAAATCATCCTCGGGGCGACCATGGGATCGCGCTTTCGTGGCGCAGAGGGCAAATTGGTGGCACAAACCCTGCTCCTCACCTTCGGGGGCACCGTTATTACCTTGGCTCTGTCGCTGATCTTCGCGCTCGTCTTTCACGGACTCTTCGCGCAGTCGGTCGAGCAGGTGCTCCTCGCCTATGCTCCGGGGGGCCTGACAGAGATGTCGCTCGTTGCGCTCGCAATGAACGCAGAGGTCGCCTACATCTCGATCCACCACCTCGTGCGTATTGTGCTGATTATCGCGATTGCACCGACCGTTCTGACAAAAATCGCGTCGCGGATCGGCTACTGACTTAGCTGTCGGATTTTCCCGTTTCCGCGAGAAGTTCAGGCGCGAACAGGCTTTCGGAGTTGTCGCGGATGCGGTCACGACAAGCGCGCACGAGCCTCCGGTGCACATTATATTCCTTTGCGATCTGGCCAAAGTTCTTCGCTTCCTTGAGGCCTTCAATCCCGATTTTCGCGAGAAGTTTCGGGTCTCCGCGCAACTCACCAGTCTGCAGATCGTAGGTCGGCACCTCTGGGTCGACCTCCTCTTTCTGCGGCTTGTGTCGCGTCATGATCGGGGCCGAATAGGGATCAATTTCATGTTTACGCAATAGCCCCGCGAGGAAGCTCTTGGGGTGCGGCGCTCCGCCTTCCTTTTCCAACAGACGCATCCGCATCCGGCGGCCATAGAGGTGCACAGAACAGGTTTTATCGGTCACATAAGGCGACACGTCGAAATCGCGTTTGAGCATGAGGCGGCGGTCTTTGAAGGTGAACGGATAGAGCACCTCCTGCGGGAAGGCATATTTGTCTTCGCCCGTTTCATGCAGGAAATGCGTCACCGCATGCGGTCCCCAAACGCCCCACGGCTGCTCGGAGGCATGAACCGGCTCGCCGGCCTTTTTCTTTTCAGTGAGTTCGTTGGCGTAGTCCTCGCCGTAATACGACGGGATCGCGAATTCGTCGGAGGTGAAATCCAACAGCGCCTTAAGCGCATCACTGTCCTTCGGCAGACCGAGCACACCACCATTGATGTGTTTCTCACTCTCCCAGCCGTAATAATGGCCAGTGTCCGTCTCGAACGGGCGCATGCAATAGGCGTCGGTATCCGCCCAGATCGTATTCTCGCTTTTCTCAAGCATCTTGTAGCGGAACAGGTCGGAATGCAGCGCAGGAGAGCCGGTGCGTTCGTGTTGTAGGAAGTTGGTCTGCGGGAGGAACTCGTTCGCATCTCCCATCTCGATCCCCTCGGGCACGCGCTCCACAGGACCATAGTGATACAGAACGACTTTATGCCCAGCGTCGACAAACGACTTCAGGCATAGTTGTTCCAGAAAGCTCAACGGGCCTTCCATCCAGAGCGCGGCAATCACGGGCAACTTCGACATATTCACCTTCCAAAACAACGTGTCATGGCCGCCCCCTCTTAGCGCAGCCACGGGCAGCGACATAGTTGAAAAAGAAGTGCGTTCAGATTTTGCGAGTAAAGAGACGTTTTGATGACCACTCGGGCGCAGATCGGCCCCATGAAAGCCGACACTTGAGTGCTTCCTTGACTCGGCCTAGGGGACATGAGACCAAAAACGACAAGAAAATAAGGCGGTGGCATTCGCGTCGCTGTGTGTTCGAGCGACCGTAAGTGTCAAAACGGTAAAGGTAATCCCAGCGTGACGATACTCGCGATCACATGCATCCGAGACGAGGGGCCATGGCTTCTTGACTGGCTCGCGCATCATCGTGCCGCAGGTTTCACCGATTTTCTCATTGCCTCGCATGACTGCACCGACGGAACAGATGCGTTGTTGAGCGCGCTTGAGGAAAAGGGCGTAGTGACCCACCTGCCCTTCACTCCAGAGGGCGAAAAGTCCGTTCAGTGGCAAGCGATGAAAAAGCTCGGCAAACACGGGCTATATCAAAATGCCGACCTCGCCCTGTTTTTCGACGTCGACGAATATCTCGTTATCGAGGACGGCTCTTATGTGTCGGACCTCCTGCCAGAGGACGCCGCCGCGATGGCGCTGCGATGGCACCTGTTCGGGAACTCGGGGCTCGGCAACTGGGAAGATCGCCCTGTCATCGAACGGTTCCGCTATGCAGCCCCCGATGACATCGGCCTGCCGCTTGCGCATTTCTTCAAGACACTTCACCGGCCCTCTGCATTCAAGGGGTTGGGGGTGCACCGGCCCAAGGGCAAAGAAGCGCGGTGGGTGCAGGCCAACGGACGCCCGCTCCCCAAAGATTTCGCGGCACAACAGGCACGGATCAATCTTTTCGGCATCGACGGCGCAGATGAGCGGGCATGGCTCAATCACTACTCTGTGCGCTCCATCGACGAATTCCTGCTCAAAGCCGTCCGCGGCCTGCCCAACCACATGGATAAAAGGGTCGGTCACGGATATTGGTCAGAGCGCAATTTCAATGTTGTGGAAGACACCCGCATCGACGTGATGCTCGAAAGGGCCCGCGCGGCAAGGGCCGAGTTGTCTGAATTCGACTCGCTACACGAGGAGTGCGTCGCCGTGCATCGCAAGAGATTAACCGAACTCAAATCTCAACGCCGTATCGTCAACCTGATCTGGCATCTCACTCTTTTGGCTGGTTCGACCCCGCCCGGCCCGACCCAGCTCGCCGCCCATCTCAAACGCCTCAAAGCATTGCCGACAGACACCTGATTCATCCCGTATGGCCCATCTAATTCAGCATCATATTACGCTTCAGGCGCTCGGGGCATCGCGCCTCTTCGCCGCCGTCGAAGCCCCGGACGGACGCGCAGACCTCTTTTTCACGCGCCACTCCCGTGTGAGTCCCGCCGTTGCGGCACACCTACTCGATGCCGCAGAGCATCGAACGCTCGGCGAGGCGCCGTGGATCAGCGGGAAAGTCCGACCGGATGGCCTTTCGGCCTATTTCGAGGGCGAGAAGGTGGAGATCGCGCTTACCCCGCGACAGCCGGACATTTTCGCAAATCGCAACGTGGCACTCTCCACGCGGAATGGCGAGAGCGCGGAAACCGTTCTCGAGTGGCTCTCTTTTCATGTAAAGCACCAGGGGCTCACCGGCGCGCTGATCCTCAACCGCGCGAAACCATGGACGGACGAAGACTTCGTCGCACGTCTCGAGGCGGGCCTGTCCGAGTTCAGCGATCTGACCGTGATGCTGGTCGATTTCGACGCACCTCTGGGGGCGCCAGACATGCCTTCCGAACACCATCCCTACTGCACGCCCGGCGCGCCCGGCAAAGACAGGATGGACGTGCCTGATGCTGACCCTTGGTGCTCCCCTCTCTCCGAGGTCATTCTCTATGAGATGATGCATCGGCTGTTTCTGTCTGAGGCACGGGCGGTAGCAAACATCGAAGTTTACGACCTGATCCCCCTTCACCCCAAACTCGGGAGTATCTTCGACCTCGCTCAAACCGCTCGCGGCGGTGTCGTCCAGCTCCTTGGCCAGCAATGTTATCCGTGGCGCATCCGCGAAGAAGGCCGCCCACGGTTCGCGGATCACATCTGCGTTCAGTTCGACGAAAAGAACCGCCGCGGGAGATGGTGCGCCGCCCCCAAACTCCTCGCGGATCACGCCGTGTTTCGCCTCGTCCGGATCGGAGGTGCGGCACCACGGGTCCAGTACCCGTTCTATCGGTTCATGGGGCTGCGACACCTCGCGCCGTCTGTCTCGAAGCTGGTGCCCAAATCCTCCCTGATCGAGCACCAGCCGCTCATCGATTTGTCTGAGTCTGAGTGGGCCTACGACCCGATTCATATGCCTACTGAGACCGTCGCAAAGGCCCCTCGAGGAGACAACTCGGTCGCGATCGTCACCTGTATGAAGAACGAGGGCCCCTTCATCCTCGAGTGGCTCGCCTATCACCGCGCGATCGGGATCGAGGGGTTTCTCGTTTACACCAACGATTGCACCGACGGCACGGACACCTTCCTCGAATTGCTGCAGGCCAAAGGCTATGTTCAGCACCGTGACAACAAGTTTCACGACACCGGCCTCAAACCACAGCACCACGCCCTGAAACAGGCCGAGAAAGAACCAGTGATCACCGAGAGTGATTGGGCGATTTCGATGGACGTGGACGAGTTCATCAACATCAAGGTCGGTGACGGCACAATGAGGGCGCTGTTTGAGGCCGTGCCAGACGCAAACCTCATTTCCTGCACGTGGCGCCTCTTCGGGAACAACGATGTCCATGATTATCAGGACCGGCTTCTGATCGAGCAATTTGACCGCTGCGCCCCCGAATTCGCGAACAAGCCGCATCAGGCGTGGGGGTTTAAGACATTGTTCAAGAATGTCGGCCTCTTCAAAAAACTCGGCGTGCACCGCCCGAAGGGCCTCAAGCCGCAAATCTGGGATAAAATCCGGTGGTATAACGGCTCGGCCAAACCGATGCCTGAAACCGAATTCCGAAACGCATGGCGGTCGAATTCATCCACTTACGGCTACGACGTTGTGCAGCTTAATCACTACGCTGTTCGCTCATCCGAGAGTTTTCTGGTCAAGCGCGACCGCGGCCGCGTGAACCACGTGGATCGTGACCAAGGCCTCGCCTACTGGTTCCGGATGAACAACAACGCCGAAGAAGAACGCTCAATCCAGCGCATGCTGCCGAAGCTGCAGGAGGAATACGACAGGTTGCTCTCCGACCCCGAAATCCGCGCCATGCATGAGGCCTGCGTCGCAGCGCACCGCGCCAAGATCGAAGAACTCAAACAAGGTGATAACTACGCGAAATTCTTTGCGGAGCTTACCGGCCCGCGCATGGAGAAACTTTCCCGACTGCATCGGCACTTTGGCGCAAATGTCTTTCTCAGCGGCCCGGAATCTGTGCCGGACGACATTATCGCGCGCGATCCGGATGAAGACTTCTTCTTCACCGTCGAACGCGGGGAGATCGTCCATTGAGCGATGCCGAAAAGCGGTCTGGGAAAGAGATCACTCTCCACATCGGTCTTCATTTCACCACAAGTCGCTACATGCGACAGGTGATCGATTCCAACAGAGAGACCTTCGCGAGACTTGGCGTGCACACACCGACAGCGCGGCACACATGGATCGTCATGTCGAGAATGTTAAATTTTCTCGATGGTCTACCTCCGATATGGCCAGAAGAGGCGCGCATGCTCACTCGTGTCTTCGGCCGAAACCGGTCGCACAGGGCGCTCCTCGCAGACGATCGGCTGGCGTCGCCCCTGCGCTCTGCCTTCGACGGCTCTTTTCTGTATCCCTCAATAGGTGAACGCGTCAGACAATTCGCAGAACTGTTTTACTCGTCCAAACTCCAAATCAGCCTTTCCCTCCTCAACCCAGCAGCTTTTATTCATTATGCGCTGGTCACGAGTTCGACCTCCAAACACATTGAGAAGTTTCTCGGGCGCGTGCCACCCGAGGCGATCGGTTGGTATGATACGGTCATGTCGCTCAAGGCGGCAAATCCGGATGTGCCAATCGTTCTCTGGGCAGAGGAGGACGCTCCCTTTATTTGGCCTCGCGTCCTAAGAAAGCTAGCCTATCTCCCCGAGGGAACGCCACTCAACGGATATCACGCACCGCTCATCCCTCTTCTCGAAGACGAGGGACTCGCGCGTCTGCAGGACCACCTCAAAAACGCCCCGCCACCATCTGACGAAGCATTCGAAGAGGTCATCTCGGACTACCTCGAGAAATTTGGAATGGTGGAAAAACTGTCTCCGCGTTGCGAAATCCCGGGGTGGGACGATCGCATAATCGCGGATGTGACCGCCCGATATGAGGAAGACCTAGAACGTCTCGCGCAGGAGGATGGGATCGAAGTCATCGCCCCGACCCCGCTCTAATTTTTAGCGCTTAGAGCGCCTGTTCTGCTGCTGCGCGAATATTGCGAATGTTCTCGCCATAGGGCGCAGGGTTGGACACGGAGCCCCCCTTGAACACAGCAGAACCTGCGACGAGCGCATCTGCACCAGCCGCAGCCACGAGCGGCGCGGTGGTCGGATCGACACCGCCGTCAATTTCGAGGTGGATCGGGCGATCACCGATCATCTCGCGCAGCGTCTTCACTTTTTCGATCTGGGAGTGAATGAACTTCTGCCCGCCAAAGCCCGGGTTCACGGTCATCACGCAGATCAGATCGACCATATCCATCAGGTAAGCAATGCTCTCCGCCGGCGTCGCCGGATTGAGCGCCACACCAGCTTTCGCACCGGATGCGCGGATCGCCTGCATGGTGCGGTGAATGTGCGGGCCCGCCTCGACATGGGCCGTGATGTAATCCGCGCCCGCCTCGGCAAAGGCTTCGATATACGGATCAACCGGAGAGATCATGAGGTGAACGTCCATCACCGTCTTGATGTGCGGGCGGATGGCTTTGCACATTGCCGGACCAAAGGTGAGGTTCGGCACGAAATGCCCGTCCATGACGTCAACGTGGATCCAGTCCGCCCCCTGCGCCTCAACGGCTTCGATTTCCTGACCGAAATTTGCGAAATCGGCCGCAAGGATGGACGGTGCAATCTTGATGGAGCGATCGAAGGCGGGCGAAGTCATGGGTGCGATTCCTGTGTCTCATGGGCTCTGGCGCCTGCTCGTACCCATTTTTCGCCCGCCTGTCACCCTTTTCACACGCCTTCTGCTCGCGTTTGCAGCATTGGTTGCCCTAACGTAAAAAAAAGTTGATTCGCCCTAGGAATATTGTGAAATGGTTACGTAAAGAGTGTTAGTTTTTCGTTATGCAAACGACTGTATTGTGCCAAAAAGACATACTCCCGAAGGGAGACGACTTTCATTTTTCCCGGTCCGTACTCGCCCGGACGCGCGCGAAAGCATTGCACGATCAGGACTACTACGAAATCTTCTGGCTCCATAACGGACGTGCCCGTCTCGTGCTCGACGGAACTCGGCTAACGCTCTCAGAAGGCGATCTGATCTTTCTTTCCCCTGAGTTGCCGCATGCACTGCAAGGTCTCGGCGAAGAAAGCCACATCGTTAACATCATCATCCGGCGCAAACGAATCATAGAGCTTCTCGAGCGGCATCCGGAGATGGCGCATTTTTTCCCGGCTCAAAGCACTGCGCCTGTGCACTTCCACCGCGACATTCGTCAGATGTCCAGACTTTCGAGCATGGCCAAGGTGTTGGAAGCGGCCCCGCGCACAACGCTCCATCTTGAAGCCTTCCTTCTCCCGCTCATCGCCGAACTCACGCTCGAGACCCGCAGCCAGTTCGAAGCGATCCCAACATGGCTATCCGAGGCGCTCATTCAGGCCGAAGATCCGAACGTCTTCCGCTACGGCGCGGCGGGTCTTGTTGCCCAATGTGGCAAAGCACACGCACACGTCGCCCGCACGATGCAGGCCTGCCTTGGCCAAACGCCATCCGATTACATAAACGCGCTCCGGATGGACTATGCTGCGCGCAAACTGACGGGCACACCGGACAGTCTCACAGAGATTTCCAGCGAGATCGGCATTCAGAACATGAGCCATTTCCATCGCCTTTTCCGTTCCCGCTATGGAATGACGCCACGACAATACCGTGTGAAGCATCAAAAAGGCGTGGTTCAGCCCGTTTGACCAATTGGTCAACATTGCCAAATCCGCCCGTCCGTGCCAGCTTGCATGCCAAGTGAGAACGGAGCTTGCACATGAGCACACCCGATACGACTGCCGATACATCCCTTACACGGGAACAAACTGCGCATCTGCCGCAGATCCATGAGCCGCGCAATCCAGGCATGGAACTCGACCTCGACATCATCCGCGGGCAGCAGGTGAACACCTCTGCCGTCGAACGCCGCTGCGCGACGCTTCCGGGCCGCCGCTCGGTCAAAAAGGACTATCAGGCCGCGTGGCTTTTAAAGGCGATCACCATGATCGACCTGACGACGCTCGCGGGAGATGACACCGCCGGTCGCGTGAAACGCCTCTGCGCGAAGGCGGCACACCCAGTGCGCGCTGATCTGCTCGACGCCATGGGTATGGGGCCGATCACCACGGGTGCCGTTTGCGTCTATCACGACATGGTCGAGACAGCCGTTGAGGCGCTCGACGGCACGGGCATTCCGGTCGCTGCTGTTTCAACGGGGTTTCCGGCTGGCCTCTCACCCTTCCACCTCCGCGTGAAGGAAATCGAGGAAAGCGTCAAAGCGGGTGCGAAAGAGATCGACATCGTGATCTCGCGCCGCCACGTCCTCACAGGCGATTGGCAGGCGCTCTACGATGAAATGCGCGAGTTCCGCGAAACCTGTGGCGATGCGCATGTGAAGGCCATTCTGGCGACCGGCGAGCTCGGCTCGCTCCGCAACGTCGCCCGCGCCAGTCAGGTCTGCATGATGGCCGGTGCCGACTTCATCAAGACGTCCACTGGCAAGGAGAGCGTCAACGCCACCCTGCCCGTAAGCCTCGTGATGATCCGCGCCATTCGCGATTATTACGCCCGCACCGGATATCGCGTCGGATACAAACCGGCGGGTGGGATTTCAAAGGCCAAAGACGCCCTCGTCTATCTCAGCCTGATCAAGGAAGAACTCGGCAACCACTGGCTCTCGCCGCATCTCTTCCGGTTCGGGGCCTCGTCTCTGCTCGGCGACATCGAACGCCAATTGGAGCATCACGTAACCGGACAGTATTCCGCGAACTGGCGTCACGCCATCGGTTAAGCCCCGCGAGAAGGATCAAAAACATGACCGTAAAAGAGATTTTCGAGAGCATGGACTACGGCACCGCTCCAGAAAGCGCCGCGGAAGCGTTGAAATGGCTGGCAAGCCACGACGAGCAGTTCGGGCATTTCATCAACGGAAAGATGACCGCACCGGAGACGGTTTTCGCCGCCAAGAACCCCGCGACCGGCGACTTCCTCGCACATGTGTCTCAGGCGTCTCAGGCCGATGTGGATGCCGCCGTCGAGGCCGCGCGCAAGGCTCAGGCCAAATGGGCGAAACAGGGTGGAAAGGCGCGGGCGAAAGTGCTCTATGCCATCGCACGTCTCGTCCAGAAACACGCGCGCCTGTTCGCCGTTCTGGAAACCCTCGACAATGGCAAACCGATCCGCGAAAGCCGCGATATCGACGTGGCCCTCGTTGCCCGCCATTTCTACTACCACGCGGGCATGGCGCAGCTCATGGATGAGGAGCTGCCGGAGCGTGAGGCACTCGGCGTTTGCGGGCAGATCATCCCGTGGAACTTCCCGCTCTTGATGCTCGCATGGAAAGTCGCGCCTGCGATTGCGATGGGGAACACGGTCGTCCTGAAGCCTGCGGAATACACGTCGCTGACAGCCCTGCTGTTTGCTCAGATTTGTCAGGAAGCGGGCGTTCCGAAAGGTGTCGTCAACATTGTGACCGGCGACGGTTCGGTCGGCGCAATGATCGTCACCCATCCGGGCGTAGACAAGATCGCCTTCACCGGCTCCACCGCCGTTGGTCGCCGCATTCGCGAAGCGACGGCAGGGTCAGGCAAATCGCTCACGCTCGAACTCGGCGGGAAGTCCCCCTACATCGTGTTTGAGGACGCCGATATCGACAGCGCCATTGAGGGGCTCGTCGATGCGATTTTCTTCAATCAGGGACAGGTCTGCTGTGCGGGCTCCCGTCTCCTCGTTCAGGAGGGCATCGCGGAGGATTTCCACAAACGCCTGATTGATCGCATGTCGAAACTGCGCATCGGCAATCCGTTGGACAAATCCATCGACGTGGGTGCCATCGTCGATCCTGTCCAATTGGAGCGCATTGAAGGGCTGGTGTCCCGAGGCGGCGGCGAAGGCACGGTGCATCAGCCCGTAAAAGCGCCGGAGGGCTGTTTCTACCCGCCCACCCTGATCACTGACCTTTCGCCCTCTTCCATGCTCATGCAGGAGGAAATCTTCGGGCCCGTGCTCGCCTCCACGACCTTCCGCACGCCTGCCGAAGCCATTCAGGTGGCCAACAACACGCGCTACGGGCTGGCTGCTTCGGTCTGGACCGAGAACGTAAACCTCGCGCTCGACATCGCGCCGAAACTAGTCGCCGGTGTTGTTTGGGTCAACGGATCGAACATGTTCGACGCCGCCGCCGGATTTGGCGGTGTGCGCGAGAGCGGCTTTGGCCGCGAAGGCGGATGGGAAGGCCTCATGGCCTACACCAAACCCAAGGGCAAAGCGACGGCTGTGAAGTCCGCGAAGGCCCACGCGAAACCGGACGAGATCGAAGTTCTCGACCTCGACCGCACCGCAAAGCTCTACATCGGCGGTAAACAGGCGCGTCCGGATGGCGGCTATTCGCAGGCGATTTATTCGCCGCGCGGCAAGCTCCTTGGCCATAGCTCCATCGCGTCCCGCAAAGACATCCGGAATGCCGTCGAAGCGGCTCAGGCCGCCAAAGGATGGACAAAAGCCACGGCGCACAACCGCGCTCAGGTGCTCTACTTTATTGGAGAAAACCTCTCCGCCCGCGCGGACGAATTCGCGGCCCGCATTCGAGAACTGACCGGCACGACAGAAGCCAAGGCACAGGCCGAGGTCACGGACGCCATCGACACGCTCTTCACCTTCGCCGCGTGGTGCGACAAGCTCGACGGCGCCGCGAAACCGGTGCCGATGCGTGGGGTTGCGCTCGCCATGAATGAAGCCGTCGGTGTGATCGGCGCGTTCTGTGACGACCGTCCTCTCGGCGGTCTGATCGACGTCATCGCGCCCGCCATTGCCATGGGGAACCGTGTGATTGCAGTCGCGTCAGAAGCCTACCCGCTCGCGGCAACTGACTTCTATCAGGTGCTCGACACATCGGACGTGCCCGCCGGTGTCGTAAGTATCCTCACCGGCCCGCATTCGGAACTGGCGCCGACGATGGCCGGACACCTCGACGTGGAGGCCGTTTGGAGTTTCTCGGCCTCCGACATTTCCGAGGCAATCGAACGCGAGAGCGCAGGAAATCTCAAACGGACGTGGGTAAACAACGGGATGGCCCGGACCTATCCGGTGCGAGATTGGCTCGCGCAGGCGACCGAGGTCAAAACGATCTGGGTGCCATACGGGGAATAAGGAAAGGGGCCGCGAGGCCCCTTTTTCATTTCCGCTTGAACCAGCCCTTCAGCTTATCAATCGCGTTGTCTTTCTTCTCGTCCGCCGCCTCGAGCACGTCCTCAACATCCTCAACGAGCGGATCAATCGTGCGTTGGCGGAATTGCTGCCAGATGCGGTAGAGCGTCACGAGAAAGACGAACAATCCGACGAGGATAATGATATTCACCCACGGGAAGATTTTGACGTCCGGCCCTGCGACGGGCTTGATCCCAACCGCATTCGGGAACACGGACAGGAGTTCTGACCTCCAGCCGTAGTGCGTGACCGATACCCATTCCGGCGCCGCCTTCGTCGAGATTGCATCATTCGCTTCGGTATAGAGGTTCGCCGTGTCGAACTTGAAATACGGCGGCCAGCCCCAGCCCGTGTCCTCGTTACGATAGACAATGGATTTCCCGTTGGGACGAACGGCCTGAATGAACTGAACATCGCGGCTCTGCTGCGCCGCGGTCCCATTGCCCGCCTCCTGCCAGAACATCGTGGTCCAGCCGGAGATATCCTGCCGCTCTTCGTAAGTATTCACGATCCGCACGATGTCATGCTGTGGCAGGGTGTAATGGAAGAACCCGACAACAAAGAGCGTGAGCAGAGAAATCAGGGTCCATTTTACGTAGCGCATCAGAGCCGCCTCAAACAAAATTCGTCACATAGAAGATCACGAGAAACGCGATCAGCGGGAGAATATAGACCAGAAGCAAGAGTTTCGGCCGAAAGGAGTGCTCATACTCGGTGATCCCCTTCTCCACATAGGCATCCCGGTCACCGATGGAACCCTCCTCGGCCCATTCTTCTTCCAATCGCTCTCGGGTTACAGAACGCAAATAGACCTTCAGGAGGAAATAGAACGCCGTGAGCGCAACGAACCCAATGATCAGAAACCGCAGAAAGCCCATAGCATTCCCCAAAACGCGTTTGCAGGAAGCATAGCGGCAAAGGCGCGCCTTACAACGCGCCTTTGATGACCTCGCCGAGGCGGGCAATGCCCTCTTCGATCTTCGCGGCGGGAGACATAGAGAAGTTCAGACGCAGGGTGTTGGCATTGGAGCCGTCCGCGTAGAACGCCCCGCCCGGAACAAACGCGACCCGCGCTTCGAGTGCGGATTTGAGCAATTCCGCCCCGTCCATGCCTTTCGGCAGCGTCACCCAGACGAACATCCCGCCTTCCGGTTTGGTCCATGAGATGCCATCCGGCATATGCGCGTCGAGCGATTTGAGCATCGCCTGCAACCGTGCACCATACACCTCGCGCAGCGTTTCGACGTGAGAGTCGAACACGCTACGCGCCACTTCGGCGACCGCGATTTGGTTGATCGTCGCGGTCTGCAAATCGGCGGCTTGTTTCGTGAGAACGAGCTGGGAAATCACCGGCTTCGCCGCGACGGCCCAGCCGACACGAAGACCCGGTGCGAGCGTCTTAGAGAAGGACCCGAGATAGATCGTCCGGCAGGCGTCAATATCGCCCGTCTCCTGCATTTCAAGCGCGAGGATCGGCGGCACCGATTGGCCGGTGTAGCGCAGCGACTGATAGGCCGCGTCTTCGATGATAGCGCAGTCCATGGCCTTGGCGCGCGAAAGGATGCCGCGACGTTCTTCGACGGAGAGCGTGACGCCCGTCGGGTTGGCGAAGTCGGGCGAAAGGTAAGCGAACTTAACGCGACCACCCGCGGCCTCTGCATCCGCGACGATATCCTCGGGCGACCGGTTGTCCGCCGGATCGAGACGGTCATAGCGCGGCTCATAGGCATTGAACGCCCCGAGCGCCCCGAGATAGGTCGGCCAGCCGACAAGCGCCGTGTCGTCTTTGTCGATGAAAAGCTTGCCGAGATAATCGAGCGCCTGCTGCGATCCTGCGGTAATCAGGACGTTGTCCCGCGTGCAGCGCACGCCTAGCGTCGCCATGTGCTGAACGATCCAGTCGCGCAGCGGGGTATAGCCCTCGGAGGTGGAATATTGCAGAGCAACGGACGCGGCCTGTTCGCTCGTCGCCGTCACCATCGCATCCGCGAAGGCCTGTCGCGGGAAGTAGGCCGGATCAGGAATGCCGCCCGCAAAGGAAATGATGTCTGGCTGATCAAGCAGCTTGAGAAGCTCGCGAATTTCCGACGCTTTCATGCGCTCGGCACGATGGGCAAACAATTGGGGCAGACGCAGAGACTCGGTCATGATCATTTCCTTTTCCAGCGCTTTGATGTGCATCTTCACCGCCAATATGTCAACACAACTGACATAAATCGTGAACCCATTGCTCCACTTCACAAAATCGAAACAAAACTGTCACGCGGGCGAAACAACACATCGTCACACCCCCTCCTCGTATCCAACTTGCGAGAGACACTCCATGAAAAAGAACCTGCTGCTGGCAGCCTCCGCACTCGCACTGACTGCGACCGGCGCTTCTGCCGAGATGACCTTTAACCGCATCGCCTCCTTCGCAACCCCGCTCAACATGGTGGACGGCGAAGACACCATGCGCGAAACCTCCGCTGAGATCATCGCTGCCTCTGAGGACGGCATGACCCTCATCTACACCGACAGCCCGCTCGGCGTCGTTGGCCTCATCGACATCACCGATCCGAAGAACCCGAAGCCCCTCGGCAATATCGAGATGCCGGGTGAGCCGACTTCCGTTGCTGTCGTCGGCAACACGGCCTTCGTCGCGGTGAACACCTCTGAAGATTACGTCAACACCTCCGGTCAGATGGTTGAGATTAACCTCGACACCAAAGAGGTTGTTGAGAGCTGCGCTCTCGAAGGTCAGCCGGATTCCATCGCCCTGTCCAAAGACGGTGGTTTCCTCTCCATCGCCATCGAGAACGAGCGTGACGAAGACCTCGGCGACGGCCGCACCGGCCAAATGCCGGCAGGTTTCCTGACGATGATCCAGATCGCAAAAGGCAAAGCCGATTGCGCGACGACGAAGAACGTCGATCTGACCGGTCTCGCAGAAATCTCTCCTGAAGATCCGGAGCCGGAATTCGTGGACGTGAATAGCCTCGGCGAAACCGTCCTCACGATGCAGGAAAACAACCACCTCGTGATCATCTCCAAGGACGGCGAAATCCTGTCCCACTTCTCTGCAGGCGCAGTTGACCTGACCGAGATTGACACGATTGACGAACGCGGCGCTCTGATCTTCACCGACAGCCAGGAAGGCCGCAAGCGCGAGCCGGATGCTGTGAAATGGATCGACGACAACCACTTCGCCATCGCCAACGAAGGTGACATGGACGGCGGCTCCCGTGGCTGGACGATCTTCAACAAAGACGGCTCTGTCGTTTACGAGAGCGGTGCGTCTTTCGAACACGCCCTGATCCAGATCGGCCACTATCCGGACAAACGTTCCGACGCAAAAGGCGTTGAGCCGGAAAGCATCGAAACGGCCATCTTTGACGGCACGCCGTATGTCTTCGTCGGGTCCGAGCGCGGTTCGGCTGTTGGCGTTTACAACGTTTCCGACATGTCCGCACCGGTTCTCGAACAAGTCCTGCCGTCGGGCATCGGGCCGGAAGGCTACGTCACCATTCCGGAACGCAACCTCCTCATCTCTGCAAACGAAAAAGACCTGATCGAAGACGGCGGCGTTCGCGCGCACGTCATGATCTTCGAACGCGCCGAAGGCGAAGCAGTCTACCCGACCCTCACTTCCGAGGGTGCAGACGAACTCATCGGCTGGGGCGCAATCTCCGGCATGGTCGCAGATGAAAACGGCATGATCTATGCGGTCAACGATAGCTTCTACGGCTACCAGCCGACGATCTTCACCATCGACCCTTCGTCCAAACCGGCCCGCATCATCAGCGCGCTGCCTGTGACCCGCGCCAACGGCGACGCGGCTCAGAAACTCGACATGGAGGGCATCACGCTCGACGATAAAGGCGGGTTCTGGATCGCTTCCGAAGGGCGCACCGACCGCGTCATCCCGCACGCGATCTACAACGTGAACGCCAAAGGCGTGATCAAGAAAGAGATCGGCCTTCCGGCAGAACTCATGGCGGTCGAGAAGCGTTTTGGCTTCGAGGGCATCACCAAAGTCGGCGACACACTCTGGATGGCTGTTCAGCGCGAGTGGGGCGATGACGCGAAAAACACCGTCAAACTCGTGGCCTACAACCTCGAGACCGAAGAGTGGGGCGCTGTGTCCTACCCGAAAGCGGCTCCGAACACTGGCTGGGTTGGTCTCTCCGAGATCGTAGCACATGGTGACTGGTTCTACGTGATCGAGCGTGACAACCAGATCGGCGCAAACGCAGTGACCAAAAAGGTCTACCGCATCCCCGCGTCCGAAATGGTTCCGGCTCCGCTCGGCGGCGAGCTTCCGGTCGTGTCCAAAGAAGAAGTGCGTGACCTGATCCCGGATCTCGCCTCCTTCAACGGCTACATCGTGGACAAGGTCGAAGGTCTCGCAATCACCACCGACGGCGAAATGTTCATCTCCACCGACAACGACGGTGTGGACGACAGCTCCGGCGAGACGTTCTTCTGGTCGGCTGGCTCTGTCGAGTAAGCCTCGCATCACTTGAAAAGACGACGCCCGCCAAATTGGCGGGCGTTTTCATTTGAGTATTTGGATCACGAAAAAGATCAGACCTCTGTGGTCGGTGCACTCTCGATCACTTTGGTGTCGACCTTGTTCGGGCCGGCGATTTCAATGCGGCGCGGTTTGAGAGCCTCGGGCACTTCGCGTTTCAGGTCGATGTGGAGCATGCCGTTCTCATGCGACGCGCCCGTCACGCGCACATGCTCTGCGAGCGTGAAGCGGCGCTCAAACGCGCGGGTGGCGATCCCACGATGGAGATAGGTCTTACCCTTTTCTTCCTCAGTCTCGGCTTTGCGCGCAGACACGACCAGAGCATTTTCACGCTGCTCGATGGCGATGTCTTCGGTCGAGAAACCGGCCACGGCGAGCGAGATGCGCCAAGCGTCTTCTGCGGTTTTCTCTATATTATAGGGTGGGTAGCTGGGCTGGCTGACGTCTTGGGAGATGACGCGGTCCATCAGGTCAGCGATCTGATCGAAGCCGACGGTAGCACGATACAGCGGGGTCAGGTCAAAATTACGCATGGGTTTCCTCCATTGAGCGAATCCAAAGTTGTGCCTTCCGATCCTTCGGACAGGCGGGACTGCGGACCCTGTTCAGGCATCCGACATCATAGATTTGGGTAGCTCTTTAAGAGGTTTCAAGAGGCGGGGATTATTGCCCTGACGCGCCAACAACCGGTTGAACCCGCTCCAAAACATCGCGGCTCGTCGCGTCGACTTTCTGAAACAGGTATCGACCCTGCGATGCGATATCGAGGAGTTCGCTCAGCGCGCCGTCGAGTGAAGTGCCGACCGACACCGGTTCACCACGGAAACTCGCTTTTGCCGAAATCACAGAGACGATGCGCGGCGTGTCGCCGGACAGATCGAAAATCGGCGCACCGGAGGAGCCAAAATCGACATTGCAAGATGTGACGAGAACGCCGCCCTGACGTGCCGTCACGTGGCACACCTCCTGAAGCGCGGGGCTTTCGGCACGATCATGCGCATAGGAGACGACGCCGACTTCCTGGCCAGCTCTCGGGCGGGTCGCTGTCTGAAACGGTTGTACGGACGTCGTCCTGATCGGCATCGCGAGTTCGATGATCGCTATGTCATTCGAAAGTCGGTCATGCAGTTGATCGGCAGAGGATGAAAATTCAGGATGCACATAGATCGCTTTCGCATTGCGGAACGCATCAGCGCGCCCGTTGCGCCAGCCTGCGCGGAACGTGACATCGGAGGGTTTGTGCGGCGCTTTGGTTTCAACGTCGAACATGCAATGCGCCGCCGTCAGGACATAACGCTCGGAGATCAGCGAGCCAGTGCAAAAGCTACGACCCGCAAAATCGAGGCGGCCTACGGCCTCCCATCCACGGTTTTGATCGCCCGTCAGGATCGGCTTCAATTGGCTATCTGCCTGTGCGGCAAATCCGCTCAGAAGCAGAACAACAATCGCCAGTAAGTTCTTCATTCCGATCCTCAAACCCAGTCCAGGTGTGTGGCCTAACCCGACATCAGGGCCTGATTATGACAGATTCGAAATCATTTTCGATGGCTTAGGTCCACCTGTTGCCCAATCGAGAAGTTCGACGGTGTGAACGACCGGCACATCCATCCCTGACCCGATCTGCATGATGCAGCCAATATTCCCTGCGGCCACAACATCTGGTGCCTTGGCGGCGAGCGTCGCGACTTTCCGGGCTTTGAGTTCTTGCGAGATTTCCGGCTGCAGGAGGTTGTAAGTCCCGGCAGAGCCGCAGCAAAGGTGACTGTCCTTAGGCTCCACGACTTCGAAGCCCGCCTTTTTCAGGAGGTCCTTAGGCGCGGTTTTGATTTGTTGACCATGCTGCAACGAACAAGCCGCATGATAGGCAACCCGCAGGGTTTGCTCCGTGCGCGGAATTTCGAGTTGAAGCAGGACTTCGGACACATCTTTGGCGAGGCCTGACACCAGCTTCGCCTCCTTGGCGAGTGGATCATTGCGGAACATGTGCCCATAGTCTTTCACCGTCGTGCCGCAACCAGACGTGTTGATCACGATGGCCTCGAGACCTTCACCCTGCACCTCCGCCATCCACGCGCGAATGTTTTTAGCGGCGGCGCTGTGTGACTCTGCTTCCTTGCCCATGTGATGCGTGAGCGCCCCACAACAGCCTGCCCCTTTTGCCACGACCACGTCACAGCCGAGACGCGTGAGCAAACGGATAGTCGCGTCGTTGATGTCGGTATCGAGCGCCTTTTGCGCGCAGCCGGTCATGAGGGCGACGCGCATCTTGCGCTCCCCCTGCGCCGGAAACACCTGCGCATCGTCACTCCGCGAAACAGGCGGAATGCGTTTCGGAGCCATCTCCAACATCGCCTTCAATCGCGGATCAGGAAGGAGATGCCGGAACGGTTTACCGATCTTCGCACCAAGAAGCGCCACACGGAACCGCCCCGGATACGGAATGATCCGTGCGAGTGTCCAGCGCAGCAGGCGATCCATCAGTGGTCGCTTGTAGGTCTTCTCCACATGCGCGCGCGCGTGGTCGATCAGATGCATGTAATGCACGCCGGACGGGCACGTGGTCATGCAAGCAAGGCATGAGAGACACCGGTCCAGATGCTTGACGATCTTCTCATCTGCGGGTCGGTCGTTTTCCAACATATCCTTGATGAGATAAATACGCCCACGCGGGCTATCGAGCTCATCACCGAGCACCGCGTAGGTCGGACAGGTCGCCGTGCAGAACCCGCAATGGACACAAGCGCGCAGGATCTCATTAGCGCGCGCAATCCCGGGATCGGACAGTTGCTCCGGAGTAAAATTCGTCTGCATCAGCCCATCATCCCACGATTGAATTTTGCATCCGGATCGAACTTCCGACGCAATCCTTCTGACAGTTTGGCGACCCCTTGGCTCTGAGGCGCGAAGACTCCGAGGCGCTGTTTCGTCTCAGCAGACGCGCGGACCAACGTCGCATGCCCGCTCGTGACTTTCGCACGCACATCGGTGCCTGCTTTGGTGATGAGCCAGAGCCGGTTGCCGCCCCAGTCATAAATCACATCCTCCGGCGCGACGGCCTCGACGAGAGCGACCGCCTCTGACGGTTTCACGGACACGCGCCAAACATCATCCGCGGAATGGCAAAAGCGTTCGACATCACGAATGCCTTGCCAAATGGCCGAATTCTTTTCTGCGTGCCACTCGACATCGCTCTCGCCAAACGACTTCAACACAGACTGAAGCTTCGCGATCCGCGCCTTCACAGAGTTCTCAAACCCTTCAAGCCGGATGAACGTCTTCGCCCCTTCGCCGTCGTCAGCCCCACGCAAATGAGCCACACCAGAAACGTCAAAAGGGGTCCCAAGCGCCGCCGACATCGCAGAAATCGCCGCCACTTCCGTCAAGCCTTCGATCACAAGCGTCGCGACACATTCCGGAATGGGCTGGGTCTTCAGACTCACTTCAGTGATCAAACCAAGCGTGCCATTGCTCCCCGCCATGAGCTTCACAAGGTCCAGCCCAGTCACGTTCTTCATCACCCGACCACCGTTCTTCACAACCTCCCCGCGCCCGTCGACAAACTCGACCCCAAGACAGAAATCACGACAGGCCCCGACCGCTACACGGCGCGGCCCGGACAGGTTTCCGGCGACGACACCACCGATCGTCGACGCGCCGTCGCGGTCCAACAAACCCTGCATACGAGGCGGCTCAAAGGCGAGGCGCTGGTTCTCGTCTCTCAGAAACTGCTCGATCACCGCCACCGGCACCCCCGCCGCAACTGTGAGCGTGAGCGCACTCGGATCGTAGTCCCAACCCTCGGTCGGTGCCTTCAACTCAGCACCGAAACAAAGCCCAATCCGGCTCGTCCCGTTGCCGCTTAATGCAAACGGCCCGCCGGACCGAATGGTCTCTGCGAGAGCATCGCGTGCATCGCGAAACTCCGTCTTCTTCTTGGCTAAAATACTCATTCCGCAGCCCTCCGGGAGGCACTGACATCGAGCGGGAAGACCTTGGAGGGGTTCAAAATCCATTTCGGATCAAACACATCCTTCACCCCCATCTGCACATCCAGATCCACGGGCGCAAACTGGTGCCCCATGAGATCTCGCTTTTCGACGCCCACTCCATGCTCTCCTGTGAGACACCCACCGACATCGACGCACAGCTTGAGAATTTCCGCCCCCAACGCCTCTGCACTCTCTAGTTGCCCAGGCTCGTTTGCATTGAACAGGATCAGGGGGTGCATATTGCCATCGCCCGCATGGAACACATTGCCAACCATGTGACCGTATTCCTCTGACAGCTCCCCGATCCGACGTAGCACGGCGGGCAGCTGACCGACCGGAATCGTTCCGTCGAGACAAATGTAATCCCCCCTCTGCCCCATCGCGCCAAATGCTGATTTACGCCCGAGCCAAATCCGCGTGCTTTCCTCAGCACTCTGGCTTTCGCGAATGACGACCGGATCGTGCCGCTTCGCGATCTCGACGATCCGCGCCAATTGGTCCGCCATTTCGTCCTCTGACCCCTCGACCTCAATGATCAGAAGCGCCTCACAGTCCGGATATCCCGCCTTTGCGAAATCCTCCGTCGCGCGGATGATTGGGCGGTCCATGAATTCGATGGCGACAGGCATAAGGCCCGCACGGATGATATCCGCCACACAGGCACCGGCCACCTCGTTGCTATCAAAGCCCATCAGCACAGGCCGCGCGCCCTCCGGTTTCGGGAGAATGCGCAAGGTCGCTTCAGTCACGACCCCGAGCTGCCCCTCGGAGCCACAGATTAGCCCAAGCAGGTCAAGCCCCGCCGCGTCCATCTCTGCACCGCCGATTTCCACGATCTCCCCGTCCGCCATCACCATAGTCACACCAAGGAGGTTGTTCGTTGTCACCCCATACTTGAGACAATGCGCCCCGCCGGAATTCATCGCGATATTGCCAGCAATCGCGCAGGCCAGCTGGCTTGACGGATCGGGCGCGTAGAAGAACCCCTCACCCTCCACCTCAGCAGTCACATTCAGGTTCGTCATTCCGGTCTGGACTCGAATGTAGCGGTCCGGAAAGTTCACCTCCAACGTCTCGCGCAAACGCGCGACCCCGAGAATAACCGCATCCGCTGTCGGCAATGCGCCACCTGCAAGAGACGTCCCAGCGCCACGCGGCACAACAGGCACGCCCATGTTGTGGCAGATTTTCATAACCTCGGAGACTTCTTCCGTCGAGGACGGGAGGACGGCGACGAGCGGCGCACAGCGATAGGCGGTGAGTGCATCACATTCGTAGGCTTTCACCTCCTCAGGCGCGTCAATGACCGCATCATGAGGCAAGACATGCCGCAGACGCGCGACCAGCTCTAGCTTTCGCGCCAAGACAGCGGGATTGGGGACCGGCATCTGCATTTTCATCTCCTCCTCAAATTGGTTATTTTCTATTACCAATTTTTCGACCTGACAAGACAATTGCCTTCGCGTAAGTGTGCGAACATGGATTTGCTCAATGAACTCCGCTATTTCGCCCTGCTGGACGCGATCGCCGTGATCTATTTGATCGGCGCATGGATGGTGCTTGGCTACATCATTGAGAATCCCCCGAAGGGCCGCATCTCCACATCTGTGCTCGTGGCCGACTATCGGCGCGAGTGGATGGTCCACATGATTACCCGAAAACCGCGAATCTTTGATGCCACGATCCTGTCGACCCTGCGCGAAGGCACGAGCTTTCTCGCCTCGGCCTGTCTCATCGCCATCGGCGGCGGCTTGGCCGCCATCTCCAATGCGGAGCGCCTGAGTGGCGTCGCCCGCGACCTCGCGCTCGATACACCCACCGTCATCTGGGAAGTTAAAATCCTTGTCGCGCTGTTTTTCGTCACCAACGCATTCCTGCGCTTCATCTGGTCGAACCGTCTCTTCGGCTACTGCGGCGTCGTGATGGCCTCAACGAGCAATGAAGACACTGACCCGACCGCCTTGCCGCGTGCCCGCAAAGCCGGCGATTTGAACATCACCGCCGCACGCGCCTTTAACGCAGGGCTACGCGGGATTTACTTCGCGCTTGGGGCGCTCGGATGGCTTTTCGGACCGGAGGGTTTGCTCATCGCAACGACGCTGACCGTGATCATCCTTCTACGCCGCGAGTTCTGGTCGAGTTCCCGCGAAATCCTGATGCGGGACGAGACGCTTTAAATCCCTATCTGCGCCCTTCGCGCAACCACGCGTAAACCGTCAGACCCGCAATCATCACCAGCCAGACCCACCCAGGAATAAATGGCGTCAGGCGTGTCGATTGCGTCACGAAAGCATTGCGTGGCGTGATCCCGATCCAACCGCGCCCTGCGGCCACGCGCCCTTCAGAGACGGTTCGAACAGTTGGCAGCCCCTCGGAAACCGCGAACACACCGCCGCCTTGGGCATCAACGACGGGTTCGAGCACCGCTGCAGATGCAATCGTTTCTTCAAACTCGCGCGGCGCAGCGGGGCCGAGTACCGTCACCGCCTCCTGATCACCTTCTGTGAGACGATAGAGCCCCATGTCGCCACCCGCGAACTCCGCTATAAAGCGCCCCGGGCTCACCTCTTCCATCGGAACCTCGGTCACAGAGCCATCTGGGGCCTCAATTGTCACGCTCCGCGCGCCATCCCCTAACGTGCGACGCGTGACGGTGAGAGTTGTCCCCTCCGCAGTCGCGGTCAGGGCCTCTTCCTCAAGTTCCGGTTCCTTCATCATCCAATGTGCGAGACGGCGAAGTAGTTCGAGTTGCGGCCCGCCGCCTTCGACCCCACGCGTCCAGAGCCACGCGTGATCCGATCCAAGAACGGCAACACGCCCCTCCCCGACCCGATCCAGAACGAGCAGCGGACGCTCCCCGACGCCGGACATGACGACTTCGCCAAACCCGTCCGCCTCGAGGTCGATCTGACGGAACCAACGCCCCCAAGGCGGCGTCTCGTCAGACACCTGCAGCCCGCCGAGCCCTTCGGTCACAGGATGGCGCTGCCCCATATCGGTCAGGTCGGGCCGGAACGGCTCCTCGATCACACGACCCGTCGGATAAACAGGAATCACCCGTGACAGGGGCGAGCGGTAGAGACTGTTGGCCGTCGCGAAATCCGGCCCCGTGGCAAAGAGGACAGCACCTCCGTCTTCGACGTAGCGTGCAATATTGTCGAGGTATGACGCGGGGAGAATGCCGCGGAGTTTGTATCGGTCAAAGATGATCAGGTCGAAATCGTCGATCTTTTCCATGAACAATTCGCGGGTCGGAAAAGCGATCAGAGACAACTCCGTTACCGGCACACCGTCCTGTTTCGCGGGCGGGCGTAGAATGGTGAAGTGCACGAGATCTACGGACGGGTCGGATTTCAACAAATTGCGCCATGTGCGTTCGCCGTTATGCGGCTCCCCCGACACAAGCAGCACACGCAGACGATCCCGCACACCGTTGATCGTGACCATCGCGGAATTGTTGCGGTCGGTGAGTTCCCCGTCCTGTTCCGGCAGGGAAAACAGGATCACGTTCTGACCGCCATGCGGCAGTTCAAGCGGCACCTCAATGGACCGCCCAACCGGAATGGTAAACGGCATCGGCTCACCGCCATCAATCGAGACCAGAATAGTCGTCGTCGCCCCGATCGCGGGAGGCACCGCCCCTTGGTCCTCCACGCGTAGACGCAGAACCACATCTTCGCCGATGATGCCAAAGGTCGGTGCACTTTCCATCACCAACCGCCGATCCCAATCCGTCGGTTCGCCGGTCAACAAGAGATGCACGGGCGCGGGAAAGTCGGGCGCAAGGTCCACGTCATGCACCTGCCCGTCGGAGAGCAGCACCGCCCCCGCAATCCGGCCGCGCGGCTCGTTTGCCAACGCATCAGAGAGCGCGGTCATGAGCAATGTGCCGCGATTGTCTGTCGCATCCGCGACCGTGAGCACACGCACTTCCGTGTTCGGTACTCCGCGCAGTCGCGCCTCGATCCCTGCACGCGCCTCCGCGACCTGCGCATCCCTGTCCGAGAGGTTCTGCGACGCACTTTCATCGACGATCAGGAACACGATGTCAGTGAGCGGATCGCGCTGTTCTTCCTTAAGCGACGGTCCAGACAGATACCCGAGAATGGCGAGCGCCGCGATACCGCGCCAGAACCACCCCGCGAGACCACGCCACGCGGCGAAACCGACAATCGCGACAACCAGAGCGGCGCAGACAGTCAGCGCCACCCACGGAAGCATCGGGTTGAAAACGAGGTCTCTGATCATTGGCCCAACCTATCGAGCAGCGCTGGCACGTGCACCTGATCCGATTTGTAGTTTCCGGTGAGAACGTAAATCACGAGATTGACCCCGAACCGGTAGGCCATCTCACGTTGCTGGTCTCCCGAATAGCCGCGCCCGATGGGCAGCAGCGGGAAACCGCGCTCATCCATCGCCCATGCCGACGCCCAATCCCCGCCGCCGATCACCACGGGGGTCACATTGTCATTCAGGTTACGGAAGGGCATGCCCTCGACTTCCTCCGCGTCCGCGGAGGCCTCAACCCAAATCGTGCCACCGGCATGACGACCAGGGAACTCGCGCAAAAGATAGAAACTCCGCGTTAGCACGTGATCCTGTGGGATCTGCTCCAGCGCAGGAACATCGAGCACACGCGCAAGCGCTTCTAGTTTCGCGCTCGTCGGAGTCACAGTTCCGAACCCCGCAACATCCGCGTCGCGTGTGTCAAAGAGGATCATGCCGCCTGTCCGGATATATGTATTGAGCTTGGCATAGGCTTCGGCAGAGGGGATCGCCTGATCCGACGTGATCGGCCAGTAGAGCAGCGGAAAGAAACCGAGCGGGTCTTGCTCCAGATCCACACCAATAGGTTCCGCTGGCTCAACCGAGGTCCGCGCCGTCAGAACACGGGAGAGCCCTGACAGACCCGCCTCAGACACAGAGTCGACATCGGGATTGCCCGTGATGACGTAGGCCAGCGAGAGCTCATCCGTTGCCGCCAAGGCGAAGTCATCGGGGACCTCTTGCGCACGGATATCCTGTGGCATGGCCAGCAGCGCCATCAAGAGAACCGACGCCGCACGCAGTCCAAACAGTCGTCCCGATAGCCAGAGGGAGACAAGGATATCCGCCGCCAAAAGCGCCAATGCGGTGAGAAGCAACCACGGCGCCAAAGGCCGTTCCTGCGCCTGCGTCACTCCGATCAGAGGCACGTCGGCAGGCCAGCGGGCGAGTATCAGCGCATCATCCGGCGCCACAACATTCAGGGCGCGCACCGTCTCACCACTCTGATAAAGACCCGGCGGGGTCGCCGTAGACGCCCGCGCCGCGACAAATTCCGGCCCTGCGACGGGTGCCATGGCAGAAGCTTCTTCGAGACGCCCGAACCCGTCGAGCGCTTGGGTGGGCTGGAAACTCATGCCTTCCAGATCTTCCGCAGACAGCTCGATGGCCTGTGTCGTCACCGAGAGCCGGTCCAGCATGTCAACGAACAGACCGGACAACGGCAACGTGGACCATTCCGCATTCGCTGTGACATGGAAAAGAACGACTTGCCCCTTTCCGACGGGTTTACGTGTCACCAGAGGGGTGCCGTCTTCCAAGGTCGCGATCACGCGGCTCGCCAATTCCGGATCGGGCTGCGCCATAACTTGCGACGAGACCGACACATCCTCGGGCACTGTCAGCCCGTAGAAAGGAGACGTCTCGGAGAACGGGCGGAGACGCTTCGGTTCTCCCCAACTCATCGCACCACCCAAGGTGCGGCCACCCGCACGAAGGCGCACAGGGAGGAGAGGATCGTCCTCTGTCCGCGCAACATCCGATGCTGCGAGACGTGGCCCAGCGAACCGAAGCAACTGCCCTCCCTCCGTCATCCACGCGATCAAGTCCGCACTTTCACTACCGCTGAGTTGCGCGACATCGGCGAGCACGATCACATCGGGATTGGCCATCAACAGATCGGCGAGAGAGCCTTCGATCACATCGGCCCGCCCCGTTAGCGCGGAGCGGAGGTAGTGGAGATGCGACAGGAGTTGCAGCCCTTCACCGGAATCGCGGATCGACATGAGGCCGACCTCCCGCCGCTTGAGGCTGTCATCCGTCAGACGTTTCGCACCGGCGGAGGCGACGCCTTCAATCTCGAAACGGGTCACACGGGCGCGGAGTTCGGGCGGTAAATCAAATTCGACCGTCGCTGCAGCCTCACCCGCAGCGAATTCCGCCGTCTCGGTCGCCAGAACGCGGGCGATACCGGCGGGATCGGTGCCGAAGGCGACGACAGTCACCTCTTCGATCGCGTTGGCATCGGCACTGAGAACAGGCACGCTCGCGCCACCCTCAGTCACCTCGATTGCACCGAGCGCCACAGGCGTCATGCCAGTCTCGAACACGCTCAGCGGCCCAAGCGACTGAAGTGCTTCGGTGACATACTCGCGCCCGTCTCGCTGCAAACCGTCAGAAATCCAGAGCGTTTCAAGCGGTGCGGACAAGTCGGCGACGACGGCCTCCAACACGTCCATATCCGCGGCATACGGCGCTGGCACAAAGCCCGGCAAACGCGATCGCCAATCAGAGGCCGCGCGGAACACGCAGCCTTCTGCGGGCAAATCGGTCGCGGCAAGAATGCACACCGTGCGGTCAGACGCCTGCGCCGCATCAAGAGATTGATTGACCTGCCCCATCCGCACGGCCCAATCCGGCGCGGAGGCCCAACTCGCGTCCAACAGTATAAGGAGAGGCCCCGACCCGCCGCGCTCTGCACGCGGGTTCAGAACGGGACCTGCAAAGGCGAGGATCAGAGCCGCCACGGCCAACATGCGGAGCAGCAAGAGCCACCATGGCGTGCGATCTGTTTCGACCTCTTCATCGGTGAGCCCAAGCAGGAGCGCAACGCCGGGAAAGCGGCGCTTGATTGGCGCAGGCGGCACAGCGCGCAGCAAGAGCCAGAGGATCGGCAGCGCGAGCAGCGCGAGCAAGACCCAAGGGGCCGAGAAACCAATTGGACCGAGAACCCACATCAGCGCGGCCCCTCCAACGCTTCGTATAGCCAGAGGAGCGCGGACAGGTCAGCATGGTCAGTATGATGCGTCGCGAACCGCCACCCCGCGTGATGCGCAATCTTCGCGAGACGGTCTTTGCGTTCGGCCAGACGCTCTTGATACCGCGTTTTCAAATCGGAGGCGCGGAGGGTCTCATGCTGGATGGCTCCGCTCATAGAGGTGAACACAGTGCGCCCCTGATAGGGAAACGCCTCTTCGGCGGGATCGAGAATTTGATAGATCATGCCGGAAATTCCGCGATCGGACGCGGCCGCGACGGCGTTTTCCACGGCTTCAATCGGCCCCAAGAAATCAGACAGGAACACGGCGCGGGCATGCGGGAGAAAGAGTGAGGCATCGGGCGCGCCATAGTCTTCTGGGGCTTTCTGCGACAGGCCCTCTGCGATCCGCCGGGTTTGCAAAGCCCCGATCCGCGGCGGTGTTCCGAGAGAGGCGAGCGCGACCCGTTCCCCACCTTTCATTAGGAGTATAGAGAGCGCCATCGCCAAAAGAGCAGCGCGATCCGACTTTGGCGGGAGGCTCTCTTTGGACGCGAACCCCATCGACGCCGAAAGATCGACCCAGATGTGCACCGATTGCGCCGCTTGCCATTCTTTCTCGCGGACATAATGCCCATCGGAGCGCCCGGACCGGCGCCAGTCAATCGCGCGTCCCGGATCACCGGCCTGCGCGGGACGGTATTGCCAGAACTCATCGCCCATCCCCGACTGGCGGCGCCCATGCCCGCCCATCAGCAACGTCCGCGCAAGCTGTTCGGCCCGCGCAAGGAGTGGCGGCATTGGCGCGCTGAGCGTCTCCGCGCGGGCCCGCAGGCCGGTGTGCGGACGCTGATTTGTCACGCGGCTGTCCGCGTATCCAGTGCACGCCGAGCGACATCATCGATGATCGCGGCGAGATCGTCGCCCCGCGCCCGCGCCGCAAAAGTGAGCGCCATGCGGTGGATCAGAACCGGACGCGCCATGGCGAGGACATCCTCGGGGCTTGGCGCGAGACGTCCGTCGAGCAAAGCCCGAGCACGTGTCGTCATCATAAGAGCCTGCGCCGCACGCGGGCCCGGCCCCCACGCGACAGACGCGTTCACGGCATCTGAGGCTTCGGCCTCATTCGGTCGGCAGGCCCGCACAAGATCGAGGATCATTTCAACAACCTGTTCGCCGACGGGCATCTTGCGGAGCAACGCCTGTGCTGCGATCAGCTCTTCTGCGGTGAAAACTTGATGCGCTTCTCCCTCATCGGCACCCGTGGTGGCCAGAAGGATATCGCGTTCTGTGTCACGATCCGGATATTCGACATCAACTTGCACGAGGAAGCGGTCGAGCTGCGCCTCGGGCAGCGGATAGGTCCCCTCTTGCTCCAGCGGGTTTTGCGTCGCGAGCACATGAAACGGCGCCTCGAGCGCATGCGCCTGTCCGCCAATCGTCACGGATTTCTCCTGCATCGCCTGAAGCAATGCAGATTGCGTGCGCGGGCTGGCGCGGTTGATCTCGTCGGCGAGGAGCAACTGACAGAAAATCGGCCCCTCAATAAAGCGGAACGCGCGTGACCCGTCCGGTGCAGTTTCGAGAACTTCGGAACCGAGAATATCGGCCGGCATCAAATCCGGCGTAAACTGAACCCGTGCACCTTTGAGGCCCATCACGGTCGAAAGCGTATCCACAAGGCGTGTTTTTCCAAGTCCCGGAAGCCCCAAAAGCAACGCGTGCCCGCCGCACAACATAGAGGACAGCACGAGATCCACGACGGTCTCCTGACCGATAAACCGGCGGGTGATCGAGGCCTTCGCCTCAGCGAGCTTGGCACCAAGCGTTTCGATCTCGGCGACGAGGTCGGCTTCAGTCATGTCTTACTCCTCGGGTCGATACATGGCACTATTAGAGACAGGTCCCGTGCAAAGCACAAATGACAAAAGGTTCAGGAGGGAGATTTTTCAATGGCAGTTTCCGCAGAAAGCATTGCAGCAGCAGTAAAAGCCGCAAAAGGCCGCGGCCTGCCACCCGTTGATAAGTGGAACCCGCCCTTCTGTGGCGATCTCGACATGCGCATCGCGCGGGACGGAACATGGTTCTACCTCGGCACCCCCATCGGCCGCGCGCCTTTGGTGCGCCTGTTTTCAACTGTGCTGAAACGTGAGGGCGACAAGTATTTCCTCGTCACTCCCGTCGAAAAGGTGGGAATCACCGTCGACGACGCCCCCTTCCTTGCCGTGGATTTTGAAGTGGAGGACGATGGCGCGGATCAGAAGCTCACGTTCTTCACCTCGGTCGGGGATCAGGTCACCGCAGATTCGGATCACCCGATCCGCGTTACAGAACAAAACGGCGAACCAGCGCCATATGTAGAAGTGCGCGCCGGCCTTGAGGCTCTGATCGATCGAAAGAGCTTTTTCCGACTCGTTGATCTGGGTGTGACAGAGAAAATCGACGGCGAAGATCAGTTCGGCGTCTGGTCCTCCGGAACATTTTTCGAGATTGCGAAAGCCTCCGACCTGGCCTGACAGCATCCAAGGCTCAGCGAGCCCTCATCGAAAACAGACTTTCTGCCACCCGCGCATCCCCTGCGTCGGGGTCAATGTGATGATGGTGGTGATGATGTGCGTGGGACTGGTCATGAGGCATGTAGCCATCATGTGCCATAATATATGGGTTTCCAAGACATCTTACACCCCGAACGCACAGCGGCGGGCCCCTGTGTGTCAGTTCGATGCTCACGCGGCCTCACGTATGTGTGAATGCGCACAAATCGACGGAACTTCCCGATTTAAGGAAAAGTCCCAATAAAAAAAGGACTGCTCGCATTTTTGTTATGTTCATTTTTGCGCAATGCAAGTCGCAAAACAAAACTATTGTTCCCCTTTCAACATCCAAAGCCCAGAGCTATATCAGTCTCATCAGACGGCGCACAGAAACACACACCGCGCCGGGCTATACAAACAAACACAAGGACTAAAACTATGACTACTCTTAAAACTCTCGCTGCTGCCGCTGTTGTTGCTGTTGCTGGTTCCGCTGCTTTCGCTGGCCCGAACTACATCGTTCAGAGCAACCCGCAGAACCTGACCTCCGTCGCTACGCTCGACCTCGTGCGCGCTGAAACCGACGCAACCGTCTCCATCTACGACTTCCACGGCGGCGAGCGCGGCGAACTGCTCGGCACCACCGACGTGACCGCTGGCGCAAACACCAACGTCAAAGTCCGCCTGAAACCGTCCAACTCCGAAGACATCATCGCTGTGCTCTCCAACGGCGCTGGCGAACTCGCTGTCTCCGACGTCAACAACTTCCAATAAGTGTTGGTCCCGTTCTCCCTGTGAGCCAAAAGCTCACAGGGTGGATGGAATTAAAAATGCCGCCCCAAAAGGGCGGCATTTTTTTGTGGGATAGGGCCGTCTGTTTGCTCAAATCGAGTGATATTTTGCAGAGTGCGGCGCGGCACACCCTGCACCAGGCGCCTCGACCTCAAGCGTTGAGTGGGAAATCTCGAATTGCTCGTGCAGAACGGCTTTCACAGCTCGCAATACAGACCCTGCTTCTCCTGTGACGACAACATGCGCTTCGACAGAAGATCGGTGCTCATCTATTTGCCACAAATGCACGTGATGCGCATCTTCGACACCGTCGACTCCCATGATCGCCTCCGCGACAGCCTCCGCATCGGTGCCTTTCGGCGCGCCGAGCATCAAGATGCGGATCACTGGACGCATCTCAACGAAGGCGTGCCATAGAATATAGAGCGCGATCAGAATCGTCAGGATTGGATCGATGTAGCGCCAGTCCCAGATCAGAATCACGATCCCGCCAAAGATCACAGCCACGGATGTCGCCGCATCTGCGAGATTATGGAGAAAGGCCGCGCGAATGTTCAGGCTGTTCTTTGAAAGAGCATATGTGAGCGCGGCCGTCGCAAGGTCGACCGCGAGCGCGACCCCAGCAAGAATCACCACCACCCAGCCCTGAACATCGGGGGGATTGAAGAGACGCGACACCCCTTCTGCGAACAGATAGACAGAGATCACGATGAGCGACACGTAGTTGACCATCGCCGCGACAACCTCCGCACGCCCGTAACCGAATGTCATCTCTCCGTCGCGAGGCTTTCGCGCAATTTTGCGGGCGCCGAACGCGATGACCAGAGCCACAGCATCTGACAAATTGTGAATCGCATCGGCGATGAGTGCCATAGATCCGGAGATCACCCCGCCAACAATCTGGGCGAGCGTCAAAAACAAGTTCACCGCAATCGCGCCCGCAACCCGCGCATCGCCTGCGTCAGGGTCAATGTGATGATGATGGTGGTGATGATGTGAGTGAGACTGGTCATGAGGCATGGGGCCATCATGTGCCATAATACGTGGCTTTCCAAGACATCTTGCGCTCGGAGCGCACAGCGGCACGCCCCTGTGTGTCAGTTCGACGCTCACGCGGCCTCACGTATGTGTGAATGCGCACAAATCGACGGAACTTCCCGATTTAAGAAAAAGTCCCAATAAAAAAAGGACTGCTCGCATTTTTGTTATGTTCATTTTTGCGCAATGCAAGTCGCAAAACAAAACTATTGTTCCCCTTTCAACATCCAAAGCCCAGAGCTATATCAGTCTCATCAGACGGCGCACAGAAACACACACCGCGCCGGGCTATACAAACAAACACAAGGACTAAAACTATGACTACTCTTAAAACTCTCGCTGCTGCCGCTGTTGTTGCTGTTGCTGGTTCCGCTGCTTTCGCTGGCCCGAACTACATCGTTCAGAGCAACCCGCAGAACCTGACCTCCGTCGCTACGCTCGACCTCGTGCGCGCTGAAACCGACGCAACCGTCTCCATCTACGACTTCCACGGCGGCGAGCGCGGCGAACTGCTCGGCACCACCGACGTGACCGCTGGCGCAAACACCAACGTCAAAGTCCGCCTGAAACCGTCCAACTCCGAAGACATCATCGCTGTGCTCTCCAACGGCGCTGGCGAACTCGCTGTCTCCGACGTCAACAACTTCCAATAAGTGTTGGTCCCGTTCTCCCTGTGAGCCAAAAGCTCACAGGGTGGATGGAATTAAAAATGCCGCCCCAAAAGGGCGGCATTTTTTTGTGGGATAGGGCCGGAGAAGATCAGCTTCAGTCGCCAAGCTTCGCGTGCACTTCCGCCAGATCAATCTCGCCAATCGGCATCTTGTTTGCCGGATTCTCAAAATCGTATTTGAAAATCTGGAAATCGCGTTTGTAGATTTCCCACATGAGGTGCATCGACAGATCATCGAAGTAATCCTCGACTGGGTGCAGACGTTTTGGCCCGTGACCTTCCGACTCATTGAACCGTGGAATCGTCGCGAGATCCACCTGATGCGGTGTTTCGATATTGTCGAGGACGCTCTGCATCCCCTCATTGAACTTCTCGGTGAAAAAGATGTTGTCGTAGGTGCCGCCGTTCACGATGAAGGTCGAGACATGCCCCGACATCGCGGACCAATGGATGTCCGGGTCCATCGGCCGACGCCAACGGATGGTGTCGCGCACAAAGAGCAAAAACCTGCGGAATGAGGCAATCTGGTCAAATTCTTCCTTCCCGTCATCCCCGCCGACTTCGATCCCGTATTTCTGGATCAACTGCGGAACGAGGTTGCCGCGATACCGCTTGCCGTTGCGCTGAATGCCGCAAATCTTGTCGAAAAAGGACGACAGTACCCGCGTGTAAGGATTGCGCACACAGGTAAACGCGTAACTTTCGTGGTCCTGCACATTCGCCTGTATCAGAGGCTGGCTCTCCTCTTGGGCCCACTTGTGCATCCGGTCCTTGCTATCATGGATGTCACCATCAAAGAATTCGCCATGATCGGAATAGAACATAATCTGCCCGATCGTCGAACACGCACATTTGGGAACAACGCGATAAACGACGCTCTCGCTTTCGGTCATCCACGTTCCTGGAAAGCCCATCTTTTATTCTTACCCCTACATGCTGTGCTTCGGCACAGCCTTTTTACTTTAAAAGCAAATTGGCCTCGATTATTCAATGATTGGTTAAGCTTAAATGTAAACTCTGCGTCAAAAACGAGGTTCCGGGTCCCGATATGGCACGAATTGCCTACATTCTGCTGTGTCACAAGGATCCCGCCGCAATTGTGGATCAGGCGCGTCGCCTCACCCGTACGGGCGATTACATCGCCATTCATTTTGACGCGCGCGGGGGGAAAGAAAACTTCGCCGCGATCAAGGAAGGTCTCAAGGACAACCCGAACGTCGCCTTTGCGACAAAACGGATCAAGTGCGGCTGGGGTGAATGGAGCCTCGTGCAGGCGACGCTCTACGCAATTGAAGCCGCAGAGAAATCTTTCCCGCGCGCGACACACTTTTACATGCTCTCGGGCGACTGCATGTCGATCAAAACGTCCGAGTATATGCATGACTATCTCGACAGGAACGACGTCGATTACATTGAGAGCTTCGACTTTTTCGAGAGCAACTGGATCAAGACCGGCATCAAGGAAGAGCGCCTGATCTATCGCCACTGGTTCAATGAGCGATCCCACAAATGGCTCTTCTATAGAAGCATGGGGCTCCAGCAGCATCTCGGCCTCGCGCGCGAAGTCCCGAGCGATCTTCAAATCATGATTGGCTCACAGTGGTGGTGCCTTCGTCGCCAGACAATCGAGCGGATTCTCGACTTCACCCGCGAGCGCAAGGACGTCATGCGGTTTTTCAGGACGACGTGGATTCCTGACGAGACCTTTTTCCAGACCCTCGTCCGCCATCTCGTGACGGAAAAAGAAATTCGCAGCCGCACTTTGACCTTCCTGATGTTTACGGACTACGGGATGCCCGTGGTGTTCTATAACGACCACTACGATCTGCTATTGTCGCAGGACTATCTCTTTGCGCGCAAAATCTCGCCTGATGCCAAGGAACTAAAGAAGCGTCTCGGCGATCTCTTTGCCGAAACGGGCCGAGATTTCCAGATTTCGAACGAAGGGCGCTCGCTTTTTCAGTTTATGACAGGCCGCGGGCGTGAAGGGCGACGGTTTTCCCAGAGGTTCTGGGAAGTCGAGAGCACCATCGGGCGCAACCGTGATCTCTTGATGATCGTTTGCAAGAAATGGCACGTCGCCAAGCGACTCGTTTCCCAGATCAAGCAATACACGGATATTCCGTGCCTCGAGTATCTCTTCAACGAAGACAACACCTTCCTGCCGGAGCTCGGCGGGGTCGAGAAGAGCCTAGAGAAACGCGCGCGTCACCGCCGTGCCTGGGTGCGAATGCTGTTCGACTACTACGATCAAGACAGAATGATTTTCTGCATCGATCCAGATGGGCTCGATTTGATCAGCGATTTCTATTCCGACCGGTCCGGCACGCGCCTCCTTGAGATCGAATGCGATTTTTCGGACGACTACCTGATGGGGCACGCCAAGCGGACCGGTCTCGCGGGAGACACCACACCGCAGGACGCATTGGATCGACTACTGCCGACACTCCGCGCGGACATCCGTCACGAAAGCGATCAAATCCGCGACGCCGAATTCGACAATTATTTCCGGATAGCGCAGTCGAAAACACCGGAAGAGAACGCCGCGCCGCTTGCAGCTTTCCTCGGGATTCCCGAAGATAAAGCCCGAGAGATCCTTTCGATCCACTATCTGTTTTCCGACTAAGAGAGGCCCCAATGCCCTACGCCTATGACGACCAGAATATCTTCGCAAAAATTCTGCGTGGCGAAATCCCGTCAACTCCGGTGTTCGAATCCGAGCATACCGTGGCCTTTCCGGACATTAGCCCGCAAAAGAAAACGCATATCCTCGTCATCCCGAAAGGCCCCTACCGCTGCTACGACCATTTCGTACAGGCGGCGACTGCCGAGGAGCAGCTCGACTTTTTCAAATCCGTTGCAAAGGTCGCCGAACAACTCGGCGTCTCCGAATCTGCAGGTGGTGAAGGGTTCCGCCTAATCACCAATTCCGGCGCTCACAGTCTTCAGGAAGTGCCGCACTTCCACGTGCATCTCCTGGGCGGAGAACCAGTCGGTCCACTGACCTGCAAGTAAAACCCCGAAACAACAAAACCCCGCTCAATGCGGGGTTTTTCGTATATTTTTGTGATGTTGCGGGGCTCCTCACTTAGATGAGGTCAGTTCCACAAACACATCTTCAAGATCAGGTTCGAGCGTGCGCACGTCACCGATCGTGATCCCGGCGTTCCTCACAGCATCAAGCAACGCCCCGACAGAGGTTTGTCCTCGCGAAAAATCAAAGGCGAGAGAGCCGTCACGGCGACGCTCCAGCTTGACCCCTTCAGGCAGGTCGAAGCTATCCGGCACGGTTCCTTCAGGTTCGACGAGCAAGGTCTTCGCGTCCATCATGCCCAGCAGGTTCTTCGTTGTGTCGCGCTTGATCAACTCACCGTGGTTGATGATCGCGATCTCGTCACACATCTCCTGCGCTTCTTCGAGGTAGTGCGTGGTCAGAATGACCGTCAAACCGCGCTCCTCATTCAAACGGCGCACGTTTGCCCAGAGCATCTGACGCAATTCGATATCCACACCTGCGGTCGGCTCGTCGAGGACGAGGATTTGCGGATTGTGAACGAGCGCCTTCCCCAGCAGCAAACGGCGGCGCATACCGCCGGAAAGGTTGCGCGCATAGGCATCGGCCTTATCCGTCAAACCAATGATTTCAAGGATTTCGTCCGTGCGGCGGTCTCGTTTCGGGACACCGTACAGACCCGCCTGCACCTCAAGAGCGCCGCGCGGGGTGAAGAAGGGATCGAGGTTCAATTCCTGCGGCATCACACCAATCGCAGCCCGTGACTGGCGCGGGTTCACGTCTTGATCAAAGCCCCAGATGCTCACCTTGCCCGAGGTCTTGATCGTCAACCCTGCAAGAATGTTGATCATCGTGGACTTGCCCGCCCCGTTCGGCCCCAAGAGACCGAAAATCGACCCCTGCGGAATGCTCAGATTCACACCTTTGAGCGCCTCTTTCGGAGGTTGACCGCCGCTGCCTTTGTAAGTCTTGCGCAGGTCTTCGATTTCAATCGCATTTGCCATGAACTGACATTCTCCATCCAAAGGCTTACCAACAGGGCAGAACCATCGTCCCGCACGCCCCACCATCATTCTGGCCTCTGATTTAGGCTTCACACCCTCAAACGGCAACCAATCAGGGCGCGGACCCCCTTGCAAATCACTGCACAGCCAGCCAAAACCAAAAGAACAGCTTTTCCAGACACGCGAGTCGAAAGGACATCTGACAAATGACGATCAAAGCGCCTGAAACCGAAGTGGTCTCCGCATGGAAAGTGGCATGTGACGGCGGTGAGGGTGCTCTCGGTCATCCGCGCGTCTGGCTTTCGATCTCGAAGGAAGAAGGCTACGTCGAGTGCGGCTACTGCGACAAGAAATTCGTCCACGAAAGCGCCAAGCTTTCCGACGCCTGATCTCGCGATCACCCCATCTCTAAATCGCGGTCTTTCCCGTTTCTGAACGGGGAGGGACCTCTCAAGCCATCGTGAGCCGATTGCACGTGGCTTACGCTCCCTTTACCGTCTTTCACCGCTTGCAGTCGCCTCCGTGATCCGTGTTATCAAGGCACAGATCGAGACAGGATAAGGGCGACGGATCATGACTTTCGGCAAGGGCAGCCATCTGCATCTGATTGACGGATCGGCCTTTATTTTTCGGGCGTATCACGCACTCCCGCCGCTGACGCGCAAATCCGACGGTCTGCCCGTTGGAGCCGTGTCCGGTTTCGTGAACATGCTCTATCGCTATATCGAGGCGAACACGGGCAATGACGCGCCGACGCATGCCGCCGTTATCTTTGATTACTCCGGCAAATCGTTCCGCAACGACATCTATCCGGCCTACAAAGCAAACCGTCCGCCCGCGCCCGAGGACCTCGTCCCGCAGTTCCCGCTGACCCGCGACGCGACCCGCGCCTTCAACATCCCCTGCATCGAGATCGAAGGGTTCGAAGCCGATGACATCATCGGCACGCTGTCCTGTCAGGCCCGCGAAGCCGGTGGCCGTGTGACGATCATTTCCTCTGACAAGGACCTCATGCAGCTCGTGGGTGGCGGCGTCGAGATGCTCGACCCGATGAAGAACAAGCGCATCGACCGCGAGGGAGTCGAAGAGAAATTCGGCGTTGGCCCTGAACGCGTGGTCGATGTGCAAGCGCTCGCAGGCGATTCCGTCGACAACGTGCCGGGCGCACCGGGGATCGGGATCAAGACCGCAGCCTTGCTGATCAACGAATATGGCGATCTGGACACGCTTCTGGCCCGCGCCGAAGAGATTAAACAACCCAAGCGCCGCCAGACTCTCATCGAGAAGGCCGACCAAATCCGCACCTCGCGCAAATTGGTGAAACTCGACTGCGATATGGAGCTCGATTTCACGCTCGAAAGCCTTGAGGTGAAGGAACCGGAGATTGATGTTCTCCTGAACTTCCTCTCCGAAATGGAATTCCGAACCATCGTCAAACGCGTCGCAGACCGTTTTGGCGCCGAAGCGCCCGCGATGCCGGAGCCCACCGCACAGCAGTCGAATGGCGCAAGCGAGATAGCGGAACCGGAGGCCGTGCCGTTCGACACCTCAGCCTATGAGAAGGTGTCCACCATGGGCGCGCTGGAGCGGTGGATCGAGGACATCTACGCCCGCGGCTACGTCGCCGTCGATACCGAGACGACCGGCCTCGACGAAATGGTGGCCGATCTAGTGGGTGTCTCACTCTGCGTTGAACCGGGGAAAGCCTGCTACATTCCCGTAGGTCACACGCTCGGAGAGGATGATCTCTTCGGCGGTTCGAACCTCGTCGATGGGCAACTGTCCAAGAACATGGTGATCGACGCGCTGAAGCCGATGCTTGAGGACCCGAGCATCCTCAAAATCGGTCAGAACATGAAATACGATGCGAAGATTTTCGCGCGTCAGGGCATCAAAGTCGCGCCATATGACGACACCATGCTCCTGTCCTACTCCCTCAACGCGGGCATCCACAACCACGGCATGGACGCACTGTCGGAACGGTATTTGAACCACACACCAATCCCGACGAAGGACCTCCTCGGCACCGGCAAATCCGCGATCACCTTTGATAAGGTTGAGATTGCGAAAGCCGTCGAATACGCCGCCGAGGACGCAGATATCACGCTGCGCCTATGGCAGCACCTCAAACCGCGCCTCCACGCGGAGCAGGTGACACGCGTTTACGAAACGCTCGAACGTCCGCTCTCTCCCGTCCTCGCCCAGATGGAAATGGCAGGAATCAAGGTCGACCGCGACGTCCTCTCCCGCATGTCCAACGCCTTTGCGCAGAAGATGGCGGGGCTTGAGGCCGAAATTCACGAGCTCGCAGGCGAGACCTTCAACGTCGGCAGCCCAGCACAACTCGGGGAAATCCTGTTTGAGAAAATGGGCCTCGAAGGCGGCAAAAAGGGCAAGACCGGCAAATACTCCACCCCCGCCGACGTGCTCGAAGACCTTGCGACCGAACACGACCTGCCCGCCCGTGTCCTCGACTGGCGGCAACTGTCGAAACTGAAATCGACCTACACCGACGCGCTCCAGACGTTCATCAATGCAGAAACGGGTCGCGTCCACACGTCCTATGTCCAAACGGGCGCGGTGACGGGCCGTCTCGCGTCCTCTGATCCGAACCTGCAAAACATTCCCGTCCGATCCGAGGAAGGCCGCCGCATCCGTGAGGCATTCATTGCGGAGAAGGGCAAAAAGCTGATTTCCCTCGACTATTCCCAGATCGAATTGCGCATCCTCGCCCATGTCGCTGGGATCGACAGCCTGAAACAAGCCTTCCGCGACGGGTTGGACATCCACGCCATGACCGCGTCCGAGATGTTCAACGTGCCGATCGAAGGCATGGACCCGATGGTCCGTCGTCAGGCCAAAGCGATCAACTTCGGCGTCATCTACGGCATCTCAGGTTTCGGCCTCGCCCGCAATCTGCGCATACCGCGCAAAGAAGCGCAGGAGTTCATCGACCGCTATTTCGAACGCTTCCCCGGCATCCGCTCCTACATGGACGACACCGTGGAATTCGCGAAAGAGCACAAATATGTCCAGACGCTCTTCGGCCGGAAAATCCACACGCCGGAAATCGCCGCCAAAGGTCCGCAGGCCGGTTTCGCCAAGCGCCAAGCCATCAACGCCCCGATCCAAGGCACCGCCGCCGACATCATCCGCCGCGCGATGATCCGTATGCCCGACGCGATCAAGGACCTGCCTGCCACCATGCTCTTGCAGGTGCACGATGAATTGATCTTTGAAGTGGATGAGGACGCCTGCGATCCGGTGATCGAAGTTGTGAAAGACGTCATGGAATCCGCCGCCGAACCCGCCGTCAAACTCGATGTGCCGATTGAGGTGGACGCTGGCATTGGCGACAACTGGGCCGAGGCGCATTAATCGGCGCTCACCCGTTCCAAATAAAAAGGCGCGCCGGATCACCCCGATGCGCCTTTTTCAATTCTGTTTCAATGCTTAGAGCAGACCAGCCTTCGCGAACAGGTCCTTGAGGTCCTTCTCAGGGCGCGGACCAACGTGCGAAATCACTTCCGCCGCCGCGACACAGCCCATGCGCCCACAGGTCGCGAGATCACGCCCCGTCGCATAGCCATAGATAAAGCCTGCCGCAAACTGATCGCCTGCACCCGTCGTATCAACCGGCTGAACGCGGGTCACTGGCACCACGGCCTCTTCATCACCTTGCACCAGCACAACGTCAGAACCAGAGCGCGTGCAGACCACGAGACCCGCCTCGGACGCGGCTTGCTCCAACGCGGCGGAGAGGTCGGTTTGATAGAGGCTTTCCCACTCGTGCTCGTTGCCGATCACGAAATCCATCTCTCTCACAAAGGTGCGGAAGTCGTCGCGGTGACGGTCGACGCAGAACGGGTCAGACAGGGAAATCCCCACCTTGCCGCCCGCCGCCTTCGTGTATTTCGCGGCTTGGTCAAACGCATGTTTCCCCTGCGGCTTGTCGTAGAGATAGCCCTCAAGGAACATGATCTCCGCATCGCCTGCGACGGCCTCGCTCACATCGGCCTCGGAAATCTCGGACGAGATGCCGAGATAGGTGTTCATCGACCGTTCCCCATCCGGCGACACGAAAATCATCGAGCGCGACGTCGGGAGTTCTCCACCCTCGACCGGACGGTTCGGGAACGCAGTGCCGCCCTTTTCCATCTCATCCGCATAAAAGCGGCCAAGCGCATCATTGTGCACACGACCGATAAAGCCGGTCTTGAGGCCGAGCATCCCGAGACCCGCCAAAGTATTGGCAACGGAGCCACCGGGCGTCTGCACACGGTCTTGCATCGCACCATACAGGAACTCACCGCGCTCCTGCTCCACGAGCTGCATGATGCCCTTTTGAATGCCGAGCAGGTCGAGCGTCGTGTCCGCAGAATGCGTGATGACATCCACAATGGCGTTGCCGATCCCGACAACCTGATAGGTCTTAGACAATGTTCTTCTCCTCGTACTCACAGAGGTCGCGTATCAGACAGGTGTTGCACAGCGGTTTACGTGCCTTGCAGACGTAGCGCCCATGCAAAATCATCCAGTGATGCGCATGTTGTTGAAATTCGGCGGGGATGTGATCCTCGATTGCGCGCTCGACAGCCACGACATCTTTGCCGACGGCGACGCCAGAACGGTTCCCGAAGCGGAAGATATGGGTATCGACGGCCTGTGTCGGCACATGCCACCACATGTTCAGGACGACGTTTGCCGTTTTGCGTCCGACACCCGGCAGGCTTTCGAGCGCAGCGCGCGACGACGGCACCTCGCCGCCATACTCGTCCACGAGGATCTGGCTCAGTTTGATGACGTTCTTGGCTTTGTTGCGATAGAGGCCGATGGTCTTGATGTGCTCAATCAGACCCTCTTCGCCCAGATCGAGCATCTTTTGTGGCGTATCCGCGATTTTGAAGAGGTCGGCAGTCGCCTTATTCACACCCTTGTCGGTCGCCTGCGCGGACAGCGCGACGGCCACGACGAGCGTATAGGCGTTCAAGTGATCAAGCTCGCCTTTCGGCTCCGCTTCGACCTCTTGGAATCGACGGAAAATCTCGTAAATCGTTTTGTAATCGAGCTGCTTTGCCATGGGCTTCTCTTGCCCTCTCAGGGGCCGCGAGGCAAGCCGTTCCTGCGCTCGCGCGGCACATAGAGCCGCGCCCGTAACCTTTCACCAAGTTTCGGGTCGGCAATTGCCCATTCGCGCGGTAGCTTTGCCCAAGAGTTCACCGGTTATGGAGGCGGACATGCAGACGAACAACACACAGCTGGAAGACCGCTACCACTATCAGGTGGTCCGCCGCGCCATTGAACTGATCGACGACGCCGAACATGCCCTGAGCCTTGAGGACCTCGCGAGCGCCCTCGGGATGGATGCCTTTCATCTGCAAAAGCTCTTTAGCCAGTGGGCGGGCGTGTCGCCGAAACGGTTTCAGCAATACCTGACCCTCGGCCACGCCAAACGTCTCATGCAAGAGAACCACACCACACTGGACACCGCGCTTGCGACCGGCCTGTCTGGCACCGGACGACTGCACGATCTGTTCATGAGGTGGGAAGCCATGACACCGGGCGAATACGCGCGGCGCGGGGCGGATCTTACTATCTCCTACGGATGGTTTGACACGCCTTTCGGTCCGGGTCTCGCCATGGCAACGGATCGCGGATTATGCGCACTCGGGTTCCTCTCGGATGGCTCACACGAAGAAACCTACCAAGACCTCGCCTCCCGCTGGCCGAACGCAACCTTCGTGGAAGCGCCGGATCAAGTGCGCCCCTATGTCGAGGCCGCGCTCGGCGGGGGCGAAGTGACGCTCCACATGCTCGGCGCGCCGTTCCAGATTAAGGTTTGGGAAGCCCTCCTCTCCATCCCCTCCGGCTCCGTCTCCACTTATTCCGACATCGCGGCGCACATCGGCTCCCCCAAAGCCGTGCGCGCGGTCGGCACCGCCGTCGGTCGCAACCCAGTGAGTTGGCTCATCCCATGTCACCGCGTCCTGCGCAAAACCGGAGAGCTCGGCGGATACCATTGGGGATTGCCCGTCAAACGCGCGCTTTTGGCCTACGAGAGCGTGCGCGCTGCGGAGGAAAGTTGACGTCACGCTTAAGCGAAAAGCCGCCACATTTTCGTGAAGTCACAATATCTTCAATGCCTCTGGAACAAAGCGGGGATAAAAGCGTTTGAAGAGCAGGTTCCCAAGGAGGATACAGAATGAAATCCCCGCTTTTTATCTCCATTCCGCTGATTGCCACCGTCGGCCTGACAGCCTGTATGGACACATATGATTCCTCATCCAACACCGCTCAAGGTGCTGCGCTTGGCGCCGCTTTGGGTGGTATCGCTGCGGCTGCAACCGTTGGTGGCGACGACAAACTGTCCAAAGTGGCCGCTGGCGCAATTGTCGGCGGAGCAATCGGCGGCGCGATCGGCAACCAGCTCGACAAACAAGCGGCCGCGCTCCGTCAGGACCTCGGCAATGGCGACGTGAAAATCGTCAACACCGGTTCGCAGCTCATTGTGACCATGCCGCAAGACATCTTGTTCGCAACTGACAGCGCCGTTGTTGTTCCGTCGCTGCAAAACGATCTGCGCGCGCTCGCAGCGAACCTTCAGGACTACCCGAACACGACGATCCAAGTCATCGGTCATACCGACAACACCGGTTCGGCCAGCTACAATCAGGAACTGTCCACTCGTCGTGCGTCCGCCGTGGCCACCATCCTTACTGCCAATGGTGTCGCGCCCTACCGCGTCCGAGCCTATGGACGCGGAGAGGATCAGCCGGTTGCAACAAACCTGACGCCCGAAGGCCGCGCGATGAACCGCCGCGTTGAGATCATCATCACACCGACCGCTTAATCAGCGGCTTCGATCATTCCAAAGGCCGGGGCTTTCCCGGCCTTTTTTGTTTCAAAAATGCATAGCACCTGAGTTTCCGTGGTCATATAATCTGACCAATACGTCGGAGGACCATGGGCATGCCCTTTCAAAAGATCAATTCAGAGAAAATCAGCGCCTCCGTCGTGCGCCAGATCGAGCTATTGATACTTCGTGGCATTTTGCGCGCGGGCGAACGCCTGCCATCCGAACGAGACCTCGCAGACCGTCTCGGCGTCTCGCGCCCCTCTATCCGTGAGGCGGTCTCAGAACTATCCGAAAAAGGCCTTCTCGAATCCCGCGCTGGCGCCGGCATCTTCGTGGCTGACGTTCTCGGCTCAGCCTTCTCCCCCGCTTTGGTGAAACTCTTCGCAAGCCAAGAGGAGGCCGTCTTTGATTACATCGCGTTCCGCCGCGACATGGAGGGTCTTGCCGCAGAACGCGCTGCGAAACTCGGCTCCGACACTGACCTCAAGGTGATCGACACCATCTTTCACAAAATGGAAGCCGCCCATCCGAAACGGAACCCGTCCGAGGAAGCCCGTCTCGACGCCGAATTCCACCTCTCGATCATTGAGGCGAGCCACAATGTGATCATGCTCCACATGATGCGCTCTATGTTCGAACTTCTAAGCGAAGGGGTTTTTTACAACCGCTCCGTCATGTTCAAACAACGCACGAACCGTGCGCAATTGCTCGATCAGCACCGCGACATCAACAACGCACTACAGGCCCGTGATCCGGAGGCCGCTCGTGCCGCGGTGGTCCGGCATCTCGACTATGTGGAAGAGGCACTCACGGATCAGCAAATCTTTGAGCGAAACGAGGAAATCGCCCGCCTCAGGTTTGAGCACGAACAGGAACGCGGCTGACCCACCCGCACATCAGACAAACAAAAAACCCCGCCGAATTGGCGGGGTTTTCTATAGAGGTCCGTGTGATCCGGTCAGGAGATCAACAGGAAGTCTTAGTGCAGCTTGGTCGCAACGTCGCTGATGGACGCTTCGATCATTGCATTGGCTTCTTCGTCGGTCATCTTCTTGGCGATGACGTCGGCGGCAGCCGCAACAGCAACATTGATCGCGGTGTTGCGAACTTCGCGAACTGCAGCGGCTTCAGCGGCTTCGATCTGCTCTTCAGCAGCAGCGAGGCGGCGAGCGATGGAAGATTTGAGATCTTCTTTTGCTTTCGCAGCAGCAGCTTCAGCGTCTTTTTTCGCTTGCTCGACGATGGCGTCCGCCTGTTCCTGAACTTCACGCTGTTTGCGCTCGTAGGAGGCGAGGATGGACTGGGCTTCGTCGCGCAGGGCGCGGGCTTCGTTCAGCTCGGTTTCAATGCGGGCAGCACGCTCGTCGAGCATTTTGCCGATCATGCCCGGAACTTTTTTCCAGATCAGGATTGCAACGAAAACAAGGAAGCCCAGAAGGACGACGAAGTTGGTGTTCTTCAGCGAGAAGAAAGGACCGGTGGCGGCGAATGCCGGGCTGGCAGCTGTGAGAGCAATGAGGAGCGAGAGCTTCTTCATGTCTTATCCTTTCATCCGCGCAGTTACAGCCGCAGTGACGGTGCGTGCATCGGCGGAGGAGCCGAGAGCAGCCACGATTTCTTTGGCGGTATCTTTGGCGACTTCTTTCACGCTTTCAACAGCGCCTTCGCGGATCTCAGCGATTGCTTTTTCCGACTCGGCAGCTTTCGCGGTGATTTCCGCATCTGCTTTGGCGGTGGCAGCGTCGAGATCAGCCTGGATCGCGGCACGGGTTTCCGTTGCGATCTGCTGTGCCTGAGCTTTCGCTTCGGCGAGCGCTTTGTTGTAGGCCTCTTCGGCCTCTTTCGCCTTGAGCTTCAGCTCTTCGGCGGCAGCGATGTCATTCATGATCGTGCCGGAGCGCTCGGCGAGCACCGTAGAGATGCGCGGCAGGGCGATCTTGGACAGCACGAAATAGATCACGACCAGCGTGACCAGAAGCCAGAAAATCTGGTTGGGGAATGTGGAGAAATCCAGCTGCGGCATGCCGGCTTCTGCGGCGCCGTGTGCGGCTTCTGCCCCGTGTGTTTCGGTTGCCATCTTATCCTCCTGGCTCTGACCTAGTTCTCCCGACGTGTTCGGGAGAGACCCCTGATTTTACGCGAGGGTGGGTCTAGGAGACCCACCCTGCCGTAAGGATGGAGCGTCAGATCAGACGGCGAACATCAGCAGAAGAGCGACGAGGAACGAGAAGATCCCCAGTGCTTCTGCGAAGGCCATGCCGATGAAGAGGGTCGCGGTTTGCGACGCAGCGGCGGACGGGTTGCGAAGAGCGCCGGAGAGGTAGTTACCTGCAACGTTACCCACACCCATAGCAGCGCCGCCCATGCCGATAGCCGTGAGGCCGACGCCGATGTATTTGCCGAGTTCTGCGATATTGCCTTCCATTGTCTTATCTCCTTACGTTGGAATTGGCTTAGATAGAGTTCGAACCTGAATGCAGGCGGTCTTAGTGGACCGGATGCAGCGCGTCTTTCAGATAAACGCAGGTCAGAATGGTGAACACGTAGGCCTGAATGAAGGCCACGAGAATTTCGAGACCGTACATCGCGGTGATCGCGAGGACGGAGACCGGGGAGATCGCAGCGATAGCAGCGAAGCCGGCGAAAACTTTGATCACGGCGTGACCAGCCATCATGTTACCCGCAAGACGAATAGAGTGGCTGACCGGACGCACGAAGTAGGAAATCAACTCGATCACGGCGAGAAGCGGACGCACAGCCATCGGTGCGGAGCTAACCCAGAAGAGAGCGAGGAATTTTGTGCCGTTTTTCGCAAAGCCGAGGATGGTCACGAAGAGGAACACGAGGAGCGCCAGAACACCTGTCACCGCGATGTGGGACGTGGTGGTGAAGGAGAGCGGCAGCAGGCCGAGCATGTTCGAGAAAACGATGAAGATGAAGAGCGTCATCACGTAGGGGAAGTACTTCACAGCATCTTTGCCGGTGACGTCTTCAATCATCTTGTAGACGAAGCCGTAGGTCAGTTCCGCGACGGACTGGCCTTTGGACGGGACCATGGCGCGACCGCGGGAGCCAACAACCAGAAGCAGGATCACACCGACGATGGACAATGCCATCCACAGCGTCACGTTGGTAATTGTGTACCAATGAACCGCGCCGTCACCGAAAAGCGGGGTGACTTTGAACTGGTCCATCGGGTGAAAGACCAGGCTGCTCTCGGAACCATGTGCTTCAGTCGCCACGTTCAATCCCTCTCATCACTTGCGGGTGTCCCCGCGTTCGTCCCATGGGCCGCGCCGTTCGCTTCGGCAATCTGGCCCTTCTCGATCTCTTTGGCAGTTCGCATCATCGTTTTGACGCCCGCCGCAAGACCAAATCCTATAAACAGCACGAGAAACAGCGGGGTCGTCCCCAAGGCCTTGTCCAGCCCGTATCCCATGCCGAAGCCGATCAGAAGTCCGGCTACCAACTCTGTCACCATCCGCCATGCCATATTGGCCTGGGAAAAGTGCTCTTCACCTCGGGAGGTTCTCGGCTCTTGCGCCTTCTTTGCCTTTTCGAGCCGTTCTTCCAAAGCGCGTAAACGCTCGGGATCATGCGGATCGGTCATGGCAAATAGCCCCCTCGGTCACTTGGCGGCAAACTATGTGGGGGGTGCTTCAGAGTCAACGCGGAATTAACGCCCTCGGCGCATATCTAATTTATTGATATTTATGTATTTTATAGATTTCTCAGATTCCGCCGACCGCCCCCAACCACCGCGTTAGCGCAAAACGCTCTCATTTTCGTTATTCAACCAAATGGTTGACCAAACAGCGGGCGCAGCCTATCGGCTTGGACATGTCGCATGATCTCGATCTCATCTTTGCCGCCCTTGCAGACCCTACCCGGCGCAACATCCTCATGATGCTGCTGGAGGATGATATGGCCGTGACAGATGTCGCAGAGCCATTCGAGATGTCACTGGCTGCCGTCTCCAAGCACCTCACGATCCTAACTCGTGCAGGTCTCATCGCGCAGGAAAAACGCGGGCGTGTGAAATGGTGCAAACTGGAACCCGATGCGATGAAGGCCGCGTCGATCTGGATGCAGGGCTTCGGGCAGTTCGAGGAACTGGATCTGGATGGCCTTGAGCGGTTTCTTGAGAAGGAACTGTCCAGCACTTCCGAGGGCGGCCCTTCGGCGACCGCAGACTGAACCCGCCGCAACAAAAAACGCGCCGCGAAAGCAGCGCGTCTTTAGAGAGATGCGTCTCGTGTGTCGCTTAGGCGACAAAATTCAGGATAGCGCCGACCACAACAACGAGACCGACGAGATAGATGATAGAGTTCATAACCCTTCTCCACGTTTGTTCAGTTGCAAAGACAACGCGGAAAAGGGCCAAGGGTTCCGTTGCGCCTTAGCGGACCACGAAGACCGACATCTTGGAATGCGAAGCCAGCGTGCCTGCATTCGAGCCAAAGATATACTCGACGAAGCCCGGCACATGGCTGGCCATCACGACCAAATCAGCGCCCAACTCTTCACTGGCTTTCATCAGAAGCGCATCAAGATCGATCCGCAAGTCAGTTGCAATCACCGGGTGTGGTGACACCGGACGCCCATAGCGATCTGCGAGTTCCTTCGCGAATTTCGCCAGCCGCGCCTCATATTCAGCAGGCGTATGACCCAATTCATGCGGCGTTTCGGGTGCGACCCCCACCACGTGAACGCCGGCATCGTATTGCGAAGCGAGATCGCCCGCGACACTCAAGGCTTTCTCAAGCCGGTCCACATGGCCAAGATCTACCGGAATAACGATTGTTTTAAACATCTCTCCTCCTCCACCCCTGCTTGTGCAGAGTATTTGGAGTATACCACAAACCCGAAGGAGCCGATTTGCGGAAGGTCAAGCCCTCAAGCTTCGTGCTTGAGCAGGAGATAAAGTGCGAGAATGGTGAGCCCGATTCCCCCGAACACGAGCGCCCCCGGCACGCCGTGTCCGAGACCAAACTCCCAAATGATCACCCAAGAGGGGACCAGATAGGTATAGGCCATCACCTTTGCGCTCGCGAGACGCACCGACGCATAGGCCAGCAGTGACGCCGTAATCGTCGTCGCAAAGATCGTAATGTAGCCGATTGCAATCCAGACGATCGCCGGCAGGTTCATCCAATCTGTCTCGAGCACATCTTTCCAGCCAAACAAGACAATCACGATAGACGCCGCCGACAGAACAAAGAACGTAAAGACAAAGGTTCGTTCACCATGGGACAGGCGAGGCACCAGCGGCGTGTAAACGGCATGCGCGATGACGCCGACGAAATATATCGCTTCGCCACGACCAACCTCAAACGCCAGAAGCGCGTGAATATCGCCTTTGAAAATCACCCAGAGCGCACCCACAGCACCGATGGCAAGCGCCGTGGCGATCCGTTTCGTCGTGATTTGACGCATGATAATATAGCCGAACCCCGCCGCGAGCACCGGCGTCAGGGTAAAGATTGCAGCGGTCGACACCGGCTTGGCCGTTTTCAGGCCGAAAAACATCATGACGAAGTAAAAGGCAAAGATGCCCCCGAGGATCGCGTAGCGCCACGGTTGGCGAAACGCCTCTTTCGGAATGCCGCCGGTCGAGGCCGCGATGATGCCGACGATCACGGCCGCCGAAAAGAACCGCACCGCGTTAAGCGCGAGTGGCGTGATGTCGTTCGCCGCCATCGAGCCGAGAGAAAATGATCCCGCGACAAGAAACGAAAACGTCAGCATCGCCATGTGACCATTGCGGCGATCTTTTGGGGAGGCGGGATGTGGCACGGGTAATATCTCGCGAAATGAATATGTCAGATTGCCAGAGATTTACGCCCAGCCGCACCAAAGGTCTACTCTGCGATTTGCACAGCGCCCTGTGGAGCTATGCTCACTCAGTATCGCCGAATTCATTCGGCCACTCTTTGGCCCGCGCTTTTAGGAAAGTCAGGAAGGCCTGAACCTTTGGCGTCCGGTGCAAATCGACGTGGGTCACAAGCCAGTTCTGGCTGTCCCATTCGATCTTCGGCGGGATGAGTTCGATCAGCGCATCGTTCTTTCCTGCCATCCAAGTCGGGAGGAACCCGGCACCAGCCCCCGCCACAACAGCCTCAGCCATCGCTTCAGAATCCGATGTGCGGAAGACGATTTGGCTCGGGGGGACGTTCGCCGTAATCCAGACCATAAAGGGCGCACGAGACGCCGGATCGTCAAGGGTCACAAAACGCAGCCCTTTGATAAGTTCCGCTTCGCCGCCTTTCGGAACGCCGTGACGGTCGAGATAGGATTTGTGCGCGTAGAGACCGTAGCGCTGTTTGTAGAACGGCTGGACGACGTTATCCGGCTCCTGCGGCGGTTTGCCTGCGCGGATCGCTACGTGGGCCTCGCCGTATTCGAGGCGGAACAGACGCTCGCCCGCGAGATAGCGGACGGTCAGGCCGGGATGGTCGATCTGGAAATCGGTGAGGATCGGCGCGAGCAGCGGGGCAAGGCCCGGCAGCGACGTCACGACCAACTCGCCCGCCACCTCTTCGCCGCGACCTTTGATACGGGACACGAGGTGAGAGAGCTGGTCATCTGTGGTCTGCGCGACTTTCAGGAGATCGAGACCAGCCTCCGTCGGCGTGTAGCCGCGCGCGTGGCGCTGGAACAGTTTGACGCCGAGGCGTCCCTCGAGGCTGTCGATATGCCGGATCACGGTGGCGTGGTGCACGCCCAACGCCTGCGCAGCGCCCGAGACGGTGCCCATTTTGGCGACCTGAAAGGCGGTGCGGAATTCATCCCAGTTTTCGACGGACATATACGGCCCCTTGTGCGCAGAAGAACGTTCCTGCGCAACAGTCCATCGAAACGTTTAAATTCGCAAGGTTATTTTACAGAAACCCGCAGATCCGCCCACCTCTGTGCCGCTTCGGGCAGGTCTCCGTCCCATTCTTGAGCAAGTGCCGCACGTTCGACTTTCAGCAGAGCCTCCAGAGACGCGATCCGTTCCGCTCCGCTGCGCATGTGATCCTGAAACCGGTGCGAATGCAGCACGGTCGGCACGGCATCGAGCGGCTCCCACGCGTCTAACATCGTCACACGGCGCAAGTTGAACTCCGGCGGCAACACATAATACCGCAGATCGCTCTCCCAGAGCAGGTCTTTCAGAATGATCTGATCCCGCTCAACCGCATCATCCGCGAAGAACCGCTCCGCCCACTCCTCGAGAAACGCCAGCATCGCCTCGGACTTGCGATAGAGGAACACACCGGAGTTGTGCTGCGGGAAGGCATAGGGCGTCTTGTGGTCCCGCCCCTGCCGGATCAACTCCCAATCACGGCGCACGTCATGGGTCAGCGCACACTCGAACCGGTCTAGAATCCCGAAGAGATCTCCAAGCGGCGCGAGGAACAGTGTGTCCGAGTCCATAAAGAGCGTCCGCTCGAACCGCGAATTCGGCATCGCGCGCAGCTTTTCCCGAGGGTGCATGTCATAACACGCCGTCACCCGATCAAAGAGCCCGCGCGGCAGGTTCTCCGGCAAATCGGTCACAAGGTCGATGGCAATCGTCGGCTCATGCTCTCGCAGGCTCCGTGCGGACTGAATTGCCAGATCAACGTAATCGGGCCCACCAGCCACATACAAAACGCCGTCGCGCGGCGCCGGTTCGGGAAATGCAGACAGATCGTTCATAGCGACCCCTTTGAAAACAGCTTTGCAATCAGGTAGCGGAAACATCGAAAGTCTCCACAATACTTGACTCCTCATACGCACGCGCGTAGAGACCGGATCAAATTTCCCGGAAGTGTGAGTCTTCCGGTCCTCAGGCTACAGGCCAGGATCGCCCCCCGTCAGCGTTGTACGCCCACGGGGGCAAAGGTGCATTTGCACGTTCGGGGTTTCAATTCGCCGCTTCGTCCCCAGATGAAGCACATCGTCAACGGCCTCCGACCTTAGGGGCACCCCGAACGGTCACGACACAGGAGAATGGCCCATGTTTGAAAATCTGTCTGATCGCCTGTCCGGCGTCTTCGACAAGCTCACCAAACAGGGTGCGTTGTCCGAAGACGATGTGAAAACCGCGCTGCGCGAAGTCCGCGTTGCCCTGCTTGAGGCCGACGTCTCGCTTTCTGTGGCCCGCGACTTTGTCAAAGCCGTCTCTGACAAGGCCACCGGCCAAGCCGTCACCAAATCCGTTACCCCCGGCCAGCAGGTCGTCAAGATCGTGCACGACGAACTCGTCCACGTTCTCGCGGGTGATGAGGGTGAGATTGGCTCGCTTAAGGTCGACAACGCCCCCGCACCGATCCTCATGGTCGGTCTTCAGGGTGGTGGTAAAACCACGACCACCGCGAAACTCGCCAAACGTCTGAAAGAGAAACAGGGCAAACGCGTCCTGATGGCCTCTCTCGACATCTACCGTCCGGCGGCTCAGGACCAGCTCAAAGTCCTCGGTGAGCAGATCGGCGTCGACACCCTGCCGATCGTGCCAGGTCAGTCCGCCGCAGACATCGCCCGCCGCGCCAAGCAACAGGCGACGATGGGTGGCTATGACGTTTACATGCTCGACACCGCAGGTCGTCTCTCCATCGACGAAACGCTCATGGCCGAGGTCGAAGAGGTCCGCAACCTCACCTCCCCGCGTGAGACGCTTCTCGTTGTTGACGGTCTGACCGGTCAGGACGCTGTCCACACCGCAGAAAACTTTGACGAACGCATCGGCATCTCCGGCGTGGTCCTCACCCGTATGGATGGTGACGGCCGTGGCGGTGCAGCGCTCTCCATGCGCGCAGTCACCGGCAAGCCGATCAAATTTGTCGGTCTCGGCGAAAAGATGGACGCCCTCGAAGAGTTCCATCCGGAACGCGTCGCTGGCCGCATCCTCGGCATGGGCGACATCGTTGCCCTCGTCGAGAAGGCACAGGAAACCATCGAGGCCGAGCAAGCCGAACGCATGATGAAGCGCTTCCAGAAGGGCCGTTTCAACATGAACGACCTGAAGATGCAGCTCGAGCAGATGCAGAAGATGGGCGGCATGGAAAGCATCATGGGCATGATGCCGGGCATGGGCAAAATGGCGAAACAGGTGCAGGACGCCGGTTTCGACGACAAAATCATCGCGCGCCAGATCGCCCTCGTGAACTCCATGACCAAGAAAGAGCGCGCCAACCCGCAGCTCCTTCAGGCCTCCCGCAAAAAGCGGATCGCCAAAGGCGCCGGTCTCGAAGTCGCCGAACTGAACAAACTTCTCAAAATGCACCGCCAGATGGCCGACATGATGAAGAAGATGGGCAAAATGGGCAAAGGCGGCATGCTGAAACAGGCTGTGAAAGGCATGTTCGGCAAAGGCGGCCCGCAGGGTCTCGAAGATATGGATCCGGCGAAAATGGCCGAAGCGACCAAGCAGCTTCAGGGCGCGATGCCGAAAGGTATGCCCGGTGGTCTGCCGGGTCTCGGCGGCCCGTCCTTGCCGCCCGGTCTCTCCGGTTTCGGGAAAAAGAAATAAATGACCGTCGCACCCACCATAGAAACGCAGCGCCTCCGCCTGCGCGCGCATGTCGAAGGGGACTTTGCCCCCTACGCCGACATGTTCGCGTCCGAGCGGTCGCGCCACATGCATGGCCCGCTCGACCGGCGTCAGGCGTGGTTCGCGTTCTGTGGTGATGTGGCCCAGTGGTCCCTGATGGGTCACGGCGCATGGGCAGTTGAACGTCGCGAAGATCAGGCCCTCATCGGTCAGGTCGCTCTGAACAAACCGCCGCATTTTCCGGAACTGGAATTGGGCTGGGTTCTGTTCGACGGGTTCGAAGGCAAAGGGTATGCGACGGAGGCCGCGATGGCCGCGCGTGACTATGCCTACGCGGAACTCGGTGAAGAAAGCGTCGTGTCTTACGTGACGCCGGACAACACCCGCTCCATCGCTGTCGCGGAACGTCTCGGCGCAATGCGTGACGATGCGGCCCCGCGTCCGGATGGGGAGGGCGCCGATGAGGTTCTCGTATTCCGTCACCCGAGCGCTGACGCCCTCATGGATGGCGGCATGGAGGCCTACGCATGACCTCTGTGTTTTTCACCCAGTGCCCGACACTTTGCCCGACAAAAGTCCGACACTTGTCCGACACCATTCCGACAGGGAGTTTTGCGCAATGAACGAGACCCAAATGCGCGCAGCCGAGATCCTCAAGGAGCACCGCGAAAGCATTGATCGCCTCGACGCGATCCTTGTCTACACCCTCGGGGAACGGTTCAAACACACCCAAGCGGTCGGCAAACTCAAAGCCGCTCACGACCTTCCGCCGTCCGATCCGGCGCGCGAAGAGAAACAGATTGCCCGGCTCGAAGACCTCGCCAAACGCGCGGACCTCGATCCGGAATTCGCTAAAGAGTTCCTGAAATTCATCATTCAGGAAGTCATCCACCATCACGAAAAACACCAGGATTGCTAAGGCCTTACACGGACCTTGGCTCAATAGTCAGACTTAGGAGAAACACATCATGGCTATCAAAATTCGTCTCGCCCGCGGCGGTTCCAAAAAACGCCCGTTCTACCGCATCGTTGCTGCTGACTCCCGCATGCCGCGCGATGGCCGCTTCCTCGAGAAGCTCGGCACCTACAACCCGCTCCTGCCGAAAGACAGCGAAGAGCGCGTGAAAATGGACCTCGAGCGCGTTCAATACTGGCTCGGCCAAGGCGCACAGCCGACCGACCGTATCTCCCGCATGCTCGAAGCTGCTGGCGTCGTTGCGAAAAAAGAGCGCAGCAACCCGAAGAAAGCCGTTCCGGGCAAAAAAGCTCAGGACCGCGCTGAAGAGAAAGCTGCAAAAGCTGCTGAGGCCGCTGAAGCTGCTGCTGAAGCAACCGCAGAAGAGTAATTCTTCTCGGACTGCGATCAGTCGCCTTTCGGGCGCAGGCGCCTTTGCCTGCGCCTTTTTTGACTCTGGCGGGAACTTTGCCGCCAGAGGGTAGTTATGTGTCAGTGTCGTCATCTGCGACGACATTTGAAAAAGGTTCGCCACACATGGAAGACCAACCTCTCTTCGGCCAATTCTCCCAATCTTTCCGCAACGATTTCAACGAACTGCTCCGCTGGCGCCGCGATGTGCGCCGGTTTCGGAGCGATGCCGTTGACCCCGACGCGCTCGAACGCTGCTTGACCGCGTTCTCACTCGCGCCGTCCGTCGGACTGTCCCAACCGTGGCGGATCGTGCGGGTCGAAAGTGATGCGGCACGCGCCAATGCGCTCAAGAACTTCGAAACCGCCAACGCAAATGCACTCGGCGGATATGAGGGGGAGACGGCGCAGAAATACGCCTCTCTCAAACTCACCGGCATGCGCGAAGCACCTGTTCAGATTGCTGTCTTCTGTGATGAGGGCACGGCCACCGGCAAAGGTCTCGGCATTCAGACAATGCCGGAAATGCTCCGCTATTCCGTCGTCTCCGCGATCATGCAGTTCTGGCTCATGCTCCGCGCTGAGGGGATCGGCCTCGGTTGGGTGTCCATTCTAAACCCGAAAAGCCTATCTCAATCCCTCGACATTCCGGAAGACTGGAGCCTCGTCGGCTATCTCTGCATCGGCTATCCGGAGCAAGAAAGCCTAGAGCCAGAGTTGCAGGCCGCAGGTTGGGAAACACGACAGTCTTGCCCCGAGATTCTGGAACGGTAATCTGGGCACAAATCAGAGCCTGAGAGAGAGCCGAACATGGGTGAACCTAGAATTCTCGTCGGAGCCATCGCCGGTTCATTTGGCGTGCATGGCGAAGTGCGGATCAAAAGCTTTTGCGCCGACCCGGAGGCGATCGCGGAGTATTCGCCGCTCACCTCCGAAGACGGGGCGACGCATTACGAGCTCACCCTGACGCGGGTCATCAAGAACGGCTTTGCCGGACGTCTGGAAGGTGTTGAGACCAAGGAAGAGGCGGACGCCCTCAAAGGCGTCACGCTCTTTGCCGAACGTGACCAGCTTCCTTCCCTGCCCGACGACGAATTCTACCACGCAGACCTGATCGGGCTGGATGTTCTCGACACAGGCGGGACCAAGCTTGGCACGGTCCGCAACGTGTTGAACCACGGCGCGGGAGACCTTCTCGAGGTGCACGGCCCAAACCTCAAAACGCCTGCCCTGCTCCCGTTCACGCTCAAGAACGTCCCGACAGTCGACCTCAAATCCGGCCGGATTATTGCTGACCCGCCGGAGGGCCTCTTCGAGTGAGCCGACGGATTGTCATTCATGCCGGTTTCCACAAGACCGGCACGACGACAGTGCAGAATACTCTGGCCCTCAACGCGCCCCTCCTCCTGCCACACGCCGAGATTTACTTGCAGGAAGGGATCAGCCTTCTCGCGCTCCGCAAAGCCGCGCTCGACTTTTCCGGCAATCGCTGCAAGGCGACAAAGGCTGTCATCGTCGAGAAAGCCACTGAGTTTTTTGCCTCGCTCGATAGATCGGACCCACGACCGATTTTGATCAGTAGCGAGAGTCTCTCCGGGCATTTCCCCGGCTCATCCGGTGTCGGGAAATACGGATCGGCGCCGATCATTATCTCACTGCTTTATCAAGCATGGAGAGACGTTACCGGATCTGAGGATACCTTCTGCGCGTATTACTCGACACGACGCGAAGGATGGCTTGCGTCCTGCCACTGGCAGCGGTTGAAGGCGTCCCGGCTCAAGCTTGGCCTCGATGAGTATATCGCGAAATATCACGCTGCGGCGGATCACCCGAAGATCTTGGACGACATCCGCGACCGGATAGGCGATGAGGTGCTGTTCACGGCGACGCTTGAGGATATGGCGCATCCTATAGACCCTCTCCTTGCTCTGCTGAACCTCACGGAACTGCGCGCGAAACTCACCTTTCCGCCTGACGCGAACGTGTTCCCCGGAGAGGATGCGCGCGAGAAACTGCTCTCTCTGAACCGCTCAAAGGTTTGGGGCCCCGAATATGAACGCGAAAAGCTGGCCATTCTGGAAGGCCGCACCTGACCTATTTTCAAGGCTCCCACCGCGCGTTATAGGACACTCATGACTGACGAAAACACGCCTGAGCAGCCAGAAACCAAGTCCACGCAAGCCGCGAAATCGCACGGCCGCCTCGCCGTGCGCCCGACCTTGCGCCCGCGCGAGTTGATGACGAACACGCCGGATATCGTTGGTGTCTGGAAGGCGAAGATCATCACGCTCTTCCCGGATGCTTTCCCCGGCGTCTTGGGCGAAAGCCTCACGGGCAAAGCGCTCCAAGACGGCAAGTGGCAGCTCGAGCAGATCAACCTCCGCGATTTCGGCGTCGGCAAACACAAGAACGTTGATGACACCCCCGCAGGCGGCGGAGCAGGGATGGTGATCCGTCCCGATGTCATGGGTGAGGCCATTGATTTCGCGATGAACGGCCTCCCGCCGAACCGCAATGAATGGCCGCTCGTCTACTTGTCACCTCGCGGGAAACGGTTCGATCAGGCGACGGCGCAGCGGTGGTCCGAGGCGCGTGGCGTCACGATGATCTGCGGACGCTTTGAGGGCGTCGATGATCGCGTGCTGTTTCACTACGGGATCGAAGAAGTGTCGCTTGGCGATTTTGTCATGACAGGCGGTGAGATCGCGGCGCAGGCGATGATTGATGCGACCGTGCGCCTCCTGCCAGACGTGTTGGGCAATGCGGACAGCATCGAAGAAGAGAGCCACTCCAACGGCCTTCTGGAGCACCCGCAATTCACCCGCCCCGCAGAATGGCGCGGCCTGCCGATCCCGCCTGTGCTCATGTCCGGACACCACGGCAAGATCGCGGAATGGCGTCAGAAGATGTCCGAAAAGATCACCAAAGATCGTCGTCCCGATATGTGGGAAGCCTATCAGGCCAAAAATACGAAGGACTAGGCGCCCGAACCCTGATCAAAGCCGCCATGCAAGTTGCGTGGTAGACTGCGAGGATCAGGGAGGGGTTTGCAATGCGCCTATCAGCGAGGTTGATCGTCAACGGCATCTGGATTTCCGGCTTTCTCATTACGGCCATTGTGGGGGTCGTCGCGCGTGAGGTTTTGATCTCGCAGGGGAGAGGTGTCGTCACCATCGAACGCGGCATCGAACTCCTTATCCCGTTTGCGATCTGGTCAAATATCCCGTTCTTCCCGCTCGCATTGATTGTCCGATGGCGCCTCAAGAAGACGCTTGCAACGCGACCGAAAGACTATCTGCGAATAGTCTATATCGCGCTCGGAGCTTGGGCTGGCGCCGCAATCGTGCACGGTTTGTCGTTGTACGGTTCAATGACCTACTCGGGACCTGGTGGGTTTGCGGAGGTCGTCTCCATGATGATTGTGCTGTCGATAATCACCGTGCCAGCAATGATCCTCTATTACGGCGGCGGAGCTGTGGTTGGCGCGCTCGTCGGAGCAGTGGCGCACCGGATCAGTTTTGGCCCACCGGATTGGGAAAACTAATCCATAGAATCCCTCAAACCCCTTGCCACGTTGGGCATATCTGCCTATACACCGCCCGTCTGGCATCGGAATCGATGCGCGGGCCTTTTTGCTATTTGCCGGACGGCTTCTTCTCTGTCCAACACGGCAACGCAGATTGATCAAAGCAAAGACGACCTGAACCCTCCGGCGGGCATCATATGGATGGACCCGATCGAAGACGCGGAGCTCTGAGGCAGTTGAAACCTTCGTGGACAAAACCACGAGCAAATTGGAGTTTAAGCGATGGATCTTATCGCCCAGCTTGAAGCCGAGCAAATCGAAGCTCTCGGCAAAACCATCCCGGACTTTAAAGCCGGTGACACCATCCGCGTCGGTTACAAAGTGACCGAGGGTTCGCGCACCCGTGTGCAGAACTACGAAGGTGTCTGCATCTCCCGTAAGAACGGCAAAGGCATTGCCGGCTCCTTCACGGTTCGCAAAATTTCCTTCGGTGAAGGCGTTGAGCGTGTGTTCCCGCTCTACTCCACCAACATCGAAACCATCGAGGTTGTTCGTCGCGGTAAAGTCCGTCGTTCGAAACTCTACTACCTCCGTTCGCGTCGCGGCAAATCTGCCCGTATCGCAGAAGTCACCAACTACAAGCCGCTCGACGCGTAAGCCAGAGGAACGCTCAGATGAAAAAAGACATCCATCCCGATTACCACTTCATCGACGTCAAAATGACCGACGGCACCGTTGTCAAAATGCGCTCCACCTGGGGTGCAGAAGGCGACCAGCTGGCTCTCGACATCGATCCGTCCGCTCACCCGGCATGGACCGGCGGCAACTCCCGTCTTCTGGACGCTGGTGGCCGTGTGTCCAAATTCAAAAACAAATACGCTGGCCTCGGCTTCTAAGCCTCACACCAGTCGGATACACAAAGGCCCGCCAATTTGGCGGGCCTTTTCTTTTTCAGTAGCCTTACTGGTCAACCGATCCCGTGAGAAGCGGAGTGATCACTCGCACGGCTGCACGGCGGTTTGCACGCTCGGCATCGACAGTCGGAACCTTGAGATAGCGTTCACCATACCCCTGCACGATCATGTTTTCCGGCGGGACATCGAAATACTCAGTCAGGGCGAGCGCAAGACTTTCGGCACGGCGATCAGACAGAGCAAGGTTCATGGTCGCTGCACCGACTGCGTCCGTGTGACCCTCTACGAGAAACACCTCACGAGGGTTCTCGGCAATCGCGTCACGCATCGCACGGCCAAGGGCGGCCAGTTCTTCCGCCTCGGACGGCGTGATCGCGGCAGAGCCAGTGCGGAAGTTCACATTGGTGAGCTCAATCTCCGGCGCCAGCTCACGCACCGCGCGGATCGAGCGGATCTGGCTCAATGAAAAGCGACGGCCAACGGCATCCGATTGCGCTTGGCTCGCCGCCAAGGCTGCGCGCAGAGCGGCATCCTCACCATCCTGCTCATAAGTAACGGTTTTCTGCGTCGTCTCCGGCAGTGCGGCGACATCCACGTCCTCGACCGCTTGCGTGTCGTCAAACAGAACCACACGCGTGCCGTCCACGAGCACACGCTCACGACGCAGCACACGACCATCTGCTGACCGGATTGTAATCACCTGCGCACCGTTCTCACGGTTGAGCGTCGTGCGGGTAGACCCGTCGCTGAACGTCTCGGTCGTCACTTGCGACCCCGGCTGACGCAGAAGCGCGTCATCATTTTTCAACACACGAAGCTGACCGTCACGTTCGACAATCACACGATCGCCCGTGTTGGCCACCACCTCATCGTCAGCGGACAGCACTTCACCGATCACGGCTGCGCCAACCGCACCAATGAGGAACTTCTCCAGATCGGACAATCCGTCATCTTTGGACTTCGGAGACGCGGTGGCTTCGAATTCTTCGCTAGAGGATCGCGCCGTTTCCTCGGTAACGGTCTCGGTCTGAACCTCGACGTCCTCACCCTCGGCCGCCACGTCCGCCTGAGCCGCGACAGCCGACGTCTCGGCCTCCTCTTTTGCGGCAGCATTGGCTTCTTCAATCGCCTGCTGTTGCAAGAGTTCCTCGGTCATCTCGACGGCTTCGGCTTCACCGGGCGCGGGCTCCTCCGCCGCCTCAGTGGTGGACGCCGTTTCCTCGGTCAGCGGCTCCGCTTCAACTCCGGCATCGATCTCTTGAGCAACGATCGTTTCGCTTTCGATCTCCTCTACGTCAGCCGCAGAGGCATCTTCCGCCAACTCCTCCGCGAGGATTTCTTCCTCGACGACTTCTTCGTGCTCGATATCTGCGGCAACTTCTTCGCCCGGGGTTGTCGGCTCAGTGTTGCCTTCTGAGACGGAAGCTTCTCCTTCAATGTCGACATCCGGCGCAGCAATCCCGAGTGCCTCGAGGGCGCGCTCCACCGTCACTTGCCGACCATTCTTCAACAAGATCATACCCTCTGGCGTCAGGCAGGGCGGTTGGGCATCGACACATTCTTCGATCGCCGCTTCAAGCAGACGCTCCCGCTCTGCGTCCTGCGCAACCGCAGGAACGAACGCGCCAAGACCGAACAAACCGAAACTCGTCGCTGCGGTTCCCAAAATTATACGTTTCATGAGTCTTCTCCCATTTCAGCACAGCAGCGTGAGTCCACCCTGCGTTCCGATGATAACGCGCGAACGGACGAAATCGTTTCATCAAGCAGCAGCGCAACAGGACAAGAGTGATCCCGAAAAGGGCGCGAAAGGGCCTTGCACGCCCCGTCAAAAAGTCGTCATACAGAGGGATAAAGAAATGTGATCGCATGGCGCAAAGTGCGACAAATGACGGGAATTCGGGACGTGGCGCATATCATTATCGTCGGAAACGAAAAGGGCGGCGCGGGTAAATCCACCGTCTCCATGCATGTTGCCACGGCGCTTGCGCGGATGGGCCACAAAGTCGGAGCTATTGATCTCGATTTGCGGCAGAAAACCTTCGGCCGCTACCTCGAAAACCGCCAAAGTTTCTGTGAACGTGAGGGCGTCCAACTTCCTGTCCCGGAATACCGTGACCTGCCACAGGTAGATTCTGCTGAATTGGCCGAGGGCGAAAACATCTATGACAGACGTCTTTCGATGGCCGTCACGAGCCTTGAGGCCTCTTGCGACTTCATTCTCATCGACTGCCCCGGTTCGCATACCCGCTTGTCTCAGGTCGCGCATACGCTCGCCGATACGCTGATCACGCCGATGAACGACAGCTTTATCGACTTCGACTTGTTGGCGCGGATTGATCCGGACTCAAATAAAATCCTCGGACCGTCGGTCTACTCGGAGATGGTGTGGAACGCGCGTCAACTCCGTGCGCAAGCGGGCCTCAAGCCGATCGACTGGGTCGTCCTGCGGAACCGCCTCGGGGCGCAGGCGATGCACAACAAGAAGAAAATCGGTGACGCTCTTACCGAACTTTCCAGACGGATCGGTTTTCGCGTGGCGCCCGGGTTCTCCGAACGCGTGATCTTCCGCGAGCTTTTCCCGCGCGGACTCACCCTGCTCGATCTGAAAGATATCGGCGTCAAATCCGCAATGAACATTTCGAACGTCGCCGCGCGACAAGAGCTTCGGGATCTTATGAAAGAGTTGGCGCTGCCGGGCGTCGAGATCGACTTTTAAGCCATCCCGGCCTGGGGTCACTTGATCTTGACGACGGACACAACATCGTCAGATAGCCCCTCAGCCTCCAGGCGGGACGCCAAGTCGCCTTCCACGCCGACTTGAGACGGATCTACGCGGATCGTTTTCGTGTTGAGACGGACGGTCTTTTCGCGTTCATGCCACAGTTTTCGAGGATCGAACTGGGCATACCAAGGCTCACCATTCGAACCTGCGCTGAGATCACCGTCCAAAAGGTCAGACAGGCTGCGCGTTTGGGAGAGCTGAGAAATGTCTCCCGTCTGCGAAGCCTGCCTTAGCGCATCAGAGCTTTTCCATATCATCCCGACCATCAGCAGGGTGAAAAGAAAAAGTTTTAATGCGACTTTGAACATAACAATGACACTCGTACAAATTCCTGGCGGAATTAAGACTTATGCCAGTGTTTCGAGGCGGCGCGTAAAGGCGCAGCCCTTTTTGCGTGCAACGATGTGCCGTTCGCCCGGCACCGTGTAGGCGTCGTCCTGAACCGTGCCGGTCTGATCAGCAGTGGTGTTGGAACGCATCCAGATCAGCGCAGCAACAGCACCAATCATGAAGGAAATGCCTACGGCGAGCATGATCAGGTTTTCGCTAACTGCGAGGCCTGCTTGCCATGCTTCGTAGAAACCCGAAAGCTTCGAGAAAAAACTCATACCAAGTACTCCAAAATAACCCCCGAGCCCCCTATCGCGCAACAAAAGGGCGAAAATCAAGCCGAAATGTAACAGAAATGTTCTCTTTGGTGAATTTTTTGTGAAAATTATATGTCATTCCGCGCGACCCAAAGGTCACGGGCAATCGTTAGCGCATCAATTTTTCTCAATGTTTCCAATGCCAAAGCAGCTGTCGAGACGACAATTTCCTCGCAGAAGGGATCGTTTAGCCGTCCGCGCCACATTTCGGTCAAACGCGAGAGGTCTAGGTCACCGTCGTTCAAGCGGCGCGTTTCCTCATAACTGGGCGCAACAATGTTTTCGAAAGGATTCCCATCGCGCAATCCGAAGACCTGAATGTCTTTAGACGGGTTACATTCGAACTCGCCACCGCCACCCTTGATGACCGAAAGAGCCCCGAGCCCGAGCAGATGTGATGCGTCGGCCTGTAGCTCGCGATAAGGGGGGTGGAAGACACCCTGAACAGACGCATTTGCTCCGCCGGGGTTCAACATGCGTGCGACCGTGTTGAGGCAAGAACGAAGGCCGAAGACCTGCCGGAGTTGTAGAAAATGGAGAAGTTCAGGAGAAAAGTTCTCTAAAGGCAGATAGGCAATGCCTTCCGACGCGAGAACCTCTTCTGCATGCTCCGGAGACGCACAGACGGAAATGCCAGCATACGGCATTCCCTCGCGAACATAGTGGCCACTCTCACCAAGACCATTCCAACCATGGAGCAGAACCTTATAACCCGCCTGCGCGACCAAACGTGCCGACAGCAGAAACCACGGAAGACCCCGCGTCCGGCCGGCCGCGTAGGAAGGCCAATCGAGATCAGGCGTTGGAACGGAGGTGAGGGTATCGCGCAGAGCAGCCGTGAAGCCCGCGATCTCATCCGGCGTTTCGCCCTTCATCCGCATCAGCATCAGCATTGCGCCGACGCTCTCCGGTGCGGCCTCACCACGCAACACGCGGGCCATAGCCTCATGGGCTTCTGCGTATGTCAGAGAACGTGACCGGCCCGGGCCACGGCCCAGAATCCGTACGTATTCAGCAATGCTCATTCAGCGGCTTCTTTTTCCTGCACGCTCTCGATCAATGCCGCGATTTCAGGGCGACAGGAGCCACAGTTCGTACCTGCCTGCAACGCCTCACCAATCGCATCGACACTGAGCAACCCGCGCGTTTCGATTGCCGTGAGGATAGTATTCACACCGACATTGAAGCAAGAGCAGAGCACAGGTCCCGGATCAGGTTGGTCAGCCGGGGATTTACCGGAGAGAACCATAGGTGCGGCCTCACCCGGCAGGTTAGAGAGGTAGTCCCGCATGACCGCAACGGGCTTGCGCGACACGAAAAGGGCCGCTTTTAGTGCCCCATCCACCACGAATGCGATCCGGGCGGTGCCTTTCGCAGGGTCGAACATCGTCTGCACATCGGCGTCTTTGAGGTCGAAAATCTCGCGCGCCTGATAGACCCAATCCTTCGGCGCATTCAGGCCAGCGAGTTCTGCGCGGTAGCCCGCATAGGTCTTGGCAACGGTCCAGTATTCCGATGTCGCCTTGATCGGCGTCTGGGAGACCGCGAAGCCATACCACGCCGCCTCGAAAGGCGCGATTTGCGCGACGGACGCCTTGCTTTCGGGCTGGCCGGAAATCGGATCCGTGACAGGTGGCACGAGCGCATCAACGCGCGCCGCAGAGGAGTTTTCTCCCGTCCAATGCATCGGTGCAAAGACATCGCCTTTTGAAATCCGATCCGTAATCATCGCACGGAAAATCCCGCTGCCTGTTGGTGTTTTGATCTCCACGAGCGAAGTCGGGCCAATGCCTTTTTCCGCCGCGTCATCGGGATGGATTTCGACGAAGGGTTCTCCGAGGTGAGCGGACAATCGCGGCGAGAGCGCGGTTCGCGTCATGGTATGCCACTGATCGCGGATACGACCGGTGTTGAGGCGGAACGGATAGCGCGGTTCGGTTTTGGCTGCAGGCGGCTTCCACGAAACGGGGAGCATGCGGCCCTTGCCATCCGGCGTGAAGAATTTGCCATCCGCGAAGAAACGCCCGCCCTGCTTGCCGTCAGAGATTGGCCAGCGGGCAGGCGCCATCGCGTCGTATTCGCTATCGGTGACGTTCTTGAGGCCGGAGATATCGAAGTCCTTGCCAAACCCGCCCGAAATGCCGGAGAGCGCGGCGTATTCGCGGAAAATCTCTGCTGGGCCTTCGTAGTCGAAGGCATCTTTGAAGCCCATGCGGCGGCCAACTTCGGCGAGTTGCTTCCAATCCGGCATACAGTCGCCCGGCGCGGTCACAACCGCGCGCTGACGCGAGATGATCCGGTCGGAGTTCGTGACAGTCCCGCTCTTTTCGCCCCACGCGGTCGCGGGCAAAAGGACGTGCGCGAGGCGCGCGGTGTCGGTCGCTTCGGTGATGTCGGAGACAACGACGAAGTCGCATCCGGCGATTGCGGCCTTGACCTTGTCCGCGTCCGGCATGGACACGGCCGGATTGGTGTGGAGCACCCAGAGCGCCTTGATCTTGCCCTCGCCGATGGCTTTGAACATGTCCACGGCCTTGAGACCCGGCGCCTCCGGCAGATCGCCAGAGCACCAGAAACTCTTAACAGCGTTGCGATGGTCACCATTTTCCAAATCAAGGTGACAGGCCAGCATATTGGCGAGGCCACCAACCTCACGGCCTCCCATAGCATTCGGCTGACCGGTGACAGAAAACGGCCCCATTCCGACGCGCCCGATCCGGCCAGTTGCAAGGTGGCAATTGGTGATCGAGTTCACTTTGTCCGTTCCGGAAGACGACTGGTTCACACCTTGGGAGAAGATCGTGACGACCTTCTCGGACGAGCACCAGAGATCGTAGAATGCCGTGAGTTGCTCGTCCGTGAGCCCTGTCACAGAGAGATCGGCGCTCTCTGCGCACGCGACAGCGTCCTCGAGTCCATTCACATTCTGGACGAAGGCCTCATCGACAAGACCGCGTTTTGCGATCTCTGCAAGCAGCCCGTTGAACAGCGCGACGTCTGATCCTGATTTGAGCGGCAGATGAAGGTCGGCGAGATCGCACGAAGCGGTCCGACGCGGGTCGATCACAACAAGCTTCTGGTCCGGTCGCTTCTTCCGCGTTGCGAGGATGCGTTGGTAGAGAACCGGGTGACACCATGCGAGGTTCGAACCTGTGAGAACGATGACATCGGCGGAGTCCAGATCCTCATACGTGCCGGGAACAGTATCCGTGCCAAAGGCGCGTTTGTGACCCGCGACCGTCGATGCCATGCAAAGACGCGAGTTGGTGTCGATGTTCGCGGTGCCCATGAAGCCTTTGATGAGCTTGTTCGCGACGTAGTAATCTTCGGTCAAAAGCTGACCGGAGACGTAGAAGGCAACCGAGTCCGGACCATGTTCGGCAATCGTGTCCGAGAAGGTTTTGGCGACGAGATCGAGCGCGCTGTCCCAATCCGTGTCTTTGCCATGGACGCGGGGCTTCAGCAGGCGTGTTTCGTGTCCGACGGTTTCGCCAAGCGCAGAGCCTTTGGAACACAGACGCCCTTCATTCGCGGGGTGATCGGAATCGCCACGTACATCAATCCCGCCTTCAGCATTCGGCTTCAGCAGCACACCGCACCCAACGCCACAATACGGGCACGTCGAACGGACAGAACACTTGGACGTGTCGCTCATCTGCTCAAGCTTCATGCAGATACCTCAGCCAATACGGGAGTGGGGGTCGATACGACGTTGGCGGGCGCGAGATCTTGGTAGGCTGGGCCGAAAATCAGCATTTCGCGCATGTCAGAGACATCCACGCCATCGCGGATCAGATTGAAGAACCAGCCGCCATCGTTGGTGTCGCCATACATGACAGCTCCGATCAGACGGTCGTTCTCGATCACGAGCCGCTTGTATACGGCAGAGAACGGATCGGAGTAGGTGATGCACTCACGCCCTTCCCCGTCGAGGAAGTCACCAGCCGAGAACAGGTCACAGCCGGTCACCTTGAGTTTCGTGGACACCTCTTTGTTCACGTACTGTGCCGGCTGCCCGAGAAGGCTCTTTGCAAGAACTTTCGCCTGATCAAAAAGCGGCGCGACCAATCCGAAGAGGGCGCCATCGTGCTCGACGCATTCACCGAGCGCGAAAATGGACGGGTCAGAGGTCAGCAATTGATCATTCACGATCACACCGCGCCCCGTCGAAAGACCAGACTGTTGGGCGAGTTTGGCCGACGGGCGAATGCCCACGGCCATCACCAGAAGGTCACAGGGCAGTTCACGGCCATCATCGAGCAGAAGTGCGCGTGCTCGGCCGTCTTCGCCTGCGAGAATTTCTTTGGAGTTCGCGCTGCAAATGATCTCGATCCCGCGCGCTTCCAAGGTTTCTTGCAAAAGACCAGCTGCAACGTTGTCGAGTTGCCGCTCCATCAGGTGCCCAGCAATATGGACAACTGTAACCTTCGTCCCTCGCGCGGCCATACCTGCAGCAGCTTCGAGGCCGAGAAGACCGCCCCCGATGACGACAGCGCGCGCATCATGCTTTTCGCCAAGGCGCATCATCTCTTCGGTGTCTTCGAGATCGCGATAGGCAATCACCCCCGGCAGGTCATGTCCGGGGAGCGGAATGATGAAGGGCGACGATCCGGTGGCGATCACGAGCTTGTCGTAAGCCACTTCGCCATTTTGGCCGAACACGACTTTGCGGTCACGATCAATCCCTTCGACCCGTTCCCCAAAACGACAGGTCACCCCGTTCCGTTCGTACCATGCATCATCATGGGTCACGATCTCGGGGTAGCCCATTTCTCCGGCCAGAACCGGAGAGAGCATAAGTCGGTTATAGGTTCCGCGCGGCTCGGCATTGAACAGGGTGATATCAAAGGCATTGGGAGCCTCCTCGATCAAATGATCGAGCAAACGTCCCGCAGCCATACCAGCCCCGATTATGACGAGCCGTTCGGCCATTAAGCGTTACCTTCGCCGTAAGCTGCGGCCACCATCACGGAGGACAGGGTGCCATAAGCAGTGACCCAGGCTTCACGTACTTCCGGCGTAAAGTCCTGCCCGAGACCCTGATCGAGCGTGCGCAGGAGGGATGCACCGACTTTGTCGTAGTCCTCGGCCTTTACGCCGTAATCGACGTGCTTGATGGCGAGTTGTTGGGCAACCGGCACAATGGCGTCGAGGTCACGAAGACCATTCACAACCACGGCGAGCGTCCCCATGAGCTTCATGCCCTGCTCGGACATGTCACCTTTGAACAGCGGGCGCACTTCCGGAGCGGAGGTGAAAAGGTCTGCATAAAAGATTTCGGCAGCGGTCTCAGCGATCGGCTTTACCTTGGCAAAGCTGTCCTGAACCAGAGAGATCGTCTTGTCGTCCATATTAATTACTCCGCAGCTACGGGTTTCGGCGCAGCTTTTGCTTTTGGTTTTGCGCCATGTTCATACTCCTCGAGGAAATCGAGGACTTCTTGCCTGTACTTGTAGTAATCGGGGTGCTCCAAAAGCGCCTTGCGTGAGCGTGGTCGCGGGAGATCTACTTCGGTGATTTTGCCGATGGTGGCCTGAGGGCCGTTCGTCATCATGACAACGCGGTCGGCGAGGAGGATGGCTTCGTCCACGTCGTGGGTCACACAGATCGCGGTCACTTTGGTCCGTTCCCAGACCTCCATGAGCACTTCCTGCAATTCCCAGCGCGTCAAACTGTCGAGCATCCCGAAGGGCTCGTCGAGCAGCAACAGTTTGGGAGACAGAGCAAAGGCGCGGGCGATGCCCACACGTTGCTTCATGCCGTTGGACATGGAGGACGCGGGTTTGTCCATAGAATCAGCGAGGCCGACCCTTTCAAGATAATATTCAACGACATCCTGCCGTTCGGCTTGGGACGCCCCGGGGTAAACTCTGTCGACACCAATGGAGACGTTCTCCTTCGCTGTAAGCCACGGGAAGAGGTTGGGCGACTGAAACACCACCGCGCGTTCCGGATCGGCACCGCGCACCTCGAAACCGTCGAGCTTGATAACACCTTTGGAAATATCGTTCAGACCGGCCGCCATGGTCAGAACCGTGGACTTGCCGCAGCCGGAGTGCCCGATCAGGGAGATAAATTCGCCACGGTTGAGCTTGAGGTTGAAGTCCTCAACAACGGTGAGCGGACCTTTCGGCGTCGGGTAAATCTTGTGCAAACCTTCGAACGTCAGGAAGCGGTTCTCGATCAGACCTTCTTGCGCCTTTGCAACAGCTTTCGGGACTTGGTGGATCGCGGTGACATTCGGGAGCAGTTTGGTTCCCTCAGCCTTCGCTTCGATCCCAACGTCCATGAGGTAGTTGGTGACTTCCGCACGCAGACGATGGAAGGTTTCGTCGTTGTTCATCGCGCCACGATCACGCGGACGCGGGATAGCGACTTTGAACTCCTCACCGAGGGTTCCGTCCGGATTGAGTGCGATGATGCGGTCAGCGAGCAGGATTGCCTCGTCCACATCGTTGGTGATGAGGACACAGGTTTTCTTGTCCGCCTCCCAGATGTGTTCGATCTCATCCGCAAGGTTTGCACGGGTCAGTGCGTCGAGTGCGGAGAGCGGCTCGTCCAGCAGCAGAACCTCAGGATTCATTGCCAGCGCACGCGCCACATTCACACGCTGGCGCATACCACCGGAGAGTTCCGCCGGACGGCGTGTCTTCGCGTGGGAGAGGCCAACCATTTTGACGTAGTGGTCAACTTTCTCCTGCTTCTCTGCCTTCGGCATGTTCGGGAAGATGGTGTCCACTGCGATCATCACGTTCGCATCTACCGTTAGCCACGGCATGAGCGAGTAGTTCTGGAAAATCACACCACGCTCCGGACCAGGGCCCGTCACCGGCTTGCCTTTGAACTTCACTTCACCGCTGGTGGGCTTTTCCAACCCAGCCATCAGGTTGATCAGTGTCGTCTTGCCGGTTCCGGAGAACCCGAGAAGGACGAGGAACTCGCCCTCCTCGACAGAAAGGTTGATGTTTTTGAGAACATCGGTCCGATGGGTGCCCTCACCGAAGGACTTCGAGACGTTTTGGAAATCCAGAAAGCTCATGTCGATCACCGGTTGTTGGAGAAGGTGAAGAGGGACTGCAGGGCGTACATCACACGGTCTAGCAGGAAGCCGATGATACCGATGGTGAGCACTGCCACGATGATTTTGGCGAGGGACTGGGAGGAGCCATTCTGGAATTCATCCCAGACGAATTTGCCGAGACCCGGGTTCTGGGCGAGCATTTCAGCCGCAATCAGAACCATCCAGCCCACACCGAGGGAGAGACGCAGACCGGTGAAGATCAGCGGCAGAGCGGACGGCAGAACCAGTTTGGTGATTTTCTGATACGTGCCCATTTTCAAAACTTTGGACACAGACACGAGATCTTTGTCGATGGATGCGACACCGAGAGACGTGTTGATGAGCGTCGGCCAGAGCGAACAGAGCGTCACGGTGATCGCGGACACGAGGAAGGATTTGGCAAAGAGGCCATCATTCGTCGTGTAGAGCGCAGAGACGACCATCGTCACAATCGGAAGCCACGCGAGCGGGGATACCGGCTTGAAGATCTGGACGAGCGGGTTAATCGCGGCGTTCGCATAGGGCGACAGACCAGCGAGGATGCCAAGCGGGATCGCAATAGCCGAACCGATCAGGAAGCCGAAGAATACGGTTTTGATCGAGGTCCAGATTTGCTCGTAGTAAGACGGCGAACCCGTGTAAGGAATGTCCTTCACTTTTTCCGGCTGGCCATTCGCAATGAAGCGTTCATTGCGCGCCTCAACACGCTCTTCGAAAGCCGCTTTCTTCTCAGCCTTGGCAATCGCATCCTCATGGAGATTCACCGCTTCTTCCCACACAGCCGCAGGGCCGGGGATCGCGCCGAGGGAGGTTTGAACTTTCGGAGCAAGCGTGCCCCACAGGAGCAGGAAGCCGATGATGGCGAGAACCGGAACACCGAGAAGTTTCCAGATTTCTTTGGCTTGGGCCTTTGGGTTGTCACCGGCGGCGGCCTTGAGCACGGGGGTCATCCAGCTCAGGCCAAGAACTTGGAACCACGCGTCGGCTTTGTTGATGCGGGTGAAAAGCTGTGCGCGACGTGCCGCTTTGGTCTCGTCAGCCAGCTGATGGGGATCGATAGCAGTCATTGCGGCGTCCTCGCGGGAAAATCTTTTGGAGTGTCACGGGCGCACCTGGGGGGAGGCGCGCCCGTACGGGGGGGGGTAGTTTAACCTTTGACTTCGGTGCCTTCGACGACTTGCTCGCCTTTCAGGCCGATCGGCAGGCTGTCGAGGTAAGCGTTCGGTGCTTTACCGTCGTAGGCGATGCCGTCGATGATGTCTTCAGAAGGGGTCGGGGCCTTGTAGCCGTCGCTATCCCATGGGAAGTCTTCTTCGTTTGCGAGACCTTCGTCGACGAGAAGGCGAGCCGCTTCGAGGTAGATTTCCGGTTTGTAGACGGATTTAGCGACTTCGTCGTACCAGCTATCCGGCTTCGCCTCTGCGATCTGGCCCCAACGGCGCATCTGGGTCAGGTACCACACAGCGTCGGAGTAGAACGGGTAGGTCGCATTGTAACGGAAGAACACGTTGAAGTCAGGAACCTCACGCTTGTCGCCTTTTTCGTACTCGAACGTGCCGGTCATAGAGTTCGCGATCACGTCATAGTCAGCGCCCACGTAGTCAGGACGGGAGAGGATTTCCACAGCTTCCGGACGGTTGGCGTTGTCGTTCTCGTCGAGCCACATTGCAGCGCGGATCAGAGCCTTCACGACAGCTTTGGTGGTGTTCGGGTATTCTTCAGCGAATTCTGCGGTGATGCCGAACACTTTCTCCGGGTTGTTTTTCCAGAGTTCGTAGTCGGTGATGACCGGAACGCCGATGCCTTTGAACACAGCCTGCTGGTTCCACGGCTCACCCACACAGTAACCGTAGATGGTGCCTGCTTCGAGAGTTGCCGGCATCTGCGGCGGAGGAGTCACGGAGAGGAAAACGTCTGCGCCGATCTGACCGGAGATGTTCTCCGGGGAGTAGTAACCCGGGTGCAGGCCGCCAGCTGCGAGCCAGTAACGCAGTTCGTAGTTGTGCGTGGACACAGGGAAAACCATGCCCATGTTGAAGGGCTTGCCTTCGGATTTGTATTTCTCGACGACCGGAGCCAGAGCTTCAGCGGAAATCGGGTGCTGGACTTTGCCGTCTGCATCCGTCGGGATGTTCGGCTTCATTTCTTCCCAAACTTCGTTGGAAACGGTGATGCCGTTGCCGTTGAGGTCCATGGAGAACGGGGTGATGATGTGAGCCTCGGTACCGAAACCGATGGTTGCTGCGAGCGGCTGACCTGCGAGCATATGCGCGCCGTCGAGGGTGCCGTCGATCACGCCGTCTAGGAGCACTTTCCAGTTTGCCTGTGCTTCGAGGGTGACGAAGAGACCTTCGTCATCGAAGAAACCTTGTTCATAAGCCACGGCCAGCGGGGCCATGTCGGTCAGCTTGATGAAGCCGAAAGTCAGTTCATCTTTTTCCAGATCGAGCATTTCTGCCCATGCACCCGAAGCGAGTGCGGTTGTGGCTGCGAGGCCGAGAAGAAGTTTTTTCATCTTTATGTCCCTGTGTTCCCTGTCGGAGAAAAAACAAAAAAAGCCGCCGATAGACTGCCTGGGAGGAGGAGAGGCAACCTATCGAGCGGCTTTGCTCGAATGTCTCATTCATTGAGACGTATTTCGCGCCAGAAGGCTCCGTCGCCTTCCGCTGTAATCTTTATGCCGAGAATCACGCTGCGATTGCAAAGCCGTTGTCGCGCTGCGGCATACACTCTCCGCTCAAAACCTACACCGCGCATATATTTTAAGCATCAATCCTTGAGCGGCTCAAAAATTCGACCATCGAAAAACTGATTTCGACCCAGAATCAAGCGACCCGAGGGAGACGACACGGGAGTTGGCACCTCAAGAGCACCTTCCAGCTTCGATGAAGCCCCCGGCAAATCCGCAGACGTCGAGGCCAGAGCCTGTCGATACAAATCGGACCGAAAGACCGCCCGTGAGGCTTTGCGCGCAGCATCCCGATCGAGGCCTGTGCGTGCGGCGAGTTGCGCGCCAATCCACTCGGCCTGCGACCGCCACGGGAACGTCGCGGCACCGTGGAAAAATTCGACGAAGCCCTCGACGTGTCGCTGCGCGCCAGCCGGCGAAATGACAAGGTTTCCCGTCAAGGCATGGTCGAGGATCTCAGACGGCAGGTTCAGATATTCGGGGCGGCTCAGCAGCTCCGAGGCAAGCGTGCGACTATCGGGATTACCGAGCCAACGCCCTGCTCGCCACAAGGAACGGATGAGCCGCCCGGTTAAAGAGCTCTCATGTTCGACCCAGTCAGATCGCACGGCGAGCACTTTTTCAGGAGCCGCTGACCAGATTGCGCTACAGGGCAGCAAAAGCTCGCCGACGCCGTTGTCGACAGCCTGTGAGCCCCAAGGTTCACCCACACAGAAGGCATCAATCTCGCCCGCCTCAATCGCCGCAGCCATCAATGGCGGCGGAACGGTGCGGATATCAACCGACTGCGGAGCTGGAAGCCCGAGAGCGGACAGCCAGTAATAGAGCAACTCCGCGTGCATCGAGAACGGAAAGGGCACACCGATGCGCAGACGCTCTGTTTTTGCTTCGATCAGCGCCCGTCCTGCTTTGAAAGCATCAGAGAACCCAAAATCGTGCCCAACACCACGCAGTCGCGCGGCGAGTTCCGACGACACACCGATCACGTTGCCGTTCATTGACAGAACAGAGATCGCGGAAAACTTTGCGCCGGCCCCGCCCAGCCCGAGAGCCGTCGCAACGGGCACGGGAGACAGCATGTGGGCCGCGTCAACCTGTCCGAAGGCGAGCATGTCGCGCACGGAGGACCAGGACGGCGCGCGACGAAGATCGAGCGACAGCCCCTCTTCCGAAGCAAATCCCATTTCTTGCGCCACGATCAAAGGTGCCGCGTCTACGAGCGGAATGTATCCGATAGAAACTGACGCGAGGCTCATGACAGCAACCCCGCAGCCGTGACGAGGGCCTGGGCGACATCAGCGACGCGCTTGCCCTGATCCATCGCCGTCTTGCGCAACAGCGCATAAGCTTCGTCTTCACTGATCCCGCGCGCGCGCATCATCATGCCCTTGGCGCGGTCGATTACTTTGCGCTCTTCGAGTGCCTTTTTCGTCTCGGCAAGTTCCGTGCGCATCCGTTGGAACATGCGGAAACGTGCAATTGCCGCATCGATAATCGGCTTCACGCGCTGGGACTGAAGACCATCGACAATATAGGCAGAAACACCTGCCTCGATCGCAGCCGAAGAAAGCCCCTCATCAGAGCGGTCCACAAACATCGCAACGGGGCGATCAAGCGGTCCAGAAGCGAGCGCGAGCTCTTCCATCGTATCACGCGACGGATTTTCGATATCGATAAGGACCACATCCGGATTGCGCGCCTGGATTTGTCGGGCGAGCCCAGTCGGATCAGAAATCACGGAAATATCGAACGCCCCTGCGTCCTTCAGGCTGTCGACAATCAACTGTGCACGTGTGCGGTCTGTTTCGACGATAATGATCGAGAGAGGTGTAGTCATAGGTCCAAGTCGCTCTGGCTTGCACAAAATGTAAACGATTCCTGTGCGCAATCTATTGCACGAATGTCCGAGGGGTGCATTTTGCAGTGAATTTGGTGATTTATTGTGCGTCGCATGCCTGGTCTTCAAACCACGATGTGAGCGCCTCGAGAGTGGCTGTGACCTCTTCTGCCATGCCCTCGGCGAACTGCTCGAAAGCAGGAAGGTTCTTTTTGTTGAGCCCGCAGATCACAGGAATATTCTGGCTTAACGCTACCCCGATGAGGTTGCGGAACCCGCCACCCTCGGCCTCTTGTTTCCCGAATTTGTTGACCAGAAAGAGATCGGCACCACGCTCCAATCCGTTCTGCACGGCCTGAACCGCCGCCGCGAACCCATCGGGATCCAACCGACACCCAATGGCGCCGTCCCCCAAATCCTGGGAGATGTCGATAAGTTGGCCTGTTGGCAGCACTTCGAGCCGCATCGCGCATTTGGCTCTGTCAGCGATTTCGATGTTGTGCTGAACCGTCCCGACAACATGCCGTCCGTCCGCCTCGAACCCCGTCGCGAATGTGCGCAAAAGCGCATCGATTTCACCGCGCCCATCTCTCATCACGTATCCGAGCATATCTTGCCCCTTGATTTGCTAACCACCGGACATACAGAATGGCCCGCGTGGGGGGAAGCCCTTAGCCGAAGGAGGCAGTGACATGACACTCTATCCCGGATTGATCCTCGCCGGAGGGGACGGCACCCGACTTGGCGGCGTCGACAAAGGAATGGTCGAATTGGCCGGCCTACGGTTGATGGAGCGCGTCATTGACCGGCTTGCCCCGCAATGCGCCACCTTGGCCATTAGCGCGAATGGCGATCCTAAGCGGTACTCCGAATTCGGGTATCCGATCCTGCCCGACGGGGCTTCGGAGTCCCAAGGGCCTCTCGCGGGGGTGCTCGCTGGGCTCGACTGGGCCGCAGCAAAAGGTTTCAAGGCCATCGTCACCGTTGCGACAGATACGCCGTTTCTGCCCGAGAATTTGGTAACGCGCCTCGCCACTGTGTCGCAGCCGGAGGGTTTCGGGATCGCTGTGACCGAGGAGGAAGGTGAACAAAGATGGCATCCGACATTCGGTCTCTGGCCGGTCACGGTGCGTGATGACCTGCGCGCCGCGCTCGCCCGTCACCAGCGTCGAATGCAGCAGTTCGCGGAGAGCAAAGGCGCCGTGCCAGTCCTTTTCGATGGTCCGGGGGCAGACACAGCCTTCTTCAACATCAACACAGCGGAAGATCTCGCCAAGGCAGAGAGCCTTCTCGTCGAGGCCTAACCTCGCCGGATATAATAGACTTGATGGCCGCCCTCGTCCTGCATGTCGATCAGATCGTGTCCGGCCTCGTGACAGAAGTGGGGCACATCGATCACTGCAGCCGGGTCAGACGCAAGCAACCGCAGGACAGCCCCCTGCGGCATACCGAGCAGAAGTTTCCGCGCCTTGAGAACCGGCATCGGGCAGATCAGGCCGATGCCGTCGAACTCCACGTCCCACTTTTGTTCAGAATGCGTCATACGACCCGATTAGGCCGCTCCGCGCGTTCTGTCCAGACTGTCTCTTACGCCGTGGTCCGATAGGTTTCTCCGAGCCGGGTCCGGAGAAACTCGCCTGCACGCATAGGTGCGTGGCGCGGTGCTCCGGTCGTCGGCAAAGGCGCGATCATGCTCTCCGAGTTCGGGTAGAGATAGAACGCTGCGAGATGCCTGATCTTTGACTGGTGCGACATGCGGTGAGGCACAGAGCGATACTGATCATTCGTCCAATGCATCAGAACGTCCCCGACCATGACGATCAGATCACCCGGATCGTGGGGCAACTCTCGCCAAGTTCCGTCTCTCGACTGGAATTGAATGCCCTCCGCCTGATCCGTTAGTACAAGCGTCAGCGCCCCGTAATCGTATGTCGCCCCACCCGCAACTGCAGGTTCCGTCTGGGATCCTCTTGCGGGATAGTGCGAGAGCCGCAGCGTCGCCATCGGTTCTGAAAAATGCGGCTGAAAGAACCCATAGGGCAGTTCGAGATCGCGCTCGACTGCGTGCATGAGCCCACGCCCCAACCCAAGAACTTCTTTATAAAAGTCCCTCATCACATCGCGAAAACGATCACATTCGGGCCAGATGTTCGGCGGATTGAATGCATCGCCGAGATCAAAATCCGCCTTTTGTGAGGGAAGGTCCATCCCCATGCTGAAGCTCTCTTTCTGTGGAGGGCACCCGTCCGCACCCCCGACAACTTCAACACCCTCAGCGGCCCGCCCTCTGTTCGCCCATCCACTTTGCATGGAGACCCGCGACTTCTGATCTTCGGGTTGCGAGAAAAACTCATCGCTGACTTCGAGAACTTCGCGCAGCAAACCGCGCGGAATTCCATGTTCTTTTAAAAGAAAGACGCCGTCGCGACGGCACGCTTCCCCCAATGCATCCGCAAAGCCTCCCGGGTCCTTTCCGGAGGCCTGAAGCCGGAAATCCAAAATAGGTATCATCAATTTTCCTTCATTCGCCTGCTCCTCCTCCCACCTCGATCCGCAGGCTGATCATGAGGTAGAGACAGGTTACGTTGCGGAAGGAAAACGGGGACGATTAAATCGAAATCTGGGCAGACTGTTCTGGCTAATTGATCAATCTATGAGCACGTTTCATCATTGTAGAACACTTTAAATGCGAAAATTCGGCACTTTCAAATTAGAAAGCCGCCCCCGTCATCAAACGGGGACGGCTCATAAATCACCGTTAAGGGGCGCGTTATCGGATCGCCAACCCCTCTTCATCGAAGAGATGCGTCCGGCCCTCACCGAACTTGAGGCCCACTTTTTGCCCCGGCTCGTGCGGCGCATCGCCGAGGTCGCGGACGGTCATCTGACCCGCGCCATTCTCCGCATCCACAATCACGTAGGTATCGGCACCTAGATATTCGACCACATCAACAGTGCCATCGAGATCGCCCTCACCGGCAGGCACGATGGAGATGTGTTCCGGCCTGATCCCGAGATCTTTGCCTTTTTCTCCGAGCCCCACAGACATCGCCGGGATCACGTTCATCTTCGGCGACCCGATGAACTGCGCCACGAACAGGTTGCCGGGACGCTCATACAGTTCCTTCGGCGTGCCGAACTGCGCGATCTTACCGGCTTCGAGAACCACGATGCGGTCCGCGAGGGTCATCGCCTCAACCTGATCGTGCGTCACGTAGATCATGGTCGATTTCAGAGACCGGTGGAGCTTTGCCAGTTCGTAACGCATTTCGACCCGCAGCGCAGCGTCGAGGTTGGACAGCGGCTCATCGAAGAGAAACGCAGTGGGGTCGCGCACGATCGAGCGTCCGATCGCGACACGCTGACGCTGACCACCGGAGAGGTCCTTCGGACGGCGGTCCATGTAGTCGGTAAGCTTGAGAACGCGCGCGGCCTCATCGACCTTTTTGGAGATCTCTTCTTTCGGCTCACCGGCAGCCTTCAACGCAAAGCCGACATTGTCGCGCACGGACATGTGGGGGTAGAGCGCGTAGCTCTGAAACACCATCGCGAGACCACGCTTCGAGGGTGGCTCCGCGGTTGCGTCGCGTTCGCCCACAAAAATCTTTCCGCGAGAGGTCTCTTCGAGGCCCGCGATCATCCGTAGCAACGTGGACTTCCCGCAACCGGACGGACCAACGAAGATGATGAACTCACCCTCTTCAATCTTCAGATCCACACCTTTGATCACTTGCACACTGCCGAACCATTTCTCGACGGCTTGTAGCTCGATACTCGACATATGAATTACTCCTTCCCTGCCGGTTGCGTGGCGCGTCCAATTCCGCACCACGTCAGCCAGACGGCGGCCGTCCAGCCAAAGGATGCTCCGCCACACGGCGTCCCATCCATCGGATCATAATATTCCCAGAACCCACCCTTCTCGATGAGCTCGGCGGTTTCGTTTCTCAATCTGGCTTCTGCTTGCGTGCGCCCCATGTCCTTGAGACCCATGGCGATCAGCGAGTTGACCACTGGCCATGTCGGCCCGCGCCAGTAGCGCCGCGGCTCGAACCGCTCACTCTCCGGATCGGCGGAGGGGATGCCAAACGCAACCTTGTCCCAAACCCGCGCAAAATGAGCGTCCAGAGCGGGACGCGACACACCCGCGAGATAGGCGAGGAACGCACCCGACCCCAAGACATTGGCGTATTGCCCCGTCCGAACATCGTAGGCGTCGAACCAACCCCTTTCCTCGTTCCAGAGCTTATCCAAGCCGTCCCGCAACTGCGCCTGCTGCGCCTCAACGGTCGTCGTGTCCTCATCAAGGAGGCGAGCCAATTCGAGGAGGTCCGCAAAGGCCCGCAACAGAACGAAAGTGATGCCGGGATCGGCCATGAGGAACGGTCCGTTCTCGACCATCTCTCGATCTTCCCAATTCACTTTGCGCCCGAACGCGAGGATGGCGAGATAGCGGTCGTAGTCCCATTTGAGCGGACGCTCGGCCTCTTTCACATGGCTGGTATCGCGGCGGGTGTAGGGGTCTTTTTCGTCAATGGCGACGCCTTCCATCCCGATGTCCCAATCAGGACAGTTGTCGCGTCCGGACTCCCACGGGTGGATAATCGCAACCGGACCGTCCTTGCACCGCTCCCTGATCCACCAATCATGCCAAGCGACGAGCTTTGGATAGAGCGCCTTCACCCGCTCGAACCCGACCTCGGGATCCATCTCGTAAATCTTGCGGATCAGTGTCGCGGCGACTGGCGGCTGCGAGATGCCGGAGGTCGGCGGTTCATGCGTCGCGCCCCAGACTTTCGGCCCCGGGAAATAATCGGGGTCCACCTTGTGAAAGATAATGTGCGGCACCATTCCAGTGTCCCATTGGGACGCAAAGAGGAGATCGACCTCCCGCCATGCGCGCCCGATGTCGAAGGTCGCATAGCCCCACGCAGAGAACATACTGTCCCAGTTCCACTGGTAGGGATAGAGGCGCGCCGTCGGGATCGTATAGCCGCCGCGATCATTCCCCATGAGGACACCGCGGGCAGCCTGATCATTCGGTTTTATCGCAGACTGTGTCATCCCTTCACACTCCCCGCCGTGAGCCCTTTGGTCATGAATTTCTCAAGACCGAGGAACAGCGCCATGATGGGAACCGTCGCGATGACCGAGCCCGCCATAAGGTGTTGTCGCGGAATCTCCGACGAGTTGAGCGAAGCAATCCCGCGTGTGAGTGTGAATTTCGACGGGTCATCAAGCAGCATGAAGGCGAGCAGGAACTCGTTCCATGCGATCATAAAGACATAGAGCGAGACCGACGCCAACGCCGGCAGTGAGAGCGGCAATGTGATTTTCCAGATCACCTGCAAACGGGAGAGACCGTCCATCAGGCCGGCTTCCTCAACCTCGCTCGGCAGGCCGCGGAAATAGCCCTGTAGCATGTAGAGCGCGACAGGGATGGTCGTCACAGGATAGATCATCACGATGCCCGTGATCGAGTTCCGCAGTCCCATCATCGAGAACGCGATGTAGATCGGAAGCGCGAGCACGATCATCGGCACCATGTAGATGAGCAGGATGGAGCGCGAGAACGCCGCCTGCCCACGGAAGCGCAAGCGTGCAACGGCGTAGGCCCCGGGGATTGCGAAGAGGAGCGTGATGAAAACTGTGAGCACGGAGATGTAGAACGAGGTCCACATGTAGGAACCGAAGTTGAAGTCGCGCACCAGTTCGACATAGGACCGGAACAGCCCCCAGCCCTGAGACAGGTCGATGGAGAAATCCAACGGGTTCTGCATGAGCTGCGACTGGTTCTTCAGGCTGGTCATCACCATCACGTAGAAAGGGATCACCACAATCGCCGTAAAGAAGATGTAGCCGAACCCTTTGAGCGTGCGGATGACGGCTTCTTCAAATTCGTGGCGTGTCAGCGCGCCGAGAGTGAGTTCCTCAACGAAGACCTTGAGCGGCCAGCCAATGCCGAGGCCGAGAACGGCGGCGGCAAAGACTTGGGACACGAGAGAGACGTCCCCAGACAAGACCGGCCCGACGCCGGCGAGGAGCGAGATGAGGTAGACGACACCCAACACAGCAGACGCGATCCAGATCGTCCCTCCCCACACGAGCGCGAGGCCCGTCGGGATGCCGAAGATAATTGACCAGATCAGCGAGGGTTTGAATGCCTGCCCAGTCGCGAAACTCATCGCGACACTTACGGTCACGGCAATGATGAAGGTCCAGATCAGGCCCAACAGCGGGCCGGTGATGTAACCGAAACGGAGATGTTTCATAGTCCCTCCTCCTTCGACATGAATTTGAAGAAGAACACGGAGAACAGCAGCAAACAGGCAAAGATCACCACCGCCACCGCCGCACCTGCGCCAATGTTCGACACGGCGAAGGCCTGTTCATACACGTTCACAGTCAGTACCCGCGTCCCCGCGTTGCCGCCGGTGAGCAGGAAGATGTCGTCGAACTTGTTGAACGTCCAAATGAAGCGCAGCAGGAACAGGACCGACAGAATGCCGAGAAGCTGCGGCAGGCTCAGATACCAGAACTGCTGGAACGGAGAGGCGCCATCCATGTCGGCGGCCTCGTACATATCCGTCGGGATCGACTGCATCCGCGCCAGGATGAAGAGGAAGGACAGCGGGAAGTAGCGCCAAATCTCGAACAACGTCACCATGATGAGGGCCAAAGGCCGCTCACCAAAGAAGTTGATCGCCTGATTGGTCACGCCCATCTGGATCAACAGCGCATTGGCGGAGCCGGAGAAGGGGTCAAACAGCAGGATCCACGCAAAGGCCACCGCGATCACGGGGGCCACATAGGGGAACAGGTAAAGGCCCCGCAGGATGCCTTGCCCTTTGAAAGAGTGGTTGAGCAGCATGGAGGCAAACAGCCCCATGATCATCGCCCCGAGCGTGCCGAAGACCGTGTAGAATAGCGTCACGCCAAGAACGCCCCAGAACTCGCCGCCATCAAAAACGGAGACAAAGTTCTTAAAGGTGAATTCGGCGTTCGTGAGCACGAAGGACGCTTTGCCGTCCACCTTGACCGGCTCAGCCTCGACATCGCCCTCAGTATCGAACCACGCCTGCTCGGTGATAACTGGAATATTCAGCGTCTCGCGGAAGCCGCCTTCCCAATCCCCGAGATTACAGGAAAGCATCCCTTCCGCGATCTCGCACCGCGGATCGAGATCACCTGCGAGCGTGAGCCCATCGGGCCATGTGTCCTCAAGGGTCACGCCGGAAATTTGAGAGGTCGGAGAGGAATTCCGAAGCCGGTATCTGAGCGTCGCCTCGTCGCCCGCTTCCGCAGGGCGCCCACGCAAGTCCTCGCGCACGACAGCTTCAGGGGCGCGGAGGTCAGAAAGTGAAACGGGTTTGACCGAAATCCAGAAAATTGCGAGCAGCGGCAGTAGCACCACAAGCGAGACGGCAAGAATAGTTGGGGTCAATAGCCCCCAGGCAAGCCGCGCTTCTGAACGGGCCAGTGGCCCTGTCCCGCGCGGGGGTCCGATGTCCGACATGGAAAGCTCCCTGTCCGATGTTAGGAAAAGAAAGGGGCGCGACAGATGCCGCACCCCAGAATTGCAAGCGCGCGATTACTCGATTGCGCCGAGCTCTTCGTTCATCTCGGCGACGGCGGTTGCCGCGTCGATTTCACCGTCGATGAACTCACGCACGACGCGGTTGATCGCTTGGGAGTTGATCATCTTGGAGGCCAGAGTGAGCTGTCCTTCTTTGACACCCCAACGCTGGGCCACGTCCAGACCGCCAACGATTTCGTCAATCATGTCAGCCGCGTAGAGATCGCCGAGTGGAGCCTTGCGGTCCACACCAACCGGAAGCTCAGCCCATGCTTTGGAGAAGGCTGCCGGATCTTCCGCGTTGCCGCGGCGAACCGGGAATTTGCCTTCCGGTGCGATGGAGAGCGTCTGCGTGTAGCCCTCATCCATTGAGAACATCACGAACTCCTCTGCTGCATCGGTGTCCGCATCGGTCGTGATGCCGAAATAACGGATGTCACCCCAAGCTGCGCCATCCGGATTGGACGGACCGGAGAAGGTCGTCACGATACCAGTCTTAGAAGCAAGTTCGCCAGAGGTCGGATCGTCGTTGATGGTCGGCGGAGCGCTGTCACGCAGACCGGCCAGTTCGTCGAGGATGAACGGCGACCAGATGATCATTGCCGCGTTGCCCGAGAAGTAGAGCGTTCGGGACTGATCCCAATACAGATCACCCGGAGGGGAGGCTTCCGCGATGGCTTTGTAGAAGTTCAGGACCTCGGTGGTTTTTGCTTCGTCCAGCGGCATAAAACCGTCTTCACCGACCGGGCTTACGCCGTTGGCGAGGAACACGTGCTCAAGCACCTGAGACATGAAGTTTTCGTCCACTTTGGTCGCAGCGACGAAACCATACATTTCCGGCGGGTTGTGCAGAGCTTCGAGAGCGGCTTCCACTGCGGCATAGGAGGTCGGAGCCTCAAGGCCAGCGGCGTCAAAGAGGTCTTTGCGGTAGACGATCATCTGCGTCCAACCGTCAACAGGAACGGAGGCAAAACCGTCGTCCATCGCCGCCATGTTCAGAGCGCCCGGCGCAAAGGTATCTTCGCCAAGCTCTTCGATCACGTCGGTCGCGGCATCGGTATCGAGGATACCGGCTTCGGCCCACGGCAGAGCGTATTGCAGCGTGTGATAGATCACATCCGGCAAATCGCCCGCAGCGAACGCAGCGGTTGCGCGCGTGCCGAGTTCAGACTCGGTAACAGGAATAACTTCGACTTCGGTGCCGGTCTTTTCTTCAAAAGCCTTCGCCATTTCTTCTTGCTTGGCAAGACGGTCCGGCTGCTCCTCAGTCGTCCAGAAGCGCAACGTGTCTGCACTCGCTGCGAAACTGGTAAGCGCGAGCGCCGTCGCGGCGCTGGCCATCAGAAATTGCTTTTTCAATGTCATCTCTCTCTCCCTGAGTTTTGATGAGAATGGATTAGTTGACCCTGAAACGGGGCCAAACGATGCGCGAGCTGCTCCGGCGACAAAACCGGTGCACCCGTGGACCCAGCCCGACACAGATGTGACTGGAGCAGGGTTTGAACCACAGGCGCGTCAGGCTCGCGAATTCGGTCAATGAACATGGTTCCCAAGGCGACGCCCGCCTTGCGATTATCGATAGAAAAGGTCGACAGATGCGGCCACATGGCCGAGGCCTCGGGCGAGCCGTCATACCCGATGACGGAAATCTCCGAGCCAATTTTGAGGCCAATCTGATTTGCAACTTCATAAACGCCTCGCGCGAGAGTATCGGTCGCGCAAAGGACGGCGGTGGGCGGCTCATCGAGCGCAAGCAAACCGCGGGTCGCCTCGGCGGCGTCCTCAGCGCTCACGACGCCTTCTTTGATAAGAAAAGGATCGGGCACCAAACCTGCCTCATTCATTCCGCGCAGATATCCGTCGCGGCGATGGTGAGAGAAGGCATAATGCGTGGCTGACCCGATGTAAGCGATCTGTTGATGCCCGAGATCGACAAAATGCTGAACCGCTTCTCGCATCGAGAGCTCACTCTCGATATCAAAATAGGATAGATTTTCGTAATTTTTTGGACGCCCGTAACAAATAAACGGGATTTTTTCGGCCGACAGCAGGGCGATACGCGGGTCTTGCCAGAGCACACGCGGAAGGATGAACCCGTCCGCCTTTTGCTGTTGCACCAAACTGCGCATGATCTTGAGCGTGTCGGCTTCTGTTTCGGACGTCGCGACGGTCAGGGTCCAGCCCTCGTATGAGGCGGCCTGCGTGAGACCTGCGAGAAATTCTGCGAGGAAGGGGCGATGCGCGTCCTTTTGGGACAGTTCCACGACGAACCCAATGGACCGGCTCCGACCCGTTTTGATCGCCTGCGCGTGTGTGAGAGGGCGATACCCCATGGCCTGCGCGGCACGCACGACACGAAGGCGCGTCGCTTCCGAAATGTCAGGGTAACCATTGAGGGCGCGAGACACAGTTCCCTTGGTCAGACAAAGTGCCTGAGAAAGATCAGTGATCGTAACCCGCGCGTTGTTGCGGGAGCGTCGATCCAGTTTCGTATCTGACCGCAATGATTCTCCTCCTGGCGCCAACACTTAGGACCGAAACCGGTTTCGGCAACAAAGTTTTTACCAGACGGCCAGAAAAATTGAAGAAACCCAGCAGTGCGTAAATGCGCAGGCGCAATGCTGCGTCGCAGAAAAGTGTGAAAAAATGCAGGATATACAAAAACACCCCGCAAAAGAGCGGGGTGTTCAAATCTTTCAGTGCTTTTCGAAACTTAGTTGGCGGAGGCCAGTTGCTTCGGCAGTTTGAAGGTCCAAACAGTGCCACCTTGGTTCAGGTAGTTCACTTTCTTGGCCACTTCGCCACCCCAGAGCGGAACAGCGCCACCCCAGCCGGATACGACAGAGACGTACTGCTCACCGTTTTGTTCCCAGGTCACAGGCTGACCAACGATGCCGGAGCCGGTCTGGAAGGACCACAGTTTCTCACCGGTTTCGTCGTCGAGGGCAATGAACTCACCTTCAGGTGTGCCAAAGAACACGAGGCCGCCAGCGGTGGTCATCACGCCACCCCAGAGAGGCGCATCGTTCTTGAAGTTCCACTTGATCTCGCCGGTATCCGGATCGATCGCTTTCAGAGAACCAATGTGATCTTCGAAGATCGGTTTGATGGTGAAGCCAGCGCCGAGGTACGCAGCACCTTTTTTGTAGGCGATCGGCTCGTTCCAGATGTCCATGCCCCATTCGTTGGACGGCACATAGAAGTTACCGGTGCGCTGGGAGAACGCCATCGGCATCCAGTTCTTACCACCGAGGAAGGACGGCACGGAGAAGACCATCTCGCCTTTTTCAGCTTCGAGCGGGTTCCCCGGACGGTTTTCTTCGTTGTAGATCGGGCGACCGTTTTCATCGATGCCTTCGGCCCAGGAGATATCTGACACGAACGGGGCGGCAGAAACAAATGCGCCATCTTCACGGTTCAGGACGTAGAAGAAGCCGTTGCGGTCGGCCGTGCCGTAGCGCTTATTGCCATCACGGTCGGTGTAGGCCACCACTTCGTTCACACCGTCAAAGTCCCAGCCTTCGCGCGGTGTGGTCTGGAAGTGCCATTTGATCTCGCCGGTGGCCGGATCGATGCCGAGACGGGAGGCTGCGTAAAGGTTGTCGCCGGTGTTGCCCTCTTTCGGGGTGCCCGCGTCACGGAGGTGCGAGTTCCACGGCGCAGGGTTGCCGGTGCCGAAGATCAAAGTGTCGGTGTCGGCGTCATAAGAACCGCCGAGCCACGTTGCGCCACCGCCGGTTTTCCACATGTCGCCCGGCCAGGTTGCGTTCAGCGTGCCGGTCATCGTGGACTCTTCGCCGTTGAGCGTGCCCATGTGACCTTCGATCACCGGACGGGTCCAAACCAGATCACCGGTTTCAGCGTCACGGGCCTGAACTTCGCCAACGATACCGAATTCACCGCCGGAGTTACCAGTCACGACGAGGCCGTCAACAATCAGCGGAGCTGCCGTGTAGGAGTAACCTTCTTTGTAGTTGGCGATCTTCTTGTTCCATTTCACGTCGCCGGTTTTGAGGTCCAGCGCCACGATGCGTGCGTCGAGCGTGCCGAAATAGATGTTGTCGCCGTAGATCGCGCCGCCGCGGTTGATCACGTCACAGCAGGGAAGGATGCCTTCGGGAAGGCGGGCGTCGTATTGCCAGATTTCCTTGCCGGTCTCGACGTCGATGGCATAGAGGCGCGAATAGGAGCCCGTCACATACATGATGCCATCATGGATGAGCGGCTGGGTTTCCTGACCGCGCTGCTTTTCACCACCGAACGAGAAGGCCCACGCAGGAACGAGGTTTTGCACGTTGTCTTTATTCAGAGTGTCCATCGGGGAGTAGCGCTGCAGATCGCGGCCCATCCCGTTGGTGAGAACGTCGCCCGTGGTGCTGGCGTCATTCAACAGATCTTCTTCAGTCACGGCCGCGAAGGACGCGGTCGCTGTGCCAACACAGAGCACAGCCGCCAAACTGGCGGATACGAACTTTTTCATGAGTCTTCCTCCCTTTGATCTGCCCTTGGCACCTCTTGAAGCGAGTCTTCACCATCGGCAGCACTGTGTCGTATCGTGGGTCACGAGGGCGTGAGCTTTAAATTGGCCATTGGTCGTAAATCCGCTACGACCCACCCCTTTTCGGCCCGTGCTTTGGTCGTATTTCCACCGAGACCTCTCCCTCCTACTCTCGAAATTCAGGGAGGACTCACCATGACCAAATTCATCAAAGGGCTATCTATCCTCACGGCCGCCGCAGTTATCGCCGGCTCCGCGAAAGCAGAAGACACACCGACCCTCAAAGCCGCTCTCTACATGTCCGGGACCGTGGCGTGGGAGGTCGACACTATCCAACACAACGGGTTCGACTCCGCGAACGGCTTTACCCTTGAGGCAATGGATGTCGCTGGTGGCCCCGCGTCTCGCGTTGCCCTTGCGGCAGGCGAAGTGGACATGATTGTTGCCGACTGGCTGTGGGTCGCATCCCAGCGCGCAGAGGGCAAAGATTATGTCTTTATCCCGTATTCCAAAGCGGTCGGTGGCATCTATGTCCCGAAAGACAGCAATGCACAGAGCCTTGCAGATCTCGCGGGCGGAAAAGTCGGGATCGCAGGTGGTCCGAACGACAAAAGCTGGCTGATCCTACGCGCCTATGCTGAGAAGCAGAGCGGGCTCGACCTAAAAGGTGAGACGGAACAGGTCTTTGGCGCCCCACCTCTGATTTTTAAAGCGGCTCTTGGTGGTGAGTTGGATGGTGCGATCAACTTCTGGCATTTCGGTGCGAAGATGGAAGCCTCCGGTATGCGCCTCCTGACATCGACCTCCGAGGCTGCGGTTTCTCTCGGCCTCAACCCGGACACCCCCTTGCTCGGCTATGTGGTGCGCGGAGAAGTTCTCGAACAGCACCCCGAAGTAGTCGAAGGCCTCTCCCGCGCCTCGCGTGCAGCGAAAGAGTTGCTCGCGAAAGATGACGCCGCTTGGGATCGCTTGCGCGATCGGATGAACGTGAAAAACGACGCACAATTCGACGCTCTCAAAGCCGGCTGGATTGCGGGCATCCCTGCAGAAGGCTCCGTCTCCAAAGAGGACGCAGCAAAGATGCTGTCTCTCATGGCCGATCTCGGCGGTGAGGACCTCGTTGGCAAGGCAACCACATTGCCGGATGGCCTCTTCTACGAACCGTCGTCCTGAGCCGATGCAGATGTCATTGGACATCACTCACAGCGAGGGGGAGCGCATGCGCCTCCCCCTGAGCCTGCGGCTCGAAGAAGTGCGCGCAGGTGGGGCTCCAATCCTCGGAGCCATTCGGCTTGATATCCTCCCGAGTGAAACCGTTGCACTGACCGGCCCGTCGGGTGTCGGCAAGTCGACCCTGCTGCGCGTGATTTCGGGACTACACACCGACTATACCGGAGACGTCCGGCGGCCCGAACGGATTGCGACGGTTTTTCAAGAGCCAACGCTGCTCCCGTGGAGATCGAGCCTCCAGAACATAACGCTCACCACCGGCTGCTCCCGCGACACGGCGATGAATTGGCTCGCTGCGGTTGGATTGCAGGACAAGGCCGATCACTTCCCTACGCAGCTCTCCCTCGGCCAACAGCGCAGACTTTCCCTCGCCCGCGCCTTCGCAGCCGATCCAGAGTTGCTTTTGCTCGACGAACCCTTTGTCTCACTCGATCCCGCCCTCGCGGACGAGATGATGAGCCTGTTCGAGAGCCTTCGAAGCACTCATCAGGTCACAACCCTACTGGTGACACACGTGGAGTCAGAGGCCCGCCGATTGGCAACGCGCCACTTGCGGCTGGCGGGCCAACCGGCCCACCTGACCTGACCGCTCTTCCGTCACTCGGTCAGCGACGCCAGATAGCTCACAATGAAGTCCTGAACGGTCGGATCACTGACGCCAACGTGGCGCATCTTCGTCCCTGGGACGAGACCGTCGTTATCTTCCATCCATGCGCGAATGGCACCTTCCGTCCAAACGAAGCCTGCATTCTGCAGAACCTCAGAGTAGGGGTAGCCCTCAAAAGAGCCGGCTTTCCGACCGACGACGCCATTCAAAAGCGGACCATAGCTCGCCCGATCCGCATCAACGGAGTGGCAGCGGTGGCATTCCTTATCGAAAAAATCCTCACCGGCAGAAATCTTGAGCGCGTCATATTCGCCCGCTTGCGCAGTGATTGCGAAGAAAGCCGGGACAACGGCTGCAAACATAAATCCTGATTTCATAAGAACCTCCTAAGGCGCTTTCATGTTCGAAAGCACCTTCGCGGATTGGCCCGTTCAAAGGCTTGATCTCGCGCAACAGCACGGGGCGACATTGGTCGAAAGACGCCTACGACCAAAGTCGTAGGCGTCTCCCTCAACCCTCCCCCTGGAGGAGTTCAATATAGTTGGAAATACCGCCATTCATCGGCATCAGGCGTGACCTCATCGAGATCATATTCCGCCGCTTGCAGTCGCTTGGCCACCGGCAACCCATCCCGCGCGGCTTCATCGACCAAAGCACGACCTGCCTCCGGATCACGCGCCACACCCCAGCCGCGCATCAGGTCCAGACCGTGATTGAACTTGCCGACCGGATCGCCTGCCTCCGCCGCTTTGCGGTTCCACTCGGCCGCGGCTTCGAGGTCCTGAGGGCCGCCCAAACCGTTATCGTCGAGTTGGCTCATCCACGTCATGGTCCCTGTCCACCCCGCGTCCGAGCAATTCGAGAACAATTCTCGCGCCAATTCGTGACGGCCGGATTTCGTGACGAGATACCCCTGCGAACAGAGCACCATGCCGGTCTCACCCTGCCTGATCTTGTCCATAACCTGAGCCATCGACATCTCGTGCGGGTTGAGAATGCCGTCTTCAGACACTTCTGTGTCCGGCCCGAGATCCATCGCCTTGTCCTCAGCCCAAAGCGGCAGGGCGAGACACGCCCCGATGATACATACGCTCACTCTCATGATGGCGCCTCCCTTTGATCCAAGGATGCCAGAGACACAGCACTTCCCGAATGCGACCAAGGTCGGGTCGAATATGCGACCTAGACTTTACGGGAAATCAGTCGCTTGGCCGGATTGTATCCCCAGAGCGCTAGCCCGAGGAACACCGCGAGAGCGACGAGCGTCACCGCCCAGTTGATCCAATCAACCTTTTGGTAGAGCGCGAACCGGATCATTTCGACGCCATGCGTGAACGGATTGACCAAACATATGTCGCGCAAAAGTGCCGATGCTTCCGCCATTTTCCAGAGCGGGTAGAGCGCGGATGAGAGGAAGAACATCGGGAAGATCACGAAGTTCATGACGCCTGCGAAGTTCTCCAATTGTTTGACGGTCGATGACAGCGCAATGCCGAGCGCGCCGAGCATCAATGCAGTGAGGAACAATGCGGGCAGCGCGAGGATATAGCTCACCGGCGCAAAGGTGATCCCATACATTGCGCAGACGGCGAGAAAGACATAGGCCTGCAGCACCGAAATCACCGCCCCCGCGATGAGCTTGCACGACAAGAGCCACCATCGCGGCACCGGTGCCGTGAGCAAGAGGCGCATGGTCCCCATCTCCCGATCCATGACCAATGACAGAGAGCTTTGCATCCCGTTGAACAACAGGATCATTCCGCAGAGACCCGGCACGATGTAGCTCTCATAGGTGATGTAGGTCTCATAGGGCGGCGTAATCGACAACCCGAGCGCCGCGCGGAAACCGGCGGCAAAAACGAGGAGCCAAATCAACGGACGGACGAGTGCAGCAAGCATCCGTGCGCGCTGGCCGAAGAAGCGGAGCAACTCGCGCTGACAGATCGCAATCAAGGCTGTGAGCGCGTTGTTCATGCGGCCTCTCCCGTCAGAGACAGAAAGCGGTCCGTCAGGTCAGAGCTGGTTTCCTGCGCGTAGCCGTTTTCGAGAACCGCCCCACGATGGAGAACAACGAGCCGATCCCCAGCATAGACCTCATCCGTCAAATGCGTGGCCCAGAGGACGCTCAATTTCGTGTCCTGTGCCAGCGAATGGACATGATCCGTGAGGGACTTCCGACTGGCGGCATCGAGACCAACGGTTGGCTCATCGAGCAACAGCACCTCCGGCTGATGCATCAGCGCCCGCGCAATTTCGAGCCGCCGTCGATGCCCGCCGTTGAGATCGCGCGCGCGCTCCTTCGCGCGCTCAACCATTCCGAGTCGCTCCAGCGCCTCTTGCGACGCAACGCGCGCGGCCTTACCCACGATACCGTGCAGTCCTGCGAAATAGAGCATGTTCCGCCAAACCGTCAGATCGAGATCGAGCGTCTGCTGCTGAAACACGACGCCCATACGCGACAAGGCGGCACGCGGCGCTGTGGCGATATCCGATCCAGCAATTTCAATCCGCCCCTGACGCGGTGAAACCAATCCGGTGAGCAAGGCAAAGAGCGTCGATTTCCCCGCACCGTTCGGCCCGAGCAGAGCACAGAACTCGCCGTACGCGACATGAAACGAGACGTCATCTAGCGCCCGCTTCTTGCCCCAGTCGTGGGAGATATGTTCGACGCTCAACCCCATCACTCGATGGTGATGCTTAGACGTTGAAGATCGCCCTTGGACTGCGGAACTCTTAACTCATAGCTGCCGGGCTTGATCGCAACGAAGCTGACTTCCATCGTACCGGCCTCATCGAATTCGAAACTGTCCACGCCGAGGGGGCGGATTTCGATCCCTTCTATGACAATCTCGTCGATCCAGATCGCACGAAAGAAATCAGCTCCCGCAAGCGCAAGCTCCTGCGACCCGTCGGCCTCAATCTCGATCTCATAATAGGTGCCGGATTTGAGTTTCAGCGGAGCCTCAGCCAACGGCTGTCCTGCTGACAAAAGGATCAGAGGCAAATCCTCGGAATTGGTCGCGGACAGAATACCCGCCATTCCGAAAATCTTCTCCTCATCGTGATCATCCGCAAACGCCGATGTCGCTGCGAACAGCGCCGCCGCCAGTGTCAGATATCGCATGATGCTCTCCTCAAGGCTTCATCGCCGCGCCCCAAGGGAAGCGACCGACTTTGATCGTTTTGACCGGCTTTCGCGAGGCGACATCAATCACAGTGACGTCCCCACTCACGCCGTTCGTCGTGAAAAGTCGCGTATGGTCCGGAGAAAACGCGAGGTGCCAAACACGGCGCCCGACGAGGATGTAGCCCTCAACTTCGAGCGTCTCCGCGTCGATGACAGCGACATGGTTGGACGGACCCAGCGCGACGAAGGCGGTCTTGTGATCCGGCGTGAATTCAAAACCCACGGGCTGGATCAGGTCAGGATGCACGCCCTGAATTTCGAACCCGATCTTTGCTTTTTCCTGCTGCGTGGCCGTGTCGAAGATTGAGATCGTCCCACCGATCTCTGCTGACACCCAAAGCTCAGTTCCCTCATTCACGAATTCCGCGTGGCGCGGGCGCGCGTCGACGAGGGAGTTGGCGTAAATCTGATGCGACTCCGTGTCGATCCAATGCGCCATGTTGGTGGTCTCAGAAGTCGTGATGACGGTCTTTCCGTCCGGCGACACTGCCATTCCTTCGGGTTCAATCCCGACGTTGATCTGCGCGACGACCTTGCGTGTTTCAACATCCACAACTGTGGTCACAGCGTCGTCTTCGTTCGCGATCCAGAGATGACGGTTGTCGGGCGCGAGCACGAATTGTTCGGGGTCTTCACCGGACGGCAGGTCGTGCAAAATCTCGCCCGTGACGGGGTCCATCACCTGCACCGCATCACTGTCCGAGGCGCAGATATAAAGCCGTGAATAGTCCGAGTTGAACGTGATCCCGCGCGGTCGCTCCCCCGTCGGGATGGTGCGTGTGACCTCGAGCGTCTCTACGTCGATCACACTGATCGTGTCGTCCTTCTCATTACTCACCCAGATTTCCGCCGCGAGCGTCGGCGACGCCATCAACAGGCATGCGGTGGTCAGTAGAAACCGTTTCATGTCACTCTCCAAATGCCTGACAGGCGCTTTCCACCTGATCTGTTCCCAATGTATCAAGCGGGTTGCGCGCGTGTTCGAACCCGTCGAGCGGCGCACTCGCAACTTGTGCTCTCGCGTTCACGACAGGCAGCGGTTGGCGCAACTGTCCGTTCCATGCGCGAAAACTCAGTGGCCGCCCCTGAAACGCAGCCAACGCGAAGTCGTCAGACAGGAGATACGCGCGCAGCACATCGACCTGATTGCTCCCCGTCCGCGTCACGGCCTCACCGACCGCGCGGACAGCGGCCCAAGCGGCGTAATCCTCCGGCGTCATGTCTCGGCCTGTCATATCCTTAAAACGCGACTGAAGCTGCGCTGCGCCCCATTGCTCGACAACCGGAAACCACGCCCGCGCCATGAGGCCCGTCGACCCGACGACGGGGCGCGGTTTCCATGTATTGTGTTCGATGTAGCGGGCGAAATCGTCGTGTGCGTCTGCAACGAGCAGGACGTCATGATCTTTAAAACCTTGTGTAAAGAGCGGAACCTCACGCGAAGCGGCGCGCCGAAGATCGGTATCGAACGTCCACTGTTTCTCCGACACGATCTTGAGTCCGAATTTCCGCGCGGACTTCCGGTAACTGTCTGCCAGCGCTTGATCCTCGACCGTCGGCCCCTCGATCAGCGCGAGTTTTGTCCATTTCTTCGCGAGCAAAACCTGCATGAGCGCATCAGCTTCCATGCCGGTTTCAGGAATCGTGTGTAGCAGGTTCGCGCGGCATCCGGCGGAGCGCAGCTCATGATCGCGCGCGCCTGCGTTGAACAGGATTTTCTGATCACCCGCCATATCCGCAACCATCTGCACGTCGGCCAGAGGCATATCCAGAACAACGAGATCATGCGTGGCGAGCAACTGCGCTGCGGCTTCGTCAAGCGGACCTCCGACGGGCACGGAAACAACCTCAAGCGCATAGTCATGACCTAGGAATGCGCCGGTCGTCATGTTGTCAGAGAGCGCAAGCTCCGCGCCCTCGATACCTCGGCGCGGCGGGATTTCGTCCAGATTCGACAGGACCGGACGTGGCGGGCGCTCCATCCGGAGATAGCCAATTTTAACCTCAAGAGTCGCGCGCGCCTCCGCGACTGCACCGGCCACGCCGACGCACGCGAAGAGAGCAAGAAAAATTGTCCTGCGCAGCAAACGTCTCATGAAAGTCCTCCCTTTCAATACGCTAGCGCTCACACGTCTGACCGAGAATTAGACCAAGGTCGCACCCCGTTCTCATGAGGCAGACCAAGGTCTAATGGCGCCACATCGGAGACCCGAGTTAAGCCTTAAGGAAAGCTATGGAGGAAGAAATGAAACGCACCATGCTGCTTGCGGCTGCTGCCGCGACTGCCCTCGCCACAAGCGCATTCGCTCACGGCGACGTGACGCCGCAACCTGTGAACACCGACGCCCTGCCTGACGTGGGCGAAGAGTGGCTCATCGAAAATCCCTATCGCGCAGAGGCCGTCGGCGAAGAAGCCTGGCTCAAAGCAATCGAGATCGGGTCCTCCGGTTACAACCAGAACTGTGCCCGCTGTCACGGTCTCGGTGCAGTGTCCGGTGGTCTTGCCCCTGACCTGCGTTACCTCGAAGCCGAAGAGTATGGCGATGAATGGTATGTGGAGCGTTTCCAGTTCGGCATGACCCAGAACGGCATCACCAAGATGCCCGCATTCGGCGAACTTCTCGGGCAGAAAGCTGCTTGGGCCATCCGCACCTACATCGAAACCCGTCCGGATGACGGTGCGCTCGACAGCCACATGACCCGACTGACGGAAATCCGCGACCACCTTCTCGCAGGCGATCTCGCTGATCCGGTCGCGGTGAAAGCCGAACTCGCAGAAATCGCAGCAAGCGTCGAAACCGGGTCTGGTGCTCCTATCGCAGACAGCGTGGCATTCGAAGCATCTCGCGCCCTCACCGAAGACAAAAGCACGTGGAAACACGCGGCGGATTTGCTCACCGTCGGCCTGTCTGCTGCGAACTAAACAATGCTGCAGCAGGGTCTGAAAAAGGGCCTTCTGAGTGGCCTAATCGCCTGTCTCGCTTTTGCGGGGCCGGCGTTCGCGCGCTGCGAGGACTATGTCCCGCAAGAGAAACCACAGAACACCTTCTCCCAAGACGTGGGCCGAGAATTCGACCGCATCCTCGATGAAGGGTGGATCGAGTTTGCGCTCTACGAGGACTTCCCTCCATGGTCCTACAATGAGGGCGGCAAAGTCATCGGCGTGGATGTGGAGATCGGAAAGATCATTGCCGAGGACCTCGGCGTCGAGCCGCGCTTCCGCCTCGTTCAGGCCGATGAAAACCTCGACAGCGACCTGCGCAATTACGTTTGGAAGGGCGCCACAGTCGGCGGTCGGGTTTCCGACGTCATGCTGCATGTTCCGTATGATTCGGAACTCACCTGCCGCATCGAACAGGTGATGTTCACTGGCCAATACGCGGCAGAGTCACTCGCCATCGGATATAGCCTCACGGATTATCCCGAGCCGGATGACAAACCGACGCCAGCCTACTTCCGGTTCGATACGGTCGCCGTCGAGAATGACTCGATCTCCGACTTCTACCTCTCCAGCATCGGTCGCGGGTCCGTCTCCGAGGCGATCCAGCGCTATGCCACAAGTGATGCTGCCGTCGCCGCAATGGTCGCGGGCGAAACGATGGCGAGTATGGCTCCGCTTGCTGTGATCGAGGCCGGTTTAACCGAAGGCTTCGATGTGCACCGCCCCCCTCTACCCGGCCTTGCCAGAAAGGAATGGACCATCGGGATCGCGGTGAACCACCAGCACAGAGATTTGGGCTATGCGGTGGATTACGCAATCGAGAAAGCCCTCGCGGACGGGCGCATTCGGGCGATCTTTGAAGAGCACGGCCTTACCTATCTGATGCCGGAGCGTTAAGTCAGGAGAGCGTCGACAGATCACCCTCCAGATCCACGAGAAATACCCGAGACAGGCCGAGCGCATGCTTGGCCTGTTCGATTTCGGATCGCGGCATGAGGCAGAATGCGGTCGAGCAGGCATCCGCGAGCGCCGCGCTTTCCGCCTCGACAGAAACCGTCGACCAGAGGGGGCGCCCTCCATTGGGGCTCAAGATATGAGACCGCTCCCCTACCTTCATGGCATCGGGTGAAGACGTCGCGACGGATTTGTTTTCCAAGTTGATTGCGCCGAGGCGCCCCACCGAGGCATCGGATAGCCCCACCCGAAACGGCCCGCCCAGCGCAGCGTATTCCCCTATGTTGATCAGGGCATTTCGATACCCGCGCTCCACTAGGAGAGCCCGCACGCAATCAGTCGCAAATCCCTGAGCGATCCCATTGAGCGTGAGCTTTTGACCTTCACCCAATCGGACGCGCGTGGCCTCGACAAAGACCCGATCAAACCCAACGGCTCGAGCAGAAGGCTCCTCTCCCATCGCGAGCGCTTCCCAAATGCTCTGAACCGTCGGGTCAAAGGCTCCCCCTGTCGCAAGATAGACAGCCGACGCGATTCGCGACACATCGATCATGTCAGAACTTGCGTCGACCACTCCTTCATTATTCAAGCGTGAAAGTTCTGACACCGGATTAAAAAGAGAGAAACGCTGCTCGATTTCAGCGAGCCGGTCCTGCACATCTTTCAGGTCCGCTGAGACAGCCTCCCGCGCGCCGACCAATTCCAGCGACACCTCCGCCCCGAACATCCGCCCCTGCCACCGCGCGGCCTGCGCGCCTTGCGGAAGCATCACAGCCGCAGCGGACAGGGTCATAAAACGACGGCGTGATAGTCTCATACGGTAGCCCCCTTATTCTTTTTCGCAGCGAGGATGAGCGGCACACATTGCTGAGGGTCGTCGTAAATCTGGACGCAATCTAGGCAGGCGAAACACTCGTCATATTGGATAGCGCCAGATTTGCGAATTGCTCCATAGCGGCATTTCACGCGGCAAAGCTGGCAGGGACTTCCGCAGGCTTCGCGGCGGTCGATCCATTTCCGCCCGCGCAGGACACCACCAATCGCCATGACCGCACCCAACGGGCAGACATACCGGCAGAAGCCTTTGAAAAAGACAGTCCCAAGCAAGAGCCAGAACACCGCATAGGCGACGTAATACCATTCGCGCACGAAGTAGACTGTGATCGCGGTCTTGAAAGGTTCGATTTCAGCAGCCTTCTCCGCATAGTCCGGCGCGATGAACGCGACGCCAATTAGGCCGAGCAGTAGGACATATTTCAGCTTCATCAGCCAGAAGTCAGTCCGCGCAGAAACCCTGATTTGCGGCAGTCGGAGCAATCGACCGAGATGGTGCATAAACTCCTGCATCGCTCCGAACGGACACAGCCACCCGCAAAAGAGCCCGCGCCCCCAGAGCAAAAATCCGAGGATCGCAACGCCCCAGAGCACAAGCGAGAATGGATCATAGAGCAGAACGGCGAAGGAGCCGTTTCCTGCGGCGGCCCTGAGCGTGGCGAGCACGGTGACAATGGACAACTGCCCCTGCCCCCACCAGCCGACGAAGACGATGACAAAGGCGAGGATCGATAGACGCATTGCGGAGAAGTGACGATGCCCCGCAAGTTTCCTCATGAAGACCGAAAGCACTACGAGTAGGCCGATCAGGAACACGGAAAGCACAATGATGTCTGCCTGGCGGTTGTAGATCGCTTCCAGCCACGCAGGCATCGGCTTGATCACCTCAGGCTGAATGAAAAAGCGTGCCGGTGCTGAGGTGGTTAGCTCAAAATGCGCCTCACCGAGTTCCGGCTGAAACATGCCATGTTCGCGCACGGCCTGAACCCTGAGCACCCACTCCGATACGGGATCAAAGCCAAGCCGCCGGTCAGCGCGTAGCACCATCGCTACCTGCGCATCTGGCAGGTCGTCTGCCAGTTCGACCCAAAGGTCCGCGTCCCGAAGCGCGACGGGCAGTCCGCCCTGCTCTGCGGATAGGCGATCCGGCGCCGTGTTCCGGACGAAGTCCTCGGACACGAGACCATGCCGACCGTCGTCGATAACCAATAACGGTTCAGCCTCCGGAGACACCTCCAGAAAGCGGGCGAGATCAGCGTAGCTCTCTTCGCTCAGAACAGCCTTCGCAATAGACGGCGGTCCCAAATCCACGAGCCAGAGATCGAGATAGAGGCCATCAGGGTCAGCCGCCGCCTCCGGATCATCGTCCGCCCACTTTGTGCCAGCGAAGGCTTGATCGACCTCGGCATTGGTGACGCGTAAGTTCTGCGCGATCCCCTGCTCAACCAGATCGCTCCATGTCAGAGTTTCCTCATAGTCTAGGTCGGGCCGCGCGGGCGAACCCGATCCCAAGCCCTGCATCTTTTCCCGCGCCACAGAGAGCGTCGCCGCGAGAATGCTCTCATGCGCGATCCGCACAGAAGCCGTCGCCTTACTCACCCCATCCAGATACACCAGATCGGACCCGCTCCCCCCAGACCCATAGGGCACGCCAACGACGAGACTCTCGGTGATCGCGTGGCCATTGTATTGCTGGAGAAACGCGAGCAGCGGTTCCTCTCCGAGGCCAGACACAAAAACAGGCTCCCGCTGCGACAGGAGTTTCACGTCTAGAAACTGTCCCGTCTCGGACAGCAATACCAACATATTCAACGGGGCACCGGAGAACCCTGGCAGCGGTGCGAGTGGTCCGGTCTCGAACACATAGCCCATCGGCGCTTCGCCGGAATTCAGGAGCTCATACACCCCCTTATCGTTGAGTTGGTCACCCAGTGCATAGGGCGGAACGATATAGGGTGAAATCTCATCGCGGCTCAGCGGTGCCAGCCCCTCGCCCCAAGAGGCGACGGTCGCAGCGAGCCACACGAAAACCGTGAGGCAAAAGACACCGAACCTCTGAACCATGTTCCGACGCTAACGGAGCGGCACGACCCGCTGAATACGACCAAAGTCCAGCCGGATTTGCGACCCGACGCGGTGTAGCATCGAGATCAGATCATGACACGTCTTCACTGCATAAACCTCGCCCTGTCTTTGTTCGGGCTGATCGCGCTCTGGGCCATCCTTAGCGCCCTCAAAGCCGATCCCGATGTGCTGCCCTCACCGATCGCGGTGCTTCAGGTCACGCGCGACCTCGCGATGAGCGGCGAACTCGGCACGCAGATCACTGCGACGCTTCAGCGGGTCGTCATCGCATTTACGCTCGCAATGGTTCTCGGCTCGGCGCTTGGCATCGCACTGGGAAGGATGCCCGCCCTTGATCGGTTCTTCGGCCCATGGGTCACGGTCTTCTTAAACCTACCCGCATTGGTCATCATAGTGCTTTGCTACCTCTGGATCGGCCTCAATGAGGTCGCCGCGATTGCCGCCGTTACATTGAACAAACTCGCGCAAGTCACAGTCACGCTCCGCGATGGCGCGCGGGCGGCGGACAAAAGCATCGACGAGATGGCCCAGTCATTCAGGATGCCCGCGATGACACGGCTCCGGCATATTCTGTTGCCACAGCTCGCCCCCTACTTCGCCATCGCCGCGCGCAATGGCCTCGCCATGATCTGGAAAATCGTCTTGGTCGTGGAGTTTCTTGGCCGCTCGACGGGTGTCGGCTTCAAAATCCATCTGCATTTTCAGAACTTCCAAACCGCGCACGTGCTCGCCTACGCGCTGAGCTTTGTCGCACTGATGCTCGCCATTGAGATACTCGTCATTCAAAAATGGGAACGCGCAGCGGAGCGGTGGCGGCACGCCTAAGCGCGGACCTGGCTGATCAAAGCCTCGATGTCCTTGGGTGCGATCGGCTTAAACATCACCTGCACATTGGCTTCTTTCGCCGCCTTCATGAGTTCTGGAGACCGGTTCGCTGTCACCAAACGGGTCGGCGTGCGTCCGAACCGCGCGCGCACCCGGGTGATGACCTCAATCCCGTCCATGCCCGACCCGAGCTGATAATCCACCAGCATAAGATCCGGCAGCACATCGACCTCTTCTAAAAGGTCCAAGGCCTCCTCACCGCTCCCGACATCAAGAACCGCAACACCGAGCTTTTCCAGGAAGAGAGTTACCGCCCGACGCAGTTCATCGTCATTCTCCACGACCATCGCAAAGACGCCTAACCCGTCTTCAGAGTGACCGGAGTTGTCGACACCAATCGCCTCACCAACGGTTCTGTCTCGGGCAAGCGGCACATCAATTCCGAAAACGGTGCCCTTGCCGACAGTGCTATCGAGATGGATAGGATGGCCCAACTGCGCGCAGGCGCGGTCAACAATCGCCAACCCGAGACCCATGCCCACCGCCGCCGACGCAGAGCCTTCGATCCGGTGGAATTCTTTGAAGATCGCCTGTTGTTCCTTCTCGGGAATCCCCGGCCCTGTATCCATCACCTGAATCCGGACCCGCCCAGCCCCCGCACGGCGCGGACCGACGAGCACACGGCCGGATTTCGTGTAGCGGATCGCATTAGACATGAGGTTCTGCACAATACGACGGAGATAGGTCGGATCGCTTTCGACCACCTGACTCGTGGGAATAACACGCAAGTCGATGCCCTTCGCCTGAGCGGCCGGCAAGTATTCGTCACGCAATTGCAGCAGCAGAGGACCAAGAGCAACCGGCATGATATCTAGCGCGGACCGCCCAGCCTCAAGCTTCGAAATATCGAGCAGAGCAGAGAGAATATTCTCCACACTCTCCAACGCATTTTGCGCCTTGCCGAGCACGATCCTTGTGCCCTTGTCGATGGAGCTATCCTCTGCGGAAGCCACAAAGAGCTTTGCGGCGGAGAGCGGCTGCAAGAGATCGTGGCTCGCTGCCGCAACGAAGCGGGAGCGCGCCGCGTTCGCCCGTTCGGCGCGTGCGAGAGCGTCCTCGAGATCTAGCGTCCGCGACATCACCCGCGCTTCGAGCGATTCATTCGTGCGTGTCAGTTGCTCCATCGCGCGGCGCTCGGACGTGACGTCTGTCACCGACATCACAAAGCCCCCGTCTGGCAAATCCTCAGCCGATACGATCATCACGCGTTTATCCGGTCGCGTGAGTTCGAAGGTGATCGGCGTGCGCGGCGTGACACCATAGGCCCAGTCCCGCATCAGCTCTGTCGGCATGTCAGAACTCAGCGCCATATCCCCGAGAATTCGCCCCTGCAAGGTCGCAAAATCATTCCCCATATGCAGAGCGGAGAGCGGCAATCCGAGGAGAAACCCGAGCCGCTGGTTAAAGCCAACGAGCCGACAGTCGCGGTCAAAGATACAGACACCGTGTGAGATGTGTTCGAGCGTTGCACGGATCATCTGGGCCTGCTCATCGAGCATCTTCCCGCGCGTTTCGCGTTCGGCCATGACCAGATCGGTCACTTCGGTTTGAAGAACCACAGTACCATCATCAGGCGTTCGATGTTCGGAAATCTGGATCCAACGGTCACCGGCGACATGGATATTGAAGACCACATGCCGCTCACGATGCCGCCCGAGGCGCCGTGTCACCCATGCGTCGGCGTTGTCCTTTTCAGTGAGATCAAGATGCTCTGAGCGGCTCACCATCGAGGCGTAGTTTTCGAAGGTAATGCCCGCCTCCAACCGCTCCCGCACGTCCGGCAGGAAGGTTGCAAAACGCGAGTTGAACATCACGAGCACATCATTGCGGTCAAAGAGCGCAAAGCCGTCTCGAACCGTCTCAATCGCATTCTCAAGGTTGCGCTGCGCGGTCTCGAGCGCCTTGTTCGCCTCCGCCAACCGCGCGTTGGAGACGTTGAGAAGGTCCAGCGCATATTCGAGATCGACCGTCCGTTGGCGCACCTGCTCTTCGAGCATCGCTGCGCGTTGAAACTGTGCATAGGCCGCGCCATGTTCGTTCGAGCGCAATTCGATCTGCTTGATCATCACGTCGACAATTTTCAGCAGTTTTTCCTGCGTGCGCGTATCGCTGTCGTTCGGGTTGAGGAGACTGTCGGACGGACGATTCATTTGCGGTTCTCCCCGACCCCGATGGTATCGCGTTCTGCACACGGTGGATAAATCGCAACGCCGGTGAAGGTCTGGTTCACGTGGATAGAGCCGATTTGCTCCCCATAGGTCGAAAACCCGCGCACGTTCGCCCCAGCAAGAAGATTGGAAATCTGCGATTTAACTTGTGTCATCTCCGCCTCGACGCGCCGGAAGATGCAATCGCAGGCCAGCACAATTGCAGGTTCTGTCGTCTTGCTGAGGCCCGCGAGGGACTCTTCGAGATGGGCCACCATGTTCTGAGGCTCTGCCAAGGTCAGAACGAGCCCTTCATCAATCGCAGCAAAAAAAGACATGTCTCCGTTGGGGGCGACCGACTTGATCGCGCGCACGTGGTGTTTTCCTCCCACCTGCACAACTACAGGGTTCGCGGCGAAGACGTGGTCACTTAACAGCGCAGGATCGACACCGACCAATCGCGCGTATTCCTGCGCTGCGGGTTCCGCATTGATTTCTTTGACGACGCGCGCGTTCGGTTCTGCTTCCGTGACCACCATCCGCTTTTGCGTCGCAACGAGGTGATCATAAGAAAACACCTTAATCTGACAGTTTGTGCGGAAAAATGTCAAAATTGCAGAGTTTTCCATAAGCGTCGGGCCGTTGAGGACAAAGGTCTCCTGAAACCTCCGACCATCCCCTGCCGACCCACCAAAAAGCGGGACAGGGCCAAGGCCGGACGCCAAGGCAGCCGTCAACTCATCCTCCCTCTCGGACAGGCCATCGACCAATAGCATGGCAAACTCATTGTCGAACTGGGGATAGCGCCGCTGCAGGTTTTGGCGCGCACGTAGAAGGCTCCCCATAAGGTCCTGAGGTGAGCAATTCTTGAGATCGGGGACGAGGAGCGTTTCCACGCCGAAGTTCTCAACCGGAAACCCGATGGCGATGATCTTTCCCTCATCATAGCCTTTGGAGCTCAACTCTCCTGCGGTCGAGCAGCCCATCACACGGGCATAGGGAATTTCAGCTTTGAGCTGACGGGCCAAGGTTTCGCGATCGCATTCGGGCGAGAAGAACATGAGCACGATGGAAAACGGCCCGCGTCCGAGGCCCGTCACGATCTTTTTCACGGCCTCCGGATCGGATGCGTCCACTTCCGCCGTCGACACAAGGTTTTGACGCAGCATGTGAGACATGCCGCCTATCGCGTTCGTCATCATTTGGGTCCTCCATCCCTGCCAATCAGGGTGAAGGAAGTTTATTCCTCAGGCAAGAGGCTGTTGAAATTGGCCTGCTGCGCAATCAACACCGCCTGGGTCCGGCTCTGCACGCCGAGTTTCCGCATGATCGCCGTCACGTGCGCTTTCACCGTCGTCTCTGCAATCGAGAGTTCGTAGGCGATTTGTTTGTTCATTTGGCCCGCGCAGATCAGTTGCAGGATGCGCGCCTGTTGCCGTGTCAGGTGGGACAGACGGACCAACGCATCCTCGCGCGGAGACAGGTTCTCATTCGGATCCCCTGCGGAAAGTGCTCCGGCAGGGGAATAGACCTCTCCGGCCGCAATCTGTTCGAATGCGGAGCGGAAAACTTCACGAGTCGAATGTTTCGGGACAAAACCAGCCGCGCCGACACGGATCGCAGAGCGCACAACGCGGGCTTCTTCAACCGAGGACACGATCACCACAGGCGTCTCGGGGCACTTTTTGGTCAGCCTGACGAGACCGTCGAGACCGTTCACATCCGGCAGGTTCAGGTCGAGCAGGATGACATCTGGCGCGGCCCAGCGGTCGAGAAATGCCATTGCCTCTTCGAGGGAACCTGCGGTGTCGACTTTGCCGATCCCGATCCCCGCCGTGAGCGTCATGCATAGGGCGTCGCAAAACAGCGGGTGATCGTCCACGATCAGCGCGCTTTGAAAGCCTCCTTCTACGCGAATGCGGGGTGTATCCATCATGATCGGCCTACAGTTTTTCTTTTCAATTTCTCCCACTGTAGCAGAGAGACACAAAACTAAGAAATTGCCGAAAGGTCTATATTCCTGTTTCGCGCAGAAACGGGTGAACTGCGACGCAGAAGGAAGGGGCAGTCCGCAGTCTGGTCACGCGATGCGGAATACCTTTGCCGCCTCTTCCTTCGAAATATCCGCTTTGTCATGTGTCGACGTCACGCGCCCGCGCTCCATGAAGACGAGCGTGTCGGCGAGGTCGTAAGCGAACTCAAAATACTGCTCGACGAGCACAATCGCCATATCCCCGCGATCGCGCAGGAGAGAAATCACCTTGCCGATTTGCTGAATGATGTTCGGCTGAATGCCCTCTGTCGGCTCATCAAGGAGCAAGAGTTTTGGCTTGATGATCAACGCACGCGCAATGGCCAACTGCTGTTGCTGCCCGCCGGAGAGGTCACCGCCTCGGCGATGCATGAAGTCCTTCAAAATCGGGAAGAGATCGAAAATCTCGTCGGGGATTTTGTGCTCGGACTTCGGCAGACAGGTAAAGCCAGTTTCGAGGTTCTCTTTCACGGTCAGAAGCGGGAAAATCATGCGTCCCTGCGGAACGACCGCGACACCTTTATGCGCGAGCGAATGCGCCGGGAGTTTCCCGACATCTTCGCCGTCAAGCATCATAGACCCGCCGGACCGGGGATGAGTGCCGGAGATGGCCTTTAGCAGAGATGTTTTCCCCACACCGTTGGTGCCCATGACGCAGGTGACTGCGCCCGCCTGCGCCGAAATATCGACGTCATAGAGGATTTGCGAACCGCCGTAGTGGAGAGAGAGGTTTTTCACATCGAGCATGGTTATTTTTCCTTATCGCCCGAGATAGACGTCAATCACGTCTTGGTTTTGCGTCACGTGATCGAGGGAGCCTTCGGCCAGAACCGACCCTTCGTGAAGAACAGTGACCTTGCACTCAAGTCTGCGGACGAATTCCATATCGTGTTCAACGACGACAACCGCGCGTGTTTTAGCGGCTTCTTTGAGGATGTCTGTCGTATGCTCACGCTCGCCCAAGGTCATCCCAGCGGCGGGTTCGTCCACGAGCAGCAATTTGGGGTCCTGAGCCAACAGCATCCCGATTTCGAGCCACTGTTTTTGACCATGGGACAACTCACCAGACTTTCGTTCCAACTGATCGGAAAGACCGATTTCCGCTGCGAGTTCTTCGACTTTCGCAAAGTCCTTCGCCTTCGGGCGGAAGAAGAGTACGGCTATCGGATTGCGGTCGTTCTTCACCGCCATGAGCAGGTTCTCGAAAACCGTTTGGTCCTCAAAAACCGTCGGACGCTGGAATTTCCTGCCGATGCCTGCACGGGCAATCTTTGCCTCGTTCATGCCGATCAGGTTGCGGGACAGATCGCCCCAGAGGACTTTGCCCTCGTCGGGTTTGGTCTTGCCCGTCACGATGTCCATGAATGTCGTTTTGCCTGCGCCGTTTGGACCGATGATCGCGCGGAGCTCCGCTGGCCCGATTTCAAAGGACAGGTTGTTGATTGCCTTGAAGCCGTCGAACGTGACCGAGATACCGGAAACTTCGAGAAGTGTGGATGCGTTGCTGGTCATTTCTCAGCCTCCTGTTCACGAAGAGAGCCATCATCGGGGCCCAAGGGCGCACCGCCACGCTTAGGCGACATACGGTGCGTGATCAGGTCGAACAGCCCGCCGATTCCCTTCGGCGCGAACAAGGTCACCAAGACGAACGACAGTCCGAGAAGGACGAGCCACCAGTCGACCCACTTGATCGTGTAGAACCCGAGCGGGATGTCAGGCGCTTGACCGCCCGTGAAATAGGTGGACACCAGCGACACAAACGCCGCGCCGATAACCGCGCCATAAATGCGGCCACGGCCACCGATGGCCACCCAAACAGCGAGGTAGATGGATGCAATCGGAGCGATTTCGGCGGGGTTGATGATACCGGCCTGCGGATAATAAAGCGCGCCACCGATGGCTGCCATCACGGCCGTCATTGCGAACACGAAGAGTTTGAACCCCTCTACCGAATACCCGAGGAACCGGACCCGCGCCTCGTCATCACGGATGCCGCGAATGACCGATCCGAACTTGCCGGACACAACGAATGCCGCGATCAGATAGGTGATGAGAAGCGCAAAGGCTGATGCCCAGAAGAACCAAATCGAGATGTAGTCTTGAGAGATGCCATCCGCGCCAGGCAGGTTCTGCAAACCGGAAAGACCGTTGTTACCACGCAGACCACTGTCGTTTTGGAAGAGGTAAAGAGACAGCGCGAGGGTCATCGCCTGCGTCAGGATCGACAGGTAAACACCAGTCACACGGGACCGGAAGGCGAGCCAACCGAACACGAGCGCGAGGATACCCGGGACAATCACCACGAGCGCGATCTGCGCCCAGAAGCTGTGCGCGAACATCCAGACCAGCGGGAATTCACTTGACCCGACGACGCCGAAAATCTGCGTCCCGATGGCGTCCGAAATTTCCGACGGTGTTGGAGGCAGCGCCGCGCTGGCCATGCTTTCTACCACAATAAGCTTGGTCCGCGCATACATCAGCCACATGCCGATCATGTAGCCCCCGAGACCGAAGAACGCGAAATGGCCGAGCGAGAGGATGCCAGTGTAACCCCAGACCAAATCCATCGCGATGGCAACGAGCGCGAGGCAGAGCGTCTTACCCAGTGTTTTCACGAATGAGGTCGACAGCGCGCCTGCGCCATAGGCTTCGGACATGAAAGTGACGACCAGCGTGAAGATCGCGAGACCTGCGATGAAGACCGGCAGAGAGGGGTTCTTGCGAATGAAATCCATAGCTTAATCCCCCGCTGCGCGACCTTTGAGGGCGATGATACCCTTCGGTCGGAACTGGATGAAGATGATGATGAAGATGATCATGTAGGTCTGCGCCGCCAGCGTGTTCGACGGGTTGAACCATTCGATCCCTTTTTGCAGGAACCCGATCATCGTCGCGCCGAGCAAGGTGCCCCAAATGTTGCCAACGCCACCAACGACGACGGTCATGAAGCTCTGGACGATGTAGTCCGCGCCAAGCTCAGAGGTCACCTTCGCATAGAGGCCAATGGCAACGCCGGCGATACCAGCGATGCCGGAGCCGAGGCCGAAAGTGAGCATGTTCACCTTGTCGGGATTGATCCCCATGGAGGCCGCCATGCGCGGGTTCTGCGTTACAGCGCGGGTCTCCAAGCCGAGGCGGGTTTTCTTCATGATGAAGAGGAAGATGCCGAGGAAGATCAGCGCCAACACGAAAATGGCAATGCGGATGTAGGAGATTGCGACCACGTCGTTGAACTGCAGTGCCCCATCGAGCCAGCCCGGAGAGGTGAGCGGACGCGCTTGGGTGCCGAAGATGTTCTTCGCGAGCTGCTGCAACGCAATTGACACACCGAAGGTCGCGAGCAGCGTTTCAAGTGGGCGGTTATAGAGCCAACGGATGATCAAACGCTCCATCGCGACACCCGCAGCGAATGTCACCGCAAATGCCATCGGAATGGCAACGATAATTGAGACGGTGTAATCGGGAATGATCTGCTGGATCACGTAACCGGTGTAGGCGCCCATCATAATGAACTCGCCATGGGCCATGTTGATCACGCCCATGACCCCGAAAGTAATGGCGAGGCCGATCGCTGCGAGGAAGTAGATGGATGCAAGCGAGAGCCCGTCGAGCGACAAGTCGAAGAATTGGTTGAGCCCAACTGTTCGGCTAATGGATTTGAGCGTTTCCTCGGCCGCGCTTGCCACCGCCGCCGAGGGCTCAGAATAGACTTCTGCAAACTGAACGCCGGTCACGACAGATGCTTTGTCGAAATCAGGATCGAAGGCCGGCACGAGACCCGCATCCGCCAAGGCGGCATAAGCACGGTCGCGCGCTTCTTGGGTATTCAGATCTTCGACCGAAACGCCCCCGACGGAACCGTCCACGATATTGCTCTCGAGCGCCGCTTTTCGTTCGGAGACACTCGGCTGCGGCGTCACTGCACCCGCCTCGACCATCAGATCGTAGGCTTCGTCGACGGAAAGGTCGCGAGAGCCAGCGCGCAGAATACGCTTCACATTCGCATTCGCGGATAGTTCTTCGGCGTAAACAACCTCGGTCGTGACGATCGGGTTGAGTGCGGCACGGGTGTCGAGCGACAGAGACCCGCGGAAACCTTCGATGGCGGCTACGCGCGCGGCCTCATCTTCGTCGAAGGAAATCGTCAGAAGACGTTCTGTGACTTCTTTGAGTTCTTTAATCTCGGGATCAGACTCGTTCGCAATCGACGCGCGGAGTGGCGCAAGGTGGCTTTCCTCACCGTCTCGCTGGATCGCCAACAGCGCGTCGCGGCGCAGAGATGGGTCCGGGTCGTTCAGTTGGAACTGAACCAAGGCTGCGCCGAGCATTGCGCGGATGCCCGAGTTCGGTTTGATCTGGTCAATCTCGTCTTTCGCAACCTCACCCGCAGGTTCGCCGGTGACAAAATCGGTGAGAGCATAGGTTTTGCTGTCGAGCTTCTCGGCCTTGAAGAAAAGCCCGTCTTCCTCACGCACCCACATGTCCTTGGACTGCCATGCTTGCAAAACGTCTTGCGCCTCCGGGAGAGCTGAATTGGCAACAGCGTCAATCGCGGGGCCGATGGTTTTGCGCGAAGATTTGATGATGGCGTCGGAGTGCTCTTGTAGCACATCCTGGATCGTGCGGTCCTGAGCCTGCGCAGAGAGCGCAACCGTCAGAAGAAGCAGTCCGGCAACGAAGATACGGCGGATCATGGAAGCTCTTCTTTATCAGAGAGGAGTCGAGGGGCGACGCGATGGCCGCCCCTCAAAAGTCTTTTAAATCAGATTAGTAGTTGGAACCGATCTGAACGCAGGTCTCGGTCTCGGTGTTGTACATACCGCACTCGAGATCTTTCCAGTCGGAGACGAGCACTGCAGATTCCGGCAGGAAGTCGGTCCATGCATCGCCCGGAACCGGATCGGTTTCGGAGATGATGTCGAACTGACCGTCTTCGAGGATCTCACCGATGAGAACCGGCTTGGCGAGGTGGTGGTTGACGCCCATGACAGCGGTGCCACCGGTCAGGTTCGGGAACTCTTGGCCCCACATAGCGGCGCGAACAGCGTCGACATCGGTGGTTTCAGCTTCAGTCACAGCGTTCACCCACATGTTGAAGCCGATGTAGTGAGCTTCCATCGGGTCGTTGGTGACGCGTGCTTCGTCGCCGATGAACTCGTGCCATGCGGAGATGAACTCTGCGTTGGCTTCGGTGTCAGCGGACATGAAGTAGTTCCATGCGGCGAGGTGACCAACGAGGTTGGTGGTGTCGAGGCCAGAGAGTTCTTCTTCACCCACGGAGAAGGCCACAACCGGGATATCGTCAGCGGAGATGCCAGCAGCAGCGAGTTCTTTGTAGAAGCCGATGTTTGCGTCGCCGTTGATGGTGGAGATCACGCCAACTTTTTTACCGTCAGCGCCGAGAGCGACAACGTCAGCAACGATTTTGGACCAGTCGGAGTGACCGAACGGCGTGTAGTTCACGAAGATATCTTCTTCGGCGATGCCTTTGTCCTTCAGATAGGACTCAAGGATGTTGTTCGTGGTGCGCGGGTACACGTAGTCGGTGCCGAGCAGAGCGAACTTCTCAACGCCAAGTTCGTCGAGGAAGTAGTCGGTTGCCGGGATAGCCTGCTGGTTCGGAGCCGCACCGGTGTAGAATACGTTTTTGGAGGACTCTTCGCCTTCGTACTGAACCGGGTAGAACAGAAGGCCGTTGAGTTCTTCGATGACCGGAAGAACGGATTTACGGGACACGGAGGTCCAGTTGCCGAACATGACATCAACTTCGTGAACGGTCAGAAGTTCACGTGCTTTTTCAGCGAACAGCGGCCAGTCGGAGGCCGGGTCAACGACAACAGCTTCAAGCTCACAGCCAAGCACGCCGCCTTTGGCGTTCTGTTGCTCTACGAGCATCAGCATGGTGTCTTTCAGAGTGGTTTCGGAAATAGCCATCGTGCCGGAGAGCGAGTGCAGGACACCAACTTTGATCGGGCAGTCAGCCGCCATTGCGGAGGATGCCATCGCAGTCGTTGCGAAAAGAGCAGATGCCAGAGTCGCCTTAAATTGAGTTTTCACTTCCATGTTCCCTTGTTGGAAGCCGCGAGGCCTTTAGCCGTCCCTAAAAAAGGAATTATCCATATTATTGATATTAAAGGATAAACGGTGAAAGCCCCTTACTTGCAGCGTTAATTTACATCGCGTGAGGAAAAGAATGCCAGCAAGCCTTCTCTCCCCCCGCGGGTCCCTGAGATGTGTGACCTTTCCCTGAGGTCATCGCCACATCGCGAGAAAAGTTTTTGCCTCGCGCATTCGCGCACACAAGAGTGTATACAAAGGCACAGGGCGCAATTGCTCAATTCACGCACAGTCGCTCAAAAATTATGCAACTTCCTGAGCGCCTGTCACATTGCTGCGCAGAAGAGAAACGGATTTGTGACACATTGCGCTCCGCACGCGGCAATCACGATTCTGCACTGGCGAAATCGTCGGACACGGACATCACGACATGACGCATCCGCAAGGGCGTGTTGCATAAGTTTCATGCCAGCAAGGGAAATTCTTGATATGCCTCATGGAGACCCGCCCGGAAGTGCATCAAGTAAGACGCAACACAGCGCAAACATTTTAAGGATCGAATGTGACTATTTTCCAGAATATCCCTTTCGACAAACTCGAAGTCGGGATGGAAGCCGAACACAAACGCCTTTGTGTGGCTGACGACCTTTACGTCTTTGCCCATGCGTCAGGTAACCTGAATCCAATGCACCTCCCTCACGATGAGGCAGATAAAAAGTCACGAACCGAACCCGTTGCCCCGTCTTTCTGGATCGGCTCTCTCATCTCTGCTGTTCTCGGGAACAAGCTGCCTGGCCCCGGTACGCTCTACCGTTCGCAAAATTTGAAATTTCACGGGCGCGCCCATGCAGGCGACGAGCTGATCGCGCGGGTAAAACTGATCCGCAAGGATAGCGACAACATTGCCGTGTTCGAAACGTCCGTAACCCGCAGCGACGGAACGCTCCTCGTATCGGGTGAGGCTGAGGTAATCGCACCGCAAACTGCGACCTCTTTCGATGTGAATGATGTTCCCGGCCTCACCGTCGAAAGCCACCGCCACTTCGACCGACTGCTTCAAATGGCTGAGGAATTGCCGGCAACACGGATGGCCGTTGTTGCACCGGAAGAAGAACAGTCCCTCCGTGGAGCGCTTCTCGCTGCGGAACACAACCTGATCGACCCGATCTTGCTTGGGTCGAAAAGCAAAATTCGCGAGATTGCAGAGGAAAATGGTCTATCGCTAGACGGCATTGAGATCGTCGATTGTGAAAACCACGCCGAAGCGGCCAAACTCGCCGTGACCATGGTTCATGAGGCGCGAGCGGCAGCGATCATGAAGGGTCACCTGCATACCGACGACCTCCTGCGCCCGATCCTGAGCTCCTCTGGAGGTCTCAAAACCGGACGCCGGATCAGCCATATCTTTGTCATGGACGTTCCGGGCCTCGATCACCTGCTGCTGGTCTCTGACGCTGCGATCAACATCGCGCCGGACCTGCAAACGAAGGTCGATATTGTGCAGAACGCGATTGATCTCGGAAAAAGCCTCGGCCTCGAAACGCCAAAAGTGGGCGTGCTATCAGCCGTTGAAACCGTCAACCCGAAAATCCCTTCGACACTAGATGCGGCGGCGCTCTCGAAAATGGCCGACCGTGGCCAGATCACAGGCGGTATCGTCGACGGCCCCCTCGCCATGGACAACGCGGTGAGCATCTCGGCCGCCCGCACCAAAGGCATCAAAGGTCTCGTCGCCGGTCACGCGGAAATTCTCATTGCCCCGAACTTGGAGAGCGGCAACATGCTTGCCAAGGAACTGTCCTTCATCGCTCATGCTGAGGCGGCTGGTGTCGTTATCGGAGCGCGCTGCCCAATTGTGCTCAACTCGCGGTCGGACAGCGAAAAGTCACGCCTCGCCTCTTGCGCCGTCGCGGCGCTTCATGCGCATCATGGGGGCATCGTGAGCTAATGGGAAATTGCATTCTCACGGTGAACGCAGGATCGTCCTCCGTCAAATTCGCGCTCTATGAGGCTTCTGAACCGCCTATGCCCATCGCGCGTGGGCAGGTTCAGGGGATCGGATCAAAGCCGTCGTTTCAGTTCAAATCCGGCGGCCCCGAGGGAAGGAAAGAGATCGACGCTCCAGATCAGGAAGCGGCATTTAACGTCATTCTGTCTGAGCTTCAGCCCCTGCTCAAAGGCCAAGAAGTGTCCGGTGTCGGACACCGCATCGTACACGGCGGCCCATTGCGCGCGACCCCGACCGAGTTGACCGAGGAGGTGCTCGAAGACCTCGCGACCTTCAATCCGCTCGCACCACTGCACCAACCCCACAACCTCGCCGGTGTGGAGGCCGCAAAAGCAGCGTTCCCATATGCGTTGCAAATTGGGTGTTTCGACACGGCTTTCCACCGCAATCACCCGTGGGAAAACGACATCTACGCGATCCCTCGTAAATACTACAAACAGGGGATCAAGCGGTATGGCTTCCACGGTCTAAGCTATGACTACGTCTCGCACCAAATTGCCAATGAGCGCCCTGAACTTTCCAACAAGCGGCTGATCATCTGCCACCTCGGCAGCGGTGCATCGATCTGCGCCGTCAACAACGGCTACTCCATCTCCTCGACGATGGGATTCTCGCCTTTGGACGGGATTCCGATGTCGACACGCTCCGGTCAGCTTGATCCGGGCATTTTGCTCTATCTGCTTGAAACAGAGGGCATGACCCCCGCCGAACTGACCCATATGCTCTATCATGAATCAGGCCTCTTGGGCCTTTCGGGGATCAGCCACGACATGCAGGTTCTCGAACAGTCGGACGAAGAGGGTGCGAAAGATGCGGTGGACTATTTCATCTACCGCGTCCGTCGTGAGATCGGCGCAATGGCGGCAACACTCTCCGGCATTGATGCGCTCATTTTCTGCGGCGGAATCGGGGAAAATTCCGCGAACATCCGTGCGCGTATTTGTGGACGCCTCGGCTATCTCGGGGTCGAACTGGATCAGGCGGCGAATAGCCTGAACAAACGCGACATCTCAAACGGCGCGACGCCTGTAATGGTCATCCCGACCGACGAAGAACAGGTGATCGCAAACGCTGTCTCGAAATTCCTCGTCCCGGCGCAATAGCCGGGACCGTTATCCGTCATTCATACGCAAGACGCGCGCAGGACGAACCTTCATCGCGCGCCAAGAGAACATGAGGGAGGTGAAGCTCGTGAGGGCGACGCCTCCCAAAATCACCATGATGGCAGACCCCGTCGCGAGGGTGAAATCTGTCTCCATCACGAAGTGCAGCACACCCCAAGCCGCGCCCGCGCCAGCGGCAAGCGCCACAACCCCTGCGCCAAGTCCGAGGATCATGGAACGCAGGGCAAAGCTCAAAAGGATTTTCCGACGGGACGCGCCCAAGGTCTTCAGAATAGCCGCCTCATACCGCCGTCGATCCTCCCCCGCTGCCGCCGCACCGATCAACACAACCGCGCCCGTCGCCAGAGTGACCGCCGCGCCGAACGTCGTTGCCGCTGCGATACTCTCCATGATCGACACAACGCGTTCAATTGCGTCCCGCACGCGGATGGTCGTGATATTGGGGTAAGCTTGCGCCAAATCGCGGATCAGCGGGGCCTCCGCCTCTGGCGTCGCGTAGATCGTGGCGATCCATGTGTGCGGCGCACCGGCGAGTGCAATCGGGTTCATCGTGAGAACGAACCCCATCCCAGCGCCGGAGAAATCCACTGCGCGGAAGGATGTGATCGTGCCGGTGATATCTCGCCCGAGGATATTCACAGTCATTTCATCGCCGAGAGAGAGGCCCATCTCGGTTGCTTCGGATGACGAGAAACTGATCTGGAGATCCGTGTCTTCCGCATCCCACCACTCGCCCGCCGTAATTGTCGTGTTCGATGACGGAGTCTCTGCGTATGTGATCCCGCGATCGCCGCGCAAGACCCAGTGGGGACCGACAACCTCTTCGGCATTGCGCCCGTTGATCTGCGTGATCAATCCACGCAGCATCGGCGCGGCCTCGAAGCGAGACACCCCCGGATCGTTGACAACCCGCTCGCGTAGCGCCTCGATCTGGTCCGGTTGGATGTCGATCACGTAGTAAGACGGCGCGCGATCCGGCAGGTCGTTCTGGATCGCACTGCGCATATTCGCATCGATCTGTCCGACAGCCGATAGAACCGTTAGGCCGAGACCCAGCGAAAGCACAACAGACACAGCCTCATCCCCAGGCCCAGAGATGCTCCCAAAGGCCAGACGCAAAGGGAGGTGCTTCCGGATCAGGCCACGATGGGTCAGCGTGCGTGAGACACGGGCCAAGCCTCGGCCAGACAGCACAAGAACCTCGAACGCCACCGTCAGCCCGAGGAAGGACACAATGACCAACCGCGTGTTGTCGGCAAAGAGCACCGCCACCGTCACGAGCAGGCCGAGCAACGCGGCCAACGCCACCACGTAGGGAAGACGCGGCCACCCCTTGAGACCGAACAGGGCGTCACGATAGAGCGCGGCGGGACGGATGCTTTCGGCACGCGACAGCGGCCAAAGGACGAAAATAGCCGTCGCGAGTACGCCATAGAGACCTGCCTCAAACAAAGCGCCGATGTGCACTTGCGCAGCGATTGGGACGGGCAAAAGGTTCGCGACGAACGGGATGGCGATGAGGGGTAGGACCGCACCAAGGATAAGACCCGCGATGATTGCTCCGACCGCAATCACGCCGACTTGCATCAGGTAGATGAGAAACACCGTGCTGCGCTCCGCGCCCAAGGTTTTGAGCGTCGCAATGACGGAGATTTTGCGGTCGAGATAGGACCGTACCGCTGCGGAAACACCGACGCCACCAACTGCGAGTCCCGCCAAACCGACAAGGACGAGGAAGGCACTCAGACGGTCGATAAACCGTGAAACACTCGGCGCGGCATTGCGGGAATCCCGCCACCGGAACGCGCCATTGGCGACTTCGCTCTCCGCACGGCCTCGAAGCGCATCGAGATTGGTGCCCTCCGGCAGATCAAGGCGATAGGCGCTCTCAAACAGCGTCCCCGCCGCCATGAGGCCGGAATCCCGGATCGCATCCAGCGCAACGATGCTTCGAGGCCCGAGAGAGAAGCCTGCCGACATCCCGTCCGGCTCACGAACAAGCGCCGCCATCGCCACAAACGGTACACCACCGATTTCGATCTCATCGCCGGTTTCCAACCCAAGCCGCTCGAAAAGCATCGGGTCCAAAACCGCGCCCGGACGACCGCCCTGCCCCGCAAATGCGGTCGCAAGCGGCATTTCGGGGTCGAGCACCACGTTGCCAACGAGAGGATAGGCGTCATCAACGGCTTTCACCTGTGACAGCGCACGTTCTTCGCCGCGTGTCAGCATCGACCGGAAGTCCGCAATCTCCGAGAGATTGTCGGAGTTGGACGTCATCCAGTCCCGCTCTTCTGGCGTCGCAAAACGGTAGGTGAATTCAAGCTCTGCGTCGCCGCCGAGCATGGCCGCGCCCTCACGGGACAACCCACTCGAAATCCCTTCACGGACGCTTGTGACCGCGGCAATCGCGGCCACGCCGAGGACGAGACACAACACCAGAACGCGGAAGCCGCGGACGCCGCCTCGGAGTTCGCGGCGCGCTATGGACCAAGCGAGGGAAAACTTCATGCAGAAACCGCTTCCTGATCGAGTTGCCCGTCGCGCAGGCGGATGACTCTGTCACACCGCGCGGCGAGCGACGGCGCATGAGTGACCATCACGAGGGTCGCCCCGTGCCGGTCCCGCAATCCGAACAGCAAATCCATGATCGCTTCGCCGTTGACGCCGTCGAGGTTTCCGGTCGGCTCATCCGCCAAGAGGATTTTGGGGCGCGGCGCTGAGGCACGCGCCAGCGCGACACGTTGCTGTTCTCCGCCGGACATTTGGGAGGGGTAGTGCGAGGCGCGGGAGCCGAGGCCAACGGCCTCAAGTTCCGCCTGCGCGCGGTCAAACGCATCCGGCGCTCCCGCGAGTTCGAGCGGGATTGCAACATTTTCGAGAGCGGTCATTGTCGGAATGAGGTGGAAGGATTGGAACACCACACCCATATGATCTCTGCGGAAGCGTGCAAGCTGATCCTCATTCATGCCGGTCAACTCATGGCCAACAGCGTGAATTTCACCGGAGGTCGCTTGCTCCAATCCGCCCAAAAGCATCAGGAGAGACGACTTGCCCGAACCAGACGGACCAATCAGCCCCAAGGTTTCCCCCTCCATCACGTCGAGCGTGATGTCTTTCAAAATCTCGATGGCCCCCGCATTTCCATCGAGAGTGAGGCTCGCTGCGCGCGTCGAGAGGATGGGTGTGTTCATCAGAAAAGTCCTAAATGCCTCTTTCAGATATGGATCGCCGCGACGTCTCGGCAACCGTACGGCGCGGCTCATCTTGACGGCTTCTTTTGCCCTCACAGCCGGAGCGGCGGTCGCGGAACCCGTTCGAATTGCTGCACTTGGGGACAGTTTGACCCAAGGCTACGGCCTGATCCAGCAGGAGGGATTCACAGCCCAATTGCAAGATTGGCTCAACGAAAAGGCGCTCGATGTCACGATTGTGAACGCCGGCGTATCCGGCGATACGACGGCGGGGGGATTATCACGTGTCGACTGGACTCTCACTCCGGATATTGATGCGATGATCGTCGCGCTCGGGGGAAATGATGTGCTTCGGGGTATTGCGCCGGAGACCGCCCGCGAGAACCTGCGCGGGATTATGGTCGCGGCCTCGGAGAAAGACGTGCCCGTCCTGCTGGTCGGGATCAACGCGCCGAGCAACTATGGGACGGACTACAAAGCCGACTTCGAGGCGATCTATCCGGATTTGGCAGACGAGTTCGGTGCCCTCTATTTCGAGAGCTTCCTCGGCCCGCTTCTAAAGAATGCCGACATGGACGCAACGCTCCAGACCTACATGCAACCGGACGGCATCCATCCGAACGGCAGAGGCGTCGCGCTCATTGTCGCTGAGTTGGGGCCCTACGTCGCGGACCTCGCAGCCCGAGCCGAAGATTAATCTTTCGGATGATCGTCGTAGTCGCCCGTCAGGATGCGATTGGCGTCCCCGTCGGGGTCGTCATACTGTCGCGAGCGAATGGTCCAGAAGAACGCGGCCAGCCCCAAGCCACCCAGAAAGATCGAAATCGGGATGAGGTAAACGAGAACGTTCATGGTTTTCCTCTCAGACGCAAAGCATTGAGCGAGACTGTGACGGAGCTGGCGGACATTGCAAGAGCGGCTGCAAGCGGCGTTGCATACCCCGCAAGCGCGATCGGGATCGCGACGAGGTTATAGAGTGCCGCAATGTTGAAATTCTCTTTGATCCGCTTCGTCGCAGAGACCGAGACCTGTGTGGCCTCGCCCAAGGGGGCGAGAGATTTGCCAAGCAGGACCATATCGGACACGACCCGCGTGGCTTCCAAAGCCGAAGCCGGAGAGATCGACACATGCGCGGCGGCCAAAGCAGCCGTGTCATTGAGGCCATCGCCGACCATGAGGACTTTACGGCCCGAACGGGTCAACTCGGCCACGCGCAGCGCTTTGGTTTCCGGCAGGCACTCTGCATCCCACGCATCAATGCCAATCCGCGTCGCGAGTTCCGCGACTGCAGCTGGCCCGTCACCGGAGAGGAGAACAACGTCCTTGCCCTGTTTCTTGAGCGCGGCAACGGCTTCGTCTGCGCCCTCGCGGAGATGGTCGATAAAAGTAAAGGCCACGGCCTCCGCGTCACCAACCTTGAGATAGGTCGCGGTCTGACCGAGCGCATCTGCGCCGAGCCAAGTTGCGCGACCGAGCCGCACCGTCTGACCCTCGAACTGTCCTTCGACCCCCTGACCGGGAACCTCTCGGATGTCGGTCACAGCTGCGGGCATCACGTCTGCCGCACGCGCCGCATCAAAGAGCGCGAGCGATAGCGGATGCGCGGACCCTGCCGCCAAAGCCATCGCAACCGACTGCATGTCCTTGGGAATGTCTGAGAGATTGGACAATTCCGGTCGCCCCTCAGTGAGGGTGCCTGTCTTGTCAAAAACAACCGTGTCTACCTCTGCGAGGCGTTCAATCGCAGTCGAGGATTTGATGAGCATACCCGCGCGGAAAAGCCGACCGGACGCCGCCGTCGTCACCGCCGGAACAGCGAGGCCGAGCGCACAGGGACAGGTGATGATCAGAACAGCCACGGCGATGTTGAGCGCGAGGCGGATGTCGCCTGTCGCAACAACCCAACCGAGGAACGCCGCGAGCGCCAAGAGGTGCACCGCAGGCGCATAGAATTGCGCAGCACGATCCGCGAGCGAGGTGTATTTGTTGCGCGACGTCTCCGCCATCGCGACGAGATCGGCCATGCGATGCAGAGAGCTGTCCTCGCCTGCCGCCGTCACTTTCACGACCAATGGGCCAGTCAGGTTGACTTCACCAGCGGACACAACGGTATCCACGCCCGCTTCGACCGGCAGGCTTTCACCGGTCAGCAGAGAACGGTCCAGTTCAGAGGCGCCTTCGACAACAATGCCATCGACCGGAACACGCGCACCCGGAACAACGCGAACGAAGTCGCCCTTTGCAATGTCTTTGATCGACACGACCGTCCCGTCCACCAAGGTCGCCCGCGGCACCTCGAGCGCGGCGAGTTCTTCAGCAGCCGAGCGCGCCACGGAGCGGGTCCGGTAATCGAGATAGCGACCGGACAGCAGGAAGAAAGTCAGCGACAGCGCGGCATCGAAATAGGCGTGATGACCCGACTCCATCGTTTCAAATAGAGACATGCCGCCGGCCAAAAGGATCGCGAGAGATATGGGCACGTCCATATTCAGACGCTTGGCCCGCAGCGCGCCCCATGCAGAGACGAAAAACGGCTGTGCCGCATAGGCAATTGCAGGCAACGCAATCGCCGCTGAAATCCAATGGAACAGATCGCGCGTCACGTCAGACGCGCCCGACCAGACCGCCACGGACAACAGCATGACGTTCATCATCGCAAAGCCGGAGACGGCGATGCGCGTGAGAATGGCGCGGCCTTTTTTGTCGGTCTCAGTCGCGGAAATCGCGCTCGCGTCGAGTTCGTAGGCTTCATAGCCAGCGGACGTCAGGGCAGAGATCAGGTTGTCGACAGAGACACTTTCCTCAGCCTCGATCTGCGCACGTTTCAGCGTCAGGTTGACGCGTGCCGCACGAACGCCCGGCTGCTTCGTCAATTCGCGCTCAACGCCGGAAATACATGCCGCACAGTAAATCGCCGGCAGAGACAGGACAAAGCGGGTGTCCTGAACATCGCGCGCGTGCGCGGCTTCTTCGGCGGCAGGGGCGGCAACACAGGCCGGACATGCCGAGATTTGAACCTCTGACATCAGCTCTCTCTATCGCTTGACGTGGATGACGATGCGTTGGTTGAAGGCTGTGCCATCGAGCGCCGTAGCAACCATACGGAAGTTCCAGTTACCTTCATCCAAAACACCAGTTTGAGCGACGTAGGCCTCACCGTTGAAGACGAATTCCGGATCCTGATCCTGCGCCACAGTGGTCGCACGTCCGAGGGTGCCAGAAATCTCCGCCACTTCGACTGGGTTCCCTTCCTCATCACGGATGTAGACGTAGAGGTTCTCCTGATCGTCGATGGCCTCGACGGCCCAACCAAGTGCCTCTTGGGCTTCTTTGTCGCGGTTGAACGTCTGCGACACCCCGTAGGAGTTGGCGGTTTCCAGACCCGGGAATGTCTTCACGGCCTGAACAGCCATGAAGACGTTTACCCCAATGATCACTGCGAAGGCGGACACCGTCCAGATCAGAACGTGTTTGCCAGTAATCTCGCGCGCCATGTTTTACTGTCCTCTTCCGTTAAACACTGTCTCAACGGAGACACGTTCATTCGCAACGCCATCTTCCACCCAGAAGGTGAACTCTGTCCGGTCAGACGTCGCCGCCTTGGACCCAGCCGGAGCTTCAACATAGGCGCGCACGATGCGCATTTCATCTGCGTTTACGGCAATCGTATCACCGGCCTCGTTGTCAGCGTCCTGAAGCGTCACGATCAGCGTTTTATCACCTGTGAGGCTAACACGGAATTCACGTGTTTCACCCTGTTTGTTGCGTAGACGGAGGTCGTAAATGTTCCGGATCGCCCCGTCAGATTGCATCACGTAAGTCGGGTTCCGAACCGGCGCGACGGTCATGTCGATGTCCGAACGAACAAAGAGTGCAACGACGAGAGCGATACCCACAGCAGACCACAGCACCGTGTAAAGGATCGTGCGCGGGCGGAGGATGTGTTTCCAAACCGGCTTCGGCTCTTCGCCTGCGATTTCGCGCGGTTCATCGGTGAGGGCCATGTAATCGATCAGGCCGCGCGGCTTGCCGATCTTGTCCATCATCTCGTCACATGCGTCGATACAAAGGGCACAGGTGATGCACTCAAGCTGCTGACCATCGCGGATGTCGATGCCCATCGGGCAGACGTTCACGCAGGCCATACAGTCAATACAATCACCGAGCTTGTCCGCGCCTTCGCCCTTACGGTGCTTGCCGCGCGGTTCGCCGCGCCAGTGACGGTAGCCGACGACGAGCGTGTCTTCGTCCATCATCGCCGCCTGAATACGCGGCCACGGGCAGGCATAAATACAAATCTGTTCGCGTGCGATAGCGCCAAAGAAAACGGTCGTCGCGGTCAGGATGCCCATCGTGAGATAGGCAATCGGGTGCGCATGTCCGGTCACGAGGTCGATAAGGAGCGTCGGAGCATCAGTAAAATAGAAAACCCAAGCACCACCTGTCGCCAGACCGATCAGGATCCACGTAATGTATTTCGTCACGCGCAGGCGGAATTTGCGCATGTCCATTTTCTTCTGGCGATGCAGGCGCAGGCGCGCGTTGCGGTCGCCCTCAATCCAGCGCTCAACCAGAATGAAAAGGTCCGTCCAAACGGTTTGCGGACAGGCATAGCCGCACCAGACGCGTCCGGCAGCGGATGTGAACAGGAAGAGGCCGAGACCCGCCATAATGAGCAAGCCCGCGATGAAGTAGAATTCATGCGGCCAGATCTCGATCCAGAAGAAGAAGAAGCGGCGATTGGCGAGGTCCACGAGAATGGCCTGATCCGGCAATGCAGGTCCACGGTCCCAGCGAATCCACGGCGAAAGGTAATAGATACCCAGCGTGATCGCCATGATGATCCACTTCAGGTTCCGGAATTTGCCTTTGACCCGACGCGGGAAGATCGGCTCCCGGGATGCATAGAGTTTTGTATCGGGATTGTTGTCGGTAGAGCTCATGGAGCATTGCCTTTTCGCACTGTTCGCGTTTGCACCTTAATGGGCGGGAGGCCTGATCGGAGCCTTGATGTGGATCAAGCATTTTGGCCTCCGGGCACAAACATGCATTAAAAAAACCCCTTAGCCACGCGACATCCTGCCTCGGGGCAGTTTCGAGGAGCGTTTGTGCGTTTCTAAACCTCTGATGAGATGTGCGATTCTCTCAATTGGGAGAGATTTCATCCCACAAAAAACACCGCGCCCGATTGGACGCGGTGTTTGAAAGTTGTTGGCACCGACCCCGAAGAAACGCGCGAACAGGATCAAGGGCCGGTGCCGCAACCCGGGCCTTGTGAGCCCGGATTCGGATGTTATTCGCCGCCACCCAGAGAGTGGACGTAGAGAGCGGCTGCGTTTACTTCAGCTTGGGTCAGACGCTGACCCCACGCCGGCATGACGCCGAAGCGAGCGTTGTAAACGGTCTCGTGGAGCGTTTCGCGATCACCACCGTAGAGCCAGATCACATCGGTCAGGTTCGGAGCGCCCTGATAGATGTCACCGGTTCCGTCTTCGGCGTGACAGGCTGCACAGTTCTCTTCGAAAACAACGGCGCCTTCGGTTGCGAGAGCCGCGTCGTATTCCTGACCGGAGATTTGCAGGACGTATTCCACGACCTGATCAATCTGTTCGGCTTCGAGGAGTTCGTCAGCACCGAATTTCGGCATCTCAGAATAACGCGCATCGTCGGTTTCGTTCCGAACACCATGCTGGATGGTGTAGGCGATCTCGTCGATGGTGCCGCCCCAGAGCCAGTCGTTGTCGAGCAGGTTCGGGTAGCCAACGTTGCCAGCCGCACCGGAACCGTGGCACTGCGAACAGTTCGCACGGAACACAGCGGCGCCCATGTTTACACCGTAGTTGTAAACGTCGGTTTCTGGCATCACCTCGGTTACGTCGGCAGCAGCAAGCTCTGCGTTCACTGCAGCGTTCATTTCCTCGAACGAAGCAATTTTCTCTTCGACCTGTCCACGTGTGGACCAGCCCAGAACACCTTCGGTCGCGCCTTTTACGAGCGGCCAAGCCGGGAACGCGATCGTGTAGAGAACACCCCAAACGATACAAACGTAGAAGGTATAGAGCCACCACTTCGGGAGCGGATTGTTATACTCTTCAATCCCGTCCCACGAGTGGCCTGTCGTTTCCACTTCTTTCTTACTCATGTCCTCGCCTCCTTTTCGGCGGGTTTATCTTCATGCCGGAAGACGATGTCTGCCGTGTCGCGATGCTCCGAGCGGGAACCCGGGCGGAACGCCCAGATCACCACGCCAACGAAGAATACGAACATGGCCAAGAGCACCCAGCTATCGGCAAATTCGCGGAGAATGTGATAGTCGATATCCATCACATCAGCTCCTTACCGGGAGGCATCCGGAGTGAAGGTCGAGAAATCGACCAAGGTGCCAAGCATCTGCATGTAAGCGATGAGGGCATCCATCTCCGTGATTCCGTCCTGACCGTCGAAATTCGACACCACAGCACCCGGGTAACGTTCGACGACTGCATCGACGTCGTAGTCACCCCACGGATCGGCTTGGGCCATGAAATCTTCCTGGGCCATTTCGATCTGTTCGTCGGTGTAAGGCACCCCAACGATGCGGTGGGTCTTCATCAGGTCCTGAATGTATTCAGGCTCGATGTAACGGTCCGCGAGGAAGCCGTATTTCGGCATCACGGATTCAGGCACAACGGACTGCGGGTTGGTCAGGTGGTCCACATGCCATGCGTCGGAGTAACGTCCGCCAACACGGGCAAGGTCAGGACCAGTCCGTTTGGACCCCCACTGGAACGGGTGGTCGTATTTCGACTCCGCTGCCAGAGAGTAGTGACCGTAGCGCTCCACCTCGTCACGCATCGGGCGGATCATCTGCGAGTGGCAGACGTAGCAGCCCTCGCGGATGTAGATTTCCCGACCCGTCAACTCCAGCGGGGAGTAGGGGCGCACGCCCTCTACATCCTCGATGGTGTTCTCGAGATAGAACAGAGGAGCGATTTCCACGATCCCGCCCACGGTGACGACCAGAAGGGCGCCGACCATGAGAAGTGTGCCGTTGGTTTCAAGAATCTTATGCTTATCAAGAAGGCCCATTCTTCAAACCCTCCCTTATTCTGCCGGCACGGCAGCAGCTTCGTCCGCTTTCACGGGGCTGCGACGCACGGTCATGATGAGGTTATAGCACATGATGAGGGAGCCGGTGAGGAACAGAACCCCGCCGAAAGCACGCAGCACGTACATCGGGAATTTCGCGGAAACGGTGTCAGCGAAAGCGTTCACGAGGAAGCCTTGGCTATCAACTTCGCGCCACATCAGGCCTTCCATGATACCCGTCACCCACATCGACGCTGCGTAGAGCACGATGCCGATGGTGGCGAGCCAGAAGTGCCAGGACACGAGGCTGAGCGAGTAGAGACGCTCACGGTTCCACAGACGCGGCACGAGGAAGTAGAGAGCACCGAAGGTGATCATGCCGTTCCAGCCGAGAGCACCGGAGTGCACGTGGCCAATTGTCCAGTCAGTGTAGTGAGACAGGGAGTTCACTGCGCGGATGGACATCATCGGACCTTCAAAGGTGGACATGCCGTAGAAGCCGATTGAGATCACCATCATACGAATGACAGGGTCAGTGCGCAGTTTGTCCCAAGCACCGGACAGCGTCATCAGACCGTTGATCATACCACCCCAGGACGGCATCCACAGGATCACGGAGAACACCATGCCGAGGGTCGATGCCCAGTCAGGAAGCGCAGTGTAATGCAGGTGGTGCGGGCCAGCCCAGATGTACAGGAAGATCAGAGCCCAGAAGTGGATGATCGACAGCTTGTAGGAGAAGACCGGACGCTCAGCCTGTTTCGGCACGAAGTAGTACATCATGCCAAGGAAACCTGCGGTCAGGAAGAAGCCCACAGCGTTGTGGCCGTACCACCACTGCGTCATGGCATCCTGCACGCCGGACATCACCTGAACCGAACGGGACCCGAGGATGGACACCGGAACTGCGAGGTTGTTCACGATGTGCAGCATCGCGATCGTGATGATGAACGACAGGTAGAACCAGTTGGCCACATAGATGTGCTTTTCTTTACGGGTGAAGATCGTCCCCATAAAGGCCATCAGGTATGCAACCCAAACGATGGTCAGCCAAAGGTCGATGTACCACTCGGGCTCAGCGTATTCTTTGGATTGGGTCACACCCAGCAGGTAACCGGTCGCGGCCAGCACGATGAAGAGGTTGTAGCCCCAGAAGACGAACCAACCGAGATTGCCGCCCCAAAGACGCGCTGCAGAGGTCCGCTGCACGACGTAGAAGGAGGAAGCGATCAGGGCGTTGCCGCCGAATGCGAAAATCACCGCAGAGGTGTGCAGCGGGCGCAGGCGACCGAAGTTGCCGTAGCCTTGCAGGAACTCGAAGTTCAACTGCGGGAACGCCAGCTGAAAGGCAATGAACGTCCCTGCGAGGAAGCCCACAACGCCCCAGCCGGCAGTTGCGATTACGCCCGCGCGGACAACACCGTCAAGATAGCCGGTCGGAGCCGGTTTGACGTCGCCCATGGTGCGCAGGGTATAGATAAATGTGATGGCCGAAGCGGCCATGAAAATGAGCGCATGGACTTGGTATCCAAAATCGCGCCCGTAGTTTGCGGCAAGGCCGAACAGGACCACGGCGATCCCGAGCACTGCCAGCTTAATGTAGTTCCACATGTTGCGTCCCTTCGTTCATTCGCCCTCTGTCAGGGCATAGTCGTCCCGCATTCGACCCACGGGTTTCGACACTTTGTCGTTTGTCTCACATCTCTGTGACCAGCATTGATCTGAGTCAAAACGCGCCAGATAACGAAAATTCGAGCGCAGATTTCCGATTTTCATAAATTTTCACGGATAACCCGCCACTTCCTGTTCGCTCGGACACTTTGCGTCCTGAAACCGCTTATACAAAGTTAAATTTTGATGAACCCGAGGGCGTTATGTCGCGGCTGGTCGATTTTGTTGATCTTGGTCAAAGCGCTTCTTTTGGTGGAGGCGCACAGTCTAAGTCGTAATTGACACTGCCCAATGGAGGCGACAATGCCCTTCAAAACCATCACAACCATCATGTGCAACATGGAGGCAGACCGTCACGCGCTTGATGCGGCGGTTTCTCTTGCCCGTCGCGAAGAGGGGCATCTCGATGTGATCTGCCTCGGCCTCGACCGCACCCAACCCGGCTTCTATTATGCCGGCACCAATGCCATGGCCCTGCAGGACAACCTGCAACAGGCCCAGCAGGACAGCCGCAAAATCGAGGAAGAAGTCTCTGACTATCTCAAGGCGGAAGAAATTTCCTGGGTCACCAACCCGATCACGGCACAAATGGCCGGCCTGACCCCGCAGCTCGCACATTTCCTGCGCTTCTCTGATGTGGTCGTGCTCCCGCGTCCGTATGGTCCGGGCCGTGGTCACGAACATGAAGAGATTCTTGAAGCCGCGCTCTTCTCCGGTCACGTGCCTGTGCTCGTTGTGCCAGACACCGCAGACGTCCCAGAGAAAATTGATCGAGTCGTCGTGGCATGGAACGAGAGCGCAGAAGCTCTTGGTGCCGTGCGCTCCGGCCTCCCGATCATGCAAAAGGCTGATCTCGTCGACATCACCATCATTGATCCGCCGCAACATGGCCCGGATCGCTCCGATCCAGGTGGCTCGCTTTGCCAGATGCTCGTTCGTCACGGCGTTCGTGCAGAGGTATCTGTCCTCGCGAAAACCATGCCGCGTGTCTCCGACGTGCTGTGCCGCCAGATTCGCGACAAAGATGCAGACCTGCTCGTGATGGGTGCCTACGGTCACTCGCGCTTCCGCGAATCGATCCTTGGCGGCGCAACACGCCACATGCTCGAACTCGCTGAGATTCCGGTGCTGATGGCCCACTAAGTCCGGAAACATCCGAGCTTTACGAAAAGAATCGCCCCGCGAAACCTAGGTTTCCGGGGCGGTTTTCATTTCAAGCATTTGATAGAACGAATCTTTCTGATCGAAAATCAGATCATCAAGCCGCCGTCCATATCATCGCCGGTTTCGATCTGAAGACGGTCGAAGTCGGGAATGATCACGTGGCGTTTGCCCTCGAGGGTAATGATTCCATCGCGTTTGAGCGCGGAAATCTGACGCGACACGGTTTCGAGGGTGAGACCAAGATAGTCAGCCATCGCTTCACGGGTCAGCGGCAATTCGAAGGACATCCCGTCCTCTGCACTGGACAACGCCAGCGACGCATCTCGACGCGCGATAATCGCCATCAGCGACGCAATCTTTTCCCGTGCAGTTTTGCGACCGAGAATCAGCATCCACTCCCGCGCAGCGTCGAGCTCGTCCAATGTCATCTCGAGAAGTCGCTGACCGATGTGCGGCGTGCGGATCATCATCTGTTCGAACGGTTTTCTGCGGAAACAGCAGAGCGTCAGGTTCGACACGGCAACCACATCGTAAGGCGCCGCATCACGTCCCGGACGACCCAGAAAATCGGATGGCAACAGCAGACCGACCATCTGCGTCCGTCCATCTTCCATCGCTTGGCTGAGAGAGGCCACGCCGGTTACAACCGAGGCGACAAAATCCATGCGATCTCCCGACCATACGATCGGCTGACCGGCTTCGTAAGAACGGTAGTATTTAATAGAATCGAGTTCTTCGAGTTCATCTGCGTCACAGCGCGCACAAACTGCGCGATGTCGAATCGGACAGGACCCACATTCTTTATGATCGAAAACAATACCGTTCATGCGCGTGCTCGCTTTTCTTGATCTGGGTCAATGCACCAGACCATTGGTTCGCTAGAGCGTAACGCTATGAACAAACACACGCAACTCCGCAAGCTCGGGCTTTTTGATGCTCGTGTCCCCAGATACACAAGTTACCCGACGGCACCGCACTTCAATAATGCCGTCGATGAGACTGCTGTGCAGAATTGGCTGAATTACCTCAACGTGTCGCAGCCGATCTCTCTATATGTGCACGTCCCGTTCTGCCGACGCCTGTGTTGGTTTTGCGCGTGCCGGACTCAAGGCACGACAACAGCGGACCCTGTTGCAGCATATGTCGAAACCCTGAAGGCGGAATTAAAGCTCGTAAAAACGCAACTCCCCGAGGGAATTGAAATCGGGCATTTGCACTGGGGTGGCGGGACGCCGACCCTTTTGGAAGCCGGTATGATCCGCGATCTGTCCGCCGCGATTGCAGACGTTGCGCCGTTCTCCGGCAATTACGAATTCTCCGTCGAAATCGATCCGAACGAAATCGACGATGCGCGTCTCGATGCGCTGGCTGAGGCCGGAATGAACCGCGCTTCGATCGGCGTTCAGGACTTCGACCCAAAAATTCAGGAAACCATTGGCCGCATCCAATCCTACGAGACAACGCTCGCCGCTGTCGAAGGTCTGCGCGCGCGCGGTATCCGCTCCTTGAACGCCGACATCCTTTATGGGCTGCCGGGTCAAAGCGTCGAAAAGATTTCCGAGAGCGTGCAGAAACTCCTGTCGCTGTCTCCCGACCGTGTGGCCCTGTTCGGCTATGCGCACGTCCCTTGGATGGCGCGTCGTCAGAACATGATCCCGACGGACGAACTCCCGACACCGGAAGAGCGCCTCGAACTGTTCAACGTCGCGCGGGATCTCTTTGTCTGGGACGACTACGTCGAGATCGGCATCGACCACTTCGCCAAAAAGGGGGACGGGCTTGAGGTCGCCTTGCGCACCGGGAAGCTGCGCCGCAACTTCCAAGGCTACACCGACGACAAATGCCAGACGATGGTTGGCATCGGTGCCTCCTCGATTGCGAAATACCCGCAGGGTTTTGCGCAGAACGAGCCGTCTACGTCCAAATATCAGGCCGCAGTCCGCGCCGGAAAGCTCCCGATTGCGAAAGGGCACGTGTTCACCGAAGAGGACCATCTGCGTGGCCGGATTATCGAAGCCCTGATGTGCGACTTCCGCGTCGAAGCCGACGAACTGGCGGAACGCTTTGATCTCTCGCAAGAGGCCTTCGACGCCTTCGCGACTGAAGCGCAGGCTGCGTTCCCCGACATGCTCGACATCTCGTCGGAACGCATCGTGATCCGCGAAGAGGCAAAGCCGCTGACACGCATGATCGCACGCCACTTCGACGCCTATGACATGACACAAGCACAGCACTCTTCTGCTGTGTAACCCGCCCGCACGCCGGACGGACCCGTTTACCCCCCCGGGTACACGCCCCGCGCCTATCGCGCGGGGCGACTTATTATTGCGGCTTGCCATTCATGGAAAATTACCCGACACCCTCATTGCCCATCGAACAAGGACCTCCCATGGATTTTCTGTCGCGCCTCCGAGAAATCACCCCTCATGTTCTGACTGGTGAGGAGGCACGTCCCTACGGTGAGGATTGGATCGGCAAATACCCCACGATGCCGCTTGCGGTCGCGCGGCCGTCCACGACAAAAGAGGTCTCCGCGATTTTGGCGCTGTGCTCAGAAACTGGCACGGCAGTCGTTCCGCAGGGCGGCAACACTGGCCTCACCGGCGCTACGGCTGCGGAGGGTCTGCTCATCCTGTCCCTCGGGCGCATGAACACCATTCGCGAAATCCGAGCGGATGCACGGGTCGCCGTCGTCGAGGCGGGTGTCATCCTGCAAACGTTGCATGAGGCGGCTGCCGAGTACGACCTGAGCTATCCAATGAATTTCGGCGCGAAGGGCTCCGCGCAAATCGGCGGCACACTCGCCACGAATGCCGGCGGGTCTAACGTCCTGCGCTACGGCAACACGCGTGATCTTTGCCTCGGACTGGAAGTCGTTCTCGCGGACGGGCGCGTGCTCGATTTGATGAGCCAGCTTCACAAAGACAACTCCGGCTATGACCTGCGCGATCTGATGATTGGCTCCGAAGGCACGCTCGGCGTTATCACTGCCGCTGCACTCAAACTCACCCCTGCCCCGCGCGCCTATGCGACTGCGATGGTGACGGTCCCAAGTCTCTCAGGCGCACTGAAGCTCCTGAACACGCTTCAAACCCGCACCGGCGGGATGGTCGAGGCGTTTGAATACATGCCGCGCGCCTATATGACGAATCTCAAGAAGTTCCGCGCCGACCTGACCCCGCCGCTCGGTCATGATCAGGACCACACCGTCTTTCTCGAAATCGGCTCAACGGTTCCCTATGACTGCACGCCGGACGAGGATGGCCAGCTTCCTCTCGTGACGCATCTCGAAGAAAGCCTCGCCGCTCTGTTCGAAGAAGGTCTCGTCACCGACGCAGCGCTTGCCCAATCGGAAACGCAGCGCCGTCTGATGTGGGACATCCGCGAAGCCGCCGCCGAAATCTCTGTCGCGATCAAACCGGTCGTGATCAATGACCTGTGCCTACCGCTCGATCAGGTCGAAGAATTCCTCGCGCGTGCGGACAAAATCTTGGGCGACCTCGACCCGGGTTTCGCGACCTGCCCCGTTGCACACCTCGGCGACGGTAATATCCATTACACCGTCTACCCGAGCACTCAAGAAATGGCTGAACCCGTCATGGAAGCGGTCGAGGACATCGTGCGCGAGATGGGCGGCTCGTTCTCCGCCGAACACGGCATTGGCCTATCGAAACTGAGTTCAATGGAACGCCGCAAAGACCCCGTCGCGCTCGACATGATGCGCGCGATCAAGGCGGCCTTCGATCCGAAAGGCATTCTCAACCCCGGCAAAACGCTGCCCTAAGCGTTATTTCCAGTCGAAGAAGCCTTCGCCCGCGCGCTCAAGGAGTTTGGTCGCCATCTCGACGCCAATCTCCGCCGCATCTTCAACCGGTCCGGACATGTCATCGACGAGGCTCTCGGAGCCATCCGTGCGAAGTATCTCACCGCGCAGGCGCACCGTGCCGCCGTCGATCTCAGCGAGACCCGCAATCGGCGTCTGACAAGACCCGTCGAGTTTGGTCAGGAACGCGCGTTCACATTCCATCGCCTGACCCGTGGTGTCGTGGTGAAGCGCGCTGAGCATCTCTGCCACGTCCGCATCACTCACACGACGTTCGATAGAAATCACCCCCTGCGCGACGGCAGGCAGCATTTCTTCTGCGGTCACCGCCTGACGCGGCACATCGTCATAGCCAAGCCGGTTCAACCCTGCCATCGCGAGGAAGGTCGCATCGGCTACCTTGTTTTCTAGCTTTTGCAGACGCGTCTGAACGGATCCACGGAATTCAATCACTTGGAGATCAGGCCGCTTGTTCAACAACTGCGCTTTACGACGCAAAGAAGACGACCCGACCACAGCACCCAGAGGCAATTCTGAGAGTGGCTTCCCATCCAGCGTGATGAACGCATCAAACGGATTTTCGCGCGGTAGGAAGGTGTCGAGGATCAATCCATCCGGCTGATACACGGACATATCTTTCGTCGAATGAACCGCAATATCCACTTCGCCAGACAAAAGACGATCTTCGATCTCTTTGGAAAAGAGCCCTTTTCCGCCGAGTTCTCGCAGGGACCGATCCTGAACGCGATCACCACGCGTCGAAACCGTGACAATCCGAAATGCCTCAAGCGGCAGATCAAACGCCTCCATCAGACGCGCACGGGTCTCTTCTGCCTGCGCGAGCGCGAGAGGCGAGCCACGGGTGCCGATTTTCAGCGGTGAAGCGGGGGTCGGAAGCGTCAAAGTCATGAGGCAGGCTTACCTCCGACGCATCCGCCTGACAAGCACGGAAAACGCGCGATAGCCTTGACAAAAGCGCGCGGGAAAGGGACCAACAGCGGACACGAATATGGAGATTGGTATGACCGAAAAGACGATCCTCAAGGCGCTCAAGGGCGAGACCCAAAAAGTGCCCCCGATCTGGATGATGCGTCAGGCCGGTCGCTATCTGCCGGAATATCGCGCGACCCGCGCCGAAGCCGGCGATTTCCTGTCGCTCTGCTATAATTCCGATCTCGCCGCCGAAGTGACATTGCAGCCGATCCGCCGCTACGGGTTCGATGCCGCGATCCTCTTCGCCGACATTCTCCTGCTGCCTCAGGCGCTCGGGTCTGATCTCTGGTTTGTGACGGGCGAAGGTCCGCGTCTGTCGACCATCGACACGGACGCGGATTTCAATGCTCTGAAAGGCAAAGACGACATCCACGAGACCTTGGCGCCGATCTATGAAACCGTGCGCATTCTCTCCCGTGAGTTGCCCAAGGAAACGACGCTGATCGGCTTTGCAGGTGCGCCGTGGACCGTGGCGACCTACATGCTGGCCGGTCGCGGCACGAAGGACCAAGGCCCTGCCCACGCCATGCGCGAGAACAACAACGCGCTTTTCGAGAAGGTCATCAACCTTCTGACCGAGGGCACGATCGAATACCTCGACGAGCAAATCAAAGCGGGCGCAGAAGTCGTCAAAATCTTCGATAGCTGGGCCGGCAGCCTCAAGGGTGAAGCGTTTGAGAAATACGCCGTCGAACCCGCGCGCAAGATCACAGCCGCCCTCAAAGATCGTCACCCGGGCATTCCGGTCATCGGTTTCCCGCGTGAAGCCGGTGACGGCTATATCGGCTTCCACAAGAAGACCGGCGTGGACTGCGTTGCGCTAGACAATTCCGTGACGCCGGAATGGGGCGCCGCGAATGTTCAGGTCGACGGCTGCGTGCAGGGCAACCTCGCCTCCTCGCACATGGTGACGGGTGGACAGGCTCTGATCGACGAAGTGCGCCACGTGCGCGATGCGTTCTCCAAGGGGCCGCACATCTTCAACCTCGGCCACGGGATTACGCCGGATGCTGATCCGGACAACGTCAGCCTGATGATCGAGACCCTCCGCGAAAACGCCTGATCAGGCTGTTTCGAACGCGAACCAAGCAGCGATGGCGACCAACGTGCACGCCATCGCACGGCGCACGATCTTGCGACGGACGGGATCGGTGAGCGTGCCATGCGCCATATCCGCGAGCGTCACGAGCGAGGCGTGCACCACCGTTGCAACGGCCACATAGACCAGAGATAGCGTGATCGTCTGCGTGAGAATGGCCGCCTCTCTCGACACGAACTGCGGCAGCATGGCGATGTAGAACACCGCTGCCTTCGGATTCAGGAGGTTCACGATCAATCCGCGCCGGAAATAGCGGGCGTTCTTGCTCCTAAACGCATTCTCCTCGGGCCTCTCCGGACGCCACGCGTCATAGGCGAGCCACAGAAGATAAACCACTCCGGCCCAACGCAACGCTTGGAACAGGACGGGGGAGGCAGAGATCAAAGCTGCCAGACCAAGGGCCGACAAAAGTCCGACAATAAGCAGACCAAGCGCTACACCCGCAACAGCGGCGTATCCGGCACGGCGTCCTTCGGTTGCCGCGAGCACGATAAGGTAGGCCATGTTCGGTCCGGGCGTCGCCTCAATGGCGAAGCTGGCTAGGATGAAGGCCCAGAGCCCGTCACCGAACACGGAGGGTCAGACCCACTTCGCCATCGGCGGCAAAGACATCAAAACCGCATTGGCGTCATGACCGGTTTCAAGGCCGAACTTGGTCCCGCGGTCATAAACGAGGTTGTACTCGGCATAGAGGCCACGGTGGACGAGCTGCGCGTCTTTGTCGGCCTCAGTCCACGGGGTATCGCGGCGTTTTTCCGTCACGCCGAGGAAAGCAGGCAGGAAGGCGCGGCCAACGTCTTGGGTAAAAGCAAAATCCTTTTCCCAGTCGCCAGTGTTGTGATCATCAAAAAAGATGCCACCCACGCCGCGTGCTCTACCGCGGTGCGGGACAAAGAAATACTCGTCAGCCCATTCCTTGAAACGCGGGTAATACGCGAGATCGTGACGGTCACAGTGTTCTTTCTGAACCGCATGAAACTGGGCCGTATCCTCTTTATATTCGATGCAAGGATTGAGATCAGAGCCGCCGCCGAACCACCATCCGTGCGGGGTCCAGAACATGCGTGTATTCATGTGAACGGCAGGGGTGTGCGGGTTTTGCATGTGCGCCACGAGCGAAATCCCAGCTGCCCAAAAGCGCGGATCTTCTTTCATGCCCGGCAGGCCCTTACGCGCAGCCATCGCCATCTGCGCCCGTTCACCGAGTTTGCCGTAAACCGTCGAGACGTTGACGCCAACCTTCTCGAATACCCGACCACCGCGCATGACAGACATAAGCCCGCCGCCAGCATCCGATCCGTCATCAGAGGTGCGCTTGGTTTCGGTCACTTCGAAACGCCCGGCGGGCTCTTCGGCGAACGGTCCGGTCGTCTGGGTGTCTTCCAAGGCCTCAAAAGCCGCAACGATGTCATTGCGCAGTTGACGGAACCAGCTGCTGGCCCGTTCTTTTTCTGACTTCATTTCATCGGTCATTGCGATCTCTCCTTGCCTCAGCCGGACCACTGGTAACAGCTAGGCCCCTGCGACGGCAAGCGACCTTACATCACCTTCAGAAATTGCTATCCTGACATATGTCTCAGAGAAGGAGTTCCCAATGCGCTGGTTTATCCCGCTCGCTGTTCTGCCGCTGCTGGCGGCCTGCTCCGAACAGCAAATGTGCATTTCACGAGCCACAAAAGACCTCCGGCAGGTGCAGAGCTTCATCGCGGAAGCAGAGGGCAATATCGCGCGTGGCTACGCTCTCGAAGAACGACAGTTCCTCGAATACGACACCGAAATTTGTGGATATGACGTAAATGGTGCGCCGCAATACTGTCGCGTCCCGGACTTCGAAACTCGCCTCGTTCCGAAATCCATCGATCTTGACGGCGAAGCCGCGAAACTTGCCGCTCTAAAGGCGAAAGAGGCGCAACTATCGGTTCAGGCGAGCGCCGGAATCGAAGCCTGCAAGATCGAGTATCCCGAATGAGGATCAGTGCGTTGGCGCATGCACCGGATCAACGAGCGTGCGCCCGCCATCGACGGTCAGGATCTGACCAGTCATAAAACCGGAGCAGTCGGACACGAGATATTGCACCGTTTCAGCGACCTCTGAGGCGGATGCAACACGCCCCATTGGCGTCTTGGCAATAATCTCGGACCGATAGTCCGGATTATCCGCGAGCATGTCTTTCAGGGAGCGGCTCATGACAGAGCCAAAGGCGACCGCATTCACACGAATTCGGTGCGGTGCCAAGGCGACGGCCATTGCGCGCGTCATCTGATCGACGGCAGCCGATGAAATCGAGAAGGCCAACAATTCGGGCTGGCAGCGTCGGGCCGCAATCGAGGACAGGTTTACGATGGACCCCATTACGTCCTCAGAGTCTTCGGATTTCTCACCCTGCTTGATCCACCATTTAGAGACTTGCTGGGTCAGTCTCAGCGCGGTCATCAGGTTTTGGTCCATGAGGTCGGACACATTGTCCTCCAACTCGGAGAGCGGCTCGCTCATAGCAACCTGACGGGATGCATTGACCAGAATATCGACACCATCAAACGCATCTATGGTAGCCGAGAGAAGGTTCGCCACCGTGAGCTTTTGCCGCAGATCCCCCGCGAAATAGGCGATGCGCGCATCTTCCGCCTCAGCCTCTTCACCATATTGCTCACTCAGGCTTGCCTCATCCATGTCGGCGCACATCACGTTGGCGCCTTGCGCCAGAAAATGGCGTGCAACAGCGAGGCCAACTCCGTTGGCAGCTCCGGTCACGATGGCGGTTTTGCCCTCGATCGAAAAACTCATAGCGGGTGTCTCCCTGATTGACTTGCGCCTACCCTAGGCACTCGGGCCGGATCTGCGAAGGGGTTTCGCGGCGTGAAGCAATTTGAAACCGCCAGTGATTGCTAACTGATCATAGCTGCCAAAATGCGCAGCGAGTGTCGCCTCATATGGCAGCTGTTTGTTCGCCACGAGCCACAATTCACCATGCGGCGCGAGAATACGCGCGGCATTGGCGATAAATGCCTGCCCGAGCGACGGATCAGCCGCACGCGCCGTGTGGAACGGGGGATTCATGATCACTGCATCCAAGCGGGTCGTAGGCGAAAATCGGGTCGCATCTTCCCAATGGAACTGCGCCCGCGGATCATCGAGGTTCTCTTTGGCACACGCGAGGGCCGCTGCTTCGGCCTCGACTACGTGCAACTCCCGAACGCCCTCACGCGCCAAAATCGCGCGGGAAAGATAGCCCCAACCAGCCCCGAGATCGGCAACCTTTGCCGGCAGTTTTTCCGGCAGCGCCTCAACCAACAGCTTCGACGCCTGATCAACGCGGTCGACAGAGAACACACCCAAACGCGTCACGAACCCGTCGATCAGATGCAGCGGCCCCGGATCCGCCCAATCAGAAAAATCTCCATCCGAGAAAGCAATCGCCTTGCCGTGTGCTTTGGACACGGACTGGGGCGATGAGGCGCGTTTATTGATGTCTTTGATAAGGCTGTCGATACCATCCGTCTTTTGGCCATCGACGATCACCCGTTTGGCCCGCGAAGCCGCATCTGCGATCAGTGCGCGCGCCTCGAGTTTCGAACGCGGGACAGCGACGATAGCGAGATCGAACTCGGCCTGCGCGTTGGTCACGACCTCGAACCCACGCGCAGAAAACGCATCGGCGTCGGGCTTGAAACCCTGCACAATCTGCACTTTCACGCCCGAAAGAACATCGGGAAACACGTCCTCCGCGCGCGGGCGATAAATCACCACCCGCGTGTCAGCGGTCAGCGGTTCAAGAAGTAAGGGAAGACGCGCGGCGAGCATCGTGAAAAGGCGAAACGCCTATTCCTTTTCCATCGTGCATTGCAGCGGATGCTGATGACGACGCGAGAAGTCCATCACCTGATGCACCTTGGTTTCCGCAATCTCGAACGGGAAAACCCCGACGACCGCGAGACCTTTTTTGTGGACGGTCAGCATGATTTCAGTCGCTTGACCGTGACCAATGCCGAAAAAGCGTTCGAGAACGAGCACGACGAATTCCATCGGCGTGTAGTCGTCATTGAGCAGCATGACTTTGTAGAGCGGCGGACGTTTGGTCTTCGGGCGCGTTTTGAGCGCGAGACCGACATCACCATCATCATTCGAGCCGTCGTCGTTGTCTGCCATAAGTTGAGGCGCCAAGGTCACTCTCAAACTCTCCAAATATTCTATGTCGCGGTTCAGGAAGTTGGAGCGTTTATATAGCCCCTTTTGCCACCGAATAAAGAGCGTTATGCCCAAAGGCGCAAAGGAGCGCCGATCATATGACCGATAAACTCACAACAATCGCCTTTGATGCCGACGATACCCTTTGGGAAAACGAACAATTCTTTCGAATGACCCAAGAGCGATTCGCCGACCTGCTCAAGGATTTCACGGATCCGGATCATCTCTCGGGACGTCTCTTGGAGGCGGAGCGGCGCAATCTCGGGCACTATGGGTTCGGCATTAAGGGCTTCGTCCTGACGATGATCGAAACCGCAATCGAGGTCACAGAAGAGCGCGTGTCCGCCTCCGTCATCTCAGAATTAATCGCCGCGGGGCAGGATATGTTGCGGCATCCCATCCATCTCTTAGACGGGGTGGAAACGACGATCAAAACGCTCGCACAGGATTTTGACATCCTGATGGTCACGAAAGGCGATCTCCTCGACCAGGAGCGCAAGCTTGCACAATCGGGACTTGGCGATCTGTTCGACGGCGTAGAGGTCGTGTCCGCGAAGACACAGCCGGTTTACGCAGAAATTTTCGCGCGCCACGGCATCACTCCATCCGAGGCGATGATGGTCGGCAACTCTATGAAATCTGACGTGATTCCGCCAATTGAGGCCGGCGCATGGGGCGTTTATGTGCCTCACAATTACACGTGGGAAATCGAACACGCTGAACCACCAACAGACCATCCACGGTTTCGCGAATTGCCGTCTATCACCGTCCTTCCGGATTTGATCTACTCCATCTCTCGGTAACTGAAATATCGCGAGCGCACGTCCCTCAAATATGTGGTAGCCAACCCGGCCTTGGCCACCAGATATGGCGTTGCATCTCTGCACCCTCTGGAAACCCTTGAAAATTGGCTGTTTTCTGAAACGGCCGCCTGTGTTAGCGTGTTCCCAATTAAAGCTGGGCGAAATGATCCGGCAGGTTGAGGCAGAGTTATGATGATGAGCAACGTGCAGGCGCGGTCCGTGCCGCGTGCCGTTTTCCGACATGGATTCCTAGTTCTACTGATCGCTTTGGCGATGCTGGCGACCTCGGCCATACGCGCGGCGGCGGCTGAATACGCCGCGCTGGTTATGGACGCCCGCAACGGCAAAGTCCTCCACGCCACCAACGCAGATACGCGCCTCCACCCCGCTTCCCTGACCAAGATGATGACTCTCTACATCGCGTTCGAAGCTGTCGAACACGGTGAGATTACGCTCGACACCTTGGTCACTGTGTCCCGCAATGCCGCATCTGAGCCGCCCTCAAAACTCGGGCTGAAAGCAGGGCAACAAATCAAACTCCGCTACCTGATCCGCGCGGCTGCCGTGAAGTCTGCCAACGACGCAGCCACAGCGATCGGTGAAGCGATTGAAGGCTCGGAGGCCGCATTTGCACGCCGGATGAATCGGACAGCAAAAGCGATGGGAATGTCCCGCACGACCTTCAAGAACGCGAACGGTTTGACCGAAGCCGGACACCTTTCGACTGCGCGGGACATGACCGTTCTCGGGCGCCATGTCTTTTACGACTACCCAGACTACTACAACATCTTCTCGCGCAAGACCGCCGACGCCGGTGTTCGCACGGTGAGCCACACCAACATCCGCTTTCTGAACTCCTATCCTGGAGCAGATGGCATCAAGACGGGCTTTACCTCCGCAGCGGGCTACAACCTGACGGCTTCTGCGCGCCATGGGAATGAGCGCATCATCACGACAGTTTTGGGGGGTCGCTCGACGGTCTCCCGTAACGCGAAGGTGGTTGAACTCATGGACCTCGGCTTCAAACGCGCGCCAACGAACGTCAAAACAGTCAAACCTGCAGTGCCGCCCTATCTCGGAAAATCGAGCAACGGGGCCATTATGGTCGCAGGCAATCAGGATGCGCCGGACGTTGCATCGAAAATCATTCGGGTCTCTATCAACATGGAGAAAAGCCGGATTCCAAAACTGCGCCCTGCGCCAGAGCTGGAACCTGCAGAGGAAGAACTGCTTCTCGCGGCGTCATCTGATGTGATGGACGCCCTTGCCCAAGCGGAGGAAGAGGCGTTGCTCCTGACCGCAGCGCAGGCCGCAACACTTGAGGCAAGCACGATTCTCGCGGAGACGGCACGCGCCAAGCCCGCGGCTATCCCGGCCATCGCCCCAACGCCACGGCCGGAACAAGTGCAGCTGGCCTCACTCCAAGTCACTCCGTCCGCCACGACGCCACCGCCTGCGACGGCGGCCACCGCACCCGAAGTCGTGACCCGCATTTCCACGTCTGGCAGCCGCTACTACGGCGTCAACATTGGTACCTACACGAGCGAATACGAAGCCCGTAAGGCGCTCTTGAAAACGGCTCTGACGGAAGTCGAAATGCTCGACGGCGCACTCCGGAAAGTCGTGAAGACGAACAAGGGTTACGACGCGAATTTCCTCGGCCTAACGGAAGATATGGCCGCACTGACATGCCGCCGTCTCGATGCGCGCGGCACGGATTGCGAGACACTCGGGCCAACCTGATCAACAGTGTAATCGGAATTTTGAGAAGGCGTCGGGTTAAACTCCGGCGCCTTCTTTGACTTCGAGGTCGAGCGCAGCACTGATGAGCGCGCGCGTGTAGTCTTCTTTGGGGGCCTCGAAAACTTCATCCGCCGTCCCCATCTCCACGACATCGCCGCGCTTCATCACAAGAACCTTGTGGCTCAGGGCGCGCACGACGCGCAGATCGTGAGAGATGAAGAGATACGCGAGCTTGTGGCTCACCTGAAGCTTGCGCAACAACTCCACGATCTGAACCTGCACCGTCATATCGAGCGCCGATGTTGGTTCATCGAGCACCAAGAGACGAGGCCGCAGGATCATCGCCCGTGCGATCGCAATCCGCTGCCGCTGACCACCTGAAAACTCGTGCGGGTAGCGGTGCCGCGTTTCAGGATCGAGGCCCACTTCGCGCATGATGTCGATTACAGCCTGCTCTTTGGAGGCATATCCTTCGACCTGATGGACGCCGAGACCTTCGGAGATGATCTGCTCCACGGTCATCCGCGGCGAGAGCGATCCATAAGGGTCCTGAAACACGATCTGCATGTCGGCCCGCATCGGGCGCAGCTTCTTGTTGGACCAGCCCTGAATATCATTCCCCAGCACGACCACCGGCCCCTGGGAGGAAATCAGGCGCATCATTGCGAGCGCGAGGGTGGTTTTCCCAGAACCGGACTCACCGACGATGCCGACGGTCTCCCCCTCTCGCACCGAGAATGTTGCGGCGTTCACGGCCTTCACATGACCCACGGTTTTACGCAGGAGGCCCCGTTGGATCGGAAACCAAATGCGGAGATCTTTCGTCTCTGCAACGATTTGCGCGTCTTCGGGCACAGGGTTCGGTCGCCCCGTCGCCTCAGCGGCCAAGAGCATTTGTGTATACGGATGCTGTGGATTGTCGAAAATCTCGCTCGTTACGCCAGTCTCAACGATTTCCCCGTCCTTCATCACGCAGACTCGGTCCGCGAATTTCCGGACGATATTGAGGTCGTGCGTGATGAAAAGCATCGACATCCCGAGACGCGATTTCAGTTCAGCCAAGAGTTCGAGAATCTGCGCCTGAATGGTCACGTCCAGCGCCGTTGTCGGCTCGTCCGCGATGAGCAACTCAGGCTCATTCGCGAGCGCCATCGCGATCATGACACGCTGACGCTGGCCACCGGAAAGCTGGTGGGGATAGTCCTTGAGGCGGCTCTCCGGATCATGGATGCCGACCTGATCCAACAGCTCGATAATCCGCGCCCGCGCCTGCTCTCCCGTGAGCCCTTGGTGCAACAGCATCACTTCGGCGAGTTGTTTTTCGAGCGTGTGGAGTGGGTTAAGCGAGGTCATCGGCTCTTGGAAGATGAAGCTGATATCGTTGCCACGCAGCTTTTGCAGGGTCTTCTCGGAGGCACCGACCAGTTCCTGCCCTTCATATGTGACCGATCCCTCGATCACAGCAGTGTCGGCCAAAAGGTTCACAGAGGAGAGCGCCGTGACCGACTTGCCGGACCCGGATTCACCCACGAGCGCAACTGTCTCCCCCTTCTCGATCTTGAAGGAGACGCCTTTGACGGCCTCGACCACGCCGCCGTCCTGACGGAACCCGATCCGCAGGTCTTTGTATTCTAGGAGGCTCATCGGAAGGTCTTTCTCGGATCAAATGCGTCGCGGACGCCTTCGAACACGAAGACGAGGAGCGATAGCATGATGGCGTAGGTGAAGAAGGCCGTGAAGCCGAGCCACGGGGCCTGAAGGTTCTGTTTGGCCTGAAGCGTCAATTCACCCAGCGACGGATAGCTCGATGGCAGACCGAAGCCGAGGAAGTCGAGCGACGCGAGCGTCCCGATGTTCCCCGTCACGATGAAGGGCAGCATCGTCAGGGTCGCCACCATCGCGTTCGGAAGCATATGGCGGAACATGATGACCCAGTTCGACACACCGAGCGCACGGGCCGCACGGATGTATTCAAAGTTCCGCGCCCGCAGGAATTCTGCCCGAACCACGCCAACCAGCGCGGTCCAGCCGAAGAGGATCGTGACAAAGACAAGGAGCCAGAAACTTCGCCCGAGAATGGCGAATAGAATGATGATCACGTAGAGCGACGGCATCGCGCCCCAAATCTCCAGCACACGCTGGAAGATGAGGTCGGTGCGCCCGCCAAAGAAGCCTTGGATCGCGCCGGCTACAATCCCGATGAGCGAAGCCGCGACGGAGACGATCAAGGTGAAGAAGACGGACAAGCGGAAACCGTAGATCACGCGCGCGACCACATCGCGTTTGGTGTCATCCGTGCCGAGCCAGTTCTGCGACGTCGGCGGCGAAGGTGCCGCACCCGGACCCTCAACCTGCGTGTTGAACGAGTAGCGAATGGGCGGCCAGATCATCCAGCCCTTCTCGACCTGCTCCCCCTCAACGACACCATCCTTGGCGTCTTCGAGGTACCCCTCCGGATCGTCGAAGCAGATGTTCATCCCGCCGGTCGCGACGAGGCATTGAACCTCCGGATAGCGATAGACCGCTTCTGTCCTGAAATCCCCGCCGAACTCAGTCTCGGGATAGAACTTGAAGATTGGCATGTAGTAGCTGCCCCGATACTGCACGAGGATCGGTTTGTCGTTCGCGAGGAACTCGGCAAACAGAGACAGCCCAAACAGGATCGAAAAGATGATCAGCGACCAAAAGGCGCGGCGGTTCGATTTGAAATTCCGCCAACGTCTGCGGTTCAGCTCGGAGATCTTCATGTGTCCCTCCGTTCAAAATCAATGCGCGGGTCAACAAACACATACATCAAGTCGGACAGGATGCCGACGACGAGGCCAATGAGGCCAAAGAAGAAGAGCGTGCCGAAAATCACGGGATAATCGCGCTCAAGTGCGGCCTGATAGCCCATGCGTCCCAATCCATCGAGTGAGAAGAGCGTCTCGATGATGACCGATCCACCAAAGAACACACCGATGAAGAGGCTCGGGAAACCTGCGATCACGATCAGCATCGCGTTGCGGAACACGTGACCGTAAAGCACGCGGGACTCAGAGAGGCCTTTGGCCTTCGCGGTAACCACATACTGTTTGCGGATTTCATCGAGGAACGAGTTCTTGGTCAGCAAAGTCAGAGTCGCGAAGGACGAGATCACGGAGGCGACGACCGGCAGCGTGATGTGCCAGAAATAGTCCCCGATCTTGCCCAGAATGCTCAATTCATCCCAGTTTGGCGAGGTGAGACCGCGCAGCGGGAAAATCTGGAAATACGACCCGCCCGCGAAAAGCACGAGCAACATGATCGCAAAGAGAAAGCCCGGAATCGCATAGGCGGCGATGATGATGCCTGAAGTCCAGGTATCAAAGCTCGACCCGTCGCGCACCGCTTTGCGGATGCCAAGCGGGATGGAGATCATATAAGAAATCAGCGTCGCCCAGAGGCCGAGCGAGATCGACACCGGCAGTTTGTCCCAGACCATGTCGAGCACACGTTCCGATTTGAAGTAACTCTCCCCAAAATCGAACCGCATGTAGTTCCACATCATTGAGAGGAAACGCTCTAGCGGCGGCTTGTCGAGGCCAAACTGGCGCTCCAGATCCTCGATGAACTCCGGCGGAAGTCCACGCGCGCCGACGTAGTCACTTTCATACGTATTGGTCGCGTTGCTGGCGGCCTGACCGTCGATCGAAATGTCGATATCGCCTTGGCCGCCGGTGATGTTCTCGAACACATCGCCTTCGCCTTGAAGGTTCGCGAGGACCTGTTCCACCGGCCCACCCGGAACGAATTGCGTCAACGCAAAGTTCACCACCATGATCCCGACCAGCGTCGGAATAATGAGTAGCAAGCGCCGGAGAATATAGGCTCCCATGACCCGTCCTGCTCTTTATTGTTCTTATTTCAGGGCGCCCGCTTCACGCAGCGCAGCTTCCTTCTCGGCATTCACCCACCAGAAGTCCAGCTGTCCCAGAGCCAGAGGCGGCATTTTATCCTCGGACGGGTGCTCGTACATGTCGTAGTAGGCGACCCAATGGGTATCGTTCATATGTGCAGGCACAATAAAATAGTCATAGCGCATGATACGGTCGGCGGCGCGGACGTGGGCCGTGAGATCCTCGTAGCTTTCGACCTTCATCAGTTCCTCACCAATCTTGTCGATGGCAGGATTGCAGTAGCCAGCTGGGTTGAAGATGTCATCGACGTCCTCACACCCGTATTTCTGCAAGAAACCGGACCCTTCCTCAAACCCGTTCGAATAGCCATCGTAAAGCATGTCGTAGTCAAAGCTCTGAGTGCGGGCCTGATACTGGTTCGGGTCGATACGGTTGTAGCGCGCATTCACCCCGAGCGCGGTCAGGTTTTCGACGTAGGGCTTGATGATCCGGTCCCAAGACGGGCTGTAATGCAGGAACTCGACATCGAGTGTCTCCCCTGCGGCATTGCGCATCATTCCATCGTCACCCGGCGTGTAGCCAGCTTCCTCCAGGAGGGCGATGGCTTGGCGCATGTTGCGTCGGTCGAGCGAGCGTTCTCCGGAGGTGTGCGGCATGAACGCCTCTTCGGTGAAAATCGCGTCTGGAAGATCCGCTTTCACCCCTTCGAGCACGGCAAGCTCGGCGCCTTCGGGCAAGCCCTCGGCCATGAGGCCTGGCGCTTGCCAGTTGCTGACACGTTGGGTGAACAGACCGTATTGGAGCGTCTCGTTCGTCCATGTGAAGTTATACATCAGACCGAGTGCGAGGCGGACATTGCGATCCTGGAATTTCTCGCGACGTAGGTTGAAAAGGAACCCGAGCGCCGCAGGCAAAGCGCCGTTGTGCAACTCGTCCTTCTTCACCCAACTTTTTTCGAGGGCCGGGAAATCATAACCGGTCGCCCACTGGAGCGAGGACCGCTCCTGCCGGAAAGTAATGTCTCCAGCCTTGAAGGCTTCGAACGCGGCAACTGTGTCGCCGAAGTAGACAACGCGGATGGTATCAAGGTTGTTGCGCCCCACGTTGAGCGGGTGGTCTTCGCCCCAGTAGTCCGGGTTGCGCGTGTATTCGACCCATTGCCCCGCATCATATCCCGCAAACATATAGGGCCCGGTGCCCGGAGAGATTTCATAGCGTTTCTCGTCGAGGCGATGACCAGTCTCTTCATACCAAGCCTTTTTCATCACGAGTGTCGCGCCCGCCTGTTCGATCAGGCCATTGCGAGGGATGTCGGGCATGAAGGTGAATTTGACGGTGTGCTCATCGAGAGCTTCGACTTTTTCGATCATCGCAGAGACGCCCGCCCTCCAGGACGGCGTTCCCTCTGCAATGAATTTGTTGTGGGTGAATGCCACATCCTCGGCCGTCATCGGCGTTCCGTCCGAGAAGGTCACGTCGTCGCGCAGGTTGAAGATCACCCAATCCTTGCTTTCAGGATACTCAATGGTCTCGCAAATCAGGCAATAGCTGACGGATTTGAACTCATCGTCAGTGCTGACCATCAAACGCTCGTACATGACTGTCGACAAAGCCGCAGGCGTTCCGGAGAGCGTCGAATAGGGGTTCATACTGTCGAATGTGCCGACCGTGCCGAGAGACATCGAGCCGCCCTTCGGAGCGTCCGGGTTCACATAATCGAGATGATCGAAAGGCTCGGCATATTTTGCCTCATTCCATTCGGAATACCATGTGGAGGTGATGATCTCGGCGTCTTCCGCTGTCGCCGCCCCCGCAAGCACTGAAACGCATGCAAAAACCGGTGCGAATACACGGTAAACGGATTTTTGAATCATCTTTGACCTCTCAGGTTGGTTCAAACCGTTGGCACAGTGCCGCTGTTTCATGACGGTAATGGGACGACGGTCACACATGCAAGCAACATGCAGTCGAATTTCCGTGAGCAGTCAGGCACGAGAGGAGTGTTAGCCCAAAAAGAAACCCTGTCCACCGGAGCGGACAGGGTTTCCGAATTTCAAACTGCCGAAGAGGCAGGAAATATATCGCGATCAGCCGGAGATCGACTGCAGGTAAGCAACCAGATCAGCGCGGTCCTCGATTTTGCCGAGACCTGCGAAGGACATTTTGGTGCCCGGAACAACAGCTTTCGGATTCTCAAGGAAGATGTTGAGTGCTTCAGCGTCCCATGCGCCGCCATGAGCAACCATTGCATCGGAGTAAGCGAAGCCATCGACAGAAGCGACTGCGCGGTCGAACACACCATCGAGGTGCGGGCCGGTGCCGTTGGAGCCGTCAACTTTGTGGCAGGCTTTACATTTGTTGAAGACACGTTCGCCTTTACCTGCATCGGCAGACGCGAGCAGTTCGTCGAAGCTGATTTCGATGACTTCTTCTTCTACGACGTCTTCATCACCGGTGGCGATGACGTAGGCCTGAGCATGCTCGCCATCATGGCCAGTTGCGTCCATAGCGTAAATTGCAGAGCCAGCCCAATTAGCGAAAAGGAAGATCAAGAAGGTGCCGCAAACGCCGCCCACGATCTTAACAAGGGTCATAGTGTTGAACATATCGCGTTCCGTTCATATAGGTTCGTCGCGCGCTTACTACCCGCTTCCCATGATTCATTTCAAGGTGTAACACCGTCCGCAAGCAAGGTTAGCGCAAAACAATTTGGCAACAGGGCAAGAAAATGACCTCTCGCATCGCATTTCAGGGGGAGCCGGGCTCCTATTCCCACCAAGCTTGTGCAGAGGCGCGCCCTGATTACGAGCCGCTTCCCTGCCCGACTTTTGAAGATGCGATGGAGGCTGTGCGCTCCGGCGCGGCTGATCTCGGGATGATCGCCGTCGAGAATTCGACCTACGGTCGTGTGCAAGACGTCTATCACCTGCTGCCTGATTCCGGTCTCCATATCATCGATGAAACCTTCGTCCGCGTGCATGTGAACCTACTCGGGTTGCCCGGCACCAAAATCGAAGACATCAAGGACGTCCGCGCGATGTCCGTTCTTCTCGGACAGGCCCGCGGTTTCGTAAAAGAGCATGGTCTGCGCACCTTCAATTGGTCCGATAACGCCGCCGCTGCGCGGTCGGTGAAGGAAGAGGGCAACGAATCTATCGGTGCTTTCGCTTCTGAGCTGGCTGGCGAGATTTTCGGATTGGACGTCCTCGCCCGTCACATCGAGGATCACAAACTCAACACGACCCGCTTTCTGATTATGTCCCGCGAACCGGACCATAGCCGTCGTGCAGAGAAGATGGTCACTGCCTTCATGTTCCGCGTCCGCAACATTCCCGCTGCGCTATACAAGGCGATGGGTGGCTTTGCGACAAATGGCGTCAACATGACCAAGCTCGAAAGCTACATGGTCGACGGCGTTTTCACTGCAACGCAGTTCTATGCGGATATCGAGGGGCACCCGGACGACCCGAATGTGCGTCTTGCGCTCGACGAATTGCGCTATTTCACCGAGATGGTCGAAATCCTCGGCGTCTATCCGGCTGACCCGCGTCGGAACTGATCAGACTTTAACCGAGTCAGCATACTGATCGCTCACCTGCTGGCAGTATGTCGCGACCCGTTTTTCGAATCGTTTTTGTAACGTGCCTTTGGCGAATTTCACCGACTGGACGAGAATCCGCGCGGTGAGGCTCTTCGGACGCACGTCATATCCAAAGGTCAGGCGCGTTCTACGGGGTGACAGGGGAACGAGCTCCGCAGTCATTTCCATATTCAGACCACCGGACACCGCGAGACCTTTGAGGACGTTCGGCGCATCCATTTCCGTAATCTCGGCCGTCATATCCCGCACTTTACCCCGAAACGGAACTTTGAGGACCCAAGAGGCGCCCACACCGCGCGCCTGAGCGGGCGATTTGCGAGTTAATTCAACGCCACGCCGCATTGCCTGACGTTCAAACGCATCGAAATCCGTGATCTGCGCGAAAACGTACTCAGCCGGAGCTTCAATATCTTTGCGAGTCGAAAACTTCATGCTTGGGCCACTCTTCGGTTCACGTTTCAGTATCTTTTTCGGTTATGCGCGGTGATCTTCAAGCCATTTGCGCATCAGGAAATGCGCAAGGGCGCCTTTTCTCGGCGCAGACACTTCAGGATGCTCGCCTGCAAAAATTTGCATCATTTCTTCTCGACTCACCCACCGCGCCTCTTCGATCTCGGTCGGGTCAATGATGATCTCTCGGGTCAGGGCCTTTGCCCGGAACCCGAGCATGAGAGACGCCGGAAACGGCCATGGCTGAGAGGCGACATACTCGACCTCGCCGACCCTGACGCCAGCCTCTTCGAACACTTCCCTACGGACAGCGGCCTCAAGCGGCTCCCCCGGTTCGACAAACCCCGCAAGGATCGAGAAAAATCCGGTCGGCCATTCCGCGTTCCGCCCGACGAGGACATCATTCCCGTGTGTCACAAGCATAATGACAACCGGATCGGTGCGTGGGAAATGTTGACCTCCGCACGCTCCGCAATCCCGCCGCCAGCCACCCTCTGACATCTGGCTTTGCGCTCCGCAGCGCGCGCAGAAGCCGTGATTCCGGTGCCACTCTAACAGCCCCCGCGCCGTGGCGGCGATCTCAGCCTCAAGCGGGGAAAGCGTCGTCATTACCGCGCGAAGGTCATGGAATGCGTGGTCTGGCAGTCCATCACAGTGCACGGCAGCTGTCGACCAGGATGACAGTGCCTCTGCCTCATCGCCCAACGGCTCCAAAGCACTCACATCATGCGCGAGAACCGGAGCGCCGTCAGGCAAAAGACCCAAAAAGATAGAGTCGTCAGCGATTTCAGGCGGCGCCGAGCCAAACTGCAAATCACCGTGTTCAGAGACAGGAACGCGCCCGCGCCACAGGGGAAGCCAACGCGCGGAAGTGTCCGCCGCGAGGGTCTCTGTCTTGGTACGTAGATGCGCCGCCCTGTTCAGTGTTCCGGCTCCGAGAGCCACCGCTTCGTTTTTCATGGGAGCAGTTAGGCAGAGTTCTCTGCGAAGCCAACAGTGCTTCTCGACCTCTGAGCAACGCGACGCCCCGAGTTGTTGCCAATCTGCGACAAGGTTTCGCGACACGGAACAGCATCGCGCCGCGATCCCAGATATTCTGCGTTTGGAATTGAACTACATGAAAACCTTGTTCATTTTAGCGCCAAATCCATCGCGCGACGTGGACGATACCGCACAAGATACAACGGGGCCCGTTTTGACATCGCTTCACAAATTTTCGGAACAGGCACGTAACAACGAAGCGCACCTACGCGTGTTGGAAACGACGGACCTCCACGTCCACATTTTTCCGTATGACTACTATGCCGACCAACCCGTGAACGCCTTTGGATTGGCGCGCACGGCCTCGCTGATCGAAACAGCACGTTCCGAGGCGCGCAACTCCGTGCTTTATGACAACGGAGACTTCCTTCAAGGCAATCCCATGGGCGACTATATCGCCTATGAACGCGGCATGAGTAATTCGCTCGAACACCCTATGATCACCGCGATGAACACGATCGGCTTTGATGCTGGAACCCTCGGCAACCATGAGTTCAACTATGGCATGGAGTTCCTGCTAAATACCGTCGCTGGTGCGAATTTCCCGATCGTCTGCTCAAATGCGATTGTCGACAAGCAAGAGAACCCTCTCGACGACGCAACGCTCCTGCCCCCCTATGTTCTCATCGATCAAGAGATAATCGACGGAACCGGCGCGACGCAGACGCTCAAGATCGGGTTGATCGGGTTCCTGCCGCCGCAAATTATGATGTGGGACCGTAAAATCCTCGAAGGAAAGGTCGTCGCACGCGACATTATCGAGACTGCCCGCGCCTACGTTCCCGAAATGAAAGCGAAGGGCGCAGACCTCATTATTGCCCTCAACCACTCTGGTATCGGGCCAACAGAACACACCACAGGCATGGAAAACGCGGCGGTCCCGCTTGCGGGCATTGACGGGATCGACGTCGTGCTCACCGGTCACACACATGGTGTGTTCCCCTCGCCGGACTTCGAGGGTCGCGACGGGATCGACGCAGAAAATGGGCTGATTCACGGAAAGCCGGCGACTATGGCAGGGCACTGGGGTTCCCACCTCGGGGTCATTGATCTCCTGCTCGAAAAAGACGGAGAGAGTTGGCGCGTGCAGGAGGCCTCCGTCGAGGCACGCCCTATCAGCCAGACTAACCCTGATCACTCCATCACACCCCTCGTGAAGAGTGTAACCAACGTCCTCGACTCCGTGCGGGACGTCCACGAGGAAACGCTCGCCTATGTACGGCGGCCAGTCGGAAAGACGTCCGCGCCTCTTCATTCCTACTTCGCCTTGGTCGCCGACGATCCCTCTGTGCAGATCGTTGCCAATGCGCAAATTCTGTATGTGCAAGAGATGATGCAGGGCACAGAGCACGAGGGCCTTCCGATCCTTTCCTCTGCGGCTCCGTTCAAATCCGGCGGGCTCGGTGGTCGGCTCCATTACACGGACGTGCCAGCGGGCGATATCGCGATCAAGAACGTCGCCGACCTCTACCTCTATCCGAACACCATCCGCGCACTTCGGATCAACGGCGCGCAACTCAAAGGCTGGCTTGAGCGGTCAGCGGGGCTCTTCAACCAGATTCCGTCGGGCGCGACCGACGCCCTGCTGCTCAATCCGATCTTTCCCTCCTATGATTTCGACGTGGTCGATGGAGTGACCTACCGGATCGATGTGACCCAGCCGTCCCGCTTCGGACGATATGGAGAGCTTTTGGACCCATCCGCTACGCGCATTATCGATCTCTGCCATGACGGCATTCCCGTGACGGACGACATGGAGTTCATCATCGCGACAAACAACTATCGTGCTGGTGGCGGCGGCCAGTTTCCCGGCGCGGACGGGACGACTGTTGTCTTCGAAGGCCCCGATACAAACCGCGACATCCTCGTGCGCTACATCATTGAGCAAGGCACGATCAATCCGACGGCAGACAATAACTGGTCACTTGCACCGATTGGCGACACCACCGTCCTGTTCCAGACAGGACCTGGCGCGAAGAAACACATCTCACAACTCGAAGGTCTCACTCTCGAAGAGGCTGGAGAAACGTCGGACGGGTTCACACTCTATAGGCTTCATCTCTGACCCGGAGCGCACAAGTTTCGCGCAAGTGAGTCGAAGCGGGGCGCCACACTCCTGCATCCTCGCGTCGCACGATTTCAATTTGTTTACCAATTGGGCAAATTTGAATTATGTGCTCAATTTTTGACCGACCACAAAAATCGTATACAACATTGTAAAACGGGCACTCGCGGGGCGCCCTTCTCACGGTCATTCTATCAAAGAACGAAACAGGGGAGCTTCATGTTCAACAAATCCATTACAACTTTCGCCGCCTTCGCACTGACCGCTACCGCGGCCTATGCCGAGACTGCGATGCCGTTCGCCCTCGACTGGAAATTCGAAGGCCCGGCCGCCCCGTATTTTACCGCCGTTGAAAAAGGCTATTTCGCGGATCAAGACCTCGCCGTCGAAATCTCCGCAGGCCAAGGTTCGCTCGACGCGATCCCGAAAGTAGCCACGGGCGCTTTCCCGGTCGGCATGGCTGACATCAACTCTCTGGTGAAATTCCTTGACCAGAACCCGGGCGCACCTGTCATCGGCATGATGATGGTCTACGATGCTCCGGCATTTGCAGTCGTTGGCCGCAAATCGCTTGGCATTGAGGCTCCGAAAGACCTCGAAGGCAAAGTCCTCGGCGCTCCGCCGCCGGATGGCGCATGGGCACAGTTCCCGATCTTCGCCGCCGAGAACGATCTCGACATGGAAGCGATCACCGTCGAGCCGGTCGGCTTCCCGACCCGTGAACCGATGCTCGCAGAAGGCAAAGTCGATGCTGTCACCGGCTTCAACTTCTCGTCTTATCTGAACCTCGTGCGCCTTGGCGTGCCGGAGGACGACATCTCCACCATCATGATGTCCGACTATGGCGTGAACCTCTACGGCAACGCTCTGATCGTGAACTCCGACTTTGCAGCGGAAAACCCTGATGCAGTCAAAGGCTTCGTGTCCGCAGTTCTTTCCGGCTGGAAAGACGCAGTCGCCGACCCGAAAGCCGCTGTGGAATACATGATCAAGTATAACCCGGCTTCTGACCTCGATCTGGAAACCCGTCGCCTTCAGCTCGCCATCGATGGCAACGTCTATACTGACTACGTCGCCGAAAACGGCATGGGGGGCATCGACGAAGAGCGTTTCGTCGGCTCCCTCGAGCAGCTGAAAATGGTCTACGAATTCAACGCAGACCCTGACGCAAGCCTCTACTTCACCGAAGACTACCTGCCGGCCGCTGACGCGCGCATGCTGAAGTAATCGACTGAAAAGATTGCGAGCGGGCGCGGGACCTACACAGGCTCGCGCCCGTTTTCATGCGGGCGAAAGGCGAAGACATGGCAAACCTCATTGATATCAAAGGCGTAACCCACGCCTACAAAACAGAAAACGGACCCTTGCCCGTTCTCGACAACCTCAACATTTCCGTTCCCGAGGGCGACTTCTGTGCTGTCGTCGGCCCGTCGGGCTGCGGAAAATCCACGCTGACGAAACTGGTCGCGGGTCTCATGAAACCTGACGAGGGCGAAGTCTGGCTCCACGGCGAGAAAGTGACCTCTCCCCGCTCGACGGTCGGAATGGCCTTCCAGAACCCTGTCATGCTCGAATGGCGCACGATCCTGCAAAACGTGCTTTTGCCGCTCGAAATTGTCCCGAACAAAATGACGAAGGCCCAGAAAGAAGAGCGCGGTCGCGAACTTCTCGCGCTCGTGGGTCTCGAGGGGTTTGAGGACAAACGCCCGTCCGAGTTGTCCGGCGGGATGCGCCAGCGGGCCTCCTTGTGCCGCGCCATCGTTCACAAGCCTGACGTACTCATCATGGACGAACCGTTCGGCGCGCTCGATGCCTTCACCCGAGAAGACCTCTGGCAGACCATGCACGCCCTTCGTGCAGAAGAACCGTTCACAGGCGTCCTGATCACACACGACCTACGTGAAAGCGTCTATCTCGCCGACGAGGTGATCGTGCTCTCCGGTCGCCCCGCAACCACGCAGCATGTCGAGAACGTGAAACTTGGCGGTCGCACGGACCTCGAAGTCATCTACACGCCCGAAGCCACCGATATCCTGCATCGCCTGCGCCATCAGATCGAAATCGCCCAAGGCCGCGCACCGGATGAGGAGGCCGCGTGATGAAACACTGGAAAAAAATCGCTACGCCAACCATCGCGATCATCATCTTCCTCGCGTTCTGGGAATTCATCGTCTGGGTAAACCAGTGGCCGAACTACAAAATGGCGTCCCCGTCCGACCTTCTTCCGGCCTACACGAAATACTGGAATCTGTTCCTCATATACGGCTGGCAAACGCTCTGGCGCACGGTCGTGGGCCTGTTGGTTGCTGTGATCTTCGGCACGCTTCTCGGGATGGTCATGGGCTTTTCGCGGACGATGCGCGATGCGCTCTATCCGCTGCTTGTCGGCTTCAACGCAATCCCGAAAGCCACTGTTGTTCCGGTGCTCGCCCTGATCCTGATCGGTCAACACAACCTGAATACGGTGTTGATCGCGTTCATGATCTCGTTCTTCCCGATCTCTGTGGCGGTCTCCATCGGTCTCTCGACGCTTGAGCCAGAGTATCGCGACATTTTGCGCTCTCTTGGGGCGTCGAAATGGACGATCTTCTGGAAAATCGCCCTCCCCAAAACGCTTCCGGAGTTCTTCGGTGCACTGAAGGTTGCCGTAACGCTCGCCTTCATCGGGACCAACCTCATGGAGATTGTAGAGCCGCACGGTCGCGGTCTCGGACACCTGTTCGATAGCGGCAAGATCAACGCCGATTATCCGCTGATGTTTGCCGTTCTGATCGCTTTGGCGTTCCTCGGCATCTTTCTCTACTACATCGTCGTTGGGCTTGAGAAAATCTTCGCAGGCTGGGCGGAACGTCCGCAGGGGTAAAGCGCACTCAAAAGTTTCGAGCAGAGTGAAGGGGTGCCCAAGCGGTGCCCCTTCATCTTTTCCGGCACACACCCACCGAAAACACACGGCACTGCGCCCTCTTGCGAATCCGGCATATGACCACTATGTAACGGCTTGAGAGGTTGGCGCGGGCGAGCGCCTCGCCAACCCGGTCAGGTCCGGAAGGAAGCAGCCGTAACGAGCCCCGCTTGGGTCGTTGTCCAGCCTCTCACCTCATCCCCCTTAAATGTCACACTCGAACACTCGGCCCCTTTCGGCCTTGTTCTTATGCCTTTGCGCGGCAATATAGATGAAACTTTCGCAGCGCGTGGCAACATGATCCCGAACCTGACCGACCTGGGCTGGTCCCAGTTTTTCAACGGCCAACTCGATCTCGTAGAGACCGAAACCCTGACCCCCGTTCGCCTTTCCGAAGTGCGCCGCCGCTCTGTCGTGGCGCTGAATGCGAATTTGGACCGGATCGAGATTGCTCTGACGGGCGATCACGTCGCAACTGACATGGCCGTAGGTGATTTCGCGCTGACGGACGGTGAGCGCATCATTCGCGTCTTGGACCGAAAGACCGTCATTTCGCGCAAGGCTGCCGGTCTCGCCGCACAGGCGCAACTCATCGCCGCCAATATCGATACGCTGTTCATCACCACGTCCTGCAATCAGGACTTTAACGAGGCCCGCCTCGAACGCTATCTCGCCATCGCGATTGAGGCCGAGGCCACTCCGGTGATCGTCATCACCAAGGCGGACAAACCCGAGGACATGGCCGCAGAGGCCTATGAGGCCCGCGCGAAAGATCTCTACGACGGGGCCGAAGTCCTCCTGATCAACGCAAAGTCGCCGGACGACATCGCACGGCTCGAAAGCTACTGCGGATTGGGGCAGACCATCGCGCTCGTCGGGTCCTCCGGTGTCGGCAAATCGACCATCGCGCGCGGCCTCACGGGTGAGGACATCGAAGTCGGGGACATTCGTGAGGACGACGCGAAAGGGCGTCACACCACCACGTCCCGCTCCATGCACCGCATGCACGCGGGTGGCTGGCTCATCGACACGCCTGGCATGCGCGAACTCGCTCTGCATGATGCGTCTGAAGGCATCGCGACACTTTTCGAGGACATCACGGACCTCGCCACGATGTGCAAGTTTTCCGACTGTCAGCACCGCTCCGAACCCGGCTGTGCCATCACAGCGGCGATTAAGGCCGGTGATCTCGACGAAGAGCGGTTGGAGCGCTGGCGCAAGCTTATGGAAGAAGACGCACGTAATTCCGAGAGCATCGCAGAGGCGCGGGAACGCGGGCGGAAATTCTCGAAAATGGTGAAATCCGTGAAGAAGGTCAAAAGCGCCAAGCGCGACCAGTAAGACCAGCAAACTCAGAACTGCGAATGAGGTTGCGGGGACAGGCCCCCGCCCTTACTTTAACTCGCAAAGCAGGGGAGCACCTACATGACCGACACCAACACCGGCTACAAGGTTCTGGCGCGCAAATACCGCCCGGAGACTTTCGCCGATCTGATCGGTCAGGACTCCATGGTCCGCACGCTCAAGAACGCCTTTGCTGCCGACCGGATCGCGCAGGCGTTCATCATGACGGGTATTCGCGGGACCGGCAAAACCACGACCGCGCGCATCATCGCCAAAGGCATGAACTGTATCGGACCGGACGGAAACGGCGGACCGACGACCGAACCGTGTGGTGAGTGCGAACACTGCGTCGCCATCACAGAGGGCCGGCACGTCGACGTGATGGAAATGGACGCTGCATCCCGCACGGGTGTGAATGACATCCGCGAGATCATCGATTCCGTCCACTACCGCGCGGCCTCTGCCCGCTACAAAATCTACATCATCGACGAGGTGCACATGCTCTCGACGTCGGCCTTCAACGCGCTGTTGAAGACCCTCGAAGAGCCGCCCGCCCACGTCAAATTCATCTTCGCAACGACCGAAATCCGCAAAGTGCCGGTTACAGTTCTGAGCCGGTGTCAGCGTTTTGACCTCCGCCGGATTGAGCCAGAGGTGATGATGAACCACCTGTCGTCGATTGCAGGGAAAGAAGGCTCTGAGGTTGCTCAGGATGCCCTTGCGCTCATCACACGCGCGGCGGAAGGCTCCGTTCGCGATGCGCTCTCGCTCCTTGATCAGGCGATTTCCCATGGTGCTGGCGAAACGACCGTCGATCAGGTCCGCGCGATGCTCGGCCTTGCAGATCGCGGGCGCGTACTCGACCTGTTTGATATGATCATGGCAGGAAATGCGGCTGGCGCGCTCGAAGAACTCGGCGGACAATACGCCGATGGGGCCGACCCTCTCGCCGTTTTGCGCGACCTTGCGGAAATCACGCATTGGGTCTCCGTTATCAAAATTACACCAGCCGCCGCCGAAGACCCGACCATTGGTCCGGATGAGCGCGCCCGCGGTTTGGACATGTCTGTTCGTTTGCCGATGCGGGTGCTGTCGCGCATGTGGCAGATGCTCTTGAAGGCAATCGAAGAGGTTTCTTCCGCGCCGAACGCCATGATGGCCTCCGAGATGGCGGTCATCCGTTTGACGCATGTCGCCGACCTGCCACTGCCCGAAGATCTCGTGCGCAAGCTCAACGAACAGAACCCGCCGCCGCGTCCGCCGTCCGGACCTGCGGGTGGTGGCGCTCCGGCTGGAAACGGTGAGAGTGTCTCTGCGCAGGGCGGCCAGATGCCCTCCTCGCGCGGTCCGGTTCATGCCCCGACAATGTCCGCTGGAGGTGCAGCCGCGGCCCCCGCCCAAGCACCTGATGTGGCCCTTGCCCGCTTCACGTCATTCGAGAGTCTTGTCGATCTTGTCGGTGAACACCGCGACATGAAGCTCAAGATCGACATGGAAACCCATATGCGCATCGCCGCTTACAAACCGGGTTTCATCGAATTCGAGCCAGCTGGTGACGCGCCTGCGGACCTCGCGCAGCGCCTGCAAAGCCGCCTCCACGCCTTCACCGGCCATCGCTGGGGCGTGACGATTGCGAAGGCGCCCAAGGGCACAACGACAATCCGCGAGGTCAAAGACGCGGCTCAGCGCGCTCTGGAAGAAGAAGCCAAACAGCACCCGATGGTTGCGAAGGTATTCGAACTCTTCCCAGGTGCGAAAATTGCAGAAATCCGGACACCCGAAGCCATCGCCGCTGCCGCAGCAACGGATGCGCTTCAGGAAGTCGAAGATGAATGGGATCCGTTCGAAGAGAACTGATCCATCCCCGAATACACTCTAGGAGACCCACAATGTTCAAAGGCCTCGGTGGTCTCGGCGATATGGCCGGGATGATGAAAAAAGCGCAGCAGATGCAGCAAGACATGGCTGACCTGCAGGAAAAGCTCGAAACGATGACTGTGACCGGTGAGTCCGGCGCGGGCCTCGTGAAAGCGACAGCGACGGCAAAAGGCCAGCTGACTGGCCTCGACATCGATCCGTCGATCTTCCAGCCGTCCGAGAAGGAAGTTGTGGAAGACCTGATCCTCGCCGCGATTAAAGATGCGCAAGCGAAAGCCTCTGAGAAAGCCGAAAGCGAAATGAAGGCTCTGACCGAAGGGCTCGGCCTTCCGGCAGACTTCAAAATGCCGTTCTGAGGCAACGCGTGAGCGGTCGGCAAGAGATAGAAGATCTGATTGATCTCATGGCGCGGTTGCCGGGGCTTGGGCCCCGCTCCGCGCGGCGCGCCGTTCTGCACCTCATCAAAAAACGTGGCCGCCTGATGCATCCACTGGCGACCGCCATGCAACAAGTGGCCGACAATGCGCGTGAATGCGTCCGCTGCGGAAATATCGGCACGGGCGACCTCTGCGATATTTGCGCGGATGATCGTCGGGCGTCCGGCGAGATTTGCGTCGTTGAAGACGTGTCCGATCTCTGGGCCATGGAACGCGCGCAGGTGTTCAAAGGCCGCTACCACGTCTTGGGCGGGACGCTCTCTGCGCTCGACGGGATTGGACCAGAGGATCTGCGTATCCCTGCCTTAGTTCAGCGGGTTCGCGACGAGGATATTCGCGAAGTTATTCTTGCACTCAGTGCGACCGTGGACGGTCAGACGACAGCCCATTACATCTCTGACGAATTGGGCGAGCGCTGCACAGTGAGTTCCCTCGCGCAGGGTGTGCCGGTCGGCGGAGAACTCGATTACCTCGACGACGGGACGATCACCGCAGCACTCACGGCGCGCAAACGTCTATGAATCGAAAACGCCCTCCAACCGGGTGCCGGGGGGCGTTTCCTATCAAGAGTGCTCTGTTTGGCCGTCAGACGACCTTAGACATAGCCGCAAAACTCTTGATAAAGGGTCCAGCCATGCGCGGGTCTTTGATCATAGCGGAGTAATCCCCAACGACGAACTTCAGCTTACCGGTGGTGTAGGCCACGCCGAGCGTCATCATGTTCGGCGGTTTCTTCATCCATGTATCCCAATTGGCGGCTGGCATACGGATATCCCAGTTGAGTTCCTGCCCGTCATAATCGCCGGAGGAGACGGCTTGACCGTTTTCGACCACGAGAACGCCTTTCGGAGTGTCATCTCCGGCGAACCCGTAGGCGATGGTCGAGCTGAACCCGATCTCCGCCAGAGCACCGCTCAATGCAGGATCGGCATTCCACTCTTTCGCGAAACCGGCCATCCATTCTGATGAGAAAAGTTCACTCATTTCTTCTTCCTTTCAAATTCCATGCCCCGTGCAGGACACGGATCAAGAGACTTTGACCTGCAGGCGCTCTTTGCCGTCGGGGTCCATCACGTGGACAGCGCAGGCGAGGCATGGGTCGAAACTATGGATCGTGCGCAAAATCTCGAGCGGCTGATCCGGATTTTCCATGACGTGGTTGTCCTGAAGCGCGGCTTCGTAAGCGCCAGACTGGCCTTTTTCGTCGCGCGGACCGGCGTTCCATGTGGACGGCACCACGGCCTGATAGTTGGCAATCTTGCCATCTTCGATGACGATCCAGTGGCCGAGGCCGCCGCGCGGGGCTTCCATATACCCAACGCCTTGCGCCTTCTTCGGCCAGCTAGACGGTTCCCAAAGCGTCTCGTTGAACGTCTTGGTATCACCCGCTTTGATGTTCGCGATAAGGGCGTCGTACCAACCCTGCATCGCATCCACGATGACCTTGGTTTCAAGCGTCCGCGCCGCGACCCGACCGAGCGTCGAGAACAGCCCCTCAACCGGAAGGTCAAGCGTCCGAAGCGAACTATCGACGAGCTCCTTCGTCTGCTCATGACCCGAGGCATACATCATCAAGACGCGGGACAACGGGCCGACTTCGACAGCATGCCCTTTCCAACGCGGGGATTTGATCCAGCTATAGGCGCCCTCAACATCGAGATGTGTGTAAGGCGGCTGCGGACCTGTGTAGTTCAGGGCCGTTTCACCGTCATAGGGGTGAAGCCCTTTGTCTTTCCCGCCTTCATAGTCATACCAAGAGTGCGCCACGTACTCTTCAATCTGGTCCGGCGCATTCAGGTCGATGTCGTGGATGGTCGAGAGATCACGATCGAGGATCACGCCTGCCGGAACGAGATTAGTCGAAGCATCGCCATACCCTGCGGCGGGGAATTCACCGTAGGACATGAAGTTGCCGAGACCCTCACCTTTGAACGCCCAGTCTTTGTAGAAAGACCCGATGGCCAAAGTATCCGGCACGTAGACATTTTCGACAAAATCGCGTGCCATTTTGATAATATCAGCGACTTTTTGCAGCTTTTCAGCGTTAATTGCGCTATCCGAATTCAGATCAATCGGCGAAGGAACGCCGCCGACGACAAAGTTCGGGTGCGGGTTTTTACCGCCAAAGATCGCGTGCAGCTTGGCAATTTCGCGCTGCCATTTGAGCGCTTCGAGATAGTGCGCGACGGCCATGAGGTTGGCTTCGGGTGGCAGTTTGTAACCCGGATGGCCCCAGTAGCCATTCGCGAAAATCCCGATCTGTCCGGTTTCGACAAAGCCCTTCAATTGTGCCTTAACATCGGCGAAATATCCGGGCGAGGACATCGGATGTTTGGAGATCGACTGCGCCAGTTCCGAAGTTGCTTTCGGATCAGCATCAAGCGCGGAAACCACATCCACCCAATCTAGCGCATGCAGGTGGTAGAAGTGCATCACGTGGTCATGCACAAACTGTGCTGCGATCATCAGGTTCCGAATGATCTGCGCGTTCTGCGGAATTTCATAGTTCAGCGCATTCTCAACAGACCGAATAGAGGCCATGCCGTGCACCAATGTGCAAACCCCGCAAATCCGCTGCGCGAAGGCCCAAGCGTCGCGTGGGTCGCGGCCCTTCAGGATAACTTCGATCCCGCGCACAGAAGTCCCGGAGGAGTAGGCGGAGGCGATTTTGTCGCCGTCCATCTGCGCCTCGATGCGCAAATGCCCTTCGATCCGTGTGATAGGATCGACAACGATACGTTCGCTCATACCTTATCTCCCTCGACTGTCTCTTTTTTCGGAAGGTGTGCTGCAATGATGGCGGCGAGGCTTTCGACTGGAATAGAGTCGCCTGCTTTGACTTTGCCGACTTCGAAATTCATCCGGCAGGATCCGCAGGACACGACGAGCTCTTCGGCACCAGCGGCTTCGATCTCGCCCATTTTCACACGGTAGCCAACGCGTTTGAGTTTGTCGGCAGACGGCAACAGGAAGTTCGCTGCACCGCCGCCGCAGCAGAAGTTATACTGACGGTTGGATTCAGTTTCGTGCAGGTCATATCCGCAGGCCTTGAGAATCTCGCGCGGCTCATCAAACACGCCGCCCCAACGACCAACCTTGCACGGATCATGCAGCGCAATCGGTTTCGGGTGGCTTTTCTTTTCGAGCTTCAGACGACCATCCATCACGGCACGCCCGAAGTATTCGGACACGGTCATCACCTCGAAATTGACAGGACGCCCCATGGCCTCCGCCGCGCCGAAACGTAGCGCCGGATAGGAGTGACCGCATTCCGGCACGATTACGGTTTTCACGCCAAGTGCTTCGATGGCTTCGGTGCTGTGCTTGGTCAGCTTTTTCTTGGTCGCGTCATACCCAGACAACGACCCGAAGTTCGCCCCCTCATATGCGTCTGTCGCGAGAGTGTAGTCCACGCCCATATGATGCAGAGTCTCAATGGCCCCACCCGTCGCGTCTGCGAAGAGGTGAATATCGAGGCCGGACGTCATAAGAAGAACATCCGCGCCCTTCTTATTCAGCGGGATCTCGAAACCGAGCTTCTGTTGAATGTCCTGAATGCGGAACATGAACAGGTCTTCGTCGGCCCCAAAGATCGTGCCATCGGCCTCCTGACCATCCCGCATGTAACGCAATTCGGCAGGAGCCAGACCCGCCGCCGCCATCGCGGAGCGGTTCAGCGACACAAGATCGCCGATGTTGATCGCGGACGGGCAAACCATATTGCAGCGCCCGCACATTGTGCAGCTGTCATAGACAAGCTCCACCTGGTTCCGCAGGTCTTCCACTGTGATATCCGGTGTGAATGGCTTGAGCAGCCAGCTCAGCGGGCTCAGTTCGCGTTTGTAGACCTTCTTCAGCAGATCGAGTTTGTGGATCGGCGTGTATTTCGGGTCTTCGGTTCCGATGAAGAACTGGCAAGCCTGCGCACACGCGCCGCAGTGGAGGCATGCATCAAGCTGCACCGCGACGTTATTGTCGATGCCTTTGAGGAAGACCTCCTTGGCGCGTTCGACACGTTCCTCGTCAGTCATTTCAGGGGCAGGGTCGGCCAATTCGCCGATACTCGCCGCCATGCCGTAGAACATGGCAAAGGCTTCCTCGCGTTCTTGTTTGGTGATGACTTCGGTCATGCTTCAACCCCCCGACGCCAGAATTTCACTCCCAGAATATAGCGGGACGGGAGCACGGTTATGACATGGAACAATTTCGAGAACGGGAACCACACGAGCAGCAGCGCGACGGACAGGAAGTGCAGCGCGAGCAGTGTTTCGTAGGGCAGGACCCCGATGTGGGTGAAGGTCGCGAAGCCTGTCGCAAACGGCAGGATCGTGACGATCACGCTCGAATAATCGTTAAAGTTAGAGATGTAGCGCAGCATCGGGTTCGTCATCCGGCGCACGAGCAGGATCACGAGAATGCCGAGCGAAACGGCGGCAACCGGAAGGACGACGGAGTTCGGAAGTGCGGGCCAGCCAAAGCCGACGAGACCTTTGAAGAACATCACATGGACCTGGAAGAAGAACACCGTCAACACGAAGCCAACGTGCCAAATCCAGCCAAGCAAGTATTGGAAGCCAACGCGCTTTGCGAAGACTTTCGGGAGCAAGAAGCGCGAGAACATCGTTTTCACGCCAGCGCCAGCCAGACCCTTTTTACGGTCCTTCGAAAGAGGTCTTGAGCGCAGCATCAAAAGCAGCCCCAAGGTGCGCCAGAGCATCCCGATGACAAAGATCACAGCAGCCCACTGTAGCGCAGGGCCACGCGCGAATTCGAGCAATGTCATTGGCTCTCCTCCTCGGCTTTTGTTGGGGTGAACGCTTTCGCGGGTGCGGCTTTGATTTTCTTCTGCTGGCTGCGGGCGGCTGCACCAGCCGCAGCGCCAACGCCGACGCCGACAGCACCGGCCAAAGCAACGGTTCCGGCATCGAGATGCGTGGCCGTGGACAGCGGGTTGTAGAAGCTACCCGCATCCCAGAAGTTCGGCTCGGAACAGCCGAGGCACCCGTGACCGGCTTCGATTGGGAAACTCGTGCCCTCGTTCCATTTGAGAACAGCGCAGGCGTTGTAGGTCGTCGGGCCTTTGCAACCGAGTTTGTAGAGGCACCAGCCTTTTTTGGCGCCCTCATCATCAAAGCTTTCTGCAAACTGTCCGCGTTCATAGAATGGGCGGCGATAGCAGCGGTCGTGGATATTCTGACCGTAAAAAACTTTGGGCCGGTTCAGGTGATCAAGCTCCGGCAACTCACCGAAGGCGAGGTAATGCGCGAGAACGGATGTCATAACGGCGGGGATCGGCGGACAGCCCGGAACATTGACGATGGGCTTGTCCTTAATCACGTCAGAAACGGCGACCGCATCGGTCGGGTTCGGGTTCGCATAAGGAATGCCACCAAATGCGGAGCAGGTGCCCATACAAACGATCGCGGCCGCGCCCTCGGCGACGTGTTTGAGCGTGTCGATGTTACTCTCACCCGCCGTGGTGGAATAGCCCATGTTGCCGGTCGGCACAGAGCCGTCGACGATCACGAGGTAGTTGCCCCAATTCTCTTCCATCGCGATCTTGCGGGCTTCTTCGGCCTGATGGCCGGAGGCGGCCATGATCGTGTGGTGGTAGTCGAGCGAGATGGTCTCGAAGATCATGCTCTCAATCGACGGCGTATTGGATCGCAAGATCGACTCAGAGCAGCCCGTGCATTCCTGGAAGGAGAGCCAGATGACCGACGGTCGCCGTTGACTTTCTAGGGCGTTCGCAATGTGCGGCACCATGGTTGGCGGCAGGGCGAGCAATGAAGCAGTGGTCGCGCAATATTTGAGGAAGGCCCGCCGCGAGACACCTCGCGCCTGTAGTCGATCCCCTAAGGTTAAATCGGTTTTTGTCATAGGGCCTCCTCCTCGCTGGAAAGTTCCAATCTGGCTTCGAGACGGGTCAGTGCGGCGCGCATGTCGGACGGGTGCGCGACCAGTATTTCGGGAATTCGGGTGACCTCGATGTAACGGGCGAGGGTCATTTCCTCGGAGGCGCGATGGATCACGCGCCAGACACCGGCAAAGCTCGTTTCAATGACCTCAGAAGGTCCGCCCGCGTCGATCTCCGCGTGCACTTCGCCCGTGCCGAGTGCGGCTTCGAATTCTTCGGTTTCCGCCTTGGTCATCGGGATTCCGCTCAGATCAATCGTCGTGGGTTCTCCGGTCTCTGCGAGATGACGCAGGGCATGGCGAATTTCGTTGAGGAGCAGGATGACGTTGCCCGTTTCGGGTTTCGGCATGAAGTCTTTGAGTGTCAGATCGGTCATTGCGCGGCCTCCACACATTCCGCGTTCCAGCGGCTCAGAACGTCGTGCGCCATCTGGATCGCCGTGGGCATGGCGGCCTCAACCGCGGGGCTGAGTTCCAATCCCCATCCAACATGCGCTGGCTCAATCGCGACCAAGGCGCGACGGGCGGGCAAGTCTCCCGTCATCCGCGCCATGTCCAAAAGGTCTGTCAGGCCGACTTCATGCACGGTGAGCTTTCCGGAGCGGACAAAGTCGTCCATCTCTTTGCCTTCAAGGACCCGAACGCTGCCCACCGTCGCATTCAGTCGCGCCGCATCGAACACAATCAAAGCATCTGCTGCGCCAATCTCATCGGCGAGGGTGAAGGAGAGCGTTCCTGCGTCGAGCAGGCTGACGCCTAGCAGTTCGCCGTAGGCTTCTTGAAACCGTTTGATCGCCTGCGGACCCACCGCCTCGTCCGTCAAAAGTGAGTTTCCAACACCCATGACGAGCACGTTCAGATGGCCCAAATGCTTTGCCGTGTCCAAGTTCGCCTCCCAGACTTTCGCAAATATTACATTCTGAGAATATTTTAATCCGAGGTCCGAAAACTTTGCGCTAGGACAAACGTGGTCATGTCTTGCACAAAGAACCCTGAGAACCCAGCCTTAATCGCTCAGAACATTGAAACTAAATAATAAAATAGAGATTCAGATCGACATGGCGCCTCTCGGCCCGCCCAAAAACCGAAAACTCGCCTACCAACCAAACACCAACACCGGAAACCAACTTTCCTAATGCGCATGACGCAAAATCTCATGCGCAAAGCCTATAAATTTAGTCAGAGTCGGCGCTCGGAGGCCGCGGCGGCTCCCGCCCGATGAGGTCCGCAAACAGATGATCGACCTGCGTTTCGCCCTGCTTGACCATGTCCAGCGCGTGCAGCGCATCGAGGATTTGGCGGGCGTCTGCCTCTGTCATCACCTCACGCGCAATCCCGAGATGCACCGTGACCCAATCACCAATCTGAACCTCTGATAAGAACGTCGTATCCACGCAGTGCAGCTCGCCATCCTTTTCACAGGTTGCGGTGTTTATGCCGTCACGCGAGACGACTTTCATTGGATAGGCGAGGCACATCGATCAATCCCCGTGAAGTAGTGACTTGCCTTGCGTCTTACTCCGACGCGCCTTCACCCTCCTTGAGCCGCATCAAAGTGGATAAAAAAGACCCCCGCCCGATTTCTCCGGCAGGGGTCTCAAATTGCGGTCCTGATGGAACGAGAGAGGATCAATCCTCGTCTTCGTCGTCCCCGTTATCAGGCAGGTTGAAGAAGCTGTCCGCATCCGGAACGCTCTCGTCTTTTTCTTCTTCGTCATCCGAACCGGAGAGGGAGAAGGCTTCGAGACCGGAGATCGCCGTCGGGATTTTCGGCTCTGCTTCGGCAGCCAGAGAATCCTCGGTGGAGAGGAGCTTGCGGCGCTCGTCGTCGGTCATGCCGGCTTCGCGGTTCTTCGCGGCTTTTTGAACGGCTGCGTCGAGTTCGGACTGCTTACACAGGCCGAGAGCAACCGGATCGATCGGCTGCATGTTTGCGATGTTCCAGTGCGTGCGCTCGCGGATCGACTGGATCGTCGGCTTCGTGGTGCCCACGAGTTTCGCGATCTGGCCGTCGGTCAGCTCCGGGTGGAACTTCACGAGCCACAGGATCGAGTTCGGACGATCCTGACGCTTGGACAGCGGAGTGTAACGCGGGCCGCGACGCTTTTCTTCGCCGGTCGCAGCAGCGTTGAATTTGAGTTTCAGACGGTGAAGCGGGTTGTCCTCACCAGCTTTGATCTCATCTGCCGTCAGCTGGTTGTTCGCAATGGGGTCAAACCCGCGCACACCGCCAGCAACATCACCGTCAGCGATGCCTTGAACTTCAAGCTCGTGCAGGCCGCAGAAATCGGCGATCTGTTTGAAGCTCAACGTGGTGTTATCAACCAGCCAGACGGCGGTGGCTTTTGCCATGATCGGTTTTGCCATGGGTCACACTCCTTAAAATTCGGCTCTTCCCCGGATACAACTTCTCCGTCGCCTGAAAGGGCTATCCCCGTCTGGGAATGGTTCTCGTTGTCGGGGAACTTGAGGGTTGTATAGTGCCGAAAAGCAAAAGAGGGAAGAGAAAATGCGTAAACGGATCGTGACTGCTTTGACGTGCGCCATGTCCATTTCGACCAGCGCTGCTTGGGCAGATGGCGAGCCGGCGGGCGATTTTGACTACTATGTCCTCGCTCTCTCATGGTCCCCGACGTGGTGTGCGCTAGAAGGTGACGCACGCAATTCTCCGCAATGTGACCGCCCTCTCGGCTGGGTGCTCCACGGCCTGTGGCCGCAGTATGAAACCGGCTGGCCCGCCTATTGCCATACCTCTCAGACGGACCCGTCAAAGCGCCAAACCGCTGCGATGGAAGACATTATGGGGACAGATGGCGCCGCGTGGTATCAGTGGAAGAAACACGGTCGGTGCTCGGGACTTCCTGCGCAGGAATACCTCGACACCGCGCGAGACGCATATGACTCCGTTACACGTCCGCTGGTCTTTCGGAACCTGACACAGGATGTGAAGCTGCCGGCCTCCATCGTCGAAGAGGCATTTCTCAAAGAAAATGAGGGGCTTGATCCAGACGAGATCACTGTCACCTGCAAGGACTATCGCATTCAGGAAGTGCGCATCTGCCTGACGCGCGACTTGGAGCCGCGTGAATGCGGAGCGGACGTGATCAGAGATTGCACGCTAGACGACGCCCTTTTTGAGGCGATTGATCCCTAAGACCTTAGACCTTCAAGACGATCTTCCCGATATGCGCGTTGGTCTCCAGATAGGCATGCGCTTTGGCCGCATCCTCCAAGGCAAACTCACTATCCATGATCGGGCCGACTTGACCGGATTCGATGAGGGGCCAGACGCGCGCCAGAAGGGCCTCCGCAATCTTGGCCTTCGACGCGTCCGATTGCGGTCGGAGCGTCGAACCCGTCACCGTCAGGCGTCGCATCATGATCTGCGCGAAATTCAGCTCAGCCTTGGAGCCTTGCAGGAACGCGATGTTCACGAGACGACCCTCCATCGCCAAAGCACGAATGTTGCGCGGGATGTAATCGCCACCAACCATATCGAGAATGAGATTCGCGCCACCCTCGCCTTTAAGGACTTCCACAAAATCCTCTTCGCGATAATTGATCGCGCGTTCTGCCCCGAGCTTCAGACAGGCGTCGCACTTCTCCGCGCTGCCTGCAGTCGCAAACACGCGGGCGCCGAACGAGCGCGCCAACTGAATGGCAGTCGTGCCGATACCCGAGGAACCACCGTGAACAAGAAAACGCTCACCGGCCTCAAGACCGCCACGATCAAACACATTGGTCCATACAGTGAAGAACGTTTCCGGCAGACAGGCAGCCTCTTTTAGCGACAACCCCATCGGAATCGGCAAAGCATGAGCCGCAGGCGTCGCGACATATTCCGCATAGCCACCACCCGGCAGCAAAGCACAGACCTCATCACCGACAACCCAGTCAGACACAGCGGCACCAACAGCAACCACTTCACCGGACGCTTCCAGCCCCGGTAAATCGGACGCATCTGGCGGCGGATTGTAGAGACCAGCACGCTGTAGCGCGTCGGGTCGGTTCACACCCGCATAAGCTACTTTGATCACGATCTCATCGGCTTTGGGTTGCGGCACAGGGCGCGTGCAGGGTTTCAGAACTTCCGGACCGCCGGGCGTCGAAATCTCAATCGCGCGCATCTCTGTTGGGAGGCTCATGATGTTGTCTCTTCGGACTGCGTTCCCGGCACATCGTCACGGAGCGCGCCCGCGGGCGCTTTCACCATCGAAAGAACCGCATTTGGCAAGGCAAACATCGCGGAGAGCGCCTTGTTCTCGCGCACCGTCGCTTTGGCTTTTTCGATCTGCATAACATCGTCAATCCGGCGATCAAGGAACGCTTTGGTGTCAACAAAGCCTTCGCTATCGTCACCGAGCCAGAACAGAACCGTGGACGCAAACACGCCGGAGAGCGTCGCGCGTTTTGTGTACCAGTTTACATCATCAGATGTGTCTCCGAGCGCCGTCCATATCGCGTCTGCCGTTTCCCAAACGAGGCGCGTGCCCTCAGCAGCCGTGTGCGGCAGAGAGAAAAGCGACATGCCGCGACGGACCACTTCGCGATCCACGCTCTGCAAACGAAGCCAGACAGCATAGGCGATCCGGTCCCGAAACCGCATCTCGGAAAGGTCTGTCTCGGAAAGGGTTTTGACCATCTCGCGATCGCCGCGCTTGTGATAGGCAGCCGCCAGATCGAGCGACCCACGCGGCGCGGCAACTCGCGCCAAACCTTCGGAAACATCCGAATCAGCGACAGCCGCCTTGAAAGTTTCAGGCCCCCAACCGTCGAAAACCACGTGAATCAGGGCGGCATCGAGCAGCTTTTCGAGCGTCGGATCAGGATAAGCGGTGGTTGGCATCTCTTTGTCCTCTTTCGGGTCTCGGGGCATAGTAGACAAGGTAGCTTGGCTTTGCTATATGGCCACTTCCTGCAATCTCTTGCAAATCTAACTTAGGAAGGTGGTGACACCACATGCAGGTTAGCGTTCGTGATAACAACGTCGATCAGGCACTCCGTGCTCTGAAGAAAAAACTTCAACGTGAAGGCGTTTTCCGTGAAATGAAGCTCAAGCAACATTTCGAGAAGCCGTCCGTGAAGAAAGCGCGCGAGAAGGCCGAGGCCGTCCGTCGTGCTCGCAAGCTGGCTCGTAAAAAAGCTCAGCGCGAAGGTATGCTCTAAGAGCGACGTTTCGAGCGGTCCCTCACGGGACAAAGAAAATACAACCCCCGGAAGCTCAGGCCTCCGGGGGTTTGTTTTTGGAATTCAGATTTTATTTGGTGCGTGGAGTTATCCCTTACGGCGCGGTGTCGCGTCGCCGCCCTTTTGCGGAGGCTTGCCGCCTTTGCGGTGCGGCTTTTTCGCGAATTTCCCACCAGGCTTGCCTGGCTTGTCGTATTTCGCTTTTGGCTTTCCACCCTCTGCACCGTGGCGCGGTTTGCGCGGCTTTGCTGGTGCGTGCGTCGCGTCGTCCCGCTCTTTGCGGGGCTTCTTCTCGTAGGGTTTCTTCTCGTAAGGCTTTTTACCGGCCGGCTTCTTGTCGAACGACGGCTTCTCGCGCTCTTCCAGATATTCCGCCGACGACGTATTGCCGCGCGGCTTGTCAAAATTCCGCTTACCCTTCGGACCGGATTTCTGCGGACGACCCGCAGGGCTACGGCGCTCTTTGGAGAATGCCGGTGCGCCCTCAAGCGCGGTCACTGTGATGTCGTCCTCAAGAACACCGCCGTTGCCGATCCGGTCAATGAACCCGCCGGCTGCAGACTCCTGCAATTCCACGAAGGTCTCCGTGTCCTCCATGCGAATCTTACCGATCTGGGCCTTTTCCAACCCGCCAGCACGGCACAGCAGCGGCAAAAGCCAGCGCGGTTCCGCATTCTGCTGACGCCCGACGGACAGGGACACCCATTTCGACGGACCGAACGCAGCACGCGGATCTTGTGGGCGCTGAGCGGTGTGGGCGTTCAGTTCCTCGGGGGCGGAAAGGCCCGCACGGTACAGACGCAGACAGGCAGCAGCGATTTGCTCCGCACTGTAGGTTTCGAGCATCTTGGCCGCGAACGCCTTTTCACCGTCGGTGATTTCTTCCTGCCACGCCGGGTCGTCCATCAGACGTTTTTCGTCGAGCTCCAGAATGTCTTCAGCCGTCGGTGCATAGGTCCATTCTGCTTCAATCTTCGCCCAGCGCAGAAGGCGCATCGCCTTTTTCGAGATGTTGTCCGGCGCGATAAGCGCGGAAATCCCTTTGCGACCTGCACGACCCGTCCGGCCGGATCGGTGCAACAGACCTTCGGTGTTGGTCGGCAGATCCGCGTGGATCACGAGGTCAAGTTTGGGCAGGTCGATCCCGCGCGCAGCGACGTCGGTCGCAACGCAGACACGCGCACGACCATCACGAAGCGCTTGGAGCGCGTGGGAGCGTTCGTCCTGAGACAGCTCACCGGAGAGGCTGACGACAGAGAAGCCGCGGTTGGAGAAACGCGCGGTCAGACGTGCAACAGCGGCACGGGTGTTCGCAAACACGATCGCGGTTTCCGCATCGTGGTAGCGCAGCATGTTGATGATCGCGTGCTCGGAGTCACGCGGCGCGCACTGGATCACCTGATAGGAGATGTCGGTGTGCTGAGCCTTTTCGGAAATCGTGGAAATCCGGACGGCGTCGCGCTGATAGGTTTGAGCAATCTGCGCGATAGATTTCGACACCGTCGCAGAGAAGAGCAGCGTGCGGCGCTCTTCCGGTGCTTCGCCGAGCATGAATTCGAGATCTTCGCGGAAGCCGAGATCGAGCATCTCGTCCGCTTCATCGAGAACAATCGCACGGATCGCGGTCAGATCGAGAGCCCCACGCGTGATGTGGTCGCGCAGACGACCGGGCGTCCCGACAACGATATGCGCACCGCGTTCGAGGGCACGGCGTTCGTTGCGGGCATCCATCCCGCCAATACAGGTCGCGATGCGCGCGCCTGCTTTGCCGTAGAGCCAGCCCAACTCGCGAGCGACCTGCATCGCGAGTTCCCGCGTCGGCGCAATGACGAGCGACAGCGGTGCCTCGGCCCGGTCGAAATGCTCTGCCTCACCCAACAGTGTCGGCGCGATCGCGAGGCCGAAGCCCACGGTCTTGCCGGACCCTGTCTGCGCAGACACGAGCAAATCCGCGTCCACGAGTTCGGGCGCGGTGACAGCGGTCTGCACATCGGTCAGAGTTTCATATCCACGCTCGGCGAGCGCGTCGGAGAGGGGCTTTAGCATCACGGGAATCCAATCAGGGGGCGCCAACGGGCGCTCAAGTTGCCCCCTTTAACGGGTTTGATGCGTTATGTCTAATGAAAGCGGAAAGAGTCAGAATCTGTGACAATCGCGAGACGATTAAGCGCTTTCGACGGCTTTTAGCGCCTCATATTCCTCATCCGTGAACACACGCGCTTTGGAGAGGAAGCATTTTCCGCGGCCTGTATCGAGGGAGAAGCCGGCCCCGTGGCCTTTGCCTGCGTCGAGGATCATCTGGCTGTTTCGCCAGATCTCGAACAGGGATTCGGAAATGTAGACCGGCGCGCCTTCGATCTCGCCCAGCTTCACGTCACGTGAGCCGATCATGTAGTCGCCATCTTTGAAACACATCGGAGAGGAGCCATCACAGCAGCCGCCCGATTGAACAAAAATGACCGGACCATGATCGGCGACGATCTCGGCCAAGAGCTCTTTTGCTGCTTCGGTGGCGATCACGCGGTCGATGGTCATGGTCCGGCCTTTCGATAAGGGCTGCGGGATCTGTGACTGCAGAAGAGGGGGAGGAGGCACAGATCCCGCAGGGGGACAAGGAGGACTTAGAAGAAGCCCAACTTGTTCGGGTTGTAGCTCATCAAGATGTTCTTGGTCTGCTGGTAGTGGTCCAGCATCATCTTGTGAGTTTCGCGACCGATACCGGACTGCTTGTAACCGCCAAAGGCAGCGTGAGCCGGGTAAGCGTGGTAGTTGTTCACCCACACACGGCCTGCTTCGATGGCGCGACCAAAGCGGTAGCAGCGGTTTGCGTCACGGGACCAGACACCGGCGCCGAGGCCGTACATGGTGTCGTTTGCGATCTCGAGAGCTTCGGCTTCGTCTTTGAAGGTCGTGACGGACACAACCGGGCCAAAGATTTCTTCCTGGAAGACGCGCATCTTGTTGTGACCTTTGAGGATGGTCGGCTTGATGTAGAAGCCGTTCTCAAGGTCGCCGCCGAGATGCTCTTCGTCACCGCCGGTGAGCACTTCTGCGCCTTCGTCACGACCGATCTGCAGGTAGGACATGATTTTGTCATGCTGTTCCTGAGAAGCCTGAGCGCCAACCATGGTTGCCATGTCACGCGGGTCGCCACGAACGATGGCTTCAACGCGGGCAATCGCACGCTTGATGAACTCATCGTAGATGTCTTCCTGGATCAGAGCACGCGACGGGCAGGTGCAAACCTCACCTTGGTTGAAGGCGAAGAGCACGAAGCCTTCGACTGCTTTGTCGAGGAATGCATCGTCTTCAGCCATCACGTCGGAGAAGAAGATGTTCGGGGACTTGCCGCCGAGCTCGAGCGTCACCGGAATGAGGTTCTCGGTGGCGTATTGCATGATCATGCGGCCGGTTTGGGTCGAGCCGGTGAATGCGATTTTCGCGATGCGCGAGGACCGTGCGAGCGGCGCGCCCACTTCGGCACCGTAGCCGTTCACGATGTTCAGAACACCTGCGGGCAGAAGGTCTGCGATGTGCTCCATCATCACCATGATTGCAGCAGGGGTCTGCTCGGCCGGTTTCAGGACAACACAGTTACCTGCAGCCAGAGCCGGTGCGAGTTTCCAAGCCGCCATGAGAACGGAGAAGTTCCACGGAATGATCTGGCCCACAACGCCGAGCGGCTCGTGGAAGTGGTAAGCAACGGTGTCCGCATCGATTTCGGACATGGTGCCTTCTTGACCACGCAGAACGCCTGCGAAGTAGCGGAAGTGGTCGGAGGACAGCGGAATGTCAGCAGCCATCGTTTCACGGATCGGCTTACCGTTGTCCCAGGTCTCTGCGGTTGCGATGTGCTCGAGGTTCTCGTCGATGCGGTCTGCGATTTTCAGCAGGATGTTGGAGCGCTCGGCAGCAGAGGTTGCACCCCAAGCCGCTTTCGCAGCGTGTGCAGCGTCCAGTGCGAGTTCGATGTCGGCAGCGTCGGAACGGGCGACTTCGCAAACTTTCTCACCGGTGATCGGCGTGATGTTGTCAAAGTAGCGGCCGTTTACCGGCGGGGTCGGTTTGCCGCCAATAAAGTTGTCGTAGCGCTGCTTGAATGGCGAGGCGTATTTCGCCTGTGCGTCAGCTTGAACGTTCATGTATTTCCTCCTCGGTTGGCCTGACGCTCCTCGACGTCAGTGTATGCAAAGAGGATGAACGTTGTTCCCTGCCTGCGTCACCCCCGAGAACAAACGCCGCACCGCGGCAATGTCTCAGGGGTGAGACAGATGTGTCTCAGTTTTCTCCGTACTCCCCGATTCCGAGGCGTTTCATACGGCGATAGAGGGTTGCGCGACCAATTCCGAGCTCTCTGGCAGCCGCAGACATGTTGCCGCCAGCCCGTGCAATCGCCCGCTTGAGGGCCGCACGCTCCGCACGTTCGAGAGCCGATTCTGTCGAGTCGCGGCCAAGGATGTCGGAGGCCGGCATCGGGTCAAAGGACACAGTCGGCCCAAGCCCGTAGGCACGGCGCGCAGCACGGGTTGCCCCGATCACCAGATCGTCCTGATCCACCGCCAAAAGCACCGCGCCCTCCGGGCGATCTTCGGGCGCTGTGATGATGCGTGCCTTCGGAAAAGCCGCGCGGAAAGTATCAATCTCGATCTGTTTCGCGGTCTGCGCCACGACACCCTGAATCAGGCGCGCGTAGGCCTCAGTCTGATCTGCGCGGCAGGACGAGACATCGAGCGCCGCAATCAACTTGCCATCCGGCCCGAAAATCGGCGCATCCATACAGGACATGAGCGTATTGCGTGGCAAGAAGTGCTCGTCGCGATGAATGGTGACCTGACGTTCTTCCGCGAGACAGGTTCCAATGCCGTTGGTGCCCTCTTGCTCCTCGGACCAAACCGCACCGCTACAGAGACCCCAGCTCTGGAATGTATCCGTGTCGGCATCTTTCGAGCGCTGGTCGAGAACGACACCGTCGCGGTCGGTCATCAAGACCGAACACCCGGTGTTTCCGACCATCTGGAACAGTTGATCGAGTTTCGGCGATGCGAGTTCCATGAACGAGCCAAGCCGTTCGCGGCGGGCGCGAATTTCCACGTCGGAAAAGCGCCGCACCGAATGTGATTTAAACGGGTCGAGCCCATGTTTTTTGAGCGAACGTCTCCAGCTCGCTGTAAGGCGAGTTCCTACTGTCCCCGATTCGACAGCTGAAATGACGTGATCTGCGTGTGTTATGCGTGACATGTTTGCCGCCTCCTCCCAAAGTCGGACCAGAAAAACCTAGCACAGCATCGGTCGGCACCCAAACTACGACCTTTGTCGCAATGCGCAATGCGTTAGACGGGCAGAGCCGTGGTTTTGAAGACGGTGCGCATCGCAAACGACGATTGCATCGTCTGAACTCCAGGCAACCTCACGAGCTGGCGATGCAGCTCCGCAAAGTGGTCCGTGTCCGCCGCGACGACCTTGAGAATATAGTCAGCTTTCCCCGCCATGAGATGACATTCGAGCACGTCCGGCACCTTCCGCACGGCCTTCTCGAAGGCCGCGAGAATTTCATCAGCCTGACTGGTCAGCGTGACTTCAACGAAAACCGTCGAACGACGATCGAGTGTGCGCGGGTCGAGCAGCGCAACATAATCGCGGATCACACCCTCGGTTTCGAGCCGCTGAACACGTCGATGGCACGCGGAACTCGACACATTAGCTTCTTGCGCAAGATCAGCGTTCGAAATCCGACCGCGCCGCTGCAAAATCCGTAAAATGCGGCGATCTGTTTCGTCCAATTTGATTTCCACGCTCAGTTCTCCCGTAAAAGTCCCCGATGGCGCACTCTTCTTTCAATTCTCAAAAATGTCCAGAAACCGCGACGGAAAGAAATGCCCTGTGCGTTCAATGATTGTGTGTCCCTCGTGGCTCCGGCCACAAAGATGGCTCGTTGCGCCTGCAGCGAGCCATCTTTTTTGGGTGTCACGCCTCTTTCTTCAGAGCGTCTCGAATTTCCAGCAGAACCTCCAGTTCTGTCGGCCCTTTGGGTTCTTCTGGCGCAGGCGCTGCCTCTTCCTCCGCAATCGCGGCATCTTTGACCTTGTTCACAAACTTCACAAGCATGAAGACAACGGCAGCGATGATCAGGAAGTTGATCACAGCCATGAGGAACGATCCGTAGGCGAAGATGGAGGCCCCTGCTTCCCGCGCCGCCTCAAGCGAGGTGCCACGCGCGACGTCTCCAGAAATCACGATAAAGCGGTTCGTGAAATCGAGACCACCCGTGAAAATCCCGATGATCGGATTGATTAGGTCCGCAACCATCGACTTTACAATGGCCGTAAAGGCCGCGCCGACGATGATCCCGACCGCCATGTCCATGACGTTGCCCTTGGCGATAAACGCCTTGAATTCTTTTAACATATCCAAAATCCCAGTTTTGTCCGATTGCGCCTCGAAAGACGGAGGCTCTCCACCTGCACACAGCCTACGGCATCGATGCACATACCTGAGTGTTTTTTTCTATCGGAAAATCCATACCTGTAAGGGGAATTCTCGAAATATTGCCGCAGGAAACCCGATGCCGAATGAACTCTCCCACCCGTTCAATGAACTCTCTCACCCGATCACTGAACGCTGGCCCGCACAGGACCCGCAGAAGTTACAGCTTTACTCGTTCCCGACACCGAACGGCGTAAAAGTCTCGGTCGCACTCGAAGAGATGGGTTTGGACTACGAGGCCCACCTCGTGACCCTCGCCGATGCAGACGTGAAAAGCCCCGAATTCCTTGCGCTCAACCCGAACAACAAAATCCCCGCGATCATCGACCCCAACGGCCCTGATGGCCAGCAGATCGAATTGTTCGAGTCCGGTGCGATCCTGATCTATCTGGCTGAAAAAACGGGTACGTTTCTCTCTAAAGACCCGAAAACCCGCTACGAGACGATCCAGTGGCTCATGTTTCAGATGGGCGGTCTTGGGCCGATGTTCGGCCAGCTTGGCTTCTTCTACGCCTTTGCCGGTGCAAAGATGGAGGACCCGACCGCACGCGATCGCTATATCGCGGAAGCAAAGCGCCTTCTGAACGTCCTAGAACAACGCCTTGAGGGGCGCGACTGGATCATGGGCGACTACTCGATCGCCGACATGGCGATTGCTCCGTGGCTGAATGGGCTCGCTTTCTACAAGGCCCTTGAGGTCACAGGCTATCATGACCTCAAGAATGTGCCTGCATACGTCGAACGCTTTTATGCCCGTCCGGCCGTTGCAAAGGCGAAAAACATTCCGCCGCGGCCGGAATAAGCACGTTACAACGCGTTGAAGAGGCCAAGCGCCTCTTCAAGCTCCACCTCTTCATAGCCAAAGTGGGATTTCACGACGGCTTCGAATTGCTCGAACTTCTCGACCGCCATTCTGTAGTGCTCTTCCGTCGGGTCTTGGACCAGATCGACTGCTGCCGAATAGAGATGCTCGATCAGCGCATGGATCACCTTGTGCTCTGCACGTAGCTTTGTAACCACCGCATTGATCCCCGCATGCCCCCCCGCTTCGACCCGCACAAAAGTGTCGTATTCTTCGATGTTATGGTGGCCGTTGATAATCTGACAGCTTCGCCCGCAGAGGTTGCCAAACGCCCGAAAGTTGCGTGTCATCGCCATCTCATCAAGCGCCTCACGCAAGGCACCTGGCTCTGCCCCACCCGTCTCAATCTGTGTGAGCAACCGCCGTGTCATCGCCAACTCGGACAGGTGCATCTTGTGAATCTCGGCGAGCATACGCCCCTGACGCCGATCCATATCTGTCGCGTCTTCAAGCTTCGGTGCTTTCGGCCGCTCCGCCTCATGAAGCGCCCCCAGAGCCTCCGTCACAGACTGCCACGGACCGAGACCACTCATGCCGGCAATTCCCCTTTAAGAACGTAGGCAAGGATTTGAACAACCTGCTCCGGCGTTTCCGTCACCGCGAGCGCCGCCGCATCGACCTCTTTCAACGCATGCTGATGATCCGCGCCATGCATCACAATGAGGGCTTTACCCAATGCCGCCGCATAGCCCGCATCAAACGCCGCGTTCCACTGTTTGTATTTCTCGCCAAACCGCACGACGACAACATCCGCCGCCTCAATCGCGGTGCGCGTGCGGATCGCATTCAACTTGGCACCCTTGTGGTCATGCCAGAACTTGTTGTCCTCCGCGCCCATGATCGTGACGCCACAGTCATCAGACGCCGCATGATCCGTCACGGGCGACGAAAATTCGACATCAAGCCCCTTAGCCCCCTCAACGATCTGATCGCGCCAATCAGTGTGGATTTCTCCGGACAGGTAAACTTTCATATCAATCTCCTTCAGACGTGAAAAAGGAGGCGCACGGCCCCCTTCTTCTTGGTTCAAATACTCAAATAGTGCGCTCAGCCACGCAGAACACCGCCGGTGGCCTTTTCGACCTTGGCAATGATTTTCTGCGACAACTCTTCAAGGTCTTTCTCCTTGAGCGTCTTGTCAGTCGGCTGGATGCGCACGGTGATCGCGAGAGATTTCTTGTCTTCGCCGAGCGACCCGCCGATGAATTCGTCGAACACACGCACGTCTTCGATGAGCGCTTTATCCGCCCCACCAGCCGCGTTCACGAGATCAAGCGCCTTGACGTCTTTATCGACGACGAACGCAAAGTCACGTTCGACCGCCTGAAGGTCATTGGTGAAGAACGCAGAGCGCGCGATCTTTTGCGACTTCGGCATCGGCGCTTCTTCGAGATAGACGGTAAAGGCGACAGCCGTCCCCTTCACGCCCAGAGCTTTGAGCACCTTCGGGTGAAGCTCACCGAATTCTGCGAGCACCTTCTTCGGACCAAGGCAGATTTTGCCCGAACGGCCCGGATGGAACCACGGCGAGCAATCGCGCAGGATTTGCGCCTTCGCTGGTGCGCCGATGGCAGCCAGAACAGCCTCTGCATCCGCCTTCGCGTCATAGAGGTCCACCGCGCGGCGTTCGCCGTGCACGTCTTTCGCACCCGTTGCACCAACGCGCAGACCGGAGATTTGCGCGCGCTGCTCACCCGGCTCACCGCCAAAGAACGCAGGACCACACTCAAAAAGCGACAAATCAGCGAAACCGCGCGCCTGGTTGCGCGTGGCAGCGGCCAGCAGGCCCGGAAGCAAGTCAGGGCGCATGTGGCTCATCTCGGACGAAATCGGGTTCTCCAACTGCGTCGCGAGGGACCCGCCACCGAACAGCTCAGCCGAGGCCTTATCAATAAAGCTGTAGGTCACGCATTCGTTGTAACCGAGACCTGCCGCCTGATGACGCGCAGCGGATTCGCGCACCTGCATCGGGGTCAGGATTTGCTTGGCCACACCGGACGGACGCGCCATCGGTTTCGGCTCGAGGTGCGTAAGGCTCTCAACGCGGGCAACTTCTTCCACGAGGTCAGCTTCGCCAAGAACGTCCGGACGCCAGCTCGGCACCTGCGCCATGTCACCGTCCATCACAAAGCCAAGGCTTTCGAGGATCGCAACCTGACGCTCGGCCGGAATGGTCATGCCGACGAGGCTCTGCACGCGGTCGGTGTCGAGGTGATAGGCGCGGGACACATCCGGCACTTCGCCAGCAACGACGGCCTCGGACGCTTCACCGCCGCAAAGCTCGAGGATCATCGCGGTCGCATCGTCGAGGGCCTGCATGTTGTAGGCCGGATCAATGCCGCGCTCGTTGCGGTAGCGGGCGTCAGAATTGATCTTCAGCGCGCGGCCACCTTTGGCGATGTCGAGCACGTTCCAGACAGCGGCCTCAACGAACACATCCACGGTGTCGTCAGAACAGCCGGTTTCCTCGCCACCCATGATGCCGCCGATGCTCTCGACCTTGCCGCCGGAGAAGATGCACATCGCGCCTTCGGGCATGTTGTAGACCTTCTCGTCAAGCGCGAGCAGCTCTTCGCCACCTTTCGCGCGGTCGATCACCAGACCGCCCTCGACCGTCGCCGCGTCGAACACGTGCAGCGGACGGTTGCGGTCGTAGGTGAAGAAGTTGGTCACATCGACGAGGATCGAAATCGGGCGCAGACCGATGGCGGTGAGACGATCCTGCAGCCATTTCGGCGAGGGGCCGTTCTTCACGCCTTTGATCAGACGGCCAGCGAAGACATAGCAGCCGTCTTTCGCCTCTTCGGTGATCTCGACAGAAATCGGGTTCGGGAACTTGGCGTCGACCGTTTCGACTTTGAGCGGTTTCAGCGTCCCGAGACCCCGCGCCGCGAGGTCGCGGGCGATGCCGTGGACACCAAGCGCGTCGGGACGGTTCGGCGTGATTGCAATCTCGATGACCGGATCAACCTTCGCCGGATCGTGCTTCGCGAGCCAGTCGGCGAACTCCATGCCGATCTCACCGTCTTCCAGCTCGATAATACCGTTGTGCTCGTCGGACAGCTCCAGCTCACGCTCGGAGGCCATCATGCCGTGGCTCTCAACGCCGCGGATCTTGCCGACGGAAATGGTGATATCGAGGCCCGGAATATACATGCCGGGTTTCGCGAGCACGGCGGTGATGCCCGCCCGCGCATTCGGCGCGCCGCAGACGATCTGGGTCATGCCCTCGTCGGTCTCGACCTGACACACCCGAAGCTTGTCGGCATCGGGGTGTTTCTCGGCCTCTTTGACCTTGACGAGTTTGAAACCCTTAAGCTTGTCAGCCGGGTTCTCAACGCCCTCGACCTCAAGCCCGAGATCGGTCAGCGCGTAAAGGATGTCATCGAGGCTCGCCTCGGTTTCCAGATGCTCTTTGAGCCAGGAGAGTGTGAATTTCATGTGTCTATCTCCTGCTTATCCGTGAATCCCGCCAGCCAGCGTTGGCGTGCCCAGAGCGCTAAAGCCGTAGTGACGCAGCCAGCGCAGGTCGCTGTCAAAGAAGGCGCGGAGGTCGGGGATGCCGTATTTCAGCATTGCGAGACGGTCGATCCCCATGCCGAAGGCAAAGCCTTGCCATTCTTTCGGGTCGATGCCGCCGGCGGTCAGGACTTTGGGGTGCATCATGCCGGAACCGAGAACTTCCAGCCAATCGTCGCCCTCGCCCACGGTCACGGTGCCGTTTTCCCATTTGCACTGCACATCCACCTCGGCGGACGGTTCCGTGAAGGGAAAGTGGGAGGCGCGGAAGCGGGTTTTGACCTTGGTGCCGAAGAAGGCGGTGTAGAACTCTTCGAGGACCCATTTGAGGTTCGCCATGGAGATGTCCTTGTCGATGGCCATGCCTTCGACTTGGTGGAACATTGGCGTGTGGGTCTGGTCGTAGTCGGAGCGATATACGCGGCCCGGCGCGATGATGCGGATCGGCGCGCCCTGTTTGAGCATGGACCGGATCTGCACCGGCGAGGTGTGGGTGCGCAGGACGTGCGGCGCACGCTCGTCACCTTCGGCTCGGGCCATGTAGAACGTGTCGTGTTCTTGGCGGGCCGGGTGGTTCGGCGCGATGTTGAGCGCGTCGAAGTTGTGGAAATCGTCTTCGATCTGCGGGCCTTCTGCGACGGCAAAGCCCAGATCGGCGAAGATCGCGTAAATCTCTTCGGAAACGCGGGAGATCGGGTGAATGGTGCCCTGCGGACGCTGACGACCCGGCAGGGTCACGTCGAGCCACTCTTCCGCCAGACGCGCATCCAGAGCGGCGTCTTCGAGCGCGATCTTTTTGGCGGCCAGCGCAGAGTTGATCTCGTCTTTCAGAGCGTTGAGTTTCGGTCCCATGACCTGACGCTCTTCCGGGCTCATCTTGCCCAGTTCGCGCATCTTGAGCGCCACTTCGCCCTTTTTGCCCACGGCCTGAAGACGGATGTCTTCGAGCGTGGCTTCATCACCCGCCGCGAGAATGGCGGTGAGGTATTTGTTCTTCAGATCGTCCATCCCGATCCCTCTTGTTTCTAGCCTGTCGGCGTTTCCCCCGCTTGGTAACACGAGAGGCCCAAAAGACAAGAAGCCGCGAGACCCCTATGAGGTCCGCGGCTTCAAAAATGCATGTTCTCTAGCAGTAAGAGAGCTTACGCGAGCGCGGCCTTCGCCTTTTCGACGATGGCACCAAATGCGTCCGGCTCGTGGATGGCGAGATCGGCGAGAACCTTACGGTCCACTTCGATGCCAGCCAGGGACAGGCCGTTGATGAATTTGGAGTATGTCAGCGCTTCGTCGTGCGAACGGACAGCAGCGTTAATACGCTGGATCCAGAGTGCGCGGAAGTTGCGCTTGCGCTGTTTACGGTCACGCGTAGCGTACTGGTTGGCCTTGTCGACGGCCTGAGTAGCGGTGCGGAAGTTCCGGGAACGGGCGCCGTAGTAACCTTTAGCGGCCTTCAGAACTTTCTTGTGACGGGCGTGGGTAACGGTACCACCTTTGGTGCGGGACATGTGTCTCTCTCCCTAATTAGCGGTTGTAGGGCATGTAGGACTTCACGATCTTCGCATCAGGTGCGGAGAGCGTGGTCGTGCCACGTGCGTCACGGATAAATTTCGTGGTGCGTTTGATCATGCCGTGGCGTTTGCCGGCCTGACCTGCTTTGACCTTGCCAGAGGCGGTCATTTTAAAGCGCTTTTTGGCGCTCGACTTCGTCTTCATCTTAGGCATTTCCATCTCCTTTGTTTCGATGGTTTATCGCGCGACTCGGCATGCCATACCGCCGGAAGCGCCCCATGAGCGCGCTCCATTACGCGCAAAACCTAAGTTTGACAAGTGTCGGGCGGGGGAATCTTTAAAAAATACGCCCCAAAACGCGAACAAGCGCGAGCGGTACGTCAGAGAGGCGATATCCGTCCGGATGCAGGACATACGCCGACGTCACAAGCACCCCTCCGACCACAAACATCCCCGCAGCAAAGCGCGGGAACTGGTCTTCGGAATAGGCCCGAACAGCAGACGGGAGCGCGAGTAAGATCAGCACGCTCCCGAGAACCAATATGAAATCGGTGTACATCACCAGTACCTGAATCGCCGAGGTTCCGGCAATTATTCAGGGTCGGTGTTGAAGATCAAGCGTTCCTCACAGGGCGCAACGCGCAAGATGTTCGTAGAACCGGCCTGATTGAACGGAATACCGGCGGTCACGACGATCTTGTCCTCTTCAGTCGCAAAACCGGAGGTACGCGCAGCACGGGCCGCATTGACCACGGCCATTTTGAAGCGCTCCACTTCACCGGTCATGACGCAGTGCATACCCCAGTATAGGCAGAGCTTGCGCGCGGTGTTGCGGCGCGAGGTCATGGCGATGATCGGAACATGCGGGCGTTCACGCGCGGTGAGCGCAGCGGTCGTGCCGGATTCGGAGTAACACACGATCGCCTTCACGTCGGTCGTTTCAGCGATTTCGCGCGCTGCGGACACGATAGCGTCGGCCACGGTTTGCTTTGCGATCCCTGCGCGCGATGCATCGAGAACGTCGCGATAGACCTGATCGCTCTCCACTTCGACCGCGACGTTATTCATCGTGGTCACAGCTTCGATGGGGTAGTTACCAGCCGCAGATTCAGCGGACAGCATGATCGCGTCAGCGCCTTCATAGATGGCGGTCGCAACGTCGGAGACCTCTGCGCGGGTCGGCATCGGGCTTTCGATCATGGACTCGAGCATCTGCGTCGCAACGATCACCGGCTTTGCGGCGTTACGACACTTGCGCGTCAGACGTTTCTGAATCGGCGGAACGGCCTGCACCGGCAGCTCGACACCGAGGTCGCCACGGGCCACCATGATCCCGTCGGACACAGCAAGAATGTCGTCGAAGCTTTCGACCGCAGACGGCTTTTCAATCTTTGCCAGAACGCTCGCACGGCCTTTTGCCAATTCCTTCGCCTTCAGCACATCTTCCGGACGCTGAACGAACGACAGCGCGAGCCAGTCAACACCCAGTTCACAGACGAATTCGAGGTCTTTGAGGTCTTTCGGAGAAAGTGCGTCGAGCGGCAGAACCACGTCAGGCACGTTCACACCTTTACGGTCGGAAATCGTTCCGCCGACGGTGACGACACAGTTGGCGTAGTCTTCGCCGCAGTCTTCGACCTTGAGGCGGATTTTACCGTCGTTGACGAGCAGGTTTGCGCCGGGCTTGAGCGCTGCGAAAATTTCCGGGTGTGGAAGTTGAACGCGTTCACCATCGCCAAGCTTGTCGTCCAGATCGAGGCGGAATTTGTCGCCCTCTTCCAGATCATGCGCACCGGACCCGAATTTGCCCACACGCAACTTCGGCCCCTGAAGGTCGGCGAGAATTGCAATCGGGCGACCGAGATCGGTTTCAATCTTTCGGATCATCGCATGGCGGACGCGGATTTCGTCGTGCTCACCATGGCTCATGTTCAGGCGGAATACGTCTGCGCCAGCTTCAACAAGCGCGCGGACAGTATCATAATCATTAGATGCGGGGCCCAGTGTGGCCACGATTTTCACATTCCGAAGGCGTCTCATACAGCCTTACTTCCTTTCGGTCGTTAAATTTTCGCGGTGGGCCACCCTCTCTATGGCGCAATATGCCTCACGCCGCAACTGGCCCTTTGACAAGAAAGCGCGTAATTGGGGGATGACACGCAAAGGTGACGCAAAAATGAACATTGCTCCTTTTCAAACAATTGGCAGCGCACGGCCCGGACGCTGGCTCATCACATGCGATCACGCGACCAATCGCGTGCCGCCGGAGATCGGCCCTGATCTCGGCATCGCGCCAGAAGATATGAACCGCCATATCGCCTATGATGTCGGAGCCCTCGGCGTGAGCCGCGCTCTGTCGCGCCACCTCGACAGCCCGATGATCCATACGGATTTCTCACGCCTCGTCATTGACCCGAACCGCGGCGAACAAGACCCGACCCTCGTGATGAAGCTCTACGATGGCACGATTATTCCGGCCAACCGTCACGCCGATGACGCAGAGGCCGAGCGTCGCCTCGACCTGTTCCATCGCCCCTATCACCAAGCCTACGAAGCCCTCTGCGCCCGGCGAGATGATACTGTCATTTGCTCTGTCCACAGCTTTACACCACAGTTACGCGGACGGCCGCGCAGGCCGTGGCAGATTGGCATCCTGTCGGCTTATGACAAACGCCTGACAGCCCCCCTCATCGACGCCCTAAAGCTCTCCGACACATTGCAGCACGAGGCCGAAAAACTCGGCGAGCGGCTCTGCATCGGCGACAATGAACCTTACGACGGACACTTGCCGGGCGATGCGATCGACACGCACGCACTCCGGCACGGACGTCTCAACGTCCTGATCGAACTCCGCTCCGACCTGATTGAAACGCCCGACCAACAAGAGCACTGGGCCGCTCTTCTCGCGCCCATCCTCACACAAACCCTCGACGCCACAGGACTTTGACATGCCCCGCATCGCGCTCGAATTCTCTGACGGATTGCAAGACACCCATGACATGCAGGCGATCTGCGACGCGCTGTTTGAGGCGCTGATCCAGGATCCGGAAATCTCGCCTGCGGCACTCAAGGTCCACGCCGCCCCCGTGCCCTATTGGCGGATCGGGACCGAACCCCAGACGTTCGCGCATGTGACCTTTTATCTCTATGCTGGCCGCGACGATGAGACCAAAGCGCGGCTCACGGAGATTGTGCTGACCACAATGAACACCCATATGCCGACCGTAGGGTCGCTCTCGGTCGATGCCCGGGACATGAACCCCGCCGCCTATACCAAACGCGTGAGAGGATAAGAGATGCACAAGATCGACCCGCAAACCATGATCGAGCTCGAAGCAGCCGCGTTTCGCACGCTGCGCGAACATCTCATGGAAAAGCGCACGGATGTGCAGAATATCGACATGATGAACCTCACCGGGTTCTGCCGCAACTGCCTCTCCCGCTGGGTGCAAGAAGCCGCAAACGAGCGCGGCATCGAGATGAGCAAGGAAGAGGCACGCGAACTCTTCTACGGTATGCCCTACGATGAGTGGAAAGCGCAGAGCCAGACCGAGGCGAGCCCCGAGAAACAGGTCGCCTTCGAGAAAGCCTTTGCCGAGAATGTCGGCAAAAAGGAGTGATCACCCACTCTCGCGGCTTTCCGAATAGGGCTTGAGGTCTGCGCCTCTCGCATCGGAGAGGAAAGCCGCGAAGGACTTCAGCGCGGGGATATTCTCACTGAAGGCGCGTAGGGTCACGAGGAGCGGAAGCGCGATCAGCATTCCGACGACGGACCACAGCCACGCCCAGAACATCACGGCCACAAAAACGACCACTGTGTTGATCCGCAGATTGCGCCCGACGAGCCACGGCGTCACGATCTGACCTTCAATTGACGTGAGCGTGAAATACACAGCGGCAACGATAGTCGCCGTTCCGAGATCGAGAGAGACGATCCCGACAGCAAAGGCAATCGCAACACCCACCATCGCGCCCACATACGGTACGTAGTTGAACAGAAAGCCGATGACCGCGAAGAGAAGCGGGCTCGGCATTCCAAAGGCCCACATCGCAATCCCGATACTGATGCCGAGACCGAGATTGATCAGAGTGATCGTGAGAAGGTAGCGCGACAGCCGCCGCTCCGTTTCGAAAATGATCCGCACCACGCGCGCCTTTTCGACACGCGTCGGCGCGACCTGAACGCTCTTTTCGAGGAACAAATCCCCCGAGGCGAGCAGGAAAAACAGCAGGATCATGGTGAAGACGAATTGTGCCAAGACCGCAGGCGTCGAGGCAACGACCTGCATGATGTAGCTCTGCGGCGTGTTCTCCTGAACGACCACTTGGCTTTTTGAGGCATCGGGGGCAGTGGCGCCGGTCGACACTGCGGGTTGCTGACGCGGATCTGTGGCTACCGGCCCACCGTCCATCACCTTATCGATCCCGTCATTGATTTTCGAAATCGTATCCGTGACGGGCTTTAGCTCTGACAGACGGAGTTCAACTTTGCGAAGAATCTGAGGCGCGTCCGATATCCATTCGCTCGCAGGCACCGCAACGGAGGCCGTCACAGTTAAAACCCCGAGCATGAGTGAAAACACGAGCGCGAACGCCGAGAGGGATGTCGGTATCCCGATCCTCTCCAACGAACGACGCAGCGGTGAAAAGACGAGTGCGAGAAGAACGGCCAAGACGACCGGCATGAAGAAAGCCCGTGCATAGGACAGGCCCGCAACGATCAGCGCGAGGAATATTCCCCACATCGGCATTCTTAGAGGATGGGAATGTCGGGGAGACGGCTCAACGTCCGGAGTCTTCTCCACCTCGCGCATTGTCATGATTGCCCCTCTCCGGTTTGACTAAGCAAACGCGGAAAGGGGCGAAATGTTCCGATTAGAGCGCGGTCTTCGGCATTTCTGCGATGTAAATCTCGCGCAGACGCTTGGCCACCGGACCCGGTTTGCCGTCACCGATTGCAACGCCGTCGATCTCGACGACCGGCTGGCTAAAGCCCGTAGCGGAGGTCACAAACGCTTCGTCGGCCTCTTGGGCCTCTGCGATGGTGAACGGACGCTCTTCGACTTTCATCTGGGCTTCTGCCGCAAACTTCAGGATCGCAGCGCGGGTGATGCCATGCAGGATGTCATTGGAAAGCTGACGCGTGATGATCACACCGTCTTTGACGATGTAGGCGTTGTTCGCGGAGCCCTCGGTCACAAAACCATCTTCAACGAGCCATGCATCAGCAGCGCCCGCTTTCTTCGCCTGCATCTTGGCAAAGGACGGATAGAGAAGCTGGGTGGTCTTGATGTCGCGACGCCCCCAGCGCAGGTCCTCCTGAGAGATAACCTTGATCCCGTTGTCGAGGTTCGCACCTTCGGTCAGTTTCTTCGCAAAGGTAAAGAGAACGATGCCGCCTTTGACCTCTTCCGGATCCGGCCAAACAAAGTCACGATCCGGACCAGCTCCGCGCGTGATCTGGAGGTAGATGCCGCCCTCTTCGAGATCGTTTTTCTCGATGAGTTGGTGATGGATTTCGAGCAGCTCTTCCATGGTCACAGGAGACACCATCTGAAGTTCGTCGAGGGAGCGTTGCAGACGGGCGGTGTGGCCTTGGAAATCGATGAGTTTGCCGCCGAGGACAGAGGTCACTTCGTAAACCGCATCCGCCATCAGGAAGCCACGGTCAAAAATCGAAACTTTGGCCTCGGTTTCCGGCAGGTATTCGCCATTTACATAGACGGTGCGAGTCATCTTGATCTCCTTAGTGACTTCAGCCCCAGAGGGCGCGCGCAGGGGGATGGACCCCGTCTGCGTCGAATTTCAGCGGTTCGTCACGGTCTTCGGCCAAAAGCAAAGGTCCGTCAAGGTCCACAACACGTGCGCCTTGCGCCACGATTGTGGCAGGGGCCATCGCGAGAGAGGTCCCAACCATACAGCCGACCATGATGCCATACCCTTCTGCCCGCGCCGCTTTGCGCAATTCGAGCGCTTCGGTAAGGCCTCCGGTCTTATCGAGCTTGATGTTGATCACATCATATTTGCCCACAAGATCGGGAAGACTTGCACGGTCGTGACAGGATTCGTCGGCGCAGACCGGAAGGGGTCTCTCAATCTCCGCCAACATGTCATCCTGCCCCGCCGGCAAGGGTTGCTCCACAAGCTGCACGCCAAGCCGCACCAAATGCGGCGCGAGGTCTGCGTAGACCTCTGCGGACCAACCCTCATTCGCATCCACGATAATTTTCGATTGCGGCGCGCCGCGACGGACGGCTTCTAGCCGCGCCATATCGTCGGGGGTGCCCAGTTTGATTTTGAGAAGCGGACGATGCGCGTGTTTCGCAGCCGATGCCTGCATCTCCTCGGGCGACGCCAAGGAGAGCGTGTAGGCCGTGATCATCGGGATCGGCGCGGGGAGATCAAGCATCTCCCAAACACGTTTTCCGGCTTTCTTCGCCTCAATATCCCAAAGCGCACAATCCACCGCATTGCGCGCCGCACCCGGCGCAAGCGCATCCTGCAACTCCGCCCGCGTGATGCCAGCGGGCAGAGCTTCAATCTCAGCCGTCACACTTTCGAGGCTCTCTCCGTAGCGGGCATATGGGACGCATTCGCCCCAGCCCTGGTAGTCGCCATCCGAAACTCGGACAGTGACGACCTTTGCCTCAGTGCGCGATCCACGGGAAATGGTGAACACTTCCGCGAGGCGAAAGCTCTCTTGTGTGACGCTCAGTTTCATCAGGTCCTCCGTCGCCGTCTGTATTACAGCTCGGCGAGCGCATCAGCCAGACGATCCGCACCCTGACGGAACGGGTCGACAGCAGGAAGGCCCATTTCGGCCTCTACTTTGCCGAGGTAGGCAATCGCCTCGTCCTCGGACATGTGCTGCGTGTTCACGGAGATGCCGACGACCTGACAATCCGGGTTTGCGACCTTTGCGAGGGTCAGAGCGGTGTCACGGAGCGCTTCGAGGCTCGGCAGGCTGTAGCCCGGAAGGCCGCGCATGTGCTCACGGGTCGGCTCGTGGCAGAGAATCAGCGCATCAGGCTGACCACCATGCACGAGGGCCATTGTCACACCGGAATAAGACACGTGGAACAGGCTGCCCTGACCTTCGATCAGATCCCAGTGATCCGGATCGTTGTCCGGCGTGAGGTATTCGATGGAGCCGGCCATAAAGTCGGCGACAACTGCATCGAGCGGCACACCGTCACCAGTGATCAGAATACCGGTCTGGCCCGTGGCGCGGAACGTGGATTTCATCCCTTTGGCGCGCATGGATTTGTCCATCGCGAGCGCGGTGTACATTTTCCCGACCGAGCAATCGGTGCCAACCGCGAGACAGCGCTTGCCGGTCCGTTTCACACCGTTCGCGATGGGATATTTGACGGAAGGAACGCGCACGTCGTGCAGCTGGCGACCGCACGCTTTGGCGACGGCAGCAAGGTCTTCCTCGTCGCGCAGCAGATTGTGCAAGCCAGAGGCGAGGTCAAACCCCTCTTCGAGCGCTTCAACCAGAACCTTCTTCCAAGCCGGAGAAATGATGCCGCCGCGGTTGGCAACGCCGATGACGAGGGTCTTCGCACCCGCTTCTTTGGCCGCTTTGAGGTCCATGTCGGGCAGCTTCATGTCGGCCTTACAGCCTTCCATGCGGTATTGGCCCAGTGCATATTCGGGGCGCCAATCCTTGATGCCTTGCGCCACTTTGGCGGCGAGTTGGTCAGGGGCGTCTCCGAGGAAGAGCAGGTACGGTGTCTCGATCATGGCAGCATTCCATCTGTCAGAAGGGATAATTTCCCACAGTCTGATCGAGATTCGCCGCAAGGTGCTCCGCATTTCATGTCACAGATACTGACGTGATGGCAATTTCTCCCGATTTATGGCGTATTATCGGGAGAAAAATTCACATGATGCGAATTTAATCAGTTTGAAAACTCTTCAAACCTTAATTTCACGGGACACTAAGCCCTACGATCGCGCACAACCCATCTCGGAGATCGCCTTCAGAAGAGTCGTCCCCCACGCAAACGCGACCCCGCGACACAGGACGCCTCGTCCTCGGTCCCTGTGCACTCTTTCTGCAAGCGCGAAACAAGTATTGCATTAGACTGCGCAAGATTATATCGGTTACGAACAAAAATTCGTAACATCCTTATCAGGAGGAGTCTGGATGTCCTTCCGCCTTCAACCCGCCCCCGTAGACCGCCCGAACCGTTGCCAACTGTTCGGCCCCGGCTCGAACACCAAACTTTTTCCGAAAATGGCGGCATCCGCGGCGGATGTGATCAACCTCGACCTCGAGGACTCGGTCGCCCCTTCTGACAAAGACGCAGCGCGCGCGAATATCATCGAAGCGATCAACACCATCGACTGGGGTAAAAAGACGCTAGCGGTGCGGATCAACTCGCTCGATACGCCGTATTGGTATCGCGATGTTGTCGACCTTCTGGAGCAGGCCGGTGAGCGCCTCGATCAGATCATGATCCCGAAAGTGGGCTGTGCGGAGGACATCTATGCTGTCGACGCTCTGGTCACCGCAATCGAAGCCGCGAAGGGCCGCACCAAGAAAGTCGATTTCGAAGTCATCATCGAATCGGCTGCTGGCATTGCCCACGTGGAAGAGATCGCCAAAAGCTCCCCGCGCCTCGTCGCAATGAGCCTCGGCGCAGCCGATTTCGCGGCCTCCATGGGGATGCAAACGACGGGCATCGGCGGCACACAGGAAAACTACTACATGCTGCATGGCGACACCCGTCACTATTCCGATCCGTGGCACTGGGCGCAGGCCGCAATTGTGGCCGCCTGCCGCACGCACGGAATTCTGCCAGTCGACGGACCTTTCGGCGATTTTTCCGATGATGAAGGCTACCGCGCGCAGGCCCGTCGCTCTGCGACACTCGGCATGGTCGGCAAGTGGGCGATCCACCCGAAACAGATTGCTCTCGCAAACGAAGTCTTTACTCCGTCCGAGGAAGCCGTGACCGAAGCACGCGAGATTCTCGCGGCTATGGAGCAGGCAAAAGCGAATGGAGAAGGCGCAACTGTTTACAAAGGTCGCCTCGTCGACATAGCATCCATCAAACAAGCGGAAGTGATCGTGGCTCAGGCCGAGCTGATCGCGTCCAACAGCTGATTTGCCTCCGGTTGGAAGGGAGGAGCCAACCGTTGAGGTAATTGCGCCCCGGATTTATTTCCGGGGCGCTTCTTATTTAAGTCAGCTCCAAGTCAGGCATCTCGGAGAGGCAGGCCCTGTCACAGGCGCTGAATTTCTCAGCCGCGGGACGCGCGCGAACTGTGTCAGGGCTGCACTTTAACGCTCTCGCATTGCATTTGCCGTTCCATGCATCCATATACGGGTCCAAGACCAGTGCCGGAGACATTCATGACCCACTATCTCGAATTCGAAAAACCGCTCGCGGAGATCGAAGGCAAAGCCGAAGAGCTTCGGGCGCTCGCGCGCTCAAGCGAGGAAATGGATGTCGAGAAAGAGGCAGCCGCCCTCGACAAGAAAGCAGCTGACATTCTTAAGGACCTCTACAAAGGTCTGACGCCGTGGCGCAAATGTCAGGTGGCGCGTCACCCTGAGCGCCCTCACTGCAAAGACTACATTGAGGCGCTGTTCACCGAATACACCCCGCTCGCAGGCGACCGTAACTTTGCGGACGACCATGCTGTGATGGGGGGTCTGGCACGTTTCAATGGCCAGCCCGTCGTCGTGATCGGTCAGGAAAAAGGCCATGACACGACCTCGCGTATCGCACGCAACTTCGGCATGGCGCGTCCTGAAGGCTACCGCAAGGCCATCCGTCTCATGGATATCGCGGACCGTTTCGGTCTGCCAGTGATCGCACTCGTCGACACGCCGGGCGCATATCCGGGCAAAGGTGCCGAAGAACGCGGACAGTCTGAGGCCATCGCGCGCTCCACCGAGAAATGTCTGAACCTGAAGGTTCCGATGATCTCTGTCATCATTGGTGAAGGTGGCTCTGGCGGCGCCGTCGCGTTCGCCTCTGCCAATAAGATCGCGATGCTTGAACATTCGGTCTACTCTGTTATCTCGCCGGAAGGCTGTGCCTCGATCCTTTGGAAAGACGCAGAGAAAATGCGCGAAGCCGCAGAAGCGCTTCGCCTCACTGCTCAGGACCTGCATAAACTCGGTGTGATCGATCAGATCATCCCGGAACCGCTCGGAGGCGCCCAACGCGATGCTGACGCTGCGATCACCGCTGTCGGGAAAGCCATTCAGGCGATGCTCACCCCCCTGCTCAAGCAAGAGCCGGCACAAGTTCTACAGGACCGTCGCAAGAAGTTCCTCGACATGGGGTCCAAAGGTCTCGCGGCCTGATCCCTATCCGCAGCACATTCAATGCAAAAGGCCACGCATCATCAGCGTGGCCTTTCTCATTTCTAGGGGTGTGAACTAGGTCAGTCCTTTGCGGGTAACTCAAACCCGGCCTCAAGCATCAGCTTATCGGACGCAGTTTCGACGGCCTCTTCAAGCTCTGCCATCATCGGCTTGATCTCTTTGCCCGCCTTGATGCGCGGGAGGAATTCCACGACCGCCAAACCCGGCTTGCGGTAGACCCCGTGGCGCGGCCAAAAGACGCCAACATTGGTCGCTGCAGGCACAATATCCTGTCCCGTTTGCTCATAGAGAACACCGGAACCGATCTTATAAGGAAGGCTAGCTCCCGGCGCGACGCGCGTGCCTTGCGGGAAAATGATCAACTGGCCGGGCAACGAGGCGCCAGAGCGAACATCCTCGACCATTTTCTTGATCGCCATACCGCGTTTGCCACGATCCACAGCCACGCAGCCAATGCGTTTCGCGTAGTAACCAACGATTGGGGCCCAGATGAGCTGCTTCTTCATGATGAACTTCGGCCGCGGAACCGCAGACACGATCAGGATAATGTCGAAAAAGCTCTGATGCTTCGCCCCGATCAGAACCTCATCGACCGGCACCTCACCACGGATTTCGGACTTTAGCCCAGCAATCCATTTCGCGGAAAAACGCACCCACTGACAATAGGTCCAACATGCGGTGTAGGCATACTTGCGGCTCATGATGACGAAGGGCGTGAACACAATCGCCAGCACCATCATCGCCAGATACATCTGGATCACAAAAATCAGCGAGAGGGCCCACTGAATTGGATAGGGTCTCACATCAACCTCCGCAGTGTTTTACCGGCCGCGATACGCGTCGCGATGAAGGCCACAAGAGCGGCCAGAACAGGGATTGTCAAAGGCCAGATCCAGTCGAAACCGACAAACCCCAGACCGGTGAGAAAGCCTCCTTCGTCCTGCACTTCGGGCAAGAGCGCAATCGCGATCATCCCGAGGGATGTTCCGATCAAAGCCCCTGAAAAGCCGCGTAGCGTGAAGCGACGCACAAACGCACCGGCAACAAAACTGTCTGTTGCACCTACGAGCCGCAAAGTCGCGATGACGCGGCCGTTCGCGGCCAACGCAGCATTTGCGGCGAGTGTGATCATACCAGCCGTCACTCCTGTGATCAAAATGAGCGAGATGACAGACAGCACGCCGAGACGCTCAGCTGCGCGCAGCAGAGGCCTGCGCCAGCGGGTGTGGTCATCAAGCACGGCCGCAGGCACTTCCCCCGCCAGCCGGAGGCGCAGACCCTCACTATCGTAGCCCTCTTCGGTCTCGCGCACGTCGATCAGAACCGGCAGAGGGAGAGTGTCGAGCGGCAGGGACGGACCAAACCAAGGCTCAAGAAGCGCACGCTCTTCTTCGACGGTTAAGACGCGCGCCTCTGCGACACCGGGCGTCGTTTCAAGGACGGAGAGCGCCGCAATCACCTGCGCGTCGACCTGCCCCTGCGGCGCTGAAATACGAACGGTCGACCCGCGCGCCAACTCGTTCCCCCAGCGCTCGGCCAAGCGGCCCGTCGCGAGCGACAACGCGAGTGCAAACACTGCCAGAAATGCCATCGCGGCGGATGTGATCAGAGTCAGTTGAGCCGTGACGCCCGACGGCGGAACGACGCTATCGGATCTTCGGTCGGAGATGATGGCCCACGAGAGCGACAGCAGCTTCATAGATCTGCCCCCGCCTGCTGAATTGTTCCGTTCGCGATGCGCAGAACACGCGCTTGCACCTGCGATTTCGCCTGTCGGATCAAATGCAGATCATGTGTCGCGATGACGACCGTTTTGCCCATTTTGTTCAGTTCGATCAGGAGCTGGAGCAGACGCAAAGACATGTCCCAATCCACGTTACCGGTAGGCTCATCCGCGAGAATGATCTCCGGCGACATGATCACCGCACGCGCCAACGCGGCGCGCTGACGTTCGCCCCCGGAGAGTTCAGGCGGCAATGCGTTCGCCCGTTCGGCAAGACCGACCCAATGAAGAAGATCATCAAGATCCTGCGGTTGTTGCCGCCGCCCTGATACGCTCACTGGCAAGGCCACGTTTTCCGCCACACTCAGGTGATCAAGAAACTGACAATCCTGATGCACGACACCGATGCGGCGACGGAGATTGGCAACATCATCGCGCTCCATCCCGCGCGCATCCTGATCGAAAATCGAGACGCGGCCTTCGGTTGGCTGAAGCTCGCGATAGCAGAGTTTCAGAAAGGTTGTTTTGCCAGCTCCGGAAGGGCCTGTGAGAAAGTGAAACGATCCCGGAGAAAGAGTCAAAGACATGCCGGACAACAATTTTCGTCCGCCATATCCATAGCCTGAATTATGAAATTCAATCACGCGCAGCCCCATTTTGTCGCGACAGTTTTGCCTCAGAGATCAAAAGCTTTCAATCCGATCGTCGCAAAAACATGGACAATCTGTTCAGGACCGTTAAGAATTGCGGAAAACACCATGATTATCATGGACTTCATTTGTTTGCGGGGGACCGAATGCGCCTGATTTGCCCGAATTGTGGTGCTCAATACGAGGTAGACGCACGCGTCATCCCAGCCAAGGGGCGCGATGTTCAATGTTCGAACTGTGGTCAGACATGGTTTCAGAACGCGCCCGAGGCGGAACTGCCGAAAGAGCCTCTCGCTAGCAGCGCGGAACCTGAGAAATATTCGGAAGAGGCAGCTGTTGCTGCGATCTCCGACCCTGAGCCCGTGCCAGAAGCGGCGCCGGAAGAAGACCCGATCCTCCCGCCCGAATACATTCCTGACGAAACACCCGTCGAGGAGCCTGAGCCGGAGGTAACTTTCGCGGAGGGCTACTTTGACGCACCGGCGGAGGAGCCCGCCGCAGAATTCGAAAGTGTGCCGGAGGTCGATGATAGCTTTGAAGGCACGACGTCGCTGGACGACGACTTCGAAGACTTCGACGACGACGAAGCCACCTTTGAGCCGAACGCACCGCGCCCGCAACTTGATGATAGTGTGCGCGACATTCTGCGTGCTGAAGTCGAGTTTGACCAATCCCTGCGGGAGACGGAAGAAGATGCTTCCGCTGACCTCCCTGATGCCACATCCGACGAAGACACAAGCTCTGTCAAATCGAGCCTTCGTGACCGGATGGCCCGGCTGAGAGGTGTGGACCCGACCGAACCGTCTGAGCCAGTCGAACCTGAACCTGGGGCGCCAACACCTGTGAAGCCACGACGCGCCAAGAGCCGTGATGTTTTCCCGGATATTGAAGAAATCAACTCTTCGCTCAGCTCGTCTTCGGATCGTTATGAAGACGGAAGGGTCACGCTTGATGATGAGACTGACGCTGCCGAAGGCCGTTCGGGTTTCCGCAGAGCCTACTCTGTTGTGATCCTCATCGTTGTCCTGCTCGTCGCGCTATATGCGTTTGCTCCGATGCTTGCGGATAAAGTTCCTGCCCTGACACCGGTCCTCTCGGCCTATGTCGGGGTCGCGAATGAATTCAGAGCTTGGCTTGATCAGCTCCTGACGGGAGCGAGTGTGCGTCTGAATGCGTTCCTTATCGAACTCAACGCAGACTAATTCGTAGCACTCAGAACTGATCTAGCAGGCGGTTGAGATAATCGCGCTCTTCGCGATCCCGTGTCTGGTCCTCCGCACGACGCTCGATTTCATCGAGTAATTCCTCTGCACGACGTGTGGCGTCATTGCCCCCGTAAAGCGGATCGTCAGAGCCATACTGCGCGGAGTCGCCAGAGTTGCGGCCGAGCGGATCACGCTGATTACCATCACTAGACTGCTGCCCGCCCGTTGTCCCATCCTGTTCACCGTTCTGCTCATTCTGAGCTTGCTGGCGCTGCCCGAGACGGCGCATGCCTTCTCTCAGGGCTTCCATGGCCTCCGCCTGACTGTCGAGCGCGCCTGACAGATCGCCTTCTTCCAACGCGTCCGCAGCATCGTCCATCGCGCGGTCGGCACGTTCAAGCGCACCGCCGACGCCTTCTTCATCGCCATCCTCATTCCCGCCGGGAATTTCGTTGCGCCGCTGTCCAAGTAGATTTCGAAGGGCTTCTTGACGCTCAGAGAGGGACTGAGCGTAACCTGTTTCACCCTGACCCTGCTGTTGTTGACCTTCGCCTTGCTCGCCCAGCCCTTCAGATTGGCCCTGTTGCTCCTGCCCCTGGTCAAACTGGTCCTGCAAATCAGAGAAGGTGTCATCGTTGAGCTGCTGCTGATCTCGGAGCATATCCTGAAGACCCTGCATTCCCTCGCCGCCCTGACCCTGTCCGGGATTCTGGGTCACGCGCAGGTTCTCGAGCAACTGGGCCAGCATATCCATAAGCTGCTGTGCTTCGGCCATGCGGCCCTCTTCCATCAACTCCTGAATCCGATCCATGAGCTGTTGGATTTGATCGCCAGTAATTTCTTGGTTTTGCTGATCAGGCGTGTCGGTGCCGTCGTCTTGAGGACCGTTTTGCTCCGCAAGCTGCTGGATATAATCGCGCGTAGCCTCACGCAGTTCCTGCATAAGTTCCTGAATTTCCTCGGGCGTCGCGCCATCCCGCATCGCTTGGGAGAGCCGCTCCTGCGCCCGTTGCAACCGTGCGAGCGCCTCTTTGAGTTCACCGTCCTCCAGTTCGAGCGCAATATCCCACAGCTCCGCTGAGATTTCCTCGACCTGCGTATCCGTCAGCGCTCCCTCGCGGCCCTCAATTTCTCCGATCACACCACGCAGGCGACGGTAGGTCTGCATATCGCCAAAAACCTGTGCGGGATCGACCGAAACAGCCCTCAAGACCTGCGCAGTACGCGTCGCATTTTCGCGGTTCCACAAAAGCTCGCGCCGTTGATCCACGATCGCCGCCGCCAGCGGGTCGAAGAAGCGACGCGTTGGCAGAATTGCTTGCGCGACGGACGGGACACTTTCCTGTCCGGCTGCGTCCCACGCGGAAAGAGATAGGGATACGGGCAACCCCGCAAACGGATGCAGCGCTAAGTTCTCTGCGATTCGCCCCTCAAGCTCGGTCCGGTCCCCAGTTTGCGGCAGGCTCACGGGAATTTCGATTGCGGGGCGATCTTCTGGATCGATGACATACCCGTAGCGCCGCTCCATCGCCGCCGGATCACGCTTGATTGTAAGTACGGCTCGTGTGACGCCGAAGTCATCGGTCACGCGAAAGGACTGCCGTGCTTCTCCCGAAGGCGCACGTGTCATACCCTCGACCAGTTCCGCGACCGGAGCCCGATCCGGCTGTAGCGCGACTTGCCAAAGCCGCCCTGTTGGGCCGTCAATCTCGATCTCCCCCGCCTGCTGCACGGCAAAGTCCATCGCCGCGACATCGTCGCCGGACACTGTCTCTTTAAGTTCCAGAACGCCGTCTTCGCCATAGAAACGCAGCGTGACATCGGACCCCTTCGGCACGTCGAAATCGCGCTCCAGATCGCCGAGATACAGTGTTGGCTTTTCAGAGTAGGTGGGCGGGCGTATCCAGCCCTCCCAAATCGGGCCTGATGCCAATTCATCGGCGCGCCCACCGATATCCGCCAAACTTTGTGTCCGGTCGAGAGATCCGAATACGAGCCCCATTCCGAGAACCGTCAGAGAAATTAAACGCAGCGCATAGGGGTCTCGGTCCGACAGCCGCGCAAAAGGGGCGACAAACGAAATTCCCGCAAGCCTCGCAATCATTTGCGTCCGATGAGCGTCCCAGATTCGTTCAGAAGCCGGGTCACCGGCACCCGCCAATGGCTGATCGCTCAAGGCCTGCAGCGGTCGGCCCGGAAGAATTTCATCGACACGGCGTGTCACCTCGGGGCGGGTCGGCAAATGAAGCCGGCGGAAGCCGGTCCAGAGAGCTATGAGAAACAGAAGGGCAAAGACACCGAGCGCGAGGCGCAACCCCAAGAGCGGCAGATGATCCTGAACGCCCAAAAGCGACAAACCACCTGCAACGCATATGAGTGAGAAAAGCGGCCAGAATGCAAAGGCAGCGCGCTCGAAGACAAACCCGAGCCACGTCAGCCCGAGAGATCGCCGGACCCGTCGGGCCAGCTTCTCATCAAGTCGGTCATAGAGATTTTTGTCAAAACCCATGTTGCGCGCCCGGCTTGTTTGCACGGGCCGCAAGCGGGCCGCGCGTCAGATCCACTCAGGGATGCTATCGCGGTTTATCATCTCTTCAAAGGACGGTCTGGCCCGGATGACAGCGAATTGATCATCTTTCACCAGAACTTCGGGAATGAGCGGACGGGAGTTATACTCCGACGCCATCACCGCGCCGTAGGCCCCCGCAGAACGGAATGCCACAAGATCGCCTTCGCCCAACTCCGGCATATCGCGCCCTTTTGCGAAGGTGTCACCCGTCTCACAAACCGGCCCGACGATGTCCATTTTGGTCTGCTCGACACCTGCCTCGGCCTCGACAACCGGAATGATGTCGTGGTGCGCGTCATACATCGACGGGCGCACGAGATCGTTCATCGCTGCGTCCACGATCAGGAAATCACGGCCCTCGCCGTGCTTGAGATAGATCACCGAAGACACGAGAATACCCGCGTTGCCAGAGATCAGGCGGCCCGGCTCGATCTCGATCTCACATCCGAGATGGCCAACAGTGCGCTTGACCATCTCGCCGTATTCCACAGGAAGCGGAGGCGCTTCGTTCGAACGCTCGTACGGAATGCCGAGACCACCACCCAAATCGAGGCGACGGATGTTATGCCCGTCGGCGCGGAGCGTCTCGGTCAGTTCCGCAACCTTTGTGAAAGCAAGTTCAAACGGCTCCAGCTGCGTCAACTGGGATCCGATGTGCACGTCGATGCCGACCACGTCTATACCGGCCATTTCACCGGCGCGCTTGTAAACGTCGCGGCAGGTCGCGATGGGAATACCAAACTTGTTCTCTGACTTGCCCGTCGCGATCTTTGCGTGGGTTTTTGCATCCACATCCGGGTTCACGCGCAGCGCAATCGGCGCCTTGACCCCGAGAGACACGGCCACTTCGTTGAGCGCTTCAAGCTCTGGTTCGCTCTCCACGTTGAACTGACGGATGCCGCCCTCAAGCGCCACGCGCATTTCATCGCGTGTTTTGCCAACCCCGGAAAAGACGATGCGATCACCGGGAACACCCGCCGCCTTTGCGCGCAGGTATTCACCAATGGAGACCACATCCATACCGGCACCGAGTTCGCCCATGAGCTTGATCACAGCCATGTTCGAGTTCGACTTCATCGCGAAACAGACAAGATGGTCCATCCCGTCGAGCGCCTCATCAAAAAGTTTGAAGTGACGCGTGAGTGTCGCGGTCGAATATGCGTAGAACGGTGTGCCGACAGCGGAGGCGATCTCCGTCACAGGGACATCTTCAGCGTGGAGAACGCCGTTACGATAGAGGAAGTGATCCATGATGTTTTCTCGGGCCTATCCGCAGGGTGACACAGAGCGTCAGTTGAGCGGGAAATGAATGCTGATATCGGTGTCTGTGTAACCACCGCTTGCCGAATTCACGCCGATCGTCGTGGAGACATTCACGTCTGGCGATCTTGGCTCACCATCAGCGCCGCAGGCCGACAGAAACACGGAAACGAGCAAAGCGGTGATGGCGGGTTTCATCCGAGGACCTCTTTCCAACGAGCGATCTGGGCACGCACCTGAACGGGTGCCGTGCCACCATAGCTTGTCCGAGAAGCCACCGAGTTTTCAACCGTCAAGACGTCGAAAACCCCGTCTGTGATCGCATCGTGAACGGTTTTCATGTCTTCGAGCGACAATTCCGGAAGGTCACAGCCCTTTTTCTCTGCCATCGCGACGAGCGCACCCGTCACATGGTGCGCGTCGCGGAACGGCAGACCGGCCTCACGCACGAGCCAGTCGGCGAGGTCGGTCGCTGTCGAGAAACCCGAGGCAGCAGCCGCACGCAGATTGTCGATGTTGCCGGACATGTCGGAAACCATGCCTGTCATTGCGGCGAGGGCAATCATCAGGTTGTCCGCAGCATCAAAGACCTGCTCTTTGTCTTCTTGCATGTCTTTGGAATAGGCAAGCGGCAGCCCCTTCATCACCATCATCAGTGCGACATTGGCGCCGAAAATCCGGCCGACTTTCGCGCGGATCAACTCGGCGGCGTCCGGGTTCTTCTTCTGCGGCATGATGGACGAGCCGGTGGAGAAGCGGTCGGACAGGGTCACAAAGCGGAACTGCGCGGAGGACCAGATCACCAGCTCTTCGGCAAAGCGGGAGAGGTGCATCGCACAAATCGAGGAACACGACAGGAATTCGAGAGCGAAATCACGATCAGCAACCGCGTCGAGCGAGTTCGCGGTCGGACGATCAAAGCCCAGCGCCTCAGCGGTCATGTGACGATCAATCGGGAAACCGGTGCCGGCGAGAGCAGCAGATCCCAGCGGGCTTTCATTCATGCGCGCGCGTGCATCTTTGAAACGGGACATGTCACGGCCAAACATTTCCACATAGGCCATCATGTGGTGGCCCCACGTAACGGGCTGCGCGGTTTGGAGGTGGGTGAAACCGGGCATCACCCAATCGGCACCCTCTTCCGCTTGCGCGATCAGTGCGCGGATCAGCGCGTCGAGACCGGAGATTGCGGCGTCATACTGCTCGCGGGTCCAGAGTTTGAAGTCCGTAGCGACTTGGTCATTGCGGGAACGCGCAGTATGCAGGCGACCAGCGGCCTCACCGATGATCTCTTTGAGGCGAGACTCAACGTTCATGTGAATGTCTTCGAGCGCCGTCGAAAAGGCAAACTCGCCGCCCTCGATCTCTGACAATACCGTGAGAAGGCCTTCACGAATGGCTTCCGCGTCGGTATCGGTAATGATGCCCTGTTTCGCGAGCATCGCGGCGTGGGCGCGCGAACCTGCGATGTCTTGGGAGGCTAGCCGTTTGTCGAAATCGATGGAGGCATTGATGGCTTCCATGATGGCGTCAGGCCCGGCGGCGAAACGCCCGCCCCACATCGCGTTGGATTTCTTATCGGTCATGGACACGTCCCGCATGCTGAAAATTCTGAGTTCTGCCCTCCTTTATACGGCCCTGAGCCTCACTGCAATTCCCGCGGCGGCACAGGACCTGATTGCCCTCAATGCTCTGCGCGAGGGCGATCTGCGGAAGCTCAACTTTCACGACACCCCGCAGGAGGTCAGCCAGCTGTCCTTCGCTGATCTCGACGGCAATGTCGAAACGCTCGCCGATTACGAGGGCAAGCTCGTCATACTGAACTTCTGGGCGACCTGGTGTTTCCCCTGCCGCGAAGAAATGCCAGCGTTCGACCAACTCTCTGCGGCCTATGCCGATCAGGATTTTGTCGTCCTCCCCATCGCGTCTGGCCACAACCCTGTTCCGGCGATCAAGAAATTCTACGCGAACGCAGGTATTGAACATCTGCCGATCAGGATCGAACCAACAGGCAAACTCGCCGCAGAAATGGGTGTTCGGGCTTTCCCAGGATCGTTCATAATCTCGCCCAACGGAAAAGAAATCGCCTCCCTCGTCGGAGATGCTGAGTGGTTCTCAGACTCTGCGCAAGCGATCGTCGAGGAGCTTCTTGGTAGCTACACTGAGACTGACGGCTAGAGCAGGTCCTCATCCAATGCGACACCGCTATAGGATCGCGGCATCGCGCTCTCTACAAGTGCCTTGATTTCCTCCGCGAGGTGCATGATCCGATCCAGATTCGCATCAATCTCGACATGAAACGCGTCCAATTGTGTGATCACCGGAGTCAATGCAGACGATCTCCCCCCAAGGCGCCCTGCCTCCACACGGCAAAGAACGCGGATTGAATCCAGTCCGGTCACAAGTTGACGCAGGTCCTTCGCGGAGCGGGCGAGCCGCTCTATATCGCTACAAACACCCATTAAAACGCGCCCGGAATCGAGCGAATACCCTTCGAGCAGCCGCGCGAGGCCCTCAACCTCCGTTTGAAAACCATCCCGTTCCGAATCTTCTGTGAGTGAGGCGAGAGCAACCTCTTTCACTTCCCGCTGCAAACGGGACGCCGCCATCATGAAGAGTCCGTCATAAACGCGCGTCATGACAGACGAGGACATGCTTTCGAACCCGTCTCTGGAGCGCAAACCGCCAAGATGTGTCGTAACTTCGTCAGACATGAGCCGATAATTCTGCGAGATCGCCGAAATCGGCCCGCCAGCTGGTTCTAGTCGGGACGCAACAATCCGCATGTTTGAAGGGATTCCGCGGATCTTCTCAAATGAGGTCACGAGATCTTTTTGTTCTGCCTCGAGCGTGCCCAGCGTCGGAAGCAACTCATTCATACTCTTGAGTCTTCTGTCCTCCGAGCGCGCGAGGTGTCGATCACGACTCGCAACCTCTTCGCTCAGAGCAAATGAACTAAAGGCGCTGTAACTTGGGAACCCAAGATATCGGAGCGCTTTGCGAATCGCTGACGCACTTTCCTCAGGCGTCAAACCTTCTTCGGTCTCTCTGCCGAGTATTGATGCATAGAGCGCCTGAACCTGTCCGAACATTTCGGAGCTCGGTTTGAGCCGAACAGACAAAAAGCCCCCGGGGATGGGCGAAACCACCGCGTAGACCCAATAGTATTTGCCATCCTTGGCTCGATTCTTGACATAGGCGCCGGTTGGAAGACCCTTTTTGATCCGCTCCCAGAGAATATAAAAGACGCCTTTCGGCATGTCGGGATGGCGGATGATCTTGTGCGGCGCCCCAACCAGTTCTTCCCATGAAAACCCGGATATTCGGCGAAATACCTCATTTCCGGATGCGATCACGCCGCGCGTGTCTGTTCGGGAAAAAAAGAGTTCCGAGAACTCGAACGGCACTTCTTGCGTGCTGACCGAAAAATTCCCGCCGCGAGGATGTATAGACATGTGCAAGCCCAGTTGGTGATGCTGACCACACAAAGCCAGAGCTTTATTTCAATTGAGTTAATCCTGACGCCACCGGAACCGGAACCGGAACCGAAACCGGAACGGTGAACGCGGTTAGAGTGTGCCAGAAAGCGATTTCTGATTTCTTCAAATTTTCTATTTTACCTTCCGTTATGACTAGCTGGTCGACAGTGCGCCTGAAAACACAGCGAAGGCGTGGAAGAAATGGAAGCAGAAGTAAATCTGAGCGGCGCGGGCGACCCGCTATCTGCAGCAGTGGCGGAGAGAGATAGCCAGACACTGGATATGGTACGGGAAGCCATCCGCAAGAAAGAGGTGATGCTGGCCTATCAACCAATCGTGCAATCGCGACGCCCGGAGCGGCCCGTTTTTTACGAGGGCCTCATTCGCGTGCTGGACAAGACCGGCCGGATCATCCCTGCACGTGAATTCATAGAAGTCGCGGAAACTTCTGACATTGGTCGGGAACTAGATTGCCTTGCGCTTGAGTTGGGGCTGGCGGCTTTGGCTGAGCACAAGGATTTGCGCCTCGCGCTCAATATGTCCGCACGATCAATCGGCTATCGTCGCTGGAGAAAGACCTTGGAACAGGGTCTTTCGGCTGATGTAACGGTGCCTGAACGTCTCATCCTAGAGATCACGGAAAGCTCCGCGATGATCATGCCGGACATCGTGTCGGTGTTCATGGCGGATCTGCAGTCTCTGGGGATTTCTTTCGCACTCGACGACTTCGGCGCTGGATATACCGCCTTCCGACACTTCAAAGACTTCTACTTCGACATGATGAAAATTGACGGCTCCTACACCCGCGGGATCTCACGGAACGCCGACAATCAGGTTCTCACACGTGCGCTCGTCTCGGTCGCGAAGCATTTCGACATGTATACCGTCGCTGAATTCGTCGAGACAAAAGAGGATGCGCTATATCTGAGCTCCATTGGCGTCGATTGCCTTCAGGGACACTATTTTGGCGCGGCCACCGTGTCTCCTCCATGGCAACAAAAAGTGCTTCAAAGGAAAATGAGCTCACATTAGTCAAACCCTTTGATTTTTGGATTAAACCTTGCATATGCTGCGAGTGCAGCATATTGAATTGCTCGGGGAGGTGCGCAACTTTGTTGCAAAATCCTCATGGTTTGGGCAATCTCCCCGCCAACTCATAGGGAGAGAGACTATCATCATGACCAACGTTGTTATCGCATCCGCCGCACGGACCGCAGTGGGCAGCTTTTCCGGTTCTTTCGCAAATACTCCAGCACATGCTCTCGGCGCCACGGTGCTTGAAGCTCTGGTTGCACGTGCAGGGATCGAGAAGGGCGAAGTGTCCGAAACCATTCTCGGCCAGGTGCTGACAGCCGGTCAGGGGCAGAACCCCGCACGTCAAGCACACATCAACGCAGGTCTTCCGCAAGAGTCCGCAGCTTGGAGCATCAACCAGGTGTGTGGTTCCGGCCTTCGCACGGTTGCGCTCGCAGCGCAGCACATCATGCTCGGCGACGCGGACATCGTGTGTGCTGGCGGTCAGGAAAACATGTCCCTTTCCCCCCATGTCGCAAACCTGCGTTCCGGTCACAAAATGGGCGACATGAAGTTCATCGACTCGATGATCAAGGATGGTCTCTGGGATGCCTTCAACGGCTATCACATGGGCACCACCGCGGAGAACGTTGCCGAGAAGTGGCAGATTTCCCGCGAGATGCAGGACGAATTTGCGCTGGCTTCCCAAAACAAAGCTGAAGCCGCGCAGAAGGCTGGCAAGTTCGCGGACGAAATCGTGCCGTTCACTGTGAAAACCCGCAAAGGCGAAATCATCGTCGATCAGGACGAATACATCCGTCACGGCGCCACGATTGAGAACATGCAGAAACTGCGCCCAGCGTTTGACCGCGAAGGCACCGTCACCGCAGGAAACGCATCCGGCATCAACGACGGCGCAGCTGGCGTCCTGCTGATGTCCGCTGACAACGCCGCGAAACGTGGCATTCAGCCGCTCGCTCGCATCGCCTCCTATGCGACCGCTGGTCTCGACCCGGCGATCATGGGTGTTGGCCCGATCCACGCATCCAAGAAAGCGCTCGAGAAAGCCGGCTGGTCCGCAGCAGACCTTGACCTCGTCGAAGCCAACGAAGCTTTCGCGGCTCAGGCCTGCGCCGTTAACAAGGATATGGGTTGGGATCCGGCCATCGTGAACGTCAACGGCGGCGCAATCGCAATCGGTCACCCGATCGGTGCATCCGGCGCACGTATCCTCAACACCCTTCTTTTCGAAATGCAGCGTCGCGATGCGAAAAAAGGCCTCGCCACACTCTGCATCGGTGGCGGCATGGGCGTTGCGCTCTGTGTCGAGCGCGACTGAGCAAAAATCAGGTATTGAATGGAAAAGGGCGCCTCCGGCGCCCTTTTTTGTGCAGGCACACCCGCCATAAAAATTTATTGAAAAATCACTTGATTGCGAGCGCGGGACGTCCTGTGATGTAGGTCCAATGGTCGGCATCTCGATGAAAGTTTTTCTGCATCCGCAAAGTAATATTGTTGCGATATGAAAATAAACTGGATAACAAGATTGCCAAGGGAATAACGGATAAGGAGGAGTATCATGTCCAGAGTTGCACTTGTGACCGGTGGTTCGCGCGGGATTGGCGCAGCAATTTCCAAGATGTTGAAAGAACAGGGCTATACCGTTGCCGCGTCGTACGCGGGCAATGACGAAGCCGCTGCGAAATTCACCGAAGAAACCGGCATCAAAACCTACAAATGGAATGTCGCTGATTACGACGCCTCCAAAGCTGGCATCGAACAAGTTGAGGCCGACCTCGGCCCGATCGACGTGGTTGTCGCCAACGCCGGCATCACCCGCGACGCTCCGTTCCACAAAATGACGCCTGAGCAATGGCATCAGGTGATCGACACCAACCTCACCGGCGTGTTCAACACTGTTCACCCGATCTGGCCCGGCATGCGCGAACGCAAGTTCGGCCGTATCATCGTGATCTCCTCGATCAACGGTCAAAAAGGTCAGTTCGCTCAGGTGAACTACGCGGCGACCAAAGCTGGCGATCTGGGCATCGTGAAATCGCTCGCTCAAGAAGGCGCGCGCGCTGGCATCACCGCCAACGCAATTTGCCCGGGCTACATTGCGACGGAAATGGTGATGGCTGTTCCGGAAAAAGTGCGCGAATCGATCATCGGTCAGATCCCTGCGGGCCGTCTCGGCGAACCGGAAGAGATCGCGCGCTGCGTGGCATTCCTTGCCTCCGATGATGCTGGTTTCATCAACGGCTCAACGATCTCTGCAAACGGTGCGCAGTTCTTCGTTTAAAGCCTGACAAATTCGCAAAGCATGGGCCGCACTTTTTGCGGCCCTTTTTCATTGCGCGGCTCGCCTTCGAAACGCTACATCGCGCCATGACCCGTCAGACCGCTACCCTAATCGGCTTTATCGCAGTTCTTAGCTGGGCGCTTCTCGCGCTCTTTACCGTCGGTAGCGCTCCCGTGCCGCCGCTACAGCTCAACGCGATTTGTTTCGCGATCGCGGCTGTGATCGGGTTCGCGTGGATTTGGCGCAAGAAAGCGTGGCACGAGTTGCGGAGTGTTTCTGCCGGTGTCTATGCATTCGGATCACTTGGCATTTTCGGATTTCACTTCTTGTTTTTCTCCGCTCTGCGCCATGCTCCAGCGGCCGAAGCCTCGTTGATCAACTATCTCTGGCCCCTGCTCATCGTGCTGTTTTCCGGCCTTTTACCTGGGGAGCGACTGCGCCCACTCCACATCCTCGGCGCTCTCATGGGCTTCGCTGGTGCCGCGCTGGTTATTGCGGGCAGTGCGAGTTTCACGTCGTCCGCCTTCGTCGGTTACGCCTACGCCCTGAGTGCCGCCTTCGCATGGTCGAGCTACTCGGTTCTCTCACGTCGTCTCGGACACGTTACGACCGCCTCCGTGGCGGTGTTTTGTCTCCTCGCGAGCCTCCTCGCGACGGTAACGCATGTCATGTTTGAAGCGACCAAATGGCCCGCTACGTCAATCGGCTGGATCTCCGTGCTCGCCCTCGGACTCGGGCCCGTCGGTGGCGCATTCTATCTATGGGATATCGGGGTGAAACGCGGGGATATTCAGCTTCTTGGAACCGCGTCCTATGCCGCTCCGCTTCTGTCCACTTTGGCGCTCATTTTGGCGGGTATTTCAGAGCTTCGCCTAACGCTCGTTCTGGCGGCTGCATTGATTACAGCCGGGGCTGGTCTGGCCGCTGTCGCGAGCCGCCAAACCAGATAATGTTCCACGTCAGGTGGTCGTAAGACGCGCGATCTCCTCCTTCAGACGGAGCTTCTGCTTCTTCATATCTGCGATCCGAAGATCATCGACACTCGGCGAACGCTGAGCTTTTTCGACGGCTTCGGAGAGGGACTCGTGCTTTTTCTTCAGTTCCTGGACATGGGACGTCAAATTCATGGCATTTCCTCTCGTTTGTGGCAGCTTTTGTAAAAGCTGTGTGACAACTGCACCATATAATTTGAGTCGTGTCACGGCTTTGTTTTGGAATAAAATGACGCACTTAGATCCGCGCGCGAAATATTGCCAAAGATCAGGTCGGCCAATCCAAAGATGAGCCGTTCCGCAGGATATTCGAAACTTCTTTACAATAGCTTTCGCCGTCCCGCTCGTGACGCTCCCCTTCGTGCATAATCAGGGGCGCGCAGAGACGAAAAATGGCACGCCCGCCCTTCCGTGCGCGCAGGATCACGAGCTCCGCATCACGACCAATCCGCGGCTGAATCGGGCGCACCATGAGGGACCCAAGACGCCCCTCGCAGGCCGCGAGCATCTCGGGCAAGCGGTCCACCTTTTGAATCATGGTCAGGTAGCCCTTTGGCCGAAGCCGACGCGCGGCAACATCGAACCAGGTCTCCAGCGGCGTGTCGCCCCCGAGCGCGGTCTCGCGCCCTGCATCTGTCGCAGCAGTAGAGCGGTGGCGTTCGTAGTAAGGCGGGTTCGCGATCACGTGGTCGAAGTGCGTTTCTTTGATCTCGGGTGGCAAGGCACGCAAGTCCGCTTCAACCACCACCATTGGCGCCCCATTTTCCAACGCTGATTTGCGGGCGAGGTCTGCGTAGAACGGTTGGAGTTCCACGCCCGTGATCTTGAGATCTGGAACGCGCGAGTTAAGACAGAGCGAGGCCGTTCCAGCCCCGCATCCGAGTTCAAGAACGGATTGCCTGGGACGGGCCTCCACAGAGGCCGCAAGCAGCACAGGATCAACACCCGCCCGATAGCCTTTTTTCGGCTGGAACACATGCACGCGGCCACCCAGAAAGGCGTCCCTGCTCAACTCGCTTTGCGTCACAAATTCTCCAGTTCGAACTCGTTATCCAACAGGATGCGCCGTGCCTGTGCCAAGTCGTCATCCGGCACCATCAGACGGCGGGGCAAAATGCCGATGCTTCCCTCTAGGACGCTCATATGGACGTCCATTTCAAAGCAGTCTATATCCTCTGCGGAAAGAAGCGCTTTGGCATAGACGATCTGGGTCGGGTCTGTCGTTCGCAAAAGAAGTTTCATACGCAGGATTAAAGGACAGACCACAGGGTTTGTCGAGCCGAGGAGGTCCTATGGGACTGGAGAAATCCATCGTTAAGCCGCATGAGAGATTGGCCCATGCGTTGGCACCTGAACTTGACGCTGTGAACACGCTCATTCGCGAGCGTATGTCCTCTGAACATGCACCGCGTATTCCTGAAGTGACCGCACACCTGATCGAGGCCGGCGGCAAACGCCTGCGCCCGATGCTGACCCTCGCCGCTGCAAAGGCCTGCGGGTACGAAGGCCCCTACCACATCCACCTCGCTGCAACGGTTGAGTTCATCCACACAGCGACGCTCCTGCACGACGACGTGGTGGATGAGAGCGCTCAGCGACGCGGACGCCCGACCGCGAACCTGCTGTGGGACAACAAATCCTCCGTTCTCGTTGGCGACTATCTTTTTGCGCGCGCGTTCCAGTTGATGACGGATGCAGACAACCTGCGTGTCCTGCGCATTCTGTCGAACGCATCTGCGACCATCGCGGAAGGCGAAGTGCTTCAGCTCACGGCGGCGCAGGATCTGCGGACGGATGAAGGCATCTACCTTCAGGTTGTCCGCGGCAAAACGGCGGCGCTCTTCTCCGCTGCGACTGAAGTGGGCGGTGTGTTGGCTGGGTCTTCCGAGGATGTCGTGAAAGCACTCTTCGACTATGGCGACGCACTCGGCATCTCTTTCCAGATCGTTGACGACCTTTTGGACTACTGGGGCTCTGAGCAGACCGGCAAGAACGTCGGGGATGACTTCCGCGAGCGGAAACTCACCCTCCCGCTGATCAAAGCAGTCGCAAAGGCCGACGATGAAGAGCGCGCTTTCTGGGTCCGGACTATCGAGAAGGGCAAACAGGAAGACGGCGATCTAGAGCACGCCATTTCGCTTTTGAACAAGCACGGCGCCCTCGAAGAAACCCGTGAGGTTGCCCTTGAATGGGCAGACAAGGCGAAAGCAGCCCTCGCGACCCTCCCGTCGGGAGAGATCGTCGAGATGCTGTCTGATATTGCCGACTACGTGGTCGCGCGTCTGCGCTAATCACGCCCGGGCAGCGTGCTCGCTGCCCTCACCCACCACCATGGATTGCCGTCTGCCAACTGCGCGGCCGCGGCATTTGCGGTGAGGCGGTCTGAGAAGAGTGCGAAACAGGTCGCGCCGGAACCGGACATCCGCACCAATTGCGCCCCCGGCAACAGAGCAAGCGCCGCCAGAACCGCTGCCACCTCGGGCGCGGTCTTCACCGCCGGCTCCTGCAAATCGTTTCGCTGCGTTCCGAGCCAGTCGATGAAAGCCAGGGTATCAGGCCACTGCGGCAGCGCCTCCGCCATAGGAGCGTTGTCCTTACGTGCCAATCCCTTGAACACCTCGGGTGTGGACACTTCCACACGCGGGTTCACCAACACCATGTGCAGCGCAGGCATCGGGATCGGGCTCAGCTCCTCCCCAACGCCACGCATCCGGACAGGCGCGCCCTTCAGACAAACCGGAACATCGGCGCCAAGAGCGAGCACACGCGCCGGATCGAAGCGAACCTCTCCCAAACGCGCCGCAGCCCTCAAGGTGGCCGCAGCATCCGCAGAGCCGCCACCAATGCCGGAGGACGGCGGCAACCGCTTGTCGAGCGTGAGATCCATCCCGACACCAGTCATCGAAGCGGCCTTCATCACTAGGTTACTGCCATCCGTCGGCACACCTTCCGCAAATGGTCCGGTAACAGTGAGACTGCTTTCCTCAGCGGGCGACGCGATGATCTGATCCCCGATGTCCACGAAGGTCACGAGGCTATCGAGGAGGTGATATCCGTCTGCGCGTTGTCCAGTGATGTGCAGTGTCAGGTTGATCTTGGCAGGGGCGAAAACCTTAACCGTCATTTACGTCCCTCGTCGGCTCTTCACCTTCTTCTATGAGCACGCGATCCAACCCGATTTCGAGCTTGCGGCGAATGCGATTGGCCTCGTCTTCTTCCGGCTCAAAAGAGAGGGCGCGTTGCCACTGAAACTGGGCTTCGCGCTCGCGCCCGACCGCCCAATACACGTCCCCGAGGTGGTCGTTGACGATGGGATCGACGGGCATCAATTCCACGGCGCGTTCCATTGGTTCGACAGCTTCCTCATAGCGCTGGAGACGGTACAGCCCCCAAGCGAGGCTATCTATGATATATCCATCCATCGGGCGGGCTTCGGCGGCCTCACGGATCATTTCCATCGCTTCATCGAGATTGATTTTCAACTCGAGGAAAGAATACCCGAGATAGTTGAGCACTCGGGGTTGCCCTGGCTCAAGCTCAAGCGCCTTCCGCAGATCGGCCTCCGACTTCTCCCACTCATCAAGACGCTCATAGGCCGTCCCGCGCGTGAAATAGAGCGGCCAGAGAGCCGCTGGCGCGGGTTGATAGCGGTCGATCACGACGCTGTAGGCCTCTACGGCCTCCTCATACCGTTCTTGGCGGCGCATGGCATCGCCGAGCGCTGTGAAGGCATCATCCAGCTCAGGATGCGATTTGGTGAGCTGACGAAGGACTTCCAATTCAGCGTCTTCTTTCCCAGCAGCGCGCAGAGAGGCAGCGCGGCCTAGCGTGGCTTGCGTATACGCAGGATCGTCGGTCGCGATCATGTCGAAGGCCTCGGTGGCCAGGTCGAAATTGCCGAGACGCTGCAGAAGGAAGGCGACGTTCAGGTGGTAATCAGCCACATCCGACCGGAGCGCCTGCGCAATCCGCGCGTAAAGAAGCGTATAGGCATCGTCGAGCCCGCCCTCTAGCGCCGTTGCCACCGCAAAGAACACATCCGCCATTCCGTCACGGGCAGACCCGATCACGGAAAATGGAAGCGTCTCTCCGGCCTCCAATGCCGTTCGAATGGCCGTCAGTTCAGGATCAATGCTGACATCGCCGAACATTTCCTGAAAATACGCCAAGGCCACGTCATTGCGCTCTAGCTGGCTCAGGGCCTCAACTTTGGCGATCACGGCCGACCGTGTCGGAGGCGTGTCCGGTGCGGAGAGAATATCAACGGTGCTCTCGAAATCCCCAACCATCGCGAGCGCGAGGGCCTTGTTATACGGCCCGAAAAACTCAAAACCCTGCCCGCTGCTCGAGTTGTCGTCGAAAAGTTCGAGCGCGCGTGACATATCCCCCAAACCGACATACGCCCACGCGAGCATGAGGCCATCCACAACACTGCTGATGCTCTGGCCGCCTTCAATGGCTTCGATCAGCCCCTCGTAATCCTCGTTCTGTGCGAGCAGGGTCAGGGTGGCCATTGCCGCGATCTGATTTCCCGGCTCGATCTGCTCGAGGATCATGGCGTAGCCGCGCGTATCGTCAAACTCGCCGAGCGAGATTTTTGCAGACACGAGAGATTCCAGCAGAGCGGGGTTTTTCGTATCCGTCGCCACGGCACGCGCGGCATAATCAGCGAGTTCGGAAAAATTGCGCTCAATCATCGCCTGCCGCGCAGCAAGGTAGGAACCGGCATCGGCATGCGCCACGTTGGGGGCTATGACACCGCTTCCGACGAGCAGCCCCACGGCTGTGAGGGTGGTTATCAAGCGGCTTGCGCGATCTGGCACCTGAGCACTCCATAGCGAGGATAGTTTCAGAGAGCCTATCGCCCAAAACAGTGGGCTGCAACGCAAACGGGGACCCGACAGGCCCCCGTTTCTGATCTAAAAAACACGTTGCCGTGAAAGGCTTACATATTCGGGTAGTTCGGCCCGTCGCCGCCCTGCGGGACGGTCCATGTGATGTTCTGGCTGGCTTCCTTGATGTCGCAGGTTTTGCAGTGGACACAGTTCTGGAAGTTCACCACGAATTTGGGCTCTTCGCCCTCCTCGGTGAGGTATTCGTAGACACCAGCCGGGCAGTAACGCTGGGACGGGCCTGCGAACTCTTTGAAGTCCACATCGATCGCGACCTGCGGGTCCTTCAGTTTGAGGTGGCAGGGCTGGCTCTCTTCGTGGTTCGTCGCAGCAAAGGACACGTTGGTCAGGCGGTCAAACGAGATCACGCCATCCGGTTTCGGATAGTCGATCGGCTTGAACTTCGACGCCTTGCCGGTGGATTGCGCATCTGTCTTGCCGTGCTTCACGGTGCCAAACAGCGACGCGCCAAACAGGTTGTTAGTCCACATGTCGAACCCGCCGAGCGCAAGGGATGCGGTAAGGCCGTATTTCGACCAGAGCGGTTTGACGTTGCGCACGCGCTTGAGGTCTTTGCCGACCGCGCCGTCGCGCAGCTCGGTTTCGTAGCTCTCGAGCGTATCGCCCGCACGGCCCTCTTTGATCGCCGCCACGACGTGTTCTGCCGCCGCTTTGCCGGACAGCATCGCGTTGTGGTTGCCCTTGATCCGCGGCACGTTCACGAGGCCGACAGAACAGCCGAGAAGTGCGCCACCCGGGAATGCCGCTTTCGGCATCGACTGGTAGCCGCCCTCGGAGATCGCACGGGCGCCGTAGGCCACGCGCTTGCCACCTTCGAGCAGGCTCTTCACCATCGGGTGCTGTTTGAAGCGCTGGAATTCCATGTAGGGGAAGAGATACGGGTTTTCGTAGTTCAGGTGCACCACGAAGCCCATGTAAAGCTGGTTGCCCTCGGCGTGATAGATGAATCCACCGCCACCTGCGTTCGACCCGAGCGGCCAGCCCATGGAGTGCCACACCTTGCCTTCGCGGTGCTTTTCCGGGTCGATTTCCCAGATCTCTTTCATGCCGAGACCGAATTTCTGCGCGTCACGCCCTGCTTGCAGGTCGTATTTCGCGATAATCTCTTTCGCCAGAGACCCGCGCACGCCTTCGGAAATCAGCACGTATTTGCCGTGCAGTTCCATGCCCGGCTCGGTGTTCTCACCGATGGAGCCGTCTGCTTCGAGGCCGAATACACCGGCTACAACGCCTTTGACCTCACCGTTCTCGCCATAGACGAGCTCGGAACAGGCCATGCCCGGGAAAATCTCTACGCCCAGTTCTTCAGCTTGCTCTGCCATCCAGCGACACACATTGCCCATGGACACAATGTATTTTCCGTGGTTCGACATCAGCGGCGGCAGCGGGAAGTTCGGGATGCGGATTGAGCCGGCTTCACCCAGGATGTGGAACTGGTCTTCCTTCACCTCGGTGGTGATCGGAGCGCCCTTTTCTTTCCAATCCGGGATCAGTGCGTCAATCCCGACAGGATCCAGAACCGCGCCGGACAGAATATGGGCGCCAACTTCGGACCCCTTTTCCAGAACGACGACGTTCAAGTCCTCGTCCAGTTGTTTCAGCCGGATTGCCGCAGACAGGCCCGCAGGACCCGCCCCAACAATCACAACATCATATTCCATCGTCTCGCGCTCGATACTCGACATAAAATTTCTCCATGGCTCAGACGCTTTCCGAGGGCTTCGTAACCTCTAAGCGTGGGCTTGGTCAATTTGCGATGGAGCCTTTCTTTGCGCCTTGCGCATTTTGCGGTGCAGAAAAATTCGCAAAACGACAAAAATCACACCAACAAGGGCAATCGAGGCATATCCATCCACTGCATAGTGCCATCCGGTATAGACCGAAAGGAACAGAATCGTTGCCGCAAATGCGATGCCAACGGGAGCAAAGATGATCGAGCGTTCTGAAACGTAGATCGCCCAGATTGTCGCGATTGCGACGTGCATAGACGGGAACGCTGAAATCCCGGAACCGCCGAGCTGCAACCCTCCATCCACCGAATATTCGCGCCAAAGCGCCTGCTGAACGCGGTCCACCGATGTCCCCGGAAACGTCAACTCCCGCAGCGAGGCAAGCATCGGGGCGAAATCGGAGCGGCCTGTGACGAGTTCGAAATAGATCGGCCCCGCAGCGGAAAAGGCCACCGCGAGAATATCCCCGATCAAAACCCAAGAAATGGCATATAGCCAAAGATACCGCGCCTTACGGACCTCATCCTGATCACTGAGCGCGAGCAAGACAGGAAAAGAAAAGGCAAACGCGCCCCAGAGCCCGGAATACGTAAACGCCGCCCCGTCCGTATCAATCCACGCGCTCAGGCTATGCGCCAACACCCACGGGTCATGCCCGCCATGAAGCGCGCGGTCCCACTCGGCGAGCATCGGGTCCGCCCAAAAGGGCACGAGGCTCGGGATCAGGGCCTTGAAGAGCGTGTAGCCGGAGACCAGCGCGATGGTGGCCACGAACGCCACACAGGCTTCGGACAAGCGCTTCGGATGCTTCCAGCCAAAATATGCGAAAAAGGGCAGTGTGTAGATCACCCACGGCCCGGCACCCATGTATCGAATTGTCGCCAGCGCAAATCCGACGATCCCGGGCAAATGAGCTGTCGTCCCACGGATCAGCGTCGTCGCGAAGATCGCGATCGTAAAGAAGACGAAGGAAAATCGGGCGAACCCCAGCACAGCCAAGCCCCTTTGGCAGTTGGAAGGTATGTTGGACGCCTTTTTACCTGACTGTCCATTACGGCACAATTTAGACTTCGCGGAATGCACTCAGCAGCCAATGGAAACAAAAAGGCGCTGAAAGCCGCCGAAAATCCCGGTCCTGCGCGCTCTGCCCCCTTGAAAACCCACCGCAACTCAGGTCAGGTAGTCCGACATAAATGAAGCAACCCGAAGCACGCAGAGATCACGCAGGTCTTTGTAGTGCTTTTTTCGTGCAGATGAGTGCCACATGGAAAAGATCCTGATGACCCGTTCGGGTCACACCGAAGCAAACGCAGAGTTGAAAAACCTCAAATCCGTGGAACGTCCTGCGATCATTCAGGCGATCGCCGAAGCACGTGAACTGGGCGACCTTTCCGAGAACGCCGAATACCATTCCGCCCGCGAAAAGCAGAGCTTTATCGAAGGCCGCATCAAAGAGCTCGAAGGCATCCTGTCCCTTGCGGAAGTCGTGGATCCGAGCTCTCTGTCTGGCCCTGTGAAGTTCTCCGCAACGGTGACCATCGTCGATGAAGACACCGACGAAGAAAAAACCTATCAGATCGTTGGCGAATATGAGGCCGACATCGAGCGTGGTCTACTTAACATCAAATCCCCTCTCGCCCGCGCCCTGATCGGCAAGGACGAGGGCGATAGCGTCGAAGTGCGCACTCCTGGCGGTGAAAAAAGCTACGAAATCCTGAAGATCGCGTATATCTGATTAAGAGAACGCGGTCTTGGAGGCCATGGCGGTGCAAGAAACCCCGAGGAAGGTCGAGTTAGGCGTCTACCAGCGCCCCGATCAAGAGCCGAAAATCACAATGACCGAAGTGATTGCAGCATTGCTATCACTTCTTTGGCTCGCCTTGTCCGCCGGTTTCTTCATGATTGTCGGCAAGGGGTCGAACGACTTCGACTCCATCCGCTTCGTGATGATGCTGATCGCGATCTTTATGCCCGTCTCAATGATTTGGGTCGGCGCACTTGCTGTGCGGGCGGCCCGCACCATGCGGGAAGAAAGCTACCGCCTTCACACCGCGATTTCCGCCATGCGCCAATCCTACCTCTCGCAACAGGCGGGTAGCACGCCAAACGCGGCATTGGAGAAAAAGCTCGAAGATATCGCAGCCGCACAGCGGAGAACCGAAAGCGCGCTCGCGATGTTCACAGCCGTCCGCCCAGGTCAGACGCCACCGGAAGACAAGCTTGCGATCCCCGCCCCGGAATTGGTTGAGAACCAGGCCTCGCTCGAACTCGGCACACCGTCCGAGAGCCTCGCGCCGCCGCTCTCCGTTGCTGACTTCATCAAAGCCATGAACTTCCCCGAGACCGCCGAGGACAAAGAAGGCTTCCGTGCACTCCGTCGTGCTCTGTCGGATCGCAAGGTGAGCCAACTCATTCACGCCGCCCAAGATGTTCTGACCCTTCTGTCCCAAGACGGGATTTATATGGACGATCTCCATCCTGATCGAGCCAAACCCGATGTCTGGAGACGTTTTGCGAAAGGGGAACGCGGTGCGACCGTCGCCCCTCTTGGCGGTGTAAAGGATCGTGCGTCGCTCGCACTCGCATCAGCCCGTATGCGCCAGGACGCGATTTTCCGCGACGCCGTCCACCATTTCCTCCGTAAGTTCGACAAAACCTTCGCGGAGTTCGAAACCACCGCCACGGATGAAGAAATCGCAGCTCTGACAGATACACGCACCGCGCGCGGCTTTATGCTTTTGGGGCGTGTGACGGGCACGTTCGAATAAGCAAAGCGCCGTTGCGCACCGCTTATCGATTTTCGAAGCCCCCTTTCTCACAAAACACGGTTGGCCGAACAGCGTGCCGACAGTAGGGTTGCCAGAATTTTTCAATCGGTCGAGTTTTCCCATGTCCGCATCTCCTGCCACTCAGCAATTTATGAAAGGCGCCAAAGACGGCCTGCCTTTCCATCTGGTGATCTGGCCTTTCGCGGCCATCTTCGGCGCGATCGCAACCAAAGCTGGGCTCAACGTCGCGGAAGTCATGGGCTTTTCGCTTTTGGTAATCGCCGGTTCCGCGCAGCTCACCGCCGTTCAACTGCTCTCCGACAATGCGCCGACCCTGATTGTCATCATCACGTCGCTGACCGTGAACCTGCGGATGGGGATGTATTCGGCGGCGATCACCCCGCATCTGGGGAAAACACCGCTGCTGACGCGCGCATTCGCCGCCTACATGCTCTATGATCAGCCTTATGCGCTTTCCTCGATCAAATTCGAGAAAGATCCCGACATGACCCTCTCCGAGAAGCTGGGGTATTTCTTTGGTGTCGCGATCCCGATTGCCGTCGCGTGGTATATCCTGACGCTTGTCGGAGCATTGTTGGCAGATCAAATTCCGCCCGATCTCGGCGTCGACTTTGCAGTTCCTGTTACGTTTCTTGCGGTCGTTTCGCCAATGCTGAAGACCCTCGCGCATATCGCGTCGGCGTTCACCTCTGTGGTTCTCGTGCTTTTGCTCGGCTTCATGCCTTACGGAACAGGCCTTTTGATCGCCGCTGCATGTGCGCTCGTTGTCGGGGCGCAGGTCGAGATCTGGATGGAAAAGAGAAAGGCGATGCAATGACGGACGCGAGCACCTTCGAAATCTGGCTCATCATCTTTGCGATGGCGGCCGGCACATTTCTGATCCGCTTTTCTTTCCTAGGCATGGTCGGCGACCGCCCGCTGCCCGCATGGGTTTTGCGCCTGTTGCGCTATACACCCGTTGCGGTCCTACCTGCAGTGGTCGCCCCCATGCTACTGGGCGTGAAGGCAGACGCAGACCCGCTGCGCCTCTTTTGCGCGGCTGTGACGCTCGTCATCGGGATCTGGACGAAGAACGTGCTCTGGGCGATCCTCACAGGGCTCGGCCTGTTTTTCACCCTCGGCGCATTCCTCGGTTAACTGGAATTCGGGAGCAAGAGCGGCGGCGCCAAAACGAGCTGCCCATTCTCATCCGGACTGTCATCGTAGAACTTGGTCTCTGTGACACCGGGAAATTCACCGAACCATTTCATCAGCGCCTTCGGGGACATGCTCAAAGGAGCATCCTCGAAACCCGGAATGTCTCTGAGAATCTTGCCAACACTCTGCGCACATTGGGTTTTCGGAACCGCACCGTAGGCCTGAATCTTGGCCAAAGCGAGTGTCGCGATCTCCGGACTCACGGTGATGGTTTGCTCAACCACGTGCCACGTGACCCGCGCGTGATAGTCTTTGTAGAACTCGACCGCCGCATCCGACATACCGAAATGCACATCGTTCCGTTCGGGAAGATGGGGGTGATAGAAGGTGCCCGCCGGATCAAAGATCGCGCGTTGCTCGGGCGCATTCACCATAAGAGACGAGTGCCCGCCAAAGCCAGACTTGTTGTTGATCACCGTAAAAAGGGTGAGTTCATAGGGCGCACCATGCACGTAACGCGCACGGGAAACTTGCTCATCAGGAGCCCAAATCGGCTCAGCCGCGCCACAAGCAGTCAAAAAAACAAGGCACATGAGCCAGACGGCTCGACGCAAAAAGGACAAGGTCTGGCTCCGGTGTTGTATCAGCTATTGAATACGGCGAGGAAAATCAGAACGAAGATGGAAATACCGGCGCCCCAAGTCGACCATTTGATAAAGCCTTCAAAGGTCTTCTCCTGCACAGAGATATCCATCTCACCATGTTTGTGTTCAGCCATTGTGCGTCTCCCACTCTCTTTTGAGGTTCTTTGAAACCTGAATTAGACGATTCAGGAGGGCCTGTCACCCTTCTGAATCGTCAGGATTTCCAAGTTCTCGCTCCAAATCCGCAACGAGACGGAACCCGATGCGCGCGGGCGGCGCTGACTCCGTCGGTTTCGGAAGCGCGCGCAGCATGACGTTAAGTTGAGTCACATGCTGGACGAGTTGAGTTTTGATCCCGTTTTCGTCCAATCCGTAAAACGTGACGATATCCGGATCGAAGAATCCGAGCCCCTCAATCCGCATCACGCCCGTATCCGACCCCGCAAACCCCATCGCGATTTCGTGCTCGCTATCAAGCTGCTCTTCGAAGTTCTGGATATAGAGGATGAGCCGTTCATACGCCCATTCCGCAGGGCTCTTTTCCTCGACCGGTTTGCTCGCGACGGATTTTGGGAGCGGCTTTTGCTCTGCGGTGCAGGCATCCGGATCGGCATGGACGACACGAGCTTGCGGCATCGCAGAGCTCTCGTGCACTTCTGCGGTTGTATGGATGTCGTCACGATCTGCCATGTCCTATCCTCCCGTTTGCCACAGGATAGCACCGTCCTCTCTGACCGTGCCTTTCACGAGGCCTCTCCGTTCAAGATAGCGGCAGTGCGCCATCGCCTCAATCATTGCGAGATTGTATTCGGCGCCCCTGATGGTCCGTAGAAACAATACCTCAAAGCAGTCACAGGCCGTCGCGGGAGTTTTCAGATGCTCCAGCAGACGCTCCAAGGCATTCTCATGGTTCTCGATCATGTGCTTAAGGCGCGCAGGCAGGCCCGTAAACGGCAGTTTGTGTCCGGATAGAACGAGTTGCTTGGCAGCGTGAGGTTGGAACTTTCGACAAGACTGAATCCAGTCCCCGACGGTATTCGCGGCAGGTTCGGTTGGAGTGACGCCGATATTCGGTGAAATTCCCCCGAGCAACTGATCGCCACCAATCACCAGCTTGCCATCTCGGCTCCAGAAGGTCGCGTGTTCAGGCGCGTGGCCGCCTCCGGTCCTGACGTCCCAATGGCGCCCGCCGATTTCAACCAGGTCGCCATCTTCGACGCGCGTGTAACCGAGCGGGATCGGATAAACCTCATCCGCCGTATTGAAGGGGCGATCGGCAACGTATTTCGCATAGATCTCCGGCGCCATGCCGCAGGACCGCCAGAAGGCCCGCATTTCGGACGTCGAGGTTTCCTGCACATCGAGCTGCAACATCCGCGCCATGAGGTAGGCGGTACGCGTCGTGACGAGTTCGGCACCGTGCTCCGTCATGAACCATCCCGCGAGGCCGATATGGTCGAGGTGGTGATGAGTCACGATCACGCGTTTGACGGGCTTGCCACCCATTGGACCCTTCATCAGACCCAGCCAAAGCGCGCGGGTATCCGCCGTATCAACACCCGTATCGACAATGGTCCAACCGTCACCCTCATCGAAGAGATAGACGTTCACATGCCCCAAAGGGATGAGCAGAGGCATCCTTGACCAAAGCACACCCTCTGTGATCTCGACCACGCCCCCCAGTTGTGGTGGATCAAAAGGGGAGCGGATCGGTTCAAGCATTAGAAGGCGAGGTCCTCGGGGGAGATTGCATAAATATCTGCCGCTCCGAGACGCGCTTGGGTCAACAGGGCGGCGTATTCGGGCAGCATACGGTTGATGTAGAAAGCTGCAAGGCGCGATCGCGGGCCATCGCCACCCTCAGCCATTGCAGCCTTGAGGTGATAGTATCCGCCGAGAACCCGCGCGAAGGCCCGCAAATACGGAACCGCGCCCGCGAACCGGTCGTTCATCGGTAGTGCGATCATTGCTTCGACACCTTCGCGGAGCGTTTCTGCCGCACTCCAGACCGCTTTGGCGCGGTTCGGTAGGGTCGCACGCGCCTGTTCTGCGAAGCTCTCGATTTCATCCAGCAGGGCAAAGGCGGCGTCGCCGTCGTCCATCAACTTACGACCGACAAAGTCCATCGCCTGAATACCGTTCGTACCTTCATAGATCGAGGTAATCCGCGCATCGCGGGCATATTGGGCCGCGCCGGTTTCTTCGATGTAGCCCATTCCGCCATGCACCTGAACGCCGGTCTGCGCCACCTCATGGCCGATATCCGTCGAAAAGGCCTTCGCCACCGGAATGAGGAAATTGCCACGTGCGAGTTGGTCGGGATTGCTCCGCCCGAGATCGAGCGCGACCCCGCACGCCAGAGCAATCGAACGCGCGACAAACGTATCGGCTTTCATCGTTGCGACCATGCGGCGGACGTCGGCATGATCAATGATCCCCGCGCCCTCGCGACCGATCGGGGAGCGCCCCTGCACGCGATCTTCGGCATAGGCGAGCGCCTTTTGCGTCGCGGCCTCGGCGATGCCGACCCCTTGGACTCCGACCCCGAGACGGGCGTTGTTCATCATGGTGAACATACACTTCATGCCCTGATGTTCTTCCCCCACGAGCCAGCCGGTCGCTCCGTCATAGTCCATGACACAGGTCGGCGAGCCGTGGATGCCGAGCTTATGCTCGAGGCTCACGACTTTGAGCGCGTTGGCATCCCCGACGCCACCATCGGCGGTCGGGAGGAATTTGGGCACCATAAAGAGCGAGATACCCTTCGTCCCCGGCACACCATCCGGCAGACGCGCCAGAACGAGATGGCACACGTTCTCACAAAAATCGTTGTCGCCCCATGTGATGAAAATCTTCTGACCCGTAATGGCGTAGGTGCCGTCCTCATTGCGTTCCGCTTTGGTCCGGAGCGCACCGACATCTGACCCCGCGCCGCTTTCTGTGAGGTTCATTGTCCCGCACCATTCGCCGGAAATCAGCTTGGGAATATAGAGCGCTTTCATCTCATCGGAGGCATGATGTTCAAGCGCTTCAATCTGGCCCTGCGTCATCAAGGGCTGCAAGGAGAGCGAGAGACACGCGCCAGACATCATCTCGTTGACCGCAGTCGCCACGGACAGAGGCAGTCCCATCCCGCCGTTCTCCTCGGAGGCCAGCATTCCGATCCAGCCCCCCTCGGCAACCTGCTCCATCGCCTGCGCAAAACCGGGGGAGGTGACGACAACTCCGTCTTTCAACACCGCCGGATTGAGATCACCACCACGATCCAGCGGCGCGATGGCATCGGTTGTCAGCTTTCCGGCCTCTTCGAGGATTGCATAGGCCGTCTCCGCATCCAGATCGGGAAATGTCCCGCTTTCAAGCACTGCATCAAACCCGACGACATGCTGAAAAATAAACTGAAAATCCGATACCGGTGCGCGATAGGTCATAATGTTTCCTCCAAGACGCAAACCAATTTGCGTAAAAGCGGCCGGAGCCGCTTCTTTTCCTTAGAGTACCCAAGGGGTGGTAGTCACCCAAGACCAAACGCTACGTCACGCGTGTCCTGCATCACCGGACAAAAGCGCCGGACTGACGCCGAGTGACTGCAAAGCCGCACTCCATTTCAGGTCGTCGGGGGTGTCGAAAACGATTTCCGGCACTGCGTCACAGCTCAGCCAACCGTTTTCCGCAATCTCGTCTTCGAGCTGCCCCGGGCCCCAGCCGGCATAGCCCAAGCACAGGATGCTGTCCCGCGGACCGGTGCCGGTTGCGAGATCACGGAGAATCTCCCGCGAGGCAGTCATAGAAAACTCCGGCGCAACGTGCATGGAGGCGTGATCGGCAACATATTCGGTCGAATGCAGCACGAAACCACGCCCGACCTCGACCGGCCCGCCGAAATGAACAGGCAGCGGACGAATGCCCGGCGTCGGGTGAATTTCGAGCTGATCAAACACGTCTTTCACCGCGATTTCAGCCGAAACTTTGTTGACCATCAAACCCATGGCACCATCCTCGGAATGGGCGCACATGAAGACCAAAGCATTGCTAAATCGTGGATCGCCGATGCCCGGCATCGCGATCAAAAGTTTTCCGGTGAGATCAGAGGACTGTGTTTCCATACTCTTCACCTGACCCGAAGCCTGCGCGGGGCGCAAGACTTCGTCGCGAAAAATCGCGGAGTTATCGCAACACAAACCTGCGATCACGCATCTCTCTTGTAAATGTGAGTTCTTACGGCGCGCCCGAGCACCTATATCGGAATCATGAACAAAGTTGCGTCTCTCCTCTCCGCGTGCCTTCTCGCCGCCAATCCTGCCCTCGGGCAGGATGTCTCGGACATGGCACATGTCGAGATTTTGACAGGTTGGCAGATGGAGAATGGTAACCGCATGGCCGCGATCCGAATCTCGCTCGAACCCGGCTGGCATACGTATTACCGCGCACCTGGTGAGTCCGGCATCCCGCCGCAGATCGACCTCACCGGGTCCAACAACATTGCCTCCATGCGCCTACATTGGCCTTCGCCGGAACTGCATGTGAGCAACGGGATGTGGTATCTGGGATATGAGGATGAGCTGCTGTTGCCCATCGAACTCAGCCCCCTCGGCGGAGGCGATTTCCGCCTGAACGGCGTGATGGAATTCGGCGTCTGTGACGATGTCTGTGTTCCCATGTCGGTTCAACTGGGGGCCGATTTCAACGCCTCGCAGACGCCCTCCTACACTCAGGAAATCCGCGCCGCGCTCGCCGATCAGCCCGCTCTTATCGAGAACGCGACCTGCGATGCCGTGCCACTTCAGGACGGGATGCGCCTGACAGCCTCCCTCAAAGTTCCCGAGCTTTCAGGTGATGAAGTTGCCGTCGTCGAACATCCGGACAAGTCGATTTGGGTCTCTCAGGCGATGCTTTCTCGCGCCGGCGGCACGTTGGAGATCGAAAGCGATCTTGTTCCCCCGTCTGCACAACCCTTCATGCTAGAGCGGTCCGCGCTCACCATCACGGTTGTCGGTGGCGGGAAGGCCTATCAAGCCAACGGGTGCAAAGGCAGCTAGGCCTGCGCGCGTGACGTCCGCCGCAAGGCGACCGCGACGTAGATGGCAAAGAACACCACAGCCAATCCGAGCAGGAACACCCCGATCGCGGCACCGACGCCCGCGGGCGCAATCAATGCAGGGATCAAGTTCGGCAGGATGCTGGACCCGAGGGTGAGCACAAACCAAACCACAGAAAATGCAGACGCGCCGATCAGTGTTTTACCGACGGTTCCGGTGCGTTTCGGATGTCGAATACCGCGCCGGAACGCAGCGATCTGCCGTCCGACGTCGAGTTGCATCGCGAGAATTGCGGGGACGAGCATGAGAACGATCACCATGCCGAAGCCCAGTCCATAGGACAGCGTGATAACGGTCGGCTTTAGAAACTGCGCGTCGCGAGAGCTTTCGTAGAGCAGAGGCGCAAGACCAAGCACAGTCGTCATCGTGGTGAGCATGACGGGCCGCAGACGGTCGGTGGCCGCGTCGATTACAGCCGGGATCAATCCGCGCTCTTTCGCGTATTCATCGACGGTCGAGACGAGCACAATAGAGTCGTTGATGATGATCCCGCTCATCCCGATGAGGCCAACGACCGAGAACATCGACAACGGAACCTCCCAGATGGCGTGTCCATGGATGGCACCAATTAGGCCAAACGGAATGACGGACATAACGACAACGGGTCGCGTCCAACTCGAGAAAATCCATGAGAGCGTCAGATAAATCCCGACCAAAACCGCCATGAGTCCGAACATTGCATCCGAGAGGAAACGGTTTTCTTGCTCGGACAGGCCGGAAATCCGGTGCGTGACGCCGAATTCCTGATCAATCTCCGGAAGAATGACCTCCGTGATTTCGGCCTGAATTTCGGTGGCCCGCACTGGATTGTCCTCGCTCAGATCGCCGCTCACGGAGAGGATGCGCAACCCGTTCTCGCGTCGAACCGTTGAGAAGCCGGCCCGACGCTCAACCGTCACGATATCGGACAGCGGGACGTAATCCCCCGTGCTCGTCCGCATACGGGTTTGGTTGAGGAAATCGGCGGTCAGTTCGCTCTCAGGAAGTTCGACCTGAATCGTCGCCGTCCGTGTGCCCGACGGGAAACTAGCGGCCTCGATCCCGCCGAGGCGGTGGGATAGAACTGTGCCCAAGGTCTCAATCGAAAAGCCGAGCGCCTCACCCTGCGGAGTCAATTGCAGGATCAGTTCTTCTTTGTCATAGGAGAGGTTATCCTCGAGCGCGGATACCTCCGGATATCGCGCGAGGCGCGTTTTCAGGCCTTCTGCTGCGGCTTTGAGTGTCTCGGAATCGGCGCCGTAGAGATCAACGTCAATCGCGTCGCCACCCGGACCAAAATGCATCCGGCGGAAGGATACAGTCTCGGCAAGCGGATGATTGACCACCTCTTGCTGGAGATCGGCAACGAAGGCGTAGGAAGAATAGGGGCGCAAATCCGCGTCAATCAGTTCGATCGTGATACCGCCCAATTGATAGTCTTCTTTGGTGCTGGTTCCGGCGAGGCCACGACCCGTGTTCGACCCTATCTGCGCGATGGCATAGGCCACAGGATTGGTGCCGTATTCCTCTTCATACCGGTCTGCTACGGCCTCGGTCGCACGCTGCAATTCCTGCATCATCGCGACCGTGTCACTCCGCACAGCAGACGGTGCCATCGCGAAGTTTCCGGAAATCACGGGTTGCTCTGGCGAGTTGAAGAAGCGCCACTGCACATCACCGCTGATGAGCAAGGATACCTGCCACGACAGCAGCAGGATCGCACCTGCGACGACCGGATAGCGCAGCTTCACCGCGAAAGCCACAAGCGGACGGAACAAGCGCTCGCGGAAGACGCGGAACCCTTTGTCGACCTGACGCGAGGGCCAGTCGTACCAATGCGTGCGGCTGTGCGCCGCGAGCGAATGGCTCAGGTGGTTCGGCAGAATGATGAAGCATTCCATGAGCGAGGCGATCAGAACGACAATCACGGTGAACGGAATGTCGGCGATCATGTCCCCGAACCGGCCGGAAATTGCTGTCAGGCCGAAAAAGGCGATGACGGTGGTCACAGTGGAGGAGAACACCGGCGCAAACATGCGCTTCGCCGCGTTCTCCGATGCCTCAACCGCTCGCTCGCCAAGGCGCCGGACACGGAAATCGGCGTGTTCCCCGACCACAATCGCATCGTCCACCACGATCCCGAGCGTGATGATCAATGCAAAGAGCGAGATCATGTTGAGCGTGATGCCCGCCGCATACATAAGCGCGATCGCAGACAACATCGCGACGGGGATACCGGCCGCGACCCAAATCGCCGTCCGAGCATTCAAGAAAAGAAAGAGCAACGCCAATACGAGGCCCAAACCCATCAAGCCGTTGCTGATCAGGAGATCAAGACGCGCCTTGATCGACTCTGAGCGCGTCCGGAAGAGATCGAGCGTGACACCCTCCGGCAGGGTCAATTGCATGTCCGCAGTGACCTCTTCGACCGTGGCCTGAATGCCGATTGCGTCGCCCTGATCAGAGCGCGCGACTTGCACCGTGACGGCAGGGTTATCGCGCACGAAGAACGCCTCATCCCTATCAACACCGTTCACACGCAGTGTTGCGATATCACCGATGGTGAGTTGAGACCCGTCGTCGTTGGTGCGGAGCACGATCCCCGCAACATCCGCTGCATCCCGTTTCTCGACACCCGTCCGAATACGCGACCCCGAACCGAGGTTTCCGGCCGGGTTTGTATCTGTTTCCGCAGCAATGGCCGCAGCGATGTCCGCCATTGAGATATCATGCTCAATAAGGCTCAGAGTGGGGACTTCGACAATCGTTTCAGCAGCGGCGACGCCAGTGATCGAAGTCCGTGTAACCCCCTGCGCAAACAGTCGGGCAACAAGTTCATCCGCGAAACGTGCCAACTGATCGAGGCCGACAGGCCCCGTAATCGCCACGCTTGTGACGGAGTCTGTCCACCCGCCCCACTGAACGACAGCATCTTCCGCGTCGTCGGGAAGCTCTGTCACGGTGTCGATGGCCGCGTTGACGTCATCTGCCGCGCGCTGAATATCCCAGCCCGGCTCAAATTCCAACGTGATGGACCCGCGCCCTTCGATGGACGTCGCGCTACTTTCCAACACGCCCTCAACCGCGAGCAGTGTCGGCTCGAGCACCTGAACAATCGCGTTATCAACTTCCTCCGGGCCCGCGCCATCCCACGCGACCGAGACCCGCACGGAATCCACGACCACATCAGGGAAAAACTGCGCCCGCATCCGAGGCAGGGCCGTGAGACCGGCGGCCAACATGAGCACAAGCACGAGATTGGCTGCCGTGCGATGGCGCGTGAAGTAGGAGAGAATGCCGCGCGCTTTTTCGAGACCAGCCGCCATGGTTAACTGCCCATCCGCTGTTCAAGACGCGCAACGAGATCGGCGGGCACCTGCTCGGCGCTCAATTGTTCGATAATGCGATTGCGGGAGTCTTCGCCCATTTGCGAATTGCCGCGCACGAAAGCCAAGAGTTGTTCACGGCGTTCATCTGTGAGCGTCACCACATCCGGCGCCCCCGATGAGGCCGCAGAGTCCGGTCCATTGTTCACTTTGACCCGAATGCCCGCACCGAGGAGCGGCGTCCGCTCGGATACGACCTGTCGGCCAGAGACACCTTGGGCCGCGATGATCACATCGTCACCTTGTCGTCTGAGCACTCGCACCGCAATCTCTTCGAGGCGGCTCTGATCCGTCACGGCAAGCACTGTGTTGTTTCCGGCCACAGCCGTTGCGGGGACCAGAGCGACCTGCTGCAATTCCGGCTCTTCGAGCTGCACCGTTACGAAGTCACCCGGTCTAAACCCCGAGGCTTTGTCGAGCTTTGCATAAAGCGTGCGGCCACTTTGCCCTTCAGCCACAGCCGCGCTCTCACGCACGACAACACCGCGTGTCACGAGGTCGAGTCCAGCCACATTCAGGGACACGGAAACTTCCATTTCAGGGAGGCGATCATTTTCCGTCACGAGGCGTGCATATTGCTCGGTGGAAATCCGGAAGGCGGCTTCAAGATCACCGGGCGCAATCAGGGTCGCGAATTGCTCGTTCGTGCTGAGCAATGTGCCCAGCGCGCCCGAGACCTCGCTCAAAACCCCGTCAAAAGCCGCCGTGACCGTCATGTCTTCGAGCGTCCGACGCGTCTCATCTAGGTTGATCTCCGCGCGAAGCACGGCAGTGCGCGCGTTCTCAACGGCGGATTCCTGATCCGCGAGCGACTGACGCTTTGAGAGCACCGATTGCGCGGCTGCGGCTTCCGCAAGTTGCGCGTCTTCGACAGCGCTCACACTTCCAAACCCGCGCTCTACGAGGCTTTCCTGCCGTTGCAGCGCGGTTTGACGCAGCGCGAGTTGGGCGCGCGCCTGAGCCAAGTCATCGGACGCAATGTCAGAGGCGCGCTCCGCATCCCGAAGATCCGCCTGCGCTTCCAAAAGATCGGCCTCGGCCACACGAACGGCGGCCTCCGCATCAGCCGTGTCGATCTGGAGAATGACATCCCCCGCGCGAACGGCGCCACCTTCCTCGAAATTTGGATTAAGCGCGATGATCCGCCCAGCGTCCGGTGCGCGGAGCTCAAGGCTCTGACGCGCCTGCAACTGACCATAGCTCGTGAGCACCGGCGTGACTGTTTCCGGCACGATCTCGACCACATTCACCGCAAACTGACGTTCGCGTGCCTGCGCCGGCATCGACTCTGCGGCCATACGCGCCTTGGTCGCCGACGTGATCTTGAGCCCAGCACCTGCGAGGAGGGCAAGCGTCGTGCACACGAGGAACAATCCGATTAAGGAACGGCGGAGAAATCTCATTCGGGGTCTGACCTCTTGGGGGTGCGCCACGGGTGGCTTTGGCCTCGATTGGGTTTATCGTCACACAGTGTCACAGGACGCAGAGCCGCGTGACGTGCATCAGAATATAGACTTTAACGGCAGACTTTCCGGAATCCGTCGCGGTAAATTGTCTTTTCACGCAAATTTGTCACTTCCGCCGCTTGTGCTCTTCGAGGCGGGGGAAAATCTGGACGAAATTGCAGGGCTTGTGCCGGTAATCGAGCTGGAATTTCAAAATCTCGTTCCATGCATCTTTGCACGCGCCCGTCGATCCGGGCAGCGCGAAAAGATAGGTTCCGCCCGCAACACCACCCGTCGCGCGGGATTGGACCGCAGAAGTTCCAATTTTTTGCATGGATACAATGGTAAAAACCGTTCCGAAGGCGTCGATCTCTTTCTCATAGACGTCACGATGTGCCTCGACCGTCACATCACGGCCTGTGAGACCGGTTCCGCCCGTCGAGATCACGACATCCACGTCCGCGTCATCAATCCACGCTTGCAACGTGTCGCGGATCAGATCGCGATCATCGGTCACGATTTTGCGGTCGGCAACGGAATGCCCTGCCTCCTCAATCATTTTGACGAGCGTATCGCCGGAGCGGTCATCTTCGAAACTGCGTGTATCTGAGACAGTGAGCACGGCAATCCGGACCGGGATGAATTCCAGACTTTCATCAATACGACTCATGGACGCCTCCTCATTTTTGTGACTGCAGCTTCGCTCGGATTTCGAGCAGATCGGCCCACGCCTCACGCTTCGCAATGGGGTTTCGCAGCAAATAGGCCGGATGCGTCATCGGCATCGCGGGTTTGCCGAGCACCGTCTGCCACTTCCCGCGCAACCGCGTGATCCCCGCCCGCCCCAAGAGCGCAGTGCAGGCCCAGTTCCCCATCAGCACGACGACGTCCGGATCGGCGAGTTCGATGTGACGGATCAGGAACGGTTTGAGCATCGCGATTTCTTCGCGTGTCGGATCGCGGTTTTCGGGCGGACGCCATGGGATCGGGTTCGTGATGTAAAGCGCATTCTCCGCGTCGGGCGACGCGCGGTCCAAGCCGATAGCAGCGAACATCTTGTCGAGAAGCTGACCCGACCGACCAACAAACGGCTTGCCTTGCATATCCTCATCGCGTCCCGGGGCTTCGCCGACAATCATGACCCGCGCAGCCGGAAGGCCATCTGAGAACACGAGGTTCCGCGCACCGAGTTTCAGATCGCAAAGATCAAACCCCTCGAGCGCCTCACGCAAGGCCTCTAGCGACCCTGCCGATTTCGCCAGTTTCGTCGCGATATCCGCCGGATCGGGCTCTGCCGCGGCAGCAGGGGCCAACGTCGCGGGTGTCGCTCGCGATTGCGCCGTCTGGCTCTGAGGTAAAGGCCGTTGATCCAACAAGTCATATCTGTTCACAGGGGATTCAGAGATTGCCTCGGCTGCGCCAAGCTCAATCTGCCACTCCAACAGAGCGTGTGCATCCCAATAGTCGATCTGAGTCTCCATGCCGCCACGCTACAGGGGCGGCGCGCGGAGGTAAATCACTCCTGTAAATGCAACAGTGACGCACATGGCGCATTGCCCGCTCCGCGCCCCTTTCTTATAAGCGGAACAAACGGCGCGACAGGAGGCGACATGGCATTCCGACAAAAACACCTTCTTGGGATCGAGCCGCTTCATCCCGAGGAAATCAAGACCGTGCTCGACGTGGCGGACACCTACGTCGATTTGAATCGTCAATCGAACAAGCATTCGGACGCGCTCAAAGGTCTCACGCAGATCAACATGTTCTTCGAGAACTCGACGCGCACGCAGGCCTCCTTCGAGTTGGCGGGCAAGCGCCTCGGCGCGGATGTGATGAACATGGCGATGCAGGCGAGTTCGATCAAAAAGGGGGAGACGCTGATCGACACAGCGCTGACGCTCAATGCGATGCATCCTGATCTGCTCGTGGTCCGGCACCCGCATTCCGGCGCTGTCGATCTCTTGGCGCAGAAGGTGAATTGTGCCGTCTTGAATGCTGGTGACGGCAAGCATGAGCACCCGACGCAGGCGCTGCTCGATGCGCTAACGATCCGCCGCGCGAAGGGTCGGCTTCACCGTCTCAACATCGCGATCTGTGGCGACATCACCCATAGCCGCGTGGCGCGCTCAAACCTCATCCTGCTGGGCAAAATGGAAAACCGCGTGCGCCTCGTCGGTCCGCCGACTCTCGTGCCGCAGCAGTTCCGTGAGTTCGGCTGCGAGATTTATGACGACATGGCCGAGGGCCTCAAAGACGTGGATGTCGTTATGATGCTTCGTCTGCAGAAAGAGCGTATGGATGGCGGCTTTATCCCCTCGGAGCGCGAGTATTTCTACCGCTATGGTCTCGATGCTGACAAACTGGCCCATGCAAAACCCGACGCCATCGTCATGCACCCCGGCCCGATGAACCGTGGCGTTGAGATCGACGGAACGATTGCCGATGACATCAACCGCTCTGTCATTCAGGAACAGGTCGAAATGGGTGTCGCCGTGCGCATGGCCGCGATGGACCTGCTTGCCCGCAACCTAAAAGCCGAACGTGAGGCGAACAACGGAGTGATGGTGTGACCACGCCGCTCGATATTCCCAAATCAGGCCGTCATGTCTGGGTCTTCACCTATGGTGGGCCTCTGAGCACGCTCGAAGCCATGTCTGCGGAGGACGTGGCCGAGGCGCTCGGTCTAGAGACCGCTCCGGATGAAGAAAGTTACGAGTGCTTCGACATCTCGACGCTCGGGGAATACAGCTTTGCCTATTATCTCGCCGAGGCGAGCGGTTTCGACCTCGATGACAGCGCAGAGATACTCAACGCCCTGCATGGTCCGGCGCTCCTGCTCTACTCGCGCGGGCTTACACCGCAAGACAACCCGATGGCCCCGAAAGCGCCGTTCAAACTGATCGACCGCTTCGGCACGCCTGTTGAACTTCCGCCCGTCACAGGGATTGAAACCGCGAGCGCGGATGGCGTGCTGCCGCAAGGTGCGCCCCCGACCTCGTCCGCGCGCATGTCCGGCATGGTCGCGACCGTCGTCCTGATCTTCCTCGCGATTTTCGTGGCCGCTTTCGTTTGGGTGGGCGGATGACCGAGGGCTGGGCGGATATCCTCATGCCCAATGAACGGGTTCTTTGGCAGGCGCAGCCCGACAGCCGGATCGAATGGCGCGGCCCGCAAGTGCCGTTCGCCCTCTTCGGCATGATGTTCGCCGGTTTCGCCCTGTTCTGGACCGTCAAGGCCATGATGAGCAACGGGTTCTGGGTCTACGGTATCTTCCAGATTGTAACCGGCCTCGGCATCGCGCTCGCTCCGCTGTTCATCGGCCCGTTCATCGCCAAACGGACCTGGTATTCACTCACCAACCGCCGCGCGTTCTTTGCGTCCGACCTGCCGTTCGGGGGAAAGTCCCTGACAGCCCTCGAATTGTATCCGAACACCCCCGTCGAATTCGACGGTCAGGAACCCGGCACGCTGTCGTTCGGCGCCCGCGCCGAGGCCCTCGTGGGAGATCGCTTTGACAGCACCCCGCGCTTCTTTCGTATTCCCAATGCCCGCCATGTGTTCGGGCTGGTTCTCGACATCCAGAAAGGCAAAGTATGACCATTTTCACGAATGCTCGCCTGATTGACCCGGAAACTCAGACCGACGAGATTGGCTGGCTGCGCGTCGAGGGACCAACCATCGCCGAGCGCGGAACAGGCACGCCGCCAATGGGCGAAAGCATCGATTGCGGGGGCAAATGCCTCGCGCCGGGGATTGTTGATCTTGGCGTAAAGGTTTCGGAGCCGGGGGAACGTCACAAAGAAAGCTTCGCCTCTGCTGGCCGCGCCGCCGCAGCGGGCGGGGTCACGACGATCGTCACGCGACCGGACACGATCAACGCGATTGATACGCCAGAGGTGCTCGAATTCGTGCGTCGCCGCGCGGCGACCGATGCGATTGTGAAGGTGAAACACATGTCCGCCCTCACAAAGGGCCGCGACGGGCGCGAGATGGTGGAAATCGGCTTCATGCTCGACGCAGGGGCCGCGGCCTTCACCGACTGCGACCACGTCGTCACAGATACTAAGGTCCTCCAACGCGCCCTCACTTACGCCAAATCTTGCGGTGCACTCGTGATCGGCCATCCGCAGGAACCGACGCTTTCCAAGGGCGCGGCTGCAACGTCCGGTAAATTCGCGGCGCTGCGCGGCCTTCCGTCTGTCTCTCCGATGGCGGAGCGGATGGGACTCGACCGTGATCTTGCGCTCGTCGAGATGACCGGCGTGCGCTACCACTTTGACCAAGTCACCACGGCCCGCGCCCTTCCCGCCCTTGAGCGCGGCAAGGCCAATGGGTTTGATATCACCGCCGGTGTGTCCATCCACCACCTCACGCTCAATGAGCTCGACGTGGGCGACTACCGGACGTTCTTTAAGGTCAAACCGCCACTTCGCGCGGAAGAAGATCGCCTTGCGATGGTGGATGCCGTGGCCTCCGGTCTGATCGACATCATCTGCTCCATGCACACCCCGCAGGACGAAGAGAGCAAGCGTCTCCCGTTCGAAGAAGCGGCCTCTGGCGCCGTCGCGCTCGAAACGATGCTGCCCGCCGCGCTTCGCCTCTATCACGCGGGGCAACTGACGCTGCCAGAACTGTTCCGCGCGATGGCGCTTAATCCGGCAAAACGTCTCGGCCTCAACAGTGGTCGCCTGTCTGACGGCGCGCCTGCAGACCTCGTGCTCTTCGATCCGGATGCGCCATTTGTGTTGGACCGTTTTGCGCTTCGCTCGAAATCGAAGAACACACCCTTTGACGGCGCGCGGATGCAGGGCAAGATCAAAGGCACGTGGGTCGATGGCCTGCGCGTGTATGAGGGCTAAGCCATGACGATGATCTTCCTGCTCGTGACCGCGATTGTCGCCTATCTGCTCGGGTCGATCCCGTTCGGGATCGTGATGGCGCGTCTCTTTGGCCTCGGCGATTTGAGGCAGATCGGGTCCGGCAATATCGGCGCAACCAATGTGCTCCGCACAGGCAACAAGCTCGCGGCCTTTCTGACCCTGCTCGGCGATAGCGGCAAAGGCGCAGCGGCGGTTCTCATTGCGCGCGCCGTGTTTGGCGAACCTGCTGCTGGCGTTGCCGCGCTCTTTGCGATGCTCGGGCATCTCTATCCGATCTTCCTGAAATTCGAGGGAGGCAAGGGCGTCGCGACGTTCCTCGGCACGCTGTTGGCCCTGTCGTGGCCCGTCGGCCTCACGGCCTGTGCGACGTGGCTTCTCGTGGCGGTGATCACGCGGTATTCGAGCCTCTCGGCGCTCGTCGCGGCGCTTCTGGCACCCGTTTACACGGCCATTTTTTACCACCTGCACGGGGCGTTTCTGGTCGTGATCCTGACTGCGCTGATCTTTTTCAAACACCGCGAAAACATCGCCCGCCTGCGAGAAGGCACCGAGAGCAAGATCGGGCAGAAGGGTTAATCGCGTTTTCTCTTGCCTCACGGCCCCGGATCGAGAAATCTGGGGCTGAATTTTAGATGAGGCTTAGATGAAATTTCTCGACGCGGTTAAAATCTGTTTTTCCAAATACGTCACCTTCTCCGGCCGCGCGCGGCGGGCGGAATATTGGTGGTGGGTGCTCTTTACGACTGTTGCCGGAGCGGTCCTCGCCGTCATTGACACTGCACTTTTCGGCTTTGAGCAAAACTATGACCCGCTGAACAGCATCTTTTCGCTCGCGACATTTCTCCCGTCGATCAGCGTCTGGGTCCGTCGCCTTCACGACGTGAATCGTTCGGGTTGGTGGGCATGGCTCATCCTCATCCCGCTCATCGGCTGGATCATTCTCCTCTACTGGGCAGTCAAAGGCGGAACAGAAGGCCCGAACCGTTTCGGCCCCGACCCGATCACTGGAGAGGGAGGCGCAGAGGCCTATAGCCCTTCGGCCATCCCGTCCGTGAAACGCGATTGATCCAAAGGAAAAGGGGCCATACGGCCCCTTTTTTAGTAGGAATATTCTCCGAACACCTTGCTCGCGTCTCCGTTCCAGTCGGTATTGAACCGCTGGATCAACTCGTCTGCGGGTGACATACCTGTTTCTAGGCTGTCTTTGAGCGCATTGAGGAAGTGGGTTTCGTCGGGGATCATGCCGCCCGCACCAACGCGACCGCGCGCCTTGAGGCCCATTTCCGCGATCTCAACACAGCTCTTCGCGAGATCAAGCATTTTGACCCCATCCACCTCGGCGTGAAGTGCATCGACCGAAGCCGCGACGCGGAGTTCTTCGCGGAACTCTGGCGTCCAGCCTTTGGTCAGGTCAGCCGCTGCATCCAGTGCGGATTGGTCATACATCAGGCCAACCCAGAAGGCAGGCAGCGCACAGAGGCGACGCCACGGGCCGCCATCCGCGCCGCGCATTTCCATGTATTTCTTGATCCGCGCTTCTGGGAAGAGCGTCGTAAGGTGGTCCGCCCAATCAGAGAGCGTCGGCTTCTCACCCGGCAGGGCCGGAAGTTCGCCTTTGAGGAAGTCGCGGAAGGACTGGCCTAGCGCGTTGATATATTTACCGTCGCGGTAGACGAAATACATCGGCACATCGAGCGCGTATTCGACATAGCGCTCAAAGCCCATGCCATCCTCGAACACGAAGGGCAGCATACCGGTGCGGGACGCGTCGAGGTGACGCCAGATGCGCGAACGCCAGCTTTTGTGCCCGTTCAACTTGCCCTCTTTGAACGGAGAGTTCGCAAAAAGTGCCGTCGCAACCGGTTGAAGCGCCAGAGCGGTGCGGAATTTCTGCACCATGTCGGCCTCAGACGCGAAATCGAGGTTCACCTGCACAGTGCAGGTGCGGCGCATCATGTCTTTGCCGGTCTCGCCCACGGTGCTCATGTAGGCGTCCATCAGCTTGTAACGGCCTTTTGGCATCAGCGGCATGTCTTCGTGGGTCCACGTCGGCGCCATACCGAGGCCGATGAACCGCGCGCCGACTTCGTCCGCGATGGTGTGCACCTCTTTGAGGTGTTCGTTCACCTCGTCGCAGGTCTGGTGGATGTTGTCCAACGGCGCGCCGGAAAGTTCGAGCTGCCCGCCCGGCTCTAGAGAAATGTTCGCGCCATTGAGTTCAAGCCCGATCAGGAATTCCCCCTCGAAAATCGGGTTCCAACCATAGCGGTCCTGCAGCCCTTCGAGAATGGCCTTGATGGAGTGCTCACCTTGATACGGAAGCGGCATCTGGCGCTCTTCGCAATAGCCGAACTTCTCGTGCTCGGTGCCGATTTTCCATTGGTCCTTCGGTTTACAGCCAGACTCGAAATAGCTCACGAGGTCGTCATAGCTCTCGATCGGGCCGCCGCCGGATTGGGGAATGGACATACGGGAGTGCTCCGGAAGTTAAAATTTCGTTCGGTAGAGTTGGTCTAACCGGTCGGGGAAGTCAATGCGCGCGGCTTTCGCCTCGGTGCAGAACTGGTGTGCGTTTGCGCCAAATCACAACTGGCTTATCGGGCGCTGTTTTGATCTCTCGGAGCATCTTTTCCGTCTCCAAACCATCGAGCCCGACAAAGACATCAAACAGGGCCTCGGCCCCATGGGCGTTCAGCGGAATGACCAAATTGGGTTGCCCTGCGGCCTCCAGTTGCCAATGCGCATGGCCGTTTTCGCCCGGGATCAGGATTACGGCGCGCAGTTCGGAAATCTCGATCTGACCGCCCGTGAGGGGAGAGAAAAAGGATACGACACCCTCATCGACTTCGACAGCGCCAAACCCGCCGCCGCCGCGATTGAACCGCGCGCGCTGGACAGCGGCGAAGGCGAAGATGACGGAAATAGCTGTGGTCGTCCAAGCGATGTAACGCAGCACACCAAACGTGGAGGACGCCCACCACGCAAGATGCGCGGTGATAACGACGGCCACGATCACCTCGCGCCAGCGCCAAAGCATCGCCCGCACTTCGGGTCTCACGACCAGTCTCCGAGATGTTGCTGCCACACGGTCATTGCGGCGACAGCGGCCGTGTCGGCGCGGAGAATACGTGGACCGAGAGAAACTGCGTGAGCGAACGGCAAGGCATGAAGACGTTTGCGCTCCGTCTCAGAGAACCCACCCTCCGGACCGATCAGAATTGCCCATTTGCCGCCCTTCACGTCGCCGAGCGCCTCTGCGGCACCGACAAGCGTCTCGTCGCAGAACATGATCTGCCGGTCTTCGTCCCAATCGGCGAGGAGGCGGTCGAGCTTCGCCAAATCGGCCACTTCGGGCACGTAGGTCCCGCCACATTGCTCGGCGGCCTCAACGGCGTGGGCTTGTAAACGATCCTGCCGGATGCGCTCCGAGTTGGTGAAATCTGTCGAAACCGGACAAATCCGCATCGCGCCCATCTCAGCGGCTTTCTCGACGATGAAATCGGTGCGCGCCTTTTTGATCGGGGCGAAGAGGAGCCAGAGATCAGGGGGCATCTGCAGATCACGGGTCTTCTCGCGGCAGGTCAACTCACCACCGCGTTTGCCGGCCTGCGTGACCTCGGCCAGAAACTCACCATCGCGGGAGTTAAAGAGCGCGATGAACGCACCCTCACCCTGACGCATCACACCAAAAAGGTAATGCGCCTGATCCCGTTCCAGAGGAATGGATTGCCCCACAGCCAGTGGGTGATCTACATAGAGCCTGATTTTCGCTTCAACCATGGATCCTACATATGACCGATAAGCGCGTGACGCCAGAGCAGACAGAGCCTGAAAAGTCGGGGCAAGTCGCAGACGCCGTCAAAGGGAACTGGGTCGATCACCGTGCGCCTGCATGGACCCGCCCCTACCTGCGCTTGTCGCGTGCGGATCGTCCGGTTGGCACATGGCTCCTTCTGATCCCGTGCTGGTGGGGGGCGCTGCTTGCCTCTGCCGAGGCGGGCGCGCTGTCTTTGAAAGCGGTCTGGATCATCATCGGCTGCGCCATGGGGGCATGGCTCATGCGCGGTGCTGGCTGCACATGGAATGACATCACCGACCGAGATTTCGACGACAAGGTTGAGCGCACCAAAAGCCGCCCGATCCCGTCCGGTCAGGTTACGGTCAAACAGGCCGCGACATGGATGGTCCTCCAGAGCCTGATTGCCTTCGTGATCCTGCTGACCTTTGGCAAGCTCGCGATCATTCTCGGTGTTGCATCCCTCCTGCCTGTCGCTATCTACCCGTTCGCGAAACGGTTTACGTGGTGGCCGCAGGTGTTTCTCGGGATTGCATTCAACTGGGGCGCACTCCTCGCCTATGCCGCCGTTGCAGGCACGCTGACAACTGCTCCGGTCTTTCTCTATCTCGCTGGGATCGCGTGGACGATCTTCTACGACACGATCTATGCCCATCAGGACAAGGAGGACGATGCGCTCATCGGCGTGAAATCGACCGCGCGCCGCTTTGGGGACGAAACCCCACGCTGGCTCAAACGCTTCCTCGTCATCACCGTTATCCTCATGGCCGCCGGCATTATCGAGGCGCTCGCGGACAGGTCCGTGCTCGCCCTTGTGGTCGCACTTGGCGCGCCATGGGCGATGGGGCTTCACATGACGTGGCAGATGACAAAGCTCGACACCGAGGATCCGGACGGGTGCCTCCGCCTGTTCCGTGCCAATCGAGACACCGGATTGCTCGCTGCGCTATTTCTTGCCATCGCGATCTTCCTTTGATTGCGGCTTTGCCGAGAACCCCCTAAGACAGTTCGCAAATTCATGGCACAGGTCCCTCTGCTCATATGAAGATGACGAAATTTCTTCCCGTTTTCGCAGCCATTCTCGCAGGTGCGGTTCTCAGCCTGGCTGGTGCGGCGATTGGCGCTCGTGTGATTGAAAGCACGTCAACGCGAGCAGTCACGAACCAGCTCAAACTTCGCGGCTACGAATTCGTATCGGTCGAAGGCGACGGCCTTCAGATCGTGCTGACCGGCACGGCGCCGGACGAACAAACGCAATTGGCGGCCCAGCGTGCGGCAGGCCATGTTGTCGACCCTGCACGGGTGATCAACGTGATGAGCGTGGTGCAGCAGGATGAAATCCCTGCACCGAAATTCTCGATCGAAATCCTCCGCAACGACAGCGGCATTTCCCTGATCGGCCTGGTCCCCTCCGCGTGGGAACGCGACACTTTCGTAAGAAACCTGCAAAGAGCGGCAGGAAGCAGCTCCGTCGCTGACCTCATGGAACAGGCCGACTATCCGGCTCCCGAAACGTGGGGTGACGCGATGGATTTTGGCGTGACAGCCATTGCGCTCTTGCCGCGGTCTAAAATCTCGCTCGCAGCAGACGAGATCACAGTAACTGCCCTCGCGGACAGCGCCGCGCAAAAGGCGCGTTTCGAGCGCGACCTAGAGCGTGATATCCCCGCGGACGTACCCGTCACCCTCGCCATCACGGCCCCTCGCCCGGTGATCACCCCCTTCACAGCGCGTGTGGTCATCGACGAAGACGGCCCGCGTTTCGACGCCTGCGTCGCGGAAACCGAGACGGGACACGCGCGCCTTCTGGCCGCCGCAAAAGCCATCGGTATCGAGAACCCGACCTGCACGATTGGTTTGGGCTCGCCCTCCGCGCAATGGGCCGCCGCGGTCGAGACAGGGATGCGTGCGCTTCAAGAGCTCGGACAAGGTGCGATCAGCTTTACAGACGGTGAGGTAAACCTCGTCGCTGCGGAAGGCACCTCTGAGGCTGTGTTCGACGAGGTGGTCGCCGAACTGGAGGCCGATCTTCCGCCGAACTTTACTCTGCGCGGCACACTGCCCGAGACCGAAGTCGCAGCGGACGAGGAAGCCATTCCCGAATTCATCGCGATCCGGTCCCCGGAGGGACAGACCCAATTGCGCGGACATATCGCGGATGAACGGAGCAAGCTTGCGACGGAGGCTCTTGCCCGTGCGTCGTTTGGGGCACATACGGTCTACTCCGCCATGCGTGTCGACCCTGAGCTACCAAACGGATGGGCCGCGCGCGCCGTGGCCGCGATTGAGGCGCTTGCGTATCTCAACCATGGCGCCGCCACGATGACGGAAGACAGCATGTTGATCCGTGGCGAGACCTATGATCCCGATTCCAAAGCAAGTATTGCGAGTATGCTGTCTGACAAGCTGGGCGCGACTGCGGAATACACGATTGATGTGACCTACGTGGAACGCATCATTCCGGAGGTTATCATCCCGACCGCTGAGGAATGTGTGGCCAGTGCAAACGCGATCCTTGCGGAGTCCAAGATCACGTTCGATCCGGGATCGACCGATCTGAACAGCGCGGCCAATGCGACGCTTGATGAGATCGCGGATGCACTCAAGGATTGCGAAGATATCGAGATGGAAATCGGCGCGCACAGCGACAGCCAAGGGCGCGAGAGCACCAACCTCTCGCTCTCCAACCAACGCGCCAACTCGGTCCTCGACGGCCTGTTGATGCGCCGCGTGGCGGGCGTCGACTTCACGGCCCGCGGCTATGGTGAGAGCCAGCCGATTGCCTCGAACGAGACCGAGGAAGGCCGCGAAGCAAACCGCCGGATTGAATTCAAACTGGTTGAAGACGAAGAAGAAATCGTGGCACCTGAAGATGCCGAAGCAGCAACCGACGATGCGGAACCCGTGACAGAAGACACGGAAGAAGTCGTCGAAGAGCCCGCAGAAGATGGGGAAACGCAATGAACAGAACTGAATTGATCATCGCGACGGCGGTCGTCCTTTTCATCGCGTTCCTGATGGGATGGTTCGCGCATTGGCTGATCCACCGTTTTGTCCGTGTGGGTCAGGGCGAGATGAGCGATCTCGACAATATGGCGCAGCAATTGCATGAGGCCGAAGAGCTTCGCGATCAGGCAATTGAGTATTATCAGCAGCGCGAAGCAGAGCTGACCAATCAGGCGAACCAGACCGAAGCAGAGCTGCGTGCGGCGATGGACGGGTTGCGTGAAGCGCGTCAGGAAGCCGAAGAATTGCGCGCCTATATCGAACGCGCGAACGCAGACTAAGCCTTCGTTTTTGACTGTCGGCAAAGTGTCGGACTTTTGTCGGACACCTGTCGGACTTTTTGTCGGGCACAGCGGTGCTGGTGCCCTCCGCCGCCGAACCTAATCGCGGCGGCGAAGGGTCATTTCAGAGATAAATTACTCGATCATATCCACGCGGGTGGCGTGGCGGCCGCCTTCGAATTCGGCGGTCAGGAATGCTTCCACGATGCTGAGAGCGAGACCTTCGCCAACAACACGCGCGCCAATGGAGAGAATGTTCGCATCGTTGTGCTGACGGATCATAGCGGCGGAGAAAGTGTCGGAGCAAACGCCACAACGGACGCCCGGAACTTTGTTCGCGGCCATCATGATGCCTTGGCCCGTGCCGCAGAGGATGATCCCGAGGGCGCAGTCACCGGAGGCCACGCGTTCGGCTGCAGCTTTTCCATGGACAGGGTAATGGGTGCTTTCCGGCGTGGTCGGGCCGATATCGACGGCTTCAAAGCCCATCTCGGTGATGTGTTTTGCAATCGCCTGACGCAGGTCGATGGCGGCGTGGTCGCTCGAGAGCACGATACGTGTTTTGGCAGACATTAGGGTATCTCGTGTTGGTGTCAGGTGTGGTGGCTTACCACCGGTTCAAAGCGTCTTCATCGGCGTCTTTCGCCGCGACCCAATCCGCGCCGTCACGTGTGACTTCCTTCTTCCAGAAGGGCGCGCGGGATTTCAGGTAATCCATGAGAAATTCGGCGGCAGCGAAGGCCTCTGCCCGATGACGTGCCGCGGTGGCGACCATCATGATCTGATCGCCGGGCTTGAGGGCGCCGTAGCGGTGGATGACGAGGCAGTCCGTGAGGGACCAACGCGTCGCGGCCTCCTCTGCAATCTTCTTAATCGCGGCTTCGCACATGCCGGGGTAGTGCTCAATCTCCATGTATTCGAGCGTGCCAGTGTCATCACGCACGAGGCCCGTAAAGCTCACGGTCGCGCCGGTGTTCGGCGCTTTACCAAAGCCACCCAAGACCTGCGCGAGATCGAAATCGTCTGATTGAACGGAGATCTTCATCTCAGCCGCCCGTCATCGGCGGGAAGAACGCAACTTCGCGCACGCCGTCCAGAGGGGCGTCGAAGTCCATGAGTTCTTGGTCGAGCGCCACGCGCAGGGATTTCAGGTCGGAAAAGGCGAGGTCGTAGCGTTCCTCGCGGGCTTTCAGTTCATCAACCAGCGCCTGAACGGTCGCGGCCTCCGTTTCGACCGTCTCACGCGGGAGGCCGATCCGTTCGCGGACCCAAGCGAAATAGAGGACCTCAATCTTCATGGTGATCCCTCAGATAGGGCATGGCTTTGGAGAGGTAATCCCAACCCGTAATCACCGTGAGCGCACCTGCGACCCAGAAGATCAGAAGCCCGAGCGTGAACAACGGTGCAGCGCCCGTCGCGCCGTAGCCGAACAGAATCGCGATGGAGGTCATCTGTGCGGTCGTCTTCCACTTGGCGAGTTTTGTCACCTTGAGCGTGCCTGCCGTATCGCCGAGGAATTCGCGCAGGCCGGACACAAAGGTCTCGCGCAGCAGGATAAACGCCGCGGGAATCACGATCAGCGCGTTGGTGCCGTGGAGCATCGTCAGCACCGCAATCGCGGTCACAACCATCGCCTTATCCGCGATCGGATCGAGCATCGCGCCGAATTTCGACATCTGGTCCCATTTGCGGGCGAGGTAGCCGTCGATGAAATCGGTCAGCGACGCCGCGATGAACAGGATCAGCGCAACCCAATCCGCGAACGGGCGCGGAAGGATGAGAAACACGAGCGCAACACCCGGCGCGCAAAGCAACCGGAAGATGGTCAGGATATTAGGCAGGTTCCAAGTCATACCCACCTCTTACCCTGTCATCCATTCTCATGGAAGAAGTCGTAGATGGTCTGCGCGACTTTCTCGGAAATTCCCTCGACGGCCTTGAGATCGGCCACGTTGGCGCCGGAGACGGCCTTGGACGACCCGAAATGGGCGAGAAGCGCGCGTTTGCGGCTCGCCCCGATGCCCGGAACTTCGTCGAGTTTTGTGATCCCCATCGCTTTGGAGCGCTTGGCGCGGTGCGTGCCGATGGCGAACCGGTGCGCCTCATCCCGCAGACGTTGGATGAAATAGAGCACCGGATCGTTGCGGCGCAGCGCCATGGGACGCGCGCCTTTGCGGTGGAACTCTTCCTTGCCCTGATCGCGGTCGATGCCCTTGGCTACGCCGATCATGGGGACATCTGTGACTTCGAACTGGCTCATGATCTCATGCACGGCAGAGACCTGCCCTGCGCCGCCGTCAATGAGCAGCAAATCGGGCCAAAGACCCTTGGAGCGGTCGGGGTCCTCTTTGACGAGACGTTTAAACCGCCGCGTGAGCACCTCTTTCATCATGCCGAAGTCATCGCCCGGCGTGATTTCATCGCCGCGAATGTCGTATTTGCGATACTGGTTCTTCATGAACCCTTCGGGACCGGCAACGATCATCGCACCGACGGCATGGGCGCCCTGAATGTGGGAGTTGTCGTAGACCTCGATCCGTTCCGGCACGCGCGGCAGGTCGAACGCCTCCTTGAGACCTTCGAGCAATTTGGCCTGCGTCGCGCTCTCCGACATTTTGCGTCCGAGGCTTTCCCGCGCGTTGCGGGTGGCGGACGCGACGAGCTCGACCTTTTCCCCGCGCTGCGGGACGATGATCTCGACCTTCTTTCCGGCTTTCTCGGAGAGGGCCTCCGCCATCAATTCCCGCTCCTCGATGTCGTGGGAGAGGATCAATTGCCGTGGCGGTTCGCGGTTCTCATAGAACTGGCCGATAAAGCCGCTAAGCACCTCTTCGGCCTCCGCGCCCGTCGTGCGGGGGTAGAAATCTTTGTTCCCCCAGTTCTGATGCGCGCGAATAAAGAAGACCTGCACACAGGCCTGCCCGTTCTCCATGTGGAGGCCGATGACATCGCCCTCGCCCACCGTGCGCGGGTTGATCCCCTGCGCGGTCTGCACCTGTGTCAGCGCGCGGATACGGTCGCGGAGCGCGGCGGCTTTTTCGAACTCCATCTCGTCCGAAGCTTCCTGCATTTCGAGCGCGAGCCGTTCCTGCAGGTTGGAGTGTTGGCCTTTCAGAAACCGCTCCGCCTCATCCACGAGTGCGGCATAGTCCGCCTTCGAGATGTGGCCGACGCAAGGCGCGGTGCAGCGTTTGATTTGGTATTGGAGACAGGGGCGCGTGCGGCTCGCAAAATCGGCATCCGAACAGTTGCGGAGCAGGAACACTTTTTGAAGCTGGTTCAGTGTCCGGTTCACCGAGCTCGCCGACGCAAACGGGCCGAAGTAGGCACCTTTGCGTTTGCGTGCGCCGCGGTGTTTGGTGATCTGCGGAAACTCGTGATCGTGGGTTACGAGGATATTCGGAAAACTTTTGTCGTCGCGCAGGAGCACGTTGTAGCGCGGCTTCAGCTGCTTGATCAGGTTCTGCTCGAGCAGAAGCGCCTCAGTTTCCGTGCGCGTCGTCAGGAACATCATCTGGGAGGTTTCGGAAATCATCTTCGCGATGCGAGGCGTATGACCCGAAACACGCGCATAGTTGGAGACGCGGTTTTTGAGGTTCTTCGCCTTGCCGACGTAGAGGACATTATGCTCCGGATCGAGCATCCGATAGACGCCCGGAGAGCCGTCAAGCTGCTTCACATAGGCCTCAATCACCCGATGGCCACGGGGCACATCGGATGCAGGTGCAGCATTTTCGGAGTGATCGTTGAGATCCGTCATCGTCTACCTTCTGATTCCCCTTGGGCCTGCAATCTTAGCCAACTCAGGGCAAGAGAAAACTCATCCACTGAATTTGTGGATAACTTTAAGGATAAGTTTTCGTGAACCTGTTAGTTGCCCTATTTTCGTGGCGGATTACCGTATTGCCTAAAAATGGGGCGAAAAAATAACTACTTGATTTTAAATAGTATTTTTTTGACCATCCGCCAAATCATTGAATTTATTTACATTTTAGTAACAATGATAAAGCGCCTCTCAGCCCCGTGCACAACTTTCGCCAAAACTGCCCTAGCGTCACTCCTGCACGTTGATATCTGCGGTCTCCCACGCGAGGTGCTGACCACCATCCACGCAGAGCATTTGACCCGTCACAGAGGGCGCAGACGCGAGGTACAGGAGGGCCGCACAGACATCCGCAGGATCTGCGCCTCGCTGCAGCAGTGTGGCCTGTTGCTGCGCGGTAAAATCTTCTTCGGACTGTCGGTCGCCCTGGAGGGTCGGGCCGGGGCCGATGCCGTTTACACGCACAGCCGGCGCCAATGACTGGGCCGCCGTCCGGGTAAACGTCCACAAAGCTGACTTGGCCAAGGTGTAAGACATGAATTGCGGGGTCAGCTTGTGCACCCTCTGATCAATCATGTTCACGACGAGCGCTTGCGCGACCAACCGGTCATCCGGTCCGGAGAGCGGCGCGGGAGCCTGTTTGGCGAAGGCCTGTGTCAGTAGGACGGGCGCGTGCAGGTTGCTCTGCATGTGACGGTGCCAACTCTCGCCCGTGATACTTCCGAGTGCGTCCTCCTCAAAGATCGACGCATTATTGACGAGAAGCGTTAGTCGGCCGTCCAGAGCTTCGGACGCCCGCGCGACCACAGACTCGGTCTCTGCGTCATTCAGCAGGTCAGCTTGGATAACCGCGGCTTTATTGCCCATCGCGCGGATGCGCTCTGCGACCTCCTCGGCCTCGTCCACCGACCCGTTGCAGTGCACGGCCACGTCATAGCCCGCTTCGCCCAATGACAGAGCCATAGCACGACCCAACCGGCGCGCCGCGCCAGTGACCAAAGCCTTTTTCATGAAGCCTCCTCAGCTCAGAACAGCAAGAATGTAGAGGAGATATAGGGCGGAAAGCACAACACCCCAAAGACGGGTGATGTCGATCCGTTTGAGAACGAAAATGCTGAGGAGAAGAGAAGCCGCGAGCATGACCCAAATGTCGAACTGCATCAGTTCGGCATCGACCGGCAACTGACCAACGAGACTCGACACGCCGATGATTCCGAGCAGGTTGAACATGTTCGACCCGATCACGTTGCCGAAGGCCACATCGGCTTGCTTGCGCAGGGCGGCCATAACGGTCGTTGCGAGTTCGGGCAGAGAGGTGCCCAGCGCGACAAGTGTGAGGCCGATCACGGTATCCGAGACGCCAAAGGCCCGCGCGATATTCGTGGAGGACTCGACGAGGATCTCCGCGCCGAGAGGCAAGCCGATGAGACCGAGGGCAAGGAAGAGCATAATCTTCCACCACGGCATCTCCGGATCGGCGCCTTCAATGTCCTCTTCGCCCTCGGCTGCGCTGTCCATCGCGGCGGAGCGGTGGCATCGCGCGCTGTAGACCGCATGGACCAGCATCGCCGCCAGTGCGATCAACAGGATGACACCGGCAATCCAGTCAAAGGTGCCGCGCATCGCGAGCAGAATAAAGAGCACCGTCGCGCCGATCATTTGCAGGAACGAGGCGCGCGTCGAGTTGTCGATGACATGAAGCGTCGAAATCAGTGCAGGAATGCCAAGCACCAAGAGGATGTTGGCCGTGTTGGAGCCGATCACGTTGCCGAGCGCGAGACCCGGCACACCTTCGTGAATGGCGGAGACAGAGATCAGCAGTTCCGGCGCGGAGGTGCCGAAAGCGACGATTGTCAGAGAGACGATCAGGGCCGGCACACCGAGACGTAGGGACAGGTTCACCGCGCCACGAACGAGCACATCACCTGCAACGAGCAGCAGCAGAAGCCCCGCGATGGCATAGACGAAATCCATTAGGGTTTCCCCTTTTTACATGGGCACGGCCCCTTACCGATACGATAGCGCCCGCATTTGGGGCATTTCATATCGTGTAGTTTCTGCTGGCCTGGAAAACGCCACCGCCCGAAGAGCGCGAGCACCATCATAAAGGCCAGAAATATGAAGATGACTTTGAACAGCATGTCTTCAGAGCCCGAACCGAGCCCAGAGCGCCTGCTCTTCGACATGACCTGTCAGTCCGGTCGCCAATTCCGCGCCGAACCGTTTGAAGAGGGACTTCTTCGGCCCGTAGACCGAGAAACGCACCTTATCACCGTAGATGTCTTTCATCGTGGGGACCAGATGGCCGATCTCGTCGGCCAGACCGAGGTCGACACCGGTCGCACCCGTCCAGAACGCGCCATCGAACAGCTCGATGTCCTGCGTAAGACGATCTCCGCGCGATGCAGTGACATGGTTGATGAAGGATTTGTGGATTTCTTCCTGTAGCCCTTTGATCCGCACCACGTCCTCGGGGTTTTCGGGGCTAAAGGGATCCAGCTGGCTCTTGGATTTGCCGGACGTGTAAACGCGGCGCTGAATGCCGTGCTTGGCGATAAATTCATCAAGACCGAACCCCGCCGAAATCACGCCGATGGAGCCGACAATGGAGCTTTGATCGACGTAAATCTTCTCCGCAGCGCAGGCGAGCCAGTAGCCGCCGGACGCGGCCACGTCTTCGACGAAAGCAAACACCGGAAGGTCTTTTTCCTCAGCGAGGCGCTTGATCCGCGCGGCAATCAAGGAGGACTGAACCGGCGAACCACCCGGTGAATTGATCGAAAGGGCGACCGCGGCGGGCTTTCCCTTTCGAAACGCTTTCTCGATCGTCGGCGCCAGAGACTGGTCGTTCAACGATCCCTGACGGGTCATGATCGCACCGTTGAGGCGGATGACATTGACCCGCGGGGGCGAGTTTCGGAATGGGATGCGCAAGCTCATGCCATGGGATGTAAAGCGCGCACCCCCGACAAACAAGGGCAGCCCCCCTCACCCCAGGGCATTTATTTTCGGGATTATTCCGACTGACAGGACAGGAACGCTTTGGCCATGTCGTCGATCAATGCGCCGTAAAAGCCCGGCCCCGCCTCAAGTCCGACACCGAGGGGATCAATCACGGTAGTGTTGGCCTCCGTCCCGTCGAGAACGGTTTCAACAATGCCCGCATTGAATTGCGGTTCGGCAAAGACGCAGGTCACATCATAGTCCGCGATTGTCTCCTGAATTTCGCGGAGGCGCGCGGGGCTCGGGGAGGTGGCGTCGCTCAGAGAGAGCGCGCCCTCGGCAGTGAGGCCAAAGCGATTTTCAAAATACTGATAGGCGTCGTGGAAGACGATGAATTTGAGGCCAGAGATCGGGGTGAGTTGCTCCGCGATTGCCTCAACGCGGGCCTCCAGTTCGGCCTGAGCTGCCGTCGCGTTCTGTGCGTAGGTCTCGGCGTTTTCCGGATCGAGGGCAGACAGCTCTGCCGCAATCACTCCGAGCCAAGCGTGGCCATTCATCGGGTCGAGCCAGACGTGCCCGTCGAACGCCTCGTCGTGCGCGTGATCATCCTCGTGGTCATCGTGCTCATCATGATCATCATGATCATCGTGATCATCATGGTCGTCATGACCCTCGTCGCGGTGATTGTCATCATGGTCGTCGTGGTCATCCTCGCCGTGATCATGCCCTTCGAAATGCGCGCCTTCGCGGGTCTCGAGGATCAGAGTGCCTTCTGCCAATGCCAGCGGCACCGAAACCGCGTCCGGCGCGACCTTCTCGATCATCTCTTCCAGCCACGGTTCGATCTGCGGCCCCGTCCAGAACACAACATCCGCAGACTGCAACGCACGCGCCTCCGACGGGCGGAGCGAGTATCCGTGAGGCGACGTCCCCTGCGGCATCAGGGCAGACGGTTCACCGAGTTCCCCCATGACCTGTGCCACGAGCGACTGAATCGGCGCCATGTCTGTGACGACGCGCGGCACCTCTGCGAAGGCAACTGACGCCCCAAGCGAAACAGACAGGGAAATGAGGGATGTGCGGAGGAACATAGATGAGCCTTCAATATTGTTATGTTATTACATGATGGGCTTGTTATACGTCATAGTATAACATATCAAGTGCATCTGAGAATTTTCTGCGAGCGAGGCGAGCATGATCCCGAACCCGATCGGATTTGAGAAACACGATCATAGCCATTGCGTGCAGGACGCAGTGGCGGCTGCGGACAAGAAGTGCCGCAATGCGGGCGTGCAACTCACACCGGTTAGAAAGCGCGCGCTCGAAATCCTGCTCGAAGAACACCGCGCCCTCGGGGCGTATGATGTCCTCGCGCGTCTCAACGAGGACGGCTACGGAAGCCAGCCGCCCGTTGCCTATCGTGCCCTAGATTTTCTCACGAAACATGGCTTCGTCCATAAGATCGAGCGCCTGAACGCCTTTGTTGCCTGCGCCCATCCGGGCGAGCGGCACACGCCCGCGTTCCTGATCTGCACGGAATGCCATGTCGTCGCGGAGGCGGAAACGGAACACTCGGATAGCCTCATGGGGCAGATCGCCGAGACGACCGGTTTCCGGATCACACGCGCTGTGCTCGAAGCGGAGGGTATCTGCCCGAACTGTCTCGCGAAGGAAACCGCATGAGTCTGATCACTGTGGAAGACGTCACCGTGCGCCTCGGCGGGCGAATGGTGCTTGATGATGTGTCCTTGACCCTAGAAGAGGGAGAGATCGTCACCATTGTCGGTCCGAACGGGTCAGGAAAATCGACGCTTCTACGTACGCTGATCGGGGCGGTTCCGCCGAACGAGGGCAAGGTGACGCGCAAGCGTGGCCTGAAGATCGGCTATGTCCCCCAGAAATTGCATATCGACCCGACGCTGCCGCTCACGGTGCGCCGGTTTCTGTCGCTCCCCAAATGGGTCGATGACGACGCGGCCCATGCCGCCCTCGAAGAAGCGGGCGCAGGACACCTCTGCAATCACCAGATGACCGACCTCTCCGGTGGGCAATTCCAGCGGGCGCTTCTTGCCCGCGCCCTTCTGACGAAACCCGATCTGCTGATCCTCGATGAGGCGACACAGGGACTCGACCAACCCGGATCTGCGGATTTCTACGGGCAGATTGAAAAACTGCGTCAGGACAGAGGGATGGCCGTCCTGATGGTGTCGCACGAGTTGCACGTCGTTATGGCGACCTCTGATCGAGTGATTTGTCTGAACGGGCATGTGTGCTGTCACGGCGCGCCGGAGCATGTGGCCTCCGCGCCGGAATACCGTGCGCTGTTCGGGTCCGGCACACATGGGGCCTTGGCGCTCTATCGGCACGAACATACCCATGAGCATTGCGATCATGACCACAACCATCCCCACAGCCATGAGGAACATGCATGACCCTTCTGGATGATTTCATGGTGCGCGCCATCCTCGCAGGTCTGGGCGTCGTGGTCGCGGCTGCGCCGCTCGGCTGTTTCGTGGTCTGGCGCCGGATGGCGTATTTTGGCGATGCAACCGCACACGCCGCGATCCTTGGCGTGGCTTTGGCATTGGCCTTCAACATCTCGATATTTGCCGGAGTTCTGGCGATTGCGCTTGTGATGGCGCTCACCGTTTCCTCGCTGTCGGGCAAGGGCTTTGCGATGGATACGTTGCTAGGCGTCATGGCCCACAGTTCACTGGCCTTCGGTCTCGTCGCGGTATCTTTCGTGCCTGGCGTGCGCGTCGATCTGATGGCCTATCTGTTTGGCGACATTCTCGCCGTTGGGCGCGCCGATTTGTTGGTGATCTGGGTCGGGGCCGCTCTTGTGATGGGGTTGCTCTACTGGCGGTGGTCGGCGCTCCTTACGGCGACGCTCAATCCTGACCTCGCGATTGCGTCCGGCCTCTCGCCGCGGAAGGAGCAGATCATCCTCTCGCTCGCCCTCGCGCTCGTCGTGTCCGTCGCGATCAAGGTGGTGGGCACGCTTCTCATCGCAGCGCTTCTACTGATCCCCGCCGCGAGCGCCCGCCCTTTTGCGCGGACGCCGGAGCGGATGGCGGTGATCGCCACGCTCATCGGCATCGCCGCAGTGTGCGGCGGGGTCGAGGGCGCATATGTTTTCGACACGCCAACAGGCCCGACTATCGTCACCGTCGCTGCGCTGATGTTTGTGCTGACGAATTTGGTGCAAACGCTGCGGAAAGGCTGACTCCGAAGGTCAGGTAAGCGCGTCTTTCAGGGATTTTGCGACGGACGGCTGATCGCGCAGATCGAGAGACGTGAGCAGATCGAGCAAATGGTGCTTCATCAGTTCCTCTGCGGCTTTCCCATCGTGACGTGCCATCGCTTTGATCAGCGCATCGTGCGCGTGGCTCTCGCAGAGTGCGGCGCGACGCTGCCAATAGAGAGCGATAATCAAAGAAGAGCGGGAGACGAGCTGCGCAATAAAGTCTGCGACCGTGCTCTGGTCCGCAATGCGCGCCATCTCAATGTGGAACATACCAGACAAGTGGAGGGCGCGGCCGGTGTCGCCCTGTTCAAGCGCTGCGTGCTCTTCGTCGATGTGTCTTTGCAGGATTTCGATGTCTTCAGGCGTCGCGCGTTCTGCGGCGGAGTGCGCGGTCCGAGGCTCGAGCAACGCACGCGCTTCGAACACCTCACGGGCCTCTTTCACGGTCGGCTGCGCGACAAAGGCGCCGCGGTTGCGTTTGAGTTCGACGAGACGGTCATGGGACAGCTGCTGAAGGGCGGCACGGACAACCGTGCGGCTCACGCCATAGATCTCGCCAACCTCATCTTCATTGAGCTTCATTCCTGGAGAGAGGCGGTGTTCGTGAATCGCAACGGCCAAACTCTCTGCGACGCGTGCGCTGCCGCTTTCTTTTTGTTCTGCGAGACCCGACATCACTTTTCCTTCTTCTTCTCTTTCTTTTCTTTTCCTCGCCGCGCGTGATTCTCAAGACTTTGTGAGAAAATTAATTGTCCACAAAGTTGTATACAAAAATAGCGCATAAATAATGCACTCTTATGTACAAACTGCACAAAGGAGAGGCAAATGCAGTTCGATCAACGTCAGGACCGCAAAAAAACTTCTTACTTTTGAAAAATGCAGACAGCGTAATGACAGAAACGTACGAACTCACAGGTGTCCCATGAGCTCCGCACTCGATCTTGAACTGGTCAACCTTACCAAGCGGTACGGTGACACTGTCGCTGTCGACAAAATTAATTATCGTTTTAAAAACGGTACTTACGTCTGTCTTCTGGGGCCTTCGGGCTGCGGTAAATCCACGACTCTCCGGATGATCGCAGGGCACGAGACGGTGTCGGACGGCTCCATTACACTTGACGGGTTCGATATTTCGCATTTGCCGCCCGCAAAGCGTGGCACCGCGATGATGTTCCAGAGTTACGCACTCTTTCCGCACCTGAATGTGCGCGACAATGTGAGTTTCTCCCTCAAAATGAAGGGGATTGATAAGGCAGAGCGTCATAAAGCGGCACAAGAGATGCTCGAACTCGTTCACATGACCGATTTCGCAGATCGCCTGCCTGCACAGCTTTCCGGCGGTCAGCAGCAGCGTGTGGCTCTTGCCCGCGCACTCGTGACGAAGCCGCGCGTGCTTCTCCTCGATGAACCGCTCTCCGCGCTCGACCCGTTCCTCCGCATCAAAGTGCGTGCGGAACTGAAGCGCCTCCAGCGCGAACTGGGCATCACCTTCCTGCACGTGACCCACGGTCAGGACGAGGCCCTCGCCCTCGCCGACGAGATCGTTGTGATGAACAACTCAGTGATCGAACAAGCCGGTGCCGCCCGCGACGTGTGGAATGCACCGAAAACCGAATTCGTGGCGCGCTTTATGGGCGGCCACAACGTCATCTCGCTCGACGGGTCAAAAGTGGCCTTGCGGGCGGATGAGGTTCTCCTCGGCGACGCGGGTCTTTCCGCGACCGTGACCTCTGTCGAATATCAGGGCGCGCATGTCGCCATGACTTCGATGACCGAAGCGGGCGAGGAAGTTCTCGCGCTCGTTCCCGAGAGCACCTTCTTCTCCAATCCTAAGAATCCGGGCGATGCCGTGAGCCTCTCCTGGGACGAGGGGCGGCTACACCGCCTCCAAGCGTAATTCAAACTGACCAACAATAAGGGACTTCGACTATGTCTAAAATGCGTTACAGCCGTCGTGCTGTGCTCAAAGGTGGCGCTGCCGCTGCTGCTGCCTCTGCCCTTCCGGCCCCGATGGTCTGGGCTCAGGAGATCAAGGATATCACCCTGCGCCAGTTCGGCACCGGTGTGTCGAACCTCAACGACGTCGCAACGAAGGTGAAAGAAGATCTCGGCTTCACACTCGAGATGACGGCTCTCGACTCCGACTCCGTGACCCAGCGTGCGGCCACCCAGCCGGACAGCTTCGACATCGCCGACATCGAATACTGGATCTGTAAGAAAGTCTGGCCGACCGGCAACCTTCAGGCCATGGACGTGTCGAAGATCGCCAACTACGACAAAATCGTCGGTATCTTCAAAGACGGCAAACTGACCCCGGAAAGCGTTATCGCTCAGGGCACCGCGCCGCACACCGTTGGCTTCGTCGAAGGCGAAGGCTCCAGCACCTTCGCGACCGAGCAGACCAACTGGATGACCCTCATCCCGACGATCTACAACGCAGACACCCTCGGCATCCGTCCGGACCTCATCGGCCGTCCGATCGAATCCTGGACCGAACTGCTGAACCCGGAGTTCAAAGGCAAAGCCTCCATCCTCGACATCTCCTCCATCGGCATCATGGACATGGCTATGGTTTGCGAAGCCATGGGCGAAATCCAGTATGGCGATAAAGGCAACATGACCCGCGAAGAGATCGACAAGACCTTCGCGATCTTCACCGAAGCCAAGAAGAACGGCCAGTTCCGCGCCTTCTGGAAAACTTTTGACGAATCCGTGAACCTCATGGCTTCCGGCGAAGTCGTGATCCAGTCCATGTGGTCCCCGGCCATCACCGCTGTGAAATCCCGCGGTATTCCGTGTGTCTACCAGCCGCTCAAAGAGGGCTATCGTTCCTGGGGTGGCGGCATCGGCCTCTCCGCGAACCTCTCCGGCATGGAGCTCGACGCAGCCTACGAATACATCAACTGGTACCTCTCCGGTTGGGTTGGCGGCTACCTGATGCGTCAGGGCTACTACTCCGCTGTTCCGGAAACTTCCAAAGACTACATGACCGAGAACGAGTGGGGCTACTGGTTCGAGGGCAAAGAGTCCACCGACGTGATCACCTCGCCGACCGGCGACGTGCTTGCTCAGGCTGGCGAAACCCGCGATGGCGGTTCGTTCTACGACCGCATGGGTTCCGTGGCTTGCTGGAACGCTGTCATGGACGAGAACCAGTACATGGTTCGTAAATGGAACGAGTTCATCGCTGCCTGATGAACCCAAACGCCCGGGCCTTTCCCCCCTTCTTGTAGGCCCGGGCGCCTTTCCTTCTCCACTTTCCGCTCGGACGAGAAGCTATGCTGAAGAACCGCCACATTCAGGGTTGGCTACAGGCCTCCCCGCTGACACTGGTCCTGTTGGGCTTTCTGATCCTGCCGATCATCACAATCGTTGTGGTGAGCTTCTGGCAGGCAACCGAGTTTTCGATCATTCCCGCGTTCTCGTTCGAAAACTACGAGTTCCTCTTCGGCTCTCCCGTCACCTACAAAGTCTTCTTTGCGACGTTCAAATACGCGTTCATCACGTGGGCCATGACGCTCGCGATCGGGTTTACCGTCGCCTACTACCTCGCGTTTCACATCCGGAGCCAAACGCTCCAGATCGCGCTGTTCCTGCTCTGCACCATCCCGTTCTGGACCTCGAACATCATCCGCATGATTTCGTGGATTCCGTTCCTCGGACGCAACGGCATCGCGAACTCCGCGCTGCAATCGTGGGGCATCATCGACCAGCCGCTTGAATGGCTGCTCTACTCAGACTTCTCCGTCATTCTGGCGTTCGTGCACCTCTACACGCTCTTCATGGTCGTGCCGATCTTCAACACCATGACACGGATCGACCACAGCCTGATCGAGGCCGCCCGCGACAACGGTGCAAGTGGCTTCCAGACCCTTGTCCACGTGATCCTGCCGCTGACCAAGCCGGGCATCATGATTGGCACCATCTTCGTACTGACCCTCGTGATGGGTGACTTCATCACCGTGCGGTTTATGTCCGGCTCTCAGAAAGCCAACGTGGGGCGTCTGATCTCCAATGACATCAGCCTGCTGCAATACCCGTCCGCTGCCGCCACCGCCGTTATCCTCCTGATCACTGTGTTGATCGTGATCGGCATCCTCTTGCGCTTCGTCGATATCCGGAAGGAGCTTTGATCATGGAAAAGCGACCCAAGTCCTTTTACGTCCTCACCGGTTTCTTCGCGCTGTTCATCCTCTTTCTCTACGGCCCGACGCTCACCATCGGCATCCTGTCCTTTCAGGGGCCGGGCGGCGGCCTGACCTTCCCGATGCGGGGTGTGTCGCTGAACTGGTTCCACGAGTTGTTCCAAGAGCAAGCTGTTGGTGACATCTGGGGCGCATTCCGGCGCTCTCTGATGCTCGGCCTCATGGTCATGGTGACGACGGTTGTGGTCTCCGTTATGGGCGGTTTTGCGTTCCGCAAACGCTTCTACGGATCCGGCATCCTGTTCTATCTGATCATCGCCTCGCTCGTGATCCCGTCGATCCTGATCTCGCTCGGCGTCGGCCTCATCTTCAACCAGTTCGGGATGAAGATTCACTGGGCGACCTCCGGTTTCGGATCGCAGCTCACATGGACACTGCCCTTCGGTCTCCTGATCATGTTCGCCGTGTTCAACCGTTTCGACAAATCCTTCGAGGAAGCCGCCCGCGACCAAGGGGCCTCTCCGTGGCAGACGGTGCGCCACGTGGTGCTTCCCATCATCGCGCCCTCTCTCATCGGTGTCGGCCTTTTCGGCTTCACACTCTCCTACGACGAATTCGCACGGACGCTTTTGACGGCTGGCTCCTACAACACGCTGCCGCTCGAAATCTTCGGGATGACGACCAACGTGACCACGCCGGTGATCTATGCACTCGGTACGATGACCACGCTGTTCTCGCTCTTGATCATTGGCGCGTTTCTCCTCACCGTCTGGATCATGGGCAAGCGCCGTGCGCGGTTCGGTTCAGACGCTGGCAAAGGTGTCTAACGTGAAAATCGCGTTCCTGAACCCCAACTCGACCGCACAAATGACAGAGAGTGTGGTCGAGACGGCGCGGCACGTCCTGCCAGACGCAGAGATCATCGGATGGACCAACACGAGCGGTCCACCGGCGATTCAGGGCCCAGAAGATGGCGATGCCGCGCTGCCGGGATTGCGGAGCTTTCTCCCCAAGGCTGCAGACGAAGACATCGACGTGCTCGTCATCGCCTGTTTCGATGACACGGGGCTGGAAGAACTGCGCGCGACTGCATCCTGCCCCGTGATCGGGATCGGCCAATCCGCCTATGTCATGGCCCAGTTGAAGGGGCAGAGTTACGGGGTCGTCACCACGATGCCGGACTCCGTGCCCGTCATTGAGGACAATATAACGCGTCTCGGCTTTCAGGCCGGATGCCTCGGGGTCAAACCGTCGGGCATTCCCGTTCTGGAGGTTGAGGAAGGGAGCCCAGAAACGCTCGCTCACCTTTCCGACGAGATTGCAGCGATGACGGACCGCGGCGCGCATGCGATCATTCTCGGGTGTGCAGGCATGTCCGCCCATCACGCGGCGTTGTCAGAGAAGAGCGCTGTGCCGTTGATCGACGGCGTGCGCGCAGCGGCAGCGCTCGCCCAAGCACTCCTTCTATCCTGACCCACAAACAGCATTTATCTCAGGCGGCTCTGCGAACGCATGAGCCGTCGTGAGCGTGTGCATTAACCGCCTAACCACGCAGTGGATTTTCATCGCAACATAAAGTTGACAAAAAAAGTAGGCTTAATTATCCATTGGACATCGCCCGCCAGCGGACGATTCACGCACGACGCATAACCCTCGGCAAGCAAAGGCCTCTCGGCCCAGCCAGTCATGGTTCACCCTGAACAACAACGACCGCCTCACCTCAAAGAGGAGGCCAGAGTGACGAACGATAACGACGAAACACGAGAGGCCAAAATGAACGCACTTACGCCCGCCTTCGCCGGAACCGAACAGCTTCCCCCCGTCAACGCCCGCAGCCTGATCGCGGATGGCAGCACCCGTCTCATCGATCTCGACGGCCAGATTTATACGCTCCGCATTACCCGCGCGGGCAAGCTCATCCTGACCAAATGAAGACGCTCTCGAACAGACCACAGCGCGCCCGCCGCCTTGAAGACGTGGTGGACGCGTTGCGATTTATCTCCTCCCTCGGGACTTACGGCTAAGTCACGCAGTGGATCGCACCTGACGTGTCTTGCGCACGAACGCTGCGAGAAATACCGTCGTCTGCACCAGAACGATGGTGGGGGCTGGCGCGCTGTCGATGAAGAAGCTGAGATAGACCCCGCCGAACATCGTCACGAGATTGACGATCACAGCGACGACCAGCATCGACTTGAGTTCCCTGACCAGAAGAAACGCAATCGCGCCGGGTGAAATCAACAGCGCGACGGCGAGGATCAGACCCGTCGCCGACAGGGTTGAGACAATCGTCAGGGAGAGAGCAGTCAGCAATCCGTAATGGAGCATCTTCACCCGCAAACCGGATGCCTGCGCCTGAATCGGATCGAAAGCGTGGAGCATCAGGTCTTTCCACGAGAGCAACAGTCCGAGTGAGACGACGAGGGCGATGGATCCGGCGAGCCAAAGGTCTTGCGCCCCGACCCCGAGCATATTCCCAAACAGGATATGGTCGAGATGGACGTCAGAGGTGATCGCACTGAACAGAACGATCCCAAGGCCAAACATCCCTGAGAACACCACACCCATCACCGTGTCCTGTTTGACACGGCTGTTGGCGGACAGGTAGCCCGTGGCGAGTGAGGACAGCATTCCGGCGCAGAAGGCTCCGATAATGAGCGGCACCCCGAGGATATAGGCGAGCACAACGCCGGGCAGGATCGCGTGGCTCACCGCGTCGCCCATGAGGGCCCATCCCTTAAGGACCAGAAAGCAGGAGAGCAGCGCGGTCGGCACGGCGATGATGGCCACGATCCAGAAGGCGTTCTGCATAAAGGCGAACTGGAACGGCAGCAGAAGCTCGGCGATCATTGAAGGCCTCCTTCGCGCAGCGCAGCCTTGGCCTTCGCCCGTGCCGCGAGTGTCCCGTGTTTGGGTGCCCAGACGAAGGCGATCAGGAAGATCAGCGTTTGCAGGCACACGATGATGCCGCCGGTCGCCCCGTCGAGGAAGTAGCTGAGATAGGCGCCGACAAAGCTCGTCACCGTGCCGATCGTGCAGGACGTGAGAATAAGGCGAGGAAATCGATCGCAGAGCAGGTAGGCGGTCGCCCCCGGCGTCACGACCATCGCAACGACAAGGAACGCGCCGACTGTTTGCATCGCGGCGACGACCGACGCGGAGAGCAGGACGAAGAAGAGGGCTTTGAGGCGGCTCGGGGAGAGGCCGATGGAGCGCGCATGATTTTCGTCGAAAAAGACAACCATCAGATCTTTCCACTTCGCCAAGAGCAGCACGAGAGAAACGACACCAATAATGACGAGTTGCAGCGTGTCTTCCGGCGCGATGGCGAGGATGTTCCCCATCGTGATGCTTTGCACCGAGATTGACATCGGATTGAGCGAGACCATGAAGAGGCCCAATCCGAAGAAGGACGTGAAGATCAGACCAATGACAACGTCGATCTTGAGGCCAGATCGCTCAGACAGAAAGAGCATCGCGGCCGCGGCCAACCCGCCCGAGAGAAAAGCGCCGAGCGCGAAGGGCAACCCGAGCATATACGCCCCTGCAACGCCCGGCACGACACTATGCGACAGCGCGTCTCCGATGAGAGACCAGCCTTTGAGCATGAGATATGAGGACAGAAAGGCGCAGACCCCACCGACGAGGGCGGATACCCACATGGCGTTCGTCATGTAGCCATAGGTGAACGGCTCAAACAGGACACTCATTCCGGCTGATCCGCCAATTGCGCCTTGCCGCCGTAATGCACGAGGGGGCGTTCGTCATCGGTGTAGATCGTCACCTGCTTCTCGGGATCGCCCCCGTTGCGCCGCATGTCTCCGAGGGTCAGTTGACGCAGGACACCGCCGAAGGTCAGTTCGAGGTTCTCGCGGGTAAAGGTGGTCTCCGTCGGTCCCGACCCGATCACCGTGCCTTTGATAAGCACGGTCCGGTCGCAGAATTCCGGCACTGATCCGAGGTTGTGGGTCGAGACGAGCATCACACGCCCCTCATCCCGCAACTCGCGCAACAGGGTGATGATCTGCGCCTCAGTTTGGACATCGACGCCGGTGAACGGTTCGTCGAGCAGGATCACTTGCCCGTCCTGCGCGAGAGCGCGGGCGAGAAACACGCGCTTCTTTTGGCCTCCAGACAATTCGCCGATCTGGCGTTTGCGATATTCGAGCATGTTGACGCGGGAAAGCGCCGCGTCGACTGCCTCGTGATCTTGTTTCGACGCGCGCCTGAGAAAGCCCATTTTGCCATAGCGGCCCATCATCACCACGTCTTCGACCAGCACAGGGAAGGACCAATCAACCTCTTCGGATTGCGGAACATAGGCGATCAAGTTGCGCTTGAGCGCCTCACGAACGCTCATTCCGAGCAGCTGGATTTGTCCCTTGGCCAGCGGCACGAAGCCCATGATCGCCTTAAACAGCGTGGATTTCCCCGCCCCGTTCACACCGACCAGAGCCGTCACCGTCCCGCGCGGAATCTCGAAACTCGCCGCGCGCAGGGCGGTGTGGCCGTTCCGATAAGTAACCGTCACGTCGTGGACGGCGATGCCTCCGGAATGATCTTGGGTCATTGGGATATCCCTGCAGTCAGACCTTCGGAAATTGTCTGGGTCGTCACGCGTAGAAGGTCGAGATAGGAGGGCACGGGACCATCGTCTTTCGAGAGGCTGTCCACATAAAGCACCCCCCCAAATGTCGCGCCGGTTTCGCGCGCGACCTGCTCCGCAGGTGCGCTATTCACCGTGCTCTCGCAAAAGACCGTCGGGATGTCGTTCTCTTTGACGCCATCAATCACCGCCCGCACCTGTTGCGGCGTGCCCATACGGTCGGAATTCATCGGCCAGAGATACAACTCCTGCAACCCGAGATCGCGCGCAAGGTAAGAGAACGCCCCCTCGCAGGTCACAAGCCACCTCTGCCCCTCCGGCACATCGCCGAGCGCAGCGCGCAGCGGTTCGATGGCAGCGCGGAGCGTCGCTTTGTAGGTCTCCGCGTTGTCCGCATAAGTCGCTGCATTGTCGGGATCGTGGGTGCTCAACGCCGCTTCGATATTGTCGATGTAGATCATCGCGTTTTCGAGCCCCATCCACGCGTGCGGGTTGGGCTTTCCATCATAGCTCCCGCCGTCGATCGAAATCGGGTCGATACCATCGGTAAGCGTTGCGGAAGGAATGTCTTTGAGATTGGCGAGAAACTGTTCGAACCAAAGTTCGAGGTTCAATCCGTTCCACAGCAGCAGGTCGGCATCTTGCGCTCCGACGATATCGCGCGGGGTGGGCTCATAGCCGTGAATCTCGGCGCCGGGTTTGGTGATCGACACAACGTCTGCGGCATCACCGGCGACGTTCTGCGCCATATCGGCGAGGACAGTGAACGTTGTCACGACCTTCAGCCGATCTTCCTCCGCAAAAGCAGGCGCGGTTGTCGCACCAAGCGCGACGAGCAGGAGCGAGCGGAGAGATTTCATAGCGGTGGAGGCCCTTTTCAAGTGATCTTTCCCAATCGGTAGATGTAAATGATAATCATTCGCAACTAAAATTCGAGTGATGGCGGGTGAATTTGCCCCCTTTATGAAGCGAGGGCTCAATTCTGCTTAAAAAATGTGAGAAGAGGCCCGTTAGAAATCGAGGCCAAGATCCAATGTGCTCACCGAGTGGGTCAAGGCGCCGGAAGAGATGTAATCGACACCCGTTGCGGAGACTTCGGCGATGCGTTCGAGTTTCATGTTGCCCGACGCCTCGAGGATGAGGCGGCCGTTGGCCATCGCGACAGCTTCGCGGAGCGTCGGCGTATCCATGTTGTCGAGCAGGACCGCCTCGGCCCCGCCTTCTGACAGCACCTCTTCGAGTTGGGCCAATGTATCCACCTCGATCTCGACGCGGACCATGTGGGAGGCGTGACCTTTCACGGCCTGCAGGACGGGGCGGATACCGCCAGCAGCGGCGATGTGGTTGTCTTTGATGAGAATCGCATCAGAGAGAGAGAAACGATGGTTGAACCCGCCGCCATGCAGAACCGCCTGCTTCTCCACGAGACGCAGGCCCGGCGTCGTTTTCCGCGTGCAGGTAATCCGCGTGTTGGTGCCCGCTGTTTCAGCGACGAACGCGGCGGTCATGGTGGCGATGCCGGACAAACGACCGGAGAAGTTGAGCGCGATGCGTTCACCCGAGAGGATGGACGCCGCCGACCCTCGGATTTCCATCAGCACGTCACCGACCTCGAATGCATCCCCGTCCGATTTCAGCGTGGTCACTTCGAGCGTCGGATCGACGAGGTGAAACGCGATACGCGCGATTTGCATGCCGGAGGTGATGCCCGCCTCACGCGCCCGAATGCGCGCGAAATATTGTGTTTCTGCGGGGATGACCGTGCGCGTCGTCAGATCCCCGTATGTGCCCAAGTCTTCCATCAAAGCGGACCGAACGAGCGGTTCGAGGATCATATCGGGCAACGGGGACAGGGACATCAGATGGTTTCCTTCGCAAAAGTGTCTCGGAGGGCCAGAGCCTCCGTCAAAGTCATGCGGCTTCTCTGGCCGGTCGGGCCGTCAGTCTCTGGCAAATCGGAGCGGAAGTGCGCGCCACGGCTCTCTTGCCGTTTCAAAGCCGACGCGGCAATGAGTGTCGCCGTCGCCGTCATGTTCAGAAGCGCCACGCAATCGGGTTGTGCGGCTTCGATCTCTGCGATTTCCCGCAGGGCAGCTTGGAGCCCTTCAGCCGTTCGAATGACGCCAACGCCGTTCGTCATGGCCTGCCGCAAACGGTGGATGAGATCGGGATCAGGCTCCGCCGCCGGTGCAACTTCCGGCATCTCGACACGCTGCGCGGCCGGCACATCCCCGACCGTTTCAGCAATATCGGATGCGCAGCGACGTGCATACACGAGCGCTTCGAGCAAACCGTTGGAGGCCAGACGGTTCGCGCCATGAAGTCCGGTGGACGCCACTTCACCGCAGGCCCAAAGACCACCGATAGAGGTCCGGCCAGTCATGTCCGTCGCAACACCGCCCATGTGATAATGCGCAGCGGCTGCGACCGGAATCGGCTGCGTGACCGGATCGATTTCGGCGCGTTCACACGCTGCGACGACAGTCGGGAACTCGTCCTTGATGCGTGCGCCCAACGCCCCTCGGGTGTCGAGAACGGGCCGCAATCCGGCTTGGCTCTGCGCGTAGACAGCGCGAGCTACGACATCACGCGGCGCAAGCTCGAGATCGGGGTGCTGACCCTCCATGAACCGTTCACCGCGATTGTTCCTGAGGATCGCTCCTTCTCCACGCAACGCTTCGGTTGCGAGCGGGGCCGGATCGAGCCCGATGTCCATAGCGGTAGGGTGGAACTGGACGAATTCCATGTCAGCCATCATCGCACCGGCGCGCGCCGCGAGGCCCGAGACCTGCCCACGAATGCGGGGCGGGTTTGTCGTCAGAGCATAAAGGCCGCCCGCGCCGCCGCCAGCCAAGAGGACAGACGCACTGGAGATTTTCACGGAAGCACCTCCGCCCACTGGCGCGAGCTCCACACCATTCACAGACCCCTCAGAGACACTAAGGCCCGTCGCGGTCCATCCGTCGAGGATTTGGATTGTCGGCTCTGTTTGCACCTGAGCGATCAGGGCGCGCATGATCTCCGCTCCAGCACGATCACCCCGCACCCGCACGACGCGCGCAAACCCGTGCGCGGCCTCGCGGGACATGAGATAGGCACCTGTCGCGTCGCGGTCGAAGGGCGCCCCGAGATCAGTGAGATTGAGAATATGATCCCGTGCTTCGCGCGTCACAGACTCCGCAACACTCTGATCCACGATACCCGCGCCAGCGACCAAGGTGTCCTGCGCATGGGCTTCTGGGCTATCGGACGGGTCCATGGCTGCAGCAACGCCACCTTGGGCCCAAGCGGAACTCGCCCCTTCTCCGAGCGGATCAGGCGACACCAACAACACCGGACGCGGCACGAGCGCGAGCGCTGCATACAGCGCCGCGAGCCCAGCGCCGATGATCACCACCCGATCGGTGGAGAGGGATTTCATGGTGTTAGACACCCAGCTTCTTGGACATGTCGATCATGCGCTGCACAGCAACGCGCGCACCTTCGGCGACCGTCGGGTCCACTTCAACCGCGCCCTCCATGGAGTGCAGGGACCAGAGCACTTTCTCAAGTGTGATCATCTGCATGTAGGGGCACATGTTGCAGGGACCGACAAAGTCGACGCCCGGCAGGGCATCGGCGATGTTGGACGCCATGGAGCATTCCGTCACCAAGAGCGTTTTCTCTGGCTGTTCTTTGGTGACGTAGTCGATGATGCCGCTGGTAGAGCCGGAGAAGTCCGCTTCGGCCACAACATCCGGCGGGCACTCAGGGTGCGCGATGATGCGGGTTGTCGGCTGCCAGCTCCGGAAATCGCGGAGTTCCTGGGCGGTGAACTTTTCGTGGACGATACAGGCACCATCATACCAGACGATGTTTTTCTCGGGCACCTGATTGGCCACGTTCTGCGCGAGGTATTTGTCCGGCGTCATGATGATCGTCTCGGCATCGAGGCCAGCAACGATCTGCGCAGCATTCGAAGAGGTGCAGCAGATATCGGACGCCGCTTTCACCTCGGCAGAGGTGTTCACGTAGGTCACGACCGGCGCCCCAGGATAGCGGCGGCGCATTTCCTCGATTCCCTCGGGCGTGATGCTTTCGGCGAGAGAGCAGCCCGCATCCATGTCGGGGATCAGAACGGTTTTGGACGGGTTCAGAATCTTCGACGTTTCCGCCATGAAGTGAACGCCACACTGAACGATCACATCGGCTTCGACCTTCGTCGCTTCAATCGCGAGCTGGAGACTATCCCCCACCACATCCGCAATGCCGTGATAAATCTGCGGCGTCATGTAGTTATGCGCGAGGATGACGGCGTTGCGCTCTTTCTTCAGACGGTTGATCGCCTCAACGTAGGGAGCGTGGACTGCCCACTCAACAGGCGTCACAACGCGGTTCATGCGCTCGTAAATGTCACTGAGCCGCTCCGCCGTTTCGACCGAGGGGGCCAGGTCATAGTGCTCGCCAAGTGTCTTGGTCATAGCGGTGTGATCGAGCATGCGCAGATTCCTCTCCCAATGGAAACGCGGCGCCGAAAGACCCTTTGAAGGCAACCTGCCCCGCACTTAGCTGGCGCTATGTATCGTCATGTTGACGTTTGGGCAAGCGAACGGTGCGATTCTGCAACATTCTCTCGCGGCCGCAGACGATGATGGCCGGAGCGAGTAACGCAAACAGTGTGCCGATCTCAGGATCGATCCTCGCGTAATGATTTGAACTAAAACAGGAAGAAGGCTCAGAATATTGCATCCGAGAGGGCCAACCGCGCCTGACAACGACACGGCGGAAGAGATGACCATTCTTATGCAACAGTGCCGGCAAAACGACTCGGTTTGAGTTAATTTTGGAAACATACACCTCAACAACTAAGCTCGCGCGGTTTCCGACCTGTCCCAAATTCGCCCCACCTGCCTAAAAATCGCACACACGCACTCGATTTGAGCAAGTCTTTGCCATAAAAGCGGCGCGTCTGAGGACGATAGCGTAAGCAGTCATGGTGCATTTACATATCCGTCGTTAAGACTGGACCAACGGCCTTCTTCCTTGATGGGATGCGGAGGCTTTTTTGAATGAAGCGACACGATTTTCGTGAAAGACCAGTATGAACGTGCCCCACAAGTTTCCCCCAGTCAGTTCCGCATCATCCGACGAAGACATCATTGATCTGAGCCAGTTGTTGGGCGCCCTGTGGCGCAACAAATTTTGGATCGCTCTGGTCACGGTGATTTCCATCGTGCTCGGTGGCGTATACGCCTATGGGGTCGCGGTTCCGAAATATCGTGCGACATCGGTTGTTCTCCTCGAGGCCTCCGGCCAGGAATTGATTGACCTTGGGGCTGTTCTCCCGAGCCTCGGGACGAATTCGGAAGCGATCAACACCGAAGTCGAAGTTCTCAAGAGCCGGCGCCTGCTTGAGCGCGTTGTAAACCGGGAAAACCTCCTCGAAGATCCCGAATTCAACGGGACCCTGAATGGACCATCCCTGAAAACGCGCGTGAAATCGCTAATTCTAGGCGATCCGCCGACCTATTCAGAAGAGCGGATGCAAGCGCTACAATTGACTTCCACAATAAACTCGCTCCTCGAGCGGATGGTAGTCCGCAACGTGCCCAATACTTACGTACTTCAAATCACTGTGGAGTCGGAAGGTGGTGCGAAGTCAGCAAGATTGGCGGACGCGATTGCGGAGGAATACATCCTCTATCAAATGGATGTGAAATTTGAGGCAACGCGTGACGCGTCCGAATGGTTGAGTTCGCGTGTCGCGGATTTGAAATTCGATCTTGAGGCTGCAGAAGCCCGCTTGGCATCTTTCTCTACGAGCACAAATGTAATTAGCCCACAAACGGTGCAAGCTCTTGAAGTTCAATTGAAGGAACTGCGCGACCGCCTTGAGACAACTATAGAAGCGCGCGACGTCGCTCTTGAGAACGCCACGGCTCTCGCAACCCTTCAATCTCTGACTCCTGAGGAAAAAGCGGCGCAATCAGGCGACTCGCGCCTGCAAACCATGCTGCGCACAGATGGCGCGAATGCGGCATTTGAGGAGCGTTTTGCTCTCCTTCTTCAAAATGCCGCGCAGCAGGCCGATAGGCTTAACCGTCAAGTCGACTCGATTTCGATTAGCATTGCAAATCTCGAAGCGGATCTGGCCTCTCAAAGCGATGAGCTCATTCAATTGCAGCAGCTTACGCGTGAAACAGAAGCGAGCCGCCTTCTCTATGAATATTTCCTCGGACGCCTGAAAGAAACCTCTGCTCAAGAAGGCATTCAGCAGCCCGACAGCCGCATTCTTTCTAACGCCGTTCTGCCACAAAACGCATCCGAGCCGAAAAGATCGCTGATTCTCGCGATGGCTGGCATCTTGGGGATCATGATTGGAAGCGGCGGTGCGCTGCTCCTCGAAGCGCGTCAGGACAACTACCGCAAAGCAGCAGATCTAGAAGGGGAAACCGGGCTTCCGGTCATGGGCCAGATCCCGCTTCTTCCAACCACAGACCGACGCTCCGGCCTTGAATACCTAGCTGAAAAGCCGACCTCGGCCGCCGCGGAAGCTATTCGAAACCTGCGGACATCCGTCTTGCTCTCGGGGCTCGACAAAACACCCCAGGTCATCATGTCGACATCCTCTGTGCCGTCCGAAGGTAAAACCACGATTTCCTTCTCACTCGCGCAGAACCTCGTCGGGCTCGGGAAAAAGGTGCTCTTGGTCGAAGGCGACATTCGACGTCGCGTCTTTAGCCAATACCTCGACGTAAAGAATGCCAACGGCCTCATGTCTGTGCTCTCAAAAGGCGTGCCTCTATCGGAAGCGGTGATCACAGACCGAACACTCGGCGCCGACATCCTCGTCAGTGAGGCGAGCAAAGTGAACGCGGCAGACATTCTTTCCTCGCAAAGCTTTAGCGAATTCCTAGAGGAAGCGCGCAGCCTGTACGATTTTATCATCATCGACACACCACCTGTGCTTGTCGTTCCGGACGCACGAGTAGTTGCGCAACATGTTGATGCGCTGCTGTTTACAGTTCGGTGGGACAAAACGAGCCGCGCTCAGGTCCGAGACTCCCTGAGAATGTTCGAAACCGTTGGTGTGACCGTCGACGGGCTGGTGCTGAACCAGATCGACCCGAAAGGCATGAAGCGCTACGGCTATGGCGAATATTATGGCGGCTACGGCGCCTATGGGGCCAAGTATTACACGAATTAAGGAACTGTACGCGATTGCGGCTTTCCTGCATCGCTTGGGAACGAGAGAACAAATGTATATGGAAACGAACGTTTTCAGTGCGTATGAATTCCAAGAACTCGGTGACGGTTGGCAATTGAGAGGACCGATCTGTTTTGCGTAAAACACTCTTTCTGATTGCTGCGCTTTCTTTGGCGTCCTGTGGCACCGTCTATCAAAGTCAGCGCGTTGTTTCGCGTGCGAGTGATGATCTCAAGGTACGCGTTGTGCCGATGACATCCCAATCCGTGTTGGTTGCAAACCGTTCGGCGTATGAGCCGAAAGACTTGCCCGAGGTGTTCCGGACAACGGCAGGGATGGGCAGTGGTCTGCGCGGGAATGGGGCTATTCCTGAACCAGCCTACACAGCCCAAACGCGCCCGAACAGCCTTGAGACCCGCCTGCCTCCCGTAACGAACCCGCAGCCCTACACGATCGGAATAGGTGACGTCGTATTGCTCGCCACGCCGTCTGGCAATTCGGTCGAGGAACTGGCGGGACTGCTGGCCGCACAAAATAGCCGTCAGGGTTACACTGTGCAGGACGATGGCGCGATTGCGATCCCTGATGTTGGTCGCGTCTCTATCGCGGGGATGACCATTGAAGAAGCAGAAGATACGCTCTTTCAGCGCCTGATCGATGCTCAGATCGAGCCGACGTTCAGTCTGGAAATCGCGTCTTTCAATTCCAAAAAAGTTGCAATTGGTGGGGCCGTGAATAATCCGGGCGTCCTGCCAATCACCTTGACACCGCTCTACCTAGAAGCCGCTCTGGCCAATCGTGGCGGCATCACTGCCACCGATATGGAATACACGTCGGTCCGCCTCTACAGAGACGGGACCATCTACCAGATCCCGCTCGATACGCTCTATTCTCAGGACAACCTGAACCGGATTTTGCTCCAGCCGGGCGATAGCGTTTTCGTTGATGATGCCTACCAACTCGATCAGGCTGCGGCCTACTTTGATCAGCAAATCCGCCTCGCAACCTATCGTCAGAATGCGCGCTCGGAGGCGCTGAACCAGTTACAGACAGAAGTGTCGCTTCGCCGGTCTATGCTTCAGGAACAGCGGGAAAATTATGCCGCGCAAGTGGATTACGACGCTGTAGAGCGGGATTACGTTTATCTGACCGGAGAAGTAGATCAACAAGGTCGCTTTCCGCTCCCGCTAGGCCGAAGCGCAACGCTCGCAGACGCGCTATATTCCGGTGGCGGAGGACTATCGGTGAGCACAGCAGATCCGCGCCACATCTACGTGCTGCGCGGCTCAGATGATCCGATGGAATTCGATGCCCTTACGGCGTGGAACCTAGATGCGAAAAATGCTGCATCGATGACCCTCGCAACGCGTTTTGAGCTCCGGCCGAACGATATCGTCTTCATTGCCGAGCAACCGGTCACGCGCTGGCAGCGTACAATCAACCAGATCACGCCATCGATCATCAACCTAGGCACGGCTACCGTTTCGAACTGATATGCTGATTTGACGGTGTCGACGTCGTTCGAATGCGCGTCGATCCGATCATTCTGTATCAGCCTAAAACAACATTACGCGACGTAAATCTGCATAGTTTTTTTGCAACTGCAGAATGAAATTCGAGCTGGAAACAGCCAGAGCGCGCTTCCGCATGTGACGAATCTCGGAAAGAGTGTTACTTGGGAGGCAAGAAGACGATAAATCACCGCCATGCGGTGAGTGCCATCATCATGAATCAAGTGAGTTTTAGTATGAAACGCATCTTTTTTGCCGCAGCCATCGCGATTACTACGTCACTACCCGCTGTTGCTCAGCAGACGCCTGGAACAGGTACTCCGCCAGCAAATACTCCGCCGGCGAATACCCCTAACGGTTGGCAGGCCGCTGCTCAGAACCCGAACTTCTGCAGCAATCCGGTAAACCTGAACAATCCGATCTGCTTCCGTATGCCAAATGGTGAAATTCTGAACCTCGCGGCAGCTGCACCTGCCGCCACGAGTATCGCGGCTGCTATTGCTGCGGTCACGGGCGGTTCGACAACCACCACCACAACGACGACAACGACGACAACGTCTACGACCACGACGAACTAATCGTCCGTGTGTTACGTCGCATTTGGAATGACTAAAAAGGCAGCCTTTCGTGCTGCCTTTTTGTTTCTGAGATTACGTTACGCGCCTCAAACCAAATATTAGGGTTTCTCTGCTCAAATCCTCCACATGCCGATTGGGGTCGGCGGTGAGGGATGGAAACCATCCCACAACAATCACGTGGGGTGATTTTCATGAGGAAGAAAATTTTCGAACGCGCGCAGATTGCGCGCGTGCTGAAGACCTTTGTGTTTCTTGTGTCTTTGAGCATATGGACAACCGTCGCGACGTCAGGTGCATACGCAGCGCGGCCCAAAACGCAGGCGCCGGGAGCCACGATCATCGTCCGAGGAGACTCGGGAGGCGGCGTACGAGCGCGCTACAATGAAATCCAGGAAATCAATCGCCTGAAGCAACGAGTGGAAATACGAAGCGGCGCATGCCTCTCGAGTTGCACGATGTATCTCGCCGTTGAGAACATGTGCGTCTCTCCGCGTGCTGTCTTCGGCTTTCACGGGCCCTACCGCTTGGGCCCAAAGCTTAGCGAAACAGAATTCGAAGAGTGGTCACGCTTCATTGCGGCCCACTATCCGCTCAATATCCGGGTTTGGTATCTGGACAAAGCCCGTCACAGTGTCTTCTCGATGTCGCGCCTCTCCGGAACCGAACTGATCCGCCTCGGGGTTCCAAAATGCGACCCGTAGACAACGGAACGTCAACAGCCAGACGCCTGCACGAAACTCAGTTGCCCATTGTCAATGTGGGCGGCTGTCAGCTTTCCCGTTGCGTATGCCCCTGTATCAATGGAAATGACGCCGTTTTTCTCGCGCGGCATCTCAACGATCGTATGTCCATGAACAATCCACAGACCATCTTGCCGAGCGAGGCGTCCGAAATCTTTGTGTCCCCAAGTCAGACTATTCACGCGCTGCTCATTCAACGGCCGTTGGGGATCGGCACCGGCATGCACGATACCGACGTTGCCGCTCTGCCAATGGCGAGGCCGTGATCGAAGCCAATTCTCAAGCCCGTTGGGCATCACGCTGCGGAGTTTATCGCGTGCCTCAACTAACATTTCAGTGGTGGAATTTTCGCGGAGATGAAACGACCCGAAGCTCGCCATCGTTTGCAACCCACCATACTTCAACCACCTGTTCCCTGCTTCTTCAGGCGCGTCGAGAAAGGCCAGGAACATTTCCTCGTGGTTGCCGAGAATAAAAACCCCCTCGGCGTTTTCAAGCGAGAGGTCATAGAGGCGCGACAACACATCCGCGCTGCTTTCTCCGCGGTCGATAAAATCCCCGACAAAAACTAGCCGGCTCGTCGGAAATTCCCTCGCAGCGCGGTCCAGCAAGGCGTCAAGCGCCCGAATTTGGCCGTGGATGTCGCCAACAATGAAAAGAGGCTGATCAGGGTTTGGAGGCTCGCCCTCAAACCGGATACGGCCTTCGGGGGCTTCAGGTTCGGTCGGGGCTGGGCGCCGGAAGAATCGGAACACGTCAGGACCTATTTGGATACTTCATTCGTGGACTTACCCTGTCGCGAATGTCTTAAAACTTCAACTCACACACGCGGAAAGCCGCTGATGCAGCAGACGCCAGTGGGTGAGTGTAAACGGTTAGGTCCACGCGACGTGCGCACGGACCCAACCCACGGATCAAGCGTCGAGGTTTTCGACGTTGAGAGCGTTGTCCTGAATGAACTCGCGACGCGGCTCAACGACATCGCCCATCAGCTTCGTAAAGATGTCGTCCGCTTCTGCGAAGTCTTCAATCTTTACCTGCAGCAGGGTTCGCGCATCCGGATCAAGCGTGGTTTCCCAAAGCTGATCCGGGTTCATCTCGCCAAGACCCTTATACCGCTGGAGGGACAGACCTTTTTCACCTTCTTCGAGAATAGCCGTGAGCAGCTCAGTCGGACCGTGAATCAAGGTTTCGCGGTCTTTCCGCACGAGTTTGGACGGATCTTTGTAGACCCCGCCGGTCGCAGCAACTTCCTGATTGATGCGTCGCGCTTCACCGCCGCGGAGGATCGCACCATCGAGCGTGCGCACCTCTTCCACGCCACGCAGAACGCGGGTGAGACGGATACCGGCATCCTGTGTCGGACGGCCATTCCAGCCGCGCTCATATTCAAGCGCGATAAGGTCCAGACGTTTCGCCACCGCATCCGCAGTGCCGGTCAGATCGGCATCCACGCGCCCTGGCTCAAACGCGCCGGAAAGCGCGGCCTGCTCCACAATGTGGCGCGGATAGTGTGTCGGGAAGGCCTCCAGAATGCGCTTGAAGGTGCGAGCGCCCTCAACAACGCGGGCGAGGTCGGCGCCGGCGATTTCTTCGCCGCTCTTCAGGCGGAGAACAGCGCCCTCGACGCCCTGCTGGATCAGGTAATCCTCCATCGCGGCTTGGTCCTTGAGGTAGACCTCGGACTTACCACGCGACACTTTATAGAGCGGCGGCTGCGCGATGAACAAATGGCCTGCCTCGATCAGTTCCGGCATCTGACGGAAGAAGAACGTCAGGAGAAGTGTCCGGATGTGCGCACCATCGACGTCCGCATCGGTCATAATGACGATCTTATGATAGCGCAGCTTGTCGAGTTTGAACTCATCGCGACCGATCCCGGTGCCGAGCGCCATCACGAGGTTGCCAATTTCCTGTGAGGACAGCATTCGGTCAAAACGCGCACGTTCGACGTTCAGGATTTTACCTTTCAGCGGCAGGATGGCCTGCGTACGACGATCACGACCCGTCTGTGCCGAACCACCGGCGGAGTCACCCTCGACGAGGAAGACTTCGGTCTGTGACGGATCTTTCTCGGAGCAATCTTTGAGTTTGCCGGCGAGGAAGTTCACATCGAGCGCAGATTTGCGACGGGTCAGTTCACGCGCCTTGCGAGCGGCTTCACGGGCCATCGCAGCCTCGAGAATCTTGCTCACGATCATTTTTGCCTCGTTCGGGTTCTCATCGAACCATTCGTTGAGCTTTTCGCCCACGAGGCTTTCAACAGCAGGCCGCACCTCAGAAGACACGAGTTTATCTTTGGTCTGGGACGAGAATTTCGGGTCCGGCACTTTGACCGAGAGCACGCATGTCAGACCCTCGCGCGCGTCGTCGCCCGTAAAGGTGATTTTCTCTTTCTTTGCGATCCCGCTTTCCATCGCAAACTTGGTCAGGGTCCGCGTCAGAGCCCCACGGAAACCCGCGAGGTGGGTACCACCATCGCGCTGCGGGATGTTGTTGGTAAACGGCAACACGTTCTCGTGGTAGCTGTCGTTCCACCACATTGCGACTTCCACACCGATGCCGTCTTTTTCGCCGGTCACAAAGATCGGGTCCGGCATCATCGACGCCTTGTGACGATCCAGATATTTGACGAATTCCTTAACACCGCCCTCGTAGAAAAGCTCGGAGCGAAGCGGCTCCGCAGGGCGCTCATCCTCGAGAATGATACGCACTCCGGAGTTCAGGAACGCGAGTTCACGGAGACGTTTTTCGAGCGTCTCGAAGGAATATTCGAGGTTCGAGAAGGTGCCCTCGGGATCCGTCGTTTTGGCGGAGGCAAGGAAGCGCACCTCGGTCCCAGTCTCATCACCTGCATCCCCGATCACTTCGAGATGCTCGGCTGTCTCGCCTTTGACGAACTTTGCCTTATGGATTTTCCCGTCGCGCCACACCTTGAGCTCAAGCCACTCGGACAACGCGTTCACAACCGACACACCCACACCGTGCAGACCACCCGACACCTTGTAGGAGTTGCTGTCGAATTTACCGCCTGCGTGCAGCTGGGTCATGATGACCTCGGCCGCAGAAACGCCCTCTTCTTCGTGGATACCCACAGGGATACCGCGCCCGTTATCGCGCACGGAAACAGAGCTATCCTTGTGGATTTTGACGGTCACATAGTCCGCGTGACCTGCAAGAGCCTCATCGATCCCGTTATCCACGACCTCATACACCATGTGGTGCAGACCAGAGCCATCGTCCGTGTCACCGATATACATACCAGGACGTTTGCGGACGGCCTCCAAGCCCTTGAGAACCTTGATGGAATCGGCGCCATATTCGGCTGGCTGCTGCGCTTCTTCGGACATTTGAAAATCCTTGTTATTTCCTGCCTATTTTATACGTGAGAGAGCAACGGATGTCACGCAATTGACACGTCTTTTCCGCCTCAGACGAAGGGCAGAATGAGGCCCACGAAAATAAGCAATACGCCCGCACCGATATTCATCCGCTTGAGCGCCTTCGGAGAGGACGTGAGCGTCCGCAGCCCCCCAATCGAGAGCCCGAGGATGAGGTTTCCGACGAGCGGAATAATGGCCGACGTAACACAGATCGCAACCACATCCCAAATGACCAAAGACGACAGATCAAAGAACCCAGGCAAGAACCCCATGTAGAAGAGGATCGCCTTGGGATTGCCGAGGATGCACACCAATCCCGCAATAAAACCCGCCCACATTCCGGGGCGTGTCAAACGGCTGTCTGCGGCGATTTTCTTGTCCGAATGACGGATGAGAAGAAAGCCCATGGTGACGAACATAACTGTCGCGAGCCAACGCAAAACGGACAGGAAACTCTCGAACTCCGAAACGATCCACGAGACGCCGAAGATCGCGAGCAGCGCCCACAGGAAATCACCAATGACCACCCCAAGGGCAAGCGGCCATACGGCATGAAAGCCACCGGACAATCCGCGCGCCAACACAGCGAGCCAGACAGGCCCCGGCGTCAAAAACAGGATCAATAGCGCAAAGCCATAAAGGCCTAGATCGCCAAACGAGATGGTCATTTAATGCTCTTTCACGACAGACGTGCCGCCCTCATCCAAGACCTCAATCTGAGCCGCACGAGACCCGAACTCCGCAAAGAGCTCCGGTCCGGTGCCGGTCATAAAGGCTTGCGCACCGAGAGCGCAGATTTCGTCATAGAGCGCAGCCCGACGCCCCGCGTCAAGGTGTGCCGCCACCTCATCGAGGAGATAGATCGGAGGCGCCCCGAAATCCTCTGCAAGCGCACGTCCGTTCGCCAAAATAAGTGAAATGAGAAGCGCCTTTTGCTCCCCTGTCGAACACTGGTCCGCTGCGACGCCTTTCGCGGTGTAAACCGCCCCAAGATCCGCCCTGTGGGGGCCAATGAGCGTGCGCCCCGCCCCTAGATCACGTGGTCGGCCGTCGCGAAAGGCGGCCAAGAGTGCCTCGGCATCGTCCGGCAGCGGCATCTTGTCAGATGCCATCAGAGACAGCTCTGCCGCCGGAAAGATCGTCTCCGCGCCCTCTTGCGCGCGGGACAGCCGCTCCAACGCATCCTGTCGGTTTTGCATGATTGCAGCGCCGTGTTCGGCCATCTGAGCCTCTAAGGCACCATACCAATGCGCATCTCGCACCATGTCCTTGAGCAACCGGTTCCGCTCCCGCATCGCCTTCTCATACGCAAGCACAGCCTCCGCATGGCGCGGCTCAAAGGACATCACCATCCGGTCGAGAAACCGTCGCCTCCCCTCTGCACCTTCGATCCAAAGGCGATCCATAGCGGGGATAAGCCAGACAACACGCGCTATGCGCCCAAGCGCCACCTGCGCGGAAGCTTTGCCGTCAATCTTCACAGATCGCGACGAACCCGGCTCCGCCCAAGTCTCCACTTCATGAAACTGATGCAAAGAGGTAAGACCGGCACGAATTTTCCAGCCAACACTCTCCGGCTTCCGCGCAATCTCGTCCGGCGCCGCGCGGCGCAGCCCTCGCCCAGGTGAAAGCAGAGAAACCGCCTCTAGGATATTCGTCTTCCCCGCGCCATTCGCCCCCCAAATGGCAACAGGCCGCCCGTCCAATTCGAAACGTGCGGCCCGATGGGAGCGGAAATGCGAAAGGCTCAGCTCTTCTATGAACAGGCCGCCCATCGCACCACTCTTGTCTTTTTCGTGACGAAAATACTCAAACCCGCATCGGCATGACGACGTAGACGGCAGAGGTGTCGCCACCTTCACGCATCAGGGTCGGATCGCCCGAGGAGTTGAACAGAAACACCGCATTCTCGCGATCCACCTGAGACGCAATCTCGAGGAGGTATTTCGCGTTGAAGCCGATTTCGAGGCGCTCATCTGCATAGGCCACTGCCAACTCTTCTTCAGCGGCACCACTATCAGGCGCGTTGACGGAAAGCGTGAGCTTGTCTTCCTCAAGCGTCAGCTTCACGGCACGCGAGCGCTCCGAGGACACGGTGGCCACACGGTCTACAGCTTTCGCAAATTCTGCCGCGTCAACTTCGAGTTTGCGGGTGTTTCCCATCGGGATCACGCGGGTGTAGTCGGGGAACGTGCCATCAATGACTTTGGAGGTCAGCGTGATGTCAGGCGTCGCAAACCGGATTTTCGCCTCGGAAACAGACACCGCGATCTGCATGTCGTCGTCTTCGAGAAGCTTGCGCAACTCGCCGACCGTTTTCCGCGGCACGATCACACCCGGCATATCCCCTGCTTCCGGCGGAAGCGGTGCATCGATCCGCGCGAGACGGTGACCGTCCGTTGCAACGCAGCGCAAGGACTTGCCATTCTCGCTGTCAGCAACATGCATGTAGACACCGTTGAGGTAGTAACGGGTCTCCTCGGTCGAGATCGCGAACTTCGATTTGTCGAACAGGCGGCGCAGAACGGGTGCAGGCACCGCGAAATTGCTGTCGTATTCGGCGGAGGCCATGACCGGGAAATCTTCCTTCGGCAGCGTCGCCAAGGAGAAGTTCGACCGGCCCGCTTCAACCGTCAGGCGGCCATTGGCGCCGTCATCGGTGAGCTGGACCATCGCGCCATCGGGCAATTTGCGGACAATCTCGTGGAGCGTCACTGCAGACACAGTCGTCGCGCCCGCGCGCTCTACCATAGCGGCGCACTTATCGACCACTTCGATATCCAAATCCGTTGCACGGAAGGAGACTTTATCCCCTTCGGCTTCGATCAGCACGTTGGCCAAGATCGGAATGGTGTTGCGGCGCTCGACAACCGATTGCGCCTGACCGACGGCTTTCAAAAGCGTGCCGCGCTCGATGCTGATTTTCATACCACCCTCGCATGTATCACTGGCCGGGGTGCCGAAGTTAAACGATCCACCGCCATGCGCAATAGTTTGTTTTATCGGACTGTGTTGATTGTCGTGAGAGACGTCAAGAGACCGAGGCACCGCCGGACAGAAAAGTCGCGGCGGTGCAGCAGATTGAACTCACGATGCGCTAAGAAGGTCAGGCTTCAAGCGCGCGGCGAAGCATTTCGACATCATCCGCGATTTGGCTGTCCGTCGATTTCAGCTCTTCGATCCGGCGAACGCCGTGCATCACGGTCGTATGGTCGCGACCACCGAAACGACGGCCGATTTCCGGCAGAGACCGCGCGGTCAAATGCTTGGCGAGATACATCGCAACCTGACGGGGACGCGCGATGGAACGCACACGCTTCGGGCCGATCATGTCGGACAGACGAATGGCGTAGTGCTCGGACACCTTGCGCTGGATTTCTTCAACGGTGACTTTGCGTTCAGACGCTTTGAGAATATCGGCGAGACATTCCTGCGTCAGATCGAGCGTGATCTCGCGGCCTACGAGCGATGCGAAAGCGAAGAGACGCATAAGAGCGCCCTCGAGAACGCGCACGTTCGTCGAAATGCGGTGCGCGAGGAATTCCAGAACGCCCTCAGCAAACTGAAGACCCGGATATTGCGCGCGGTAGACCTCTGCCTTGGTTTGAAGAATGCCGAGACGAAGTTCGTAATCGGTCGGGTGCAGGTCAACCACGAGTCCGCACTGGAGACGCGACTTGATCCGGTCTTCAAGACCCTGAATTTCGCCCGGTGCACGGTCGGCAGAAATGATGATCTGTTTATGCTGATCAACCAGTGCGTTGAACGTGTGGAAGAACTCTTCCTGCGTGCTGTCTTTGCCTGCGATGAACTGGACGTCATCGACCATGAGCACATCAACGGACCGGAAGAGTTGCTTGAAGTCGATCATCTGGCGATCGCGAAGTGCCTGAACGAAACGGTACATGAACTGTTCCGCAGAGAGATAGAGAACGCGCTTTTCAGGGCTGCGTTCACGAATCTCGTGCGCAATGGCGTGCATCAGGTGAGTTTTACCGAGACCAACGCCACCGTAGAGAAACAGCGGATTAAAGGTCACAGGGCCGCCTTCCGCCACACGGCGCGCTGCCGCGTGTGCGAGTTCGTTCGGCTTACCAACGACGAAATTCTCGAACGTGAAGCGCGGATCGAGCGGCGCGCCCGGGAGTTCTTCCTTCGCATCCTCAGCCACGGCGCTGATTGCGACCTTCGGCTCGGATGGAGCCGTTTTTGCATCACCCTTCGGCGCAAGCGCTACAACCTGCTCTGCAGCCGGCTGAGGGCGGAGCGGTTCAACAAGGAACTCGACACGCGAGGCAGACGTATTTGCGGCTTTCAAATGCGTCAGGATCGTATCGGCGAAGTTGCGCGAAACCCAGTTCGCCATAAAGCTGGTGGGCACGGAAAATACTGCGACACCATTATCCACTTTTTTTAATGCGAGCGGCTCAATCCAGTTTGCGTAGTTATTTCGGCCCACGCTCTCGAGAAGTTGCTGCTTTACACGTCCCCACGTCTCGTTTTTCATCTTCTTATTTCGACCCAAAAATTATTGTTTTTAACGGCCTCAGCTTCTTTTTGCTGACACCGGGTTCAGGCTTTTGGCCTAAACCATGGCTCTTGCGCATCGGACATCTTGGACCCGGCTCTAACCGATCGTTGGTTCTGATCACGGCACCCTCACATGCCATGCATCACCATCCGGTTATGCCGCTCGCCTTTGCAAATCGACAGACGAAGCCATTACCGAAAGAGCCCTCACTCCACGGCAGGTTCGCAGCCAAGCTGCATCAGCGTCTAATGGACAGTCTCACCCTCACGCAAAAGCGCGTTCAGTTCAGACACCAGAGACTCGGCACCCCTACCGAGTCATGGTTCCAAAAATCGTGCCGACGGCAAAATCGGATTTGTGCGAAGAAAAGGCAGTTTTCTTCGTCCGTTTTGCGCGTCTTCTGTGACACGATTCCCGAATGTCCCCCCAAGACGATTGTGAATCGCAAGACTAAGCTAGCAACCAGCCAAGCCTCTGCGCAATCGTTCTTCGCGCTTGACTCTGCCTTTACTGAAATCGAATCCGAAAAGCTTAATAACTTGGGCTTTGACGTGGCGATTTTGCCTCAAGTGGCACGCCCCGGTACAGAATTTGATCGAGCCCTCTTGTGCAAATATCAGCAAGTTTGCTAGCCGCCGCGGTCGCCCCAGAATCGCCTCCCGAATATGCAGGCTTGAGGTTATGATCAAAAAAAACGCGCCCTAAGGCGCGCTTTTCAAACAGTAAATGCCGTTCGACTTAGCCGAGAGCCTTCACGCGGGAAGACAGACGGGACATTTTGCGAGCAGCAGTGTTCTTGTGAACAACACCTTTGGTCACGCCGCGCATCAGTTCCGGCTGAGCTGCCTGAAGAGCTGCTTTTGCAGCAGCCTGATCGCCGGATGCGATAGCTTCTTCAACTTTGCGCAGGTGGGTGCGGATGCGGGAGCGACGGGCTTTGTTTACGTCGGTGCGGCGGATCGCCTGACGGGCGCGTTTTTTGGACTGGGGCGTATTTGCCATGATCTTTTCCTCTCCAGAGGTCTGTTTGAATTTCGGTTGCACAACGGACCCCGGATCCCTTTGAGGGACGGACAATCATAGCCTGAGCGGGCTCCACGCGCATGTAAGGCGTCCCTCTACGCGAGAATCGCGAAAAAGGGAAGCCTGTTTTTCAGAGTCACTTGTCTCGGAATTGCGGCTCACGCTTCTCAAGGAAAGCGGCCATGCCTTCCTTCTGGTCTTCGGTCGCGAAGAGGCCGAAGAAACTGCGGCGTTCAAACAGAACACCCTCGGTCAGAGAAAGCTCTTGCGCCCGATTAACAGCCTCCTTCGCGGCGGCCACCGAAATGGTGCTCTTCTCTGCGATCTTGGCCGCTGTCGTCAGGGCCTCATCAACGAGTTTCTTTGCCGGAACAATGCGGGACACGAGACCAGCACGCTCTGCCTCTTCGGCATCCATGAAACGCCCCGTGAGGATCATTTCCATCGCCTTGGCTTTCCCCACCGCGCGCGCGAGGCGCTGTGTGCCACCAATGCCCGGAATGATGCCAAGATTGATCTCCGGCTGGCCGAACTTTGCGTTGTCCGCTGCGAGAATGAAATCGCACATCATTGCCAGTTCACACCCGCCGCCCAGCGCATAACCGGCAACGGCCGCGATCACAGGCTTGCGTGTGGCGACAATCCGGTCGGCATCGGCGCCAAAGAGGTTCGCCTGCGTCACCTCGGAAAAACACTTCTCGGACATTTCCTTGATGTCCGCACCAGCGGCAAAGGCCTTCTCAGAACCGGTTATGACGATGGCTCTGACTTTGGAGTCGCGGTCGGCCTTCGCCAAGGCGTCGGCAAGCTCGGCCATCAACTCACTGTTGAGAGCATTGAGCGCCTCGGGCCGGTTCAGCTTGATGAGTTCAACGCTGTCCTTGATCTCGATGAGAAGTGTCTTGTAGGCCATGAAGCCCTCCGATCAATTTCTGGTTCGGGAGTCGTAACACCCCAAAAGTGTCGTTCAAGTCATCTTTGACAATGAGGGCAAAAGAATGTCGAGCGCCCGGATTGCGTAATCCGTTTGATCGTTGCGTCACAATTGTCTGTCACACAAGCACCGCCTTCGCGGCCATAGACCTTAAAGCTATGCTGGAAATACCCGAGTTCCCCGTCCGCCTGACGGAAATCTTTTAGGGATGAGCCGCCCGCATCAATCGCCTCCAAAAGCACTTCGCGAATGATCGGCACGAGCGACGCGACACGCGCAGCCGAAATTCGCGATGCCCTGCGCGCCGGATGAATGCCCGCGCGGAACAGAACCTCGCACACATAGATGTTGCCCAACCCCGCGACGATATGCTGATCGAGGAGCGCCGATTTGATCGGGGATTGCTTGTCTTTCAACGCGGTGACGAGATGCTCCTCGCTAAACGCATTCCCGAGAGGTTCCGGCCCGAGCTTTGCCAACAAGGGGTGCGTCGCCTCGGCACCACTCGGGATCAGGTCCATCGCGCCGAATCTGCGCGGATCATTAAAAGTAACACGCGCACCGTTCTCCATATGAAACACGACATGATCATGCTTCTCCTGCGCGGGATGCTCATGCACGAATTGACCAAGAGGATCGCCTGATACGGTCATGCGGCCCGACATTCCCAGATGAATGAGAAGGGTCTCGTCACGATCCAGATCGGCGAGGATGTATTTCGAACGCCGCCGAAGCTGCAAAACCCGTGCGCCGGTGAGCCGTTCGACCATCCGCTCCGGAAACGGCCAGCGTAAATCCTGACGGTTCACATCGGCGCGCATGATTTTGACTCCGCTCATCGACGGCTCCAATCCGCGTCGAACTGTCTCGACCTCAGGTAATTCCGGCATTTTGCTTCCTTCGCTTTGCGACATGCGATTGTCACGCCCGACATGAGGCCTATAAGAAGGGTAAGTTTCGAGAAAGGTTCAAGAGCGATGAGCGAGAACGGCAAAACCACCCATTTCGGCTTTAAAGACGTCGCCGAGGATCAAAAGGCCGGGATGGTCCATGGGGTCTTTACCTCCGTCGCCTCGAAATACGACATTATGAACGATGTCATGTCCATGGGCATCCACCGTGTTTGGAAAGACGCGATGATGGACTGGCTGGCACCGCGGCCCAACCAACGACTCCTCGACGTTGCAGGCGGCACGGGCGATATCTCTTTCCGCTTTCTGAAACGGGCGCCGGGCGCCACTTCGGTCGTGCTCGACATGACCGAATCTATGTTGGTCGAGGGCCGCAAACGCGCCGAAGCCGAACAGATGGCGAATGATCTGACGTGGGTCACAGGTGACGCGATGGCGCTCCCGTTCGAGGACAACCAATTCGACGTTTACACGATCTCATTCGGCATCCGGAACGTCACCCGCGTGCAGGACGCACTGTCTGAGGCCTACCGCGTGCTGAAACCAGGCGGACGCCTCATGGTGCTCGAGTTCTCGCAACTGCCGAACCCGATGATGCAGAAGGCCTATGATCTCTATTCCTTCAACGTGATCCCGCGCATGGGTCAGGCGATTGCAGGAGACCGCGACAGCTATCAATACCTCGTAGAGAGCATCCGCAAATTTCCGGATCAGGAAACCTTCCTCGGCATGATCCGCGCCGCAGGTTTTGAGAATGCGTCCTACCGGAACCTCTCCATGGGCATTGCTGCTCTGCACACAGGGTGGAAAATCTAATGCGTGGCCCGCACAATATTTGGCGACTGATCCGAACCGGCGCGACGATGGAGCGCACCGGCGCGATGAAGCAGGCCATGGATGCGATGGACGCTCCGCGTGCGCTTCGCATCCTGGCGCGCACTGTCATGTGGCCGTTCCAGTGGCTAGGCTACAAAGGTGATCCGAACCTTCCGCCCGTGACCCGTGCGATTACGGCGCTCGGTCCGGCATATATCAAGTTCGGCCAAATCCTCTCGACTCGTCCGGACGTGGTGGGCGGTGAACTCGCCCAGCAGATGCAAATGCTGCAGGACAAACTGCCCCCATTTCCGCGCGAACAGGCCATCAAGACGGTCGAAGCTGAATTGGGCGCGCCGCTTTCCGAACTCTTCTCCGACTTCTCGGAGCCCGTGGCCGCCGCATCGATTGCGCAGGTTCACAAGGCTGTCCGCGCAGACACAGGTCAACCGGTCGCTGTCAAAGTTCTCCGCCCCGGAATTGAGAAAGCGTTCCGTAAAGATGTAGACGCCTTCTACTTCGTGGCGTCGTTTATCGAACTCTTCTCACCGTCCTCCCGTCGTCTTCGCCCCACAGATGTGGTCGCGCATTTTGAAGGCGTGGTTCACGGCGAATTGGACCTGAGACTGGAAAGCTCTTCCGCCTCCGAATTCGCCGCCAACATCGAAAACGACGAAGGCTTCTCCGTTCCGTCCGTTGACTGGGCCCTGTCCTCGCGTCGGGTGATGACGCTCGAATGGATCGAGGGCATCACAGCCTCCGAGATCAACGCGATCATCGAAGCCGGCCACGACCGCGCGGCTCTCGGCCAACGCGTTTTGCAGATGTTCCTGCGCCATGCACTTCGCGACGGTTTTTTCCACGCGGACATGCATCAGGGCAACCTCAAGGTCGCCCCGAACGGCGACATCATCGCGCTCGACTTTGGGATCATGGGCGCACTCGATGAATATACACGACGCGTTTATGCCGAGATTTTGTACGGTTTTATCAAAAAAGACTACAAACGGGTCGCCGAGGTCCACTTTGAAGCGGGCTATGTTCCGGCCGATCAGGACGTCGACGAATTCGCGCGCGCACTCCGCGCTGTTGGTGATCCGATCTTTGGCATGGACGCGAGCCGCATCTCCATGGCGCGCCTTCTGTCGTATCTTTTTGAGGTGACCGAGCGTTTCGGAATGCAGACGCGCACGGAGCTGATCCTCCTCCAGCGAACCATGGTTGTGGTCGAGGGCGTCTCGCGCTCGCTCGATCCGCATATCAATATCTGGGAAGTCGCACGACCCGTCGTCGAGGATTACATCAAGACGAACATCGGCCCGCGCGCCTTTGGCCGCGATCTTTGGAACACCGCGCGCGTACTCGCGCGTTTCGGTCCGCGCCTCCCACAGATCGCAGAAAACCTGCTCGTCGCGGGCTCTCAGGAGAAAGAAACGGTGAAGCCAAAATCTGCCGCGTGGCAGGCCGCGTGGCTCTTCGCCGGTGGCGCAACAGCCGCGGGTCTTGGAGCGTTGGTTATGACGCTAGTGCAGTAAGCTCTGCGCTGATCGCGTCTCCATATACCGCTTCGCCCTGCCCCGCCTTCCACGCGCAATAAGCCGCCATGCGCCAGTGCACAAACGGCGCAAGCATGCGGTAGCGGGACACGGTTTCTGCATCGGGGTAGGCGGACAGGACGTCCATTGATGGCGCATCTTCCGCTTTGGACCCATAGACGAGATGCATGGCGGGTGACATCGCGAGGCCGAGATCAAAGCACGCGTCCCCGACGGCAGGACACTGCCAGTCGATAAGCGTCAGCGCCTCACCATGCCGCACAAAATTCGACGGCACGGGGTCCCCGTGAAGAAAAACATCAGGCCCGCATGACAGGTTGATCAGGCACGGCTGCCGGTTGGCGATCATCTCAACAGAAGGATGGTCGGCGTTTCGAAGAAACCATTTCCCCTCGGCGATGAGCGCATCAGGCGTGCAGGAGACCCGCCTCAATCCATCCGGCACTTTAATCTGATGAAGATTCCACAGAGTTTTCGCAGCATTCGCATCGAAACCAGGAAGCGCTTCACCGGGTTGGTGATCGTAAACGAGGCATTCGGCATCCTCGAACTGCATCCGATACCGAAAGTTCGGGGCGAGCCCGGTGCCGCGAAGCGTCACCATCGCCGTCGCCTCGGCATCCGGATCATTCGGAAATAATGGGTTCGCACGCGCCTGATCGAACACCTTGAAAACGACGTCGTCGTCGGAACACTTCGCGCGCCATGCACGGTTTGTCCGCCCGCCTTTGAGAGAGGTCCACTCGCAGGACTGCATCCCGAGGCCTTCAGCAAGTTCTATAATCTCCCGCGGAGGGAGATCAGGGGCGCGGGTTTGCATGTGTTTCGGGCTCCGGTCCAGAATTTGAACGGACTTTAACGGGTGTGCTCACGGACCTGCAACCGCGCAATCCGTCGAAGCCTCAACCTCCGTCCCGCAGCGCCGTCACATCTTCTGATGCAATCTCCGTGCCGCCTTCGAGCACCAGAACCGTATCGCCGTTATCAGCGCGCGCCTCGACAATTCGCGTGTAGGATTCAACCGATGTCGAAGAGAGATACGTGTCGCCATAGTAGTTTTCGATTTCAAAGCTGTAGGCACCCGCGTCAAACGATCCTGAACCAGACGCCGGCCACTCGAAATCCTGTGCGTCGGTGTTGATTGCAACCTGCTCTACAACATTCCCGCTCGCATCTCGCACAATGAGCGTTGCGCTATCCGCCGCCGACGCAAACTCTCCAGAGAGAGAAACAGGCGTCTCCCCGTTGAAATATCCGCTGGCCTCGCTTCGCGCTTCTTTACCGACCCAACCGGAAAGTTCCGAGAACCCCATGAGGCCAAGCTGGGTCGACAAATCTTCGAGTAGGTCATTTGTGAGCACCGCCTGCTCTACCTCGGAGAATGTCGCGAGTTGCACCGCGAAGTCTGCGGACTCGACAGGGTTGAGCGGGTCCTGATTCTGCATTTGCACCGTGAGCATCTGCAAAAAGGTTTCAAAATCCGAACTGACCTCGCTCGCGCGATCTGTGGATGTGGTCGCGCTCGTCGCCTGAGACGCGGTCGTCGCTGAAATTGTGTTGACCATTTGTACCTCTTAGAGCCGCAAGTCCATGCGCGAGTTCCCCCCGAGGGAAAGCCGCACAGGCGCAGGGGTGGACGCTATTGTTTCTTCTTCAAGCAAATACTCCGGCTGCACATTATCTGCGTGCGAAGGGCGTTCCTGTTCGGAATGATCGAAACTCTCGAACGTAAATCCGCTGCCCGAATAGCCGAGATCACGAAACTCACCCGCAAGGCTTTCGACGTTTCGGCGCATGAGATCCATAGTCTCCGGGCGCTCCGCAGCGATCACGACCTGAACCGCACCACTGTCCGACAGGTGGAATGAAAGCCGCACCCTACCCAGTTCTTCTGGGGACAAAGTGATCTCGATCGGCCTGTCCGGAAGATGCCGCGCGGTTTCGGCAATTTGCATCGCGATCCGCGTCGGCAGTTCAACTTTGGGCGCCTGACCTGCGGACTGGATCGGAGCATCGCGAGACGGCTTCTCAATGCTATTGATCTCTCTCTCACCAAAATTGCCGAAATCAGGCTCCGTGACGGTTTCGAGGATGCCATCTGTCGCGTCACTGACAGAGATTGGTGATTTTGAATCTGGCCTCGGAACGCCTTCAGGGTGCATCTCCTGACCTTCAGACAAACTCAGTTGCTTCGTTTTTGATGCCAGTTCCTCGGTTTCCGCCGTGTCCCCGTGCATTGGAACTGCTGCATCAGTTTGCAACGTATCCGCCGTTTCCGATGCGGCAATTGATGGGCCCTCAACCTTTCTGTCGGACTGCGACTGAGGGTGTTTCGACGCAACGCCATGCTGCTCAGACACATCTACAAGTGTTTGCCCTAATTCTGATCTGCTCTCGATCTTAATCTCGGCGCCTTGAGATGTAGCACTCTCCGAATGAATCGGACTTTGGCTGACCGCTTCACTCGGCGTTCCGCCCTGCACAATCATCTGTGGGTGAAACTCGTCCACCTGGGACGGGCCCGCATCCCGGCTTGAGCGCAGCGAGGTCTCAGGTGCGCTGATCCTCACACCCTGCACCGAGTCGTGCTCAAATTCAGCATGCCGAATCCCCTTTTCATCGGGCCCCGCGAACTGCAATTCGTTCCCGATTTTCGGGTGGTGCACCTTCTCCTGTACGGGCTCACGCGTCTTGCTGATGAAATCAGCAGGCTTTTCTACGGCATGCGCAGGCACATCTTTAACAAACTCGGTCATGTGAGATGGCTGTCGCGCTTGGTCCTCAAGGCGGGTCAATTTGACGTCTCCGCTCGCAGTGGTCGTTGTGGCGCTTTCGGCTCCTTCGGTCACGATAGGCGCCGAATGCGAATCGGTCGGGACAGGATCAGAAATTTCAAAGCTCCCCCCGACACGCCTCATCTCCCGCGGAATGTCTGTCGATGGTTGTGATGCAACTCTTTCAGCTGCCTTTGGAGCGTCGTCGACCGGCTCCGTCGATGGATTGAATTCTGCGCGCGCTGCCGCAGGCTTATCCTGAGAATTCGAATCCATATCCGTTGCGTTAAGCGAGTAAGGAACGGGTGCGTCGCGTGCGCCACTATCCTCCTCCGGCAGATCGGGCTGCTCCCCGATCTCAACGTCGAGCGAGGCAAGCTCAACATCCTTTGACACCTCTCTCCCTTCGCGTTCTGCACTCGGAACATGACCCAACGAGCTCTCAAACCCGGCCTCCCAGACGACTTGAGGGAGGTGCTCAGGAACTGGCTGCAACTGATGCTCGGGCATGGTTTCCACAACGGCCTCGCCCGCGGGTTCATATGTGACCTCGACATCGCAGACAGAGCTATCTGCATCCTGCGACGAAAGTCCTGGGATCATGATCTCGCCATCAAAGACGTCTTCAAACAAGAGGGGTGGTGCGGAGGGCATTTGAAACTCGCCGCCTAGCGGGACCCTCACACCACTTTCGGCCGATTGGATCAGATCACTTTCAGCGTTCACTGAAAAAAGTCCTGTGATGGAATCAGCGAGAGGTAATTGCATTTCTTGCACCCGGCGTTTTGCGACGTGCAGCCAATATCCCGCCTGACAGTTACCGGTTCTTTACCGACAGGCCGGTAAAACCAAAAAATATTTTCGCAACGGGAGGCACAGAATGGGTCTCGAGATAAACAGCATTACTCCAGCACGGAGCGAACCAGCGTCGACACCGAATACCCAAAAACTCCGCGAGGCATCCGAGACACTGGAGGCGCAGTTTCTCGCCGAAATGTTGAAAGCATCGGGATTCGGGAAAACTCCTGACTTCTTTGGGGGCGGCTCCGGAGAGGATCAGTTCACATCATTTCTTGTGGAAGCCCAATCCAAACGCATTGTCGAGGCGGGGGGAATCGGCCTCGCGGAGCAAATTTTCAATTCTTTGAGGACACAAAGCGATGGCACTGCTTGATCAATTCCGCCCGGTCGCAGCACTGAATACGCTATTGGAAAGAGAGCGTGCCGTGATCCTGAAAGGTGAGTTCGATAAACTTGAACACTTCATCAAGGCGAAAGAGACGCTCCTTCCCCTCGTCGCGAAAAGTAATGCATCGGAGCGCACTCTTGCGGCTCTTAGAAAAGAGTCTGAACGCAATCAAGCATTGTTCAGAGCCGCCTCAAAAGGTGTGAAAGCTGCAGCACTGCGGCTCCGTACTCTACGTGATTCTTCTCAAAGCTTTACCGCATACGGACCGAACGGTGCTGCAACTTCGATCGGCCACAAGTCTCTGTCCCTTAAGAGAAAAGCATAGAATTTTCTCGAATTAGCTGCATCTGAGCCGCGCCGCTTAGCAAGATATTAGGCTTTGACCTGCAAACATCACAACGCATCCCGATGGGTGGCGCAGACGACCTGAAAGACAGGTCCTGCAATCAGTCAGAATGACGACCCGAAATCTGTCCGCGTGGGCGGAAACCAAAACTGATGCGGCGCAAAATGCGTCTTTAGATCAAAGGAAACACCACGATAGCCACCTTCCAGGCGCCGCCATGATGACCGCCCCCTTGAATGACCTTCTTTCTCTTAATGATTATCGGAGCGTTGCCTTTGCCGCTCATATCACCACCTCATTTTCACCCGTCTTCAGGCGTATCAGAGAGGGATGAAGATCGACTTAAACCGAACAATTTGATGGATTTGGCAGAAACAGAAATATCAGAGCGTGCCGAAAGAACGGCTAAAAAAGCACCCAGCTCTACATCGAGAAGTGTGCTCGCTCTCATATCTGCCTGACTAGGGCTCATGAACTCGATTTCTATGAGTTACTCCCCATCTCTTGGACAGAATTTGGCGTGAATTATGCTACTCTCTGCTCCTGCTGATCGGATTGGGTTATATCACTTCTCAGCCAATAGACCACGGCTGGCGGCCTGCCCCGCCAAGGACTGAGTGTGGGCGTTGTTTGTTGTAAATGGCCACCCATTTCCGGATGTCTAACTTCGCTTCTGATCCGGTCTCCCAGGCATGCAGATAGACGCACTCATATTTCAAGGTTCGCCACAGCCTCTCGATGAAGATATTATCGAGGAAGCGGCTCTTGCCATCCATCGAGATGCTAACTCCGGTTCGGCGCAGTCGATCCGTACAGGCAAAAGATGTGAGCTGAGATCCCTAGTCAGTATTCATTATCTCCGGCGGACCAAACTTGTGGATGGCCTCGTTCAGTGCCTCAACGCAGAAGTCCGCCTCCACTCGACCATTGTCCTCGGACCAATGGCGTACAAGGTCTAAATCACCGATCAAGTGGACAAGGTCAGCCGCCAGAAGTGGGCGGAGACAAGTCAACGCAGCCCGAATTAACGCGCGATCCAAAATCTAGTGGCGTCGGCGCAGTGCCGAATAGATAGCCAGTAACTTTAGGACCCATCCAATCGATGGTCGTCGCAAAAAGAAGAGGTTCATTCCCCACGTCAGGTCGAGCGCGCCCTAAGTTCTCGGCCATTTTGCCGGTAACGCTAATTCCGAGTTGTTGCACGTAATGTGATGCGCCAATCATTCTAGTAACCGGCTCGACGCAGCCATGTCGGTAGGAGACGAGACTTTCATAGACATAGAAATCAGGCAACCAAAAGCCGGTGCCCCCAGTACGAAGATATATGTGCGGCTTACCTTCAAAACCCGTTTGCCGCCAATGTTCGGCAATGTCCTCCGCATCGCTACGCAGCATTTCCATGAACTGTCCATAAGTCGCAGGAGTAACGAACTCATACTCTACATAGGCTTCCCTCAATAAAGGCAAATTTGTCAAAGGCGCAGGGTTGATGCCCAGGAAATTCACAACCAAAATCATGGCAGCTTGGTATCCTGCAACCACAGCAACCAGCATGAGACTGGGTCTCGAAAGTGCAAGCGAAAGCACCAGCCCAGATCCCATTAGATACGGCACGAAAAGTCGATATCCAAACATCATGTGCTGACCGGATGCAACGCTCGCGTAAATCAGAAACATCGCTAAACTGACAACAGCGCCCCTCAGGATAGTCTTTGACAGCGGGGCAAGTGCCTCGAACGGCCTTGGGCGCGCAAGAAACACCATGAACAGTAGGCCAGACAAAAACGCGAAATTAAGAAGCGTAGCAATGCTGTCGAGAGAGCCACGACCGCCGACTGCGAGCTTTACATAGAAAGAAGTCGGAAAGATATCACCGTAGTAAAGAAACGAGAAGATTAACCAGCCGGACACCATGGCGAAAAAAATAGCTACGCCAATCCAAAGAGACGGACGCCGGTATTCTTCCACTAAAATTGCCAGCAAGATCGGACCGGTAACGAGGACGCTGTCATAGCGTGTCAAAAACATTAGCGCGGCCAATGTTCCGAGCCGCACAAAGTCTCGTCCTTTAGCAGCTCCCATGCGAACTATCAGTGCAATTTGAGATATGAACAACGTGGATAGACAGGTAAGCATCGCTGTTTCCAAGCCGCCGACCGTCCAAAGGGCGACGAATGGGGATAGGAGTGACACCGATGTGAAAACAGCTAGTGCGGGCCCGCGCAACTCCGTCGCTCGAATTGCCGTAAGCCATGCAAGAAGTACAAGTATCGGTGCGATTACACGATAGCTTGTGACTGGATCAAGACCCAGAAGAGCTAATCCTGTTTCCAGAAGTGCATGCAAAGGTGAGGTGAGCGCCGAAACCTGCTCACCAATATTGTAAACCAGCCCGTTGCCTGCCGCAGCGTTTTGGGCATACCGTCCAACAATATATGCGTCATCAGCCACAAAGGGCCAAAACAATAGGCAAAGCCCGACGAAGATCGTCGCGCCCGCTATTTTTGTCGCGCCGTCCATCAAATTTGTGCCGTGTTTGTAAGATGTTCTAGATAGATTCATAACACGGAAATTTTTAGTCATTCAGGCAAGAGATTGTTAACTTCATGAAAGATTCGCTCTCCGTGAAACTGAGCCTCAACATTCTGGAGGACGCGGACGAGACGTGAGGCCAGCACGTTCATTTCTTTTCTCTGGTTTAATGTTATCCAAATTTCTACGCCAGCACCTTAAACACAGGTCGTAAAAGAGCTTCGCTCGTTCAAACTTTGCGTCAGTATCTCTGCCAGCTTATCCAGAATCGTGTGCGTTCAATTGATAGGCAATCAGATTCTGTGTAGACAATTTGATAGCGTAATTCTCATCTATAAACCTTGCAAGGTCAGGCAGTGTCTGCAGAGCAGCATCTGAAGCCAAAGGTTCAACATGGTTCGCGTCGTTCCTCGCGACCACAAAAACTTTTGGCGGGTTCGCTTTTAACTCATTAAGAAATGAGATGCTTTTTGATTTGAAGTAACCGCTTTGCTTTTCTGCAAGCTGTGGGTGCCAAATTGGCGCGTCCGCAAAACTTGGACCCACAAACATTCGATCGGCAAAAATGTATATCTGGCTTTCCATGCCCCAAACAAAGATTCGGTCATTCGAGTTGGTGACACTGCTGATCCAATTAGCAACTTCTCGGGACTCACTTGGTTTCGCCTTTCCCCGCATAGAGAAATAACTATCCCGCCATTCCATCGGCACATCATCGGTTAGGGCACGCGCGTATTCAGACAATCGGGGCGAGTGGATCAACGCCGAATTAAATACAGAGAAAATCGTGATCAATGCTGCCAGGCCTTTTCTGATCGTGCTGCGATTATCGAAAACCAAACCGAGGCAGGCACCAACCAAGAGGCTCGTCGAAGCGACAGCGGGTACGGCATGGTAAACCCACCCCCGCCCCTGAAACACCGCAGAGAGGACTGATACGATCAACATCACAATCAAAGAGATATGCGGTCTACCTTCAGCCTTGGGCACATTCACCAAGAGGACAGGCAGCAGCAAGGTTACTCCAACTGCTCGGTATAGGATCGCCCAAAGCTTCTTAAGCGCCTCGACACTGGTAAGTCGATCGAACGCTCCATATGCGACAGCACGATCAATTACCGAGGCTTTCGCCGCTGCCCATGCGTTATACCATGTAAGATAGAGTGCGAATGGGGTCAGGAAAAAAAGGAATCCTGCAGAAATCCATGTCACGCGCGCTATCAAGTTCCTAAGAGACCGACTTTCAACTAGCAGCAGAGTCGCACAGGGAAGAGCATAAATGACGGCACTTGATTTGGTGAAGATCGCGGCAGCAAGCAAAGCACCAGAAAGAAAATTGAAAAGTCTTCGATCAGGTGCTTTTGCGAATGCACCCATTGCTCCCAACGCAAACATATAGGCGACGCCATCCTTCTGGGCCATCTCCCACCAGCCCATACTTTGCGGCCAAAGCAGTGCCATCAAGACAGCCGAACCATTCGCGGCGGCCCTCCCGCTCGTCGCGTCAACCAAGATGTATCCTGCTACGATCGTTGCGAGAACGGTAAATGAATGGACAATCCACGGCGTCAGCTGCGGATCTCCTGTCACCAGATTAATCGATGCGTAGATGAATCCGAGACCGGGGGTATTTACGACCGCAACATCGCGATACATTACGCTTCCATGTTCAAGCGCCATCGCCACAGTCAACCAATTGGCCTGATCTCGCCCCAGTTCAGCTACAGCCAATGGCAACAGGAGGAGCGACGCAATCACAATTGCAAACAGAAGAGACAGGTGGCGCGCGACGAGACTCACCGTTCAAATCTGCGCTGGATGTCTTCCAGCATCCTTCTCTGCGATGCCAGCATGTCTGCAAGAATGCCGCTCATGAAGAGTTGGACACTTAGGATCAAAAGCATGGCGCCGATGATAATCGCAGCAACATGCTTTTGAAAAGTACTCCCCAAAAGCTTCTGCAGCAAAACATAGACTTCGAGGCCGAAGCCTAAAATAGCAAAAACTGCACCAAACGTTGCGAAGATGTGGAGGGGCTTCCTCACGAACAATCCGAGGAATGTGACGGTGCAAAGATCGAGAAAGCCAGTCCAGAATCTTGACGCACCATATTTGCTGCTTCCGAAACTGCGTTTGCGATGTGTTACACCAACTTCAGTTACCGAACTACCGTTCAGATGTGCGATCTGGGGAATAAAACGATAGAGGTCACCGTACAGATTAAGAGACTTGGCTACGTCGCTTTTCATAATCCGGAACCCACTGTTCGTGTCGTGCAAGTCTAGTTTGAAAAGCTTACGGAGTGCGAAATTGAACGGTCGAGAGACGATAGCTTTTCGAGGCTCATTACCCATCCGGCCCATTTTGCGGCCTACCACAAGATCGAAGCCTTTATGGAATTCACCCAAAAGCCGGGGAATTTCGGCCGGATCATCCTGAAGATCAGCGTCAAGGGTGATGATCAGGTTTCCACGCGCGGCCGAGAATCCACGCGTATAGGCTTCCGATTTTCCCATGTTGCGACCCAGTTGAAGAATCTTGATGTTGTCGTGGCCTGCCTGCACCCTCTGCATGGCCTCAACTGTTGCGTCTGTCGAGCCGTCGTCAACCCAAATTAGCTCGTACTGCCCTTCAAGCTCAGTCATTACCTTTTGAATTTCCGATGCAAGAATTTCGACCGAACCTTCTTCGTTGAAGGCTGGTACGACTAGGCTAAAAATTGGTGCTTCTGTCATCTGGCTGTCCTCAAGTTTCTCATTTTTCTTTGTTGGAACGAGACAAAACAAAAGCTCCAAGTCCGGCCCAAAGGAATTCACTTAGTGTCATCGTGATGCGCAAGGTAATTACAAATGCGATTGATACAATCGGACTGACCCCAAAGTGTGTCAGCCAAACAGAAGTCGTTGCTTCCCGAACGCCCGCTCCAGACGGAGCTATCAGGACAAGAAATCCTGCGATTAAGCCTCCTATTGTAGCAGTCGTCGATTGTGTCCAGCTGCCCGACCAGTCCGGCGCAAACCCACGCAGCAAAACATGCCCTGATGTACCGAAACCTAACCACACAAGCGCGAGCAAAAGGAGGTTTGCGTAGAGCGCCCAAAATGGTTGGTTTAGACCACTGCGCAGTCGGTCCCGCCAATATTTAGGAAGAAAGGAAACAAGACCTTCACTTGCTAAACTGAAGAGCGCAGAAAGAAGAAGCGCGAGGACAGGTACGCTGGTCAAGCAAATGATCCAGCCAAAATAAAGATCATCAACGAAATATGAGATTAGCATGACAGACGCGCCTATGCATGGGAAAGCAAACACGAAGACCAGTGAATATCCGGCGATCTTATAGGGATCGGCTCCTCTTTTCTTGGCAAGATACGAGATTCCGCCGATCTGCCAGACCTTTCCTGGAATGTATCGAGCTATAAAGGAAAGGGAGTATATGCTCACACCGTCCAGGACTTGGATTCTGCCTGAAACATTCTGCGCTCCAATGACCCAGGCTAACCCGTGAAGCCCATGCGCTGTCACTACCAGACCAGTTGCAAGCACAAGGTGCGAAACAGGTAGAGCGGGCCATTCTTCTGAATGTGTTGTCTCGACGGCGTCTAAAATGACCCATCCGAAAAGACACAGACCAAGAATAAGGCCCACCAATTTCAGAAGCCAGTTACGCGGTATCATTGGGTAATGCCGTAGTGATCTTGGCGTGCAGAAAATCATTCAACCACTCAAACTGGCTCGACGAAAGCTTTTCCACCTCGCGACAGTGCTTTGCATAAGTTGTTTTTATCGCGTCCCGGTGTTCAAGAAGCTCTGCAACCGCCTCAGATATTGCGTCATAGGACATGTTGTCGGTACCAATGAAGCGACTTTCACCACCAAACATCTCCATGACCTCTTCGTATTTATGGCTCCATCCCAGAACAAGGGTCGGCGTACCGAGACTTAGCGCTGCCACCATCGCATGGAAACGACTTGAGATCAGGGCATCTGCTCTGGTCAGCAGCCTTCGAATGGCAGCAGTGTTTACGACATGGGTGACAAGATGGACATCGGATAGATCGACAGAGAGTTTTTCGCGCAGGCCTTCGATGATGGGAATGTCGTTATTTCGTGTGGACGAGGTCCCTGTGCGGCATGCATTCGGAAAGACGACAATACGATACCCGTCACGGTTCAGCTGCTCCACGAGATCAGCCATGGCATCAATATAACTTTTACCCGATTTCGCGAGAATGCCCGCAACAACTGAGCTGACTGAAATCGCAATCGTCGGTCTTTCGTCTATCGAGAGCTTCTCAATCAGACAATCAAGCTTCTCGCTCCAATCTGGGATCAGCGCGTAGTCTTCTCGATAGAGAAATGCGATGTCCGCCGCGACAGTAGTTTTGTCGATGGGGGCATGGACACTGATGTGCTTTCTCGTAGTTTTTCCTCGGGCGAATACATGATGAACGTGGCGAAAGAGAAAGCGTGCAACGCTTCGTGTCGCAAAGGATTCCATTGGACCCATGGCTTGGGCAAGTTTCACCACTGGGGTTCCGACAAGCATTGCGGGCCAGTTGCAGAGTAAGTTGAAAGGAAGGAATTTTTCTCGTCCATCTGCAAGCGAGATGCCGGAAATATCCAAAAGTACTGCGGAACTGCGGATCTCTCGCAAACTTTGTGGCATTAGGAAGTTCGGCACACGAAACCCTAGCCAACGAAAACAACGGTCAAGCAATGCGGGCAACGCCGAGAGAACGAGCGCTTTCGGCCTTGCATCCACCACTTTTATGTTTGGCGATGAGCAAGCCTTCCTGTCCTCATCCGGAAAGTAAGAGTGAATGATGAACTGCGCATCTGGGAAACGTTTGGACACTTCTCCAATCGTCGTTTCCAGCATTGCCGCAGCACCTTGGTTTCCGGTCAGGGTTGCGCCAATGATTGAGATCATACAGTTGTCGCCATAAAAATTGGAGCGGTAAGAATTGAGCTCTTGCAATGCTTTGAAGAAGTAGACCTGTGCTTTGATCTTCCAGAAGGGCTTCTTGGTCAATGCCTCTTTGGCGCTTAAGTCGCGTGTCGTCCAAAGCACGTTCGAAACGCCCCAACGTGCAATCAGCTTGTCCAAGAAGCTGATTGGGACGTGCAACCTGTCATTGATCGAATAGTTCAGGCCTCGGGCCGCCGCAGAGCGGGCGCTGACATTGTAGTGATATAGCATCCCTCGGGAGTTCCCCGAGAGCACATGCTCTGGCCGTACTGAATACCATTCAAGACCTTGGCGGGCGACATCAAAAAGATGTTCGCCCACAGCCGTGCGGACGACACAGATCGTTGGTTTTACGTCGCCTCTCTTTTCGCCCATTGTCCAAGAGTCACCGAGCGAGATATCCGCATCATAGCCAAAATGGTCAAAGCACGAGAGACACTTTTTTTCCGAAAAGTAATGCAGGTTTTGAAAGTGGGTGAACTGGCGCGTTGGGATCTGTACAGCCGAACCATTCTTAGGCAGCATGGTCAATGTGCCGCGCCACGATCCTGTGCGATAAGTGAAATCGTCCAAATCCGCCCACGAGAACCCATGCCGTGCACAAGTGATCTCGGTTAGCTCGGGCAAAGAGTTATGACCGCAGAACAATGCCAGAATGCCAACAATCTTCTTCGCCAAGGCGGCATCCTTGGACATGCGCCGACGTAAATATGTGACATCACAGGGAAGAGCTACGATCGCCAATTTACCGTCATAATCTTGGATAAGTGGCATCGCATCCCGCGCGAAATATGCAGGCACGTACCGACTGGTTCTAGCGCTGATAACTTCTTCCCGGGTTTGAGCTATGATTGGCTCTGCATAGGGCCTTCCGTCTCTTGTACCCATCTTCCAAACGATTGCGCCATCGATGATTTTTGCCTCGAGTAGCTCAATCAGTAGCTGCGAAGTAGTGCCGCCAGATGCCGCGCCACTACGAATGGCCTTATTACGGCTATGCGTCAAAAAGCATGCGCGAAACCCGCCTAAAAATCGGCTTACGTCGGCGCTGGACCATTTTCTATACATAAAATGGTGCCCGTACGAATAAACTTACGTCGAAGCATCCCACTAGACACACTGAAACAAAAAATTTCGTCGGTCGTGCAGCATAATGACGGGAACGTTGTCTCAATTCAATAATGCCTCAGATAGCAACATTCGCGAGAATTATCGCGCAGCAGTATTTGCAGGCTGTCGAGTCCGCCGAAGGATAGGTCAGTTTTTCATTTGGACACTAATGCCTGTTGGTTAGTGTATAATTGCTACGTGACCGCTTGTCTCGCCGGTTATTAAAAAAACTCGCGATGAGTAACCATTGAACGACACATCAACCTCAATCGAAATGTTCAGAAGAGCTGTTTTCGTCCGCCTGCTCTAGTAGTCTCTGGAAATCGTTCAGTGACCTAAGGCGTATCCCGAACCGTTGAAGAAATACGAGGATGACGAAACGTCGGAAATTTACAGATCAAGGCGACGTCGAAAGCACACTGGGGCGACAATACGATCCAAGAGATCGCGTCGAATTACCAGCGGCGCCTGAACCACTTGGGCACAAGAAAATCGAAGGACTGTTTTTAGGCGCTGCGAATATGGTTTCTGGCGGCAAGCAGAGCGGGCAGCCTTAGGTAGATGTGAATGATCTGGAGGTGTTGATCGAGAACGATTTTTCCGAAGGGCTCAGCAAGTGAGCCCCGAGAAGAAGCGCGCCATAATCCGTCGCACCCATCCAAAAATTAAGGCATCTCGCAAAAATGCAAGCTAGTCCGGCTTAGCCAGTCCACGCTGGCTGCACGCCTGTCGAACAACGAGACACTGTCCGCCATTGGTCCGAGAAAAATGGTCGAGTGCATGCCGGCTTTTGCGTCGAGGATCTAAGCGAAGCAATCTTCAAACATGTTCCACCCGAGATCATGAACACAGATCAGACTTCACCGGGTCGGCATGGATCAACACCCTGACCGAAGCTGGTATGCGTGTATCAATGGGTAGACACGGTCGCTATACCGACAACATCTTTATCGAGCGACTTTTGTGTTCATTGAAACCGGAACCCCTTTATCTCAAAGAAATCACCGACGGTTTCCAAGCGCGATGAGTGATCAAGAGATAGATGCACTTCTACAATACCGCTCGCCCCCATTCTTCCCCACCGAGGGGGTTACATTGGCGCGGTCGAGAACAGAAATTAGCAGCATGAAAATTAAATCGGGTGCACCTTTGAAACGCGGGCTACCTATCCGGAAATCTGGGGCCACTTAAGAAAACCAAAGATGGTCATTAAAAAAATCACGAACAAGATGCTTTAGTTATGTTTCTGCGAGAAAACTTCAGAGAAGTGGTGCCGCTGAAGGGACTCGAACCCCCGACCCCATCATTACGAATTTTGCCGTCCTGCTCTTGGACGTGACCGGACAACACCTCCAGATTTCTCATAACGCATTATAATAATTTGATAATATTCAGGCGTAGTCTTGGACGACGTTAGACATCTCTGGAGAACGTTCGACGTACATCCCCTACTAATCCCCTACTAATGACCCCACCCCCTCGACGGGTCTCCTCCAGGTCCATCCTCCGCCTATCCCGCTCCGAAGGAGTTGGCGAGGCACCTCGAGCGTACTAATGAAATCTCAAGCGCAATTTGTCACAACACGCTACGATCGCTATCGCTCATTCCTTCTGTGCTCGGCCGTGCTTCGATCTCGGGAGGTACGCGGAAGAAGGGTCAAATTCAGTGTGAACACGGAAAATCTCGTATGGAGCTGTACGAATTCCAATCATAACGGAAGGTGATAGGCAGTAGGCACTTTCCTCGTGAAAACCCCAACGCCGTTTCCGAGTTGGGGTTTTCAGGTCCATTCGTGAGACAGAGGGATCAGACCGGGACGCGGTAGGTGTCGAGCGCGCTGTGGCAGCTCAGGTTCTCATATCCGTCTTCTGTCACCAGGTAGCAGTCGCCGATATTGGCACCGTCGCTCATCGGGTCCAGCCACTGGGCGTGCAGGACGAACACCATGCCCGGTTCGCAGCGTTCCGTGTTGTGGGATGTCACGTTGAACTTGGGGTTGCCGAAACTGCCCACGCTGTGGCCGAGGTTCGGATTATGCGGTCCCTTCGTTGCCGGATAGACGTGATTTAGGGTGCGGCCCGTGGCTTCGTAGTCTGGGTTGGGCACGTATTTTTCCGGAACGCGGCGCGGGGACCCGTCTTCCATGGCACCCCAGTTATAGGGCATCGTCGCCGTCACGTCGTCCTTGAGGTAGCCACGTTCGATATAGGCGCTGAACGCCGCCTCGTGCAGATCCTTCATCTGCACGCCAGGCTTGATCAGCTTTTCGGCGCGGCGTACCGCGTCGGTGCACATTCCCAAGGTTTCCTCCTGGCGGGCGGTGATATTGCCCACGGCCATCATGCGGGCGGTCTGCGCCCAATAGCCGTGATAGGTGACGCCCGAAACATACATGTTGATCAGGTCGCCCGGCCGGACGCGGTGACCATAGGGTTTGCCGCAGGCCGTACCCCACTGGTTGATGCCAATCTGGTAGCCGTCACCGCTTTCGCCGCCGCGCGACATCTGCGCGAAGGTGAAGGCAGCATAGATTTCGAAATCGGTGACGCCCGGGGCGCGTCACGTGGCAGGCAGCCTGGTAGCCGATGTCGGCCAGCTGCGCGGCGGTGCGCACCTGGGCCTGTTCGTTCAGAGACAGGATGTGCTGCATACGGTACAGGATACCGGTTTCGTCGGTATACTCTGCGCCCGGCATCTGTTCCTTGAGACCGGACCAGACCCAAGGCCGCGAGACGTGCCGAGGTTTCGGCGTTGCGCCGTGAGATCAGTAGTCTTTCCGGCAGGCAGCCGGCTGTTGCCATCCCGATGATTATCGCCTCGGTGATCTTCCCGGTGCCGATGAAGCCGATGGTCGTGTCAATGCTCATGGTTCAGTCATCCAGAGCGGCAAGGCCGTTTTCGTGGAAGCGGGCCAGTCGCGCGACCTCGTCCTTGGTCAGCCGAATACCTTTCTCCAGCGCCTCCTCGCGGGCGGCGAAGCGGCGCTGCGAGGGCAGGCGGGCACCTTGCAGCCGGAAGGCCTCCAGCAGCCGTTCCCCCTCGGCCAGCGGATCCCGGGCGCTGCGGGCGGCAAAGACCTCGGGCGCAAAGGCCAGGATCAGCGCACCGTGGCGCGGCAGCAGGGCCGCACCGCCGGTGGCCTCCAGGGCCTCCTTGCTCATGATCTCGCCCAGCATGGCGCCCGACAGAAGCTCGATCATGGTCGAGATGGCCGAACCTTTGTGCCCGCCAAATGTCAGCATCGAGCCGGCAAGTGCAGCCTCGGGGTCGGCGGTGGGTTGGCCCTCCGCGTCAATTGCCCAGCCATCCGGAATGGGCTTGCCCGCCTGCCGATGGAGCTCAATCTCGCCCCGCGCGGCCACGCTGGTGGCAAAATCGTAGACATAGGGGTGTGCGCCAGGCCGCGGCCAGCCGAAGGCTATTGGGTTGGTTCCCAGCAGCGGCTCCTTACCGCCGGCAGGGGCAACAAAGGCATAGCTCGGGCACATCGACAGCGCCGCGAGGCCTTCGTCAGCGAGCACTTCAACATCATGCCAGAGCGCCGAGAAATGCAGGCAGTCGCGGATGACAAGCGCCGCCAGGCCCAACTTGCGGGCTCGGGCCATGAGGGTCTCGCGCGCAGCGTCGAAGGCCGGGTTCGAAAACCCGCCCTTCGCCTCGACTTCGATGATCGCCGTCTCGCTTTCAATCACCTGCGGCACAGCATCGGGCACGGCATGCCCGGTCGCGATCACACGCAGACAGCCTTCGATCCGGTAGATCCCATGCGACTTGCAGGCGTCACGCTCGGCATCCGTGATCACCCCGGCGACCGCAGCGGCATTGGCCTCGGTCATCCCGGCCTTCAGGAAGATCTCGGTAACTTGGCGGCGCAGGGTTTCGACGGGAATGAATCGGAACTCGGTCATGAAGGGCTCCTCAGCGGTTTTCGGGGATCAGAGCGCCGCGACGGCGATCACTTCCACGAGGTAAGCGGGTGTGGCCAGCTTGGCCTCCCCGCAGGCGCGGGTCGGCAGGTTGTTGTGGTCGACCCACGCGTCGTAGATCTCGTTCATCGCGGCAAAATCGGCCATGTCGGCCAGCCAGATCGTCATCTGCAGCAGCTTCGAGCGGTCCGAGCCCGCTTCGGCCAGCAGCCGGTCGACATTGGCCAGCGCGGTGCGGGTTTGCGTCTGCAGGTCCTCGCCCTCATTGCCCACCTGGCCAGCCAGGTAAATGGTGTTGCCATGCACCACGGCGTCGCTCATCCGAGGGCCTGCACCGAAACGTTTGATGGTCATTTCTCTTCTTTTCCTTTGATCGGGCGCAGCCCGCACCAGTCCGCGATGAACAGGGCAATGATGCGCGTCGTGTCCTTCATGCTCTTAAGGTCGGTGTATTCCTGCGGCGAATGACTGCCGCCGCCGGTGCCGCCATAGCAAAGGGTGGGGATACCGTAATAAAGGTCATACTGCCGGGTGTCCGACGTGGCCGTCTGGCTGAAACTTTCGAGGGCATTGCCCATGACTTCGCCATGACAGCGGGCCAGAGCCGCCTCGGCTTCGGTGCCCGGCTCGAAGACATGCCCGTCGGCCTGGAAGCCGATCCATGTCACTTCCGGATGCGCCGTGCCCAGCCGGTCTGCCGTGGCATTCAGCCGCTCTGTCACCCGTGCGCGGACCTCAGGCAGGGGCTGGCCCGGCAGCACCGACAGCCGGCACTCGATCTCGCACCAAGAGGGCACGCAGCCCAGCCAGTCGCCGCCATGTATCTTGCCGAGGCTAAACTTTACCGGATCGTCGATATGGCCAAACCAGGGGTGTTCCTGTGCTTCCACGTTAATCTCGGCCGTCAGCGCGATCAGGTCCTGCACGTATTCATAGGCCGCCAGGTTGGCATTGGCAGCGGCGTCGAAAGCCATGACATGCCCCGGCTTGCCCAAAATCCGCGCCCGGAACCAGACCGAACCGAGCTCAGCACGCAGCAGCTTGTGTTCGAGGCTCTCCGGGATGAAGGCCGCATCGGCGCGGTAGCCGCGCTCCAACGTCGCCAGCGCACCATTGCCGGTGCATTCCTCTTCGCTCACTGTCTCGACGAAGACCGGCGCATCGGGAGCATATCCCAGAGAGGCCAGCGCATCGAGGGCATGGACCATCGCCGTCACGCCCACCTTCATGTCGTTCACACCGCGCCCGTACATACGGCCCTCCTTCACCACGGGGGTGAAGGGATCGCGCTCCCAGAGCTCAGGTGCGCCGGTCGGTACCACGTCGATATGGCCCTGCAAGATCAGGCTGCGGCCCTTGCCGCCCTCGGTGCCGGCCGTGGCCACCACCTGGATCGCCTTGTCGTAATCCACGTCGACCACCGCCGAGGCACCGGGCTTGCCAGCGATATCCACCTCGGAAATGGCGAAGCTGTCTACATTCCAGCCGCGCTGCTCGAATTCACCGGCCAGCCAGGCCTGGCAGGGACCCTCCTTGCCGCGGGTGCTGTCGAAGGAAGCCAGCCGTGCCAGCCAGGCGGTCTGTCCGGCGGCTCCCGCCTCGATCACACGATCGAGGCGGTCCGAAAGGTCGGAAAGACCCGGCGCGCTCATTGTGCGATCTCGACCAAATCTTCGGGCAGCAGGGCCGCCGGCAGATTCTGATAGCAGACTGGTCGCAGGAAGCGCCGGATCGACAGCGTGCCGACTGAGGTCGCGCCGAAGTTGGTCGAGGCGGGGTAAGGGCCGCCATGCACCATCGTGTCGCAGACCTCAACGCCGGTGGGGAAGCCGTTCACCAAGATCCGGCCGGCCTTGCGTTCCAGTATCGGCATCAGTCGACGGCCCAACGTCGCATCACCGTCATCCATGTGGATCGTCGCGGTCAGCTGCCCTGCAAAGCTGCGGGCCACCTCGACCATCTGGTCCGCGTCTTTCGCCACGACCACCAAACCGAGCGGGCCAAAGACCTCCTCGGTCAGCGCATGGTTGCCGAGCCAGTCGTCTGCGGAGACCCGGAACAAGAAGGGCTTGGCCTCGCGCATGTCGCAGACCGAGGTCAGCAGTTCCTGCACGCCCGGCTCGCGCGCCATCTTCTCGGCGCCCGAGGCATAGGCCCTAGCGATGCCGTCGGTCAGCATGACCTGGGCGCCAGTTTCCGATAGGGCCGCGCGGGCGGCTTCCACCAGGGCCTCGCCCTCGGCACCTTCCAGCACCACGGCAATGCCGGGGTTGGTGCAGAACTGGCCTGCGCCCATAGAAAGCGATCCGGCCCAGCCCTGCCCCAGAGCCTCGCCACGTGCCGAAACCGCCTCAGGCAGCAGGAACATCGGATTGACAGAGCCGAGCTCGCCGAAGAACGGGATCGGCTCGGGGCGCTGTGCGCAAAGATCGAAGAGCGCGCGACCGCCGCCAAGAGAGCCTGTAAAGCCCACGGCCTTGATCAGTGGATGCTGCACGAGGGTCTGACCCACCGAGCGGTCACCACCCTGAACGAGCGAGAAGACGCCTTTGGGCATGCCGGTTTTTTCCACGGCGGCGTGGATCGCTTCGGCGATGATTTCACCCGTGCCGGGGTGACCGCTGTGGCCTTTGACGACCACGGGGCAGCCTGCGGCCAGCGCGGCGGCTGTATCGCCACCAGCGGTCGAGAAGGCGAGGGGGAAGTTCGAGGCGCCGAAGACGGCCACAGGGCCGATCGGACGCTGCATCATGAACAGTTCCGGGCGCGGCGCCGGGGTGCGGTCGGGCAGGGCAGCGTCGTGCCGCCGGTCCAGGCAATCGCCCTTCAGGATGTGGTCGGCGAACATGCGCAGCTGGCCGGTTGTGCGACCGCGTTCACCCTGCAAGCGTGCTTCGGGAAGGCCGCTTTCCTGGCTACCGATCTCAGTGATTGCCTCGGCACGGGCTTCAATTTCATCGGCGATGGCATTCAGAAAGGCTGCTCGCTCTGCACGAGTGGAATAGCCGTACCTCCAGAAAGCTTCCTCTGCGGCCTCACAGGCCGTCGCAACAAGCTCGGGCGTGCCGACCGAGAAGTCATGCGCGGGCCCATGGGCGGGCTCGGAGGAAAAGGTCTCAGTGGCGGCGATCCATTCGCCGGCGATCAGGTGTTTGCCGTGAGGGGTAAAGGTCATGTCGGCCTCCTTGAAGGCTGGGTCTTGTATGTCATGAAGAAGCCGCCCCCAAAAGGGGGCGGTCAATGTGCGGCAGGAAGGCGGTCAGGCCTCGTAGCCGTAGATTTCTTTGGCGCGCTCCGGCGTCAGGTAGCCATTGCGCAGGTCGCTTTCGATGGCGTCGCGGCTGCGCTTGGCGGGATCGCCATAGCCGCCGCCGTTGCCGGTGACCACGCGGATCACGTCGCCTTCGTTGACCTGCAGATTGGTCGCGAAAGAGAAGCGTTCTTTGCCGCCGTCACGGCGCAAAACCTCGACGTAGTTCACAGAGCCGTCCAGCCCGCCCGAGGCGCCCCAGGGCGCGATCCGGTTGCGCGTGTAGCCCACCGACAGGAAGTTGTTGTCGGCGCGCACGCGGTAATGCGTCTCGATGCCCTTGCCGCCACGCCACTGCCCCTCGCCGCCGGGCTCGGTGTTGAGCGCCACCTGGTCAACGCCCAGGCCATATCGCGCCTCGGCCACTTCGGCCGGGCAGTTGAAGGTCTCGCCGTGGAAACCGGAGAACTGCCCCGACACGCCGTCGGAGCCTTCCCATGCGCCCCAACCACCGACTTGAGGTTCAACGATGGTATAGTGGCGACCGGTTTCAGGATGCGGGCCGCCCACGTTAGTGCCGCAGATGGAGGCGAAGTTGCCCGCCGGCACAACGCCGGGGAAATGCTTTGCCATGGCACGAAGGATCATGTCGAACAGCCGGATTTCAACCTCGGAGTAATAACCGAGCGCGCCGGGGGCTTCGACGTGGTAGATGGTCCCGGGCTTGGTCACCACCTTCAGCGGCTTGAAGAAGCCGCCGTTGCCGGGGGCGTCGGGATCTGTGAAATCCTTGAATGCCAGCTGAACGGCGATCTCTGTGCCCTCACGCGAACAGTTGAGCGAGCCCGACTGCGACGGGTTGTTCGTCAGGTCGACAATGAACTCGTCTTCAGTGATCGTTAGTTCGAGGTTGTGAACCACGCCCGAGTCCTGTTCTTCGGAGAAGGCATAGGTGCCGTGGGGGAGCTGCTTGATGGCGGCGCGAGCGCGGCGTTCGCCAAGATCCATGTAGTCGCTTACGGCGGCTTCAAAGGTGTCTTCGCCGTATTTCTCCACCAGTTCCAGCACCCGGCGTTCGCCGATTCGCAGGCCCGCGATGCCCGCCCAGAGGTCACCGTGCAGGTAGTCGGGCAGACGAGAGTTGATCTTCAGGATGTCAAAGACCGCGTCGTTCTGCTGGCCTTCCATGAAGAGCTTCACCGCCGGAATCCGCACTCCTTCCTGGAAGATCTCCGTGGCTTCCGAGGACATGGAGCCAGGCACGTTGCCGCCCACGTCATTCCAGTGAGCGATATTGGCGACCCAGGCCACCATCTTGCCCTCATGAAACACCGGCTGCGCCAGCACCATGTCGTTCAGGTGGGTCACGCCGCCATAGTAAGGATCGTTGGAGGCAAAGACATCGCCTTCGCGGATCTCATCCAGCGGGAACTTCTTGAGGATGCCCATGATCGCCTTGTCGAGCACCCCGATGAAGGCGGGGATGCCCGCGCCCGAAGCGGCGATTTCGCCTTGAGGGTTCAGGATCGATGTCGACAGGTCGAGAACCTCGTAGATGATCGCGCTCATCGAGGTCTTCACCTGCGCATAGAACATCTCGTCCGCGATGGCCTCCAGCGCGTTCTGGATGATGTCAAAAGTGACGGGATCGTAGGTCTTGTCCGTCATGGCTCAGCCCTCTTCCTTTGTACGCGTCTCGATATGCGTGTTGCCGAAATCGTCGATATGGACGCGGTTGGTGGGGTGGACGACGATGGTCGTGCCCGGATCCTCGATTACGGCGGGGCCGTGGAAGGACATGCCAGGTTCGAACTTCGTACTGTCGTAAATGGTTGCTTCGTGCTCGCCCTCGGTCGCGTAGTCGACCATGCGCTTGCCTTTCACGGCGTCTTCCAGCTTGGCGCCCGTCTTCGGCAGCGGCACCAGTTCCAGCTTGCCTACTTCTGAAGAGGCGATCAGGTGGATGCCGATGATCTCTACCCCCGCCTTGAGGCGGTAGGTGTATTCGCGCTCGTAGAGCTCATGGAAGTCGGCCAGCATCTTCTCCACCCCCTCTTCGGTGACGGGTCCGGCGGGCACAGGGACCTCTACCGCGAACTCTTGGTTCTGGTAGCGGCAGCGAACCAGTGGTTCGAAGGTGACCTTGTCAGCTGCCACGCCTTCTGCAGCGTATTCCGAGCGCGCTTGGTCCATGGTAGCCGAGAGAAGCTCATCAAGCCCCTTGCTGTCTTGGCCGTCCATCAGGCGGGTAACGAAGTAGTCGCGCCGCAGGTCGGACATCATCATCCCCCAGGCCGAGAAGACCGGCGCGCCCCGCGGCACGACGACCTTCTTGACGCCAAGCTCCTGGCCAAGCGCGACGCCATGCATCGGGCCGCCACCACCAAAGACCACCAGAGTGAAGTCCCGCGGGTCGTAGCCTCGGTTGACCGAAACCAACTTCAGCGCGTTCACCATGTTGGAGTTGGCGATCCGCACGATGCCGCGGGCGATTTCCTGAGGCGTGTTTCCCAAACGGTCGGCCAGCTTGCCAAGGGCATTGTCCAGCGCGGGCAGGTCGGCTTCGACGCTGCCACCGCAGAAGTAATCTTTGTTAATCCGGCCCAGGGCCAGGTTGGCATCCGTGGTGGTCGCGTTTTCGCCGCCACGGCCATAGGCCGCCGGGCCAGGAGTGGAGCCGGCGGAATGCGGTCCAACGTGCAGCTTGTCGAAATCATCGACCCAGGCGATAGAGCCGCCGCCATTGCCGATTTCGACTAGATCCACAACGGGCACCATGATCGGGTAGCCAGCGGATTTGCGGTCACGCTCGATCCAGTAATCGGTCTTGATGGTGACCTGATTGTTCTCGATCAGGGAACATTTTGCAGTGGTGCCGCCAATGTCGAGCGCCAGGATGTTGGGCTCTCCGATGATGCGTCCCAGTTCGGCCGCCCCCCAAAACCCGGAGGCGGGGCCGCTTTCAACCATGGTGATCGGCACGGCCTTGATCGCCTCAACCGAATCGACACCACAGTTGGACTGCATGATGAACATCTGGCCCTTGTAGCCTTTGTCCGTCAGGCCACTTTCCAGCTTTTCGAGGTATCGCTGCGCCTTGGGTTGCACGTAGGCCGACAGGATCGCAGTGTTGGTCCGCTCGTACTCACGCCATTCACGGGTGATCTGGTGGCTGGCGACCACGGTGACCTCGGGCCAACGCGACTCGACCTCTGCCTTCAGGGCCACCTCGTGCGCGGGGTTGGCGTAGGCGTGTAGCAGGCTGATCGCAATGGCTTCGATGCCCTCTGCGCGGAACAACGCCAGCGTGTCGTCGAGAGTCGACAAGTCGAGGGGCGTGACCTCCTGGCCTTGGTAGTCCATCCGTCCCGTGATCTCGTGGCGCAGGTAGCGTTCCACGAAGGGGGCAGGCTTTGGGTACTTCAGGTTGAAGAAATCCGGGCGGTTGCCGCGCCCGATCTCGATCGCATCGCGAAAGCCCTTGGTGGTGATCAAGCCGACCTTGGCGCCCTTGCGCTCAGTCAGGGCGTTGATAACCACTGTGGTGCCGTGGGCGAAGAAATCAACCGTTTCGATATCGACGCCGGCCTTGTCTAACACGTTCAGCACGCCCTTTTCAAAGTCGGGCGGCGTGGTGTCAGACTTTTCGGTACGAACGGTTTGCACGCCGGTCTTCACGTCGGTTTCGAAATAGACGAGGTCGGTGAATGTGCCGCCGACATCGGTTGAAACGCGGGTAATCTTGTCAGTCATTTTAGTTTCTCTATTCCAGTTCAGCGGGCGTCAGCGGCGACGGCTGCCTGATGCAGCCAGCGCCACGGCAATCACGATGATCACGCCGGTGGTCAGGTCCTTGAAGAAAGGGTTCACGTTCAGGATGTTAAAGCCGTTGTTGATCAGCGCCATCAGCAGGACCCCCGCGACGGACCGCCAGACAGCACCGGCACCGCCCATGATCGAGGTACCGCCCAGGATCACGGCTGCGATGGCCTCGAACTCCATACCGGTGCCGGCCTGGGGCTCGGCCATGGAAATCCGGGACACTGCGATCACCCCCGCCAGGCCCGCGGCCATGCCGCAGAGCGAGAACGTCATGATCTTTACCAGGTTGGTGCGGATGCCGGAGAGGATGGCCGCTTCTTCATTGCCGCCCACGGCATAGACGCGACGGCCGAAGGTCGTGCGGTTGAGCAGGATCATGAAGATCACCATGAAGGCCAGCAGCACGATGACGGCGATGTTGACCATGCCGATACGGCCCCGGCCCAGCCAGGAGAATTCCGCTATGCGCACGGGGATCAGCGACCCATCGGTCACCAGGATGGCGATGCCGCGATAGACAAGGCTGGTCGCCAAGGTGACCAGGAAGGAATGCACCCCGAAGCCAGTGATGATGATCCCGTTCACCGCGCCCAGCAGAAGGCCGATCAGCGGCCCGGCGAAGATTGCAAGGTAGGGATCCACGTTGATCGCGATCCAGCCGGCCGAAACCGAGGCCACGCCGAAGATAGCGCCGGTGGACAGGTCGAAGCCGCCGCCGATGATCACCAGCGTCAGCGCGCAGGCGATGATCGCGAGCGGCGCGGACTGGTTGAGGATGTTCAGCAGGTTGCGGGCGGTCAGGAAGTTTTCCGAGATCAGGCTGAGCCCGATCAGAAGGACTCCGATGATCACCAGGACCCCATACTCACGGGCGAAATCACCGACGGACATACGGTTGGATCGGGTGTTGGTCTGAGCGGTGCTCATAGTTGGGTGACCTCCTTGTTGCGAGGGGCTGAGCCCTGTTCCCGGAAAATACGGTTCAAAGCGTCTTCTACCGTGAGGGTGCGGCAGTTGGCTTCGGCGAAGATACGCCCGTCGTCCATGAGATAGCCGCGATGGGACAGGTTGATGACTTCCTCCAATTCGGAGGAGATGAGTAGCACGGCGACGCCGTCAGCGGCCATTTCGACGATGAATTCATGGATGCGCTGGCGCGCGCCGATGTCGACGCCGCGGCTGGGCTCATCCAGGATCAGCAGGCGAGGCTTTTCAACCGCCCACTTGGACAGCAGCACCTTCTGCTGGTTTCCGCCAGAGTAGAAGGCAACTTCGCCGTCGACCATAGCGGGTACGATGCCGAAGTGCTCGATCATCCGCTGAGTGCGCTCGCGTTCGCGCGTCTTGTTGATGAAACCGAAGCTTGCGATGCTGCCCAGTGAGGCGAGCGAGACGTTGGGCCGCGTCACCTGGGTCAGCACGAGGCCCTGCTTACGCCGGTCCTCGGGCACAAGGGCAATGCCCTGTGCCACGGCGCGGGTGACACTGAGTCGGCTGTCCTGCTGCACCCCCATGATCGAATAGGTGCCTTCGCTGATCCGGTCCGCGCCAAAGAGCGCACGTGCCACCTCTGAGCGGCCCGAGCCAACAAGTCCGATCAGCCCGACGATCTCGCCGGGGCGGACCTGCAGCGAGATATCCCTCAGGCCGGTCTCGGTGGCGACGTTCTCCATCTGCACGACTCTGGCGATGTGCCGCGCCGGCGCGGCCGGCAGTTTGGGCCAGATGATCTCGGATGCCTCGCCGAGCATGGAATCTACCAAGCTTTGCTTGGTCTCTCCCGCCATCTCGTCTGTACGGACGACCTTGCCGTCCCGCATGACGGTCACGCGATCGCAATTAGCGATGATGTGATCCAGGAAATGGCTGACGTAAATCACCGTAACGTCGCGGGCCTTCAGCCGGCCGATCAGCTGGTGCAGGCGATCGGCCTCGTCTTCAGTCAGGGACGAGGTCGGCTCATCCATGATGATGACCTGCGCGTCACGGGCGATGGCGCGCATAATTTCGACCTTCTGGCGTTCGGCGATGCGCATGTCGGCAATACGGGTGTCGGGGTTCAGGCCAAAGTCGCAGGTTTCCTCAAGGGCATGAAAGCGGTCCAGATCCCCCTTGCACAGGAAGCCGCGCGTATTGCTTTCAAGTCCGAGGAAAACGTTTTCGAGCACTGTCAACTCAGGGACAAGCTGCAGTTCCTGGTGGATCATGGCGATGCCGAGCCCCAGGGCATCTCTGGGTGAAAAGCGGGTCACGGGCTGTCCGAAGACCTCGACCGTGCCTTCATCGGCAGAGTAGTAGCCGCCGACGATTTTGCCGACGCTTGATTTGCCTGCGCCGTTTTCACCGACCAAGGCGTGAACGGAGCCCTTTTTGAAGTCGATCGTGATGTCATCCAAAATTCGCGTCCCGCCGAAGCTTTTTGCAACTCCCCGGACGCGCACGGCGATATCTGTGCCAGTCATGGCATTCCTTTCCCGATATGCGGCCTTGCGGCCGTTACGCCGGCTCAGGCCGGATCTGCGAAGAGGGCGCGACATTGCCGCGCCCTGTCGTGCGCCGGGCTCAGCCCTGCCACTCGCCTTGGAAATCGGGGTTGGCGTCGAGCCATTGTTTATCGACAATCGTGGGGACATCACGCAGAGAGTATTCGTCGATCCAGGTGGGGACTTCTTCGCCCCTGAGCGAACCAACCAGCGCATCCAGTGCCGCGGCGCCCATGGAGTGCGGGAACTGCGCCAGCGTGGCGTCATAGGTGCCGTCACGAATGCCGTCGACGGAAATCTGGTTTAGACCGCCACCGATCATGTAGATCGAGCTGATGTCGATGCCGGCGTCGGACAACGCAATCTCTGCGCCCATCATGTGCTGGTCGGCGCTGCCCAGCACGGCATCGATCTCGGGGTTTGCCTGCAGGATGTCCTGCATGGCGACCATGGAGGTCGCGGGGCTGTAGTTGCCCTCACCCGTGGCGACGACCTCAATGTTGGAGTGCTGTGCGAAGACTTCCGTGTAAGTGTCGTTGCGCAGGTTGTCGAAGGGATAGATCAGCTGGCCGACGATCACGGCGACCTTGCAGGGATCGATGTCCGCGCAGTAGTCAGCGACCGCTTCGGCTTGTGCGCGAGCGCCGATGCTGGGGTCCGCGGCAACGGTGGTGGTCAGGCCCTCGACCTGGGGTTCCATCTGGCTAAGTTCAGGCCCGATGGGGAAGAGCGTCGCGGCGACGGAAACGCCCTGCGCGACGGCGTCTTCCAGCGCCGTAGCGATACCGACGGTGTCGTTGGGCGTGACGATCATGCCGTCGAAGCGGCCGCCTGCCACCAGGTCCTCGACCTGGCTGAACTGCGTGGTGGCCGAGAAGGCGCCATCGAAGATCTCGACATTTACGTCCTCGTATTTCGCAGCGGCTTCCTCGATCCCGGCGTATATTGCCTGGTTGAAGCCATTCTGGCTGGAGGCGGCAAGGAAGGCGATGTTGATGTCATCGGACTGGGCGGCTAAGGGCGCAGCAATGGCCGTGCAGAGGAAGGCTGCTTTGCAGGTTAGTTTCATGGTCTGTTATCTCCGTGTTGATGGTGTCTGGCCGCTGTCCGGCTCTTTTTCTGAAGCTCTCCGGCTTCTTGTTCGTAGGGCGCCGCCTGCGAGGTCAGCAGGCTTGGAAATGAGCGGCCTCTGGGTCGCCGAGGTTGAGCAGCAAGAAAGCTGCTGTCACGGCTGGCTGCCAAGCAAGCGCCCGCGCCACCACTTCAGGTTGGAAATGGCCGCGCGGCCCGAGCATATTGACGGTACCGATGACACGGCCATCCGCCACTGCAGGTAGGTTCATGTTGGATTCAAAGCCAAGGTCGCGAATCTTCTCCCAGTCGAAAAAGACCTCTGCGATCTCCTCGATGCTGGTGCTGCTGAAGTGCTTAGTTCCGGCCAGAACGACATCGAAATATCGATTCTTTTCCAGCGGCTTGAAACCGCCAAGATCATAGGCCTCCGGGTTTTCCGAAAACACCCGGCGCGAGCGCATGTTGGGCAGGTCGTATACAGAGGCTGTGGTCAGACCCTTGCCGACATCGGCGTTGAGCCCATCCAGCAGGTAGGCAAAAACCTGACGGGCAGCATCGGCGCTGGCGGCCAGCTTGAAGAGGTGTGCGGCATCCATCGGCATCACGCCGCCTCCATGAAGTCACGGGCTACGCGGCCGGATTTCACGACCATGCGCAGAGTTTCCTCGGGGCGGCCCAGAAGGGTGACATCAGCGAAGGGATCGCCATCCACCACGATGAAATCAGCACGAGCGCCCTCAGCGATCACGCCGATTTCGCCGTCGCGCATGCAGGCCATTGCGCCGATCTGAGTGACCGAGCGCAAGATTTCTGCGGGCGAGAGAACCTTGGCCAGGATGTCGAATTCCATTCCACCGTATTTGCGCAGCTCGCCCAGCAGGTCTGTGCCGAAGGCCATGGGCAACCCAGCGTCGCGCATGATCGCCAGAGATTCCAGCCCTTTGTCACGCACGATGTCGATCTTGGCCTGCTCGGAGGCACCCAAGCCCAAGGCAGCGCCTTCCAGTTTCAGCCCCTCGTAAGCTACCAGCGTGGGCACGGCGAAACAGCCTGCTTCGGCGGCCATCTTGGCCGTTTCGGCGGTGATCAGATTACAATGCTCAAGGGACTTCACACCCAACTCGACACAGCGGCGGATCGCCTTGTCGTGGTAGACGTGGGCAGAGACATAGGTGTTGGCATTCTCGGCTTCCTCAACCATTGCGAGGATCTCGTCCCGAGAATATTGGATGGAGTCGATGGGGTCGTTGGGCGAGGAGACGCCTCCATTGGCCATGACCTTGATGAATTTGGCGCCTTCCTTGAGCATCTTACGGCAGGTGAAGCGGATGTTGTCCACGCCATCCACCAGCACGCCCATGTTTGCCAGTCGCCAGCCCATTGCGTCAGGGCGGATGTCGGTGCGAGCGCGCAAATCGGTGTGACCGCCGGTCATCGAAAGGCCTTTGCCGCAGATGACCAGGTCCGGGCCATCGATCAGCCCGTCCTCAACTGCCCGCACCAGGCCCAGATCAGCTCCGCCGAGGTCACGTACGGTGGTGAACCCGCGATCCAGCAGACCCTCCATGATCTTGGCAGCTCGCAGGGCAGCGAGAGAGTCAGGAGCGATGACATTGCTCCAGAGATCCAGGGAATGAGCCACGACATGGAAGTGGCTGTCGATCAATCCAGGCATCAAGGTGCGGCCGCCAAGGTCGACCACGTTCGCGCCTTCAGGCACGGGCTGGCCGATGCTGAAGATCCGGTCACCCTTCACCGCAACCGTGGTGAGGTGACCTAGGCGCTCCGCGTCAAGGTCGAGCAGGCGGGCATTCTTGTAGGCGGTCAGGGTCATGGCGATGCGTTCAGCTTATGTAGGGCGGGCCGGCACTGCCGGATACTGGGGCAGCGAGCACACGCAGGAAACTTTTCTTTAGAGGTTATATATCGAATGATCTCCCTCTTGTCGACAACTAAAATTTAAAAACACCGTTTTCCTGCGTGCAAGGACCGTCTATAATCGCTGAAACCTAACTGGAGTGCAGCATGAGCAAGGGATCGTCAGAGCGTAAGGTGGCGCAGGTCAAGCGAGGCGGCGGGGTCTCCCACGTCTATGAAACACTTAGGAACGAGATCATCGATCTTAAGCTGGCGCCGGGCAGCCCGATTGACGAAACGGAGCTTTCGGAGCGCTTTTCCATGTCGCGTACGCCGATTCGTGAGGCGCTCGTTCGCCTTTCGGCAGAGGGGCTAATAACCGCGCTGACCAATCGCACGACAGTCGTTTCCAATATCGATTTCGTACAACTAGGGGCTTTCTTCGACGCGCTAACATTGATGTACCGCGTGACCGCGCGCCTTGCGGCGCAGCATTATGATGAGTCTGACCTGGCGGTGATCCGAGAGCACCAAGCTAGCTTTAGCAATGCCGTCCATGCGGGCGACGTGCTGGGTATGATCGCCACCAATCGGGACTTCCACCTCGCCATCGCTTCGGCGGGCCGCAACAAGTACTACACGGACCTGTTTCGACGGCTTCTGGATGACGGGCGGCGCATTCTGCGGCTGTACTACCATTCCTATGACGACAACCTGCCGCGTCAGTACGTGGCCGAGCACGACCACATGATCTCCGCCATGATCGCCCGTGATGTCGAGACATCCGATCGCCTTGCAACCGAACATGCCGATCAAATCGTTCGACAAATCCGGTCTTATATCTCCGCAGATTCGCGCAGCACTTCATCAATCACATTTTGACATAGCGGACTTTGCTCATCGGCACTTCCTTCCGCCATTTTTGAATTTTATTTGTCGACAAGATGAGAATGGGGTGCTAAGGACTCCCCTGAGAAGGGTGCCGCTCCTGTCTGCGGGCCGCGAGTGTTCCGACGCACCTTTTCAGTGCCTACTTTGGGAATTCGAAAGGACACAATCATGAACGACTCCATCTTCACCGGCTGCATTCCGGCCCTTATGACCCCCTGCAAAGAAGACCGTACACCCGACTACGAAGCCCTGGCGCGCAAGGGCGTGGAGTTGATCGAGGCCGGAATGTCCGCGGTGGTCTACTGCGGGTCGATGGGCGACTGGCCGCTGCTGACGGATGAGCAGCGCATGAAGGGCGTCGATGCGCTGGTCGAGGCTGGCGTGCCCGTTATCGTCGGCACCGGTGCCATCAACACGAAATCCGCCGTGGCGATCACCGCCCATGCGGCCCGCGTGGGCGCCGCCGGTCTGATGGTCATTCCGCGCGTGCTGTCCCGTGGCACCTCGGTTTCCGCACAGAAGGCCCACTTCTCCGCCATCCTCGAGGCCGCCAACGGTCTGCCGGCGGTGATCTACAACAGCCCCTATTACGGTTTTGCCACGCGCGCCGACCTCTTCTTTGACCTGCGGGCTAGCTACCCCAACCTGATCGGGTTCAAGGAGTTCGGCGGTGCCGCTGACATGTCCTATGCGGCCGAGAACATCACCTCCGGCGACGAAAACCTTACCCTGATGGTCGGTGTCGACACGCAGGTCTTCCACGGCTTCGTAAAATGCGGCGCAACGGGCGCGATCACCGGCATCGGCAACGCCATCCCGAAGGAAGTGCTGCACCTGGTCGAGCTGTGCAAGGCCGCCGCGAAAGGCGACGTCGCGGCCCGTGCTAAGGCACAGGAGCTGGAAGAGGCGCTGGCCGTGCTGTCCAAGTTCGACGAAGGTGTCGACCTTGTACTCTTCTACAAGTACCTGATGGTTCTGAACGGCGATGCAGAATACACGCTGCACTTCAACGAAACCGATGCGCTGACCCCGGCACAGCGGGCATTCGTTGAAACGCAGTACGCCCAGTTCAAGGCCTGGTACGCAGCCTGGGCGGCCTGAGCTCCCATCTGAAGCGTCAAAACCAAGGAGACCAACATGCATGTGATCGACAGCCACACCGGCGGTGAGCCCACGCGGGTCATTCTTGGTGGTTTCCCTGATCTCGGCGACGGCCCGCTGCCTAAGCGGGCCGCCCGCCTTGCTACCGAATTCCGCGATGCCTATCGCGCTGTGGTGCTCGAGCCGCGTGGCCAGGTGGCAATGGTGGGCGCGCTGCTCGTTCCGCCCACCGATCCCACCTGCGTCACCGGGGTGATCTACTTCGATGTCGAGGCTGTGCTGGGCATGTGCGGTCATGGCACCATCGGCTTGGCCGTCACGCTCTTTCACATGGGCCGCATTGGCACCGGCAGTCATCGCATCGAGACGCCCGCCGGCGTCGTCACGGTGCTGGTCACCGATGCCCATACGGTCACCGTCACCAATATCGAGAGCCGCCGCACCATGACCGACGTCACCGTCGATGTGCCGGGTCTTGGCGCCGTCACCGGCGATGTCGCCTATGGCGGCAATTGGTTCTTCCTCGTCGATCCCAGCCCGCTGCCCGTGTCGCCCGACAATATCCGCGCACTCACCGATGCCACCGTCGCCACTCGCGAGGCGCTGCATGCTGCCGGTATCGCCGGAGAGAACGGTGGCGTGATCGACCACATCATCTTCTACGGGCCTTCGGGGGATCCGGCAGTGCACAGCCGCAACTTCGTGCTCTGCCCCGATGATGCCTATGACCGCTCGCCCTGCGGCACCGGCAGCTCGGCGCGGCTGGCCTGTCTTGCCGCTTCCGGCCGCCTGGCCGAGGGTGAGGAGATCACCCAGCATTCCGTCATCGGCTCGGCCTATCGCCTCTCCTGGGCGGCGGGCCCCACCGGCGGCGTAATCCCCTCGATCACCGGCAAGGCCCATGTAATGGCCGAGAGCACGCTGATTTTCGATCCCGACGACCCGTTCCGCAACGGCATCGCGCCCTGAAACTCCCCCACTGCCGGGCAGGCCATCCGATCTGCCCAGCATTTTTCCTTCCATTCTAGACACGCGAACGCAACATCAAAGGCAGCCGCGCCCGCCGGTAAGACGGACGCGGTACAGGCACAGAAGAGGGGTAGACATGTCCGAGAGTTCCAACCAGAGCGAGGGCACCTCCGTCATCGTCATCGGGGCCGGCATAATCGGCGTCAACACGGCGCTGGCGCTGCAGGACCGCGGGCATGCCGTCACGCTGCTAGACCGGCGCGGCGTGGCCGAGGAGACCTCGCGCGGCAATGCCGGGGCCTTCGCCTTTACCGATGTCGAGCCGCTGGCCTCTCCGGGCATCCTGCTCAAGGCGCCGAAATGGCTGCTCGATCCGCTCGGACCGCTATCGCTTCGTCCCGCCCATGCGCTCAAAATGCTGCCCTGGGCGCGGCATTTCTACGTTGCCAGCCGCCCACGCCGCCACGAGGCCTCGATCTCGGCCCAGGCCCGGCTGATGACCCTCTCTCGCGCTGCGCTCGAACGGCTGATCGACCGTGTCAAGGGCGAGCCCCTGATGCGCCGCGAGGGGCAGCTTCAAGTCTACGAGGGCGAGGCCGAGTATCAAGCCAGCCTACCGGCTTGGGAGCTGCGCCGTCAGCATGGCATTGCCTTCGACCTGCTTGAAAGCCCGGAGGCCATTGCCGAGATCCAGCCCGGCCTTGCGTCGGGCTTCACCCACGCGGGTTTTACCCCCGACTGGATGAACACCGTCGACCCCAAACTTTGGACCGAGCACCTCGCAGCCTGCTTTCGTGCCGCCGGTGGCATGATCGAAACTAACGACGTGCAGGCGATGGTGCAGCAGGGCGATGCAGTCGTTCTCGAGACCACCGCCGGGCTGCTCCGGGCCGATCAGGTCGTGGTGGCCGCCGGTGCCTGGTCGCATCATCTCGCCCGCACCTTGGGCGATCGCATCCCACTGGAAACCGAGCGCGGCTACAACACCACATTCCCGACCCGCACTTTCGACCTACGCACCCATGTCACCTTCAGCAACCACGGCTTTGTCGTGTCCAAGATCGGCGACGGGCTGCGCGTGGGCGGCGCGGTCGAGCTCGGCGGGCTCGAGCTGCCGCCGAATTATAGGCGCTCCGAGATTCTCGTGCAGAAAGCCGTGCAATTCCTGCCGGGCTTCGATGGCACCGGTGGCACCGAGTGGATGGGCTTCCGCCCCTCCATGCCCGACAGCCTGCCCGCAATTGGCCGCTCGCCCCGCGCCGACCGGGTGACCTATGCCTTCGGTCACGGGCATTTGGGCCTAACCCAGTCTGCCGGCACCGCCGAGATTGTGGCCGATATCGTCACGCGACAGTCTCCCGCGCTTGATCTCGCGCCCTACGATCCCCTCCGTTTCGGTGGACGGCCCTAACCGACGTTGACAATGATCTGCTCTTCGCTGAAACGGCTCTTCTTCATCGTCTGTCTCCTTCGATGGAGAACAGGCTAACTTAAAAACGAGGACTTTTCAGGGGAGCAGGTCAGTTCTAATAATTTTTCATCTAAAACTGGCCTGAAAGAGAAAGTCGCGTCCCAGCTCGCAGGCAAGTGTTGGTGTTGCTTTATTTGCTCGTCGAGGCCGTGAACCAAACCCAATGTGCATTAAGGACTTACCTCGTCACCTTCAAGCCTTGGCCAGGTCCGGCGCAGCTATCCGGATGCTTTCAACGTCGTCGGCTATTTGTGTATAGCTGCCGTTCACGCAGGACGCTGCGAATGGCCGCTTTCCGCCTATTCCGTTGAAAAACGCGCGCTTGATTGGCGTGTGAGATGCTGATTCAATTCTTCCAACGGACGGGAGGATTGACC
>NZ_JAIUFY010000001.1 GCF_020165855.1 Celeribacter litoreus | reverse complement strand
GATAGGAAAGGCGATTGGGCCGAGTTTGGAACGCCGATTTCTGCGCTCAAAAACACTAGTTTTTCCACAGAATCGGCCCAGACTTCAGACCGAAAGCAATGCCTTTTACTTCGGTCAAAGCTGAAGGTTCTTCTGTGAAAAACTAGATCCCCTGAAAATACACCATATCTTGCGCCTACACATGGTCAGGCACACAAGCGCGCAGGCTTATGGGTCAAAAATGCACTCTTATGGGTAAATGACATTTAAGAAGGACTGGTGCCGCTGAAGGGACTCGAACCCCCGACCCCATCATTACGAATGACGTGCTCTACCAGCTGAGCTACAGCGGCAACCTTTTCATCGTAGGCCCTACTATGGCCCTACTAGTTCTTCTCATTTGCCGCGAACTCGTTGGTTTCGCAAGTCATTCTAGCAGGGACCCGCTAATTACGAATGACGTGCTCTACCAGCTGAGCTACAGCGGCACTTCCTCACGAGAAGCGCCGAAGCGCTTATCGTGAGCGGGTCTTTATCACCCTCTTTCAAAGGTGTGTAGCCCTAAATTTACACCTTCTGGTTTTCTTCCGGCTCTGTCGGAGTGACGTCGACCATGGTTGGCTGATCCTCGCTCTCTTCGGCATCCTCAACACTGTCAGCTGACGGTTTCGGCTCCGCTGCAGCACCCACAATCATCGGGAGCATCTCTGTGCCTGCGGGCATCGCCACCTCTGAGTGAGCCGGCTTGCGCCAGCTCATGGTGTCAAACCCACCGCAATTGCCACAAACCGGACCCCATTCGGCGTGCACCGTCTGACAGTTGTCGCAGACCCATTGCGGGCCGCGCGGAGCTGTGAGCGCACGGGTGAGCCATCCGCGGACAACGACATCATCCGATCCCTCACCACGTTCGATAGCCGCCAGAATCGTGAGACTCCGTGCTGTCGGGTTCATTTCAGCCAGATCCGCAAGCGCACGGCGTGCTGCCGGGAAATCCTCGTTCGCGATCAAGAGCTCTGCGGAGAGCATCTGGGTTTCAGGATTATCCGGGTGGATTTTCGTAAGAGCCGAGAAGCGTTTCAGCCGCTGTTCCGGCGTCTCATTCGGTTCGATCCGCGCAAAGGCAGCCGCGAGGTCCGGATGAGGCTGCGCTTCCCACGCCTTCTTGATGACACGCGTCGCCTGACGCTGTTTGCCCTCCGAAACATATTCGTCAGAGGCCATCACCGCTGCTGGAATAAGATCAGGGGACTTCTTGTTCGCCTCAATCGCGGCTTCTTTCATCTCGATCGTGGCGTCTTTATCAAACACACCTTTGGCCTGCGAAAGCGCGAGAACAGCGTCGCGGCGCTTGTGAACATCACGCGGGATCGCTCCATGTTTCAGCTTGGCCGACAAGGTGCGGCGCGCGGCGGACCAGTCGCCCTTCTCCGCTTGAAGGCGCAGGAGGATATCTTGCGTTTCGACGTGCTTGGGTTTCAGAGCAAAGGCTTTCTCAGCGAGCTTGAGCGCGGTGTCCGTGTCACCCGCCTCCAGCTTTTGCTTCATAATACCCTGCACACCGACAAAACGGGTGCGATCATCTGCGACGAGTTGCTTGAACGCCTGCTCCGCGACGAGCTTGTCACCGTTCATGACGGCCGCTTGCGCCTTGAGCAGGTTGGTCAGTTCGGGCTTCTGAAGATATTTCTCTGCCTTCGCAACTTTCGAGAGTGCGGTGCGCCCATCGCCGGATGCAAGGGCCATCATGCCGTCTGTTACGGCCTCAATACCTTTGCGTTCCCGATTGCGGTCGAAGTATCGGGACACTGCGGTCTCGTCTCCGAGCAGGAATTTCAGAACCGCGATCAAGAGGCCGACCACCTTGATCAGCACATAGATCAGAACCACCATCGCGATGAGTGCGATCACCGCCTTCAGAGGCGTGAGGGTGATTTCGAACCCTGCAAAGACGACCTGAACGCCGCCCTGCATATCCATGAGAAGCATCCCGCCATAGGCGAGTGCAGCCACGAGGAGAACAAAGACGACGATTTTAACGAGCGACCAAAGCATGTCTGTTCTCCCTTATTGAGCAAGATAGGCGTCGAGAGCGGCCAGAACGTCCACACGTTCCTGCGCCTGCGCAATCCAGCTCTGCATTTCCGATTTACCGGCCTCTGGCAGGGCACCGAGGATTTCGATTGCGGCCGTGAACTTGCCTTCCCGCACCGCCTGTTCGGCACGCGAGAGGACAGCATCTGCGCCATCACCCTCTTTCGGCTCTGTCGAACGCAGGCCCAATTGTGTTTGAAGAACGGTTGCAAGCCATCCCTGCTCGCCCGCTTCGTGCGCAGCCTTGGAGGCAGACATCAGAGCAGCGCGCGCGCTTGTCGCAAAGTCTTCCTGAAGCATTGCAGTGCTCGCAATCCCCTCCGCTGCCGCCGCGCGGAGAGACGGCGGAACTTCGGTGCCGATCTCATCAAGCAACGCGGCAAATGGCTCACCCGCATCCACTCGGGTTTGGAGGCGCGCTTTGAGCGTTGCCTCGCGCGCAGCGGCCTCTTCTGCCAGAGACGCCGCTTTCGCTTCTTTCAACCGTTCAATCTCGGCGTTCAGAAGAGTTTGCATCTCATCAATCTGGCTCTGGAAGGCTGCTGTGGCCTCAGGCGACAGAACTGCCTCCGCAACTGGGCGGGCCTCAGCCTCAAGCAGTCGCATCTCCAGCGCCTCGATCTGCGATTTCAATTCCTCAATGTCCGAAGAAGGTGTCGTCGTCGCAGCCAGCTTTTCATCCACGCTCATCTGTAGTTCGGAGATTGCAGCGCTCTGAGCCTCCGAGAGACGGTCTGTCTCACCAGACAAATCCGCAATTCTCTCTTCAAGCGTCGAAATCTGCGCGAGCACTTCTTCATTGTCACCCGCCGGATTGGTGAAATAGGCCGCGCCAAATCCGAGGCCGGCGCAAATCACACCGCCAATGAGCATCGGAACAAATCCGGATTTTTTCTCAACAACAGGGGCAGGAGCGGGCTCCGCCGCAGCCGGTTCTGGCGTTTCTTCGGCGGGCGTCTCAACCTCATCGGTGAGTTGGTCCGCGTCTGTCTCGTCAGAACTGATTTCATCATCAGAATCCGGAATGCTGTCATCTTCGGCATCAGTGACCGGATCAACGTCTTCAGGAGTTTCTTCGACGACCTCTTCGGAGGCCGCGTCGCTCTCTTCGATCTTCGCGTCGTCGGCCTCTTGGCCTTCTGAAACAGCTTGGTCTTGCGACTCGTCCGCTTCGTTCTTCACGTCCTCTTGTGACGTTTTCTTCTCCTCCGACACGCGACCAACCTTTCGAATCCAAAAACTTTTCATACTCTGGATTAAAACCTAGCCCTTGCGGAGGGCGCTCTCAAGCGATGATCACGTCACCTGCGACGCAATAGCTCGGAGCATGGCCTCTCCGTCAGGACGTTCCGCGACAACGATGCGGTCCGGCGGGTTGCCGCTCCATGCCGAGACGCAAGCCTCTGATATCGCTATCATAGTGATGAAACCCTCAAACTCGGCGAGCCGTTTTGAGACGATTTTCGCCGTGCGGGGCGAATAAACGGGCAAAATGAGCGTTTCTGACGCGAAAATCTGATCTCGGTCCGCATCGCTCCAAGGCTGCGCACCTTGGTCATAGACAACACAAGATGCCACTTTGAGCCCAGCAGCCGTCAGGCGTTCCGCAATGTCGCCGCGGGTATGTCGCCCATGGAGATGGCAAGCGGATTTCCCCCGTTTTTCAGAAACCGCCGCGACCAATTTGTCGGCATTTTCGAAAACATCCGTCACATCGAAGCCCGCCTCGCGCGCGGAGCGTGCTGTTGCGGTCCCGACGCACACGACCGGGAGATGTGAAAAACCGGACGCCATCGGCACGGCATGGCGTGATGTCAGGATCAAAAAATCCAAATCCTGCTCAGGCAAAGGAACAGAAAGCGGGACAATCTCCATGACCGGCGCGCAGATCACGTTGGCATCAGGCAGCTGTGCTGCGAGCTTGCGCGCATCCTCCATCGGGCGTGTGATCAAAACGGTGGCGGTCAAATTCGGTCTCGGGATTGTCTGGTCTCACGCACGGTGATACCTCCCATAGAGCAACGAAACAATGGAACGCGTCGCAGGAGGGGGCAACTCGTGAGCTACATTTCCGTTCTTGGCGCTGGCGCATTCGGGACCGCTCTGGCCATGACAATTGCCCGCGCCGGCCAAACCGTGACGCTCTGGGCTCGTGATCCGGAGCATGCGGCCACCATGGCGCAAGAGCGCGCGAACTCCTCTCGATTGCCCGGTTTCCCGTTTCCGGATCCTCTCAGCGTCACGAATTCCCTCGAAGATGCCCTCGACGCAGATATCATTCTGCTCGCCACACCGATGCAGGCGCTCTCCGATCTTCTCTCAACCATCGAAGACCCGCTTACTGGCAAGGTGCTCGTCGCGTGCTCGAAGGGCATTGATCTCAAGACTCTGAGGGGACCGACCGGCGTAATCTCTGCGCACAAACCTGACGCCATTCCGGCCGTTCTCACCGGCCCGAGTTTCGCCGTTGATATTGCGAAGGGTCTACCCACCGCGCTCACGCTCGCTTGCGCAGATGAAAAGCGTGGCAAAGAGGCGCAATACGCGCTCGCGACCCCGCGTTTGCGGATTTACCTGAGCACCGACCCGATCGGCGCGGAGCTTGGTGGCGGCCTGAAAAACGTGATCGCAATCGCCTCTGGCGCCTGCATTGGTGCGGGCCTCGGCGACAGTGCGCGCGCCGCGCTCATGACGCGCGGCTTTGCAGAGATGCAGCGGTTTGGTATCCACGCGGGCGCACAGCCCGAGACGCTCACAGGTCTCTCCGGTTTTGGCGATCTGGTGCTGACATGCTCCTCCGAACTTTCGCGTAATTACCGGTTTGGACTGTCGCTCGGACGTCAGGAAGAGTTCGATCCGAAAATGACCGTCGAAGGCGTCGCGACATCGCAGGCTGTCGCTAGAATTGCACGCGAGCAGAATATTGAAATGCCAATCTCTCTGATGGTTGCCGAAATCGGGGCAGGGGACATTTCCGTTCTCGAAGCTCTGGACTATCTTCTGAACCGCCCACTCAAAAAGGAATAACAGATGAAATTCGCAGTCATGTGCACTGATAAACCCGGCGCACTTCAAATTCGTCTCGACACCCGTCCGGAACATGTCGACTACCTCAAAAGCTGTGGCGTGGTTGAGCAGGCAGGTCCGTTTCTCAATGCAGACGGCGAGATGTATGGCTCTCTCGTGATCATCGAGGTCGAGGATATGGCAGCCGCAGAAGAGTGGGCAGCGAATGATCCCTACGCGAAGGCTGGACTGTTTGCCGATGTTCGCATCGAAGCTTGGAACCGGGTGATCGGCTAATGGCGTATTGGCTCTTCAAATCCGAAGCAGAAGTTTGGTCCTGGGATCAGCAGGTCGCCAAAGGTGACGCTGGCGAAGAATGGGACGGCGTTCGCAACTATCAGGCCCGCAACAATATGCGCGCCATGAAACTCGGTGAGCGCGGTTTCTTCTATCACTCGCGTAAGGAAACCGAGATCGTCGGGATTGTAGAGGTCTGCGCAGAGGCGCACCCCGACAGCAAGGCGGACGATCCGCGCTGGGATTGCGTGGACATCAAAGCCGTGCGCCCGTTCACGAAACCCGTCACGCTCGCGATGTGCAAAGCGGATCCGCGGTTGAAAGACATGGTTCTGGTGAACAACAGCCGTTTGTCGGTTCAGCCGGTGACAGATGATGAATGGAAGATCATTTGCGAGATCGGTGAAACCGACCCGTCCTGAATGGACCCTCGCAAAATAAAAAAGGGAGGGCCCCGAACACAGTCAGGACCCTCCACCACCCCACGTGCTCCCTAGCACCACACGTGTTCAAAATTCAGGGTCCGGTCCGTCCTGGTCCGTAGGTAGACACTATGGGTTTCGGTGATTCAGGGCAAACACCAAGTAATTCAATTTAAATCGAAATTTGTAACCATTTCGAAACCTTCGGACAGAAAAACCGCCCCGAAGAGAGGCGGCTTCGAATAACTTTAGCGTTTCGGATCAGCCGTAATGGGCTTCTTTGCCGAAGTGCTTTACGAGCAGATAGTAGAACACGGCGCGGTATTTGTTCCGCTCTGATTGGCCATACGTCTCAATCGCAGAATTGATCGCATCCATAAGTTCCGGACCGTCAGATAGGCCGAGCTTTTTGACAAGAAAATTGTTCTTCACTGTCTCGAGTTCGCTCTCCTGAGACGCGGCAACTGTCGACGCATCATCTTTATAGATCGCCGGTCCGCAGCCGATGGTCACTTTCGTGAGGAGGTCCATGTCTGGCTCGATACCACATTTGGTTTTCAAGTCTTCGGCATATTTCGCAATTAGATCGTCACGTTTTCCCATAAGGTCTCTCCCACTTGCCAAATTACACCCGCATTTTGCGGCCTTCTCAAAAGAGGCTAAAGGCGATCATTCACTCTACAAAGGAGAATTTACCGCCAAAACTCCCACCCACGCCAAAGAGCCGTAACGTCACCAATGGGCTGTGGCAGCGCAAAATAGAAAAGGCCGCCCAACTGGACGGCCTCTCTCGTTCTATTTTGCCTACATTTAGTAGCGGTAGTGCTCCGGCTTGTAGGGACCTTCAACGGTCACACCGATGTAATCAGCTTGCTCTTTCGAGAGCTGGGTAAGTTTGACGCCGATACGCTCGAGATGCAGGCGCGCCACTTTCTCATCCAGATGCTTCGGCAGGATGTAGACGTCGTTTTCGTAGTTGTCGCCGTTCGTCCAGAGCTCCATCTGAGCGAGCACTTGGTTGGTGAAAGACGCGGACATCACGAAGGACGGATGGCCCGTCGCGTTGCCGAGATTCAACAAACGACCCTCAGAGAGGAGAATGATGCGGCTGCCGGAGGGCATTTCGATCATATCCACTTGGTCTTTGATGTTAGTCCACTTGTGGTTCTTCAGAGCCGCGACCTGAATTTCGTTATCGAAGTGGCCGATGTTGCCGACGATCGCCATGTCCTTCATCGCGCGCATGTGCTCGATGCGGATGACGTCTTTATTGCCGGTCGTTGTGATGAAGATGTCTGCGCTGGATGCGACATCTTCGAGCAGAACGACCTCGAACCCGTCCATAGCCGCCTGAAGGGCGCAGATCGGGTCGGCTTCGGTCACTTTCACACGGGCGCCAGCGCCACGAAGGGACGCAGCAGACCCTTTACCCACGTCACCGTAACCACAGACGACAGCCACTTTACCCGCCATCATCGTGTCGGTTGCGCGGCGGATGCCGTCGACGAGGCTCTCTTTACAGCCGTATTTGTTGTCGAACTTCGACTTGGTCACAGAATCGTTCACGTTGATCGCGGGGAAGGGCAATTGGCCCTGCTTCACGAGATCGTAGAGGCGGTGAACGCCGGTGGTGGTTTCCTCGGAGACGCCCTTGATCTGATCGCGCATCTTGGTGAACCAGCCCGGGGTTTCCTCCATCCGCTTCTTGATCTGCGCTTTGATCACAGCTTCTTCTTCGGACGTCGGAACGGAGATAACGTCTTCACCGGCTTCTGCGCGTGCGCCGAGCAGGATGTAGAGCGTCGCGTCGCCGCCGTCGTCGAGGATCATGTTCGGGCCATCGGCGAACTGGAAGGACTTGTCGAGATAATCCCAATGTTCTTCAAGGCTTTGACCTTTGATCGCGAAGACCGGAATGCCTGCCGCCGCAATCGCCGCTGCAGCGTGGTCCTGCGTGGAGAAGATGTTGCAGGAGGCCCAGCGAACATCTGCGCCCAGCGCAACGAGGGTCTCGATCAGAACTGCCGTCTGGATCGTCATGTGCAAGCTGCCGACAATACGCGCTCCGGTGAGCGGTTTGGATTCACCAAATTCCTCTCGCAGAGCCATGAGACCCGGCATTTCGGTTTCTGCGATATCGAGTTCCTTGCGGCCAAAGTCAGCCAGAGAGATATCTTTGACGATATAGTCGGTGCCCATGTCGATGGCTCCTGCATATATATGTAAATTCGTGCGCTGGTTATCAGCTTCGGCATGCCCTTACAACGACGAGGTAGGTTTTGCCAAGGATCAGACAAGACTCGTGGAAAAACACGGCGTCGCGCGATAGCTAAGGAAGAGAGTGGACGAGGGAAGCACATGGCACAAGAACGGGCATGGCAAAGAATGTTGTCGGGACGCAGGCTGGACCTGCTCGACCCCACACCAATGGACATCGAGATTGAGGATATCGCGCACGGTCTCGCATTTGTCGCCCGCTGGAACGGTCAGACGCAGGGTGACTACGCCTATTCGGTCGCGGAGCACTCTGTTCTTGTTGAAGAGATTTTTCGGCGGCTCTACCCGAAGGAGCCGATCAAATGGCAACTCGCCGCTCTTCTGCATGACGCGCCGGAATACGTCATCGGGGATATGATTTCACCGGTGAAGGCCGCAATCGGGCCAAATTACGGAGAACTGGACGAACGCCTGACCACTGCGATCCATATCCGCTTTGGTCTACCCGCAAAACTTCCTGCGACGGTGAAAAAGAAGATCAAAAAGGCGGACAAAGTGTCCGCCTGGTTGGAGGCAACGCAAATCGCGGGGTTCTCAGAAGCCGAGGCCAACAAGCTCTTCGGCAAACTCAATCCGGAACTCACCCGCGATCTCCACATCCGTCTGCGCCCGCCGGTCGAAACCCGCGCGGCCTTTACGAAACGGCACGAGGAATTGATGGCGCGGCTTTGATGATCAGAGGCTGATCCGGCGGTTCAAATGAAAGTTGAGCTGATGTTCCAGTGCGCGACGCTCTTTGTCTCCGGCTCTGATATTCGTCATGCCCTCTCCCATAGATTTTAAATGAGGATCGGTCTTGACCTTTGTTTTCTTTGGGTAAATGTGCATTTCGGCTCTCCTTCTCGCTCTCTACATCAGGCCACAAAGCGTGGAGAATCCAAAGTCAGGAATTTTTATCTGATGTAAGTTCAGCTAACATAAGGCATGAGTTGGTCCGACATCCCCTCGCTCTCCGCGCTCAGAGCCTTTGAAGCAACCGCACGCCTCGGCAGTTTTTCTGCGGCAGCGCGAGAGCTTAACGTGACCCATGCAGCAATCTCCCAACATGTGCGCGGCCTCGAAGCTTTCTTCGGAGAGTCGCTCCTGGAAAAGGTTGGTCGCGGATTTTTCCTCACAGAAGAAGGGCAGCAACTCGCCAGATCGCTGGCCGAGGGGTTCGCGCAGATCAAACAAGGCGTGAGATTGATCGAGAAGAACCACGCGGAGCGCCCGATCCGGATTTCGACCACGAGCGGGTTCGCGGAAAAGTGGCTGATGCCGAAGCTGAAACTCTTTTGGGAAGAGCATCCGGAAATCGACGTCGTTCTGGAATCGTCTGCCGTGCGCGATCATATCGGGGCAGGGGGGCTCGACCTTGCGATCCGGTATGGAACAGGGGAATGGGATGGGCTGGACTCTGTGCCTTTGCTCGACAGCCCGTTTCATGTCGTCGCCGCGCCGAGCTATCACTCCGGCGAAACGCTCGCCGATCTCGGGCCGCTTGAAGATCTGATTTGGGTGTTTTCCCAATACTCGATTGAGCAGTTCACGTGGGGGCCAGTGCTCGGACTGGATTTCAACACCTTGCCGTTTCGCAAGCTGAACACGAACGCCATTGCCCTGTCTGCCATACGATCCGGCCTCGGCATTTCGTTACAGGTCGATCTCCTCGTCAGAGATGATCTTGAGTCCGGTCAAATGACGTCATTCTTTGAGCATGACTCCATGGGTCTCGGCTATCACATCGTGACACCACCCGGCGTTCTTTCGCCACGCGTGAAGACGCTTCGAAACTGGTTCCTGAAGATCGCGAAACGCGAGGCTTAGCGCGGGGAGCGTTTCGCCAAGATGCGTTGAAGCGTCCGGCGATGCATGTTGAGACGCCGCGCGGTCTCTGACACGTTCCGATCGCAAAGCTCATAGACGCGCTGAATGTGCTCCCAACGGACGCGATCCGCAGACATCGGATTTTCTGGCGGAGGGGGGAGCTCATCCCCGCGCGCCAGCAAGGCGTTCACGATGTCATTAGCATCGGCGGGTTTTGACAGGTAATCCGTCGCGCCGATTTTCACGGCCGCAACCGCCGTCGCAATCGCACCATATCCCGTCAGAACAACGATGCGACTATCGGGGCGGTTTTCACGAAGAACCTCAACGACATCAAGACCGTTTCCATCCCCGAGCCGCAGGTCGATCACCGCATAGGCGGGCGGGCGCGCCGTTGCGATGGCCTTGCCACCAGCCACCGAGTCAGAGGTTTCAACGGCGAAGCCACGTTTTTCCATGGCGCGCGCGAGGCGGCGCAGAAACGGCTCGTCATCATCAACAAGCAACAGAGACGTGTCGTGACCCAGATCCAAAGTATCCTCGGCGCTCATTGGCTTGCCTCCTGCTCGCGTCTATCTGCAAAGATATGAAAGTGTTTTAAGGGGCATGGAGAGCAGGGTCAATTTTTACCCTGCGGCGTCAATAAAGCATCCGACGCGATCCGCCATCTGTTCGGCGGTGTCGTCACGCTTGAAGAAATCGACAAAGCCGATCTCAGGGAACACCAGATAGGTGAAGGTCGAGTGGTCGACGAGATAGTATTCCGGATCACCGTCCTGCTTTTTGAAGTAGGTCTTGTAGGCTTTCGATGCCGCCTGAATCTGCTCCGGCGTGCCTGTGTATCCGGTCATGTTGTCATGGAAGAGGGAGGTAAACTCTTTGACCACCTCAACGTTGTCACGCTCCGGATCGATGGAGATAAACGCCGCCTGCGCATCATAGCCACGTTCATCGAGAATACGCAGAGCGTCTGCATTGCGCATATTATCAAGCGGGCACACATCGGGGCAGAACGTATAGCCGAAGTAGAGGATCGTCGGTTTCGTAAACATCTCGGCATCCGTGACCGCGACACCATCTTCATTGATGAGGTCAAGCGGCCCGCCGATTGCGGCCTTGCCACCGGACACCGTCGAACCACTACACTGCGCAAATTCCTCGCCCGAAGTCGTGCGCGTCGCATACCATGCGGACCCGCCAATGAGAGCGGCGAGAACGAGGGAAGCGCCAATTGCAAAAGTTTTCACGGACATGTCGGGTCTCCTCATGGTCGGGCGGTTGGGTTGCGCATTGATCGTGGGAAATGGACCGACTAACAAGGGAATTAATGACGCAGTTGGATCACAATCGCTCCATGGTAGAAAATGACGACGATCTTCTGACCGGTGAGCACAGATCCGGCTGGGTGCGGCTTCGCACGTTGATACTGGTGCGCTGGATCGCCATCGCGGGCCAGCTCGCAACCATCCTCGCGGCAGCGACTTTGTTCGGATTGAAGTTCGAGGAGGGCGGGTTCGCGCTCGTTATTGGTGCGTCGATCATCCTCAACATCGTCACAACCTTCATTTATCCGGAGAACAAACGCCTGAGCGAACGCGGCGCGACGCTCATGCTCCTGTTCGACATCGCCCAATTGTCAGGGATGCTATTTCTGTCGGGCGGGCTGAACAATCCGTTCTCCCTCCTGATCCTCGCCCCCGTGTCCATCGCATCCTCCGCATTGCGTCCTGTCTCGGCTGTGCTGATCGGGGTTCTGACGATCATATTCGTGAGCTTCATCGCGCTTTACAATGTGCCGCTTCAAACCGTGTCCGGCGATGTCCTGATGATGCCACGGATTTTCCTGTTCGGCGCCTGGGCCGCCATTGTGATCGGCGTTGTCTTCCTCGGTGTGTTCTCATGGAAGGTGACGTCCGAAATCCACGGGATGTCCGACGCGCTTCTCGCAACCCAGATGGCCCTTTTCCGGGAGCAAAAACTGACCGATCTCGGCGGGGTCGTCGCCGCAGCAGCGCACGAACTCGGCACCCCCCTCGCAACGATCAAGCTGGTTTCCCGCGAATTGGCCGACGAATTGTCGGATAAGGACGAATTGCGGGACGATGCACTCCTGATCAACGAGCAGGCGGACCGCTGCCGTGACATCCTGCACTCCATGGGACAGGCGGGCAAAGACGATCTCCATATGCGGTTGGCTCCGCTACAAACCGTCATCGAAGAAGCAGCAGCGCCCCATATGTCGCGCGGCAAAACCGTGCTTCTCGATCTGATTGGATCGGAGGACGGCTCTGGCCAGCCCTTCGTCTACCGGCAACCGGAAATCATCCACGGTCTCCGCAACCTCGTTCAAAATGCAGTGGATTTCTCGGAAACCACTGTCTGGATCGATGTCACATGGAGCCATGACAACATCACTCTGCGCATTATTGACGACGGAACGGGCTTCCCGGCCTCCGTCATCGGCCGCATCGGCGACCCCTTCATGCGGGCCCATCGCGCAGATCGGGACATGACCAAGCGACCCGGATATCAGGGCATGGGTCTCGGTCTGTTTATCGCAAAAACGCTGCTTGAGCGGACAGGGGCCGAGATTGCCTTTGCGAACGGCTCGGATCGCCATGATCTCCATTTGCACGCTGGTCGCCGGTCGGGGGCAATCGTCGAATTGTCATGGAAGCGATCCCAGATAAGTGTGCCAGAAGGTGAAGAGAACCGAGCGCTCGGCGAAAACGTCCCTTTCACCCTCTGAGCACCACCGCACTTAACCAACTGTTAACTAACGCGCTCCAATGTCTCTCCGTCGCAAACTTTCGGGACGGCAAGATTCGATGTCATTGAGTGATTTAACAATTTTCCTCAGCCTTCTAGGCGGAACCCTGTGTGTCGCAGTTTCCGTGCTCTTTGTTCTCGGATGGCTTGACCGCGCGCGGGTAAAATCAGAGGCAGATTCGATCCTCAGCTCCGAAGAAGGTGTTGTCTTCTTGTTCGAGGGCGACAGGCTCATCAACGCAACCGATAGCGCACGCAGCATACTCGCGACCGCAACCGACACCGGATCGGATTGGTCACGCTTTCTCTCAATCATGTCGACACGCTTTCCCGGCCTTCAGGGAAAAACTTTTGGACAGAAGGGCCCGCTAAATTCGAACGACGGGCAGGCCATTCTGTCGACATCTATTCGAAACGGGTTCACGCGGATCACGGTTGTCGAACATGCGGCAAAGGAGGTGAGGGAGCTCGACCAACATGCCCTTTGCGCAATGGAACGTGAACTTGAAACCCTTCGCTCCACCACCGATGAGCTCCCTTATCTGGCGTGGCGCGAAACGCCTGATGGCGCGATTCTTTGGGCGAACCGAGCTTACCTTGAAGTGTCGGACACACTTCTACAGCACGGCGATATCCCGAGTTGGCCACCAAAACGGCTGTTTGACACGGGTGCCCTCTTGAACGCAGGTCCAAAGGAGCCGCTCCGCCTGTCCGCGCCCACAAAGGGCAGCGCCCCTCAGTGGTTCGACGTGCACCGTTTTGCGAGTAGCGAAGGGTATTTTTTCACCGCCGTGTCCGTCGATCATACGGTTGCAGCAGAGAACTCGCTTCAGGAACTGACCCAAACCCTGACGAAAGCCTTCTCGCACTTGACCGTCGGGTTGGCCGTGTTCGATCAGAAGAGAGAACTCGCGCTGTTTAATCCCGCGCTGACAGACCTGACAGCGCTTCCGCCGGAATTTCTAATTGCACGTCCGAGCCTGTCATCATTTCTCGACCGGCTTCGCGACTCCCAGATGATGCCGGAGCCGAAAGATTACAAATCATGGCGGCAAGAGATGGCCGAACTAGAAGTCGCCGCAGAGGACGGAACCTACGAAGAGCTTTGGTCCCTGCCGGGCGGAATGACCTACTGAATTTCTGGACGACCGCATTCCGACGGGGCGATCGCCTTCGTCTTCGAGGACATTTCCGCCGAAATGTCGCTCACCCGACGCTTTCGATCCGAAATTGAAGTCGGACAGGCGGTCCTCGATACGCTTGATGAAGCCGTCGCCGTATTTTCGAGTGATGGCAGCCTCACCATGGTGAATGCTGCCTACTCCAAACTTTGGGGCCACGAGCCGTTCGGGAGTCTTTCCGACTGCAACATCGGTGACACCACGGAGGTCTGGCACGCGAAAAGCGCTCCGACACATCTATGGTCTCAACTTCGCGACTTTTTAGGATGCCATGGTGACCGCAACGAATTGACGGGCACGACTCATCTATGGGACGGACGTCGGCTTAACTGTCGGTTCACACCTTTGCCCGCGGGCCATACGCTCGTTGGCTTTTCACCCGAAGGAGAGAGCGCGCTCCAGCGTCTAAATGCTCCCATGCTCAAAGAGGTAAAGCACCTTAAAATGTAGAAAGAAGTTCGCCACCTGCCGCGTCTGGCGCTGTGCTTCAAGTCGTGCGACAACAGTCCGACAAAAGAGGCGCAAAACATGATCACAGGCATTCAGGCAGAGCGGGGAGACCTGCGCGAACACTTCCTTTCCAAAAGCGAGTGGGCAAATGCCCAGCGCATTGCCTTGGCGGGTGACGCATCCAGACGCCGCTATCACCGACTCAAAGACACAGAAACAGGGCAGGGCGCCATCCTGATGGACGCGCCACCTGAGCTTGGCGAAGACGTGCGTCCCTTTCTTCAGGTTGCGGCCTATTTGAAATCCCTCGGCCTCTCCGCGCCGGAGATTTTTGAAGCCGATGAAGAGCGTGGATTTCTGATCCTCGAAGACTTCGGCGACACGCTCTACGATGAAATGTGCCGTCGTCAGCCGGATAGCGAAGATCAGATTTACGACGCAGCCGTCGATGTTCTCGTCACCCTCTGCGATGCGGAGCCGATGCCACAACTCGACGATTACACCGAGATGATGAGCCGCGTCGCGCTCGACAGCTATCGTTGGTATGTCGAACCTCTCACTGGACGCGACATGTCTGAAGAACGGGCGGCGGCGACCGAGGCGCTGACGCCCCTGATTGCGTTGCTCGGCGGCGGCTCCGTCACCATTTTGCGGGACTATCACGCACAGAACCTCCTATGGCTGCCGGATCGCGAAGGCGCCGCGCGTGTGGGCTTGCTCGATTTTCAGGACGCCATGCACGGACCTGCTGCCTACGATCTCATTTCCCTCACCACCGACGCGCGGAGAGACGTGCCCGCGCATATCCAAACCCGCTGCAAAGACAGGTTTGTCGAGCGCCGCGGCCTAAACGCCGAAAACTTCGCGCGGGAGGCGGCGATTTGTTCGGTTCAGCGAAATCTTCGCATTTTGATGGTCTTCGGACGCATGTCGCTTCATTTCGAAAAGCCGCACTATGTCGATCTCGTTCCGAGGGTTTGGGGACATCTGATGCAGGATCTGAAGCACCCTGATCTGAGTGACTTGGCCGCTCTGGTCCACACACACTTCCCTGAACCCACTCCCGAGAACCTCAAACTTCTAAAAGAAAAATGCGGCACCATCCCAACTCTGTAATGATCTTCTGCGCCGGTCGCGGCACGCGGATGAAGGCGCTCACGCAGGATCGCCCCAAACCGATGATCGAGGTGGCGGGAAAGCCGCTCGTGGACCATGCATTGGAGCAACTGGAGGGCGTAGAGCATCGGGTGGCCAATCTTCATTACCTTCCCGATATGCTTGAACAGCATCTGGGCGCGCTTGGTGTGAAGACAGTCTTTGAACCGACCCTCCTCGAAACCGGCGGCGGGCTCAAAAACGCGCTGCCGATGTTTTCGACCGATACCCTGTTCACGATGAACACCGATGCCGTTTGGAACGGGCCGCGCGCCGCAGAGATTCTCTCAAAAGCATGGGACCCAGATCGTATGGACGCTCTCTTGCTCGTGGTCCCGATGGCGCGCACCCATGCGCATCTGGGCACTGGCGATTTCGATTTGAGTGGTGAGGGCCGAATCTCTCGCGGGAACGCAACGGTTTACACAGGGATGCAAATCCTCAAAACTGAAGCCGTCGCAGAGATTGAAGATGACCATTTCTCCCTAAATATTGTTTGGGAAAATCTATTCAGAAGGGGCCGGATTTTCGGCGTGGAATACCCCGGAGATTGGGTGGATGTCGGACATCCTGACGGCATCGAAATTGCAGAAACACTTTTGAAGGCGAAGCCATGATCCGAAGAGCGGGAGAGAGCGGACTATACGGATTGCCCTGCGGCATCAACTATCCCGAAGCGGTCAAACAGGGGCTGATTGAACGCCTTTCCGACTTTGCCCCCGAAACGCTTGCCCAGACCGAAATCTACGTGAACACCGGCCGGATGCGGCGCGATATCCTCGCCGCTTTTGATGACAAATCGACCCGATTCCTGCCCAAAGTGCGTCTCGTCTCGCAATTCGGCGTCGAAGAAGCCGCGCGAAATCTCCCCATTCCGGCGAGCGGTCTGCGGCGGCGATTGGAGCTCGCAAGGCTCATTTCCTACTTCCTGACGCAGGAGCCACAGTTCGCCGCGCGGAGTTCTGTTTTCGATCTCTCCGACAGTCTGGCCCTGCTGCTGTCCGAGATGCATGAGGAAGGCGTCACGCCCGAAAACATCCGCAATCTTCAGGTGCAGGACTCGTCCGGACATTGGCAGAAATCGCTCCAATTCCTGTCGATCATTTTCGATTTCTTCGGACCGGAGAGCGGTCACGAACCGGGATCAGAAGAAGTCGCGCTTCAGGCCCTTCGCCTCAAGTCCGAGGTGTGGCGTACCTGTCCACCTGACCATCCCGTCATCGTCGCTGGCTCAACGGGTTCGCGTGGCATCACCGCGGAACTCATGACCCTCGTCGCGTCTCTACCGCAGGGCGCCGTTATCCTTCCGGGGGTCGATTTCTCGATGCGACCGGAAATCTGGGATCAAATTGCGGGTGCGTCGCCAACCTCATCCGCAAATGTCGATCACCCGCAGGAGCGGACATCGCGCATCGCCGAAAAGCTCGGTGTTAAGCCATGGAATATTCCACTGTGGAGCACGACGTCGGCACCAAATGAGACCCGAAACCGGCTTATTTCGCTTTCTTTACGCCCCGCGCCCGTCACAGACCAGTGGATGATCGAAGGGCCAAAATTTGAGAATGTGAAAGAAGCAACTGCCGATGTCACCCTCATTGAAGCACCGGATTTGCGCACGGAATCCGATGCCGTAGCCCTCATCCTACGCGAGTCCGTAGAAGCCGGCGAAACCGCTGCGCTCGTCACACCAGATCGCGATCTGGCGCGACGTGTCACCGCGCAGCTCAATCGGTGGGGCATTGTGCCGGACGACAGCGCAGGTGTTCCGTTGCATCAAACGCCCCCGGGTCGCCTTTTGCGTCATATCACCGGATTGCGCGGGCGGGTGCTTTCCTCCGAAGACCTTCTGACTGTTCTCAAACACCCGCTGTGTGCACGCGGCGCAACAGGCGACGAAGGGCGCGGTCCGCACCTTCTCTGGACTCGCGAGCTAGAGAAGTATTTGCGGAAAAAGGGCATCGGATTTCCGGATCAGGATGGGCTCGCCAAATGGGCCGAGACATCCGGTGAGGACAAAGAAGATCGTGAGGCGCGAGGTCGCTGGGCCAAATGGGTCGCTGGCATCAGTGCAGAGATCAGCGACGCGGGACCAGCGCCATTGTCCGATCAGCTTTCACATCTCACCGCCTGCTGTTCCAGCCTTGTGATGGGACCATCTGCGGAGGATTACAGCGAACTGTGGGCCCGTCACGCAGGGCGCGAGGCGAAGCGTGTGGTTTCCGAGTTCGCGCGCGAAGCTGTGCACCCCGATCCGGTTTCCGTTATCGAATTCAGCGATCTCTTCCGTGCCGTCCTTGGGCGCGGTCTGGTGCGTGAACCAACGCCAAATCATCCGGAGATTATGATCTGGGGGACACTGGAAGCCCGCGCGTTGGGCGCGGAACGCGTCATTCTCGGCGGATTGAACGAAGGTGTTTGGCCAGCCGCCGCCGGTCAAGACCCTTGGTTCAGTCGCGATATGCGGCGTCAGGCGGGGCTAATTTCGCCGGAGCAACCCATCGGCCTCTCCGCCCACGATTTCCAACAAGCCATTGGCGCGCCAAAGGTCTTTCTCACGCGCTCGAAACGGGATGCGGAGGCGGAGGCCGTTGCGTCGCGCTGGTTGATCCGTCTTTTGAACCTGATGGCGGGGATGTCAGACGAGGGGCGCGAAGCCCTTCAAAACATGCGTAAACGCGGCGATGTCTGGCTAAAGTTCGCAGGAATGATGGATCAACCGGCCGAGAAGGTTGAGCGCGCCCATCGCCCTAGCCCGCGTCCACCAGTGAGCGCCCGTCCTCGGCAGCTTTCGGTGACGCGGATCGAAACCCTCATCCGCGACCCCTACGACATATACGCGAGCCGCGTCCTCCATCTGTCAAAACTCGACCCGCTGACCCGTGAGCCGGATGTCCGAGAACGAGGCACCGCGTTCCACAAAATCATGGAAGAGTTCCTCAAACAGATGTCCGAGGAAACGACCGCAGAAGGCGTCGCCCGTTTTCTGGCGACGGCGGAACGCGTGCTCGAAACAGAGGTCGCGTGGCCATCAGCACGGCGTGTGTGGCTCGGTCGGATGCGCAATATTGCGGGTCAACTCGTTGCGAATGAACATAAACGTCTTGAGGTGGGGACGCCTTCTGCAATCGAGGCAAAAGGCTCGCTCCACCTCCCAAGTCTCGACTTTTCACTGAACTGCAAAGCCGACCGGATCGATGAGCGCGAAGACGGGCAATTTGTCATCTATGACTACAAGACGGGCAAACCGCCCACCGCCGCGCAGATGAAGGTCTTTGCTGTCCAACTTCTCCTCGAAGCGGCCATTCTACAGGCAGGTGGATTTGATGATGTCCGGAAAGGGGATGTCGCGGAGGTGCGCTACATTGGCCTCAATGCCGGTTTGACCGAAGAATCCAAAGAGCTAACCCGCGAGGACATCAATGAGGTTGTTGCCCGTCTCGCGGACTTGATTGCCGCCTATGATAATCCGGAAAAGGGCTATTCGGCACGGCGCATGATGGAGAAAGTCCAGTTCACGAGTGATTTCGACCACCTGTCCCGCCACGGAGAATGGGCGGACTCTGACACGCCTGTCGCGGAGGATCTCGAATGACCGCCCCGAATGAAGCCACCCGTCGCCAAATTCTGGCCGCACGACCGGATGTCTCAACATGGGTGTCCGCGAATGCAGGGTCGGGGAAGACAAAGGTGCTCACGGATCGCGTGGCGCGTCTCTTGCTCGACGGCACGCCGCCACAACACATCCTCTGTCTGACCTATACCAAGGCCGCCGCCGCAGAGATGCAAAACCGTCTATTCAAGCGGTTGGGGCAGTGGGCCATGCTGCCCGATGTGCCTCTGCGCGCAGAGTTGTCGCAACTCGCCCCCGACACACAGTTCGATGACACTAAGATGCGCCACGCCCGCACGCTGTTCGCGCGGGCCATCGAAACACCGGGCGGATTGAAAATTCAGACGATCCACTCGTTCTGTAGCGCTTTGCTGCGTCGGTTTCCGCTTGAGGCCGGGGTATCACCGCAGTTCAAGGAAATGGATGCGCGGCAAGCACGGTCCATCGTCATTGATATCCTCGAGGACCTCGCAACGGGCACAGGTCGCGATGCGATTGATGGTGTCGCGCCCTATGTAAACGATCTCGATCTGACCGATCTCGCCCTCACGGTTATAAGCAATCGGGACAAGTTCAGCCCTGCAAAATCGAAGTCCGACATCTGGTCGTGGTTCGGACTGCCTGACGGCTTTGACGAGCAAACTTTGCTCTCCGAGGTGTTCCTCGGCGGTGAGAAAGAGTTGTTCGGGCAGGTCGCTGCGATTTTGGCTCAGGGTGGAAGCACCGATCAAAAGAATGGCGAGAAAGTTGCAAGTTGGGCTGGATTAGAGCCTAGTTTGGGTCTCATTCAATCCTGTTGCGACGCGCTTCTCTTCGGGGAAAAGACGGCGAACCCGTTTGTCTCCAAGGTCGCAAAGCCCCGCGGCATCCCGACCAAAGCGCTCCTGAACGCACACCCTGAGATATTCTCCCGCTTTGAGGATTTCGGGAACCGGATCGAAAACGCGCGCGGCAATCTCGGCGCGCTGCGGGACGCAAACCGGACCCTCGCGCTCCACAAGTTCGCGCAGGCGCTCTTGCCGCCCTTTCTCGAAAGAAAGGCGCTTCTGGGGCTTCTCGACTTCGACGACATGATCAAACGCACCCGCGATCTTCTGTCGATTTCAAACGTGTCCCAATGGGTGCTCTATCGCCTCGATGGCGGAATCGACCACATTCTCGTCGATGAGGCCCAAGACACGAGCCCCGATCAGTGGGACGTGATCCAGCGTCTCGCGAGCGAATTTACCTCCGGGGCAGGGGCGCGGCCCGATGTGACGCGGACGATTTTCGTCGTGGGGGATCGCAAACAGTCGATTTATTCCTTCCAAGGGGCAGCGCCCGAAGCGTTTGAAAAGATGAAGGCGCATTTCGGCGAGCGCCTCTCCGCCGTCGATCAGCCGCTACAAGACCTCTCGCTGCAGCACTCTTTTCGGTCTTCGCGAGCGATCCTGACCGCCACGGATGCGGTCTTTTCTGAGAGCGGCGGGGTCGGAGTTGGTGGCGATACCGAACATATTTCGTTCTTTGACGATATTCCGGGTCGTGTGGACCTCTGGGATCTCGAAGAAAAGTCGCAGAGCGAGAAAGACCCCGAAAACTGGGAAGATCCGGTGGATATCGTCCAGCCGGAGCACCACACCGCGCGACTTTCCAAAAAAATCGCGGATTATGTCGCGGAGCTTCTCGAAAACGGCACCATTCCGGTCAACGACACAGAGGCCCGCGCGATTGAACCCGGCGATATCCTAATCCTCGTGCGCTCACGTCGCGGGCTGTTTCAGAAAATCCTGAATGACCTGAAATCCCACCCTGCGAATATTCCGGTGGCGGGCGCGGACCGCATGATCCTCACGGATGAAATGGCGGTGAAGGACATTCGATCCCTTTTGGCGTTTCTATCCCTTCAGGACGATGACCTCGCGCTGGCAGAGGCGCTGCGATCACCTCTTTTCAATTGGTCAGAGCGCGATCTCTACCAATTGGCGCACGGTCGCACGACGATCACCCTGTGGCGGGAACTCTTTGAGCGCCATGATGAGTCTGAGAAATGGCGCGAGACCTACGAAATCCTCAACGATCTGCGCAAAGTGTCCGATTTTTTGCGGCCTTACGATCTCATTGAGCGCATTCTGATCAACCACGGCGGGCGGAAGAAATTCATCGCGCGTCTTGGAAAAGAGGCCGAGGACGGGATCGACGCGCTTCTATTGCAGGCTCAGAATTATGAGACGACGGAAACGCCGAGCCTCACAGGCTTTATCTCCTGGCTTCAGGCGCAAGACGTCGACATCAAACGTGTGCTCGATGAAAACTCCAACCTCGTGCGCGTAATGACTGCGCATGGCGCGAAGGGCCTCGAAGCGCCGATCGTGATCCTGCCGCAAACCGTCCGACCGCAAAGCGCGCCGAGAAATGAAATTCTCTCTCCGGAACCGGATCAAGCGATCTGGCGATCCAATGCGAAACAGCAGTCGGATGTATCAAAAACCCATCTCGCCTCGCTCTCTGAGGCCGAAATCGAGGAAGATCGCCGTCTTCTTTACGTGGCTATGACCCGTGCAGAGCGATGGCTCATCGTGTGCGGCTCCGGCGATGTGAAAGACGGGAACTGGTATCAGCTCGTCCAATCCGGTCTCCAAAGTTTGGAGCCAGAGCGTTTCGAATTCTCGGGCGGAGGGGGGCTGCGTTATCAGTGGAGGACTTGGCCGGAAGATGCCGAAGCCGCTGCAAAGAAAACGGAAGAAGAGGGCAGTTTGCCGGTATGGGCCACCAAACCCGTCGCTCCACCGTCAGAGACAAAACCTGTCCTTTCCCCCTCCGATCTCGGGGGCGCAAAGGCTTTGGCGGGCGAAGCTGCGCTTTATGATCAAGAGACAGCCATGCGTCGCGGCAGCCAGCTCCATAAACTGATCGAGGTGCTACCCGATATTCCGGCTGACCAGCGCGAAGAACGGGCGCGCTATCTTCTTCTGACGATGGAAGACCCTGCTTTGGAGGAAGAAATTCCAGCGCTCTTCGAGGAGGCCCGCTCCGTTTTGGACGGCAAATATGAGTGGGATGTTTTTGGCGAGAACTCTCTCGCTGAGGTGCCGTTCTCCGGCGCTTTCAATGATCACATCCTCCACGGGATCATCGACAGACTCATCGTGTCGCCCAACCGCGTGCAGATCATCGATTACAAATCCAACGCGGTCGTTCCAGAAACGGTGGAGAACATTCCCGACGGCCTCTTGCGGCAACTCGGCGCATATGCGGATGCGGTCGCGAAAATCTATCCAGACAGGCAGATCGAGACCGCGATTTTGTGGACAAAAACAGCTACGCTTCAAATTGTGCCTCTCGACATCGTGATGTCTGCCCTGCTGTGCGCCGCCACATCTTGACCCTGTGGGGCCATGAGCATAGGTTTTCGGCCAAGTTTAGAATTCAGGAGAACTCAAATGGCGACTGTTAAAGTCAGCGACGATACCTTCTCGTCCGAAGTGCTCGAATCCGACATCCCTGTGGTTGTGGATTTCTGGGCTGAATGGTGCGGCCCGTGTAAACAAATCGGCCCGTCCCTCGAAGAACTGTCCGAAGAGCTCGACGGCAAAGTGAAAATTGCCAAGGTGAACGTGGACGAAAACCCGAATGCTCCGGCACAATTCGGCGTGCGTTCGATCCCGGCGCTCTTCATGTTCAAAGGCGGCGAAGTTGTTTCCGCCAAAGTTGGCGCAGCACCGAAAGCTGCTCTGGCCAACTGGATCTCTGAAGAGTCCTGATCGCGGTCACAGATGACGAATTCGGGCGCCCTTTGTGGCGCCCTTTTTCATGCGCCGGTTGCACCCTCGGCCCCGCCGCCACATATAGGAAGCCAAGCGAAAGGAAGTCCTATGTCGAAAGAAGAATTTCCCGGATGGCATGGCACCACGATTATCGGTGTCCGCCGCGGAGGTGAGGTTGTTGTCGCCGGTGACGGTCAGGTCAGTCTCGGCCAGACAGTGATCAAAGGCACAGCCCGCAAGGTGCGCCGGTTGAAACCGGGCGGTCATGAGGTCGTTTGCGGGTTTGCCGGATCCACCGCCGATGCATTTACCCTGTTGGAGCGGCTCGAAGCCAAGCTAGAGGCAACGCCCGGTCAACTCGCCCGCGCCTGTGTCGAGCTGGCAAAAGATTGGCGGACGGACAAATACCTCTCCAAACTCGAAGCCATGCTAATTGTGACGGACGGCGACTCCCTACTCGTTGTTACGGGTGCGGGTGACGTTCTGGAACCGGAGCATGATATCGCGGCCATCGGCTCGGGCGGCAACTTCGCTCTCGCTGCCGCTCGCGGCCTCATGGAAACCGACAAAGACGCAGAGACCATTGCACGCGAAGCGATGAAAATCGCCTCCGACATCTGCGTTTATACAAATGGCAACCTGACGGTTGAGAAAATCTCGAAATGACTGATCTGACCCCCCGCGAAATCGTTTCCGAACTCGACCGCTACATCATCGGACAAAAGGATGCCAAGCGCGCCGTGGCCGTGGCCCTGCGCAACCGCTGGCGCCGCAAGCAACTGGGCGATGATCTCCGCGACGAGGTGTATCCGAAGAACATCCTCATGATCGGACCGACCGGCGTCGGCAAAACCGAGATTTCCCGCCGTTTGGCGAAACTCGCCCGCGCGCCGTTCGTCAAAGTCGAAGCCACCAAATTCACCGAGGTCGGCTACGTCGGACGTGACGTGGAGCAAATCGTTCGTGATCTCGTGGACGGCGCGATCTCTCAGACCCGCGACTACATGCGCGAAGATGTGCGTGCGAAGGCGCTTGGATCCGCAGAAGATCGTGTCATTGAAGCGATTGCAGGCACGGACGCGCGCGAGCAAACCCGCGAAATGTTCCGTCGCAAACTCCGTTCCGGTGAACTCGACGACACGGTGATCGAGCTTGAGATTGAGGATTCATCCTCTCCGATGGGAATGTTTGAGGTCCCGGGCCAACCGCAAATGGGCGGCGGGATGATGAACCTCGGCGATCTCTTCAAATCTCTGGGTGGTCGCACGGTTAAAAAGAAAATGACTGTTGCAGAGAGCTATAATGTGCTCATCGATGAAGAGGCCGACAAGCTGCTCGACGATGAAACGGTGACGCGCACAGCCCTCAAAGCCGTGGAAGAAAACGGGATCGTGTTCCTCGACGAGATCGACAAAGTCTGCGCCCGCACCGATGCGCGCGGTGGCGATGTGTCTCGTGAAGGCGTGCAGCGCGATTTGCTCCCGCTGATCGAAGGCACGGTTGTTTCGACCAAATATGGCCCTGTCAAAACCGACCACATCCTCTTCATCGCATCCGGCGCGTTTCACATTGCGAAACCGTCTGATCTTTTGCCGGAGCTTCAGGGCCGTCTGCCGATCCGCGTCGAACTTCGCGCGCTCGAAGAGGGCGACTTTGCCCGCATCCTGACTGAAACGGACAACGCGCTCACGCTGCAATACTCCGCCCTAATGAAAACCGAAGAGGTTGATGTGACGTTCTCCGAGGACGGGATCGCGGCCATCGCGAAACTTGCGGCGGAGGTGAACAGCACCGTCGAAAACATCGGCGCGCGGCGTCTCTACACCATCATGGAGCGTGTTTTCGAAGAGCTGTCCTTCGATGCGCCCGACAAGTCCGGCGCGAAGATCACCGTCGACGCGGCCTATGTCCACGCGCATGTGGATGAGCTCGTCAAAGTGACGGACGTAAGCCGCTATATGCTCTGACAATTATCGCGGGCGGCGCAGGTAGACGTAATAGGCGCCTGTGCCCCCGTGTTTCAAATGCGCTTCATGCACCTGAAGGACCGCTTCGCGGAGCGGCGAGGTGTGGAGCCAATGGGGAACCTGATGTTTCAGAACACCCGTCCGCACCGGAATAGGCCCGTCATCATCGCGATGCTTCCCCTTGCCGGTGATCACTAGCACAAGGCGCCGATCCATCGCCCATGAATTCAGAATAAAGCGCGTGAGGGCAGGGTGGGCCTGCGCGACCGTCATCCCATGAAGGTCAATTCGTGCCTCTGGAACCAGTTTCCCCTTCCGCATCTTCCCGAATTGCTTCCGATCCATACGAACCGGAGCCTGCCGCAAGTGTTCGCCGATTGTGGGCGCGAGTTTGTGATCTGGCGCCTTTTTGGCTGGATTAGAGCCTACTTTGAACGGTTTCAGGGACGGTTTGTCGACCTGTGGAACCTTCGGTTTCGGCTGATCTGCCCGCGCAACGTCTTTGACGGGGCGCGAAAGGTGCATCGGGTTCGCGGTCTTTTTCACCGCGTCCCAAAGGAGCTTGTCCTCCTTCGTCAGACCTTTCTTGCGCCGTGTCATCCTTCCGCGCGCTCCTCAAGACCATAGGCAAGCTGGATCGGCATTAGGACGATCAGACGACCGGGGTCCTTGATCTGTCCTGCCAGTTCTCCGGCCTGATTGCCCGATCCAAAGAAAATGTCGGCACGTTGCGCGCCTTTGATAGCGGACCCCGTATCCTGCGCGATCATGAGACGGTGAAGGGGTTCTTCGCCCTCCTTCTCAATCCATACAGGCGCACCCAAGGTCACGAACTTCGGATCAATCGCAATCGACCGCATCGGCGTGATCGACCGGTGCATTGCGCCGATCGGACCTTTGTCGGCCGAGAGCTTTGGAAGTTCGCGGAAGAAGACATAGGACGGGTTGGTGTTGAGCAAATCGGTGCCTGCGGTCGGATTTCTGCGCACCCAATTCTGGATCACCTTGGCAGAAACCTGATGCGGGTCATAAACGCCGCGCGCGATCAGCTCCTGCCCAATAGAGCGATAATTGCGCCCGTTGTGACCCGCGTATCCGATGCGAATAATAGACCCGTTTTCGAGCCTAATCCGGCCTGATCCCTGCACTTGGAGGAAAAATAGCTCGACCGGATCATCGACCCACGCAATCTCCAAGCCCCGCCCCGAAAGCGCGCCTTCTGTGATATCACGGCGCGAGAAATAGGGCGTTCCAGGCGAAACATCAGATGGCATCCGGTAGACGGGATAGCGATAACGCGCTGACTGGGTGCGGGAGCCGCGCAACTCCGGCTCAAAATAACCGGTGAAAAGCGGTTCCTGTCCGTCTTCGATCAGAACCGGTCGGAAAAACAACTCAAAGAACGCGCGCGCATCTTCAACCTTGGCGGCCACCGCACAAAGCTGTGGCCATTCGCGGCCCTTGATCAGATCACAGGTCTCTCGAAATGTAGAAAGGGCCGCGGAATGATCATCCTCGGCCCACTTCGGGAGGTCTTCGAAAGAGAGAACCTTTGCCATCGGTTCATCCGCAGCCATCACAGGCGCAGACGCGGCCAGAACGCCCGCGAGCGTCAAACTGGCCAATCGCGCCCACATCATTCACCCGTTGCGACAAGCTGCCAGTTCGGATCATCACTACCAAGGTGACGTGCAAAGGTCCAAATGTCTTTCTGACGTTTGGTCGCATTCGGATCGCCGCTGATGATCTCACCTTCAGCGTTCCGGATCACCGAGGTGGTTTCACCGACAAAACGCAGGGTAACTTCAGCTTCGTCCGTGGCCTTATCGAGGTCCGCATCTACAATTGCGATCTCACGAACACCGATAAACTGGCTTTCGATTTTCAGACCTTTTGCCTGACGATCTGCGACGACTCCGGAGAAGGCCTCATAAACATCGTCAGAGAGGAAAGGTTTGATGCTGTCGAGATCGTCATGTTCGAACGCCATCAGGATCATCTCATAGGCGCCGCGGGCACCAGACAGGAATTCGGCCACACTGAAAGACGGTTCAACGCGTTTGATCGCCGCGAGATTGTCCGCAGCGCGCGTTCCCGGTTCGACGTTATCAACGATATCGTGATCCACACCGCCTTCGATGACCTCGAAATCGCGACGCATCGCGTTCGGTTCATTCATAGACTGAGGATCTACACGCGGTTTTTCAAAACCTTCGCGCGTTCCGAGAACGCTGCGCAGACGCAGGATCAAAAAAATCGCGATGGCCGCGAGTACCAGAATTGAAAGAAACGACTGGTTCATATGGTCCTAATCTCCGTTGCAACGTGGCAAATTCTCTGTGCTGTTCTTATGTAGGTGACGATAGGCGCCAAGTCTACCAGCGCCACGAAACAGTTATTGGAGGTCACATGTGGCTTTTTGCGATTTTCGTCGCCGTGCCCATCATTGAAATCGCCCTGTTCATTCAGGTTGGCGGATTGATCGGACTTTGGCCAACGCTCGCGATCGTGGTGCTCACGGCGTTTCTCGGAACGTATCTCGTCAAACAGCAGGGCGCGATTGCTATGTCGCAGTTGCGGCAGTCGTTTTCCGAGCTCAATGACCCGAGCGAGCCGCTCGCCCATGGTGCGATGATCCTTTTCTCCGGCGCTCTTTTGCTCACCCCGGGTTTTTTCACAGATGCCTTCGGCTTTCTCCTGCTCGTTCCGGCCTTTCGCGCCGTCGTCATGAAAGAACTTCGTAAACGGGTGAAGGTCCAGAGTTTCTCAATGGGTCAGCAAACGACCTATGCACGCCGTGATCCTTTCTCCGAGCATCCCACCGACCCGGGAGTGATCGACGGGGAATTTGAGGAGATCGATCCCGAGGCGCCTAAAAATCAAGGCCCGTCAGGATGGACTCGCCATTGAGGCGGTACCTCCAAACTGATACAAAGCCGCGACTATAAAATTTCGAGGACAAGACACATGGCCGAAAACGGCGCAACCACCCCGACTCCTGAAGCCAGCGCACAGGCAGCGCCGGTCAAAATGCAGATCCTTGGACAGTTCATCCGCGATATGTCCTTCGAGAACATTCTCGCACAAAAAGGTCTGAAGGTCGAAGGTCGTCCGGCGATCTCCGTTCAGGTCGCTCTCGACGCCAAAAAGCGTCCTGAGGAGAACAACTTCGAAGTCGCCACCAAGGTGAAAGTCGAATCCAAGTCCGAATCTGGCGATGCGACGCTCTTCATCCTCGAACTTGACTACGCAGGCGTATTCCTGATCGAAAACGTGCCGGACGAGCAAATGCATCCGTTCCTGATGATCGAGTGCCCGCGTATGCTCTTCCCGTTCCTGCGTCGCGTTGTGCATGACGTGACCCGTGACGGTGGCTTCCCGCCGCTGAACCTCGACAACATCGACTTCGTTCAGCTGTATCGCCAGGACATGGCCCGCCGCGCAGAAGCTCAAAAAGCCGCAGCTGCTGCACCGGCGAATTAAGCTCGGCTTAGTTGAATTTATTCCAAAGAGCGCCGTCGCCCAGACCTTCTACGAAGGCCGCATGGGCGGCGGCTTCTTCGTCTGTGATCCGCGGCGGGAGCGGGGCAGGGCGTTTCGTCGGCCGCCATGTGTCATTGGCCCCGTCGCCACCTGCTGATTTCTGCGATCCACCGGACGGTGCGAGCACGAGATCAGGCTGACGGCCGCCGATCAGTTCGAGATAGACCTCAGCCAGAATTTCAGAGTCGAGAAGCGCGCCGTGGAGTGTCCGCGACGAGTTGTCGATCCCGAACCGCCGGCACAGCGCGTCGAGCGTCGCCGGAGCCCCCGGAAACTTTTTCCGCGCCATGGTGAGTGTATCAATCGCGCGCTCATACGGGATTTCCGGAATGCCGATCCATTTCAATTCGGCATTCAGAAACTTCATATCAAAGCTGGCATTGTGGATGACCAGCTTTGAATCCGTTCCAATGAAATCAACGAAGGCCTGACCAACCGCTTTGAAGAACGGTTTATCCTTGAGAATAACCTCACCATCCTTCGGCGGACGTGGGTTTTGAAGGAGATCGGGGCCAATTCCGTGCACGCCGAATGCCTCATCCGGCATATGGCGGTCAGGATGGATGTATTGGTGATAGGTCCGACCTGTCGGCATGTGGTTCATGAGTTCGATCGCACCAATTTCGACAATCCGGTCTCCGCTAAACGGATCAAATCCGGTGGTCTCGGTATCGAGAACGATTTCACGCATGGTTTAACTGCTTCCTGATTTTCGCGAGCACATCCTGCACTTGGGTGCGGGCGGCTTCAAGGCTCATGGTCTCAATCACATAATCTGCGCGGGCGCGTTTTTCAGCATCAGGCAATTGTTTTCCAAGGATCGCTTTGAAATGCGCCTCGGTCATGCCCGGACGTGCCAGCACGCGATTGGCCTGTGTCTCCGCATCAACAGAAACAACCACAACCGCGTCGACACGTTTCTCTCCGCCTGTTTCAAAGAGAAGCGGCACGTCCACGAGGGCGATCGGAGCCTCTGTCGTCTCAAGAAACGTCTCACGATCAGCCGCAACCAAGGGATGCACAATCTTTTCGATCTCTTTGAGCGCTGCGGGATCAGCGGCAATGATTTCCTTGAGCGCGATCTTGGACACTTCGCCCTCTGCCACAGCCTGCGGAAAAATCTCCGAAATCGGGGCAACTGCCGCCCCTCCGATAGAATAGAGACGCGCAACCGCAGCGTCAGCATCCCAAACGGGAACGCCTTCCTCGGCGAACATCTTTGCCGTTGTACTTTTCCCCATTCCAATGGAACCGGTCAGGCCGATGACGAACGGTTTACTCATGTGTTCAGGATATGATCGCGCGTCGCTGCGTCAACCTCGGGCCGTGTACCAAACCAACGCTCAAATCCCGGAACTGCCTGATAGAGCAACATCCCGAGACCATCGACGGTCTGACATCCGATTGCAGCGGCATCTTCGAGCAGCTTGGTCCGGAGCGGCGTGTAGACGATATCTGTGACGACCGCTTTCGGGCTTAGTTTGTCCAGATTGATCTTGAGTTCTTCCTGACCAACCATCCCGAGTGCCGTGGTGTTAATTACTGTTGTCGCGCCGTCGAGCATGTCACCGGCATTCACCCACTCAACGACCGAAATCTTCGTTCCAAACTCATGGCGCAGCGCATCGGAGCGCGTGCGGGTGCGGTTCGACAACCGGATTTCCGGCACACCCATTTCAATGAGGGACGCAATCACGGCGCGTGAGGCCCCTCCCGCGCCGAGAACGGCGGCGGGTCCGGCCTTTGGATCCCAATCGGAATTGGCGCGCAGGTTTTCTGTGAATCCGAACCCGTCCGTATTGTCCGCGTGCAGTTTCCCATCAGAGCGGAAAATCAGCGTATTCGCCGCTCCGATGAGCGCCGCGCGGTCCGTCACGATATCGGCGAGGCCGAGAACAGCCTCTTTATGTGGGATCGTGACATTCGCCCCGACAAATCCCATCTTCGGCATCGCGCGGATCACCTCTTCGAGATCGGACTGTTCCACGTGAATCGGTACATAATGCCCTTCGATTCCGTATCTCCGGAGCCAGTATCCATGCAGCTTTGGGGACTGGCTATGCGCAACCGGTGCTCCGAGCACGCCAGCCATCGGAATTCTGTGAGTCATGATGCGATCATCTCCCTTTCAGAGAGATATGCCAAAAGCGGAAGCAGCGGCAAACCCAAGACTGTGAAATAGTCGCCCTCAATATTTGAGAAAAGACGAACCCCCTCAGCCTCTAACATGTAATTCCCGACGCAATGTCTGATCTCGTCCCAATTCCTGTCGAGATATTCATCGAGATAGCTGTCGGAAAAATTCTTCATCACGAGGCGAACTTCACCCACATGACGCCATTTCGGTTCCCCGCCTTCATAGATGACGACTGCGGAAAGCAATTTGTGCCGTTCGCCGCGCATTTCTCTGAGAAGTTCGCGCGCCTCGTCCTTCGTCTCGGACTTCGAAATCAGGCGGCCTTTGAAAGACAGCGTCTGGTCACAGCCAATGACCATCGCCTCCGGATTCTTAAATGAGACCTTGCGGGCTTTGCCCTCCGCTAAAGCATCAGCGACCTCGCGCGGACTGGCCCCTTCGGAAACGAGCGCATCCTTAATGCTTTCTTCATCAATCCGCGCGACGATCACATCAAACGGGACCCCTGCATTTATGAGGAGTTGCTGCCGGATCTTCGAGCCGGAGGCGAGAAGAATTTTTTCAGGTGTGTTCATAAGCCTGTTGAAAACTCCTGTGTATGCGCGTTGAGAATTTGGTGAGAACCGGCCTGATCGCTCTGCGTGGTGGACAACTTCCAATCTCTACGCATTCCGCGCGCAAAATGTACCCCGTGGATTTCTGTTCCCGCTCTTAACGGAAAAGTAACAGTTTCCCAATCGTGATTAGAATTATCCGCAAGTTATAAAATTTAATTATTTGATAAGAAATGATATTTTTTGTTCGCCCACAAATGTGGATAACAAAATACCCGTTTTTGAACATGGGAAAAGTTCTGTGGAGAACTCAATAATCCCCGTTATCCACAGGACCTACAAAATCATCATCTTTTCTTTTCTTTTTCTTTATTTATTTAGAGAGGGAGAAAGCGAGGCACTCATGGGCGATATTCTGGCGATCATTTACCCTTGGACGAAATCCCTTCATGTGATTTCCGTCATCGCCTGGATGGCCGGTATCTTTTATCTGCCCCGTCTCTATGTCCGGCACACCGAAAGCGTCACACGTGGAACAGAAACCGATCTTCTGTTTCAGGACATGGAAAAGAAGCTCCTGAAGCTCATTATGAACCCGTCGATGATCTCGACATGGATTTTCGGTCTGTGTCTCGTCTTCACACCGGGCGTCGTTGATTTCTCTGCTGGCTGGTCCTGGATCAAAGGGGCGAGCGTGATTGCTATGACGTGGTTCCACATGTGGCTGGCCGCCCGTCGCAAGGACTTCGTAGCGGGGACAAACACCCGTTCTGGTCGTCACTACCGGATCATGAACGAGTTCCCGACACTTCTCATGATCGTCATCGTTGTGATGATCATTGCGAAGCCTTTCTAAGAAACATTGACTCCGCGTCCTTCAATTTCTATCTAGGCTGAAATCCCCGCCGTCCGGCATCAGGGATTCTCCTATGACATTTGATGAGAGACCTGTCCTGACGGGGCGGGCGTTTGTGGACTTCTATGAGTGAAAACACCCTCTATCTGGCCGATCTGAAAGCCAAGAGCCCGAAAGCCCTTTTGGCGATGGCGGAAGAACTCGAGATCGAAAACGCCTCGACCATGCGTAAGGGCGAGATGATGTTCCAGATTCTCCGCGAACGCGCGGATGAGGGCTGGGAAGTCTCCGGTGACGGTGTGCTCGAAGTTCTGCAGGACGGCTTTGGTTTCCTCCGCTCACCTGAAGCGAACTATCTGCCGGGTCCCGACGACATCTATGTCTCTCCTGATGTGATCCGTCAGTATGGTCTTCGGACCGGTGACACGGTCGAGGGCCTCATTCAGGCACCGAACGAGAACGAGCGTTACTTCGCAATCACCAAGGTGACGGTGATCAACTTCGAAGAGCCTGAGAAAGCGCGTCACAAAATCAACTTTGACAACCTGACGCCGCTCTATCCGGACTCGCGCCTGAAGATGGAGATCGAGGACCCGACAATCAAAGACCGCTCTGCGCGGATCATCGATCTCGTGTCTCCGATCGGTAAAGGCCAGCGTGCCCTGATTGTGGCGCCTCCGCGCACGGGTAAAACGGTTCTGCTTCAGAACATCGCGCACTCGATCGAAACCAACCATCCGGAATGCTACCTGATCGTTCTCCTGATCGACGAACGTCCGGAAGAGGTGACGGACATGCAGCGCTCTGTGAAGGGTGAGGTGATCTCTTCCACCTTCGACGAACCTGCGACCCGCCACGTTGCCGTCTCCGAAATGGTCATTGAAAAAGCGAAGCGTCTCGTCGAGCACAAGCGCGACGTCGTCATTCTGCTCGACTCCATCACCCGCCTTGGCCGCGCCTTCAACACCGTTGTGCCGTCATCTGGTAAGGTTCTGACGGGTGGTGTGGACGCCAACGCCTTGCAGCGTCCCAAGCGCTTCTTTGGTGCCGCACGGAACATTGAGGAGGGTGGCTCCCTCACCATCATTGCGACCGCTCTGATCGACACCGGCTCGCGTATGGATGAGGTCATCTTCGAGGAATTCAAAGGGACGGGTAACTCCGAGATCGTTCTCGATCGTAAGATCGCGGACAAGCGCGTCTACCCGGCGATGGACATCCTCAAATCCGGCACGCGGAAAGAGGACCTGTTGGTCGATGCGAAAGATCTGCAGAAGACCTACGTCCTGCGCCGCATCCTCAACCCGATGGGAACGACCGACGCAATCGAGTTCCTCATCTCCAAACTAAAACAGACCAAAACGAACTCCGAGTTCTTCGACTCGATGAACGCCTAAGAGGAGTTCGGGGAACACCCCTTCGAGGATCGCGATGGATACGATCTACGCATTGGCAACCGCCCGCGGCAAAGCGGGCGTGGCAGTGGTCCGGATTTCCGGGCCGCTTGCGTTTTCGGCTGTCGAGATTTTGGCAGGCGATGTGCCCGCGCCGCGCCGCGCGGCTTTGCGTCGTCTGACGGATCAACAGGGTGTTTTACTCGATGAGGCGCTCATCCTGACCTTTGACGAAGGCCGTTCCTTTACTGGGGAGCAGAGTGCAGAGCTCCAACTCCACGGGTCTGTGGCCATCGTAAACGCCGTTCTGAGAGCGCTGAGCGAGATGGATGGCCTGCGCCTCGCCGAAGCAGGGGAGTTCACGCGTAGAGCGCTCGAGAACGAGCGTCTGGACCTTTCTCAGGTAGAGGGCCTTGCCGACCTGATCGAAGCGGAAACGGAATCCCAGAGGAGACAGGCGCTCAAGGTGTTCTCCGGTGCGCTCGGTGAAAAGGCCGAACGCTGGCGGGCGTCTTTGCTCCGTGCGGCGGCGCTCATCGAGGCGACGATTGATTTCGCGGATGAGGAAGTGCCGGTCGACGTTTCGCCCGAAGTGCTCGAACTGATCGCGATCACCATGCTCGAACTCGAAGAGGAAATCTCCGGCGCGCGCATGGCAGAGCGGGTCCGCGACGGGTTTGAGGTCGCTATTGTCGGGCCGCCGAACGCTGGTAAGTCCACGCTGCTCAATGCGCTCGCAGGGCGTGACGCAGCGATTACGTCGGAGATCGCTGGCACGACACGTGACGTGATCGAGGTGCGTATGGACCTCGCAGGATTGCCGGTCACACTGCTTGATACGGCGGGACTTCGTGAGACCGAGGACCATGTGGAATCCATCGGGATCGAACGTGCGCGCCTTCGCGCGTCTCAGGCTGATCTCCGTGTGATCCTCATTCCGGAGGCTGGGGCCGAACCCGAGCTTGCGCCCGAAGAGGATGATCTCGTCCTGATCGGCAAAGACGATGATGGGAAATTCAACGCCTCTGTCTCTGGTAAAACGGGGCAGGGGATTGATCGTATGGTGGCGCACATCAGCCAGACCTTGGCGGATCGCGCCTCTGGTGCCTCCACGGCTATTCGCGAGCGTCATCGCGTTTCGATCAAAGATGCGTTGACCTCTATGGAATCAGCGCGAAATGAGGTATTGCTCGGCGCAGACAGGGCGGACCTCGCTGCGGAAGAGCTCCGCAGAGCCGTCTATGCGTTGAACTGTCTCGTCGGGCGGATTGATGTCGAGAACATCTTGGGTGAGATTTTCTCCAGTTTCTGCATCGGTAAGTGAATTTTGAGCAAGGAGTGTTTCACGTGAAACATACCGACTTCGATGTCGTCGTCGTTGGCGGCGGACATGCTGGAAGTGACGCCGCTGCGGCCGCTGCAAGGGCAGGGGCGCGGACAGCTTTGGTCACTCTGCGCCGTGACGGCATTGGCGTGATGTCCTGTAATCCCGCCATCGGTGGTCTGGGCAAGGGTCACCTCGTGCGCGAAGTCGATGCTCTAGACGGTGTCATGGGCCGCATCGCCGACAAGGCGGGCATCCAGTTTCGTCTCCTGAACCGTCGCAAGGGTCCGGCAGTGCAGGGGCCGCGTGCGCAGGCAGACCGAAAAATCTACCGCACAGAGATGCTTGCGGAGCTCGAAGCCACCGAAGGCCTCACCATCATCGAAGGCGAAGTCGCCGATCTGATGATGGACGGTGATCGCGTTTGCGGTGTTGTCCTTGGCGATGGGGCCGAGATTTCGACACACAGTGTTGTGCTCACCACCGGTACATTCCTCAATGGGTTGATTCACATCGGCGAGGAAAAGCGCCCCGGCGGCCGCATGGGGGACAAGCCCTCCGTCGCGTTGGCTGAGCGCTTATACGGTTACGGCCTCCCAATGGGCCGTCTGAAAACCGGCACGCCCCCGCGCTTGAACGGCAAGACAATCAAATGGGATCTCCTCGAGGAGCAACCGGGTGACGAAGATCCGGTCGTCTTCTCTTTCCTGAACAAAGCACCGAGCGCGCCTCAGGTCGCCTGCGGGATCACGCATACGAACGAGAAGACACACGACATCATCCGCGAGAACCTGTCCCGCTCCGCGATGTATGGCGGGCATATCGACGGAGTAGGGCCGCGCTATTGCCCGTCGATTGAGGACAAGATCGTTCGCTTCGCCGATAAAACCTCGCATCAGATCTTCCTCGAACCAGAGGGCGTGGATGACGACACCGTTTATCCGAACGGCATTTCCACATCTTTGCCTGTCGACGTTCAGACGGATTACGTCCGCTCGATCTATGGTCTGGAGGAGGTTGAGATCCTTCAGCCCGGCTACGCGATTGAATATGACTACGTCGATCCGCGCGCGCTTCGCATGACCTTGGAGCTACGCGATGTGCCAGGCCTCTACCTCGCCGGTCAGATCAACGGGACGACGGGCTATGAGGAAGCCGCTGCGCAAGGTCTCGTTGCTGGCCTAAATGCGGCCCGTCGCGCGCGTGATCTGGAGCCCGTGATTTTCAACCGCTCGAACAGCTATATTGGGGTTATGCTCGACGATCTCACCACCCGTGGTGTGAGTGAGCCGTATCGCATGTTCACCTCCCGTGCCGAATTCCGCCTGTCTCTGCGCGCCGACAACGCCGACCAACGCCTCACTCCACTCGGACTTGAGGCCGGTCTCGTCAGCGAAACCCGCCGCGTTGCGTTCGAAGAGAAGATGTCCGAACTCACGAAAGGCCGCGCTCAACTCGAAGAGACGAGCTACACGCCGAAGGAACTTGCAGCTGTTGGAATTGAAGTGAGCTCCGATGGCGCACGCCGTTCTGCTTATCAGGTGCTCTCTTTTCCGAATGTGACCTTTGACCACGTCGTCGCCCTTAATCCGGATTTGACCGAGATTTCAGAGGACATTCAGGTGCAGCTCGCCCGAGATGCGCTTTACGCGAATTACATTGAGCGCCAGCAAAAAGATGTCGAGGCAATGAAGCGTGACGAGAAGCAGATCATTCCGGATGACTTCGACTATGGTGCTCTGAGCGGCCTGTCGAATGAGTTGCGGACCAAACTCATGCATGCGAAGCCGCAGACGATTTCTCAGGCGAGCAGGGTAGAGGGGATGACCCCGGCCGCAACAACCCTGATCCTCGCGCGCTTGAGACAGAACCAAAGACAGAAGGCGTCCTGATGTCAGACACGACAATTGGCGAGATCAATGTTTCACGTGAAACATTGGAGCGCCTGACTGCTTATCTCGAACTTCTGAAAAAATGGAATCCGGCAATCAACCTCGTGGCAAAGTCTACGATCGATCACGCTTGGGACCGTCATTTCGTGGATTCGGCGCAAGTTCACCGCCTGATGCCAGAAAACTGCGAGAAATGGTGTGATATCGGGAGCGGCGGCGGATTCCCAGGCCTTGTCTGCGCCACTCTGTCAATGGAATTTGCGCCAGAGACGCAATTTACGCTCATTGAGTCCGATCAAAGGAAAGCTGCGTTTCTTCGAACGGTGATCACCGAACTGGGTCTTAACGCACAGGTGTTTTCCAAGCGGATTGAAGAGGTTGATCCCGTCGGCGCGGACATCCTTTCGGCCCGCGCGCTGGCCCCGTTGAGTAAACTTTTGGAGTTCTCTGAACGCCATCTGCGGCATGGCGGACACGCTCTTTTTTTGAAGGGCGCATCCTTCAGAGATGAGATTTCCGAATCTCTCAAAAGCTGGCATTTCAGTTATGAAGAGCGGCCGAGCATCACCGATCCGTCCGCTGCCATCCTACGCATTGGAGATATCAAACGTGTCTGATCCGTCCCGTCCGAATGGTCCGAAAATTATTGCAATTGCGAACCAGAAGGGAGGGGTGGGAAAGACGACCACGTCGATCAATCTCGCCGCGGCCCTCGTCGCCGAGGGATATCGTGTTCTCGTTGTCGATCTTGATCCACAGGGGAATGCGTCGACTGGTCTAGGTATTGAGGCAGATAGCCGAGATAACACAACATATGATCTTCTATTCGGAGATGTCGATTTGGAGGACGTGCTCCAGACGACAGACTTTGAAGGCCTCTGGATTTCGCCGGCGACCATCGATTTGAGCTCTGCGGACCTTGAGATGGTCTCGAATGAGAAGCGTAGCTTCCTTCTTTACGACGCGCTTCGCCAGCCAGCGATGGATCGCTATGGCTTCGATTTCGTTCTCATTGACTGCCCGCCGTCCTTGAGCCTCCTGACTGTGAACGCGATGATTGCGGCGAATTCCGTCCTCGTGCCGCTTCAGAGCGAGTTCTACGCTCTCGAGGGGCTTTCCCAACTCATGCTGACAGTCCGTGAGGTCCGCCAATCCGCGAACGCGAAATTGCGAATCGAAGGTGTTGTGCTCACGATGTTTGATCAGCGGAACAATCTCTCCCGTCAGGTGGAGCAGGATGCGCGGGATAACCTCGGGGATCTGGTCTTTAACACCGTAATTCCGCGCAATGTGCGGATTAGTGAGGCTCCGTCTTTTGCTTTGCCGATTTTGCAATATGATCCGACGTCGAAGGGCAGTATTGCCTATCAGGCATTGGCCCAAGAAGTGATCGCGAAAAGAGGACAATAAATATGGCAGGCCCAGGTAAGAATAAGAGCAGAGGTTTGGGTCGCGGTTTGTCGGCATTGATGGCCGATGTAACACCGGAAAGTTCTGCTGAAAGTGATGAAAACGGTATCCGTCGGCCCGATATGTTGGTGCCGATTGAGAAAATCGTACCAAATCCTGATCAGCCGCGCCGAACCTTTGATCAAAGCGGTCTCGATGAACTCGCCAACTCCATTCGCGAGAAAGGCGTCATTCAGCCGCTGATTGTCCGCGAAAGCCGTCGCAAATCGGGTGAGTATGAGATTGTTGCGGGTGAGCGTCGTTGGCGCGCCTCGCAAATGGCGCGTCTGCATGAGCTGCCGGTGCTGGTGCGGGAATACACCGACACCGAAGTGCTCGAAGTTGCGATCATCGAAAACATCCAGCGCTCCGATCTTAACGCGATCGAAGAGGCGGCTGGCTACAAGCAGTTGATGGAACGCTTCGGTCATACACAAGAGAAGCTATCCGAAGCCCTCGGGAAGAGCCGCAGTCACATCGCGAACCTGATGCGTTTGCTGCAACTTCCGGCCGACGTTCGGGAGCTCGTCGTTAACGGTGATCTCTCTGCAGGACACGCCCGTGCGCTGGTCACGGCGGATAACCCGTCCGAACTGGCGCAAAAGATCATTGAGGGCGGTTTGTCGGTTCGTGAGACCGAAAAGCTCGTGAAGGGTGAAAAGGCTCCGACGAAAGCGAAGGCGCCGAAGCCCTACAAACCGGACGACAAAGACGCCGATACGCGTGCACTTGAGGGTGATCTTTCCGCCTCGCTCGGTATGCGCGTGACGATCAACCATGTTGATGGCTCTGAGAAGGGCAGTATGACTATCTCCTACGACACGTTGGATGAACTCGATACGCTCTGCGGCGTGCTCTCCAGAGGCGTTTAATCTTCGGGAATCAGTTCTCTGATGATGGCATTTAGGAGCGGGCGTCCTTTCGGTGTGACCGAGAGGCGCCCGTTTTCGATTTGGATGAAGCCATCGTCTTCCAAATATGCGCTTTCGATCTCGAATTCGCGCCCGAGAAGGGCTGAAATCCGTGCCAGATCGATACCCTCCGTGATCCGCAGGCCCATCATCAGATACTCTGTGGCCTGATCATAGCCGCTGAGGGCCGTGCGCTCGTTCTCGCCGTGACCTTTGCTCTCGACGGACTTGAGCCACGCCGTCGGCGCCAGGGGCGTATCAATCGCGAATTTCTGGCCGTTCAGCGTGAGGCGCGCATGCGCACCCGGCCCGATCCCCGCATAGTCGCCGTAATTCCAATAAATGAGGTTATGACGGCTCTCTGCGCCCGGTCGCGCGTGATTGGAAATCTCGTAGGCGGGCATACCGGCCGCTTCGCACTCTTCCTGCGTCACGAAATACATGTCTGCGGCGCTGTCGTCCGTCGGGAGATTGCGCAAAGTTCCGCGCTCGTAGCGGTCGCCGAAGGCGGTGCCTTCTTCGATCGTGAGCTGATAGAGCGACAGATGGTCGATTGCCATTGAGAGCGCTTCGCGCAACTCCGCGCGCCATGCATCCGGCGACTGGCCTTGGCGCGCGTAAATGAGGTCGAAACTCACGCGATCAAAGGTCGAGCGCGCGATATCAAACGCCTTGCGCGCCTCAGCCACGGAATGAAGCCGTCCGAGACGCTTCAAGTCCTCATCTTGGAGCGACTGGATACCCATCGACACCCGATTGACGCCCGCGTCGCGATAGCCCTGAAAACGACCTGCTTCGACGGATGTCGGGTTCGCTTCGAGCGTGATTTCAACGTTGTTGGAAAGTCGGAATCTGTCTCTAACCCGGCCCAAAATGGCGTCTACGAGCTCTGGTTCCATCAAAGAGGGGGTGCCACCGCCAAAGAAGACGGTGTTGACGATGCGACCCCCCGTGAGGGCCGCAACACGATCAATTTCAGAGAGATAGGCGCGTTCCCATGCCGACTGGTCAATCGTGGCCGCGACATGGGAATTAAAGTCGCAATAGGGGCATTTCGCCTGACAAAAGGGCCAATGGAAATAGAGGCCAAAGCCGCCCTGTTGCCAATCTTCCATCATTAGCCTTTGAACGCCGTGATTTCGATTTCGATCTTCATTTCCGGTTTGATGAGATCGGCGACCACCATCGTTGCGGCCGGACGAATATCGGCGAGGAATTCACCGAGGGCCGGCACAACTTCGTCCACCAGAGACGCGTCTGTGATCGTGTATTGAATGCGCACGGTGTCCGCGAGGGAGAAACCAGCACCTTCGAGCACACCCGAAATGGTTTTGAAACAGTTGCGGGCCTGATCAGCGATGCTCTCCGGCATGGTCATCGTGGCGTAGTCGTAGCCGGTCGTGCCGGAAACAAAGCACCAATCGCCCTGAACCACGGCGCGGGAATAGCCCATCACCTTTTCAAAATCAGAGCCGGAAGAGATCAGTTTGCGTTCACTCATTTTCAGAGATCCTTGAATGGTCCGGAGACCAGTTTACGAAAAGCGTCTGCGCGGTGGCTCATGGCCTGTTTGCGCTCGTGTTCCATTTCGCCGAAGGTCTCTGTTTCGCCATCGGGGAGGAACATCGGATCATATCCAAATCCCTTCTCGCCGCGCGCAGGCCAAACGATGCGACCAGTAACGATGCCTTCGAAAAGCTCGTCGTGGCTATCGGGCCAGGCGAGGCAGAGCGTGCAACAGAACTTCGCGGTGCGCGGCTCCGGTGCGTTCTTCGTTTCGAGAGCGTCCCAGACCTTTTGCATGGCCATCGGGAAATCGCGGCCGTTGGGTGTTTCAGCCCAATCGGCGGAATACACGCCCGGCGCGCCGTCCAGACCATCGACCGACATGCCGCTGTCATCGGACAGGGCGGGGAGGCCGCTTTCCTTTGCGGCGAAGTGCGCTTTGATGCGGGCGTTTCCGGCAAAGGTGTCCTCTGTTTCTTCCGGTTCCTCGAACCCGAGTTCTCCCGCAGAGATCACTTCAATCCCGAAAGGCGCCAAAAGCTCCGCGATTTCGCGGAGCTTTCCCTTGTTGTGGGAGGCAAGAACGAGCTTTTTGCCGTCGAATTTACGCATCAGGCCACCGCAGCGTTCTGGGCGGCGACGAGTTCCGCGACGCCTTTGTCCGCGAGATCGAGCAATTCGTTCATCTGAGCGCGGGAATAAGTCGCGCCCTCTGCACTCATTTGCGTCTCAATCATCTGGCCGTTGGCGAGCATGATGAAGTTTCCATCAACGCCTGCTTCAGAATCTTCCGGATAATCGAGGTCGAGCACCGGCTGACCCGCGTAGATCCCGCAGGACACGGCAGCCACGTTGGAGATCAGCGGATCGGACGTCAGGTTACCGGCTTTGATGAGTTTGTTCACCGCGAGGCGCAGAGCAACCCAGCCACCGGTGATCGACGCGCAGCGGGTGCCGCCGTCGGCCTGAATGACATCACAGTCAACCGTGATCTGACGTTCACCGAGTGCAACGCGGTCCACACCTGCGCGCAGGCTTCTACCAATAAGTCTTTGAATTTCAACGGTTCTTCCGCCTTGCTTGCCCTGAGAGGCTTCGCGACGCATGCGCGACGACGTAGAGCGCGGGAGCATGCCGTATTCTGCTGTGACCCAACCCTGACCGGAATTGCGCATGAACGGCGGAACACGCTCTTCAATGGTCGCCGTGCAAAGCACATGAGTGTCACCGCAGCGGATCATGCAGGAGCCTTCAGCATGTTTCGTAACGCCGACTTCAATTGAAATCGGCCGCATCTCGTCTAAATTTCTACCTGAGGGTCGCATGTCTGATCCTTCTATATTTGTTGCCGCAGACATAGCGAAGGGACGCGCGCGGGCGCAAGCCTCATTGACCGTGGGGTGAGATGTCTTTTAACTGCATGAGGTCCTTTTAAGACGCGAGAAAGATGACTGATCGAGCAAATCTGATCTCTGACATGAACGATCGCTCCCGTGAGGTCTTCCGGCGGGTGGTCGAAGGGTATCTTGAAAGTGGTGGTCCGGTTGGATCACGCACCCTGACGCGCATGATGGAAGAGAAAATCTCCGCTGCGACGATCCGGAACGTGATGCAGGACCTTGAGTATCTCGGCCTCCTGGACAGTCCGCACGTTTCTGCGGGTCGTGTGCCGACGCAAATGGGCCTCCGGCTCTTTGTGGATGGTTTGCTTGAGGTCGGCACCGTCACTGATGACGTGCGCGAAAAGATGGAAATGACCATCCGCGATGAACAAACCGATGTGGGCGGGATGCTCGATCGCGTTGGCTCTGCGCTCTCCGGTCTGACGCAGGGAGCGAGCCTCGTTTTGGCGCCCAAGCATGAAGCCGCTGTAAAACATGTGGAGTTTGTGAGCCTTGCACCGGATCGGGCGCTTGTGATCCTCGTGTTTGCGGACGGGCAGGTCGAGAACCGTGTGTTCGTGCCGCCGGCAGGACAAACCCCGTCGTCCCTGCGCGAGGCCGCGAATTTCCTCAATTCTCTCGTAGAGGGCAAAACCCTCGGCGAATTGCGGACCACCGTCGAACGGGAAATCAAAACGCGCCGTCAGGAGCTTGATAACCTCGCTGCCGACCTGATCGAAAACGGGTCTGCGTTCTGGGAAGGCGACGGGACGAGCTATGAGCGGCTGATCGTGCGGGGCAGGGCGAATCTGCTCGGCGAAAGCTCTGAGGCCGAAGAGCTTGACCGCATTCGCAGCCTCTTTGACGATCTCGAGAAAAAGCGCGACATCGCCGAATTCCTTGAATTGGCTGAGGATGGCGACGGCGTTCGAATTTTCATTGGCTCAGAGAACAAACTTTTCTCTCTTTCGGGTTCCTCTTTGGTGGTTTCTCCATATATGAACGCTGATCGTAAGATAATCGGTGCTGTGGGTGTCATCGGACCGACTCGTCTGAACTACGGACGGATCGTTCCAATTGTCGACTACACGGCGCAACTTGTCGGACGCATCCTGTCCAGCAAGGCATGAAAAGGTGAAAAATGACGGATCCGAAGCAAGATATGTCAGAAAAGATGAAATCCCCGGTCGAAGAAGAGATCATCGACATCACATCTGAGGAAGCTCTCGAAGACCCCGAAGAAGTCGGTAGCTCCGAGGAGCTCGAAGCGCTCCGTGCCGAGCGCGATGAATTCCGTGACCGCTTCATGCGCGCGGTGGCCGATGCCGAAAACTCGCGCAAGCGGGCCGATCGGGATCGTCGCGAGGCCGAAAACTATGGTGGCTCCAAGCTTGCCCGTGACATGCTCCCCGTGTTCGACAACATGAAGCGTGCGATTGATGCGATTGCTGAAGATCAGCGTGAGGCGCAGGCCGCTTTGATCGAAGGCATCGAATTGACCATGCGTGAGCTTCTGAACGTGTTCTCCAAGCACGGCATTCAGATCATCGCACCGGAGGTGGGCGAGAAATTCGACCCGAACCAGCACGAAGCCATGTTTGAAGCTCCCGTGCCGAACACCAAAGCGGGCGACATCATTCAGGTGATGAACGTGGGCTTCATGATCCACGACCGCCTGCTCCGTCCGGCGCAGGTCGGTGTGTCTTCGACCCCGGCTTAAAGCAAGCCCTTCAAATCATAGAGAAGTTGCAATGCTTCTCTCGGAGATAGCTCGTCGGGAAGAATCTCGGCGAGCTTTTTTTCGACCTCGCTTTCCTTTGCGGGCGCAGCCTGAACTGGCGCAGGCATCGCGGCGAACAGCGGGAGATCGTCGATGATCGCCTTCGGATTGGTCGCATTCTCCGCCTGACCCTTTTCGAGCGCCTCAAGGACGGTTTTCGCCCGTTCCACAACGGCATCGGGAAGCCCCGCAAGCCGCGCGACCTGCACCCCGTAGGAGCGATCCGCTTTCCCTTTGATCACCTCGTGTAGGAAAATCACCTCGCCATCCCATTCCTTGACAGAAACGGTGGCGTTTTCGGTGCCGGAGAGCTTTTCCGACAGGCTGGTCATCTCATGGTAGTGCGTCGCAAAGAGCGCGCGGCAGCTGTTCACATCATGCAGGTGCTCTAGCGTCGCCCAGGCAATCGAAAGCCCGTCATAAGTCGCCGTGCCGCGACCGATCTCATCGAGGATGACAAGCGCGCGGTCGTCCGCCTGATTAAGGATCGCAGCCGTTTCAACCATCTCAACCATGAACGTTGATCGTCCACGCGCGAGATCATCCGACGCGCCAACTCGGGAAAAGAGCTGCGACACCACGCCGATGTGCGCCTCAGCCGCCGGAACATAGGAGCCAGCCTGCGCAATGAGCGCGATAAGCGCGTTTTGACGGAGGAAAGTGGATTTACCGGCCATGTTCGGACCGGTCAGCAGCCAAATCGCAGCACCGTCGCGCCCGTCAGATAGATCACAGTCATTCGCTACGAACTTTTCACCGCCCTGTTTGCGCAGCGCGCGCTCCACGACGGGGTGACGCCCGCCTTTAACGATGAATTCGCGGCCCATATCGACCTGCGGGCGGGTCCAGCCCTCGCTCTGCGCGAGATCGGCCAGCGAGGTGATCAGGTCCAGCTCCGCAAGCGCCTCCGATGCGTCGTTGATCGCAGGTGCGCGTTCGAGGATCGCCATACGCAGCGTTTCAAACAGACGCTTCTCAATCTCAAGCGCACGGCCACCCGCATTGTGGATTTTGGTCTCAAGTTCCGACAACTCCAGCGTCGTAAAGCGCACTTGGTTCGCGGTGGTTTGGCGGTGGATGAACGTCTCGGAGAGCGACAGCATTTTCTCAGCATGTGTCGCTGTCGTTTCGATGAAGTAGCCGAGGACGTTGTTGTGCTTGATTTTGAGGGAGGAAACGCCCGCGATCTCGGAATACTTCGACTGGAGCGACGCAATCACACCGCGCCCCTCATCACGCAGCGTCCGGCACTCATCCAGCTCTTCGTCATAGTTCGGCGCGATATATCCGCCGTCACGGGCGAGCAATGGCGGCTCCGCAACCAGCGCCGCGTCGAGCAGGTCAATAAGCTCTGCATGCTCCGTCAAGAAGGCCATTTTCTGCTGGATTAGGGTCGAAACTGGCTTTGCTGAGAGCGCTTCATAGATGTCTTCGGCTTGGGTCAGGCCATTGCGAATGGCGGCGAGATCACGGGGGCCACCGCGCTCCAGCCCGAGGCGGGAGAGGGAGCGTTCCATATCTGGGACTTTGCGCAAAAGATCGCGGAGCGTTTGCGCGGTGGTGCGGTGTTCAATGGCAAAGGTGATTGCGTCGAGGCGATCGGTGATGACCTCCACATTACGCGACGGGCTCGACAGCCTCCGTTCCAAAAGACGGCCACCGGCGGCGGTTACGGTTCGGTCCATCGTCGCGATGAGCGACCCGTCGCGACCGCCAGAGAGCGCCTGTGAAATTTCGAGGTTCCGACGCGTCGAAGCGTCGATCTGCATCGCGCCGCGCATGGTCTCTCGAACGGGTCGACGGACCAGCGGCAGTTTGCCTTTCTGGGTGATGTCCAGATAGTCGATGATCGCGCCCATGGCCGAAATCTCGGGCAGGGTGAATTGCCCGAAGGCGTCCATCGACGAGACGTTAAAGAGCGCCGTCAGGCGCGTCTGGGCGGAGGTGCTATCGAAAGATGCACGCGACAGAGGAGTCATCCGATCCGCAAAATCAGACACTAATCCAGCCCAATTCGCCTCATCGGACTCTGACACGATCACCTCGGACGGATTGAGGCGCGCGAGTTCCGGCCCGAGACCGACGAGCGGGCAGGGCATCACATGAAAGCTACCGGTGGAGATATCGACCCACGCCAATGCACCCTCACCACGGATTTCCGAATAGGCCACGAGGTAGTTGTGCCGGCGGGCATCGAGGAGGCTGTCTTCGGTCAACGTGCCGGGAGTGACGAGACGCACAACATCGCGCTTCACGACGGATTTGGACCCGCGCTTCTTCGCCTCGCTTGGATCTTCGAGCTGTTCACAAACGGCGACCTTAAACCCCTTGCGAATGAGGTTCAGGAGATAGGTCTCCGCCGAATGCACCGGCACGCCGCACATGGGGATATCGTCGCCCGCATGTTTGCCGCGCTTTGTGAGTGCAATATCCAAGGCCTCCGACGCCGCAACCGCGTCGTCAAAGAACATCTCATAGAAATCCCCCATGCGATAAAACAGCAGAGCGTCGCGGTGACGGGATTTAATTTCGAGATATTGCGCCATCATCGGCGTGGCGGCGGGCGTCTGAGATGCCAAGGTTTGCTCCCCGGGTTGGAATTTCGCACCAACTTACTGGCCCTAATTGCGGCGTAAAGGGCAAGATCGCGTTCTTTTTGTTGAGGCGCGGCTTACGTATCGGTAAGTAGACGCGACTGACGACGAGGAGGCCCACCCGAATGTCCAAAATCAAACAGACTCGCGAAGAAGCACTGACGTTTCACATGGAACCACGCCCCGGCAAGTTCGACATTACGCCGAGCGTGCCGATGACAACTCAGCGCGACCTGTCGCTCGCGTATTCTCCGGGTGTTGCCGTTCCCTGTGAGGCCATCGCGGCCACTCCTGAAACCGCTTACGACTACACGAACAAAGGGAACCTCGTCGCTGTGATCTCCAACGGGACGGCGGTTTTGGGTCTCGGGAACCTCGGCGCGCTCGCATCCAAGCCGGTGATGGAAGGGAAATCCGTTCTCTTCAAACGTTTCGCGGACGTGAATTCCATCGACATCGAGCTCGACACTGAAGATCCGGAAGAGATCATTCGCGCCGTTCGCCTGATGGGGCCGACCTTTGGCGGCATCAACCTTGAGGACATTAAAGCGCCCGAATGTTTCATCATTGAGCAGCGTCTCAAGGAAGAAATGGACATTCCGGTCTTCCACGACGACCAACACGGCACCGCCGTGATTTGCGCCGCTGGTCTGATCAACGCTCTGCACATCTCCGGCAAGAAGATCGAAGAGTGTAAGATCGTTCTCAACGGTGCGGGTGCTGCTGGGATCGCCTGTCTCGAACTCGTCAAAGCGATGGGCGCGAAGCACGACAACTGCATCATGTGCGACACCAAAGGCGTGATTTATCAGGGCCGTACCGAAGGTATGAACCAGTGGAAATCGGCCCACGCCGCTGTCACCGACGCTCGTACGCTCGCCGAAGCGATGGAAGGCGCGGATGTGTTCCTCGGTGTGTCCGCAAAAGGCGCGGTGACGCAGGATATGGTGAAATCCATGGCGCCGAACGCCGTGATCTTTGCGATGGCGAACCCTGATCCGGAAATTACGCCCGAAGATGCGCACGAAGTCCGTGATGACGTGATCGTCGCCACCGGTCGTTCCGACTATCCGAACCAGGTCAACAACGTCCTCGGTTTCCCCTATCTCTTCCGTGGTGCGCTCGACATTCACGCCCGCGCCATCAACGATGAGATGAAAATCGCCTGTGCAGAGGCCCTCGCGGCCCTCGCTCGTGAAGACGTGCCGGACGAAGTGGCGCTGGCTTACGGCAAAAAGCTGACCTTCGGTCGCGACTACATCATCCCGACGCCGTTCGATCCGCGTCTGATCTACACCATTCCGCCCGCCGTTGCGCAGGCCGGTATGGACACCGGCGTCGCGCGTCGTCCGATCATCGACATGGAAGGCTACGCGAGCGATCTTCAGGCCCGCATGGACCCGACCCAGCAAATCCTTCAGGGTCTCTACGCCCGCGCCCGTCAGGCCCAAGCCACGATGGTCTTCGCAGAAGGCGACGATTCCCGCGTGCTCCGTGCCGCTGTCGCCTATCGTCGTGGTGGTTTCGGTCGTGCGCTCGTTGTCGGTCGGACCGAAGATGTCCGTCAGAAGCTGCAGGAAGAAGGTCTCGGCGAAGCGATTGCCGACCTCGAAATCATCAACGCAGCGAACACGCCGCACCTCGCGGATTATAAGAACTTCCTTTACAACCGCCTTCAGCGCTCCGGTCATGACCAGAAAGACATTCACCGCCTCGCCGCGCGGGATCGTCACGCCTTCTCCGCGCTGATGCTGGCTCATGGGCACGCGGATGGTCTCGTGACTGGCGCGACACGCAAATCCGCGCACGTTTTGGACCGGATCAATTCTGTGTTCGACGCGACGGCCAAAGACGGTGCTGTTGGTGTGACCGCGCTATTGCACAAAGGCCGGATCATCTTCATCGCTGATACGCTCGTCCACGAATGGCCGGAGGAAGAAGATCTCGCAGATATCGCCGAAGCCGCCGCACAAGTTGCGCGCGCGATGGGTCTTGAGCCGCGCGTTGCCTTCGTTTCCTTCTCAACCTTCGGCTATCCTGTGTCCGAGCGCGCCAACAAGATGCACGTGGCGTCCCGCGTTCTCGACGGTCGTGGCGTCGACTTCGAATACGACGGCGAAATGACCGTAGACGTGGCGCTCAATCCGGATGCGATGGCGTCCTATCCGTTCTGCCGCCTGTCTGGTCCCGCGAACATTCTCGTCGTTCCGGCACGTCACTCCGCCTCGATTTCCGTGAAACTCATGCAGGAAATGGCCGGTGCGACGATCATCGGTCCGATTTTGACAGGCGTTGATAAGCCCATTCAGATTTGCTCAACTGTTTCTACAGTAAACGATATTCTGAACATGGCGATCATTGCGGCATGTAAGGTGGGGCAAACCACCTGAGAAAAAGAGGGAGCAGTGTAAATGGCGATCTACAACCTTGGATCGGTCAATATTGACCACTTCTACACGCTCCCTCACTTTCCCGAGCCCGGCGAAACGCTAAGCGCAGTGTCGCATAGCATCGGTCTTGGCGGCAAAGGGATGAACCAATCCGTTGCGGCGGCGAAGGCGGGCGCAGAGGTGTTTCACATTGGCGCCATCGGCCAGTCGGACACATGGGTGCGCGAGCGGATCGAAACCCATGGTGTGAACTGTCAGTTCCTCCGCGATGTCGATGGCACGACGGGTCACGCGATCATCTACCTTGATGCCAGCGCGGAAAACATGATCGTGCTAGAGCCTGGTGCGAACGTGCGGCAAGACGGCGAATTTGTCGTTGCGGCGATTGATAACGCAAAGCCGTCCGACACCCTGCTTCTTCAGAATGAAACGAACCTTCAGGCGCATGCAGCGTCTTTTGCACTCGTGAAAGGGATGCGGGTCATCTATTCCGCCGCACCGTTTTCGGCGATGGCGGTGAAGGAGTTGCTGCCGGATGTGTCCATGCTTGTCATGAACGAAGTGGAAGCGGCGCAATTGTGTGAGGCGCTGAGCGTGACACTCGAACAAATTCCGGCGCCGCAGATCATCGTAACTCAGGGCAGCAAAGGCGCAATGTGGCGGTCGAACGAGACGGGTGAAGTGATCGAAGTCACCTCTACGAAAGTCACGCCGGTCGACACCACCGCCGCGGGCGATACCTTCATCGGATACGTCGCCGCCGGTCTAGATCTCGGGATGAAGATCAAGGACGCGATGGAGTGGGCCGCAAAAGCCGCCGCTCTCAAGGTTACACGCGCAGGCACCGCCGATGCGATTCCGACTGCGGATGAGGTCGCGGGCTTTCAGATATGATTGAGAACAAATTAAGGAAGATGATACTATAAATTCGCCATATTGGTAATAATAACCGTTGGCTAATGTCTCCTCAAGGAAACGGGCACTGCCCGACACACACATAGGAGACACACAATGAACCGTTACATCACTCTCGCCGCTGCTGCTTTCACCGCAGTTTCCGGAGCCGCTTTCGCAGAAGACTCTTCCGCAGTCACCGCCGCTCTGTCCGAGCTCGCTCAGTACCAAGCCGAAGAAGCCCGCATCGCCCAGAACCTCGAAACCTTCGACACGCTCGACTTCGAAGTGTTCACCAACCAACAGTGGGATCGCCTGCATGAAAGCCACGCAGAAGACATCCTCGTTCACTGGCCGGACGGACACACCACTACGGGCGTCGACGTTCACATCGACGATCTGAAATTCTTCTTCTCCTTCGCGCCCGACACACGCATCGAAACCCACCCGATCCGTATCGGTCAGGGCGAATGGACCGGCGTTGTCGGCGTCATCGAAGGCACCTTCTCCGAGCCGATGGCAATCGGCGGTGGTCAATTCATCGAGCCGACCGGCCAAGCCTATAAACTGACCATGGCGACCGTGGGTCACTGGACCGATGAGGGCGTGATGGACGAAGAATACCTCTTCTGGGACAACGACGCTTTCTACAAACAGATCGGCCTGCGCTAATCCCCCCTAGCAACGCCAGATCGGATCAGGGCGCCCGCGTGGCGCCCTTTTTCGTGCCTGACGCGGCCGTGATGAGACGTGATCGCTCCCACGTCATCCAAGACAGACCACTGGGCGTAACCAATGCACTGATGACTGAAATCAGTGTTCAACAGGAGTAAAGATTATGAAACGTATTCTCACAGCATCTTTTGGTTTTGCACTTATGGCGGGGGCGGCGTTTGCGGATGATCACGCGATGGCGCCCATGGTTGAAGCCATGGATCAGGACGTGTCAAACGGCATCATCTCCGCCTCAATGATTTACGCAGAAGAAAACGGTTGGATGGTGGTGCACCGCACCGATGAGATGATGAAGCCGGGTCCGGTTGTTGGCTACGCGCCGTTGCGCGCAGGCGAAAACACGGATGTCGCCGCGATCTTGCAGGAAGAAGTCGCCGCCGGCGACATGTTCATGCTGATGATCCATTCCGAAGACGGCGGGATGGCGACTGGTGTGTTCGAATACACGCTCGGTGCGAAAGAGGACGGACCGATCAAGCCGGACGGAAATCTCGTCATGGCGATTGTGTCCGCGATGTGAAGCCAAACCCCGGTACAAGAAAGGGCGCCCGCGTGGCGCCCTTTTTATTTGAGGATGTGCCCGACAAAAGTCCGACACATGTCCGACGTTTTGCCGACGCTTATTTTTTGAGGCGACGGTTGCGTGCCGCGAGCAGTTTGAGGCGCAGAGCGTTGAGCTGAATAAAGCCCGCTGCGTCTTTCTGATCGTAGGCACCTGCATCGTCCTCGAACGTCACGTGAGCTTCGGAATAGAGCGACGCTTCGGACCAACGACCCACGGTAAACGCGGAACCTTTGTAGAGTTTCAGACGAACGGTGCCGGACACGTTTTCTTGGGATTTGTCGATGGCGGCCTGAAGCATTTCACGCTCCGGCGAGAACCAGAACCCGTTGTAGATCAGCTCTGCGTAGCGCGGCATCAGGCTGTCTTTGAGGTGACCTGCGCCGGAATCGAGGGTTATCTGTTCGATCCCACGGTGCGCCTCAAGCAGGATGGTGCCGCCCGGCGTTTCGTAGATGCCGCGAGACTTCATGCCGACGAAGCGGTTCTCAACGAGATCGAGAACGCCGATACCGTGCTTGCCGCCCAGTTCGTTGAGTTTGGTGAGGATCGTTGCAGGGGACATCGCCTCGCCATTGATGGCAACCGCGTCACCTTTTTCGAACGTGATTTCAATGTATTCCGGCTCGTTCGGAGCTTGCTCAACCGGCACGGTGCGCTGAAGAACGTAGTCCGGTGCCTGATCTGCCGGGTTTTCGAGAACCTTGCCCTCGGAAGAGGTGTGCAGGAGGTTTGCGTCGACGGAGAACGGCGCTTCGCCGCGTTTGTCTTTCGCGATCGGAATTTGGTTTTTCTCTGCAAAATCAAGTAGTTTCGTGCGGGACGACAGATCCCACTCACGCCACGGAGCGATCACTTTGATGTCTGGGTTCAGCGCGTAGGCGGACAGTTCGAAACGAACCTGATCGTTGCCTTTGCCGGTCGCGCCGTGAGCGACGGCGTCAGCACCGGTTTCTTCCGCAATCTCGACAAGACGCTTGGAGATCAGCGGACGTGCGATGGAGGTGCCGAGGAGATACAGACCTTCGTAAACCGCGTTTGCACGGAACATCGGGAACACGAAATCGCGGACGAACTCTTCGCGAACGTCTTCGATGTAGATGTTCTCAGGCTTGATGCCGAGCATCTCGGCCTTCGCGCGCGCCGGCTCAAGCTCTTCGCCCTGACCAAGATCGGCGGTGAAGGTAACGACCTCACAGCCATATTCGGTCTGGAGCCATTTCAAAATAATCGAGGTATCAAGACCACCAGAGTAGGCGAGAACGACTTTTTTGGGCGCAGACATTGGACTTTCCTTGTTTAGGACACGCAGGCGCGATTATCGGGTTTTGGGGATAAGAGCAAGGTTTGCGACCGAAGATTGCTTTAGGTCTGCGTGTAAAAGTTCTAAACCACGTGGTGAGATAGCCGAAAAGGGACATCATGACCGGGTTCAATCTGTTCAAAAACGCCATTTTGCGCGTTCTTCACCATTTGGACGAGGCTTTGGCCGTCTCCGGACTAATCTGGATCGCGATTCTGATCGGACAGATCCTCGTGTTCGGATCCATGGACATGGAGGCCATTTCCTCCGGTGATCCGGAGGCTGCCGCGCAAATTCCGGTTTTGCCGATCCTTTTGCTGAATGTTGCGACTGCTGTCGGCTCCTGTTGGATTGCGGTGGAGTGGCATCGCTTTGTTTTGGAAGGACGTCGCCCACGCTCCGCATTTCCGCAATGGAGTGGGGGTCGCGTGTGGTCTTACTTCTTTGCGTCGATTTTGATGGGGCTTTTGATCGCTCTGTTTATTGGTTTCTGCGTCGGTTTGATCCTCGCGCTTTTCGGTGCGTCGGTTGCGACGAGCGGCGGCGGGCTCTTTGTGCTGATCCTCCTCCTTCTTCCGGCACTTTTCATTTTCTTCCGGCTTTCGCCCGTCCTTCCGAGCATTGCGATGCAAAATCAGATGTCTTTTGCGAAGGCATGGCAGGCGACGAAACCTCATAGCGTTGTTATCTTTCAGGCGACGATCCTTTCGATCGGCGCACTGATGGTCATCCAGATGATCGCACCGATCTTCGGTGCCGGCATCTTGGGCCTGCTCTACGAACTCGTTGCTGGGTGGGCGGTTTTGATGGTCAATGTCAGCCTGCTGTCGTCGATCTATGAAATCAGCGTGAGGAGGCAATTCAGTGAGTGAACTCTTCTCGGAAGCCGCCAAGATCGCAGAAACCCGCGTCCGCCGCTTGTTCCCGCCGACACCTTGTCTGCGGAATGATCACCTGTCGCAGGCCTATGATTGCGATGTCTGGCTCAAGCGCGAAGATCTGACGCCGGTCCGATCCTACAAACTCCGCGGCGCTTGGAACGCGATGATTAAGGCGCGCGAAAAGAACCCTGACATTTCAATGTTTGTTTGCGCCTCTGCGGGCAACCACGCGCAAGGCGTCGCATTTGCCTGTCGTCAGTTTGGTGTGAAGGGTGTGATTTTCATGCCCGTTACAACGCCTCAGCAAAAGATCGACAAGACGAAGGTCTTTGGCGGCGAAATGGTCGAAATTCGTCTGGTCGGCGACTATTTCGACGACACGCTCCACGCGGCTCAAACCTATTGCGCCGAGCAAGGCGGACAGTTTCTTGCGCCATTTGACGATATGGATGTGATCGAAGGCCAAGCGACCGTCGCTGTCGAGTTCATGCATCAGATGGTGCCGGATGTGGTGATCCTTCCTGTCGGTGGCGGCGGGCTTTCTGCGGGGATTGTCCGGTATCTGAACGAAGTGTCTCCCAAGACCGAGGTCTACTTTGTTGAGCCGAAGGGCGGGCAGTCCCTCAGAGCCGCAGTCGCAGCAGGTCATCCCGTCACACTCGAAGGGGTCGATAGCTTTGTGGATGGCGCAGCCGTCGCGCGGATCGGCGAGATTCCCTTTGCTCAGCTTAAAGACATCGACGCAGATCATGTCCTCGCATCGCCGGAGGATCGGATTTGCTCGACCATGCTCGAAATGCTGAATGTGGAAGGCATTGTCCTCGAACCTGCCGGCGCTCTCTCTATTGATGTGCTACAGGATCTGCGCGACGTCATTCGCGGAAAGCGCGTTGTTTGTGTAACCTCGGGTGGCAATTTTGACTTTGAACGCCTTCCCGAAGTCAAAGAACGCGCGCAGAGATACCGGAACCTGAAGAAGTATTTCATCCTTCGCATGCCCCAACGCCCGGGTGCACTTCGGGATTTTCTCGACATGCTTGGGCCGAACGACGATATCGCGCGCTTCGAATATCTCAAGAAGTCAGCGCGGAACTTCGGTTCTGTCCTGATCGGGATTGAAACTGACGATCCGGAAAACTTCGATAAACTCTTCGAAAAGATGGAAAATGCGGGCCTTACCTATCGGGACATCACCGAGGATCAGGCTTTGGCCGAGTTCGTTCTCTAGAGGCGCGCGAGGAAAGCGGTCCGCGACTGCGAGTAGGTCGCGACTATTTCCGCTGCGTTGATTGCAGAGGTATCGCCGCGTTTCAAAGCCTCTTCACCTTCCAGACACATCTGTGAGAACCGCGCGAACCCGAGATTGAGAGAGCTCCCCTTGAGGAAATGGAGAATTTCCTCAAGACGCGTTCCAGCGGGCTGTGCCTCAAACTCCTTTATCGTCTCGTCGACCTCCTCGAGGAACAAATCGACGACTTCCGCAAAGTCGTCCAACCCGACCTCTTCTCGTAACTCTTCCACTCGGCTCCAGTCGATCATGGTACGCTCCTTTTCGCCTCCAACATCGCAGATGAAAGTTACTCGTGAGTAAGTGATCTCACTGAATTGAAAACAATTTTACGTTTAAGCCCGCATTAAAGGGTCCCGTTCATTTTCTGCTCCTGTGATGTGAGTGAAAAGGAATCCGGTTTTGGCTGTTGCCAGAGAGACATACGGCTATTTAGAGCCTTCGCCTGAGCGCGGTGTCATCGACACGGTACTCGTCGCGGATGATTCCCGATCGCAGAGGCGGATTCTTTCGTCCTACCTGAAACGCTGGGGATATCACGTGTTCGAGGCCGGTTCTGGTGAAGAGGCGCTCGACATATGCAAGCATGAGTCGATCGACCTCATCGTTTCCGACTGGATGATGCCGGGCATGAATGGCCTCGAATTCTGCGCGGCATTTCGCGCGCTGGAGCGCACGCAATATAGCTATTTCATTCTGCTCACATCGAAATCAGACAAAGCCGCTGTGGCGCAGGGGCTTGATATTGGCGCGGATGATTTCCTGACAAAGCCCGTGGCAGCGAACGAGTTACTGGCTCGCATCCGCGCGGGCGAACGTATTTTACGGATGGAGCGGGAACTCACCGCGAAGAACCGTCTGGTGAACACCACGCTGGCCGAAATCTCGGAACTCTATGACTCGCTGGATCGCGATCTCCTCGAGGCGCGGAAGCTGCAGCAGTCTCTCGTGCGGGACCGATTTCGGGACTTTGGAGCCGCGCAAGTCGCGCTCCTCTTGCGTCCGAGTGGTCATGTGGGCGGGGATTTGGTTGGATTTTTCCCAATCAACATGCATCAGTTTGGTATCTTCTCGATTGATGTGTCGGGTCATGGCGTCGCCTCGGCCCTCATGACCGCACGCCTTGCAGCGAATTTGACGGGATCAACGCCGGATCAGAACGTCGCCCTACGTTTTTCTGCGGATGGAAAGGCCCATGAACCCGTTCCGCCGTCTGAGGTCGCCGCGATCCTGAACACGATCATGCTGACCGAGATGGACACGGACCTCTACTTCACGATGGTCCTTGCACATTTCGACATGGTGACTGGCGAATTTGTGATGTCCCAATGTGGCCACCCCAATCCGATCCTCCAGAACAACGCAGGGGAGTTCGAGTTTCTTGGTGACGGGGGCTTGCCGATTGGCCTCCTGCCAGACGCGCATTTCGAAGAGGTGCGGTACAAGCTCGAACCCGGAGAGCGGGTATTTGTGTTCTCTGATGGCGTGACTGAATGTCCTGATGGACGCGGCGATATCCTTGGGGACAAGGGGCTCATCCAGCTCTTGCAAAATTCGACAGATCAGACCGGAAAGGCCTTTTTCGATACGTTTATATGGGATCTCGCGGACGCAACTGGAGAGCGCGATTTTCCGGACGATATCTCGGCAATTCTATTGGAAATGCATGATCAGAAAATTGAGTGAAGAAGAGCGCGATCCCCTTCATTTGCAAGGGAAATCAGGGCTTGTTCCGGATGCAACCATGCGGCTGAATGCTCCGGTTCGGACGGCGCTCCGAGCGGTCGGATGGGCCTTGCCTGATAAATGTGACAAATCTTTTCCGCCCACATGTCGTATTCAGGCATGAACACAAACCGACGGAACGCGCCGAGCCTCCGTGGCGCTGCGATGCGCCAGCCGGTTTCCTCGAACACCTCTCGGTGAAGCGCGGCAAGAGGCGACTCTCCGGGATCAATTCCACCGCCGGGCAATTGATACTCCTCGTGCAGGCCGCCCTGGTAGGTCACCAATAACCGACCGTCGCGCGGGAGCACCGCATAGGCCCCCGGTCGCGCCTTATATGTTTGTCCGGAAATCTTCGGATCTCCATATCTGCGCATCCTGCCCGCCTTTCCTGTGGTGGTTGTCCTGCCTATATGAACAGGATATGCCACCCGCGAACGTCAGGGAAAGCCAAAATGCTTGGATCACAGATTGCTTGGGATGACACCATCCTGCCATTTCAATTGGATGCCTCCGACATCCGCGGCCGCGTCGTGCGGCTCGATGGGGTGTTGGATCAAATCCTGTCACAGCACGATTATCCGGCAGAGATTGAAGCGCTCGTCGCGGAGATGACGCTCCTGACTGCGATGATCGGGCAGACGCTGAAATTGCGTTGGAAGCTTTCACTGCAAGTGCGTGGGGATGGACCGGCGCGCCTCATTGCGACCGACTATTATGCCCCTGAAAAGGAAGGCGATCCGGCCCGCGTACGCGCATATGCGTCCTATGATGCAAACCGCCTTGTGCCGCGTGTCGATCCGTTCTCACAAATCGGCAAAGGTTACTTTGCGATCCTGATTGATCAGGGCGCAGGGACCGTTCCGTATCAGGGGATCACACCCATCGCTGGCGGGTCGCTGTCTGCCTGCGCGGGCACTTACTTTGCGCAGTCCGAACAGCTCCCGAGCCGTTTCAGCACGTCTTTCGGCAAATCGCGTCTCGCCGGCGGTGAAGAATCCTGGCGGGCAGGCGGCGTGATGATTCAGAAGATGCCGAAGGCCTCCCCGCATGCAATCTCTCAGGATGATGCGGCTGATGACGGGCTCCTTCGGGCGTCGGATATGTTGGATGATGACGATCTTGAGGATTGGAACCGCGCAAACATTCTCCTCGATACGGTGGAGGAGTTGGAACTCGTCGGTCCGAGCGTGCAGCCGACGGATCTCTTGGTTCGCCTGTTCCATGAGGACCGCCCGCGCGTGTTCGACCCGCAATCTGTGGCGTTTGGATGTCAGTGTTCCGAGGAAAAGGTCCGTCAAAGCCTGTCGATCTATTCTGCGAAAGACATCTCAAAGATGACCACCGAGAATGGCGATGTGACCGCCGACTGTCAGTTCTGCGGCGCTCACTATGTGCTCGACCCTGCGACGGTCGGGTTCGAAGCGGAGGAAAAGCGGGATGGAGAAGGCGATTGATCGAGCAACGTTTGAGGCTCTGCTCGCGAGACCTGCGAGTCCGTCCTCAGACTTTGATCTGAACAAATCTGCTGAAGATCGGGCGAAGGTCAAACTTCGCCCGGCTGGCGTTCTCGTCCCGATCCGCGAAACATCGGCGGGCCTCAGCCTCATCCTGACGAAACGCTCCTCTGCGCTTAAACATCACCCTGGGCAGATTGCTTTTCCGGGCGGTCGTGTTGATCCGACGGACGTGGACCATGTGGACGCTGCTCTTCGCGAGGCAGAAGAAGAGATCGGTTTGCCGCGTGAGATCGTTGATGTGATTGGAGACCTTCCGCCGCATGAGACGATCACATCCTTTCAAATGCACCCCGTTTTGGGCTGGATTAGAGACGAATTTGATCCCGTATTAGAGGCCGGAGAGGTCTCCGAACTCTTCGAAGTTCCGCTGTGTCATGTGCTCGAGACCGCACGATACAAAATCCAGTCGCGGCGCTGGCGTGGTCAGGATCGCTACTTCTACACGGTTCCCTACGGGCCGTATTACATCTGGGGCGCGACGGCGCGTATTCTGAGATCGCTGGCTGATCGGGTGTCGGGAGCATGAAGCTTTCAGCACCTTGGCTCGACTCGCCTTCTGCGCAACGTGTCATGAGAATGTTTGCAGAGGCCGGTGAGCAGGCATATTTTGTCGGTGGCTGCGTACGCAACAGCCTGTTGGGGGTTGCTGTCAGCGACCTCGATGTGTCCACATCCGCCCCTCCAGAAGAGACTGTCCGCCTCGCTGAAGCGGTGGGACTGCAGGCCGTGCCAACAGGGATCGAGCATGGGACGATCACTGTTGTTGTCGACGGTGAACCGTTTGAGATTACGACCTTCCGCAAAGACGTTGATACCGATGGTCGCCGTGCTGTCGTCGCGTTCTCCAAGAATCTCGAAGATGATGCGCATCGCCGTGATTTTACGATGAATGCGCTCTATGCGGCCGCTGACGGGGAGATCATTGATCCTTTGGGTGGCTTGAGGGATCTAGATGCGCGGCGTGTTCGGTTCATTGACGATCCGGCGCAGCGCATTCGCGAGGACTATCTCCGCATTCTCCGTTTTTTCCGGTTTCATGCGTGGTATGGCGACGACGAACAGGGTTTGGATGCCGAGGGCCTCGCAGCCTGTGCGGAAAATCTCGATGGATTGCATGGTTTGTCGCGGGAACGCGTTGGCGCTGAGTTGATCAAGCTTTTGTCTGCGCCCGATCCGAGCGTCGCGCTGGGCGCGATGGATCAGTCGGGTGTTCTTCAGGCTCTTCTGCCGGGGGCGCAAACGAAGGCGTTCTTTGTTTTGAGCTCGGTCGCCAGAAAACCGGACCCGCTCCAACGGCTTGCTGCGCTCGGCGTGTTCGATGTTGGTGATCAACTGCGCCTTTCCAAGGTGCAGACGCGGGCCTATGAGGCGCTTCGGCAATATGCTGAGGGCGAGGCGTCGATTGCTGAGGTCGCTTTCCGCGAAAACGCCGATGTCGCGCGTTCGGTTGCGGAGTTGCGCGCGGCGTTTTTCGAACAACCCCTGGCGCCCGATACAGATAGCGCGATTGAGAACGGAGTAAGTGCGGTTTTCCCGCTCTCAGCGCGCGACCTGATGCCGGAGTATTCCGGCGCGGCCTTGGGTGAGATATTGCGAAAGTTGGAAAAGATTTGGATTGAGAGCGGGTTTACTCTCGGAAAAGAGGCCCTTTTGGATCAAGCGGGGCAGGGTGACTGATGCAAGTTGAGATCAAGCGGCTGGGCCACAAAGGCGACGGGATTTCCGAGGATGGGATCTATGTGCAGGGCGCGCTCCCGGGTGAGACCGTTGAAGGCACGCGGGACGGAGATCGCCTCCAAGACGTGAAAATCGTCAGTCCGTCGGCGGATCGTGTGAAACCACCGTGCCGTCATGCAAAAGCCTGCGGTGGCTGTGCGCTCCAGCACGCGTCCGATGATTTTGTTGCGCAGTGGAAGACGGAGTTTGTCGCTAAGGCGCTTGAACACCACGGCATCGGTGCGCCGATGGAGCCGATCTCCACCTCGCCAACTCAGAGCCGCCGTCGCGCGGTTCTTCACGGTCGGCGGACGAAAAAAGGCGTTCTTTTGGGACTTCACGCGCGGGCGGCGGATACGCTTGTTTCCATTCCAGAGTGTCAGCTGATGGTGCCCGAAATCGTCGCTGCCCTGCCGCAACTTGAACGCCTTGTTGAACTCGGCGGATCGCGCCGCGGAGAGATGGATATCGCGGTCATTTCGACGGAACTCGGGCTCGATGTGGCGGTCACGAACGGCAAAGAGCTTGATCTCGACCTTCAGTTCAAACTCGGCGCATTTATGCAGGAATCGGGTCTAATTCGACTGTCTTGGAACAGCGAAAGTGTTGCGCAGATCACGTCTCCTTACCTGAGGTTTGGCCACGCAAAAGTGGTTCCGACGCCGGGCTCATTTCTTCAGGCAACGGAGGCAGGAGAGCGCTTTCTCGTGGATATGATGAAGCGCGCGGTCGAGGGATCGGGACGTGTGATCGACCTGTTCTCAGGCTGTGGAACCTTCTCTCTTCCGATTGCCGAGTTTGCGGAGGTTCATGCCGTCGAAAGCGTGACAGAGATGCTCGACGCACTCGAAAAGGGCTGGCGCCTGTCCGAGGGGCTCAAGAAGGTCACGGTTGAGACACGCGATCTCTATCGCCAACCGATCCGCGTCGATGAGCTGAACCGCTATGACGCGGCGATCATTGACCCGCCGAGACCCGGCGCGCTTGCTCAATGTGAGGAAATCGCAAAAAGCGATCTCAAGACCGTCGGATTCGTGTCCTGCAATCCAATTACGTTCGCGCGTGATGCAAAGGTATTGTTGGACGCCGGATTTTTACTCGAATGGGTTGTGCCAGTAGATCAGTTCCGCTGGTCCACGCATGTCGAGATTGCTGCCTGCTTCAAAAGGTGATGTGAAATCCTTGGCGGACACACCGGTTTCGGTGTATGACACCGAAAAAACATGGCATGCGGGCAGTGATCATGCAGAGACGTAAATTCATGCTGATGTCGGTTGCGACATTGGCGGCAGGCAGCGGTGCGAGCGCACTTGAACTTGAGCCTTACACGGGTCCAGAGATTACCCGCGTCGTGATCTACAAAGAGCGGCGTCGGATGTATCTCGTCAGCGGTGCGGATGTGGTTGAGGAATTCAAGATTGGTCTTGGTGGGAACCCTGACGGGCCGAAGCAATTCGAAGGTGACGGAAAGACGCCCGAGGGCAGCTATTTCATCGACCGCCGCAATCCGAATTCGGCCTACCACCTGTCATTGGGCATTTCTTATCCGAACGAAGCAGATGTTGCCTTTGCGGAGGCGCAGGGCCGTCGGCCCGGTGGCGATATCTTCATTCATGGGCGCGCAGGAGAGAATCGTGGCAAAGGCCGCGATTGGACCGCTGGGTGCATTGCTGTGAAAGATCGCCACATCGAGAAAATCTACATGATGGTGCAGAACGGCACTCAGGTAGATATTTTCCCTTAAATCTTAGCTCGAAGCGAGCTCTGTCCGAGCGCCGATGAGGAGTGTCCACCAGAGCTTTCCTGTCGGCTCCTGAAACCATGCAAACCCGATATCGGTCGCGCGCGGGTCTAGGATGATGTCGCGCGTGTCAGCTTGCGCCATCCACGCCGACAAGGTTTCGAGCTCCGTCTCATAGGTCTCGGAGATATTTTCACCGTGCATCATGCCCGAGTAACCGGAGCGGGCGACGCGGTCGAGCGGCGAAGAGCCGTCAGATCCGAAGTGCCATGGGCGGTTTTGAACATGCATGTCGCGGGAATGCGTTGCCGCCGCAGCGTTCAGATTCGCGTTCAGTTCCACGGCGGGGGCGCCTGAGACAGCACGCAAAGCGTTGATCGAGTCGAGCATGCCATATTGGATCTTTGCCTCATCGCGCGCCGTGATGCGGTAGACCTTCGGAAGCGGTTTTCCGTCCGCACCATACTGTTGAGCGGGCGTGGCGCACGCGGTCAGGCCGATTGCGGCGATTAAGGCAAAGACAAAAGTCCGGATCATTGCGGGCACTCCCTGAAGTTGCGAAATGAACTAGCTTCTTTAGTCAGCAGGATCAAATCCTGTTCGCAGCTTTTTGCCTTTGGCGATAGTTTGATTTGCGACTGAGGTAAGCGCGCCATATATATATTTGATCGAACACTGAATTTAGGAACGGGCCAAGCTCATGTCTGACAACGCGTTTTCGAAACTTTCACGGAGAGGGTTTCTCGCCTGTTCTGCTGCCGCGCTTTCTCAACCTGCGTTGGCGCAGACTGCGGATACAACGGAAATCGAGCAAGACATCACAACGGTGTCGCGCCGAAATATCTCGAGTTTCCGTTCGCTGGCTTGGCAGCCGTACTTCAGCAGCCTGAAAAATGGAGCGATTCTCGTCGATACGACGTCTCGCGCGCTTCACTACTGGAGCGAGGATGAGTCGATCTACAAACTTTATCCGACCTCCGTGCCGCTGACCGAAGATCTCACGCGTCTCGGCCGGACATCGATCATCCGTAAAGTGGAGGGGCCGAGCTGGGCTCCGACGCCTGCGATGAAGATTCGAAATCCAGAGTGGCCGGATTTTGTTGGTCCTGGGCCAGATAATCCGCTCGGAACCCACGCATTGTATCTGTCTTGGCAATATTACCGGATTCACGGGACACACGACACGCGCAAGATCGGGCGTCGATCCTCAAACGGCTGCATTGGCCTTTATAATGAACACATTGCGGAGCTTTTCAGTCTGGCAAAAGTCGGCACTCAAGTGTTGCTAATTTGACGACACAGATGCCCAAAACGCTGAATTCTCTACAAGAGATTTGATTTTTGGATATAATGTCTCATATGAATCTCATGTGAAGCAAACCTGCCCTCATTCTGGGGTCTTAGGAGGATTACCAATGAAAAAACTCGCTGCTGCTACCGTTTTCGCTCTCGCTGGCACCGCTGCATTCGCAGGCGGCTACTCTGAGCCGGTTATGGAAGCTCCGGTTGTGATCGAAGAAACTTCTTCTTCTTCCACCGGTTACGTTGTGCCGCTTCTCATCCTGGCACTCGTCGCTGCTGCTGTTGCTGCTGACTAATAGTCACTCACAGTTTAGAATTTGAAAGGGCGGCTCTTTTGAGCCGCCCTTTTCATTTGTTCAGATATTTGGATGTCAGGCGGGTTAAACCCAGCCTGACAGGTTCTTGCGGATCTGACCGACGAGCGCGTCGATGTGGAGCGGATCGGCGTTGAGGCACGGAATGTAGAGAAATTCTTCTCCGCCCGCGTGCTCAAAGCTCTCTTTAATCTCCTCATTGATCTCCTCGAGCGTCTCGATGCAATCGGCAGAAAATGCCGGCGCGCAAACTGCGATGCTTTTGTTCCCTGATTCGGCCTGACGGGCGACTTCCTCAACGGTGTATGGCTGTAGCCACTCTTCCGGCCCGAACTTGGATTGGAAGGTCGTCATGATCTGCGTGTCATCCCATCCGAGGCGTTCTTTTAGGAGGCGCGTCGTTTTCCGACATTGGCAATGATACGGATCGCCACCTTCTTTGAGGTAGCGTTCCGGCAGACCGTGGTAGGAACAGATGAGGATGTCCGGTTTACGCTCTGCCGACGCATAGGCGCGTTCAACAGAGTCCGCCAAAGCCTCAATGTAGGCGGGTTCATCGAAATAGGGGGGCACCGTGCGGGCCGCCGGCTGCCAGTTCTCTGCCATCAAGGCGCGAAAGAATTCGTCATTCGCGGTCGCAGTCGTCGCGCCCGCGTATTGCGGGTAGAGCGGGAAGAACAGGATTTTTGTGCAGCCTGCGGCGACAAGCTTTTCGACTTTCGATTTCGTCGACGGGTTCCCGTAACGCATACAGAAATCCACCATGACGGAGTCGCCGTATTCCGCCGCCAACGCGGTTTTGATCGCTGCGACCTGATCCTTGGTAATGGTCATAAGCGGGCTTTCATCCGCCTCGTTGTTCCAGATCGACCGATAGGCCGCGCCCGATTTGAACGGGCGGATCGACAGAACAATGCCCTGTAGGATCGGCTGCCATTTCCACGACGGATAGTCGATCACGCGTTTGTCGGATAGGAACTCATTCAGATACCGGCGCATCGAGCGGTAGTCGGTGTTATCGGGTGTTCCGAGGTTCGCGAGCAAAACCCCGACTTTCTCCTTCGGGATCTTTGGGTGATCCTTTTGTGCGTGCATCGGACAGACAGCGTCCGGAGCATCGAAGTTGAGCCGCGAGGGTTTCATAAGTCCCATAATTTCATCCCGATTTTTGTTTGTTTTAGGCTTAGGGTTGTTACGTGCGAGGTCAAGTAACGGATCAGCTTTCAGGTAGCTTGATTTCCTCGGTGCCCAGTGCTTCGGACAGTCGCATTTTTGCGGAGCCGGGCATCAGCGGTTTGGGCTGGCTTTCGTCCGGCGCCCAGCCGGTGAGGACCACGAGATCAAACGTCGCCTTGAGGCGATCGCCATCGCTGAAATGTGTACGATAGAGATGTTCTGTCAGCGCGTAGAGCGATTTGCTCGCGGGAGATTTGTTCCGCTGGCTCAGCGCGTTGTTCTCTCCCATTGCGCGCAGGTCGCCGATCAGGCGTCCGAGATCACGATAGGTCACATTGCGCACCGATTTGTCCGCGACCGGAAGCGCAAATGAAGCACGTTGCAAGAGGGCGCCGAGGTCCCGCAGTTCACCCAAGGGGAGGACGCGCGGTGATAGGCCGCCTGTCAGGGTGCTTTCCGCCTGTGCAATGCTCGCCCGCAGTTCGTGGAGCGTTTGGTCCCCGAAAAAGACCGCAAGCATGAGACCGTCCGGCTTCAGCGCGCGATTGCATTGGATGAGTTGCCCGACCGGATCGTTTGCCCAATGGAGGCTCATCGCGTGGATAATCAGGTCATGCGCCTGTTCTTCGAGGTCGAGAAAGTCGTCGTCGGAAACGACTTTGGCGTCCGGAAACCAGCTTTTCCAAAGATCGGGAAATCCTGTGACAATTGCGGGGGAGGTAAACGATTTATTTACCAACTCTAGCCGATCCTCGATCTCGAACCGCGCCTCTTCATGCAGGAAGAAGTCACCCCCGCTGCGCAGAGCGCGTTGACGGTTTCGGGTGAGTTGGTCCCGATCAACCAGTTGGGGCGTGTTCGGCATAGAAATAATCCTGAGTTTCGGCCGGAACGGTCCGGTTCGGCGCAATGTAGGAAGTCACACGGGAAATGCAAAGGCTGGCTCGGCTGATCTACCCCACACAATGCCTGACCTGCGACGAAATGATCGAGGAGCGGCGTGGCCTGTGCCCGACTTGTTGGGCGCACACCGGCTTTATCATTGATCCACCGTGTGAGGCCTGCGGTCGGCCTTTGATCGGGGAGGTCGAGACAGGCGATCTGTGTGATGATTGCCGGACCACGCCGCGTGCTTGGTCACGGGGGCGGTCTGCTCTGCTCTATGAGGGCAACGGACGTACACTGATCTTGCGGCTGAAGCATGGTGATCGGACAGATCTCGCGCATACGGCGGGGCAATGGATTGCAAAGGCGGCGGAGCCACTCTTTGTCCCGGATATGGTTGTCGCGCCGGTTCCGCTCCATTGGGTCCGGTTGATCCGCCGCCGCTATAATCAGGCTGCGCTTTTGGCGGCGCGTGTCTCAAAACTTTCGGGGCTAACCTACGCGCCTGATCTCCTCGTGCGGCCGAGCGCAACCCAGAGCCTCGATGGCATGAATGCGGAGCAGCGGCGGGATACGGTCGCGGGGTCGATACAGGCTCACAAAAAGCGGGCGCATATGATTGCAGGCCGGCGCGTCCTCCTGATCGACGATGTGATGACGACGGGGGCAACGCTTGAACAATGTGCGATTGCCTGTCAGGAGGCAGGCGCATCAGGAGTTGATGTCGCGACCCTAGCACGCGTGGACAGTCAGCACTAAATCCGTATAGTCCCCCCAAGTTCTAAGGATTAAACATGCAACCCGTCACTCTCTATACAACTCCGATCTGTCCGTATTGCATCGCGGCAAAGCGACTGCTGGACAGCAAGGGCATCTCCTACACTGATATTGATGTCATGGCCGATCCGTCGAAGCGTCAGGAAATGATGCAGCGCGCTGGCCGTCACACTGTTCCGCAGATTTGGGTTGGTGAAACCCATGTCGGTGGCTGCGATGAACTGCACGCACTTGAGCGGGCTGGCAAATTGGACCCCCTTCTGGCAGACGCATGACCCGAATTGGCCTGATCACACTCAATTCTAGCGATGATCCGATCGCAAACCTGCCGATTACGGAAGCCTATGTAAATGAGGCAGCGGACGGCGGGGCGGAGCTCGTGATGACGCCCGAGGTGACGAATTGTGTGTCCTCTTCGCGGACGCATCAGGAAGAAGTTCTGTTCCATGAGGAGGATGATCCGACGCTTGCATCATTGCGGAATATTGCAAAATTGCGCCGGATTTGGGTCTATATCGGGTCTATTGGGCTGAAGACAAATGATCCGGATGGCCGTTTTGCCAACCGTGCATTTCTCATTTCTCCGGATGGGGAGATCGCCGCGCGCTATGATAAAATCCACATGTTCGATGTGGACGTGAGCGAGACAGAGAAATACCGCGAGTCCGATGGATATCGTCCGGGAGAGAGAGCGGTCGTGGCACAGACGCCCTTCGGTAAGGTCGGCATGACGATCTGTTATGACCTACGCTTTCCGCGGCTGCACCGTGCGCTTGCGCAGGCGGGTGCGGAAATCCTAGCGGGTCCTGCGGCCTTCACCAAAGTGACGGGTGAAGCCCATTGGCACAGCCTTCTGCGGGCGCGGGCCATTGAGACGGGGTGTTTCGTCCTTGCCGCTGCGCAAACGGGGCATCATGTCGAAAAAATTGACGTGAACCGCCGGACCTATGGCCATTCGCTTGCAATCTCGCCGTGGGGTGAGGTGTTGTTCGATGGCGGTGACGAGCCGGGCGTTGGGCTCGTCGATATCGACCTGTCTGATGTGGCAAAAGCGCGCAAACGCATTCCATCCCTCACGCATGATCGCGACTTCGAGGTGGTGACATGAGCGAGAACTCGAACACCGACTCGCTCTCCGTCGCGCTTTTTTCCGAAATTTTTATGGCGGACCAGTTGGCACGGAACCGTCTGACGAAGGCGATGCCAAAAGGCATGGAGATCAGCCACTTTTCTGTGTTGAACCATTTGGCGCGGTCTGGAGATGAAAAATCGCCGGCCCAGCTGGCCCGTGCGTTTCACGTGACACGCGGTGCGATGACCAACACGCTCAACAAGCTCGAATGGGCGGGCTATATCCACATCCGTCCAGACTGGGACGACGCGCGTCGGAAATTCGTCGCGATCTCTCCCGCCGGCCGCGCGGCACGGGATGCGGCGCTCGCCGCGATTGCGCCGATCCTCTCGGACATCGTTGAGGCCATCGGGACGGACAAAGTGAAGAGCGCACTCCCCGTACTGCGGGAAATGCGCATTCGACTCGAAGAGAAAAACTAGGCTCTATTCAGGCTTGATAGACGCGGTCACGTAGTTGACCGACAGATCGCGCGCGGAAATCGACCATTTCCAAAGCACCGGATTGAACACGAAGCCTTTACGATCCACAGGCTCAAGCCCTGCCTGAGAGATCAGTTCAAACAATTCGTCTGGTGTAATGAACTTGTTCCATTCGTGGGTGCCACGGGGGAGCCAGCGCATAACGACTTCCGCGCCGAAAATGGCGACCGCATAGCTCTTCGGATTGCGGTTGATTGTGGAGGCAATCATGAGCCCGCCGGGTTTCAGAAGTTGCTGGCACGCGGTCAGATAGGCGAGGGGATCGGCGACGTGTTCGACGACTTCCATATTCAGCACGACGTCAAACTGTTCACCTGCTGCCGCCATGTCTTCGGCGGTCGTGTGGCGGTAGTCGATGTCTAGGCCAGATTGTTCCGCATGGAGACGTGCGACGGGGAGGTTCCGTTCGGCAGCGTCCGCCCCGACCACAGTTGCACCAAGGCGCGCCATCGGTTCGGACAAAAGTCCGCCACCGCACCCGATATCGAGCAGGCGTAGACCTTCGAATGGACGATCAGAAGTCAAATCCCGTCCGAACTCTGCAGCAATCTGTGATGTGATATAGTCGAGACGCACAGGATTCATCATGTGCAACGGCTTGAATTTACCGGTCGGATCCCACCATTCTGCGGCCATCGCTTCGAATTTTGCGACCTCCTGCGGGTCAATGGTGGTTTGCATGATCTGCTCCTTCATGTTCAAGTCTGTTGGTCACGCCAATCTGAGTATTCGCTCTATATAGGAAGTTTATGGACAAGGTCTCGGACCAAAAGAGCGCATATAGCTATCTCTATCCCCAAATTGCGGTCTTTGACCACCGCATGCTTGATGTGGGCGATGGGCACACGCTTTATGTGGAACAAAGCGGAAATCCCGACGGGATTCCCGTCGTAGTGTTTCACGGCGGTCCGGGGGGTGGATCGAGCCCCTATATGCGGCGGTATTTCAATCCAGAGGTCTATCGGATCATCCTGTTTGACCAGCGCGGATGCGGAAAATCTCGGCCTTTCTCGTCCGTTGAGGCGAATACAACATGGCATCTGGTTTCAGACATTGAGAAAATCAGAGAAGAACTCGAGATTGACCGGTGGATGGTTTTTGGCGGGAGTTGGGGTGCTACGCTCGGCCTCGCGTATACGCAGGCGCACCCTGATCGCGTGATGCATCTCGTGCTGCGCGGTGTATTCCTCGCACAGCAATATGAACTTGATTGGTTCTATGGCGGCGGCGCTGGGCAGTTCTGGCCGGAACTCTGGGCAGAGTTTGTCGAGGCAATCCCGACATCGGAGCGGGACGACCTGATTGTGGCCTATCACAAAAGATTGTTCAGCGGTGACTACCGCGAAGAGAGCGTTTTCGGGCGGATTTGGTCGCGCTGGGAAAATGCTTTGGCCTCACATGCCTCCAATGGTGTGACCGGAGAGCCGAGTCCGGATTATGCGCGGACCTTTGCGCGGATTGAGAATCACTACTTCACCAACAAGGCCTTCCTGGAGTTCGATGGTCAGCTTCTCAGCCGTCTTGATCAGATGCAGGATGTGCCGGGAACCATCGTGCAGGGGCGGTTTGATATGATCTGCCCGCCGCTCACGGCGCATAAGCTCCACAAAGCATGGCCGAAATCGCGGCTTTTGATGGTCGGGCAGGCGGGTCATGCGCTCTCCGAGCCGGGGATCACGCAGGCGCTCGTGATGACAATGGACCGGATCGCGCCCTGAGGGTTGGGGAGGCCCATCTATGATAGGGCTTGCAGAATAGGGTTCTGAGGCGTATATGCCTCTCCAACAGCGGCGCTGTCGGGAGTTCCCGAGGCTCCACCGGAAAATTCGACGGGCCGCGCGCCCGTTTTTTTGTGCCCTCATTTCAGGGGGCCTCAACAGATCCGAAAGGCAGCCCGGTAATGTCCGATTTGATTGCCAAGACTGCGATCGACCGTCGTATGGCCGAAATCGTTGGCCCCATCATCGAAGGGATGGGGTTCGAACTCGTGCGCGTGCGTCTGATGTCCTCGACGAAATCGAAGACGCTTCAGATCATGGCAGAACGCCCTGATGGTGGTATCGAAGTCGACGAATGTGCCGAGATTTCTACGGCCGTTTCTGCTATTCTCGACGTCGAAGACCCGATCGAAGATGAATACACGCTGGAAGTGTCCAGCCCCGGTATCGACCGCCCTCTGACGCGTCTCAAAGACTTTGAAACCTTTGAGGGCCATGAGGCAAAGATCGAAACCACCGAAATGATCGACGGTCAGCGTCGCTTCAAAGGTCAGCTTGCCGGTGTGGAGGGCGACGAAGTCCTCATCACCATCGAAAGCGGCGGTGAAGACGTGACCATCGGTCTGAACTTTGATTGGTTGTCGGACGCCAAACTCGTGCTGACCGACGACCTGATCCGCGAAATGCTGCGCCAACGCAAAGCCGAAGGCGCAATTGACGAGAAACAATTTGACGAAATCCAGACCGACGACGGGTCTTCAGAGGATTGAGAGAGGACTGAGTAATGGCAATCACCTCTGCAAACCAGCTTGAGCTGTTGCAAACCGCCGAGGCCGTGGCCCGCGAGAAAATGATCGACCCTGAGCTGGTCGTTGAAGCGATGGAAGAGTCGCTCGCCCGTGCCGCCAAGTCGCGGTATGGCGCCGAGATGGACATCCGCGTCTCCATCGACCGCAAAACCGGTCGCGCGACCTTCACCCGTGTGCGCACCGTGGTCGAGGATGAAGAGCTTGAGAACTATCAGGCTGAGCTGACCGTTGAACAGGCAAAACAGTATCTTGCCGATCCGAAGGTCGGCGACGAGATCAAGGACGAGGTTCCGCCAGTGGAACTCGGCCGTATTGCTGCGCAGTCCGCAAAACAGGTGATCCTGCAGAAAGTGCGCGAAGCCGAGCGTGATCGCCAGTTCGACGAATTCAAAGACCGCGTTGGCACCATCATCAACGGTGTTGTGAAGCGCGAAGAGTACGGCAACGTAATCGTCGATATCGGTCGTGGTGAAGGCATCCTGCGCCGCAACGAGAAAATCGGCCGCGAAGCCTATCGCCCGAACGACCGTATCCGCTGCTACATCAAAGACGTGCGCCGCGAAGCCCGCGGTCCGCAGGTCTTCCTGTCCCGTACCGCTCCGGAATTCATGGCCGAGCTGTTCAAAATGGAAGTGCCGGAAATCTACGACGGTATCATCGAGATCAAAGCCGTGGCCCGCGATCCCGGTTCCCGTGCGAAGATCGCTGTTATCTCTTATGATGGCTCCATCGATCCTGTCGGTGCCTGCGTTGGTATGCGTGGCTCCCGTGTTCAGGCTGTTGTGAACGAGCTTCAGGGCGAGAAAATCGACATCATTCCGTGGAACGATGATCAGCCGACTTTCCTCGTGAACGCTCTGCAACCGGCCGAAGTCACGAAAGTGGTTCTCGACGAAGATGCAGGCAAAATCGAAGTGGTTGTGCCGGACGAGCAGCTGTCGCTCGCCATCGGTCGCCGCGGTCAGAACGTGCGTCTTGCATCCCAGTTGACCAACCTCGACATCGATATCCTGACCGAGGCCGAAGAGTCCGAGCGTCGCCAGAAAGAATTCGCGGCCCGCACGCAACTCTTCATGGATAGCCTCGATCTCGACGAATTCTTCGCACAGCTTCTCGTGTCCGAAGGCTTCACCAACCTCGAAGAAGTCGCTTATGTCGACGTCGATGAGCTTCTGGTGATCGACGGTGTTGATGAGGGCACCGCCGAAGAGCTTCAGGCACGCGCTCGCGACGTCATCGAAGAAGCTCAGCGCAAGGCACTTGAGCACGCCCGTGAACTGGGTGTTGAGGAAGGCCTCATTGACTTTGATGGCCTGACGCCCCAAATGATTGAGGCCCTGGCCGAGGATGGCGTGAAGTCTCTCGAAGATTTCGCAACCTGCGCCGACTGGGAGCTTGCCGGTGGTTGGACCACGGTGAATGGCGAACGGATTAAGGATGAAGGCATCCTCGAAAAGTTCGACATGTCTCTTGAAGAAGCACAGAACCTTGTGATGACGGCACGTATCCAGCTTGGCTGGGTCGATCCGGCTGATCTTGAAGCTGAAGAAGAAGTTGAAATCGAAGAGGAGAGCGAGGACTGAGTCCTCGCCGGAACGCATGAGCCGAGGTGGCATGGTGAAAACGAAAGATGAGGCAGAGCGGCGCTGTATTGTGTCGCGTGAGGCGCAGCCAAAGCGCGGCCTCATCCGTTTCGTCATTGCGCCTGATGGGCTTGTTGTGCCGGATCTGGCGGAAAAACTGCCGGGTCGCGGGATCTGGGTTGCTGCGGATCGTGCAGCTCTCGATGAAGCGGTAAAAAAGAACCTCTTCTCGAAAGCCGCGCGAACCAAAGTGATCGTTCCCGACAATTTTGTGGATCTTATCGAAGCCGGCATGGCGGATCGGGTTGTTCACCTGATTTCTCTTGCCCGGAAGGCCGGACAAGCAGTCTGCGGTTTCGAGAAGGTCAAAAACTGGCTCGCGGACGGGCATGCAAAGATTCTTTTGCAGGCGTCAGACGGGTCGGAACGCGGAAAAGGCAAACTCTGGACACCCGAGGGGGGCCGTTGGTTCGGTCATCTGACGAGTTCTGAATTGGGTTTGGCTTTTGGTCGCGAAAGTGTGATACATGGCGCGCTCGCAGGTGGCGGACTCAGCAAACGTGTTGTAGAGGATGCCAACCGCCTGATGGGCGTGCGCGAGACAATCGGTGGAGAGGGCTCCACCGGGAAGGGTAAGACGACGAAATGAGCGATACAGACGGCAAAAAAACCCTCGGCCTTCGTGGTGGTTCCGGTTCGGTGAAGCAGAGCTTCTCCCACGGTCGTACGAAGAATGTCGTGGTGGAGACCAAACGCAAGCGTGTCGTGGTGCCCAAACCGGGAGCCGCGAAATCGGGTGCGTCTGGGGCCGGCAAGGCAAAGCTTGGTGATCCTTCGAAACGTCCGGCAGGCATTTCCGATGCGGAGATGGAACGCCGGATGAAGGCGCTCGCGGCTGCAAAAGCTGCTGAAGCCGAAGAAGCGAAGAAGCGCGCCGAGGAAGAGAAAGCACGCGAAGAAGAGCGCGAGCGTCGCCGTCGCGAGATCGAAGAGAAGGCACGCGAAGAAGCTGAGCGCGAAGCCGCTCTGAAAGCGAAAGAAGAAGAGGAAGCACGCCAGAAACGTGAGGCCGAAGAGGCCAAAAAACGTGAGGCGGCTGCCAAGAAAAAACCGGCTGCTGCTGCGCAACCGAAGCAGGACGATCCGGCCGCTGCACAAGCCGCCCTGCAAAAACAGCAGGAACGCGGTGGACGTGCCCCGCAGGCGACCCCGCGTGGTCGCGAGCGTGAAGCAGATGATCGCAACAACCGCAACAAAGGCGGTGACAACCGTCGCTCCGGTAAGCTGACTGTGAACCAGGCGCTCACCGGTGGTGAAGGCGGCCGTCAACGCTCCATGGCATCGATGAAGCGCAAGCAAGAGCGCATGCGTCAAAAGGCAATGGGCGGCAACGAGCAGCGCGAAAAGATCGTGCGCGACGTTCAGGTTCCAGAGACGATTGTGGTCTCCGAACTCGCCAACCGTATGGCCGAGCGCGTTGCTGATGTCGTCAAAGCCCTCATGAAAATGGGCATGATGGTCACGCAGAACCAATCGATCGATGCCGATACTGCAGAACTCATCGTCGAGGAATTCGGCCACCGCATTCAGCGCGTGTCTGATGCTGACGTTGAGGACGTGATCCAGCAGGTTGACGACAAAGCCGAAGATCTGAAGCCGCGTCCGCCGGTCATCACGATCATGGGCCACGTTGACCACGGTAAAACATCGCTCCTCGATGCGATCCGTAATGCGAACGTGACCTCCGGCGAAGCTGGCGGCATCACGCAGCACATCGGTGCATATCAGGTGACAACCGAAAGCGGCGCTGTTCTGTCGTTCCTCGATACTCCTGGCCACGCGGCGTTTACGTCGATGCGTGCCCGTGGTGCTCAGGTGACAGATATTGTTGTTCTCGTGGTTGCGGCCGATGACTCTGTCATGCCGCAGACGATCGAAGCAATTAACCACGCCAAAGCGGCCGAAGTTCCGATGATCGTCGCGATCAACAAGTGTGATAAACCGGAAGCTGACGCGATGAAGGTTCGCACCGAGTTGCTCCAGCACGAAGTGATCGTGGAGGAGATGTCCGGTGAGGTTCAGGACGTCGAAGTGTCCGCGAAAACCGGCAAAGGTCTTGATGATTTGCTCGAAGCCATCGCGCTTCAGGCCGAACTTCTCGAACTGAAGGCGAACCCGGATCGTGCCGCTGAAGGTGCTGTGATTGAAGCTCAGCTCGACGTAGGCCGCGGCCCGGTCGCGACTGTTCTGGTTCAGAAAGGTACGCTCAAGCGCGGCGATATCTTCGTTGTGGGTGAGCAGTGGGGTAAAGTCCGCGCGCTCGTCAACGACAAAGGCGATCGCGTCGATGAGGCTGGCCCGTCGGTTCCGGTTGAGGTCCTTGGTCTCAACGGCACGCCGGAAGCTGGTGACGTGCTCAACGTGGTCGACACAGAGGCGCAGGCCCGTGAGATCGCTGAGTATCGTGAGCAGGCTGCGAAAGACAAACGCGCTGCTGCCGGTGCTGCAACGACCCTCGATCAGCTTCTCGCGAAAGCGAAAGCAGACGAGAACGTCGCAGAGCTTCCGATCCTCGTCAAAGCCGACGTGCAGGGTTCTGCCGAGGCAATCATTCAGGCGATGGAAAAAATCGGCAACGACGAAGTCCGCGTGCGTGTGCTCCACTATGGTGTGGGTGCCATTACCGAATCCGACATCGGCCTCGCCGAAGCGTCGGGTGCGCCTGTGATTGGCTTCAACGTTCGTGCAAACGCGCCTGCGCGTAACTCTGCGAACCAGAAAGGCGTCGAAATCCGCTACTACTCCGTGATCTACGACCTCGTGGATGACGTGAAGGCAGCGGCTTCCGGTCTCCTGTCCGCAGAAATCCGCGAGAACTTCATCGGTTACGCCGAAATTCGCGAAGTCTTCAAAGTGTCTGGCGTTGGCAAGGTTGCCGGCTGTCTCGTCACCGAAGGCGTTGCGCGCCGTTCCGCCGGTGTGCGTCTGCTGCGCGACGATGTTGTGATCCACGAAGGCACGCTGAAAACGCTCAAGCGCTTCAAAGATGAAGTAAAAGAAGTCCAGTCCGGTCAGGAATGCGGTATGGCCTTCGAGAACTACGACGATATCCGCCCGGGCGATGTCATCGAGATCTTCGAACGCGAGGAAGTGGAACGGAAGCTCGACTGAGCTTCCTTCCCCTAAGCCAGTATCAAAAAAGGCGAGCCAGATGGCTCGCCTTTTTTGATACTGTGCGTGAATTAGATCAGGCGGCTTTAGACGCTACGATCGGCTTGCCAACGAAGGTCTTGTCGCCAACGCGAACCTGAATGTTTCCGTTAGCCATTTCAGAAACGAACTGGCCCTGAACGGAGATGTACTTCCCGAGAGTGATAGAGCGGATCATTTGTCTTCCCCAAGCATAATGACTTTCGTAATTCATATACCCGAAATTCAGGAAAACTGAATTCACAAATTTTACACATTTCGATCACGGGCGCACAAATGTTGTGCAAATACCCGTATTTTCGCAAATAAAATTTGATCAGACGGCTTTTTGCTTCAGAGAAGGTCCCGCAAAATTGGAATCAAAGGGATATCTGCAGGCGGCATCGGATAGTCGCGAAGCTCATTTGCCCTCGCCCATTTCAGGGTTTGACCTTCCCGCGGCGTTGGAATGCCGGACCACTTGCGGCAGGCAAACAGAGGCATCAGCAGGTGGAAATCATCATAACTGTGCGAAGCAAAGGTCAGAGGCGACAGGCAGGAATCCCAGGTCTCAATCCCGAGTTCCTCATGCAGTTCGCGCACGAGAGCGGCCTCGGGTGTCTCACCGGCTTCAATCTTCCCACCCGGAAACTCCCAGAGCCCGGCCATTGATTTGCCCTCAGGGCGCTGCGCCAAAAGCACGCGCCCTTCCACATCAATCAAGGCGACGGCAGAAACGAGAACGGACTTCACGAGCGATAATCCGCGTTGATGGTGATGTAGCCGTGGGTCAGGTCGCAGGACCAAACCGTTGCGGTTCCGTTATCGAGGCCGAGATCGACACGGATCACGATCTCGTCATTCTTCATGTAGGCGGCACCTGCCTCTTCGGTATAGGTCGGAGACACCCAGCCATTTTCCGCAACCAAAAGATCGCCAAACCAGATGGTGAGACGGTCCCTTTCTGCGCGCTCTCCGGCTTTGCCAACAGCCATGACGACACGGCCCCAGTTCGGGTCCTCGCCGGCAATGGCGGTTTTCACGAGTGGAGAATTGGCGATCGCTTTGGCAACGCGATGCGCAGGGCCATCAGCGTTCGCGCCAGTGACCTGCACTTCGAGGAACTTCGTTGCGCCCTCACCGTCACGGGCCAATTGGATCGCGAGGTCTTTCATCACAGCATGAAGCGCCTCGCGGAACGGGCGGACTCGAGGGTCTGTGAAATCCGTGATCGGGTCCATATTCGCTTTGCCGGTCGCGCCCACGAGAACCGTGTCAGAGGTCGAGGTATCGCTATCCACCGTGACACAGTTGAACGTCTTGGCGTTCTCGAGCCAAAGGCAGTGCTGAAGCACCTCAAGCGAAATGTTCGCGTCGGTGAAGATGTAGCACAGCATGGTCGCCATATCTGGCGCGATCATGCCGGAGCCTTTGGCGATCCCTGCGATTTTGATCTCCGTTCCGTCGAGATCGACCGTCTCCGTCGACCCTTTCGGGAAGGTGTCTGTGGTCATGATCGCCTTCGCGGCGGCCTCAATTCCGTTTTCGTCGAGCGCGTTTTTCAGATCAGCGATCTTCGCGGTGATCCGTTCCCACTTGAGCGGTTCGCCGATGACGCCGGTCGAGGATGTAAAAACGCGGTTTTGGTCGATGCCCAGTTCATCGGCAACCGCCTGTGTGATCTTCGCGACAGCATCAAAGCCATTCTTCCCGGTAAATGCGTTAGAGTTCCCGGAGTTGACAAGAATCGCCGCTTTGCCTTCGCCCGGCAGGCCGATCTTTTCCTGACAATCGATCACCGCTGCGGAGCGCGTAGTTGACCGCGTAAAGACACCCGCCATGGTCGTTCCCTCGGCGAGTTCGACCATCATGACGTCTGTGCGGCCTTTGTATTTTACGCCGGCGGACAGCGCCGAAAACCGGACACCGTCAATGGCGGGCAATTGCGGAAAGCCCGCTTTCGGGGCGAGAGGCGAAACGTGAGTGATTTTGGCCATCTGGGATGTCCCTATAATACCGGATTACCTATTACTGATCCAAAAGTTGATCCATGCGCAATGCTGTTGGATCAACTCCCTCAGTAATAATCACCTCACCTGTTTCCGACAGCTCTGTCAGGGTATCGCGGATCGCCTGATCCTGAACTTCAGCCGCCAGTTCTTCACTCATTTCTGCGAGAGTCGGCTGTTCGGCCATCCGGGTTTCGATCATCTTGATGACGTGCCAGCCGAACTGTGTTTGGACCGGCTCGGAAATGTCGCCCGTTTCCATCGTGACAACTGCTGCCTCGAACGGCTGCACCATCATGCCAACACCGAACCAGCCGAGGTCACCGCCGTTCGGGCCGGACGGGCCGGTGGATTTCTCTTTTGCAAGCTCGGCAAAGTCCGCGCCGCCTTCGAGTTCTGCGATCAATTCGAGCGCTTCTTCTTCGGTTTCAACGAGAATGTGTGCGGCGTGGAATTCCGGCGCGGGCTCGAAGCTTTCCATGCGAGCCTCGTAGGCGGCTTGCAGAGCTTCATCGGTCACAGCCTGTTCCGCGATGCTTTCGAGTTTGTCTCCCGCGATCAGAACGCGTTCTTCATTCTCGAGTTGGAGACGCAGCCGTTCGGAAACGTCTCCGGCGGCTTGTTTGAGCAGCTCCTGTTGGACGATTTGGTTCAGGATGCCTTCGAACAAGCGTGCGTCATCCAGACCCTGATATTCAGGCGGCAGAGCCTGACGCGCAGCGATCACATGACCGAGAGTGATTTCAGCTCCATTGACGGTCGCGACGACGGTGCTCGCGGTCATATCTTCTGCAACTGCGGGGCTAGATGCCAGAAATGACAGGGAAACGAGTACTGCGGCGGCGGAAAAGCGGTATTTCATGGAGAAAATCCTTCCTGTCGGCGCCAATGAGGGGCGCGACGTTGACACTCAAGGTATGGCCCCTTACATCGCTTAGGTCACTGAAGAGGAGCCGTCACGCCCGTTTCTATGGGGTGATTGGCAGCGGGGCAATCCCTCCTCTCACACGATCCTGTCAGGACGCATCGAGCGGAGAAAATATGCTGGGCATTGGTACACTCGCGAAAAAGGTTTTCGGGACTCCAAATGATCGCAAGATCAAAGCAACCCGACCTCTTGTGGCCAAGATTAACGCGTTGGAACCGGAGTTCGAGAAACTCGACGATGCGGGCTTGATCGCCAAAACCGAAGAATTCAAAAAACGTGTCGCGGACGGCGAGAGTTTGGACGACCTTCTGCCGGAGGCCTTCGCGAACTGTCGCGAAGCGGCACGCCGCGCACTCGGTCTGCGTGCGTTCGAAACTCAGCTGATGGGTGGCATCTTCCTCCACCAGGGCAACATCGCAGAGATGAAGACCGGTGAAGGTAAAACGCTCGTCGCGACCTTCCCCTCCTACCTCAATGCCCTGACCGGCAAGGGCGTCCATGTGGTCACGGTCAACGAATACCTCGCGAAACGCGACGCCGAGTGGATGGCAAACGTGTTTGAGGCCCTCGGCATGACCTGTTCCTCGATCTACAGCCAGCAGCCTGAAGACGAGAAACGCGCGGCCTACGCTTGCGACGTGACCTATGCCACGAACAACGAGCTTGGCTTCGACTATCTCCGCGACAACATGAAGTCTGAACTCAAGGACATGGTTCAGCGCGGGCATCATTTCGCGATCGTGGACGAGGTCGACTCGATCCTGATCGATGAGGCGCGGACGCCGCTCATCATTTCTGGCCCGTCCGATGACCGCTCCGAACTTTATCTTACCATCGACAAGCTCATCCCGCTTCTGTCGGAAGAGCACTACGAGATCGATGAAAAGACCCGTCAGGTGACATTCACCGAAGAAGGCAATGAGTACCTCGAACAGGTGCTTCAGCAGAATGGCCTCCTTCAGGAGGGTCAGTCCCTTTACGATCCTGAGAGCACCACCATCGTTCACCACGTGAACCAAGGTTTGCGCGCGCACAAACTGTTCCAGAACGGTGTGCACTACATCGTCCGGAATGGCGAAGCGATGCTGATCGACGAATTCACGGGCCGTATGATGTCCGGTCGCCGTCTTGCAGACGGTCTGCATCAGGCGATTGAGGCCAAAGAAGGTCTCGACATTAAGCCGGAGAACATCACCCACGCGTCGGTGACCTTCCAGAACTATTTCCGCCTCTACGAAAAGCTGTCCGGTATGACCGGTACGGCGGCGACCGAGGCCGAAGAATTCATGGAAATCTACAAACTGGGCGTTGTCGAAGTTCCGACCAACCGTCCGATTCAGCGCCGCGACGAGCACGACCGCGTGTATCGGACAGAGACCGAAAAACTCGCTGCTGTGGTTCAGTCCATTCGCAAAGCGAACGAAAAGGGTCAGCCTGTCCTCGTGGGCACCACGTCCATCGAGAAGTCCGAAGAGCTTTCGCAGCTTCTGACCAAAGAGGGCATCCCGCACAACGTGTTGAACGCCCGTCATCACGAGCAAGAGGCGGAAATTGTCGGGGATGCCGGTAAACTCGGCGCCGTGACCATTGCGACCAACATGGCCGGCCGCGGGACCGACATCAAACTCGGCGGCAATGTCGAGATGAAGGTGATGGAAGCGCTCGCCGCCAATCCGGAGGCCGACCCGAAAGAGGTCCGCGCGAAGGTCGAAGCGGAACATGCCGAAGACGAGAAAAAGGTGCTCGAAGCTGGCGGCCTCTACGTGCTCGCGACCGAGCGTCATGAATCTCGTCGCATCGACAACCAGCTGCGCGGCCGTTCCGGTCGTCAGGGTGATCCGGGTCGCTCCTTGTTCTTCCTCTCACTCGAAGACGATCTCATGCGCATCTTCGGGTCCGAACGCCTCGATGCCATGCTCTCCAAAATGGGCATGAAAGAGGGTGAGGCCATCGTCCACCCGTGGGTCAACAAGTCGCTCGAAAAGGCTCAGGCGAAGGTTGAAGGTCGCAACTTTGACATCCGTAAACAGCTTTTGAAGTTCGACGATGTGATGAACGACCAGCGTAAAGTCGTCTTCTCACAGCGCCGCGACATCATGGAGTCGGAGAACGTGAACGAGATCGTCACCGACATGCGTCACGAGGTAATCGAAGATCTCGTCGCAGAGGCGATCCCGCCGAAATCCTACCCCGATCAGTGGGACATCGATCTGCTTCACAAATCTGTCGCCGAGACGATCAACATGGATCTCCCGATTGCAGAATGGGCAGATGAAGAGGGTGTCGACGATGAAGACATCATCGAACGCATTGCTGATGCCTCCGACAAAATGATGGCGGAGAAGGAAGAGGCCTTCGGCGCCGAGCAGATGCGCCAGATCGAGAAACAGTTCCTGCTCAACACGATCGACACGAAATGGCGTGAACACCTTCTGACGCTCGAACATCTCCGCTCCGTCGTGGGCTTCCGCGGTTACGCGCAGCGGGACCCGCTCAACGAATACAAGAACGAGAGCTTCCAACTGTTCGAGTCGATGCTCGACAGCCTGCGCACCGAAGTGACGCAAAAGCTCGGCCGTGTGCGTCCGATGACTGAGGAAGAGCGAAATGCCATGCTGCAGCAGTTGGTTGAACAGCAAGCCGCTGCAGCCGCCGCGCGTCAGCCGCAGCCCGTTGGCGAGCCGGAAGAAGGGCACCCGAACGCAGTGCCCGGGTTTGACGAAAACGACCCGTCGACATGGGGCAATCCAGGCCGCAATGACCTCTGCCCATGTGGCTCGGGCAACAAGTTCAAACACTGCCACGGCGCTGTCTGATCGCATTGAATACAACCCGCCCGAAACCGGGCGGGTTTTTCAATTCGCTGTCCTTGAAAATACCTACGCAAGCCCGGACACTTGCGTGAACCTTTGACTTTGTCGGGCAAGACCAGATGTTTTTTCGATCTCTTCTTTTGGGCCTGTGGGGCGCACTCATTCCCGTATCACTTTCTGCTCAAGACGTGAGCCTGATGTCCCGCGACGGGAACATCGAGATCAGCGGCAACTTTCTGAGTTTCGATGGTGAATTCTATCGCGTGGCCACCGATCTTGGGGTTCTGACCGTTGACGCCTCCGGTGTCCGTTGTGAGGGACCAGGCTGTCCGAGCCTCGACGACTATTTCGCTCAGGTCCGCATTTCGGGCGATCCCAAGGCGACGGAGGTCTTGCTTCCGGCCCTCATCACGGGCTTCGCGTCTCGAAATGGCTATGCAGTGGAGGTGTCCGCGCTCGACTTTGATCTGACGCGCTATGTTCTCGTAGATGCAGAGCAGGACTTGGTGGTTGGTGAGTTCCTCCTCTCCGCAACCTCGAACGCCGAAGGTTTCGCGGAGCTGATCTCCGAGAACGCTGATGTCGTCATCGCGTCCAGAGCCGTGAGTGCGGAAGAGCGGAGCATGGCGCGGGATGCTGGTCTTGGTGACCTCACGGACCCTCTGCGCGCGCGTGTGGTGGCATTGGATGCGCTACTACCCGTAGTATCCCGTTCCAATCTGATTGAGACGCTCTCCCTTGAAGATTTAGCAAAGATCTACTCCGGTGAGGTCAGCAACTGGGCTGAGCTTGGTGGCGCCGATGCACCAATCATTGCGCATTTGACCCAGGACGATGTGCGAGAGGGCTCCCAGTTCCGCCATATGATCGCTGACACCCCCATCTCCGATAGCGTTGTGGTTTCGCACAAAACGCACGAAGCGGTGGTCACTGCGGTCGAGGCCGACCCATATGCGGTTGGCTTGGGTCGTTTGTCAGTGGGGGGAGCTGTGCAAAAGGTAGGGCTCACCGGAAGCTGCGGATTTGCGGCGGAGGCAACTCCCGCCGACATCAAGACCGAAGATTTCCCGTTTACCCGTCCGGTGTTTCTCTACACGCCTGCACGTCGTTTGCCGAAACTCGCTCGCGAGTTTCTCGCCTTCGTCGTATCGCCGTCCGCACAACTCATAGTGGCGCGCACGGATTTTGTAGATCAGGACATCGAAAGCCTATCGTTCCGCGATCAGGGCCGTCGATTTGCAAATGCCATTGCACGAGCGGGTGAGGAAATCAGTCTTGAGGACCTGCAGGAGATCACGTCGCGCTTTCAGGGTGCGGAGCGTCTGACGCTCGGCTTTCGGTTTGAGGATGGGTCGACAAAGCTCGATGCGCAGTCGCGTTCGAACGTCCACCTGTTGGCGGAACTCGTTGAGGCAGGCGTGTTCGACGGAAAAGCTCTCGTTTTCGCAGGGTTTTCGGACGGGCAGGGATCGGCGTCTGTGAACCGAAGCTTGTCCAAGCGTCGGGCAAATTCGGTTCTCTCTTCGCTGACGCGTGTGCTCGACGCAGAGTTTGTCGCGGGGCGTGTGACCTTCACGGCGGAGGGCTACGGTGAAGCTATGCCTCTGGCCTGTGATGATGTCGATTGGGGACGCTCACTGAACCGCCGTGTCGAAGTTTGGGTGACGGATCAGAGATAACCCGAACTGCGGAAGCTCAGCTCTTTCGCCTTTCCGACGATCAGATGGTCGTGAAGTTGGATATCGAGCGCCGCCGCCGCGTCCCGAATGCGTTGGGTCATCGCGATATCGGCGTCGGAGGGCGTGGGATCGCCGGACGGGTGATTGTGCACGAGAATGAGCGCGGAGGCGTTCAGTTCGAGCGCCCGTTTGGCAACCTCTCGCGGATAGACAGGCACATGGTCCACGGTGCCTCTGGCCTGCTCCTCATCAGCAATAAGAATGTTTTTGCGGTCGAGATAAAGCACACGGAACTGTTCGGTCTCCCTGTGGGCCATGGTGGTGTGGCAGTAATCGACCACTGCATCCCAGCTCGAAATCACTGGGCGCTGCATCACACGGGCGCGGGCGAGCCTGTGTGCAGCGGCTTCGACGATCTTCAGATCCTCTGCCGCTGCGGTGTCTATGCCGTCGATCTCCAGCAGCCGAGGGAGGGGTGCGGAGATAATCCGGTTGAAGTCTCCGAAGGCCTCAAGGAGAGCTGCCGCAATCGGTTTGACATCCGCGCGCGGGAGCGAGCGGTAGAGCACCAATTCGAGAAGCTCATAGTCGGGCATCGCCTGCGCGCCGCCTTGGAAAAAGCGCTCTTGCAGGTCTTTCCGATGGTGGCGCAGGTAACTCGGCGGCCGTGTCGGTAGCGCAATAGGGCGGGCCTCGTCCAGATCGAAGATCCAGGACGGCATTTCACGGAACGCGGGAGGGTCGATTGGCATACTCATGCCTCAATCCATGCCGCGATTCCCTTAAATAAGTGGTTAACCGCTGTTAGCACTCTGCGGGCATGAAAAAGGGCGCCCGAAGCGCCCTTATTAAATCTTAAGCATTCTTCATGCCGTCCCAGAAATTTTTGACTTTCTTGAAGAAAGACGAACTTTCCGGGTTGTTGTGGTCTTCGCCCAGCTTTTCGAACTCTTCGAGAAGCTCTTTCTGCTTCGCTGTGAGGTTGACCGGTGTCTCAACCGAAAGCTCGATGAACATGTCACCCTGACCGCCGCCACGGAGCGCAGGCATACCCTTGCCACGCAGACGCATTTGGCGACCAGACTGGCTACCGGCAGGAATTTTCACCCGCGAGCGACCGCCGTCGATTGTCGGAACCTCGATGTCACCACCGAGAGCCGCCGACGTCATAGATACCGGAACACTGCAATGCAAATGCACCCCGTCGCGTTCAAAGATCTGGTGCGGACGGACATCAATAAAGATGTACAGATCGCCCGTCGGACCACCGCGCAGACCGGCTTCGCCTTCGCCAGCGAGGCGAATGCGCGTGCCAGTTTCAACGCCAGCCGGAATGTTCACCGACAGGGAGCGGTCCTTTTCGACACGACCTGCGCCGCGACAATCCGGGCATGGATCCTTGATCGTCTGACCAAGGCCACCACAGGCCGGACAGGTCCGTTCAACGGTGAAGAAGCCCTGTTGTGCGCGCACTTTGCCCATGCCGGAGCAGGACGGACAGGTTTGCGGCTCTGCGCCGTTTGCAGCACCGGTTCCGCTACATGACCCACACGCGACAGACGTCGGCACGTTGATGGTCTTCTGGACACCAGTGAAGGCCTCTTCGAGCGTTACCCGCAGATCGTAGCGAAGATCGGAACCGCGCTGCGCACGAGACCGGCCACCACCACCGCGTTGGCCACCCATGAAGTCGCCAAATAGGTCGTCGAACACGTCGGAGAACGCAGAGGCGAAATCGCCCTGACCTTGTCCGCCGAAGCCGCCACCCGGGCGACCGCCCATGCCACCCTGTTCAAAGGCTGCATGACCAAACCGGTCATAGGCTGCTTTCTTGTCGGGGTCTTTGAGCGCGTCGTAGGCCTCGTTCACTTCTTTGAACTTGGCTTCTGCTTCGGGGTTGTCTTTGTTGCGGTCGGGGTGAAATTCCATCGCTTTCTTGCGATAGGCTTTCTTCAGTTCCCCCGCATCTGCGCCTTTGGAGACACCGAGAACCTCGTAGTAATCGCGTTTTGCCATTGGAATCTCTCCTCGGGAAGGTTCACAGCCGACCCATCGTGAGCCGGCTGTGATAATCCCTATTGCTTCGCGTTACGAACGTTTGTCGTTGTCGAGATCCTCGAAGTCGGCGTCGACAATGTCGTCGTCCACAGAGGACGGGCCGTTGTCGACGTCATCCATACCTGCGCCTTCACCGCCAGCTTTCTCCTGCTCGGCCTTGTAGATGGCCTCGCCGAGCTTCATGGCAGCTTCGGTCACGTTCTGGACGCCAGAGCGGATTTTGCCCGCATCTTCGGTTTCGAGCTGATCCTTGAGCGCTGCGATTGCGAGTTCGATTGCCTCGATGGTGGTCGGGTCAACCTTGTCGCCGTGCTCTTCCATGGATTTCTCCGTGGAGTGGATGAGGCTCTCGGCCTGGTTTTTGGCTTCGACGAGTTCCTTGCGCTCTTTGTCGGCCTCGGCGTTCGCTTCGGCGTCCTTGACCATTTGTTCGATGTCCTCGTCGGAGAGGCCACCAGAGGCTTGGATCGTGATCTTCTGTTCTTTGCCGGTGCCTTTGTCCTTCGCGCCAACTTCAACGATACCGTCGGCGTTGATGTCAAAGGTCACTTCGATCTGCGGCATGCCGCGCGGTGCCGGCGGGATACCTTCGAGGTTGAACTGACCGAGCATTTTGTTGTCTGCGGCCATCTCACGCTCACCTTGGAAGACGCGCAGGGTCACAGCGGACTGGTTGTCTTCGGCGGTGGAGAAGATCTGCGACTTCTTGGTCGGGATCGTCGTGTTGCGGTCGATCAGGCGGGTGAACACACCACCGAGGGTCTCGATGCCGAGGGACAGCGGGGTCACGTCGAGCAGGAGAACGTCGGTCACGTCACCTTGGAGAACGCCGGCCTGAATAGCAGCGCCCATGGCGACCACTTCGTCCGGGTTCACGCCTTTGTGCGGCTCTTTGCCGAAGAACTTGGTCACCTCTTCGATGACTTTCGGCATACGGGTCATGCCGCCAACGAGAACGACTTCGTCGATGTCGGAGGTGGAGAGACCTGCGTCTTTCAGAGCAGCCTGACACGGTTTGATCGAGTTCTTGATCAGGTCAGACACGAGGCTCTCAAGCTTCGCACGGGTCAGTTTGACCACGAGGTGAAGCGGGGTGCCAGTGCTCGGGTCCATGGAGATGAACGGCTGGTTGATTTCCGTCTGGGACGAAGAGGACAGCTCGATCTTCGCTTTTTCAGCAGCTTCTTTCAGACGCTGAAGAGCCATCTTGTCTTTGGTCAGGTCGACGCTGTGCTCTTTTTTGAACTCGTCCGCGAGGTAGTTCACGATGCGCATGTCGAAGTCCTCACCGCCGAGGAACGTGTCGCCGTTGGTGGACTGAACTTCAAAGACGCCATCGCCAAGCTCGAGGATGGTTACGTCGAACGTACCGCCGCCGAGGTCATACACCGCGATGGTTTTGGTGTCGTCTTTGTCGAGACCGTAGGCCAGAGCGGCTGCAGTCGGCTCGTTGATGATGCGGAGCACTTCGAGGCCAGCGATTTTGCCGGCGTCTTTCGTTGCCTGACGCTGAGCGTCGTTAAAGTACGCCGGAACCGTGATAACTGCCTGCGTGACTTCTTCACCGAGATAGGACTCAGCGGTTTCTTTCATCTTGCCGAGAATGAAGGCAGAGATTTGCGACGGAGAGTATTTGTCGCCGCGCACTTCAACCCATGCGTCGCCATTGCCGCCATCGACAATGGAGTAGGGCACGAGTTTCTTATCTTTTTCGACTTCGGCGTCGCCCATACGGCGGCCGATAAGACGTTTCACCGCGAAAACGGTGTTTTCCGGGTTGGTGACGGCCTGGCGTTTGGCCGCTTGGCCAACGAGGCGCTCGTTGTCGGTAAAGCCGACGATAGACGGAGTGGTGCGCGCACCTTCCGCGTTTTCGATGACTCGCGGCTGCGAGCCGTCCATGATTGCGACGCAGGAGTTGGTGGTCCCGAGGTCGATACCGATGACTTTGGCCATGCTCAAAATCCTCTCTTAGGCGATGTTGTGACGTTGGACCCATTTCGGCGTCCGCCGTCGATCCCAGTGATTTTAACCGTTCTGCAGTGCAGCCCGATCAGCTTTCGGAGGGTATATAAGGGTCGGTTTTGGCCCCTGCAAGTTGTGTGGAGGCATTGAAGCGTGGAAAAATCGAGTCATTTCCTTAACGAAGCGGAGATAGAGGGATTTTTTAGGATGGCCGAACCGATCAACCTCAGAGGGATGAGTTTGTATGACGGGTTTCTGTCTCTGGAGGCTCAAGAGCAGATGGTTAAAGATTTGCGAGAGGTGGTGCGCGCTGCACCGCTTTTTTCGCCAATTACGCCGTCTGGCAAGGCAATGTCGGTCAGGATGACATCTGCGGGACGCTATGGCTGGGTCTCCGATCGCAAAGGGTATCGCTACAGCGAAACGCACCCCGATGGCGGCCCTTGGCCCGCGATTCCGCAGTCTGTTCTAAATGTTTGGGAAAAAGTATCTGGCGCATCCCGATCGCCAGAATGCTGTCTGGTAAATTTTTATGACGAGACAGCAAAAATGGGGATGCATCAAGACCGCGACGAACAGGACTTTTCCCAACCCGTTCTGTCTATCTCGTTAGGCGATGATGCGCTGTTTCGTGTCGGAAACCTGACCCGTGGAGGCAAGACCGAGAGCGTCTGGCTGCGTTCGGGCGATGTGCTCGTGATGGGGGGTGAGGCGCGCAGACTTTATCACGGCATCGACCGCGTAAAGCCGAACAGCTCTACTCTCCTGCCTAAGGGTGGGCGCATCAATCTCACCTTGAGGGTGGTCACATGAGCCTTATTTCATCCAGCTTAGAGAGATCCGCTTCCGGGTGAAAAATTCCCCGAGCAGTCCGATTGTGATGAACACGAGCGTAAAATAGATTGGATAGATGTAGTTACTGTGGTGCGGATTATAGTTCACAAATGTGAAGCCGCGGGCCTGATCAATTGTGTGGAAGAGCGGGTTCCAAGAGAACAGTGCTAGCATATAGCCGGGCATCGCGTTGGCGACGAACATTTTCCCCGAGGTGAACATGTTGGCGCGCATATACATGACTTGAAAAATAGAAATGAATGACGGCGCCCAAGGCTTGGCTGCGAGAAACACCATGCCGATCGAGGCCCCCGAGGCCCATGCCAGCAATAGCATCCCGAATGCACCTTTCAGATTCTGAAAATGCACAGCGCCCCAACCCAGCGAATACACGCTCAGCACCACGACAAATGAAAGGATCTGAGTAAAAAGATTGCTCAGTGCGGCAGAGGTGACTGCAATGGTTGTGTTCATCGGCGCATGCAACGTCATCGCAGATAGTCCGTTGGGCGCAGCGGAGACGTCGCTAAGTGCGCCAATATGGGTGCGGAAGAGAAAAACTCCAGTCATCACATAGAGAATAAAATCTCCGCGAATCGCTGTGCTTCGCATCCCGAGAATCGACATAATCATCGCAAAAATAGCGACGAGCATAAGCGTTTTCAGGATGTTCATTAACAGGCCAATAATAGGGCTCTTGTTCGATTTCCTGATGTGGCGCGCTGTTGTCACGAAGATGAGGCGCAAGGTCGAAAATGCGGCCGCAAAACCGCTCTGACTCTTGGAATAATGAAACATTCTTTAAGGTCCCGCGATAGGAATATTGCCCTGATCGAACGGATTCCTTGCCGTTCCATTTTCCACGTAGCATAAGGTCATTGACGTTTTCTTTCAACGAAAACGCACGGTCTAGGTCACTTGGAGATACGTTATGGATTTTGAAAAACTCGTCCCGGTTATGCGGAAACTTGCAATTGAAGCTGGGGAGAAGATTCTCGAAATCTACAACTCTGACGACTTCGAGGTGAAGACCAAGTCTGATGAAAGCCCTGTAACGGAGGCAGACGAGGCCGCCGACGCTTTGATCTCCGCCGGTTTGCGCGCCGAATTTCCGGACGTGACCCTTATCACGGAGGAACAGGCTGCCTCTCATGACCTAAAGGCCGACACGTTCCTGATCGTAGATCCGCTTGATGGCACGAAAGAATTCGTTAAGCGCCGCGGCGACTTCACCGTGAACATCGCCTATGTCGAAAAGGGCGTGCCGCTCCGCGGTGTCGTCTATGCTCCCGCAAAAGATCGCCTCTTCATCACTGATGCCGATGGCCAAACATTTGAAGAAATCGGTCCGTTCAAAGCCGATGAGAAAGGCGAATGGAAGAAAATCTCCGTCTCCACGCCGGACAATGATGCGCTGATGATCGTTGCGTCCAAATCTCACCGCGACCAGGCAACCGAAGATTACATCAACAAATACAGCGTGAAAGACAGCAAATCGGCTGGCTCTTCGCTCAAGTTCTGCTTGGTTGCGACAGGCGAGGCCGATCTCTACCCGCGCGTGGGTCGCACGATGGAGTGGGATACCGCTGCCGGTCATGCCGTCCTGCTCGGTGCAGGTGGGGATGTTGTGCGTTTCGATAACCACGAACCGCTGACCTACGGCAAAGACGACTATGCGAACCCGTTCTTCATCGCGTACGCACCGGGCGTCGATCTGAAGTCTGCCTTATGTCAGTCCTGATTGCGATCCCCGCTCGTTTCGCGTCGACCCGCTATCCCGGGAAGCCTCTTGTTGAGCTGACGGGCGCTTCAGGGGTGAAGAAATCTTTGATCCAGCGGAGCTGGGAAGCAGCCTGCGCGGTCGAGGGTGTCGATCGCGTAGTTGTGGCCACCGATGATGACCGGATTCGTGATGCTGCGGAGGCTTTTGGGGCCGAGGTTGTCATGACGTCCGAAAATTGTGCGAATGGCACTGAACGCTGTGCCGAAGCGCTCGAAAATCTTGGGGGCGGCTTCGATATCGTCGTGAATCTGCAGGGTGACGCGCCACTAACGCCTGCGTGGTTCGTTGAGGATCTTGTGGCAGGGCTCCGTGCGCATCCGACGGCTGAGGTCGCGACGCCTGTTCTGAGGTGTGACGGTCGCGCGCTGAACGGGTTTCTGGAGGACCGGCGCGCCGGTCGCGTCGGCGGGACGACCGCAGTGTTCGGTTCGGATCACAAAGGCCTCTATTTTTCCAAAGAAGTCATTCCATACACTTCGAAAACCTATGCCGATACCGAAGAAACGCCGGTTTTCCATCACGTAGGGGTATATGCATACCGTCCTTCTGCGCTCGGGGCCTATCCGAAATGGCCGACCGGTCCTCTTGAAACTTTGGAGGGGCTGGAGCAACTTAGATTTCTAGAGCAGGAACGTCCCGTTCTCTGCGTCGAGGTCGAGGCGCGCGGTCGGCAGTTTTGGGAGTTGAACAACCCGGAAGATGTGCCGCGTATTGAATTGATGCTGCAGGAAATGAATGTCGATTGATGCAATCTTTTTCAATTGATTAATTTTTAAGCAGCATTCTGAGCATATATGAGCAGAGTCGCAAAACTGTGCCGTTTATATGCGAAAATTTATGGCTGAGGCTGACCTTTTAAGCAGTGCGCCCTAGGTTCATGCCAAGACAGGACATTAACTGGCCCATGTGTGCGGGCCTGAAGGAGTAGAGATGACCCGTAAAGTAACCAAAGCGATTTTTCCGGTGGCTGGCCTTGGGACACGCTTTTTACCTGCGACCAAATCCATTCCGAAGGAAATCATGACCCTCGTCGACCGTCCGCTGATTCAATACGCCATTGATGAAGCGCGCGCCGCAGGGATCAAGGAATTCATCTTTGTAACCTCGCGCGGCAAAGGTGCGCTTGAGGACTATTTCGATAACTCGCCAGTTCTTGAGCAAGAACTGAAGAGAAAAGGGAAGGACAAACTTCTCGATGTTCTCGAAAATACAAACATGGAAAGCGGTGCGATCGCTTATATCCGCCAGCACAAGGCCCTCGGCCTTGGCCACGCTGTCTGGTGTGCCCGCCGCCTTCTGGACCCGAATGAACCGTTTGCCGTAATTCTTCCGGACGATGTGATTGCGGCTGACAAACCGTGTTTGCAACAGATGGTTGAGGCCTACGAAGAACTCGGTGGCGGCTCTATGGTTGCTGCGATGGAAGTGCCGGCGGACAAGGTGTCTGCCTATGGTGTGCTCGATGTTGAAGAGGACCTTGGTCACTCCGTCGTCGCCCGCGGCATGGTCGAAAAACCTGCGCCTGGCACCGAGCCATCTAATCTCGCTGTCATCGGTCGCTACATCCTGTCTCCGGACGTGATGCAGAACCTCAATCAGATGAAGCAAGGCGCGGGCGGTGAAGTTCAGCTCACCGATGCAATTGCCGATGAAATCACTGCTGGTCGTAAGGTCTACGGCCACCGTTTCTCCGGTCAGCGCTTTGACTGTGGCTCCAAGGCGGGCTTCCTTCAGGCGACGATTTCTTTCGGCCTGTCCCGCGATGACCTGCGTGACGAGCTTCAGGAATATCTTGATGAGCTTTCTGCAGTGCGCGCAGCGGCCCAGTAAACTCGGTTCCGGTAAGTAGAGTACGATGTCCCAAACTGTTCTCGTAACCGGCGGTGCCGGTTACATTGGCTCGCATGCGTGTAAGGCGCTGCGGGCCGCAGGCTATACGCCAGTAACCTTCGATAACCTTTCCACGGGTTGGGAAGATGCCGTGAAGTTCGGCCCCTTTGAGAAGGGTGACTTGCTTGACCGTGCGCGGCTCGACGAGATTTTTGCGAAACACAAACCCGTTGCAGTCATGCATTTCGCGGCCTACTCGCAGGTCGGCGAGAGCATGCAAGATCCGGCGAAGTATTGGCGGAACAATGTAATCGGGTCGCTGACTTTGATCGAGGCGACGGTTGCAGCAGGGTGCAAAAACTTCGTGTTCTCATCGACTTGCGCCACCTATGGCGATCAGGACAACGTCGTTCTGAATGAAGACTCCGTCCAGCTTCCGATCAACTCTTACGGTGCCTCGAAGCGCGCGATCGAAGACATTCTCGACAATTTCGGCGATGCCTTCGGCCTCAATCACGTGATCTTCCGCTACTTCAACGTCGCAGGTTCTGATCCGGAAACTGAGGTCGGGGAGTTCCATCAACCAGAGACGCATCTCATCCCTCTCATGCTCGACGCAATCGCTGGAAAGCGGGACGCGTTGACGATTTTCGGCACTGATTACGACACACCCGACGGAACTTGCATTCGTGACTATGTTCATGTCTGCGATCTGGTCGACGCTCATGTTTTGGGCCTCAAATGGCTTGAAGAAGGTAAGGGCAGCCGCGTCTTCAATCTCGGCACGGGCAAAGGGTTCTCTGTGCGTGAAGTGGTTGATCAGTCCCGTGCCGTGACCAACAAAGAAGTGCCCTATGTCGAGGGAGATCGTCGACCGGGCGATTGCACAAAACTGGTCTCCGGCTCGGAGCGCGCGATGAATGAGCTTGGGTGGGAGCCGCATCGTTCCAACCTCAAGCAAATGATCGCGGATGCGTGGGCTTGGCATCAAATTGGCCACTATGAGAAATGACCGGGATTTCCTAATCTCTGTGCCAAGTTGATTTCGGAGTGAATGTTGAAGCGCGTTTGGCAAGCATACAAGTTGCGCGTTTTGCGACGTCATCTTTTGTGGCGTGCATTCCGCGCGCGACATGCGCTCAAACAAGTATCTGATCGCACGGATCGCATTCGGCCGGAATCAATTCTGTGCGTGGCTTGCGTTCGAAACGAGTCACTGCGCCTACCCTTTTTTCTGCAATATTACAGAGCGCTGGGCGTCACGGACTTCCTTTTCGTAGACAACGGGAGCGACGACGGCACGCTTGCATTGCTCTCGGATCAGCCCGATGTCTCACTTTGGTCTACGGATGCGGGGTATAAGGCCGCTCGCTTTGGGCTCGATTGGGTGACATGGCTTCAGATGCGCTATGCGTCTGGAAAATGGTGTTTGACCGTCGATGCCGACGAACTTTTGGTTTTCAGTGGGGATGCAGATCGGACGCTTTCTCACCTCACCGAAGCGTTGGAAGCAGAGGGGCAGATCGCATTTGGTGCGCTGATGCTCGATCTCTATTCGGAGGGGCCAGTCGGCGGCATTTCTTATGTCGCAGGCCAGAACCCGCTAGAGGTTCTCACCCATTTCGACGCAGGGCCTTATAGGGCGACGCGACAGATGCCGAAAGAAAATCTATGGGTGCTCGGCGGTGTTCGTGAGCGCGTTTTCTTTCCCGATGCGCCGGAGCGCGGACCGACGCTCAACAAGCTTCCTTTGGTCAAATGGAATTGGCGATATGCCTACGTGAACTCGACCCACGCCATTCTCCCGCGAAACCTGAACAGATTTTACGACGGTCCTGGCGACACACGCCCGTGCGGCGTTCTCCTGCACACAAAGTTCCTTGCGGATGTGATCGGGCGGTCTTGTGAGGAAAAGCAGCGAAAGCAGCATTTCCACCAACCTGAAGCTTACGCCGACTATTATGATCACGTCGCGGCGTCTCCGACCCTTTGTTCGGAGGGCTCCATCCGATACGAAGGCGCGGATCAACTCATTGCGCTCGGTCTCATGAGTGGCGAGAGGGGCGCCTAATACCCGGTTTCCGCACAAGACAGTCTCAGAAGATGGTGTAAATCAAAGGATTTGTTTGAATTTTTGGGTTGTTTACGTTCTCCGAGTAAGCCCGTAGATTATGATCATGAGGGATCGGGCCCCCAAGAGGGCTCTCCTCATTCAGCAGATAGTAGGCAGATCGGTGAGCAGGGTATTGCATTATAGAATGCGGCTGAGGCGCAAACGGGCCCTTTGGCAGGCGTTTCGCGCACGGCATGATCTGTCGCTCCTCCAAGACAACACTGCTAAAATCGGCGCGGATGACGTGCTCCTTGTGTGCACGCTCCGGAATGAGAGAATTCGCCTCCCGTATTTCCTCAAATATTATCGCGAGATGGGGATCTCGCATTTTCTGTTCATCGACAATGATAGCAACGACGCTTCGCGCAGCTATCTTATGCAGCAGGAAGACGTATCACTGTGGCATACGAAGGCCAGTTATAAAAAGGCGGCGTTCGGCGTTCATTGGATGAACTGGTTGTCACGGAAATACTGCCACGGCCATTGGACTTTGACGGTCGATGTCGACGAATTTCTCGTATTTCCGTTTAGCGATACACGACCGATTGATGCGCTCACGAACTGGCTTGATAGTTCTGGGCGCCGAAGCTTCTCCGCGATGCTGATCGATATGTATCCGAAGGGGCCAATTGATGCTCAGGTCTATCAAGAGGGGCAAAACCCGTTCGAGATTGCGGAGTGGTTCGATAGCGGCAACTACATGATTTCGATGAATCCGGAGTATTATAATCTCTGGATTCAAGGTGGACCGAGGGCGCGGGTCTTCTTTCCGGAAGATCCCTATAATGCCCCCTCAATGAATAAAATCCCGCTCGTTAAGTGGCGACGGGATTATGCCTATATGCAATCGACACACATGCTTTTGCCGCGCGGGCTCAATCTCGTTTATGAGACCAAGGGTGGAGAAAAGGCATCGGGCGCCCTTCTGCATGCAAAGTTTCTCCATACATTCCTCGAAAAGACCGAGGAAGAGCTGGAGCGTCGAGAGCATTACGCCGATTCCCGTGAATTTGTCGCGTATCACAAGCAGATGGAGAAGGACCGCGACCTCTGGTGCAAGTGGTCCGAGAAATACATCAACTGGCGGCAACTTGAAATTCTCGGTCTAATCTCGAAAGGGAATTGGGCATGACGGTCGGCTTTGTCATGCTCGTCCACACCGCGCTGCATCGTGCCGAACAAGTGGCGCGTCTTTGGGCGAGCAATGATTGCCCTGTTGTGATCCACGTGGATCAGCGTGTCCCAAGCGAAAAATATGTGCCATTCGTCGAGAGCCTGTCCGATCTCGATAACGTGGTTTTTTCAAAGCGCTATTCATGCGACTGGGGGACGTGGTCATTGGTTCGCGCCTCACAGGACGCCTCGGAACTCATGCTCAGTCGTTTTCCCGAGGCTAGACATGTCTATCTCGCGTCCGGGTCCTGTCTGCCCCTACGCCCCGTGCAGGATTTGAAACAGTATCTCGCCGCGCGGCCGAATACGAATTTCATTGAGAGTGTGACGACTGAAGACGTGCCGTGGACAGTTGGTGGGCTCGACGAAGAGCGCTTTACACTCCGCTTTCCCTTTTCGTGGAAACGTCAAAGGCGGCTCTTTGACCGCTACGTCAGGCTTCAGCGCAAGATCGGGTTCAAACGTCATGTGCCGGAAGGCATAACGCCGCATCTCGGTAGCCAGTGGTGGTGTCTGACGCGAGAGACGCTTAGTGCCATTCTTCAGGATACAAATCGAAAGTCCTACGATCGCTATTTCAAACGGGTCTGGATTCCTGACGAGAGCTATTACCAGACCCTCGTCCGCCGGCATTCACAAACCGTCGAAAGCCGGTCATTGACCCTTTCTAAGTTCGACTTTGAGGGAAAGCCGCACGTCTTCCACGATGATCACCTTCAGCTCCTGAAACGCTCGGACTGCTTTGTTGCACGCAAAATCTGGCCCAAGGCAGATCGTCTCTACGACACGTTTCTAAATGCGTCCGTCAATCCGATGACGGGCACAGAGCCAAACCCGGGAAAGATCGACCGTATCTTCTCGAAAGCCGTCGAGCGACGCGTGCGGGGGCGCGCCGGCCTCTATATGCAGAGCCGAATGCCGGGTTATGGGCAGGATACCGGGAAAACAGCCGCGCCATATTCGGTATTCGAGGGGTTCACAGATCTTTTCGAGGAGTTTCCCGAGTGGCTGTCCCGAACGGTCGATGCGCGTGTTCACGGCCATCTTTATGCACCGGAGGGTGCGCAATTCGCGAATGGTCAGCCCGCATTCTCTGGCGCGCTCTCTTCGAACCCGAAGCTGCGGGATTACAACGCCTGCGGATTCCTGACCTCACTTCTTTGGAATACGCGGGGTGAGCGCCAATGTTTCATGTTCGGACCGCGTGACACTCAGGATGTTACAATGCTCATGGCGATGGATCAGAACGCTCAGATTTCTGTCATCTCCGGGGCTTGGGCGCTCTCTTTATTTAAATCAAATATGCAATTCAATGACTTGAGGCGCGAAGCGGCACGACTTCAGAAAATTGAAGGTGCGCATCTCGAGATCCTGCGCTCGCCCACTGTGAAGGCGCGCATCCGGATTTGGGCGATGTCCGATTTTATCGAAAGCCCTGCGGAGCCCCTTCAGGCCATTGTAGATGAAATTGGCCCGCGCAATTTCCGCCGTCTCTCTGAATTGCCGCGTATGAGGGATTTGAGTGGGTTTGCCCAGTTCCTGCAGAACCTCAAAAACCACGGCATGAAGCCACATCTCATGGGCGATTTCCCGATGAGCGATGAACCAACGACCCGCTCAACGGAGCGCAAACGCCCTTATTTGGTAAGGTAAGCCATGCAAAGACCGTTCGATTCTTTCGTGATTTTTGCAGAAATGCGCACGGGGTCCAATTTCCTCGAGGAAAACGTGAACTCCTATCCAGGGCTGACGTGCTGGGGTGAGGCATTTAATCCTGCCTTCGTCGGTAAATCCAAGAAACAGGAGATGCTTGGGGTCACGATGGCCATGCGTGAAGAAAACCCTTTGCAACTCTTGGCGCGGATGAAGGAGGAGACAGAAGGCCTCTCCGGTTTCAGGTTTTTTCATAATCATGACCCGCGTGTCCTGAAGACTGTTCTTGATGATCGCCGCTGCGCGAAAATTATCCTGACGCGGAACCCGCTCGAAAGTTATGTGTCGCGCAAGATCGCCGCGGAGACCGGCCAATGGCGCCTTAGTGACCTCAAAGACGCGCGGTCGGCACAAGTCACCTTTGATCGCTCAGAGTTTCAATCCATGCTGGATGAGACAAAAGCGTTCCAACTTGATCTCCAGCGCGCGTTGCAACGCTCTGGTCAGACAGCGTTCTACATCAACTACGATGACATACAGGACGTTGAGGTGATCAACGGTCTCGCCCGCTATCTCGGCGTGACCGAAGAGCACGCGAAGACGACGAAAAAGACCAAGGTTCAGAACCCGAAGCGGTTGCGCGACAAGGTTTTGAACTACGATGAGATGGTCGCTGATCTTGCGAACATCGACTTCTTCAATCTCTCGAACACGCCCAATTTCGAGCCGCGGCGCGGTCCGGCTGTGCCGAGCTATGTCGCCTGCGCTAAATCTCCTTTGCTCTTCATGCCGGTCCAAAGTGGACCACATGCTGCGATTGAGGCATGGATGGCTGCGATGGACGGGGCAGCGACAAAGGACCTGACCCGAGAGTTTACGCAGAAAACGCTGCGGCAGTGGAAGAGGAAGAACAAGGGGCACCGGTGTTTCACCGTGATCAGTCACCCTGTCGTCCGCCTGCATCGCGCTTTCTGTGCCCACATCCTGCCGACGGGCCCGCAAGCGTTCGGAGAAATACGCGAGCTGCTGCGTGTGACCTACAAGTTGCCTCTTCCAGTCGGACCGATCGACGAATCCTATTCTCTCGAACAACATCGAGAAGCGTTCCTCAAATTCGCGGCATTCGTGGAGGGCAATCTCAACGGCCAGACGTCGGTGCGCACAGATGCCAACTGGGCATCCCAGTCCGAGGTGATCAAGGGCTTTGCCGACTTCGCGCTCCCTGACATGATTCTGCGAGAGGAGACGCTTGCCGATGATCTGTCGCGGCTCTCCGACAGTATCGCGAGGCCATCGGCCCGCATCGGGACAATGGCAGGCGACACGCCATTCGCATTGCAAGACATCTATGACTCAGAGGTCGAGAGTGCAGTGCGCGCGGCGTATCAACGCGATTACATGATGCTCGGATTTAAACCGTGGCGCTAAAACGCCTCTGACGATCATGAAAGATCAGGCCGCTTTCGTTGCGGGGCCTTCCGTCAGAATGGCGTGCAGGGTTGCGATCTCGTTGTTTGCGCGCAGTTTGGCGCAGACATCGTTATCCCGCATCGTGCGCGACACGAGGGCGAGCGCTTTGAGATGCTCCACGCCGGACTCGGCGGGGGCAAACAGCGCAAAGACCAGATCAACAGGCTGACGATCCACTGCGTCGAAATCCATCGGGGTTTCGAGGCGGATGAAGGTACCCACAACGCGATCAAGCCCTTCGATGCGCGCATGCGGCAAGGCGATGCCCCGGCCCACACCGGTGGGCCCGAGGCTTTCACGTTCCTGAAGCGCGTCAAAGGTGTCGTTGACCGACAGACCATACGCGCTTCCAGCGATCTCGCTCAGATCCTGGAACAGACGTTTTTTGCTCGTCATTTTTCCCACAACCTTAACGGCCTGTGGGGCCAAAATCTGAGAGATATCCATAAAAGACCTACCCGCTTCGACCCGTCGAAGCGGGTCTGTTCCTTTAAGTGGCGATGCTCGGATCAATCCAGCCGATGTTTCCATCTTGGCGGCGATAGACCACGTTCACACCGTTCTTGCCTTCTTTCTGGAACACGAGAACCGGCGCGCCGGCAAGCTCCATCTGCATCACAGCTTCACCGACCGAAAGTGTCGGAATGGAAGTCTCCATTTCGGCGACGATCATTGGCTGCAGAGACTCGGGCTCCTGGTCCTCTTCGTGTTCAGACGCGGCGAGGATATACTGGGAAGCTCCGAGAAGTTCAACCGGCTCCGAACGTTCCTTGTGGTGATCTTTCAGACGGCGTTTGTAACGGCGCAGCTGTTTGTCCATCTTCTCTGCGCAGGCGTCGAACGCTGCGTAGATCTCATGCGAATGTGCGCTGGCCTGCGCGGTCAAACCTGTGGAGAGGTGGACGACGGCCTCACAATTATACTCAGCCCCACTTTTCGAAAACACGATGTTCGCATCGGTTGGTCGTTGAGAGTATTTCTCAAGAACGGAACCAAGCTCGGTTTTCACATGCGTTTGAAGTGCCGAACCGATGTCGATTTGTTTTCCGCTGATTTGGTACCGCATAGATACCTCCTTCTTTAGTTTGACCCGGAGCGCTCGACCTCCTCCGGTGAACGCGACGGGCCGTGGTTTTTGTCATAAGCGGGAGTTGAATGCATGCGTTTTTCACTGGACCCGATCCTTGTTTCGGGGCTTCTTTCCGGCACTACAGAACGCTGTTTCGTTCCAGTGCAGACTCTATGTGGCACGTCATGCATCACCTGTATTTGGCGGCAAAATGCGGGGGATTGTCAATCGAAACCCGCTCTCAGATCCTGAAATTGTCACCGAGATAAACGCGGCGCACGGTTTCGTCGGCCACGATTTCTTCTTTGGTGCCGGACATCAGGACCTGACCGTCATGCAAAATATAGGCGCGGTCGATAATTCCCAATGTTTCCTGCACGTTATGGTCCGTGATCAGAACACCGATACCACGGTTGGTCAGGTCGGAGACGAGTCCGCGAATTTCTGCAACTGCAATAGGATCGACGCCTGCAAAGGGCTCGTCGAGGAGGACATAGGCCGGATCAGAGGCGAGACAGCGGGCAATTTCGACTCGCCTGCGCTCCCCGCCGGACAGGGCGAGTGCGGGTGCGCGACGCAGGTGAGCAATGGAAAATTCAGAGAGTAGATCCTCAAGCTTTTCACGCCGAAGGAGCGGGTCTGGCTCAGACACTTCGAGGATGGCGAGAATGTTGTCCTCGACGCAGAGGCCACGGAAAACAGAGGCTTCTTGTGGAAGATATCCAATGCCGACTTTGGCGCGGCGATACATCGGCAAAAGGGTGATGTTGCGGCCGTCAACGATGACTTCGCCGGCCTCGGGCATCACCAATCCCGCGATGGAATAAAAGCACGTTGTTTTGCCTGATCCGTTCGGACCAAGCAGCGCGACGACCTCTCCGCGTTGTAGGTCGAGACTCACATCCCGGATCACGGTCCGCTTGCGATAGCCCTTGCGAAGATTGCGGACGTGGAGGCCGGTCTCGTCGTTCATTGGTTCGTTCCGGTCTGCAGGATTGTCTTCACGCGCCCGTCCATGCGGCCTGTGCCCGTCTCGAGGTTCAGAACGAGTTTCTGACCGGACATCGCGCTGCCGCGCTGTGTGAGGAGCACATTCCCAGTGAGTGTGATGTTGCCTGATTCGAGGTCATATTCCGCGTTGGAGGCCTCAACAAAGTCTCCCGAGTCGGAAACGGTCACGCCACCAGATGCAATGAGTCGTGCAATCGCTTGACTGTCCTCTGCGTAGACGACCTGAACGAGTTGGGACGTCAGGGTCAGCGTGCCCTGAAGAATTTCAACATCTCCGGAGAACGTGGCCTCGCCGGTTGCCTGGTCGACGCTCAATTCGTCGGACGCGATTTCGATCGGTTGAGAACTGTCATGCGTGACGCCGCCAAACGCGATTTCGGAGCTTTGCGCATAGAGAGCCGGGGCCGTGGAAAAACTGAACGCGAGCGCGAGCGCCAAAGTCGAAAAATGCTTGCGAATTAGGGCCACGGGCGCACTCCTTAAAACCATCAGGGCTGATATACCAGCTTCACGCCCTTCTTGAAAACAAGAAGGTAATTACCGCTCTCGGTATCTTGCGAGAGTTCCATCGAACCGGCCGTGAGACTTCCGACGGGGCCGATGGCGTTCACCTCTCCGGGGCTCTCGATCTTTGAGACATCAAGCTGTGCAGCAACGCGTTCGGTATTGATGTCGTATCCGGTTGTTGTGACCACATTCACATGACCCGACAGCTCTGCAATCTGGCTCGGACCATCAATCACACCTGCATCCGCGGCGAGCGTGACCGCACCGCTCTCAGGAAACCGGAGGCTCCCTCTGATATCAGAGGAATTCACGACATTGACTGCCGACAGGTCGGGGCGCACGACAGCAGCGGACAATGTGAGTTCGGCACCGTCCGCGGTCACTGTCGAGAACGCTGGCCCTTCGAGCCGCTGTTCCCGCGCGAGCGTTTCGAGATCAACTTCAGCGTAGGGAATCGACAGACCTAAATCACGGCCACGCGCAAAGAGAAACAGAGTCGCCAAAATGGCGAGGCTTGCGAGTGGCAAGACAACTTTTGCGAAGGCGACAAAACGTGAGTAGCTGTTGTCGTAGCGAGTCATGATCCGATTTTACATCACTCCGGCTCGCAGACAGTCCTGAATCTTCAGAATGCCGCAGGGACGATCCGGATGGTCTGCGTCTCTCACGAACAAGCAGGTGATGGCCCGTTCATCCATGCGCGACAGGGCCCTTTCAGCGAGTGCATCGGCGGAAACGGTCATCGGATTCTGCGTCATGATATCGCCCGCGCTCTTTTCCAAAAGCCCGTCGATATGGCGCCGCAAATCGCCGTCGGTGATGATCCCGATCAGCTTGCCATCGCTGTCCGTGACACCAACGACGCCGTAACCCTTCGCGGATATCACGTCGAGCGTCGCACGCATCGGCGTCTCCGTCGTCACCAAAGGCATATCGCGGTGCATGAGATCGCTGACTTTTGTCAGGCGGGACCCGAGTTTGCCGCCCGGATGCAGAACGCGGAAATTGTCCGCAGTAAAGGAGCGGTGCTCCATGAGCGCGACAGCAATGGCATCCCCGAGCGCAAGGGTCATCGTCGTCGAGGTCGTCGGAACAATCCCGTGACCGCAGGCTTCGGCGGCTTTCGGCAGGATGAGAGCCACATCGCAGGCGCGGATGAGCGAGCTATCGGGGTTCGATGCGACGCCGATCATCGGGATGTTGAAGCGGCGGGTATAGGCGATCAGGTCTGCGAGTTCCGGGGTCTCACCCGAGTTCGACAGGACCAGACATACATCATCGCTCCCGATCATACCGAGGTCGCCGTGGCTGGCTTCGGCCGGATGGACGAAGTGCGCGGGCGTGCCTGTCGAGGCGAGCGTCGCGGCAATCTTGCGCGCAATGTGGCCCGATTTCCCCATTCCGGTGACAATGGTCCGGCCGCGGGCGGCGAGGATCATCTCGACCGCCGCGTTGAATTCGGCACCAAGGCTTTCCGAGAGAAACCCGAGCGCTTCCGCCTCTTGGCCGATCACACGGCGGGCGGTTTCGATGAACGTAGCTTGTTCGCTCATGGTGGCCTCGTCAGTGAGAGAAAATATCAGTTTCGGGCCAGCCAGCGAGATCGAGCTTCGCCCGTGTGGGCAGGAAGTCGAAACAGGCCTGTGCGATCTCGGTGCGGCCTTCGCGTTCGAGCATCACGTCGAGTTTCTCGCGAAGCTGATGAAGATAGAGCACGTCGGACGCGGCATAATCGAGCTGCGCGGTCGTCAGCTCCTCTGCGCCCCAATCACTCATTTGCTGATATTTCGAGATATCGACCTTCAGCAATTGATCGAGCAGGTTCTTGAGACCGTGACGGTCGGTAAAGGTCCGCACGAGTTTCGACGCGATTTTGGTGCAATACACTGGCGCGGCGAGCGTGCCAAAGGTGTGATACATTGCGGCGATGTCGAAGCGGCCAAAATGGAAGAGCTTGAGGACATTCGGATCCGCGAGCATCTTGCACAGGTTCGGGGCCTCGGTTTGACCGCGTTCGATCTGTACGAGATGGGCGTTGCCATCGCCACCGGACATCTGCACGAGGCACAAACGGTCCCGATGCGGGTTGAGGCCCATGGTCTCACAGTCGATTGCAACAATCGGCCCGAGGTCGAGATCGTCCGGCAGGTCGTTTTTGTAGAGAAAATTTGCCATCGGGCACCCTTTACGCTCAGCTCGCTTTTAAAAAGGGACATAAGCCCTCTGCGCGTGCGGAGCAAGTGACACAGGCGGAACGCCGCTCTAGAGATCGTTGAGAATGAGCTTATTGAAACGTTTCAGAAAAAGAATGCCGAGCACCGCGAAGATGAGGCTCAAGAGAAACACGTAGCTCGGCGAGACATAGTCCGGCTGATATCGGTCATATAGCGCGCCACGCAGGGCCCCTGTGATGTGGATCAGCGGGTTGAACCAGAGGAGTTTCTGAATGGCTTCCGGTAGGCTCGTAAACAGGTAGAAGATTCCGGAAATTAGGAACATTGGCCGGTTGAGAATGGCCCAAACGCGTTCCCATGCGGGTGCGATTGCGAAGAGCAGTGCGTTCAGGGATCCGATCCCAAACCCCAACGCGATTGGCATCGCTATTCCGAGACCGAGAAGCATCGGGTCGAGTCTTAGGTCGATCCCTTCCAACATCACGATGGCGCAAAGGATAATCCCCATGACAGTCACCGAAGTCAGGGTCGCGAGTATCGCCCGCGCGAGGATCGCATCAAGAAACGTGACCCGCGGGTAAAAGAGCAGGGGGCGCGAAAAGGAAATCGACCGCGAGATTTTGTTTGAGACGTCACTGTAGAGGGTGAAGGGCAGAATTCCGGTCGCATAGAAGAGTGGAAAACTCTCCCCGAGCGGCGGCGCCCGTAGAAACAGCGAGAAGATGATCGTCAGTAGGGCAATCCCGAGCACAGGTTCGAGAATGGCCCATATATATCCGCCCGGCGATCGCCCATAGGTCGTACTGATCTCGCGCAGGATCAACGCGAAAATCACGCGGAAAGTGACCCATGAACTTGGGGCGCACCTGTCTCGCATCATCCGGTTTTAATCCTTTTTGCCGCTTCTCGGATGCGCCGCAACGGTTCGTCAACCATTCACGACGATGATGGGGACGGAATAGCAATTCCGCCTTTTCAAACCGTTAACAACTTCGCGGAAAGTGAGCGGACCGATATGAATGAGACACCACAATTCGAGCATCTGTTCGTTGCGGCCGGCGCGATGAAGGCGGGAACAACGTGGTTGTTTCAGGTGATGAGCCAACATCCCGATCTCTATTTCAGCTTTGAGAAGGAGATCCACTATTTCTACCACGCTTATAGCGGGGATCGCGTTCTTGATGACCGGCGAAGATTGGAGAATGCGCACAAAAAGTATCTGAGATTCGACCCGAAACTGGCCCACGCACCGAGTTTGCGGCAGCGGGTGCGCTGGGCGGCGAACTATCTCGATGGTCCGGTGGATGATCTCTGGTTCAAGAATCTCTTCGCCTTTCGCGGGCGTCAGAAATACTGCTGTGAGTTCTCAAATCTGAACGCGCTGCTCGACGAGGCGGCGTGGCGAAAAGTCTCGCGGTCCGCGCGGCATCTGCGCGTGCTCTACACCATGCGGCATCCGGTCAAACGGCTCTGGAGTCACGTCAAATTCCATCTTCAGGTGACAAACGAGCTCGAAAAGCTCGATCAGTGGTCTCCAACTGAGTTTCGGAATTTCGCGAAACAGCCCTTTATCTGGAAAAACGCCGAATACGGCGCGGCGCTACGTGCGATGGAGGGCGGACTGGCGGCCGAAACGCGCATGTTCTTGTTCTTCGAAGACCTGCACGCCGATCAGCGTGGCACGTTGCGCCGGATTGAGGACTTCCTGAACGTCGATCATTTCGACTACCCGCAGGCGCTTTTGGACCGGCGGGTAAATGAGGGCGTCTCCCGCAAGATGCCCGCATTCTTCCCCGACCTCTTTGCCAAGGACATCAAGCGCATCATCTCCGAAGTCGAGAAGACAGGCCTTGCCGTGCCTGACAGCTGGCACTCCTGACGTCACATCACAGGCTGGGTAAATAGGGTTGAGACGTCCTTATAGCTGCCAGGGGTCATGAAATCGAGAATGGGAGACACGTTGTCCGGGACTGGCATGCCTGTAAAAGCGGACAGATCTTCGAGGAAAGCCTCCGGATGCGCTTGGGCCTTTTCGAAAGACACGAGCAGCGTCGGATAGCCGAGTTCAAAACACATGTTCAGGTTCTGCAATTCGGATCGAAGCTTCCCAGCGACGGTCGCCCGGATCGCGTTTGCCTGAGAATTCCGCCGTGCTGTGCGGATTGCGGCGGGCACCGGATCGCGGAAAACCACGACGAGACGTGGGGACGGGAGAAGGTGCGCGACCTTGGGCAGATACCGCGAGGCACGTGGATATTTCCAACCCCAGACATCATGTATCGCAGATCGGTGCGCGATTTCTGTCGAGACCTGTTCGATAAATTCCGGCCCGTCACTCCCGAACACATCCGGGTTGAAGAGATCATCCTCCACGTTCACCGGCAAATTCGTCCCCATATGCACCCCAAGTCCGGCAATCGCACCGGCCACCATGCTCGTCCCGCCGCGCGGTGTCCCGAGGCAGACGATAGAGCGTTTCCCTTTCGGGGCGTGGTCAAAGAGGCTGAGGGAGGTGGTGAACATGAATGGCTCCTTTGAGGGAATGGGGATGTGTTGCGTCATCCGACTTGCATGCTGCGCTCGTGAAATCCGATGCCTTCTTCGACGTCGTCGAAGCGCAGCAACCGGCCCTGATCGAGGACTGCGATCATGTCGCAGGTCTCGGCGATCATTTTCAGGGAATGCGAGACGATAATTGCGGCGGCGTCTTTCAGGCGCGTTTCAAACACATCCGCGCATTTCTGGCGAAATCGTGCGTCCCCGACCGAGGTCACTTCGTCGACGAGATAGGTATCAAACTGAATCCCCATGGAGACCCCGAAGGCGAGCCGTGCCCGCATTCCGGATGAGTAGTTGCGCAAAGGGTGGTCGAAATAGGCCCCCAATTCGGAGAACTCGCGCACGAAATCGCAAAGCGCATCTGTATCCACACCATAGACGCGGGCAATAAAGCGGGTGTTTTGCGCGCCAGTCAGATCGCGGTGAAAGCTACCGGCGTAACCGATCGGCCAAGAGACGCTGCCATCCCGAACAACGCGCCCGTCATCGGGCGTTTGAGTTCCCGCAATGATTTTCAAAACCGTCGATTTGCCCGCGCCGTTTCGCCCGAGGAGGCCAGTTTTCTTGCCGCTTGGGAACGAAAAGGCGCAGTTCGCCAAGATTACCTTTTCTTGACCCTGCGTGGTCCGATAGCCCTTTGAGACGTGATCAAAGCGAACCATCTTCACCCCCGATCCCGCACCGCATAGGCGACGAGAACGCCCAAGACCCAGAGCAAAAGCAGAAATGCCCCGGCCAAGCTTAGAATGAGAACGCGACGGGGATATTCTGCCGATTCCGCACGTGTCGGATGCACGTGGATCGCGAGGTATCGGTTTTGCCGCTGGGCCTCCGCCAGCGCGGCGTCATAGGCTGCGAGGGATGATTTATAGGCCTCTGTCGCAAATTCGGTGTCGATCAGCAGCCCCTCATACATGCCGACCACGCGCGCAAGTCCCGCCTGATCGGGTGACGCCATGTTGGTGCGCTCATCCGCGATGCGGGCTTCTATAGCTTTGATTTTACGACGGAACTGCTCTGTTCGAGGGCTTGTGGAGCCGTCTTTGACCGAGATGAGGTCCAGCTCGATCATCGTACTGGCGAGTTCCTGTTCGAGTGAATTGATCACCCCCATTTGTCCCTGAATATCGGCCGACGGATCGATCAGGCGGTTTGTGCTCCGAAATTCTGACATCGCGATCCGGGCTTCGCGAAGGCGCGCGACGGACTTGTCGAGTTCCTCACGCGCGAACCGGATTTGGTCCTCGCGGGCGCTGCGGTTGATTTCGTTGATTAGGTCGGTGCTCTGCACGATCACCTGCTCCAGAATGATCTGCGCGTCCTCCGGCGTGAAGGCTGTGAGTTCGAGCGCGATAATCCCTTCGGAGTTCGAATAGGAGACGTGGAGCGCCCGATTCCAGTAGCGGACGAGGTCTTCAATTGTCGCCGTGGGGGACAGGGAGAAAACGGGGTCCGTCGCGTGCGTCGTGGCGAAGCGGTCCCTTAAATCTACGGTCGTCGCGAGGGTTTCAACCAGTTCCTGCGACGTGATGTAGCTGTTGATGACGTCCGCGTCGTTCGTGCTGGACCCCGACAGCTGCGTGAACCCGCCGAGGATTTCGACAGCGGAGTTCATCTCTTGCTTCCTGACGGAGAAGGCCGTGCGGGATGCGTATTGATCTGCCGCTGCGGTATAGAGGTAGAGCGCGGCGCAGAGGATGGGAGTGACAACGGTGAGCAGGAAACTCCACAAGAGTCCCTTGTGACGCGGTTTGAGACTCGCTTTTGCGACGGTCGCGTCAAGTTCCGGCGTGAACGCAGTATGAAGCAGGGCCTCCGCCTGCATGCGACCTGTCTCGCGACGCTCTTCTTTCTCCTCACGCAGTGCGCGCTGCTTTGCCCGCTCCGCACGTTTGCGTCGCTTCGCCTGATTTGCTTCTCGTTGCCCGGCGCGCGAGGGCGATGGGTGCGCATCCAGCGTCATATCGGGTGCGCCTCCGTCGCCGATGCTTTGTGCATAAACAGCGACTGCTGTGACGGTGGCGCGTCGATCAGGCGGCCGAAGAGTGCTCGGGCGTCAGTCCGCCATTGCTCCGGCGCGTAATGGTGACGCCACGCCGCACGAATCTCATGCCGCGCCGTGAGTTCGTCTGCTTTGAAGCGCTGCATCATCGCGACGATCCGGTCTGCCGCCGGTTTCGGCGACTGCAACGGCAAGGCGGCGGAATACGGGTTATGTCGGCACAAATCGCGCGTGCTTTCGATTGCTGGCAGCGCGCAGGGGAGACCGGCCTCCATCGCCTCAATCGCGCCAATCGGAAGACCTTCGTAGCGGCTCGTCAAAAGGTAGCCATCCGCAGTCTCCAGGGCGGCGCGGACGTCTGATGTTTGGCCTAGAAAACGAACCCTTTGGAACGCGGTCTCACTGAGCTCGCGTCGGAAGGCAGCGCGGAGGTCGTCATCCTGCGTTCCGTGCCCATAAATATCGAGCCGGAACTCGTGCGGAAGGTGCGCGAACAGCCGCGCGGCGGCAGGTAGGTTTTTCTGATAGCTATGCCGCGCCGTCATGATGAGACGGATTTCGCCCTTTGGCCTTGGAGATATGCCGGGTGCGCCAATGAATGAAGAATTTCCCAGAACATGAGGCCGGATGTTAGACGTCGTGCCCACACGCGAGATGTAATGATCCCTCTGAGCTCGGCTCAAGAACACTGCGTCGACCGTCCCAATGCGTGCGAGCGCCCGCTCCAGAAGGAGGGAGCCCATGCGATGGGCGCGAGGGTGGCCAGTCGAAAACGGCAGACCGTGGAATGTAATCGTGCGCCGCATGCTCGCAGGAAGCCAGGGCCCCATCAGGCGAAGGAGGAGAACGGGCATACGGGCATGCGCCCAAACAAGATCATAGCCGCCCGCTTTTATTTCGGTGTGCAATGCGGAGACCACCTTCGTGCATCTACCGATATGATAGGACGTCGACAGGCCCTCAATCTCGCGCCGTTCGATCCCCATGGCATCAATCGCGTCATAGCCACCGCGATTTCGGTCGGAAAGGACAGTGATTAGGACATCGTCCTTTAGAGCCCCGCAGAGATCCACGATGTGCCGCGGAACGCCGGAGGCCTCTCCCGCGCCGCCAAGCAAGAGGAGCCGGTGGGGTTTTTGTGCTTCAAACACAGCCGATCAGGCCTCCACCCAGAAAACTCACCTGTGACGCAGTTGACTGGCGATGCACGCCGGAGCGTGCGAGCGCCAACATCCTTTGGATCGGACGCGTATCGTGCCGTGCCGTTTGAAATCTTTGGAGGCAGGCGCGGTTTTTTCCGGTGAGGAGGGTCTGGATGCGCGTCAAAGCGTCGAGTTGGTGATCAATCCGCGACCGATACAGTCCGCGAACAGCGTTGCGTTTATTGCGCAGAGCGGCTCTCATGCCGCGTCCTTCGCCAAGAACGGCGCCTCTATGTTGCCGATAAAGCAGGGAGGGGCGCTGGTCGAACATCACTCGCCCGCCGACACCTGTGATGAGTTGATAAAGCCACCAGTCATGCGCGAAGACATCCATCGCGAGCGGTGCAACGTCCTTCGCGAGGCGAAGTGCGGCGCGGTTCAGGACAATCGTGTTTCCCGTCGCGATATTCTCGACCAATGCATTGCGAAAGGACGGCTCATGTTGTGGCGGCGGTGACGTGACTTGCAGATCAATCTCAGGGGCCCAGACGATCCGCGTGCTGCAATAGAGGGCCGGAACCGCCTCCGGCACTTTTGCAAGCGCTTCCGTCGCCCTCCCAAGCTTTTCCGGCAACCAGATGTCATCCTGATCGCAGAATGCCAGCCCGCTCGCGTCCTGAGGAAGTTTGGACAGGCCGGAGAGGAAGTTCTCCGCGAATCCTCGTGTCGTCTGTCGATGATAGGAGACCGATTGCGGCGAATAGTCGGAAAACCGCGCCACGAGTCCGCGTCCACCATCATCAGGCCCGTCATCTACCACTGTGAGGCTCCAATCCCGAAAGGTCTGGTCCGCAAGGCTGTTCAGTTGCGCGCCGATATGGCGGCGTCCAGCATGAAGCGCGAGGAGGATGGCGAGGGTCATTTCAACTCTTTTCCCGGTCAAATGAGACCAAATCTGTTCTGTTGAACTGCCCTCAGATTTCAGGAGGAAGCTTAAATATTTGATAATGTCTGGCGAATAATTTGAGGGCCGAGCACAGAACGTGGGGTCGGCCTTGGCGAGACTATTAAAACTTCAGTACATCAAACGATTTTGGACCGCAGTGCATGAGGAAGGAGTCATGTCCGCGCTCCGAAAAGCCAAATGGTGGGTGCGTTACCTCATAACCGGACGCCGTGACGGGCACCCGTCCGAGATGTCGTTGAAGGGGGCGTCCTCTGGCGCGCATTACCTGAGCGGGTTTTGGGTAGATCTCGCCTCTCGTGAGGGGTTTCACACGCTTCAGAGCCCCGCCACCCTAAGCAAGCGGCGCAAGGTTGCGCTCATCGGGGATTTGAACCTGCCGCAGTGCCGGAAATATCGGGTCGAACAGCTGTCTGAGCTCTTTGAGCAGATGGGGATGTCTTATGAATATTCCCATTACGAGGACCTCCCTCGCTCGGCTGCGATTCTGCAGAATGCGACACACCTGATGCTCTACAGGTCGCGGATGGACGACAAGACCGCCGCGCATCTGTATGAGGCGCGGCGGCTCTCCCTTCCGATCCTCTATGACATTGATGATCCCCTGTTTTCCGTCGCCGCCTATGCGACCTACGGGAATATGAAGGGTGCCGATGCCTCCCTCGCGCAGCACTTTCTGAACGAGGCGCCGCTCTATGCCGCCGCGATGAATATGGCCGATATGGTTTCCCTTTCCACGCCGGCATTGGCGGAGGAAGCGGCGCGCCATACGGGGCGGCCGACGGTGCGCCGCCGCAACTTCGCGGATCAAGTGACCCTGCGCGACGGTGCGCGGGCGATGGCGTCGGTGGAATCGGGAGGTGATGCGTCATTCCGGCTCGTCTTCGCGTCGGGGTCGGACGGGCATGAAGAGGATTTCGAGCTTATTCGCGCTGATGTCATCGACTTTCTCGAAGGGGACCCTCGTCGCCGACTGCGCATCCTCGGGCGCTTTGATCCGACCCGCTTGCCGCAGGATCTCTCGGCGCAGATCGAACGCTTCGCCTTTCTCGACTACTCCGAATATCTCAAAAAACTCGCCGAATGTGATCTCGCGCTCATGCCGCTGACCGATGACCGGTTTAACGCCTGCAAGAGCGCCGTGCGTGTTATGGATGCCGCTTCTGTTGGTGTCCCTTCGGTCGTTGGGCATGTTGGCGATCTCGGGAATATCGTTCGGAATGAGGAGACGGGATATGCCCTCTCGAAAGGATCGTCCTGGAAAGAGGTGCTAGAGGACGGTTTTGTGAACCGGAGACGGACACGAGAGATGGGGCAGAGTGCCCGCAAGATCTTGGAGCGGGACTGGTCTGCGCGCGCTGACATGCCGATCACGGACGCGGAATTTTTGGAGTTCTTTCGATGAGTGATGATCTCCTTCACATCCTCGTTGCGAACGTGTTCTTTGCCCCATGGCGCTATGGCGGGGCGACGATTGTGGCGGGCGAGGTGGCAAAGTCGCTCGTGCGTCGGAAAAGGGCGCGAGTGACTGCATTCTCCGCCATGTCCCGCACCGATCTCGCGCCTTATGCTGTGTTTCGCACGCAGTCTGACGGGATCGACAATTTCACGGTGAATTTGCCGCACGGGCGCGCAACGCGCGACCTCTATGACAATCCGCAGGTTCAGGCCGTTTTTGCAAATTTGATCGAGACGTTGAAACCCGATGTTGCGCACTTCCACTCGGTGCAAGAGCTCGGCGGGGGGCTGATCGAGACGGCCAAGGCAGCCGGTCTTCCGACGGTTTTGTCTACGCATGATTTCTGGTGGATGTGCGAGCGGCAATTTATGATCCGCCCCGACCAGACCTATTGCACAATTGATCCGGTCCGTGTCGACGGGTGTGCAGGATGTGTCGTTGATCTTGAGGCGGTGCGGACGCGCGACAAGCGCCTGCGCAGTGTCATCGAAAGCGCCGATATCGTCACGTTTCCCTCCGCCTTCGCCCGTGATCTTGCTGTGCGGTCGGGTATTCCGGCAAATGCGAAACGGGCCGCTGTCTGGGAAAACGGCGTTACTTTGCCCGGTTCAGGGTTCTTTGAAGCGCAGGCCGCGCGGCGTGCCCGCGATCCGCGTATCAGTTTCGGCTTTGTTGGCGGGCCGTCGCATATGAAGGGATGGCCGCTCATCCACAAAGCCTTTTCACACATCGATACCGACGACCTGCGCGGGGTGTTGGTCGATGGGTCTATCGATGGCAGTTGGTGGACGGATCACTTCCGGCGGCAGGTCGCGCAGATGCGTGGTGATTGGGAGATTGTCCCCCGCTTCGAACAAGACGCACTCGACGCATTTTACGCCGAGATCGACGTGCTCCTGTTTATGTCGCAGTGGAAGGAGACCTACGGGTTAACCGTACGAGAGGCAATTGCACGCGGGATTCGGGTCATTCAGACTGACAGTGGCGGCACGACGGAGCATCCGCTGGTGCAGCCGTCGCACCTCATCCCGATCGGTGCGGGGCCGGAACTGCTCATGCAAGAGATTCAACACGTTTTGGACCATCTTGCGAAGCATCCGGAGCCTGCGACGGTGATCTCCTACGATCAGCAGGCCGATAACCTGATGTCGTTTTTGGAGGCTTCCAGAACGTAAAAAGCCCGCAGAGGTCTGCGGGCTCTTATCTAAGTTTTCTCGGTTACTCAGAAGATAAAGTTATCCGCGCCGAGGTCGTTGAGATTTGTGCCGAGGAGGCTGATAGAATTGTCAGCATCGATATAGATCACAACGTCATTGCCGACCTGGCTCGCGTGGTTGTTCGCGAGATCCCCGGCGTTGGTGATCTCACTCACGCCGGAGAGGTCAATCACATCATCGTCGAATTGAATGATGTCATCGTTTCCGAACCCGTTGGTGAAGATAAACGTATCGACGCCTGTGCCACCGGACATGATGTCGTCGCCGTTGCCGCCGAAGATGATATCGTCACCCTCACCGCCGTAGAGTTCATCGTTGCCGTTCCCGCCGACCAGAATATCGAATGCGTCGCCACCCGCGAGGGTATCACTGCCACCGCCACCGAAAATGCGATCAGAGCCTTCATTGCCCGCGAGCTCATCTCCGCCACCGCCGCCGACGAGGCGGTCATTGCCTTCACCGCCAATGAGTTCGTCGTCGCCGGTCAGGCCGTAAAGCGTGTCGTTCCCGCGTCCGCCGTAGATCAGGTTGTTGTCTGCGGTCCCGCCGGCCGTATCATCGCCGTCACCGAGCGTGAGATTTTCGATTCCGCCCGTGATGGTGAACCACTTCGTCCCATCAACAGAGGCATTGCCCGACAAATCGACTGTGGCATCGCCGGTGATCATGGCGAAGTTGACCCAATCGTCTTCACCTGCGGCGTCGAACAATATGTTGCGCGCGGTCTCGACGCTCCGAAGGTCGAGGAAGTCGTTGGTGTAATGATACACCGTATTGTCGGTGATCGAGGCGCCTTCGAATTCGAGATCAACGGAGTAAAGCGAACCAGTGTCCACTCTCGTGCCGTCATCATACACCTCGACGGTCCATTCGCCTGCAGAGGTCACACCCATCTGGCTGGAAACACCGAAGGTGTAATCGCCGTCCCAGTTGGAGCCACGACCCTCGCCTTCCATAAGGAGAATGCGGGTGCCATCGGGCGCAACAAGATAGACGGAAAGCTCGGACAGGTGGGTGTGCTCGAAGTCGATCGTCACATAGATGTGCTCGATCATGATGTCGTCGGTCACGTCGATCGTCACCGCAGTGGTGTTGGTGTCGGTGATCGATTTGACGCCCATCCAGCTCCCCGTTGCCTCAACCATATTTAGGGAGGTCGCGGCGTCGTCGTTGAAGAAGGACCACACTTCGGCGAGACGGACGGCGGCCAGCGCGTCAATCATGCCGTAGCCGTAGCTCGCGTTAAAAGTCATACCGCCGCCGTTCCAGTTGGACGCGCCGTTCGCATACCAGTCCTCAACCTCATGGCCGCTTGCGGCGGAACCGAAGTCAGAGCCGGTCTGGGCGGCCGAAATGGCCAGAATGCTCTGCACATCGCGCCAACCGAGATTGGGGTTCGCCTCGAGGATCAATGCCACGACACCCGTGGAAACAGGTGTGGCCGCAGAGGTGCCGCCGAAACCGTTGGAATCGTCACCGATATAGTCGCCGTCCACACCGTTCAGGTCGGTGGTCACGCTCCCCGCCGGCGCGGAGATGAGAATGTTGGAGCCATAGCTGGAATAGTAGGTCACATCCCCGTAGGCATCCGTCGCCGCAACGACCACCATTTCGTGAATGTTGTTCAACGTGTCATGAACGGCAGAGTTGCCGGTGATCCCGTAGTATTCATAGCCATCGGCATAATTGCCCGCAGCTTTCATGATCACGGTCCCGAGCCCGTCACGGCCCGTTTCTGCAACGGTCTGGAAGGATCGATATTCCCAGTAGGCCTGTGTTCCGAAGTCGAGGAAGTCGGAGTTCGGGCTTGCCGGATTCAGGTAGCCCCAGCTGTTGTTCGTGATGTCGAACGCGGCCATGTACTCGATCGTTTCGTAGTAATAGCCGGAGCTGTAGGCGTCATTGAGAAAGTCGACGCCTGTGATGGTCGATCCCCAAGCAACGCCAATCCCACCTTGATCATTGTTTTCCGCCGCGATCAGGCCCGCGACTTGTGTGCCGTGGGTGTCGCCGCCCGCGCTCAAGTCGTTCGGATCGCCGTCGTTGTAGTAGAGATCGTTGTACTCGAGAGAGGCGTCGTAGTTGCCCGCGAGATCGTGCTGATCTTCCTGAACACCGTCGTCATAAATCCCGATCTTAACGCCCGTGCCGTTGTAATCTTCCCAGACTGTTTCGATGTCGCCGATCAACGCGAAGTGCCACTGATCTTGGTAAAGCGGATTGGAATTATAAGAATTGTTGGGCATGTGTTCTGCGTTCTCTCAAATATCGAATCATGCATACGATTTTGTACGCGCTCTGTCACCTTCCATGGTGAGGGGAATTTTGAATAATTTTCACCGGCAAGCATCTGAAATATGCGTCGGAATTTTCTCAAATTCTCTGCAAGAAATGTGACCGCAGCCCCGGTTCGTTAAGCCCGTCTTTGCCAGTCTCGCGCACCATGGTCACGGGTGCGCGGTGCGAAAGGGGTTTCGCCCGCGAATGTGTAGGGTGAAACAATGGGGTCCTATCAATTCGGGTTTGAGGGAGTCATCGGCAGTGATCTCGGGGTCGAGTACCTCGCGGGGATCGGTGATCTTGAGGTGATCGACTATAACGGTGCGCTTGCGCTCGCGATGGTGTCGCGCGCCGGTGGGGGGGGGTGCGATCTTTTCTCTAGAGGGAGGCAGCGGGGACCTCCTGAACCTTTGGGACACAAATCCGGAAGATGCGCGCCCCGTGCAGCCGACATTTGCAGAGGTCGACATCGACGGGGAAACGCATCTCTTCGTCGTCGGCTATGGCGGCGACAAGTTTCAGTCGGTTTCCTTGGGTGACGCCGCGCCCATCACGGGCTGGTCCGAGACTTCTGTCGCAGGGTTCTCGCAGGCCGATATGACGTCTCTCCTCCAGATAGATGGCGTGGGGTATTTTGTGGCGCACGCGGGCGGGGGGCTCACCTATCTCTCGTCGTTCAGTGCGGGCGCGTCAGAGGTCATTTTGCCCGCAGCTTTGGCCGCTACGCCAATCACGGACATGGCGCAAATCGAGATGGGTGAACAGGTCTACCTAGCAGCTTCTTTTGCTGGATTAGACTCTATTTCGACCTTTTCCGTCGCACCTGACGGCACGCTCGATTTCGTCGATTTGCTCGGAGAGACAAATGGTCTCTGGATCGACAACCCGACGCTCCTTGAAAGCTTCGCCATGAACGGAGAGAGCTACCTCGCGGTGGCCTCTTCAGAGAGTTCCTCTCTCTCGATCCTTCGTGTCGGGGCGGACGGAATGATGGAGCCGGTGGATCAGGTGAATGACAACCTCGACACCCGCTTTGCCTCTGTCGCCGCGATGAGCATCGTGGAGGTAGAGGGCCGTCCCTTCCTCATTGTCGGCGGCGGTGATGATGGGCTCACGCTCTTCACCGTTCGGCCCGATGGCGGGCTCGTTTTCCTTGGCGCGGTGGCGGACGGGCCGGATAGCACGCTCACGAATGTCACGGCCATTGATGCCGTTGTCGTCGGCACGGAAATCCACGTTTACGCGGCCGGTGAAACGGCGGAGGGGATTTCCAGTTTCACGATTGATGTGTCCGACGTCGGTGTGAGCCTGCTCGCCTATGACACCGGCGGAACCCTGTCCGGGAGCGCACAGGATGACATTCTCGTCGGCAGCGATGGACAGGACCACATTCTCGGCGGGGCTGGAGAGGACATTCTCGTCGATGGGACAGGGAGCGATAGCCTCACCGGCGGGGCGGGTCGTGACCTCTTCATCTTCGAGATGGATGGAGAGACTGACACCATCAGCGATTTCAACTATCGCGAAGACCGGTTCGACCTCACCGCCTTCGGCATCACGGATGTGTCGCAGCTAATCTATATGCCGATGGCCACCGGAGGGCGCATCTACCTCGGCGATGAATATATCGACCTCATCTCAAGCGACGGGATGATGATCACCTACGACATGCTGCCCGACACGATGCTCACCACCGTAACCCATGTGGATGTCGAGCGCACGGGGACGAGCGTGATTATCGACGACGAGGTCATCTATGACGGCACCATCGCGGACGATCTGATCACCGGCACGGCGGCGCCAGAGACCTTCAATGGCGGAGAGGGCGACGACCAGATCGACGGCGGCGACGGCGATGATCAGATGTTCGGCGGAGAGGGGGATGACACCCTTCTCGGCGGCGACGGCGCGGACCTGCTCCGTGGTGAGGAGGGCTACGACGAAATCCACGGTGGCGAAGGTGCGGACACGATTTACGGCGGCATTCATAGTGACTCGCTCTACGGTGAGGCAGGCGATGATGTGATCTATGGCGAGGCGGGTCACGATCATATCGAGGGCGGTCTTGGCAATGACACGCTCTATGGTGGCACCTATCGCGACACGATCTACGGCGGCGACGGCGACGATACGATTGAGGGCGAGGATGCAGGTGACACGCTCTATGGAGATGCCGGTGAGGATTCGATCCGTGGCGGCACCGAGAATGACTTCTCTACGGTGGTGACGACGAAGACACCCTGCGCGGTGGGATGGGGCGCGACACGATTTATGGCGATGCCGGAAACGATGCGCTTTACGGTGGCGGAGGCTATGATTTCCTCCACGGCGGCGACGGCGACGACTATCTGCGCGGCGATGATCAGGCGGACAAGCTCTATGGAGACGCCGGAAACGACCTGATCGAAGGTGGTGACGGTAAAGACAAGCTCTTTGGAAACACAGGCGACGACACCCTGGTCGGCGGCAACGATGAGGACCGGATCATCGGAGACGTGGGCAACGACGCGCTCTATGGCGATGCAGGGAACGACACGCTCAGAGGGCAGGGGGATGACGACCTGCTCGACGGAGGGACCGGAAACGACCTGCTCTATGGCGGCACGGGGAGTGACATTTTCCTATTCGCAGACGGGGACGGCATCGACACCATCGGCGATTTCGACGCGCTCGATCCTCTCGAACAGATTGATATCTCGGCCGTTTCCGCGATTGAGAACTGGGATGACCTCGCAGAGAACCACCTCATCGACCATGCAGGCACGGTCGAGATCTTCATTGATGACGGACAGTCGATCTTTCTCCAAGGGGTTGCCTTCGAGGATCTCGATGCCAGCGATTTCCTGTTCTGAGCTTAGCCGCCGATGTGACGTTCGCCGCGCGCTGCGGAGAGGGCAATCTGCTTTTGACGCTCGCGGAACCGCTCACGGCGCGCTTCGTCGATCTCGTCATAGCACTGGTGGCAGGACACACCCTGTTCGAACTCGGGGCGTTCCTTGTCCTCCGGCAGGATCGGACGGCGGCAGGCATGGCAGAGTTCATGCGGACCCTCGGTCAGCCCGTGCCCAATCGAGACACGCGAGTCGAACACAAAGCATTCCCCGTCCCAAAGGCTCTGCTCTTTCGGCATTTCTTCGAGATACTTCAGGATACCCCCCTTGAGGTGATAGACCTCGTCCACGCCTTGACCGATCAGGAAGTTCGTCGATTTCTCACAGCGGATACCGCCCGTGCAGAACATCGCGATCCGTTTGTTGTGGAACCGGTCCTTGTTCTCTTCCCACCACTGCGGGAATTCGCGGAAGGACTTCGTTTCCGGATCAATCGCATTGCGGAAGGTGCCAATCGCCACCTCATAGTCGTTGCGCGTGTCGATAATCGCCACATCGTCGGCGGAAATCAGTTCGTTCCACTCTTCCGGCGTGCAGTAGTGACCCACGCGCGCTTTCGGATCGACGTCCGGCTGGCCCATCGTCACAATCTCGCGCTTCAGCCGGACTTTCATCCGAATGAACGGCTCTTCCTGCGCGGTCGACAGCTTGTATTCGAAATCCGCGCAGCCGGGCAGGGTGCGGATATGCGCGATGAGCTTGTCGATGGATGCTTTCGTAGGGGCCGCAACGGTGCCGTTGATGCCTTCGTTCGCCAAGAGCAACGTGCCCGTGATCCCCTCAGAGAGACACAGGTCGAGCAATGGCTGGCGCAGGGCAGCCGGATCTTCGAAGCGGGAGAAGTGATAGAGGGCGCAAACTGTAAACATGCTGTGCTCGATACGCCTCACGACGATTTCTGGCAAGACCCGGAATCGTGCCCATTTGTCTCACCTGCGGCAATCGCCAGACCATGCACGACGGCGGTGAACACTTCGGACACTTCCATCTCCGCCTGCGGGCAAACGGCGCGCAGTTGTTGCTGCACCAACCCCAATAGCGACGAGCCCCCGACAAATACGACCCGATCCACCGCGTCCGGCGCGATTCCTGATCCAGCGAGGCACATCTTTGCCCCCTCCGCGATCTGACTACCGCTCTCCCAAAGCGCCATTTGCAATTCGGCATGGCTCAGGGGCGCGTTCAGACCCTTTTCGACAACGCCGAGGTCAATGAGCGCTTCACTCGCCGTATTCGCGGCGATTTTTCCGGCCTCCACCGCATAGGCCACGTCATGCCCTAGGTGCATTTCTAAAACGTCGCCAAGCCGATGGAATGGACGCGGCGCGGGCGCAAGCTTCTCCCACCGACGCACTTCGCGGAGCGTCTTGTCCCCATAAAGGAACGCGATCTTTTCCCAACTCGCCAGATCGTTGAAGAGCGCATTCGGCGCGGTGTGGGTCTCCGACCCGAACTCCGACCCGATTTCCGCGCCATGCCCGAACAGCGGCATCACATGACCAAGGCTCAGCATCCGGTCGAAATCCGTCCCGCCGAGGCGAATACCGTAACTGCCGAGCAATTCTGTCTCGCCCCCCTCCGTCCGGCAGACCGTAAAGTCGGACGTGCCGCCGCCGATATCGACGATGAGATTGATCCCCTCGCCATTGACCGCGAGCGCCGCGGCCTCCGGCTCCGCGAGGAAGGACACACCCTCAAACCCCGCCAGTTGATAGGCATCCGTCAGATCAACGAGCGCCTGCGCATCCCGCGCATCATCGGACGAATGGAACCGCACCGGACGACCGGAGAGAGCGTGAATAAAAGACTGCTTTGTGCTGGATTCGGCTCTATTTTTGATCTCGGTAAGGAAACGCGCGATCACCTCGATGAGCGTCAGGCGCTCGTTCAAGAACTGCCGTTTCTCCCGTGCGAGCGGCGTGCCGAGGACTGACTTGAGCGCCCGCATGAACCGCCCGTCGAGACCGTCCATCATCGCCTCTGCCGCCGCGCGACCATAGAGCGTCCGCCGGTTCGCGAAGTCCAGAAACACCGCCGTTGGCAAGGTTTCCGATCCATCCTCAAGCGGGATGAGTTCTGCCTGCCCGTCGCGAAGCCATCCGGCCGCCGTGTTCGAAGTGCCGAAATCGATGCCTAAAACCGTCATTGCGCTGGCGTCCATGTTGTCTGTGGAATCGGAAAGAGGCTCTTTTATGAGCCGACGCTGCGGCATTCAAGCACTCCACTGCGGTAGAATTTGACCTCTCACCGCATAATGATACCGTCACCGCAAAGCTCACCCCCCTCTAAAGGACCCCGCCATGTCTCACGCCCTCGTTGTCATCGACGTTCAGAACGACTTTTGCCCTGGCGGCGCGCTCGCCGTTGCGGGCGGCGATGAGATCGTGTCGGGCATCAACGCGATCATGCCGGAGTTCTCCGCCGTGATCCTCACGCAGGACTGGCACCCCGCCGGGCACAGTTCCTTTGCCTCCACCCACAGTGCGGATCCGTTCACCACAACCGAAATGCCCTATGGCACACAGGTCCTTTGGCCCGATCACTGCATTCAGGGCACCGACGGCGCGGCCTTTCACAAAGATCTCGTCACCACCGGCGATCTGATCATTCGCAAGGGCTACAACTCCGCCATCGACAGCTACTCCGCGTTTTTCGAGAACGACCACACCACGCCGACGGGCCTCGAGGGCTACCTGCGCACCCGTGGGATCGACAAGCTCACCATGGTCGGGCTGGCGCTCGACTTCTGCGTGAACTTCTCCGCCGTAGACGCAGCAAAGCTCGGGTTCAAGGTCACTGTGCGCACCGATCTCTGCCGCGCAATTGACATGGACGGCTCTCTCGCCGCCGCGATTGCAGGGATGAAGGACGCCGGAGTCGAGGTGCTTTAGGGCCATGACGCCCAAGCTCCTCACCACGCTAAAAACATACAATCGGGCTGAATTCGGGTCTGATTTCTTCGCCGGCATCACGGTCGCACTGGTCGCTTTGCCGCTCTCTATCGCCATTGCGATCGCCTCCGGCGCGGCTCCCGCGGCGGGCTTTGTCACCGCGATCGTCGCAGGCTTCCTCATCTCTGCGCTGGGCGGCAGCCGCGTGCAAATCGGCGGCCCCACTGGCGCGTTCATCGTAGTTGTCGCGGGCGTCATCGCGACACACGGCTACTCCGGCCTCGTCGCCGCGACTTTCCTCGCAGGGATCATCCTCATCATCGCGGGGTTGTTTCGCGCGGGCCAGTTGATGCGCCACGTTCCAGAAGCCGTGATCAACGGCTTCACCATCGGCATCGCGGTCATCATCGGGACGAGCCAGCTCCCCGATTTCTTCGGCCTCGCCGGAACGTTCCCCGCCGATTTCCTCGAGAAGGTGCCAGAGCTGGTTCACGCTCTGCCGGACTTCAACCCCGCCGCGCTCGCCATCGGCCTCGCGACAATGGTGCTCATCACACTCCTGCGGCGTGCCTTTCCGCGTCTGCCCGGCCTCATCGTCGCCGTCGCCCTGACATCTGGCGCGGTGGCTCTGCTCGATCTGCCGGTGGAGACAATCCAGTCCCGCTTCGGCGCTTTACCACAGAATCTTCCAGCCCCTGTTCTGCCGGATTTGGGTCTAAATACGATCCGTGAACTGCTTCCATCCGCCCTAATCATCGCCTTCCTCGCCGGGGTTGAATCGCTGTTGTCTGCCATGGTCGCTGACCGGATGATCGGGGGCAAACACCGCTCCAACGCGGAACTCATGGCGCAGGGCTGGGCCAATATCGGATCGTCACTTTTCGGTGGTCTGCCAGCCACCGGCGCCATCGCCCGCACCGCCACCAACGTCCGCGCGGGCGGCAAGACCCCCGTTGCGGGGATCATCCACGCGCTCGTGCTCCTCGCGATCATGATGCTCGCCGCGCCCTTGGCTGGTTACCTCGCGCTCCCCGCGCTTTCCGGTCTCTTGCTCCTGACCGCATGGAACATGTCCGAACCCCATCACTGGGGCACATACCTGCGGGCGCGGCGTTCTGACGTGGCGCTTCTGCTGATCACCCTCGTCCTGACCGTCCTCACCGACCTCACCGTCGCCATCGGCACGGGCATCGCATTGGGCCTCGCCATCCGGCTCTCCCGACGCGGCGTCGAGGACGCAGACTGGACACCGCGCGATAAATGAGAGGTGCCTGCGCGCGCATCCACCTTGCCAAGCCCCTCAATCTCTTGGTTTAACCAACCCATTGAGTAAGGAGAGACCCCATGGTCGATATCGCCACCCGTGTCTACAATCACAAATGGAAGATCGACCCTATCGTCCGGTCTCTCATCGACACGGACTTCTACAAACTGCTGATGTGCCAATCCGTGTTCCGCAACAAACCGGACACGCAGGTCACCTTCTCCCTCATCAACCGTTCCAAAGACATCCGCCTCGCCGAGATGATCGACGAAGGCGAATTGCGCGAACAGCTTGACCACGTGCGTTCCCTCTCCCTCACCCGCGGCGAAAGCACGTGGATGCGCGGCAACATGTTCTACGGCAAACGCCAGATGTTCCGCTCCGACTTCATGGAATGGTTCGAAAACCTGCGCCTGCCTGCCTACCAACTCGAAAAGGTCGACGGCCAATACGAACTCACGTTCGAAGGCTCCTGGCCCGAGGTCATGCTCTGGGAAATTCCGGCGCTCGCGATCCTCATGGAACTCCGCTCCCGTGCCGTCCTCGGCCCGATGAAGAAATTCGAGCTTCAGATCCTCTACGCCCGCGGCATGACCAAGCTCTGGGAAAAGATCAAACAGCTCCAGCCCCTCGATGGCCTCAAGATCGCGGACTTCGGCACCCGCCGCCGACACTCCTATCTCTGGCAGGACTGGTGCGTGCAGGCGATGGTGGAGGGCCTCGGCGACAAATTCTCCGGCACCTCGAACTGCCACATCGCCATGATGCGCGATCTCGAAGCCGTCGGCACCAACGCCCACGAACTGCCCATGGTCTACTCCGCGCTCGCCCGCAATGACGCCGCGCTGGCAGAGGCCCCTTATGACGTCCTCCGCGACTGGCACGAAGAGCACGACGGCAACCTGCGCATCATCCTGCCGGACACCTACGGAACCAAAGGCTTTCTGGACCGCGCCCCCGGATGGCTCGCCGGTTGGACCGGTATCCGGATTGATAGCGGCGACCCCGCAACAGGGGCCGAAACCGCCATCGATTGGTGGAAATCCCGTGGCGAAGACCCGACGAAAAAGCTTGTCATCTTCTCCGACGGCCTCGACACGGACAAAATCATCGAACTCCACACCCAATTCAAAGGCCGCGTCCGCACGTCCTTTGGCTGGGGCACACTCCTCACCAACGACTTCCGAGGCCTCACCCCCGACGACGCCCTCGCTCCGTTCTCATTGGTGTGTAAAGCCGTAGAAGCCAACGGCAACCCGACCGTCAAACTCTCGGACAACCCCAACAAAGCCATGGGCCCGAAAGACGAAGTCGAGCGCTATAAGCGGGTGTTTGGCGTAGGTGAGCAGGAAGCGATGGAGGTTGTGGTTTAGGTTGGGCATAAGTTTACGCATTTGCCAACTATCGCATGAAGAAAGAACAAATATGCCTTTTGAGCAACAGAATTTGATTGTGAGTGAGTAGATCATGCCGAATGCAAGAATTCCATTTCCCAAAACCCTAGCACTTCCCGAAGTGCTCAAATTTATCAAAGAATTAGACTATTATTCTCAACACGACCGAATAATTTTTGAACTAGCTCCCGATACGTTTTTTGCACCCTTTTCCATGTTGGTGATAGCGTCAAAAATTCGATACCTTCGTGAGAAATGCCCGCGTCTTACTGTAGTATTCGATGGGTGGGAACATCATGGATATTTGTCGCATATGGGCTTCTTCTCAATGTGTGGCTTTGACCACGGAAAGGAGCTTGGTGAGGCCCTAGGGAGTATCAACTACTTGCCGCTCACAGAAATTTCGAAGGGAAGTTTCTATGAAAAATCAATTGACCAATATGAAGAACTACCAGATCTGATCCAGAGGTCTGTGGATCGGAGTGCCGACGTACTTTGCAGAGATCACGATGAAAATGGTCAGATGTTCGATGTCCTCTCCTATTCCATTCGAGAAATATTTCGAAATGTGTTTGAACATGCCGAGGCAGAAAGCCTGTATTTTTGTGCTCAGTTCTGGCCAAAAAGTCAGAAAGTAGAGTTTGCCGTAGCTGATTTTGGAATTGGTATTAGGAATGGCTTGGGTACCAACCCAAACTTTCGCTTCTCAACTGACAAAGAAGCGCTTGAATATAGCTTACTTCCCGGCGTTTCGGGCAAGACGCATTTGCCGCGCCGCTCAAACGTTTGGTTCAACTCCGGATATGGGCTGTATATGACAAACAGGCTGGCACGAAACGGTGGTAATTTCGTAATTGCGAGTGGTGAGTCAGCAATACACTTTACAAAAAAATCTAAGTGGAACCATGCAACGAGCTTCCCAGGTACTGCTCTGCGCATTAATTTGGACGTGACGCAAATTGGGCGTGTTCAAGATCGCCTTAAAGAGTTCCGCGAGGAGGGAAAAGCCATTGCCGCAAAGATCAAAGGTTCGGCAAATAGGCCTCCTTCAGCCATGTCGCTACTCCTGCGTCGCGATTACGAGGACTAATCCACCTTCCCCCTAAGTTTCTTCACCTCACTTCGCTCCTTCTTCGCCTTGATCCTCCGCTCGACGGACCCCCGCGTCGGTTTGGTCTTGATCCGGCGTTTGGGCTTTTCCGTCGCTTTCAGGATCAGGTCTGCCAGCCGCTCTCGGGCGATCTCGCGGTTGCGGGCTTGGGAGCGGGTTTCTTCGACTTGGAGGATAATCGCGCCCTCTTTGGTCCAGCGGCGGCCGGCGAGGCGTCTTAGGCGATTTTTGACTGGCTCGGGGAGGTTCGGGGAGCGGGCGGCTTCGAACCGCAACTCGACGGCGGTGGAGACCTTGTTCACGTTCTGACCGCCGGGGCCGGAGGAGCGGACGAATTGCTCCGTGATCTCCCAATCAGCGATCTCGATCTGGTCTGTGACGGTGAGGGGCATGGGTTTGGTCCGGCGCGGTCGGGGAATACCTGACAGAAAGAGATGACATACAGAAGTCCGACGCGTGTCCGACATATAGCTGACAGGGGTCGGAAGGGCAAAAACGGAAAAGGGCTGCCAGATAGAGCAGCCCTCCGAGATCTCAGGAGATGGGGTCAGTTAGGACACCCAATCAGGAGTGTTTCACACTAGATTTTTCCTCTAGGTGGCGGCCCCCCCGACTGTCTTGACCTCTTTCTCCAACATCACTCTAGACACTGGACCACCTCCTTTCGATGAATTGCCGATAGGTAGATGGTGGCACAGATTTGGTATATGTCCAGAGAAATTATACCATCCGTGCTGTCAGGCGCCCAACAATTAGGCGAAATGGCGCGAGTGCGATCAATGCAAGGGCGAGTTTTACACCCCAATCGGCCACAGCGAGCGAAATCCAGAGCGGGACGGGTGTGCCGACGGTAAGGAACGGAACGGCGTCCCAAGCCCAGGAGATTTCCATGTCCGCATTTTCGCCGAAGACCGTGATGCTCTGCGCGAACGCGATGGAGAAGAAGATCGCGGTGTCGAGCGCGGAGCCCACGATCGAAGACGCAAACGGTGCCTTCCACCAGCTACCCTCACGCAAGCGGTTGAAAACAAACACATCTGTGAGTTGAGCGATGAGGAACGCGGTGGCGGACCCGACTGCCACGCGGAGCGCGACGGCTTGGTAGGTGAAGCCATCGCCTTGCAGCGTGATCTGCGTGCCGATGAGGGAGCAGATGATGCCCGTGACGAAACCGGCGAGGATAACTTTACGTGCGGATTCAACACCATAGACGCGGTTCATGACGTCGGTGACGAGGAAGGCGAAGGGATAGGTGAAGGCACCCCATGTCAGCAGCCCATCGAGGATGAGGAACTGAACGAGGATGTTTGAGGCCACAACAATGGCGGCCATGGCAAGAATGCCAGGAAGAAGCTGTTTCATGATGTACCCGTTTTTTATCGAAGGTGACGGCAACTCGGCCCCGTTATGGAGCGACGCGGCGGTCTACCTCCGGCTCGGATACAAATCAAGCCTTATTCGTCGACGCGGTAATCCACGAGTTCGGTGCGTTGGAAGAACCGGTAGTTGTCGTCCGAGACCATTGTGATGCGGATATACTCTCCGTCGGACCACACCGCGATGCCTTCGAGGTTGTCGTGTGTGCCGGTGTAGGTGCGGAGTAGCGTCTCTTCGCCGGTGATGCCGTCTGGTCCCATGTCAAAGCGACGCACACGGGACGAAAACCCGAGACCCGTGAACCAACGTTCGAGCAGATAGAGCTTCCCATCCGGTCCGAAATCGAGACCGACGGGGAGGAAATCAGTATCCGTGTCGCGCGAGATTTCCCAGCTGTCGAGCCATCCTTGCGCCGGATCATATCGAAAAAGCGTGAAGGGGCGGCCAAGCTCGCCGGACCGTTCCGGGGCCGCGTAGATGATGCCTTGCGCATCGACCGCGATGGCTTCGAGCGCCGAGTTGCCTTGCAGATATTTGAATCCGGGAGCGCTAGGCAAATCCGTGGTGCGACCGGTCGCGAGGTCGAGGTTCGCGATCCGGTGTTTGCCCTCGAAAGATAGGTAAATATTGCCATCAGGGGCGACGGCGACGCCCTCGCTATCGCCTGTATAGCGTCGCAGGGCACTGCCGTCGGGTCCTGTGAGCGTCTTGACGTGCGCAATCGTTGCAGAGGTTACGGCCCCGCGTTGATCGCGCGTTACGGTGCCGTCGAATGCGAGAGTCCGATCCGAGACCGCGATGAACGATAGCCCGTCCTCAGACAGCTCAAGTCCGGACAGACCGCCAAAACGCTCGTCATCTGTGGTCCATGTGTATGAACCGACATACGTCGCTTCCGCAGCCGTGAGCGAGGCGGGGAGAAAGCTCGCGATTAGCGCGAGGACAAGACGGAGGAGCATTGCGCGGGGAGGGTCGCCAAAGTGATGGGAGGTTTCGGTTTTGCCGGTTTTGCGTTCGGGTCTGGCGGCGGTGGGTTCAGGATGTTGTCCACCCATTCCTGCGCGTCATCACAGCCGTCTCCAGCGGGAGGCGGGGCTTGGTCCACGCAGGTTTTATCACCAGCGGGGCAACTCAGGCGGACATGGAAATGGTAGTGATGTCCCCACCATGGGCGGATTTTGCGGAGCCACGCACGGTCTCCCGTCTCGTCCTTACACATCTGCACCTTTGCGCCGGGGAATACAAAAATACGGGCAACGCGCGGATCAGAGGCGGCAGCTTTCAGGATTTCGTGATGCTGCGGGGTCCAGCTGTCATTGACGAATGCACCGGCCGAGCGGCGCATGGAGATCGAAGACAGGCTCTCGCGTTCGGCCTCAGTGAGGTCGAGGCGCGTTGCGGGGAGCATCCAGATATCGGCGTCGAGGCCGATCTGGTGACTTGCATGTCCGGAGGACATCGGGCCGCCACGGGGCTGGCTCATGTCGCCAACGTAGATGCCGTTCCAGCCGGGTTGGGCTGCGGCCTTGCGCGACAGGTCTTCGAGGAAATCAACGAGGACGGGCTGCCCCCAATTGCGGTTGCGGGACAGACGCATCGCTTGCCATGTCGGGCCGGTTTCCGCGAGTTCAGCCCCACCCGCCATACAGCCTTTTGCATAGCTGCCAAAGGCTTCTGCGGGTTGGCTTGATGGCAGTAAAACTGGCCCGAACAGCTCTTTGGCCGGTCGGTGATCCGAACTCGACACAGATACTCTGGCAGGCGGTGTGTCTTGCGGCGCGGTGCTATTGCACGCGGCCAGCACAACACAAACAAGTAAACCGAATACGTTACGCGTTATCATTTCTGCTCGTTCCCTCGGGGTTAACCCACGCTAGCAGGACCAATCCGAGAATGAAAAGCACAATAAGAGGCGTGATGCCAAGGCGCTGAGATCCGCTTATGTCCGAGACGAAGGCGATTAATGCAGGGGCAACAAATGAAGTCGCCTTGCCTGAGAGCGCATAGAGACCGAAGGCCTCCGTCATGCGTTCAGGATCGGCCTGACGGACCATCATGGTGCGCGAGGCAGCTTGGATCACGCCAGCCACGGCCCCTAGGATCGCACCGCAAATGTAGAAAGCGATGTCAGGCAGGCTCGAATCCACCGCAACAGGGATAAACAGCACGCTTTCGCGGGAAATGCTTAGAATGATGAGGGACACCACGATCAGAATTACCACCGTCAGCACGATCACAGGTTTCGGTCCAAACCGACGATCCGACAACCCGCCAAGATAGGTGAACACCATCCCCGTAATGAGCGCCAAGATACCGAACACCCCAATCTGCACCGTGCTCCATTCGAGCGCGCCGAGTGCGTATATGCCGCCAAACGCAAACACCCCGTTCAACGCATCGCGATAGAGCATCGAAGAGCCGAGATAGGCAAACAGAGACGGGCGGGACGGGAGGCTCTTGAGTGTTCGTTTCAGGTCCACAGCGCCGTCGGAGACTGCTTTGCCGATCTTGATCTTTTTGCCCTTCGGCTCATGCACCCAGAGGAAGAACGGGATCATCGAAATCACGAACCAGAAGGCTGTGAACGGCCCGACAAAACGCGTCCCCTCGCGCATGGACGGATCGAGGCCCAAGACCGGCGCAATCCCAATGAGCGTCACGCCCGCCGCATTCTCCGCAAAGAGCAGCAGCATGATGATCAGCGTAATGATCCCGCCGACATAGCCCCACGCCCAGCCATCGCCGGAAATCTTCCCAACTTCCTCACGCGATCCGAGCGACGGCAAAAGCGCATTGGTGAAGATCGTCGTAAATTCGACCCCGATAAAGCCGAGGCCAAAAAACATCAGGATGAGATAAGCGGGAAAATCCCCCGGCGCCGCGACCCATAGCCCGAGCGTGCCGACAATATAGGTGAGCGAGAACGCCTTGATCCACGGCATCCGCGCGCCGCTTTCATCCGCGATGGAGCCGAGAAGGGGGGCCGAAAACGCGATGATCAGACCTGTGATTGTGAGGCCATAACCCCAGAGCGCCTGCGCCTCCGCCTTGGCCGTGCCCGCATCGAGCCCGCCAGCCGTTAGGGACGCAATGACCTGTTCTGCGAAATAGGGTCCGAAGATGAAGGTGATGATCAGCGTGTGAAAAGGCTGCGTCGCCCAGTCATACATCATCCAGCCCCAAATGCGCTTGCGCTGAGCCTGATTTGTCATGTGCGTTTCCTTTGCCCGTTGGGGGGATACAACAGGCAAACGCAAGGTTTCGCAACGTAAACTTAGTCGCGTGCGGGTGGCCAGGGGCGGTTGTGATCCGCCTCAATCCAGTTTTGCACCCACTCGGGCAACTCCGGCGCGACCAGTCCCGGCTCCATCTGTTCGAATAGCTCTCTAGGCGGAACCATCCGCCGGTTTTTGAGCACAGCGCCACGGATCAACACGTGATTGCAGCATTCGCCCTTCTGATCCCACATGGATTGCTCAATGTAGAGGAACTTCTCATCAAACCCGACCGGACGCGTGACCATGTCCACGGTCTGAAACGTCGTCACGCGGCGGCGATACCGGACAGACGCCCCCGCCACGGCCATCCCGAACCCGCCGTCTTTGGCGGCTTTCGCGGTGCCGTTGCGGATCGACAGAGGCACACGGCCCAGATCGAAGATCGTGAGGGTGCGGCCGTTGTTGAGCTCCATCCACAGATCAATGTCCCACGGCATACAGATATGGCGGGAGTGATGCGGCTCAAAGAGACCGAGTTTGGGCGCGTTTCGGACTTTCCACGCCTGATAGACCATGCGGACAAAAGGATACATGCCGCTCAATGTCTTGCTGCAGGCGCAAAGGTCAAGTTGGACGTGGCGGCACAACGCAATCTCACGGTCTTGCGCGGAGGGCGTAGAGGTCTTAGGTGAGAAAACGGTCGTAATTTAGGGAAGCTGAGAAATATGCTGTCGCTTTTGCAAGTTTTGCTGATGATCCTCGGGATCGTGAAATTCATCATGATCGTCCAGATCATCATGAGCTGGCTGATCAGCTTTCAGGTTCTCAACGTACGTCAGCCGCTCGTTTATCAAATCTGGGAAGGTCTCTCGCGTCTTCTCGAGCCAATGTATCGCCCGATCCGCAAAATCCTGCCGCCGATGAACGGTCTCGATCTTGCGCCGCTGGTGGCCTTTATCGCGATCTACGCAATCGAGCGCATTCTCATTAATAACGCGGGCGCTTTCTACTAATCCGCTCTTGAGCCCCAGGTCACTGCGTGCGAATCTAGGTCCAATCATAAAGAGCAGGCGTAGATGGACACGACACAGGGGCTTTTATCCTCCGTATTCGGATTCGACGATTTCCGGCCCGGTCAGGCGGAGATCGTGGAGGCCGTTGTGGCAGGTCGCGATGTGCTCGCCATCATGCCCACGGGCGGCGGCAAATCCCTGTGTTTCCAACTGCCTGCTCTGGTCCGCGACGGTCTCACTGTCGTCATTTCGCCGCTCATCGCGCTCATGCGCGATCAGGTGCAGGGACTTCAGGCCGCAGGGGTCGCAGCGGGGGCGCTGACCTCCGGCAACACCGAGGAAGAGAACGACGCGGTTTTCGCCGCCCTCTCGCGCGGTGAGTTGAAACTTCTCTACATGGCCCCCGAACGGCTCGCCTCCGGTGGCACGCTGCCTTTGCTCCGTCGGTCGAACGTGTCGCTGATTGCCGTGGATGAGGCGCACTGTGTTTCGCAATGGGGCCATGATTTCCGCCCCGATTATCTCCGCATTGGCGATCTCAAACGTGCGCTCGGCGTGCCGCTCGCCGCCTTCACCGCCACCGCGGACGAAGAAACGCAGGCGGAGATTGTCACGCGCCTTTTCGATGGCGTCCCGCCCGAGAGTTTCCTGCGTGGCTTTGACCGTCCGAACATCCACCTTGCGTTCGCGGTCAAAGACCAGCCGCGCCGTCAAATCCTCGACTTCGCCGCCGCTCGCAAGGGGCAGTCGGGCATCGTTTATTGTGGCACGCGGGCGAAGACAGAAAGCCTCGCCAAAGCACTCTCCGACGCCGGCCACCTCGCGCTCGCCTATCACGGCGGGATGGAGCCGGACATGCGCCGCGAGGTTGAGCGACGTTTTCAGCAAGAGGACGAATTGATCGTCACCGCCACCATCGCGTTCGGCATGGGCATCGACAAACCGGACATCCGTTGGGTGGCTCACGCTGACCTGCCGAAATCGGTGGAAGGCTACTATCAGGAAATCGGTCGTGCGGGCCGCGATGGTGCGCCCGCTGAAACGCTCACGCTCTTCGGGCCCGACGATATCCGTTTCCGGCGAAGCCAGATCGACGAGAGCCTCGCCCCGCCGGAGCGCCGCGCCGCCGATCACGCCCGTCTCAATGCGCTCTTGGGTCTTGCTGAAGCGCAGGTGTGTCGGCGTCAAACCCTGCTCAAATTCTTCGGCGAAGAGGCGGTGCCCTGCGGCAACTGCGATCTTTGCGATAGCCCTCCGGCGCTGTTCGATGGCACCACGGCGGTGCGCAAGGCGCTCTCCGCTGTCCTCCGCTGTGACCAAGGGTTCGGTGCGGGGCATCTGATTGACGTGCTCACCGGCAAAATGACCGACAAGGTCCGCCAGTGGAACCACGACCAGCTCTCGGTCTACGGGATCGGCAAGGACTACGACAAACGCCAGTGGAACGCGATTTTCCGGCAGATGATGGGCGCGGACCTCTTGCGCCCCGATCCCGAACGCCACGGCGCGCTCTACATGACCGAACCCGCCATGCCGATCCTGCGGGGCGAGGCCGAAATCACGCTCCGAAAAGACACGCTCGCAAAGGCGCGCAAAGGTCCGGTCGCCAAAGCCCTCGTCGCGGAAGAGGACGCGCCTCTGCTCTCTGCGCTCAAGGCAAAGCGTCGTGCCCTCGCCGAAGAGCAACGCGTCCCTGCCTATGTTGTCTTCGCCGATCGCACGCTTATTGAGATGGCCGAAACCCGTCCGACCTCTCTCGACGATATGGCGCGGATTGGCGGGGTCGGTGCGAAAAAGCTTGAACGCTACGGCGATGCCTTTCTGTCCGTCATCCTCGGCGCGCCCGTTCCCGACATGCACCCGTCACGGCGCAAACTCGCGACGTCCGGTGGCGGCGATCTCTTTGATCAGCTTCAAAATATCCAGCGCGACCTTTCACGCGGGTCTTGCGGGACTCTCAAACCGTTGAGCCTGACCCCCGCCCAAATATCCCGTCTGGTGAAGGCAAAGCCACAGGATATGGACGGCGTTGTCCGCATCGTCGGTGAAAAACCCGCAGAACGCTTCGGCCCCGCGTTCCTCGACGCCATCCACGCGGCCTGAGCGCTATGCACTTGAGACCGCACTTTCGATCTGCGGCTCGACGGGCACTACGGGCACTACGGGCAGCACAGGCAAGCAGTCCGCTGGCACACCCTCGACAATCCGGTTGATGATCGCTGCTTTGCGCAATGGTTTCGTCATGTATTCGTCGAGCCCCGCCGCGAGGATGTCCTCTTTGTCTCCCGCCATCGCGTGGGCCGTCATCGCGACAATCGGAACGTGAGCGCCGGTCTCTTGCTCCAACGCGCGGATTTGGCGTGTCGCCTCTTTTCCGTCGACCAACGGCATAGAGATATCCATGAAGACGAGATCCGGAGAAAAGCTCTTGTAAAGAGCCACCGCCTCCCGCCCGTTTCCCGCAAATTTCAGGTCGATGTCGAGAGATTTCAACATCTTGCTAAAGACAAGTTGGTTCGTCTTGTTATCCTCCGCCGCGAGAACCCGCATTTTTCGGGAGGGTTCCGCCGGAGGGATCACTTCCGGTTCAGGAGGCACATGCGCTTTCAACGCCTTGCACAAATCCGCGCGGAGCAAAGGCTTTTGCAGCGTCGGAATGTCCGACGGATGATCCTCCCGACAGGACATCGGCCCCGAAGTCATCAAGAGCACCGGCGTCGGGTGCGCCCGAGACTGCAACGTGCCGATGAAGCTGCACATGTTTGTGTCCGGCAGATTGCTGTCGATGAGATACACCTGTGCGTCTAGCGGGGATTGCAACAAGTCCTCTGCGCTCGTGTAGGTCGTGACTTCGAACCCGAGTGCCGTGAGTTGCTTTTCAAGGATCGCAGCGTTCGCACTCATACTGTCGAGAACGGCGGCCCTGTGCATCCATGACGGCACCGAGAAGTCATTGAGGTCTTCCGCAACGGTGAGCGACAGACGGAATCCGAAACAGGAGCCGATCCCAACCTCGCTATCCACCCAAATGTCACCGCCCATCAGCTTGACGAGTTCATGACTGATGGCGAGGCCAAGGCCGGTTCCCTCGAACTTGCGATTGCGCTCGTCGTCGACCTGATTGAACTCTCCAAAGACATGCTCGATCATGTCTTCGGCGATGCCGATCCCCGTGTCCTCGACCGAGATATGGATACGTTGCCGTGTGCCATCGTCTTCGGGGAGACCCACAACCCGCACGATGACATGCCCCTCTGGCGTAAACTTCACCGCATTGCCGACGAGATTGGTGAGCACCTGTCGCACCCGACCGGGATCACCGATAAAGCGGGTTGGCATGAACATGTCGTAGTCCATGATAAGATCGACGTTTTTCTGCGCTGCGGACGGCTGCAAAAGAACCATCACATCCTGAATACAGCGTTCGAGATCAAAGGGTTCCGGATGGAGCGAGAGTTTAGAGGCCTCGATTTTCGAGTAGTCGAGCACGTCGTTGATCAGCCCCAGAAGCGCCGCGCCGGAGGACCGGATTGTGTCGATATAGAGCACCTGCTCTTCGGTCAGCTCCGTGTCGGCTAAAAGCTCCGCCATGCCCACAATCCCGTTCATCGGCGTGCGGATTTCGTGGCTCATGTTCGCGAGAAACGCGGATTTTGCACGGTTGGCGGCCTCGGCCTTGCTCCGCGCTTTCTTCAGCCGCTGTTCATACCGGATTGTTGACGTGATGTTCAGGCCGAGCGAAACCATATCCCCGTCGCTCGACCGTTGATCAACGAGTTTGACGAACTGGTTGTTCCAGAGGCGGATGGTCTGCGGGTCGCGGATCGGCGCGTGCCAACGTCGCAAAGCCGTTTCGATGAAGTCGCTTCGGCTCTGCGTTCCGATGTCGATAATGCCCTCCTCGACCGCGATCTGCACAATTTCGGGGTAGGTGATGCCGGGTCGCACGCACTCCAGACCGTCGAAAATCCGGAGGTAGGCGGAGTTCGCCGCGATGAGTGTGTCCGATGGATTAAACACCGCAAACCCGTCGCGTATGGTTTCGAGCGAGTCCCAGAGCCTCCGCTCCGCGATGTGGACGGCCACATTCGCCTTTTCCAGATCTTCCTTTGTCCGGATGTTTTCGCCGCGGAGGACCTCTGTCTCTTCGCGTTTTTCAATGATCTCGTCCGAGAGGTTCCGCGCATGAAGGGACAGCTTGCGGTTGGCCTGAAACAACTCCTCCTGCTTCAACTCGAGGAGCCGTTCTGCGGCCAAGCGCGCGCGGCGCTCCTGAGCGAGAGTTTCGGATAGGGACATGGGGACCTCTTTAAACCCTGTCTGACGAGACGCACGGGGGCACGGCCCAACATGGTCAGATCAGGGTGAAAAGAGTCTTAACGGGTATCAGAAATGCCGCGCGTTAAATCCGTTCAATGGCGAGCGCGATCCCTTGCCCGCCGCCGATGCACATCGTGACCAGACCGCGTTTGCTGCCCGACCGCTCCAGTTCATACATGCACTTCACGACCAGGATAGCCCCAGTCGCCCCGACCGGATGACCGAGCGCGATGGCGCCGCCGTTCGGGTTCACCTTCGCCGGGTCAAGCCCGAGTGCCCGATTGACCGCGATCGCCTGCGCCGCGAAGGCTTCGTTGCTCTCGATGACGTCGAAGTCGTCAATGGAAAGCCCCGTCCGCGCGCAGAGATCTTTCACAGCCGGAATCGGACCGAGGCCCATCACCTCCGGTCGGACACCCGCATGCGCATAGCCGAGAAGGCGGAACTTCGGAGTGAGGCCCACTCGGTCCGCCGCGTCCGCCCGAGCGAGGACAATGGCCGCTGCCCCGTCGTTGAGGCCGGAGGCGTTCCCCGCTGTCACTGTCCCGTCCTTTTGAAACGCCGGACGCAGTTTTGCGAGCGTTTCAATTGTCGTCGCCTTCGGGTGCTCGTCGGTGTCAAACAGGACAGTCTCGCGGCGCGACTTCACCTCAACGGGCGCGATCTGATCCGCGAAATACCCCGCCGCGATGGCCCGCGCCGCGCGTTCTTGGCTCTCAAGCGCAAAGGCATCCTGGTCTTCGCGCGAAATGCCGTGTTCGCGCGCGACGTTCTCTGCCGTCACGCCCATATGCCCCGTGCCGAATGGACAGGTGAGCGCGCCGAGCATCATGTCCTGCGCGGGGGCATCCCCCATTTTCTGACCCCAACGGGCGGACGGGATAATATACGGAGAGCGGCTCATCACATCGACGCCGCCGGCGAGACCGAAATCACAATCGCCGAGCATCAGGGACTGCGCGACTGAGACAACCGCCTGCGCGCCGGAGCCACATAGACGGTTCACATTCATCGCGGGTGTCGTCTCCGGAATCCCCGCACCAACGGCAGCGAGGCGGGAGACATACATGTCTTTGGGTTCGGTGTTTATGATGTGCCCGTAGACTACGTGCCCGATCTGATCCGGCACGGTGCCTGCACGCTTCATCGCCTCTTGCGCGACATGGGTCGCGATGTCAGCCGGCCGATGACCCGCAAGTGCCCCGCCAAAAGTGCCGATTGCAGTCCGCGCACCCCCCAGAATCACGATGTCTGACATAGAATCCTCCCTTTGCTTGGGCGCGAGAGTAACCATCCGCGCCCGATATCAAAGGGGAACGCTGCGTCTTAGGAAGGCACTACATGGGTGAGGGGTGCGCGACCTGTCTCTGTGACGATCTCTTCATGACCGTTCTCGATCACCAGCGTCGTCATCGGGCGGCCATAGCCAGCCCCCGTATCAATATCGATCCGGTTGCCGAAATGCGTTGCCTCATCGAGCGCGGTGTGACCATGCACGACGGTGAACGGTAGCGGGCCGTGGTAATCCAGCCAGCCTTCGCGAATCCAAAGAAGGTCTTCTTCGGTCTGACGCTCGACCGCGATCTTAGGCCGGATGCCAGCGTGGACAAAAAGGTAGTCGCCCCATGCGTAGGTCAGTGGCAGGTTTTCGACAAAGTCGAGATGTTCCACGGGGACCGCCTTGGCCGCGCGCATATGTGCGACCTCAAATTCACCGTCTTCGGCCTCAACCCCGTAGGATGCGAGCGTATCCGTGCCGCCAAGCGCGGGGTGGAGCCAGCTCTTGCCGGACTTGATGTGGTCATCATGCGCGATGCCATTGCGGACAAAACGCGTGAACATCCGGTCATGGTTGCCGCGGATCGCACGCCAGGGCTTTCCCTCGGCTATCCCGTCCATGAGGTATTGAATCACACCGGCGCTGTCCGGTCCGCGGTCCGTGTAGTCCCCGAGGTGGATAATCCGGGCGTCAGGGTCTCCGACGCGGGCTTTGTCGGCTTCGATACGTGCGTGGGCCGCTTTGAGCATATCAAGCTGACCGTGAATGTCGCCAATGGCGTAGATGCGCATTTTTGTCTCCTTATTGAGGGACAAAATAGAGAGGCCGCCGGAAAACTCCAGCGGCCCATCATGAATGTTTTGCAATGTGGTTTTGCGATCAGGCTTTGAAGTGCAGCGGGATCACGCGCTGGAACAAGCCTGTGTCTTTGAGCGCTTGGACCGTTTCCGGTTTGATCGGCGTGTCGAGGAAGGTCATAGCGATAGCGTCGCCACCTTCGGACGCGCGGCCCAGAGTGAAGTTCGCGATGTTTTCGCCATGCTCGGCCAGCAGGGTGCCGAGTTTGCCGAGAACGCCCGGAACGTCTTTGTTGGTGGTGTAGAGCATGTGCTCACCAACTTCAGAGTCGATCGTGATGCCTTTGATCTGGATGAAGCGCGGCTTGCCATCGGAGAACACGGTGCCTGCGATGGTGCGGTATTTCTCGACGGTCTGGATGTCGAGTTTGATGAAGCCGTCAAACACACCGGATGCGTCCTGCGTGGTTTTGGAGATCTGGATGCCGCGCTCTTTTGCGATGAGCGGAGCGGACACCATGTTCACGTCCGGGTTCACAGCCTGCATGATGCCGGCGACGATCGCAGCTTCGAGCGCCTTGAGGTTCATCTCGGAGGCAACGCCATCATAGGTGACGTTGATGGTTTCGATGGCTTCCTCAGTGACCTGACCGATGAAGGCGCCGAGGCTCTCGCCGAGTTGCACCCACGGGCCCATGACTTTGGCTTCTTCTGCGGTCATGGACGGCATGTTGAGAGCGTTCTCGACGGCGCCGTCGAGCAGGTAGTTGGACATCTGCTCTGCGACCTGAAGGGCCACGTTTTCCTGAGCTTCCGTGGTGGACGCGCCGAGGTGCGGGGTGCAGACGACGTTCGGCAGGTTGAAGAGAGCGTTCTCTTTTGCAGGCTCTTCTGCGAACACGTCGAACGCAGCGCCAGCAACATGACCGGATTTCAGCAGTTCTGCGAGGGCAAGCTCGTCTACAAGACCACCGCGGGCACAGTTGATGATGCGCACGCCTTTCTTGGTTTTCTCGAGGTTCTCTTTGGAGAGAATGTTGCGGGTCGAGTCGGTCAGCGGCACGTGCAGCGTGATGAAGTCAGCGCGCTTCAGAAGCTCGTCGAGTTCAACTTTCTCAACGCCGATTTCAGCAGCGCGTTCTTCGGACAGGAACGGGTCGTATGCGACGACTTTCATTTTCAGGCCGAGAGCGCGGTTGCAGACGATGCCACCGATGTTACCTGCACCGATCACGCCGAGCGTTTTCGCGGTGAGTTCGACACCCATAAATTTGGATTTTTCCCACTTGCCAGCGTGAGTGGAGGCGGAGGCTTCCGGAATCTGGCGCGCAACAGCGAACATCATAGCGATGGCATGCTCTGCGGTGGTGATCATGTTGCCGAACGGCGTGTTCATGACGATCACGCCTTTTTTCGACGCAGCTTCCTTGTCGACGTTGTCGGTGCCGATACCGGCGCGGCCAACGACTTTGAGGTTGTCGGCGTGCTCGAGTAGGGAGGCGGTTACTTTGGTCGCAGAACGGATCGCGAGACCGTCGTATTTGCCGATCACCTCAGCGAGCTTTTCTTTGTCTTTGCCGAGCTCCGGCATGAAGTCGACTTCGATGCCGCGATCGCGGAAGATCTGGACGGCGGTTTCCGAGAGTTTGTCGGATACGAGAACTTTAGGGGCCATGTTGGGCGCTCCTCAGAAAGATGTTGGAATTGGGAGACGGGCGGGGGTCGCCCAGTCTTTTGGTCCAAGGGGGGCGACAAAAGTCCGACACATGTCCGACGTTTTGCCGACCCTCAAAATTTGGGCTTATTGATCAGCGATGCACTCTTCGAAGGCCCACTTGAGCCAGAGAGTCAGAGCTTCGATGTCAGACGCTTCAACCGTCGCACCACACCACACGCGAAGACCGGCAGGGGCGTCGCGGTAGGCGCCGATGTCGTAGGCTGCGTTGTAGTCTTCGAGCTTCTTGGCCACGGCTTTGGCGAAGGCCGCGCCGTCTTTGATACGATCATCGGTGAACTTCAGACACACGGAGGTGTTGGAGCGGGTGGCCTCGTCTTCAGCGAGGTTGGCGATCCAGTCGTGACGGTCACAGAAGTCCCAGAGAACTTTTGCGTTCGCGGTGGAGCGCTCGATGAGACCTTTCAGACCGCCAACTTTTTGCGCCCACTCGAGTGCCACGAGGTAATCCTCAACGGCGAGCATGGACGGGGTGTTGATGGTTGCACCGGTGAAGATGCCGTCGATCAGCTTGCCGCCTTTGGTCATACGGAAGATTTTCGGGAGCGGCCATGCCGGGGTGTAGGACTCGAGACGCTCGACAGCGCGCGGGGACAGGATGATCATCCCGTGAGCCGCTTCGCCGCCCATAACCTTCTGCCAGGAGAAGGTGGTGACATCGAGTTTGTCCCACGGCAGGTCCATTGCGAACGCAGCAGAGGTTGCGTCACAGATGGTGAGACCTTCGCGGTCAGCCGGGATTTTGTCGCCGTTCGGGACGCGCACACCAGAGGTGGTGCCGTTCCAGGTGAACACAACGTCGGTGTTGAAGTCGACGTCAGCGAAATCGACGATCTGGCCGTAGTCAGCGGTTTTCACATCGGCGTCAATCTTGAGCTGTTTCACAACGTCGGTGACCCAGCCGGAGCCGAAGGATTCCCAGGCAACCATGGTTGCTTTGCGTGCGCCGAGAAGGGACCACATGGCCATCTCAACAGCACCGGTATCAGAGGCGGGGACGATCCCGATCTTGTAGTCGGCCGGAATGCCGAGCACGTCGCGGGTCGTTTCAATCGCGGCTTTCAGCTTCGCTTTGCCAACGGCGGCACGGTGCGAACGGCCCAGAGGGGCGTCAGCCAGCAGATCGAGAGAATAGGTGGGGATTTTGGCGCAAGGGCCAGAGGAAAAGCGCGGATTCGCAGGGCGCGCTTGAGGGTGCTTGGTAGCCATATGTGCTATCCTTCCAGATAAATGCCTCTCGTTGGGGAGAGGTGTCCCGCGGACCGAGTTAGTGGCTTTCTTGAGTCTCAGCAATATGAATTCGCAAAAATTCGTCGCATTTTTTTCCGACATACGTCGCATATCATCTGGACGGTTTCCGATCGGAAATTTGCGCGTCGGGCGCGAAAAACGCACCTGAGGCGGTTTCATAGTGCTGGAATTGGTGCGAACCATTGCGTAGACAGGCGGCAAATGGAGGCCCCTATGTTCACCTGTATTCTTCTCACGAATCCCGCTGCGCCCGCGCTGAATCTGACCACTGCTGATGCGTTGCGCTCGGCCTGGGGCGGGGGCGATCTCAAGTGGCTCGCACTGGGTGAGGCCGCCGAATTTTCCGTTGAGAAGGTGCCGTCGAACCAGTGGGACGTTTGGGACGGCCTACAGACGCAAGGCATTGACCTGATTGTGGTTCCATCTGAAACCCGCCGCAAAAAGATGCTCTTGGCCGACATGGATTCGACGATGATCCAGCAGGAATGCATTGACGAACTTGCGGACGTTGCAGGCGTTGGTGAGCGGGTAAAAGAGATCACTGCCAAGGCCATGAACGGTGAGCTCGATTTTGAGGGGGCGCTGACCGAACGCGTCGGCCTTTTGAAGGGGCTGCCGGAAAGCGTCATTCAGAAAGTGATTGATGAGCGCATCACCTTCATGCCGGGCGGCAAGGAGCTCTTGGCGACGATGAAGCGGGATGGCGCCTATGCGGCGCTCGTCTCCGGCGGCTTCACGGCATTTACCGGTTTCGTGGCGGAGGCGCTCGGTTTCGACGAGAATCGTGCGAACACGCTGCTCGTGGAAAACGGTGAACTCGTCGGAAAACCGGGCCTGCCGATTCTCGGGCGCGAGGCGAAGGTCGCAGCGCTTGAAGAGATCACTGCGCGTCTCGGTCTCGCCCATGACGATGTGATGGCGGTCGGTGATGGCGCGAACGATCTCGGGATGCTCAAGCTCGCAGGCGCTGGTGTCGCCCTGCACGCGAAACCGTCCGTGGCCGCAGAGTGCGAGATTCGGATCAACCACGGCGATCTCTCTGCTCTGCTCTATGTTCAGGGCTACGCCAAAGCCGATTTCGCGGATGTTTGAGGTCTCTCTCGACCTTCTTCTTATTCTGGTCGCCGCAGCATTTGCGGCGGGATTTGTGGATAGTATCGCGGGTGGCGGCGGTCTGATCACCGTGCCCTCACTCATGCTGGCGGGCATTCCGCCCGTGCAGGCCTTGGCGACGAATAAAGTTCAGGGGCTGTTTGGAGCGGGCATGGCGGCGATCAACTATGCGCGGGCAGGGCATGTAGACCTACGCAAGCAAATTGGCTCTGCTTTGCTCTCCTTCTCGGGGGCTGTGCTCGGCGCAATTCTGGCGGGTTCGCTGCCGACTGATGTGATCCGCCTCGGGTTGCCCGTCCTGTTGATCGCGATTGCTCTGTTTTTCGCCTTCAAGCCGGGCCTGAACGACATGGACCGGACGCAGCGTATGACGCCGGTGTTGTTTGCGGCGATGGTGGTGCCGTTTGTCGGGTTTTACGATGGGCTCTTGGGGCCGGGAACAGGCGCGTTTTTCATGCTCGGCTTTGTGAGCCTCGCGGGCTACGGCATCCTGAAGGCGACCGCACATACGAAGCTTCTAAACTTCGCCTCGAATGTCGGTGGGCTGGTGGGATTTGTGCTCGTGGCGAAGCCGCTCTGGATGCTCGGGCTCGCCATGGGGGTGGCGCAGATTGCGGGGGCTTACATGGGATCGACACTCGCCACGAAGATTGGGGCAAGGTTGATCAAACCGGTGCTCGTGATCGCGTCTACTGCGTTGGCGCTCAAGCTCTTTTCCGAGTGGTTTTGAGTATTTCCATCACGAAAAAGAAGAGGGGTCGCGTCGCCTGAGATAAGGCGGCGGAGGGGTGGACCATGTGGGTTGACGCGCCATGCCGCAAGGACCTTTCACGTTTCAGCGAATTTCTGCCAAGGGCCTTTCCCAATCTGGCAGAATTACGTTACTGTGCAGGCAATGGAGACAATCAGGTCTGATCTGTCGTCGGAACCGCAGCTTTAGATTGCGGAGCGTCAGGTCAACTCAAGGTCACACTTATCGAGAGGCAGCGAGAATTCAATGCGTTTTATTGCTCAATTTGCACTGGCAGCAGCAATGGCAGTGACCAGCGCTGCGCCTGTGATGGCGCAGTCGAGCACCAATCAGGTTGGTTCAAACACCGACTGGTATGTGTATCAGGAAGACACACCTTCCAAAACCTGCTGGGCGGTTTCCGTCCCAAAAGAAACGGTCAATACAGACAGTTCGGGCCGCCCTAAATCCGTGCGTCGCTCCGACATCCTGCTGTTTGTTACGTTTGCGCCAGGAAGCGCGGTAGCAGGTCAGGTATCTTTCCTCGGCGGCTACCCCTTCGAGCCAGGTTCTGATGTTACGATGAACATTGGCGGTCAGGATTTTAATCTGTTCACCAAGTCCGAAGATGAGACGGCTTGGGCGGTGACTGCAGAAGAAGATGCGAAGATCATTGCGGCGATGAAACGCGGTGCGAGTGCGACCCTAACGGGGCGCTCCGCGCGCGGTACGATTACGAAAGACACGTTCTCCTTGCTCGGCTTTACAGCGTCGGTTGAGGAAGCCGAGAAACGCTGCGCCGGCTAAGCTGATTATACGGCTTTGAGAAGGGCTCCGCCGATGTGCGGGGCCTTTTCGTATGGAAATACGGCAAAGAATCCTGTATGCCGCCCCCTTAAACCCCGAAAGAAGAGATCCGCCATGGAACCCAGCGCACCGATTACGCAGGATGTGATGACTTTTCCGCGCAAGGAAACGCCGTCTGACAAGATCAACCTTGTCGGGCTGACACGTGATGCGCTGCGACAGGTTCTCATTGAGAACGGCACACCGGAAAAGCAGGCGAAAATGCGCGCCGGGCAGATCTGGCAGTGGATGTATCAGTGGGGCGTGCGTGATTTCGAGGAGATGACGAACCTCGCGAAAGCCTACCGTGCCGAACTTGCCGAGAAATTCGAAGTGCGCGTTCCGGAGGTTGTGTCCAAGCAGGTCTCTGAGGATGGCACGCGCAAATACCTCGTCCGCATCAACGGCGGGCATGAGGTTGAGGTCGTGTATATTCCGGAAGAGGGGCGTGGCACGCTCTGTGTGTCGTCTCAGGTTGGGTGCACGCTGACCTGTTCCTTCTGCCACACCGGCACGCAAAAGCTCGTGCGCAACCTCACCGCCGCTGAGATCGTCGGTCAGGTGATGATGGCGCGGGACGATTTGAACGAATGGCCAGAGCGCGGCGCGCCGAAGGATGAGACACGCCTGTTGTCCAACATCGTTCTGATGGGGATGGGCGAGCCGCTCTATAACTTTGAAAACGTTCGCGATGCGATGAAGATCGTGATGGATGCCGAAGGAATTCAGCTCGGTCGTCGCCGGATTACGCTCTCGACCTCTGGTGTTGTTCCGGAAATCCACCGGACCGCGCAAGAGATCGGGTGTCTTCTCGCTGTGTCCTTCCACGCGACGACCGATGAGACGCGCGATGTGTTGGTGCCTATCAACAAGAAGTGGAACATCGAGAAACTGCTCGAAGCATTGCGGGAATATCCCAAGGCAACCAATTCCGAGCGGATCACGTTCGAATATGTGATGCTCAAGGGCGTGAACGACACCGACGAGGACGCGCATCGTCTTGTGAAGCTGCTCGACGGAATTCCAGCCAAGGTGAACCTCATTCCGTTCAACGAATGGCCGGGGTCCCCCTACGAGCGTTCGTCGAATAACCGCATCCGCGCCTTTGCGACGATCCTGATGCAGGCGGGGTATGCCTCCCCGATCCGCACGCCGCGCGGTGAGGACATCATGGCGGCCTGTGGTCAGCTCAAGTCCGCGACCGAACGTGCCCGCAAATCGCGTGCGCAGATCCAGGCTGAGGCAGGTCTCTGACGCGGACTCATGCGTCGCTAACCTGACCTTAACCAAACCGGTGGCATTCAACCGGTATGGACAGGATACACAAACGACTCAATCCCGCTGAACTTGCTGCGGTCACGGCGCTTCTCAAGCGTCGGCCCAGCGATTATGCGCCTCCGCGGAGCCCGCACACGCTGCAGGCCTACACGCAATTCGACTTTGCTCGGGCGACGAGTTGGCAGGACCTTTTCTCGCGACTGAAGGAGAAGGGATATCTGCTCGCCTGTGATGGCGCAGAGGTCGTTTTGCTCACCCTCGACGGCGAGATTCTCTGTGGTCTTTCCCAGATTAATCAGTCGGGCGCACGTCTCAGAGCCCGCCTTGGCGCGTTTCCATCCGGTGGCAGCGGTTCAACTTCGTGCCCTGTCACCCACCACTAAGGCTTTGACCGAAGACTCCGGAGTTTAGTTCATGGAAAATGTTACGGTTTTTCTCCCGAAGAGCACCGTTGAGATGTTGCATCTGCTCGCGCGGGAAGAGGGGCAGACGATCGGTGCGGTCATTCAGGAAATGGCCCTCGACCGGTATATGCATCGTGTGATGACCGCGGGGGAACACCGCGACGCGGAGGCCGCGGTTTCCGTGGATTATCGAAAGGCGTGAGGCTCAGCGCCCTGCCAATTCGGTGCGTGCCGATTCATCCGGCCACGTCTCGATCGCTGTGACTGCCTCTTCTGCGGTTTCGACAAATTTGAAGAGGGAGAGATCGTCACGTGAGATCGTGCCTGCGTCCGCCAGCGCGTCCCAATTGATGATCTTTTCCCAGAACGCCCGCCCGAACAGAAGAAAAGGCACCGGCTTCATGCGGCCCGTCTGAATGAGGGTCAGGCTTTCGAACATCTCATCGAGCGTGCCGAAACCACCCGGGAAGATCGCAATCGCGTTCGCGCGCATGAGGAAATGCATTTTTCGGATCGCAAAGTAGTGGAAGTTGAAGCAAAGCTCTGGCGTCACGTATTCATTCGGCGCCTGCTCATGCGGCAGGACAATATTCAGCCCGATTGAGATGCCGCCTGCTTCGGCCGCGCCGCGATTTCCGGCCTCCATCACACCCGGACCACCTCCCGTGACGATGACATTCTCACGATGACCGTTGGCTTTTGAGTGCTCCGTCATGATCCGGGAAAATCGCCGTGCTTCTTCGTAATACTTTGAAAGTTCTGCGAGAGTTTCAGTCTTCGCCTGCGATTTGGCCTCGGGCGAAGGAATGCGTGCGCCTCCGAAAAGGACGATTGTGCTCGTGATCTCATGCTCCTCCATGAGGAGTTCGGGCTTGAGCAATTCAAGCTGAAGGCGGACCGGACGCAACTCGTCCCGACACATGAACGCGCTGTCGGTAAAGGCGAGCCGATAGGACGGGGAGCGTGTCTGGGGCGTATCCGGAATATGGCGTTCTGCCTCCATGTCGATACGGCTGTCACGGAGGGGATGGCGGCGCGGGAAGGGTTTCGGATCGCTCATTTGGGCTGCCTTTCTTGGTTCGAGGCGGTTGAATGGTCGCGCCTCTCGTCTCCTACATTGCGTGAGGCGGCTGGACCGACTATAGCCTCCGCCAAGAGATTTTCCACGACGACCCGGAGACCATCATGTCGAATGCACAGCTCGAAGCCGCCATCGAAGCCGCGTGGGACGCGCGCGATACCATCACGCCTGCCACCGGCGGTGAAACCCGCGAAGCGATTGAGGACACACTCAACGCACTCGATAAAGGCACGCTGCGTGTTGCCGAAAAGCTGGAGAACGGTGACTGGCATGTGAACCAGTGGGCAAAGAAAGCTGTTCTGCTCGGGTTCCGCATCAAGGATATGGAACTTCAGGACGGTGGTCCGCAGGGTTCCGGCTGGTGGGACAAGGTCGACAGCAAGTTCAAAGGCTGGGGCAACAGCGAGTTCGCAGAAGCCGGTTTCCGCGCCGTGCCGAACGCAGTCGTTCGCAAATCCGCTTTCATCGCGCCGGGCGTTGTCCTGATGCCGTCTTTCGTGAACCTCGGTGCATATGTCGATGAGGGCACCATGGTAGACACCTGGGCGACCGTTGGCTCCTGTGCCCAGATCGGTAAAAACGTGCACCTGTCTGGCGGCGTTGGCATCGGTGGTGTTCTGGAGCCGATGCAGGCCGGCCCGACCATCATCGAGGACAACTGCTTCATCGGCGCGCGCTCCGAGGTTGTCGAAGGTTGTATCGTCCGCGAAGGCTCTGTCCTTGGCATGGGTGTGTTCATCGGCAAGTCCACCAAAATCGTCGACCGTGAGACCGGCGAAGTGATGTATGGTGAAGTGCCGCCGTACTCCGTTGTCGTTTCCGGCTCCATGCCGTCGAAAAACGGCATCAACCTCTACTGCGCCGTGATCGTGAAGCGCGTTGACGAGAAAACCCGTTCCAAAACGGGCATCAACGAGTTGCTTCGCGACTGATCTATTTCTGATATGTGATGAGGGGCGGCTTGGTGTTTACCGAGGCGCCCTTTTTCGAATTCTGTAATCGAATATGAGGCAGAGCCATGGGTGACAAACCAAAGAAAGTCTCGCGGCAAAAGGCATACACCCTTTTGGTCGAGGTCGGGCGCAAAGAGGGCGATGGCTTGCCAGAGGGTGCCACCGGCGGTGCGCTGATGGTCTATGCCTCAGGTGTCGATGAGGCTGAGGCCGTGCGGGAAACCGTCGCGATCCTCAAGCAGGCAGATCTCGCGCCATTGGATGTGACGGGCTACGGGACGCTGGAGGAGCGTCTTGAGATGGGTCATGACATCTCCGATGAGGAGAAAGAGCTCATGCAGCGTGCCCTCGACGAGAACTCTGTCGTCGTCGCACAGATGACTCCGTTCTACGAAGAAGATAACGGGACGCGCCACTAAGCGCCGCCAGGGGGCGCTTAGCGCGCGCCGAACCATTTACGGTAAATCGTGTCGTAGGTCCCGTTCTCGCGGAGCTTCAACAGGCTTTGGTTGATCGGCTCTGCGAGCGCGGAGCCTGACGGCAGCAAGATGCCGTAATTTTCTGGCACAAAGATCTTCCCGACGAGGCGTGCATCGCCACGGCCTTCGTTGTTTACGTAGTAGGCCAGAATCGGAGCGTCAAAAACCACGGCGTCGATGTCGCGGCGCTCGAAAGCCTCAATCAACTCGGTCGGGTTTGCATAGCCGGAAAAGTCGAATTCGCGGCGTCTCAGGAAATCGGCTGCGGTTGAGGTTTGCACCGTGCCGATTGATTTGCCGTACAGATCGTTTAGCCCTGTCACATTGGACTGAATTGCGTCGACGGTGAGCACTGCTGTGATCTTTGCGACAAAAATAGAGACTACGAACAGCGATGAAATGACGAGAAATACGCCGAACAGACGCCCGAGCGGTGATCTCGGCTGCCGTTCCTCGAAGCCCCCGTTTACCACAAGGTTAAGTGCCCACCAGAAGGACGGGAACATTGCCTCTCGTGCGGACAAATCGAAATAGGGTTGGTGCCGTCTTTCGAAATGCCACATCAACATTCCACCACCAAAGAGAATGGCGAATGCCGCTGCGATCGCAATGAGGAGATCCTTCGACATGATCGCCGACCAGATTGAGATTGAGCCGCCATCTGCAGGTGCCATGATCTGAAGGCCGGCCTCAAAGATCGGCTGCGAGAAATCCATGACCAACTCGCGGCTTGCTGTAATCGAAATGTTGGCAACTGCGGCATCAGAGCTATTCGTTTCGACTGCGTTGAGCATGTCGGAAAAGTTGTCGACGCGGTCGATCCGATAGTCCCACCCGAGATCGTCGGCCAACGCCTTCCAGAGATCCATGGAGAATCCGGTCTGTTCGCCGTCTCTTTCCATAGAAAATGGCACACGTGTCACGGTCGAAATCGTTAGTTCCTGCGCCGCACCTGAAACTGGTGCAAGAAGCAGAAAGAAAAGCGCGATTAAACGTTGAAAAATAGTCATCTTGTCCCTCATCGGGGCGCATATGACACGGGCCGCCTAAACGATTCAATAAATTGTTCGCGGGAAATGTATCTATACTTGTTCGATCGGTGCAGGCTGCCGTTTTTTGGGCAGATATCTGCATTGCCCCAATGCGACGCTGTGGGTAAGTCTGTAGCAAAAATGGAGACGCCAATGCCCCTCGATCCAGTAGCCCTGACCGCAGACCTGATCCGTTGCCCTAGCGTGACGCCTGACGAGGGTGGGGCGCTTGTGCTGCTCGAACGGACGCTAGCAGCTGCTGGGTTCGTATGTGTGCGTGTGGATCGGAACGGGACGCCCAACCTCCTTGCGCGCTGGGGTGAGAAAGGCGCGGCACGGACGCTTGGGTTTAACGGACATACGGATGTTGTTCCCGTCGGCGATGCGGCGGCGTGGAGCCACGATCCTTTTGGTGGTGAAATTGCCGAGGGGATCCTTTGGGGGCGCGGCGCGACCGACATGAAATCCGGAGTAGCGGCATTTGTCGCGGCGGCGTGTGATTACGCAGCGGAGGCTCAAGCAGGTTCCGACAAAGCGATCCTCATCACCATCACCGGCGATGAAGAGGGTGACGCGACGGACGGAACGGTGGCTCTGCTCGAGTATATGGCCCGTGAAGGGGAGGCGATGAGCGACTGCATCGTCGGAGAGCCGACATGCCCGGCCACGATGGGCGAAATGATGAAAATCGGTCGTCGCGGCTCTATCACCGCCTATTTCACCGCACGCGGCACGCAGGGGCATGTGGCCTATCCTGAGCGGAACAATAACCCCGTGCCGGTCCTCGCACGTCTCATGGCCGATCTTTCCGAGCATAAGCTTGACCAAGGGACGGAGCATTTCGACCCGAGCAATCTCGAAGTCACGACCTTCGATGTCGGCAATGCCGCGACCAATGTGGTGCCAAATCAGGCCTCTGCGACTGTGAATATCCGCTTCAATGACGCGCACTCAGGGGCGTCTCTGACAGAGTGGCTTTCGGCTAAGGCCCGCAAGATGGCTGAAGATACCGGAATCGCCATCGAGACGCGTTTCCAGATCTCTGGAGAGAGCTTTCTGACGCCTCCGGGGCCGTTCGTTGAGAAAGTCGCTAAGGCTGTTGAAGCCGTGACGGGAATGCGTCCGGAGCTGTCCACCACGGGCGGCACGTCTGATGCGCGGTTTATCAAGGACCACTGCCCCGTGGTCGAATTCGGCCTTGTCGGAAAGACGATGCATCAGGTTGATGAACAGGTCGAAGTTGCCCACGTCGAGGCCCTCAAGAAGGTCTATCAAGCGCTCATTCAGGACTATTTCGCATGACTGTGACGATTGCCCCCACAGAGGACGTGGATGCCTGCATTGCCCTTCGGATCGAGGTTTTCGTCGGAGAGCAGGGCATTCCGATGGAAGAGGAAATCGACGATCTTGATGATGTTTCCACCCACCTGCTCGCGACGGATGAGACGGGTGCGCCTGTAGGGACAGCACGCGTCTACGAGCAAGGCGAGATTGGCAAGATCGGACGCGTCTGTGTGGCCAAATCACAGCGTGGTACGGGACTCGGGGCCAAATTGGTTCAGGCCTGTGTCGATGAATTGCGCAGTCGGAATCATCTCTCAACCGCCAAACTCAGTGCCCAGACCTATGCCATAGGGTTCTATGAAAAGGTCGGGTTTGAGGCCGTCGGCGAGGAATATCCCGACGCGGGCATCCCTCACAAAGACATGGTGATGCCTCTGTGAAGCCTGTCCTGATCGTCATGGTCAAAGAGGCGCGGCTTGGACGCGTGAAGACCCGATTGGGGCGCGATTGGGGAATGGGCCGCGCGACATGGTGGTATCGGCATCAGACTGCGCAAACTTTGCGGCGGCTTCAGGACCCGCGTTGGTCCCTCGTCCTCGCCGTGACGCCGGACCGTGCAACAAAGAATTGGCCCGCGCATCTCGTTCGGGTTTCGCAGGGCCATGGCAATCTCGGCGCGCGGATGTCTCGTGTTTTGAGCAAATGTGGTCCATGGTCCGCCTTCCTCATCGGGTCCGACATTCCAGGCATCCGTAAGACCAACATCGCATCGGCCTTTGCCAAACTTGGCACTCATGACGCTGTGATCGGGCCCGCGACCGACGGCGGGTATTGGGGCGTCGGTCTGCGACACCCCACTCGTCAGCCAGCGGGCTTCATGCGTGGCGTTCGGTGGTCAACTGAACACGCGATGGAGGACACACTTGCGTCTGCGTCCTCACTCAATTGGGGGACGTTGGAGACGCTGTCTGATGTGGACACTGTGGCCGATCTCGAACGCCTCGGATTTACCGTCTGAATTCATGAGGCCAGATCGCTTTGCCAGTGGTGAGTGGTCTCGCGCCGTGGTAGCGTGATCCTATGAGCAGGATCCCGACAAAGGACGAAATCCTCCAATGGATTTCCGACAACCCGACACAGACCGCAAAGCGTGACATCGCCAAAGCTTTTGGGATCAAAGGCGCCGCGCGGATTGATCTGAAACGCGTTCTCAAGGAGCTTGAGGACGAAGGCCATCTGCGGAAACGCGGAAAGACCTATCGGGACCCTGATAAATTGCCGCCTGTGTCTGTGCTGTCAGTTCTCGCGCCGGACAACGATGGGGACCTCTTTGCCAAGCCGCTCGAATGGGCGGGCGAGGGGCCGGAGCCGCGTGTGTTGCTCTCGCTGCGTGAGAGCGATCCTGCCTTGGGCGAAGGCGAACGCATCCTCGCCAAGCTCCAAGAGGTGAAGGCCGACGATCACCAATATATCGCGCGCCTGATCCGCAAGATCGGTTCCAACCCGCGCAAGATCCTCGGGATTTACCGCAAGGACGCCGAGGGTGGCCGTGTTGTCCCGATTGATAAGGGCAAGGATAAAGATTTCATTGTCCGCGCAGGCAATGACTACGGCGCAAAGGATGGCGAGTTGGTTGAGGCCGAGCAGGCCGGGTCCCGTGGTCGCATGGGCCTGCCGCTCGCGCGGATTGTGACCCGTTTGGGCGATCCGTCTGAACCCAAAGCCGTCTCCCTCATCGCGATCCATCAACACGGGATTCCGGACGACTTTCCCGATGACGTGATCGAACAGGCGGACCGCGCCAAACCCGCCGGTCTCAAAGGTCGCGAAGACCTGCGCGACTTGCCTTTGGTGACGATTGACCCTGCCGATGCGCGCGACCACGACGATGCGGTTTGGGCCGAATTCGACACTGATCCGAAGAATGAGGGCGGATTTATCCTCTGGGTCGCGATTGCCGATGTGGCGCATTACGTGACGCCTGGTTCCGCGCTTGACCGTGAAGCGTGGAAGCGTGGCAACTCCACCTATTTCCCGGATCGGGTTGTGCCGATGCTGCCGGACCGTCTGTCCGGTGATCTGTGTTCTTTGCACGAGGGTGTGCCCCGCGCCTGTCTCGCCGTGCGGATGGTTATTGATGCGAACGGGAAGAAGACCTCCCACCGCTTCATGCGTGGCCTCATGCGGTCCGCGGCGTCCCTGAACTACGCAGAGGTGCAGGCGGCGCGCGATGGTCAGGTGAATGAGAAATGTGAGCCTCTGATGGAGACGGTGATCACGCCGCTCTATGGGGCGTATGAAGCGCTGACCCGCGCACGCAAGGCGCGTCAACCGCTCGAACTCGACCTGCCGGAGCGCAAGATTGTTCTGGGGGATGACGGGCGTGTTGCCTCTGTTGCCCTCGCGGCGCGCTTTGATGCGCACAAGCTGATCGAAGAGTTCATGGTGCTCGCCAATGTCGCAGCGGCCGAAGAACTGTTCCATCGCAACCGTCCTCTGCTCTACCGCGTGCACGAAGAGCCCTCGACAGAGAAGCTCGACGCGCTGCGTGAAGTGGCGCAGGCCTCCGGTTTCAACCTCGCCAAAGGGCAGGTGATCCACACCTCCCATCTGAACAAACTCCTGGCGCAGGCCGAGGGGACGGATCATGACGAGTTAATCAACATCTCGACCCTGCGCTCCATGACACAGGCTTATTATCACCCCGAGAATTACGGGCACTTCGGCCTTGCGTTGCGCTCTTACGCGCACTTCACCTCGCCGATCCGCCGCTACGCTGATCTCATTGTCCACCGTGGCCTGATTTCGGCGCATGGGTGGGGGAATGACGGCCTGTCTGCGGAGGACATGGAACGTCTGGAAGCAACGGCCAAGCACATCTCGGAGACAGAACGCCGCTCCATGCTCGCAGAGCGCGACACGACGGACCGCTATCTCGCGTCTTATCTGAGCGAGCGCGTTGGGACCGAGATGACTGGCCACATCTCCGGCATTCAGAAATTCGGCGCATTCGTCAAACTCGATGAGACAGGGGCCGACGGCCTCGTGCCGGTGCGGACTATGGGGGCTGAGTTCTTCCATTTCGATCCGTCGGAGCAAACGCTCATGGGCGCTGACACTGGGATTGTGATCTCCATCGGTCAGAAGGTTGTCGTCCGCGTTGCAGAGGCCGTGCCAGTCACGGGTGGTCTAGAGTTGGAGCTTCTCTCAATCGACGGGGCGAGCCTTCCGCGCGGACCGCGTCGATCCAAGTCCAAACCGGTCTCGCGCAAGTATAACAAAAGCAAAGCGAAAACCGCCAAGATTAAGAAGAAGGTCCAGCGCCGGAGGAAATAGCAAGAATCCGCGCGTCATATTTTGGGGAGTTCAAGGCGGGGCGGCTTTCGGTTTAGGCTAGGTCAAAACCAGATGGAGCAGTTCAGTATGCGGTCCCTAGTGATTGGTCTTTTTTGTGGTGCGTTGGGGCTTGGCCCGACAGCGGCGATTTCGCAAAATGCGCAACATTGGGTGCCGCCCGCACCGCACATTCCGGGAGAAGATTTGGTGCATAAGACTGCATCGCAAGCTGGATTTGACGCCTGGGTTGCTGATTTTAAAACCCGCGCGCGGCGCGAAGGTATTTCGGAAACCGTGCTCGACCGCGCGTTTCGGGGGATCGAATACAATTCGGACGTGATTGCAAAGGACCGCCGCCAATCCGAATTTACCAAGCAAATCTGGGATTACCTTGATAGCGCGGCCTCTCCGACTCGTGTTTCGAACGGACAGCGGGCCATGCGCCAACATTCCCGCACGCTTGATGCCATTGAGCGCCAGTATGGCGTCGACAAGTACGTTGTATCTGCCATCTGGGGAGTCGAGAGCGCCTATGGCGCGACGCGGGGCGATATCAACGTGATCGAAGCGATGGCGACGCTTGCCTATGATGGACGGCGCGGTCGTTTTTTCGAGCAACAGCTCATGTCTGCGCTCAAGATTGTGCAAGCGGGTGATACGCATCCCCGCAACATGAAAGGAAGCTGGGCCGGAGCCATGGGGCACACCCAGTTTATTCCGACCTCATTCGAAGCCTTCGCAGTAGATGGCGACGGTGACGGCAAGCGCGATATCTGGTCCAACGATCCGACGGATGCTCTTGCCTCGACTGCGGCCTATCTCGCGCGGCACGGCTGGAACACTGGCCAGCCGTGGGGCGTCGAGGTGATCTTGCCGTCCGGTTTCGATTACAGTTCTGCGCGGCGTGACAACATGCGCAGTCCGGGCGATTGGGCCGCGCGCGGTGTGGTCGGGATTGATGGGAAGCCTGTGCCCAACTACGGACGCGCGTCGATCCTGCTGCCCGCAGGTGCGGCGGGTGCTGCGTTCATGATCTTTGACAACTTTGCGGTGCTCGAGCGCTACAACAAAGCGGACGCCTACGTGATTGGCGTCGGGCATCTCTCCGACCGTCTCAAAGGCGGGCCGGGAATTCAGGCCTCATGGCCGCGCGGATATGCGCCTCTGTCCTTCAAAGAGAAGAAAGAGATGCAGCGCATTCTCAAGCGTGAAGGCTTCCTCGATGATAAGGTGGACGGCATTGTCGGCCCGAACACGATCAACGCTATTCGGGACTATCAGACGTCAATCGGTGTAACGCCGGACGGGTATCCGTCGCAGACGCTCCTGCAACACCTCAAAAGCTGATTAGGCCAGAAGGTCGGAGAATTCGGAGACCAACTGTTCGTAGATATCGCGCTTGAACGGTACGATCTCTTCGACCAGATCCACTGCGTTGGACCATTTCCAGCGCCCGAACTCCGGATGCTCTGTCTCGAGGTTCACATCGCTGTCAGCCCCCTGGAACCGCAGAACGATCCAAAGTTGCTTTTGGCCGCGATATTTCCCGTTCCAGATTTTCCCGAGAAGGTGATCTGGCAAATCGTAGGTCAGCCACTCGGAGGTTTGCCCGACGACCGACACCTTATCTTCGGTCACGCCGGTCTCTTCCCAAAGCTCGCGAAGGGCAGCTTCCTGCGGTTCCTCGCCCGGATCAATCCCGCCCTGTGGCATTTGCCACGCGCCGTTGGTGTCTTTCCGCTCTCCGACGAAGATACGTCCCTCGGGGTCAAGCAGCATCACGCCCACACACGGACGATAGGGCAGCGAGGCAAAATCTTTGCTCATGTGAATTATCCTTTGAGAAGGGGCGCAGAAAAGCGCCCCGACTTGATTAGTTGCCGATTTTCGAGAGACCTTTGAGAAGGTCGATCGCATAGGCCAACTGGAAGTCTTCGTCGCGAAGTTTCGCGGCTTCTTCGGCGGCGGCGCGCTCTTCTTCGATCTTCTGGCGTTCGTCTTCGGTGAGGCTATCGTTATCCAGCGCACCACGCAGATCGGCCTCTGAGCGGAACTGCGGCGTCTCCTCGGCCTCTGCGTCTACAGGTTGACGCGTCGGTTGCGCGACGACGATGTCCGGCGAGATCCCAAGCGCTTGGATGGAACGGCCCGACGGCGTGTAGTAACGCGCGGTCGTCAGACGCATCGCCCCGTCAGAGCGGAGCGGCATCACGGTTTGCACGGAACCCTTCCCGAAGGACTTTGTCCCGACAACGACTGCACGGTGATGATCCTGAAGCGCACCCGAAACGATTTCGGACGCAGAAGCAGAGCCGCCGTTGATCAGCACAACAATCGGTTTGCCCTGAGCCAGATCGCCCGGAGTTGCGTTGACGCGGGTGCTGTCCTCCGATGAGCGGCCTCGTGTGGACACGATTTCACCCTCGTTGAGGAAGGCATCCGACACCTTGATCGCCTGATCCAAAAGGCCGCCCGGGTTGTTGCGGAGGTCCACCACGATCCCGTCAACACTGTCGATGCCGCCGAGTTCTTCGATCCCTTCTTCTAGGCCGGATTCGAGGTTCGGGTAGGTTTGGTCGTTAAAGGTCGTCACGCGCAGGACAATCGTGTTGCCCTCCACGCGGGAGCGGACCGCAGTCAATTTGATGGTGTCGCGGATGATGGAGATGTCGAACGGCTCTTCCACGCCTTCGCGAACCACGGTGATGACGATTTCGGATCCAACCGGACCGCGCATCATCTCCACTGTTTCATCGAGAGTCATCCCGAGGACGCCTTGCCCGTCGACATGCGTGATGAAATCACCGGCCTCGACTCCTGCGATATCGGCCGGCGTGCCGTCCATGGGAGCCACGACTTTGACGAAGCCCTCTTCTTGCGTCACCTCAATGCCGAGGCCACCGAAGGAGCCCGACGTCTGCACGCGCATGTCGGCGGCATCTTTGGGCGAAAGGTAGGACGAGTGCGGATCGAGCGAGGATAGCATGCCGTCGATGGCCGCTTCGATCAGGTCCTCCGAGTCGACCTCTTCCACGTACTGGGCGCGAATGCGCTCGAAAACATCCCCGAAGAGGTCGAGCTGTTCATAGACATTGGCGGTTTTCTCGGCTTCCTGCGCCAGAAGCGGACCGGCAAATTGTGTCGAGATCAGTGTTCCCGCCAGGATACCGGCAACGCCAGCCATCAAGTATTTCTTCATCTCTATCCTCTTTCGCGAACCGCCAGCGCGATCCCCAGTTGTCTTAGAGGGGAGCGTTCATGAACCACAATTCCGGATTCACAGGCTCTCCGCCTTCTCTTACCTCTATATAAAGCGTCTCAGAGAGGTCCACGCCAGTCCCTTGGGCCGCATTTTCGATGAAGTCATCGAGATCGGGGGCCGCGCCGCCCATGAGGCCCACGGCCGTGCCCGCTGTGATGACTGTGCCCGGTTCACCATAAACCTCGTCGAGCCCCGCGAGAACGAGCAATACGTCATTTCCGGGCTCAAGGATGATCACGTTTCCGTAGTCGAGGAAGGGTCCCTTGTATCGAACCGTCGCGGGCCACGGTGTCGTCACGAGCGACATCGGACGCGTTGCCCAGACCCAACCCGGTCGCGAAACGCCTGCGGCATCGGCCTCAGTGTACCCACGAAGGAGCTTTCCGCTCACGGGCAGGGTCCATGATCCTTTCGCCTCGGACAGATCGGGGAGCGGCGCGATCCCGTCCACAATGTCCATAACCGCGAGTCCAGACGCGAAAGAAGAGAGCGTCTCGGAACTATCAATAAGTGTCTGCAACCGCGCCGGATCCATTGTGAACCGCTCCGGGAGATTTGTGCGTTCCGACATTGCCTGCGAAAGCTCGGTGCGCGCGTTTTGCACATCCTGAAGCCCGCGTGAGAGGGTTTCCAGAGACTCGTTCTGTAGTTCCCGCAGGATTTGCACTTCTTCGAGGCGGATGCGTAAATCTTCGACCTCGGCCTGCATCGACGGGGTGATGTCGGACATCAACATTCCCGCGCGGGCATGACCGAGCGGCCCCTGTGGGTGAACGAGTGCCTCCGGCGAAGCATCAGGTTTCATGCTGATCAGGACGCCGAGCAATTGTGCGAACTCGCCACTCTCATCGTCGAACTCGCGCGCCAACTCGCTCTCACGGAGGGAAACCTGACGAAGCCCCGCGCGCATGGCCTCAAGCCCGTCCTCATAGGCACGGACCACACCGGTTAGAGCCCTGACCCGATTGGTCGCGGATTCGGCCGCCTCCAATTGCGCGTGGGCGGCATCAAACTGTTCCAACGCCGCGCGCGCCAAGGAGGCCGGACTCTCTGCCTGCGCCCATGCGGACGCGGCGGACAGAGTCAACGCGACGATTGCAACGAGGTGCCTCATGTGATGATCAGGCTCTCGCCAGTCATTTCTTCAGGCTGCGGGAGACCCATCAGTTCGAGGATCGACGGCGCCACATCCGCGAGGCGCCCGCCGTCACGCAGTTTCGCGCCGTCAGGTCCGCCAAAGAGGATCACCGGCACAGGGTTCGTGGTGTGCGCGGTGTGCGGCCCGCCGGTTTCCGGATCAACCATCGTTTCGCAGTTGCCGTGATCCGCGATCACCAACATCGCACCGCCGACTTTCTCAAGCTCTGCAACCACTTTCCCGAGACCATCGTCGACGGCCTCGCAGGCCGCCATCGCAGCTTCCAAGATGCCCGTGTGCCCCACCATATCCGGATTCGCAAAGTTGGTGACGATGAGATCATAGCCCTCATCAATCGCCCAAACGAACTTCTCGGCCACTTCCGGTTCGCTCATTTCCGGCTGCAGATCATAGGTCGCAACCTTCGGCGACAGTGGCATAAAGCGGTCTTCGCCCTCTTCCGGCGTTTCCTTGCCGCCGTTGAGGAAGAAGGTCACGTGCGGATACTTTTCCGTTTCGGCGAGGCGGAATTGTTTGAGCCCATGCTTCGCGACCCATTCGCCGAGCGTGTTGACGATCACGCGCTTCGGGTAAGCGGTGCTCATATAGGCGTTGTGCTGATCAGAATACTCGACCATCCCGAGCAGCGCGCTGTAGGTCGGGCGCGGGCCGGTGTCGAATTCGGAAAAGTCCGGCTCACCAATCGCGCGCAGAATTTCACGCGCACGGTCGGCGCGGAAATTGTTACAAAAGAACCCGTCGCCGTCCTTGATGCCAGTGTAGCCATCGATCACGGTCGCTTTGATGAACTCGTCCACATCGCCGCGCTCGTAGGAGGCGGTGACAGCGGAAACGGCATCGGACGCGGTCTCAATACCGTCGGCTTTCACGATGGCATCATAGGCTTGGGACACGCGCTCCCAACGATTGTCACGGTCCATGGCGTAATAGCGCCCGATGACAGTGCCGACGGTCGCTTTCTCGGGAAGACGGGCAACGAAATCCGCCATGAACTTGTCTGCCGACTGCGGGGCCACGTCGCGCCCGTCCGAAATCGCGTGGATAACGACGGGGACACCCTGCGACGTGATCGCTTTGGCCGCCGCAAGAGTGTGCTCGATATGACCGTGCACACCACCGTCCGAGATAACGCCCATCAAATGCGCCGTGCCACCCGCTGCTTTCACGTCAGCAGCAAATTTGACGATCGCCTCGTTTTCAAAGAAGGAGCCGTCCTCAATCGCAAGGTCAATCTGACCCAAATCCATGGCCACGACCCGACCCGCACCAATATTGGTGTGACCAACTTCGGAGTTGCCCATCTGTCCAGTCGGTAGACCAACATCAGGGCCGAAGGTGGTCAGGGTGCTGTTCGGGCATTCCGCCATCAAACGGTCCATCGTCGGAGTGTTGGCGAGAACCGGTGCGTTGGCTTCGGGCGTCGGGCCGATCCCCCAACCATCGAGAATACAAAGAACGACGGGTTTCGGTGCGGCCATGACGGGCTCCCTTCAGGACAGAGCAAAACAATCGCTCCCTATCTAGCGCGCCGCTAGGGTCAGGTGAACCGCTTTGCTCTTCTTCTTGGCAAAAATACTCTTCTCAGACCCGATGATAGGGCGAACCGGCCAAAATCGAGGCGGCGCGATACAGCTGCTCTGTGAGCATCGCGCGCACGAGCATGTGGGGCCAGACCATTTTGCCGAGCGAGATTGAGAAATCGGCTTTGGCACGAAGTGACGGATCAATGCCGTCTGCGCCGCCGATGACAAAGGTTACATCCGATCTCCCCGCGTCTCGCCAATTGGCGAGTTTGTCGGCAAATTCCGGTGAACTGAGCAGCTGCCCGCGCTCGTCCATCGTCACAATCACCGCACCATTGGGGATCGCACGTTCGAGCAGGGCCGCCTCCGCAGGCATGCCGCCGCCCTTTTTGTCTTCGACTTCAGAGAGCGTCAGAGGGCCGAGGCCCAGTGCGCGCCCGGTGCGGTCGAACCGGGTGGTGTAATCTGATATGAGCGCCGCTTCAGGGCCGCCACGAAGACGACCCACAGCGCAAATCTGGACGCGCATCAGCTTTGAGTGACTTTACCTGCGAGGGCGTCTTTGGCCTCTTCGGCAGACATCCACATCTTTTCAAGCTGATAGAATTCGCGCACTTCCGGACGGAAGATGTGAACGATCACGTCGCCGGTATCCATCAGCACCCAGTCACCCTGACTCTGGCCTTCGAGACGAGACAGCAGCCCGTAATCGCGTTTCAGCGTGTCGGACAGTTTCTCAGCCATGGCAGTCACCTGACGTGTGGAACGTCCGGAACAAATCACCATGTAATCGGCCACCTCCGACTTGCCTTGCAGGTCGATGGTTACGATGTCTTCGGCTTTATCTTGGTCAAGTGTGTGGGTGATGAAATCCAGAAGTTTCCGGCCTTCCATCGGTTCCGGGATGGCTCCAGTCATGCGCATCTCCGGCTGAGCAGCTTCTGTTGCTGCGCTTTGTACGTGAGACAGGACATAGTCCTCCTTCATTGCTCGCCGTCTTTCCCCGACGCTGGGATATGCCTAATTTAGCATTTCGTTGTCGAAATCTCAACGTTCCTAGGTCTTTGAACCTCCTCCGTCAATCAAGTGCCTTTGTTGTAAGCGTTGAACCGTCCAGAACACGTACTTCGCGCTGCGGGAACGGGATCGAAATGTCGTTCGCCTGAAATGCGTCCCAAAGGGCCAGATAGACATTTCCGCGGACGTTGGTCAGGCCTCCGGTTGGGTCCGTGATCCAGAAGCGGAGGATATAATCGACGGAACTGTCACCGAATCCGACGATATGACAAACGGGTGCTCGGGTGCTCAGAACGCGGTCGACGGACGAGGCGGCTTCAATCGCGATTTTACGCACCTTGTGGGGGTCGTCGTTGTAAGAGGTGCCGAAATAGATATCGAGGCGCACGAAGTCGTTGGTGTGTGACCAGTTCACAACCTGTCCGGTGATCAGGTCTTCGTTCGGGATCAGGTATTCCTTGCCGTCGCGTGTTGTGATCGAGGCGTAGCGCGCGCCGAGTGTGTTGATCCACCCGAAGGTCTCGCCGAGGGAGATAACGTCGCCCGGCTTGATCGACTTGTCCAAGAGGATGATCACGCCGGAAACGAGGTTCGACACGACTTTCTGTAGACCAAAACCGAGGCCGACACCGATGGCACCCGAGAGAACTGCTAGGCCGGTGAGGTCGAACCCGACAGCTTTCAATCCGATAAAGAACGCCGCGCCGTATAGAGAGAGTTGAACGCCCTTGATGATCAACTCGCGCATGGAGGGCGAAATATCCTCATTCTGCCGAATTCGGGTCGATGTTTGTCCCGCGGTGAGGCGCGCAAAGGTGAACAAAAGCCCTGTCACGACGAGGGCCTTGAGGACCGCGAGGGCAGACAGACGGAAACTGCCGAAGGTGATCGCTATTGAGTCGAGGAACTCCGCCGCCGTCTCAATCCCGCCGAAAAAGTAGAGCGTGACATAGGCCCAAAGACCCCAGCGGACGATGCGTCTGAGGGCGCGATTGCGGACAAGCTGGACCACGAACTCCACCCCGATCCACGCAGACACCACCCGCGCAAGGATCGCTATCAGGTAGGACCGCGAGGGCCATGTGACCTGTTGCATGAACTGATAGACGGACCAGAGCAGGGCAGCCCAGATGATCAAAGAGAGGCGTTTTTCGACCGCGAGAAGGGCGCGCAATTGCCATTTCGGGCGCCCTTCGAGCGTCCGCATCCACTCGCGCATCCGCCCGCTCAGGTGGCGGCCGATGACAACAGAGATAACGAGTGCGAGTGCCGAGATGCCGATCTGGTACAGGTTCCAGCGTCTTAGAAGCCCTTGAAGGAACGCCAGGACGTCATTGCCGGTTTGGCTCAGGAGCTCAGATATCTGTGTCGGGTCCACGCGTTTCTCCCCATGTCTGCACCCAGCTTTACATGAGGTAGGTCACCGAGCAAGCGAAGCGAGACCCCGCCACAGTGTGCAACTCTCTTGCGAGACTCGTCGGCACGCTATATGTGAGCGCCATGGAACGTATGTTTGAAATTGCCGATCGGGCCTGGCTGCCCTGGCGCTTCCACGGGGCAATGCGCTCAGTTCTCGCCCGACTTTGATGTCCGGACGCGCTTTTGGCGTGCGAAAACGCCATGTCTGATTCCATTTCCATGAACATCCACGGGAGAGCGAAATGACCGCCCCGAAGACACTCTATGATAAAATCTGGGACGCACACGTCGCCCATGAACAAGAAGACGGCACCTGCCTGCTCTACATCGACCGCCATCTGGTCCACGAAGTGACCTCTCCGCAGGCCTTCGAAGGTCTGCGTATGGCTGGCCGTAAAGTGCGCGCGCCGGAAAAAACCATCGCCGTGCCGGACCACAACGTTCCGACCACTCTTGACCGCGTGTCCGGCGTCATCGCCAACGAGGAATCCCGCATTCAGGTCGAAGCCCTCGACAAGAACGCGAAGGAGTTCGGTGTGAACTACTATCCGGTGTCTGACGTCCGTCAGGGCATCGTGCACATCGTTGGCCCAGAACAGGGCTGGACCCTTCCTGGCATGACTGTCGTGTGCGGCGACAGCCACACCGCGACCCACGGCGCTTTCGGCGCTCTGGCCCACGGCATCGGCACCTCCGAGGTTGAGCACGTTCTGGCAACCCAGACGCTCATCCAGAAGAAGTCCAAGAACATGAAAGTCGAGATCACCGGCAAACTACGCCCGGGTGTGACCGCAAAGGACATCACGCTCGCTGTAATCGGTGAAACCGGCACCGCAGGCGGCACCGGCTACGTCATCGAGTATTGCGGTGAAGCGATCCGCGATCTGTCGATGGAAGGCCGTATGACCGTCTGTAACATGGCGATCGAAGGCGGCGCACGCGCTGGTCTCATCGCTCCGGACGAAACCACGTTTGAGTATGTCAAAGGTCGCCCGCACGCTCCGAAAGGCGCCCAGTTCGAAGCCGCTCTCGCATGGTGGAAAACCCTCTACACCGACGAAGGCGCTCACTTCGATAAAGTCGTGACGCTCAAAGGCGAAGAGATCGAGCCGGTTGTGACCTGGGGCACCTCTCCGGAAGACGTTCTGCCGATTTCTGCTGTTGTTCCGGATCCGGAAAGCTTCAAAGGTGGTAAAGTCGAGGCTGCAAAGCGCGCTATCGAGTACATGGGCCTGAAAGCCGGTCAGAAACTGACCGATATCGAAATCGACACCGTGTTCATCGGCTCCTGCACCAACGGCCGTATCGAAGACCTCCGCGCAGCCGCTGAGATCCTCAAAGGCAAGAAGATCAAAGACGGTGTGCGTGCCATGGTCGTTCCGGGCTCCGGTCTCGTCCGTGCTCAGGCAGAAGAGGAAGGCCTCGCTGACATCTTCCAAGAAGCCGGGTTCGAATGGCGTCTGGCTGGTTGCTCCATGTGTCTCGCGATGAACCCCGACCAGCTGGCCGAGGGTGAGCGTTGTGCATCGACGTCCAACCGTAACTTCGAGGGTCGCCAAGGCTACAAAGGCCGCACGCACCTCGTGTCCCCGGCCATGGCCGCTGCTGCCGCACTGACCGGCAAGCTCACGGACGTACGGGAATTGATCTGATGTATGAAGCCCAGAAATCTCCTCCACCGGGTGTCGAAGTCAAAAAGGCGAAGATCGGCACAGCCTGGATTGGGCGTGGTCTGAGTTGGCTCGAAGAGTTGATGCTGGATTCCTTCGTGGCAACAGGCCACGAAGTTGTCCTTTTCTCAGATGTACCGTCTAATTTTACGCCGCGCGAGGGAGTTGAATTTCTGGATATGCGTGAGGTGTTCGACTTCACAGTTGAACAACGCGAGCGCATGCCTGCGGCATCGTTTGTCGACATTTTCCGGCTCAATATGATTGCCAAGAGCGATTATTGTTGGATCGACAGCGACACGATTTCGACAGGCGAATTGACGACGTGGAACGACTACCTGCTCGTCAAGAGCTTCATGGACGAACAGAGTGGGCAGATAAGCAATGGCTTCTTGAGTCTGCCTCGGACTTCTGCGGCGTTAAATCAGATGTTGGAAGAGATATCTTCGGGTGACATGGACTATAATTGGCTGCGTCCGCGTGTTCGTAACGCCTTAATGGATATGCCAAAAGAGGACCGTTTCATCGAAGCGGCACGCCTGCGCAGGCAGGTGTATGGGCCTGCTTATGTAACTTCACGCCTCATGGCAAATAATGAGTTGGAACTCCTTAGACCAAAAGACCTGCTCGATCCTGTCCCTTGGGATTTGACCGACCTGTTCTTTGATCCAAAAGGTGGCGCTTACGCATGGTTTGCTGATGAAACAGTCGGTGTTCATGTCGCTCTCTCTCAGATCCGGCCGAGACATATACACAAAGGGCCCGCCGAGGGCTCTTTCCTTCACAACATTCGCAAAAATATTCAAGAGGTTCAGTAAAATGGACAAGTTCGGAAAACTGCACGGTATCGCGGCCCCAATGCCGCTCGTGAACATCGACACGGATATGATCATCCCAAAGGTGTTCCTCAAAACGATCAAGCGCTCTGGCCTTGGTGTAAACCTGTTTGATGAGATGCGGTATGACCGCCAGGGCAACGAAATCCCAGATTTTGTCCTGAACAAACCGCAGTATCGCGATGCGCAAATCCTCGTGGCGGGCGACAACTTCGGTTGTGGTTCCTCCCGTGAGCACGCACCGTGGGCCATCGCGGACTTCGGCATCAAATGCGTGATCTCCACGTCCTTCGCCGATATCTTCTACAACAACTGCTTCAAGAACGGCATCCTGCCGATCGTCATGCCGCAGGACGTTGTGGACGTGCTCATGGCCGACGCCGAAAAAGGCTCCAACGCCCGTATGACCGTCGATCTGGAAAATCAGGTTGTCACGACGTCTGAAGGTCAGGAATTCCCATTCGAAGTCGACGCCTTCAAAAAGCACTGCCTGCTCGAAGGTCTCGATGACATCGGTCTGACCATGGCGAATGTTGAAGACATTGATGCCTATGAGGCGAAAATGTCCCAAGAACGTCCTTGGATCTAATTCTCGCGTGAGAAACCAAAAAGAAACGGCGGCCTCTCGGGGCCGCCGTTTTGCATTTTGGATGTTGGCTCACTGACAGGACTGAAGGTCCATCTCCGGCACATTATCCCCATGAATGAGATTGGCCTCTGTCATGCCCAGAATGACCTCCAGCGGCACGTTGGGCGCACGCTCTATGAGGTGAAGCCCATCGTCCTCCGGTTTGATCACGCAGAGCTCAGTCACGATGAGATCGACGCGCCGCTGTGATGTGAGCGGCAGGGTGCATTCCCGCACGATCTTCGCGGCGCCTTTGGCTGTGTGCTGCATCGCGATGATCACTTTCTTCGCCCCCGTCACGAGGTCCATCGCTCCGCCCATGCCTGGGGTGTAATGGCCGGGGATCATCCAGTTTGCGAGATGGCCCGCTTCGTCCACCTGCAATGCGCCAAGGACGGTGAGATCGAGGTGTCCGCCCCGAATGAGGCCAAAGGAAAATGCCGAGTCGATGGTTGACGCCCCCGGCACGAATGAAACAAAGCGACCGCCTGCATCGGTGAGGTGGCGGTCAGTCATCCCTTCCGGTGGGCGGTGCCCCATGCCAACGGCACCATTTTCGGCCTGAAAGAAGACGCCGAGGCTTTCGTCCAGATAGTCGGACACGAGTGTCGGAATGCCGATCCCGAGGTTCACCAGTGTGCGGGGTTTGATTTCCTGGGCAACACGGCGGGCAATGAGTTCTTTGGGGTCCATGGTATTGCCTCCTTAAGCCGCTTTCTTGATGACGTAATCGACGAGAACACCGGGCGTTTTCACGAGGTCCGGCGGGATCATTCCAACGGGAACAATCTCTTCGGGTTCGCAGATCACCTTGTCTCCGGCGAGCGCCATGATCGGATTAAAGTTCGTCGCCGTCAGCATGTAAGCGAGGTTGCCCACATAATCGCAACTCCGAGCCGCGATGAGCGCGAAGTCGGCTCTGAGTGGCGTTTCGAGGAGATATTCTTTGCCATCGACTTCGACGATCTCTTTGCCTTCTGCGATCTTCGTTCCGACCCCTGTCGGGGTCAAAATTCCGCCAAGCCCCACTCCCGCAGCGCGAATGCGTTCGACAAAGGTGCCCTGTGGTGTTAGTTCGACCTCAAGTTCGCCCGCAGCATATTGCGCCTGAACGATTGTATTGAGGCCCATATGGCTGCAGATCAATTTGCGCACACACTTTGCGGCAAAGAGCGGGCCTGGCCCGGTCGTGTCGCGGGCTGTATCGTTTGAAATCAGCGTGAGGTCTCTTTTTCCAGCATCTGCCAGCGCATGCACAATCTTGTCAGGCACACCCACGCCCATAAAACCGGAGAGCATCACCGTTGCGCCGTCCGGAATCAGGTCGACAGATTCTTCAATCGAGATGGCCAGTTCCATGACAGTGTCCTTTCCATTGGTGTCGGCGCGACTTCATCACGACTCGTGCTGTGCGACTATGCTCTGCATCAAACTAACCACAAATGTTGTGCAGGAATCGTAGAGGCGCTGATCTCCTTTCGGTTCGAGAGGATCTGTTCGTTCCTGATCTGGTCAAAGCGGGCGCACAGGTCAGATATGGTGCAAAACCGCACCGTATTGACGATGAAGTCGGTCAATCTTAGAGGGTATCTGGAAGTATTCCTTGCCCCAGAAGGCGAAAATAGGCAAATCTGGGGCGAGAACATGGCAAATCGCCATCAAGGCGAATGCGGATTCGAACGCATGAGCGGCAGTGAATCGTTCATGATCTAGGAGAGGGAATTGGGCAGTGATCCAGCGCTTCGTTAGTGCTTTTGTCCGTGCGATTCTGGTCGTGGTGATGATCTCCACGCCAACTGTGTTACTTCCGAATACAACAAGTGATGCTGCGCAGGTTGTTGCGCTCGTTGCACTCTTTGCTGCGTCGCTCACATTTTTTGAATACGTCTCGTCCTATCCGGGGCTGGTCGAGTTCAGAGACGCTCCGCCGTTCAATCGCGTGCGCTTTCTCGCCCTGCTGATCACGATCTTCCTGCTAACCCTGATTTTGCGCGGAAACGAGACCCCGACCGTTGCGACTGAATTTGTCACGGCTGTTGGAGCCCTCATCGGCTACGCGCTCGACTTCCCGTATTCGCCTGTGCGCCTGATGATCAATGCTTTGCCTTATGGGGCCTCTCTTGAAGAGATTGAACTGATGCGAGAGGCGGCGGGTATGAGCTATCTGATTTCGCTCATTTCGCTTTCGGTGTTCCTGATCGTGCTCAAGATCGGACAGTGGCCGGGGCGGTCCGGGTCATTCAATGTTTGGATCAACCTCCCGACCTTTGATCCGACCGCAGGTGGCGATGTTGTTGATCGTCTGAAACGTGATGCCCGAGTGAACGTCATTATCGGTTTGGTGCTGCCCTTTGTGACACCTGCGATCCTGAGTTCCGCCTCGACCCTCTTCGGCGGGATCTCGGTCGCAAACGACCAGTCACTGATCTGGATTGTCGCGGCTTGGGCCTTCTTGCCCTCGTCTCTCTTCATGCGCGGGATCGCTATGGGCCGCGTTGCAGAGATGATCGCGCGAAAGCGCCGTCAGGTTTACGCGAACGTCGATCTCGACCGCGCGACGGCGTGATCCTCAGAGCAGTCCTATTCTTTCTTATCCCGTTTGGTGCGTATGCGGAGCCACTTCGCGTCGCCACATGGCATGTGGATTTATCACGGGACGGGCCCGGGGTGTTGCTTCGCGAGCTGCTTTCTAAAGATGACGCTGAAATTCACGCTGTGGCGGAGTGGATTGAAACAACCTCGCCCGACGTACTTCTGCTGACTCGATTTGACACCGACATGGACGGTCACGCGGCCCGAGCCTTCGCGGCGACGCTGGGCTATCCATATGTTTTCTCGCGTTGGGGAAACTCCGGGATGGAAACGCGCCGTGATCTCGACAAGGACGGTCGCACGGGGGAGCCGGAAGATGCGCAGTCTTATGGTCATTTCAGAGGGCAGGGGGGGATGGTTTTGCTCTCGCGGCTCCGGATCCTTCTGGATGACGTCAGAGATTTTTCCGAGATGCTCTGGCGTGATCTGCCAGCTAACAACATTCCTGCGGATTACTTTGATGAGGACGACCTAAGTGTTCTGCGCCTATCCTCCACAGGACACTGGGATGTGCCGATCCAATGGGGCGGGCATGAGGTCCACCTCCTGATGTATGCGGCTACGAGCCCGGTGTTCGACGGGGCGGAAGATCGCAACGGACGCCGGAATGCCGACGAGACGCGGTTTTGGTCGCTTTATCTCGACGGTGCGTTGGACAGTGTGCCACCTGATCCGGTCATCCTGCTCGGAAACAGCAATCTCGATCCGGTCGACGGAGAAGGGCAGCACGAGGTGATGAAGGCACTCTTGGCCAACCCGCGCCTTCAGGACCCGAAACCCTCCTCTTCACACGGGCTGGAGAATGCCAATCCGGAGCACGCCGGAGACCCCTCCCTAGACACGGCTGATTGGTCCGATCCGATCCCGGGGAATCTGAGGGTCAACTACGTCCTGCCGTCCTCTGATCTCACGGTAGTGGATTCCGGTGTGGAATGGGCCGAAACCGATCCGCAGCATGGCCTTGTCTGGGTTGATATCGCTCCCATTCCTTGACGGCGGGGCAAGCAGTCGTTACCCCGCTTCCAACCTTAAGAAAACAAGGACTCGACGCGACATGAGCACGCCCTCTCTTCTCATTCTCCCCGGTGACGGTATTGGCCCTGAAGTGATGGCCGAAGTCGTCAAAATCATCGACTGGTATGGCGCGAAACGCGACCTCAAGTTCGATGTGTCGATGGACCTCGTCGGTGGCGCTGCCTACGACGTGCACGGTGTGCCGCTTTCCGATGAGACCATGGCGAGAGCCCAAGAGGTGGATGCGGTTCTTCTCGGTGCCGTTGGTGGTCCGAAATATGACGTGCTCGACTTCTCCGTGAAGCCGGAGCGTGGCCTCCTGCGCCTTCGCAAAGAGATGGACCTCTTCGCGAACCTGCGTCCGGCTCAGTGCTTTGACGCGCTCGCAGACTTCTCCTCGCTCAAGAAAGACGTGGTCGCAGGTCTCGACATCATGATCGTGCGCGAACTGACCTCCGGCATCTACTTCGGTGAGCCGCGCGGCATCATCAAAGAAGGCAACGAACGCGTGGGCATCAACACCCAGCGTTACACCGAGAGCGAGATCGCTCGCGTTGCCCGTTCCGCATTCGAGTTGGCCCGCAAGCGCGGCAACAAAGTCTGCTCGATGGAAAAAGCCAACGTGATGGAATCCGGCATTCTGTGGCGCGACGTTGTCACCGAGATTCACGAAGCCGAATATCCGGATGTGGAACTGTCCCACATGTATGCTGACGCAGGTGCGATGCAGCTCTGCCGCTGGCCCAAACAGTTCGACGTGATCGTGACCGACAACCTCTTCGGTGACCTTCTGTCCGACGCTGCTGCTATGCTCACCGGCTCCCTCGGCATGCTGCCGTCTGCGTCCCTCGGTGCGCCGATGGAGAACGGCCGTCCGAAAGCCATGTATGAGCCGGTCCACGGGTCTGCTCCGGACATCGCTGGTCAGGGCAAAGCCAACCCGATCGCCTGTATCCTCAGCTTCGCAATGGCGCTGCGCTACTCCTTCAATGAAGGCGACGAAGCAACACGTCTCGAGTCCGCAATCGAGAAGGTTCTGGCCGACGGCGTTCGCACCGCTGACCTGCTTGCGGGCGAGGGTGTCACGCCTGTATCCACCTCTGAAATGGGTGATGCGATCATCGCGGCTCTCGACGCGTCGCTCTAAGACGCCACAGATCCAAATTACAAAGGGCGCCTCAGTCGGGGCGCCCTTTTTGCGTCAGTCGAAAAGATCAAAAACGTCTTCAGCGATATCAAAGAGTCGATGCGCTGTGCTTTTCCGCTTCTTCTGCTTCTTTTTCTTGCTGAGCTTTGGTTGAGAGGCTTTTTTCGGCTTCTTCCCTTTAACTCTGAAAGAATCCTCTACATGGACCTTATGGAGTGCCTTCATACGCGACAGCGGTGCGCCGCATGCGGAACATTTGAGTTCGTGACGGGTTTCTCCACCGAGCGTCAGAACGGTCTTGGTGCCGCAATAGCAGCAGGTCGCGGATTTCTGAGTGCGATACATGGAACACATATGAGGACTGACTCTTTCCAGAACAAGAGAGTGATTGCCTCAGTCGAAAAGCCTTCCTTAACCTGAGAGCGCAAACATTACGCGGATAGACTCATGAATATCACCGGTGCCTTTTACGCCTTGGCCGCATTCGCGGTCTTCTCGACCCATGACGTCGTGATCAAGTTTCTCGGCGGCTCCTACACGCCGTTTCAGATCATCTTCTTCTCGACGCTATTCTCATTTCCGCTCGTGATGTTCATGCTCATCAGAGACCGGACAGAGGGGCACCTGCGTCCTATTCACCCGTGGTGGAGCCTTTTTCGCACGATTGCAGCGATGATCAACACCGTCGCTGCTTTCTACGCCTTCTCTGTGCTGCCTCTCGCGCAGGTCTATGCGCTGATCTTCGCAACGCCGCTGGTCATTACGATCCTGTCGATCCCGATCTTGGGCGAGCGCGTCGGCTTTCACCGTTGGGCAGCGGTCCTGGTCGGTCTGGTCGGTGTGATCGTTGTGCTCAGACCGGGCGGCACAGAGTTCACGCTCGGACATATTGCAGCGCTCTCATGCGCTTTCTTTGGGGCCTTTGCCTCCATCGTCGTTCGAAAGGTGGGCCGCGAAGAGCGCACCGCAGTTCTTATGCTCTATCCGCTCATCGCAAACTTCATCGTCATGGGGGCTGCGATGGCGTTCTCCTATGAACCGCTGCCGTTGCTCGATCTTGGTGGTGTCGGCATGATTTCGCTCTTGGGCTTTACCGGTGGCGTCATCCTCATTCTCGCCTATCGCGCGTCTGAGGCAGCGATCGTTGCGCCGATGCAGTATTCCCAAATCATTTGGGCAACAATTTTCGGCTACTTCCTCTTCGGTGAAACGGTTGATGGACCGACGATCGCAGGGGCGGGGATCATCATTCTCTCAGGCCTCTACATCGTCTTCCGCGAATCGCGTGGCGGGCACTCGGAGAACACACCGGTTTTGCGGACGCGTTCTCGCGCGTCTTCGGCGGCGTCTTTCCGGATTTCGCCGTTTGTGCGTCGTGCGAAAGTCAAATAATCGCTTTCCCGAAAGCTCTTTTAAGGGTTTTCGGGAAAGGCTCATTTGTCTCTTGCAAATCGCGTTCGGTCGCTATATTCCGCCCGTCACGGTCGGAGCGTAGCTCAGCCTGGTAGAGCACTGTCTTCGGGAGGCAGGGGCCGGAGGTTCGAATCCTCTCGCTCCGACCAATTTCACAAAATCACAAACGGCGCGTTGCCTCGCGCACGGGTCAGTTACCCGTGAGCTGTGTGAGGCGTTCGTAATACGCGTCCAACTCTGGCGGACGTTCGACGCCGATCCGATCTGCCCAAGAAAGCAGATAGCCTGCGGCCGCGTCTGTAATTGTGAACGTCCCGAAGAGAAACTCTTTATCGCCGAGCTGATCGCTCAGACGTTGGAACCCGTCGGCAATGACCTCTTGCCCGTGCTTGCGCAACTCAGCTTTCGCGGCTTCGTCTCCAAGGAACTTCTGGGGCGCCATCGCAAACACGGACCCGCGCATATGGAGGCCGGACACGATGTGCTCTGTGAGTTCCATGACCCGTATTTCTGCGTCCAAGCCCTCGGGGAGCAAATTTGCCTCCGGAAATGACCGTGCGAGCCAATAGGCAATGACCGGAAATTCCGTGAGAACGGATCCATCTGGCAGCATGAGCGCAGGCACTTTGCCTTTCGGGTTGAGCGAGAGATAGGCGGGGTCGCGGTGGGCGCCCTTGGCCAGCTCAGTCACCACGAGTTCATAGGGCGCGCCGATTACGTCCAGCAGCATCTGAATGCCTTGAGAGCAGGAACCGGGAGAGTGGAAAAGTTTCATGGAAAGCCTCAATGAATGTTCTGTGTCCAACAGACGGGGCCAGTCTGCGAAGCAAAAGCGCAAGGCACAACAGGCTACCGTCCGCATGGTGGACAGACGGTTTTGCTGGGTTGAAAAACTGGGAGTTGCAGGGTGTTTTGTTCACAAAGGGGAACACATAATATGCCGCACACACCCACGATTGGACCGCTCTCAGACGAGGACTGGCCGGAAAAAGTCGCAGACTTGAAAAGCGGATTCGCCGGTGCGTTGAATGTCTATCGCACCATGGCGAACCACCCCGATCTGCTGCGGGCTTGGGCCCCTCTGCGCCAGCATGTCGTGAAGGATTCGGTGCTCGGGCTGGAAAACTCCGAGATCGTCATCCTGCGCACGGGTGTGCGTCTAGGGTCGTCCTACGAATGGGCGCATCACGTCTCCCGTGCTCGCGCATTGGGGATGGATGACGCGCGGATCAAAGCGGTGTTGTCGATGCCGGAGGGATCTGACGCTCTGCTCGTGCGTGCCGTGGATGCGATCATCGACAATCAAAAACTGCCTCAGGATTTAGAGCGTCAGTTGGCAGAGACGTTCGGACAGGAAGCTGTCTTTGATATCATAGCGACCGTCGGCTTCTACACTGTCCTTGGCACGATCCTCATGACCTATGATGTGCCCGTCGATGTAGAGATTGCTGCGGAGTTGGAGAAGAACCCGCTCTAGGTTTCAATCGGGCAAAGAGGTCGCAATACGCTCGGCAATTTCCAAGAGCGGTTCCCCGTATTCATCGAGAGCGCGCCCCGTGCTCATAGCGCTCTGAATCCAGATCAGAGAAATGCACCCGAGAACTGATCCGCCCGCTTTGATGGGCACGCCTAGGGATGCGGTCTCTTGGCGAAACTCTCCGCTATCTCGGACGGCAATGCCTCGGCTGCGGGTCTCGGTGATCAGGCGTGAAAGCCATCGCTCTTCGAGAAACGGTTGGTCGGCGTCATCATTCAAACGCCTCAAGTGATCGAGGATCAGCGTCCTTTCTTCCTCCGGACAAAACGCGATGTAGGCGCGCCCTGCGGAGGTGCGGAGCATGGGCAAGCGGAACCCCGTCATGCCGCGGTCAATCGACAGCGGAGACCGCCCGTGCGTCGTCTCCTGAATGACCATTGCCGCGTTGTTGTAGACGGTGAGATCGAGGGGCCAGACAACCCGTTTCGCATATTCGCCGAAAATCGGACCAGCCGCCTGCGTAATCTCGGACGTGAGCGCATAGCCATCGCCAAGAGCCGCGGCAAAGCGGGTCACGCGGACATAGTTTGATGTGGCGGAGAAGGCGACGTAACCAAGTTCTTCAAGCGTTTCGAGAAGCCGGTAGACGGTCGGACGCGGCAGGTCGAGGGCCTTGGCAATCTCGCCCGGGCGGGCCTCTCCGACTTTGTTCACATATCGCAAGATAGAAAGGCCCCGCGCGAGAGATCGCACGGAGCCTTGAGACGATTTCGACGTGGCTTGCGGGTTGGTCATGGGAGAACCATTTCACAAGCCATGTCGAAGCGCCAGTTCCGAAACTCAGACTTCGGCTTTCACAGGGTTGGACAGAACGCCGACACCGGTGACTTCAACTTCGCAGACATCGCCGTCCTTCATGAAGAGCGGCGGGTTGCGGCGTGCGCCAACACCACCCGGCGTGCCGGAGACGATCACGTCACCGGGCAGGAGCGGCAGGATGGTGGAGCAATAGGAGATCAGGCGCGGAACGGAGCACACGAGCATATCGAGCGTCGTATCCTGCACGGTTTCACCATTGAGACGCGTCATAAGGCGCATTTTGGTATGGTCTTCGATCTCGTCTGCGGTGGTCATCCACGGACCGAACGCGCCGGTGCCGGCAAAGGTTTTGCCCGGCATGAACTGGTGGGTGTGTTTCTGCCAGTCACGGACGGAGCCGTCGTTGTAGCAGGCGTAGCCCGCCACGTAGTCGAGCGCATCCTCTTCAGAGATACGGCGACCCTCTTTGCCGATGATCACGGCGACTTCGCCCTCGTAGTCGAACATGTCGGATTCGAGGGGTTTGATCAGCGCTTCGTTATGGCCGATCTGGGAGCCTTGGTAACGGGCGAACAGGACCGGGTTCGGGGTCTCTTCGCGGCCGGTTTCCTCAATGTGCGCATGATAGTTAAGACCAACGCAGATGATCTTGTCCGGGTTGGTGATGACCGGATCATGTGTCACGTCGTCGAATGCGTAATCCGCGTCTGCGGAAACGAATTTCTCCGCTGCAGCCATGTCCTCTGTTGCGAGGAAATCGCGCAGGGTTGGCGCGTCAAAGCGTTTGCCGAGATCGACGATACCGTTTTCGTTGACGAGGCCGTAGGAGGACACGCCGTCTTTGGTGAATGAGCAAAGTTTCATGGGTTAAGCCATTTCCGGTTGTTGCGTTTCGATAGGGTTCGGGAGAATGCGCGCGATCAGCGCCTCAAGCTCCTCTTTGGTGTCGGCCCCGCCGAGCGTATGACGGTCGGGGCGAAGAACGGTGGCGCGAGCGCCGAGGCGGGCGAGGTGGTCGGCTGCATTGGAATTGTCGGTCGTCACGAGGCCGGTGCCTTCCGGCAGTGATAGCCCCTCGGCGATTTCAGCCTCAGCCACGACGACGAACGCGTGCGGGAATACGTCGTCCATACGTGCGCCGTCCGACATGCGCGGCTGGCCAAACAGACGTCCGGCTCTTTCGCTGTCGTCGCCGAGGCCCGGCCCGATGGGCGGAGCAATGCTCTCCATCTTTGCGGAGCCATTGGCCGACGGCAGGGCTGCGCGCAGCGCCTCTTCGGTGCCGACGGTGTTGATCAGGCCACCAAGACGCACAGCGGTTTTGATGTATTCCGCTGCGTTGGGTTTGCGCTCGCTTTCATAGGTGTCGAGGAGCTTTTCAGCTTCTTCTCCCGTGACCAGACCTTTGCAGATCAGCGCGAGTTTCCAATAGAGGTTCACCACATCGCGGGTGCCTGCGCACATGCCCTGACCCATGAACGGTGGGGTCTGGTGACACGCGTCACCGGCGAGGATGAGACGCCCTTCGCGCCAGTCTTTCGCGACGAGCGAGTGGAAGGTGTAGACAGCCGTCCGCTCCATCTCGGCTTCTTCCGGTTTGATCCAGTCGGAGAGAAGCTCCCAAACGCGTTCGGGTTTCGCGATCTCATTGCTGTCCTCGTCGGGCAGAACCGTGATCTCCCAGCGGCGACGCATGCCCGGGGTGCGGACATAGGTCGCGGGACGCTCAGGCACACAATACTGGATCGAGTGGTCGCCGAGCTCCGGTTTGTCCTCATTGAGGATGAGGTCCACAACGAGCCAGCGCTCATGGAACCCGTAGTCGTCCATATCGCTTTCGATGTAACGACGGACCAGAGAGCGCGCGCCATCACAGCCCACCACGAATTTCGCGGTCACATGGTGCACTTTGCCCTTGGACATGTCTTCGTAACGAAGTTCGACCTGATCGCCCTGATCGTCGATGTTGAACACGTCACAACGGGTGCGGACGGTGACTTCCGAACGTTTGGCCATGTGTTCGCGCAGCAGTTCCTCGAGGTCGGGCTGGTGGAAGCGGTAGTTCGCGTTCCATGCTTGCGGACCTTCGCCCTGCGGTCGCGGCCAGTCGAGCAGCATCTTTCCGTCACGATCAACGAACTGCATGCCCGGATGGCGATGGGTCTTTGCCGCCATCTCGTCGGCAATCCCGATCCACTGGAAAGCCCGCATCACTTCGGCATCGAAATGCACCGCGCGCGGCAGGTGGTAATGTGCGCTCTCGCGTTCGAGGACGAGCGTTTTCAACCCGCATTGCCCGAGAAGGTGGGCGAGCGTGGCTCCCGCAGGACCATAGCCTACGATGGCGACGTCAAAATGCTCCATTTATGTTCTCCCTGCTGCGTTCTTTTTGGCGAGTTCGCCATAGAGCCATGGACACTCCGCGACAGGCGGGCTGCGGCGGCCACGTTCCGCGGCGTCCAAGCGCATGTCGCGCAGACGTTTGCGCCCGCCTTCTTCGGTCAGATAGAGGCGCTCGTGGCCCCAGAAACTCGGCCCGTCATGGGTCTGATGCGGTTCCCAAGTGTCCGGATCGATAAGACGTCCGCCCCAGCCGTTCTCGACGAAAAAGCCGGACGGTGAATGCGCGTAATAGGACGTCATGTAATCGTTGGTGTGCCGCCCGAGCGTGTAGGCCACGCGGCCCTCGTCCATCTGCGCGAGGTCATAGCCCTGACCCAGATCGTCGAGGTTCTGGAACTCGACCATGAAGTGGTGGAACCCGAGTTGACCGGACCCGACCATCGCGAAGGAGTGGTGGCGCTCATTGAGGTGGAAGAAGTAGAGGCCGTAGGGTTCGAGACCGTAATCGGACACGTGGAAATCCAGTAGGTCGCGATAGAATGGCATCATCACGTCGATGTCTTTGACGTGCAATACCGCGTGACCCATGCCCAGAGGACCCGTGTTAAACCCATCGATGGGACGGCCCGGAACGAACGGGTCAGAGGCGATCATCGGGTTGTAGAACAACTCGACGCGGTTTCCGCTCGGATCTTCGAACCAGATCAGGCCATCGACAAAACGGCGATCGCACAGCTCAGGGGAGCCGATACTGACCTTCACGCCAGCGGCATCGAGACGGCCTGCATACATCTGAAGATCGTCTTTTGCGGCGACCTCGAACCCGAGGAAGGCAAGGGTTTCGCCGGGCTCATCAGAGACCAGAAGCCGCTGCACCTTGTCATCCATGCGGAAGGCAACCGCCTTCCCGCCGCGGTCGATTTTCTGCATGCCGAGAAGCTTGCCGGCAAAGTCAGACCAGTCATCGAGCTTATCAGAGCGTACACCGAGATAGCCCAGAGCAATGATCGCCATGGTTGTCTCCATTCATTGAAATCGGAATGCCCCAATTTACTGCCGTGAGAGGCGAAACCGGAGGCGAGACCCCTGTCCGTCCGCGAGGCGGACAGGGGGGATGGCTTAGTGGCCCGCGACCTCGTGCGCCGTTGCCAGAGCGGCTTCGGCGGCAGCGGTGTCGGGTTGTTCGGAGACCCAAAGTTCTGGTGCGGATGCGAAGGCTTCGGCCCATGCGGCCATGCCAGCTTCATCCGGATCGACGAAGGTCACTTCACCGGCTTCGCGGAAAGCGGCTTCGATCTCTGCGTCGGTCTGGTCCACGACAGAGGCAATCCATTCGGCGGTCGCGCGACCGGACATTTCGTCGATCACGGCCTTGTCGGCATCAGAGAGACCGTCATAGGTCCGTTTGTTCATCAGGATGGACATCGGGGAGGACATGAAGCCCGTGGTCGAAATGTTCGGAGCCACTTCGTTGAGGCGGAAGGTGCGGTAGGCGTCCATCACCCAAACGGCACCAGACACGACGCCACGTTCGAGGTTTTCATAGACCTGAGGGGCCGGAATGCCGACGCCGGAGGCGCCTACCATGCCGAAGAGCTCGGAGCCGAACTTGGACGGCGAACGGAGTTTCAAACCGTCCAGATCAGCAGGGGTCTCCGCCGGAGCGTCGGTCATAAAGAAGCGGTAGGCGGGGGTCGTGAACACCGCGATGACTTTGTAGTCTTCGTATTCGCCGTCGAGCGCACCGTTTTCAGCGAGCGTGTTGAGGATGTTTGCCCCCGTCGCACCGCTGTCCACGAGGCCCGGAATTTCAACAACGCCTGTCAGCGGGAACAGGCCCGGGGTGTAGGTCGGGACCACGAGAGCGATGTCGGCGACGCCAGCTTTGACGAGTTCGGCCTGTGCCGGCGGTGCGCCGAGGATGGAACCCGGGTAGAGCTGGAGGCTCGTTTTGTCGGACAGTTTCGCGTTTACCTCGTCGATCCATGGCTGGAGGATCTTGGACGAGTAGAAGCCTTGGGCTGGCTCGAAAGACGAGACGCGCAGTTCGCGGGCTTCTGCGAGGGTGGTGAGGCTCGTCGTCATGGCGAGGGCCAGGGCGGCAGATTTCAGCAGTCGGTTGAACATGGTTTCCTCCCTTATGTTCTTAAAAGGCGTTGTAGGGGAGCCAGATCACCAACGCGGGGAGTGCGATGATGATGGCGACACGGATGAAGTCGGCGACGACGAACGGCGCGGCTCCCTTCCAGAGTTCTGTGAGTTGGACGTCGGGCTGGACGGTCTTGAGGACGAAGAGGTTCATGCCCACGGGCGGTGTGATGAGGCCCATTTCCACGACCATCACGGCGAAGATCCCGAACCAGACGAGGTCGATGCCAGCGGCCTGTGCAATCGGCACAAAGAGTGGCACGGTGAGCAGGAGCATGGCCAGCGAGTCCATGAGCGTGCCAAGCGCGAGGTAGATCGCGAGCATAAGCAGGATCACGAGAAGTGGCTGGTCAAGGATGCCGGAGAACATGCCGGTGAGAGAGAACGGCAGGCCGGAGAGCGCGAGAAAGAAGTTGAACAGGTTCGCACCGATGAGAACGAGATAGAGCGCGCCGCATGTCATAGCGGTGTCCATTAGGGCCGACAGCATTCCTTCAATCGTCAGGCGACGTGACAGGAAACCGTAGAGCAAGACCACGAATGCACCGATGGCTGCGGTTTCGTTCGCGGTGAAGACGCCAGAGTAGAGGCCGCCCATGATGAGGCCGAAAATCCCGACTGGAGGCAGCAACTCTTTGAGGGCGAGGCGGCGCTCGTCCGCATTGGCGCGCGCACGTTGCGGAGCGGTGGACCAGCCGAACCAGATCGGCACCCAGATTGCGAGGCAATAAAGCAGCACGGCGAGGAAGATCGGGCCTGCGGTCGCGAGCAGAAGGTCACGAATGGATTGCTCTGCGATGAAGGCATAGATCACGAGCACGGTGGACGGCGGGATGAGAATGCCGAGCGTGCCACCTGCGGCCACGGACCCTGCGGAGAGGGAGCGAGAATAGCCTGCCTCCTGCATTTCCGGCATCGCAATGCGGCCCATCGTGGCGGTGGTTGCGAGCGAGGAGCCTGAGATCATCCCGAACCCCGCAGAAGCGCCGATGGTTGCAAGGGCGAGACCGCCACGACGGTGGCCGATCAGAACGGACATCGACTGATAAAGCTTCGAAGATAGACCCGAACGCGCCGCAATATTGCCCATGAGCACAAAGAGCGGGAGCATCGTAAGCGTATAGTTGGTGAGGCTGTCCCAGACAGTTGTCGCGCCGATGGCCATGGCGCCGTCCATGCCGATGATCATGGCTGAGCCAATGATACCAACGAGGCCGAGCGCAACTGCCACAGGAATTTCGACGAAGATCATGAGAATGGCCGCAGCAAAGCCGAGACCGCCGAGGAGAAGTCCGCTCATTACCAATCCCTCTCATTGATGAATGCGTAGCGCAGTCCTGCGAGGGCGGCGGCAAAGCAGGCTGCCAGCGCGAGGGCGATGATCGCAATCAAAACAGGAATGGGGAGACCCAGATCGGCTGTGGTTTCCGGGGAGCCAATTTTCTCGAGTGCATTTTCGCCGACGATCCACAGGAGAAGGATCGCGAAGAGCGTCGAGGCGATGGCACCAACCAGACCCAACGGATAGGTGAACCGGTTTGGAGAAATCTCCGAGAGCAGCTTTGCGGTGACATGCGTCCGTTTTGCGTAGCAAACCGGCATAGACAATAGAGCGCCAAGACCGATGGAGAGAGAGGTCAACTCAATCGCGCCGGGGATGTTCTTGCTCGCGACCGCGCGGAGGGCCACATCGCCCACCGTCACACCTGTGCCGAAGAGAAAGCAGGCGCCCGCTCCGGCCAGAAATGTGGTGGACACAACTTTTTTGAGACGTTTCGAACTCATGCCGAAAGCGCCCTGATCAAGGCAGCCGAAATTCGAGTAGTGCTGTGCGTTTCCATGCGCTCCTCCCAACGCTTTTTTCGAGGAAGATAAGGAGCGATTTCGGCCGGAGACTATGTCGAAGCGCAATGCGTCCGCCAGGCGGACACCTTGCCATGCTCGATGTGAGGTTAAGAAATGGGCACGCTGCACCAAAAGAAACACCGGCGATGGGAGGTCGCCGGTGTCAGATCGTAATCGGTTTAACCGTTGGTTTTTAGATGCTGAATTCGCGCTGCTCTGTGGTGCGCTCCCACGGCATCATAGCACGTGCGGCCACCGACACGCCGTAGTTCAGCAGGGCTGCCAGACAGACAATCGCACACAGTGCGGCGAAGACTCCGGCCGTGTTGAAATCAGCTGCGGAGCTCGAAAGCAGGAAGCCGAGTCCTCGGTTCGAGGCCATCAATTCACCGACCACCGCACCGATCAGCGCGTAGGGGACGGAAATACGAAGGCCCGCGAAAACCCATGTGATGGCCGACGGAATGACCACCTTGGTGATCACGTGGCTTTCTTTGGCGCCCATGAGTTTGAGGATAGCGATCATCTCGCGGCTCACGCTTCGGACACCGGTGTAAGTGTTAAGAAAGACCAGAAAGAAACAGATCGTCGCGGTCAGTACGATCTTCATCTCCAGTCCGATCCCGAACCACAGGATGAACAATGGCGCGAGGGCCAGTTTTGGAAGGCTGTAGAACGCCATGATGAACGGATCGAGCACCTCAGCGAGGCCCTTGGCGCGCCCGAGCAGAAGACCGATGGAAATCCCGACAAAGGCACCGAGGAGGAAGCCTGCGAAGGCTTCGAATGCAGTGATCGCCGCGTGGTAGAACAGGTCTCCGCTGCCGATCCATTTGGCGAGCACGGCTGCGACTTTCGTTGGCTTCGAGACAAAGAACTCCTTGATCAAGACGCCGGAGGAAAATTGCCATACGAGAAGAATGCCGATCAGGATGGCGAGCCGGATAAGGATGAGTTTAGGTTTCATGGCTCACACCGCCTCTTCGAGTCTGATATCCGGGGCCATTTCGTCCCACAGGGTTGCGGTCAATTCGACATAGTCCGGATTGTGACGCATCCCGATGAGTTCGCGCTCCTTACCGAGTGGAATGTCGAGGACGTTGCGGATCGTTCCGGGGCCACGCGTAAAGATCGCACAGCGATCGGCGATGGCCACGGCTTCGTCCAGGTCATGGGTCACGAACAGCACTGTTTTGCCGAGCGTTTGCACGATGCTGCGCAATTCCATTTGCATCCGCAAACGGAGCTGGGCATCGAGCGCGGCGAAAGGTTCGTCGAGCAGGAGCGTTTCAGGGCTATAGGCAAGGAGGCGCGCCAAGGCACATCTCTTGCGCATGCCGCCGGACAATTGGGACGGGTAGCTGTCGAGGAACTTAGACAGTCCAACCATCTCGGCCAGCTCTTCGACGCGGGCCTTTCTCTCAGACTTGCTCAAGCCAGCGATTTCCAAGGGGACGCCGATGTTGCCGCCGACGGTCCGCCATGTGAGCAGGTGGTCGTTCTGGGTCATGTAGCCGACATGGCCGTTGAACCCGTCTACGGGCTTGCCATCATACAGCACCTTTCCCGTCGTGGGCGCAAAGATGCCGGCCGTCATGTTGAGTAGGGTCGACTTGCCGCAACCGGACGGCCCTACCAATGTTACAAATTCGCCTCGTTTAACCGTGAGGTTGATATCCCGCGACGCCTCGATAGGTCCGTTGGGCGTCGAGAAAGTCTTCGAAGCATTCTCAAAGACGATGAGATCTGACATATCGTATCTGATCCTTAGTTTGCCGACATCGCTGCGTCGGTCAAAGACGTCGCAAGCGTTTCGGGAATCAGATCCGCAGAGATTTGCGATTCCGAGAACTGGTTGTGGAATGCGAGAACGTCGCGGAGCATAGCGTCAGACATTTCGAGATTAACCGGCACACTGCTCACCTGGCTGTCCCAGACAGATTGAAACAGGTCACGATCCATGTCGGGGTAGTATTTTTCAAAGGTTGCCTGCGCGGCAGCCTTGGTCAATTCGGGGTCATGCACCGCATCCATCGCCATTTGCAGCGCTCGTAGAACGCGCGCACCGGCCTCAGTGTTCTCTTCGATCCAGTCGTCGCGCGAGATCATCCCGATGTAGAAATACCCGTCGAGCGTCGGAAGTTCGCCAGCCGCGAGATTGAGCAGAATGGTCGCGTTGAAATCTTTTTCCGCGATCTGGATATGCGGCGGAGATGCGGAGAAACCGTCAATCTGACCTGCCTGCATGGCGCTCATGTAGGTGGCTGCGTTGCTTCCCATTGGAACAATCTGCATGTCGCGTTCCGGATCAAAGCCCGCTTCGGCAGCGACGTAGCGCACGACCTGATCACTGCCGCTGCCCGGACCGGACATGGCGATGCGTGCGCCCTCAAGCGCCTTAAGCTTTTCGGGGATCGTGCTGTCTTTGGTCACGCCGTGGCTTTCGGCCCACTCTTCGGAGACGACGATACTGGACGTGAGCTGGCGCACGACCGGGGCAATGATCTTGACCGGGACGCCTTTCTCGCGCGTTTTAAAGGCCGTGGTCGTCGAGCCGATGTAGATATTCGCGTCGCCGTTCACCATAGCCGCCATGGCTTTCGAGCCCGACCCAGTGCGGACCTCTTCGACGTCTACGCCTGCTTCTTCGAAATAGTCCATCGCGCTCGCGACAAAGAACGTCAGAAATGCGAAACTCTTCGTCGAGTGCGCGATGACGACCTTTGGCATCTCTTCTGTTGTTTGAGCATAAGCGCCCGTCGCCGTCAGGCCCACCGCAGCGAATGCGATGGCACGGCCAAATCTTCCGAGCTTCTTTGTCAGCATAATCTTCTCCTCCTGACATTCGTTCATCAATCCGTCAGGTCCGCGGGACCTGCCTCGGATTGTGTTCTCCCTCTGGCCGACCCTCCTCTGGCGCGACCAAGCGTCTTGAGCGATGCAATCCGCGTGCCAGCTCCGGTGCTGTGACAGGAGTCGCGGACAGGCGCACCCCGCACCTGTCCGCTCGGAGTTCAGGCGAATTCCATTGGTGAGAAAGGAGATAAAGCTGCGCGGATGGTCAGTTTAAAGGATGCAAAGCGAACTTCGGGAGTGTCAAAATCGCTCCCAATCCGGCGTTTTTCGATATGGGCGCGACCTATAATTGTCGAATGGATGTAGTGTCTCGCCTGCTCTCGCGATGCTCCGTGGCAACAGTTGTGCCCACGGAAATAAAACAAAATCCGGATGTTCTCTAAGAGCAAAGACCGCTGCTCGCGCTCATTCGGCGTTCGCGAAATGCGCCTCGATACGAAGCCCGGGGTTGTTGTCCGAAATCTTGAGTTCGGCGTGGTGAAGGTCAGCGATCGCCTTGCAGAGGCTCAGACCCAGACCGTTTCCGCCCGTCGTCCGGCTTTTCTCCCCGCGGTAAAAGCGCCGGAACACCTTCTCATAGTTCTCGTGCGCAATTCCGGGACCGTTGTCCGAGACGCGCAGAACGGGGTGGCTATTCGAATGTGTGGCTTCGAGAGAAATCTCCGTGCCTTCCGGCGTGTGTCGCAGCGCGTTCTCGACAAGGTTGGAGACCAGTTGCATCAAAAGGTCCGGATCGCCTGAAACAAGAACTGGCTCTTCCGATGCTTCGAGGAGCAGAAGCTGCCCTGCATCCTCGGCAGAGGGTTCGAATGCCTCATGGACGTTCGTCACAATGCTACGCAAGTCTGTCGTCTGGAACCGCTCGCGGCGGTCTCCTGCTTCGAGTTGAGCGATCCTCAAAAGTGCGTTGAACGTGTCGATGATGTCCTCGGTCTGAGTGAGCGCGATCTCGGCCTCTTCCGGATCAACAACTCGCTGCCGCGTCATTTTTTCGAGGCGCTGGCGCAGACGCTGCAAGGGCGTGCGAAGGTCATGGGCGATGTCGTTTGAAATCTGGATCTGACTTTCCATCAGGTTTTCGAGCTGTTCCAGTGCTCCATTGATACTGACGGCGACCCGCGACAGGTCATCAGTCGGCGCGTCGATGATCGGGATGCGTGCAGAAAGCTGGCCATCGGCCACTCTCCCCAAAGCCCCGGAGATGGACGCGATCTGGCGCTCTGTCAGGCGCCCGACCCAGACCCCCGCGAACGAGCCAAGCGCCATGATGAGAATAATGCCCGTCACAAGTGTGATGCTCATAGCTTCCAGAACTTCCGACAGGACGTGGTTTCCCGTGCCCTGTAACAGAATGTAAGGCCCAACCGCGTTCTGGATGATCCAGTATCCTGAAATCTCGTCAGAAGTATCGCCCGAAACTTCGACGCTGTCCGCCGCAATGTATTGCTCTGTAATCGGTCCGTTGATCTGGAGGAGGTTACCTCCGAGCACCTCTCCGTCAGGGCCCTGCAGCTGAAAAATCCGGTCGTTCTCGAAATTGACAGCAGCCATGAGGTTCACGCTTCGAGCCATCTCCTCGACACCCGATTGCTCGTAAATGTCGATCAGCACCTCCGTGTCCGCAGCCATCTGGGCGTGAAGCCAATTCCGCACTTCGTATTCCGTGAACCAGTATGCGCCAGCGAAGATAATCGCGGACAGGACCGAGTACAGGAACGCGAACTTGAGCGACAGTCGCAGGGAAGTCCGTCCAAGGTTAAACATGCATGCTATACCCGGATCCGCGCACGGTATGGATCAACTGACGGTCAAAGGACTTATCGATCTTGTTTCTCAACCTGCTGATGTGCGTTTCGACCACATTTGTCTTCGGATCGAAGTGGAAATCCCAGACGGCCTCGAGCAGCATCGTCCGTGTGACGACCCGATCGGCATTGCGCATGAGATAGGTCAGTAGCCGAAATTCACGAGGCTGCACCTGAATTGGCACACCGGCCCTGACGACTGTGTGTTTGATCAGGTCGATCTCCAGATCGTCGAGCCGCAGTTTGGTTTCTTCGGCCTGCATCGGTGGCCTGCGTGCCAAGGCGGCGAGACGGGCAGAGAGTTCGGAGAAGGCGAAGGGCTTGACCAGATAGTCGTCGGCGCCCGCTTCGAGGCCGTCGACACGGTCGTTGATGTTGCCCATGGCGCTGAGAAAAATGATCGGGGTGGTCACGTCGGCGCTCCGGATCGACTTGACGAGCGACAATCCGTCGAGCCCCGGCAACATGCGATCGATCACCATGACGTCGAAATCACTATCGAGCGCACTGAGAAATCCGGTCTTTCCATCCGCCGCATGTTCGTACATGTGCCCGAGCTCCCGTAGGCTGGTGCAGATGTAGTCCGCTGTTTCTTGGTCATCTTCTACGATCAGAACGCGCATGGTGCTCACTTTCGAATGGTGGCGGGAGATTACTCTGTAACGTCCCGGCACGCCATGGCTGCAACATTACCAATCGGTATAGTTACGCCCACCCGCAGGTCAGGTTGGCGGTCCTAACTGAGCGCAAGAAGTTCCAAGAGGACAACATGGTCGCGCTCAATACCGATATCCCGATTAATTCCCGTTCCATTGGCAGTCGAACCCCATTCAAGCTCGCTCTTTCTGATCGCAGGTTTCTGATCACAGCGATTTTCGCGCTGTTCGTCATCCGCGTCCTATTCATGATGTGGCTGCCGTTCACGGATACCACAGAGGCGCGGTATGCCGAGATCGCACGAAAGATGGTTGAGACAGGCGACTGGATCACGCCGCAATTTGATTATGGTGTTCCGTTCTGGGGGAAGCCGCCGCTCCACACGTGGCTCTCTGCGCTGGGGATGAAGGTGTTCGGTGTGGGTGAATTCGGGGGGCGTGCCTTTATCTATCTGACGGGACTCGCGTCTCTCGGTCTTACAGGCACGTTTATGAAACGGCATGTCGGCAAGGACGAGGCACTCTTAGCCATCGTGGCGCTCTTCTCCTCTGCGCTCTTCTTCGGTGCATCTGCCTTTGTCATGACAGATATGGTGATGACGCTTGGTATCACGCTGAGCATGGTCGCTTTCTATACGCAGGTAACGAACCCGTCTGCAGTGCGGGTCTGGGGGCACCTGTTCTTTGTAGGCCTCGCGGTCGGGTTGCTGGCAAAAGGGCCGGTCGCCTTCGTGCTGACGCTCATGCCCATCACCCTCTGGATACTGATCGGACGTCGCTGGTCGTCGCTCAAGGCTCTGCCTTGGCTCACGGGCACCGCGCTAATGCTCGTGCTCACGCTGCCTTGGTATATTGCCGCAGAGATCAAGACACCCGGCTTCCTGAACTACTTCATCATCGGCGAGCACTTTGAACGGTTCACCGTTCCTGGCTGGGATGGGGATCTCTATGGGACTGGCCATGCACGGGCGAAGGGGCAAATCTGGATCGATTGGCTCGGGGCCTTCATGCCTTGGACAGTCTTTGCGGGTTGGCTTCTTTTGCGTGGGAAGAGCGTCGCGGTGGTCGTGACCGGTGATGAGCGCGGTTGGTATAGCTATCTCCTGCTCTGGGCGCTGGCACCTATGCTGCTGTTCACTCCTTCCGCCAACATCCTTGCCGCATATACTCTGCCGGCAATTCCTGCCACGGTCCTGTTGCTCGTATCCCTCTGGGCGTCGGTTCAGGGCGCGCCGAGTCGTATAACAAAGGCGGCGTTCGCGGGTTCGCTCCTCCTTGTCGGGGGGCTGTTCCTCGCGATCACCGTGTTGTCGCATGTTTCGCCGGACACGCTCAGACTGAAGTCGCAAAAGGCAATGGTTGCGGAGGCTGACCAGATCGATCCGGCGATGCATCTCAACTATTGGGGACGCCGGAGCTTCTCGACCGAATTCTACTCTGCCGGTCAGGTGCCAGTGATTTCCGACCAAGATGCGATTGCCGCTTTGGGCGCCAACGGGGTGAGAGATGCGCTCATCGTCCGACCTGATGCCCTCAAAGGCGTCTCCGCAAGTCTGGAGGATGATTTCACTAATCAAGGAAAATTCGGCCGTGACTTTCTATTCGTCGAGCGGTCTGCCTCGGGAGAAAAGCAATGAAACTGGCCGCAATCCCGCTCCATGAGGTCGAACTGGCGATCGAACCTCACAGAGTCCCGGAACTTTCTTTCGTCATTCCTGCCTTCAACGAAGAAGAAAACATTGCGGAGACGATCCGACGTGTTGACGAGGAAGCTCTGACCCTAGTCCGGTCCTACGAAATCATCGTGGTGGATGACGGTAGCTCGGATACCACATTCGAACGGGCGAAGATGATGGCAGCCGACACGCCGCTTCGAGTTCTCCGCCTGTCGCGCAACTTCGGCAAGGAGCAGGCGATCATGGCGGGGCTAGAGGCCTCCACCGGTGAAAGCGTCGTGATCCTTGATGCCGATCTACAGGAACCGCTGCACCACGTGGCCACCATGCTCAAACACCGGTCTGAAGGCTTTGAAGTTGTCTATACCGTGCGGGCCCACCGAGAAGATGAACCACGCCTCAAACGTCTCTTCACCCATGTTTTCTACAAAATGCTGAACCTTGGCAGTGAAGCTGAAATCCCTGCCGACGCACGCGACTTTCGCCTTCTGGACCGCCGCGTGGTCGATGCGTTGTGTAGCCTTCCCGAACGCAACCGCTTCATGAAAGGGCTCTATGGCTGGGTTGGTTTCCGATCCATGTCCATCCCGATTGAGTTGGAGCAACGCGCAGGCGGGAAATCCAAATTCGGATTTCGGGGCCTTATGAAGCTCGGGCTGACCGGCATGACGTCGTTTACGAACTGGCCTCTGCGTGTCTGGACGCTGATCGGCATGGGTGTCGCCGTCCTATCTATCCTATACGGGATCTATATTGCCGCGAAGACGATGATCTTTGGCATTGATGTGCCGGGTTGGTCGACGCTTGCCGTGGCGCTTTTCCTCTTGGGGGGCGTGCAGCTTATCTCCATCGGCGTCCTCGGTGAGTATCTCGCCCGCGTCTTTATCGAGGTCAAAGGGCGTCCCGGTTTCATCGTCGCGGAAACGCATAGCCAGAAGAAGTCCTGAAGATGATGTTGATCCAACTCTTGCGATTTGGATTTGTTGGCGCACTCGCGACACTCGTCCACATGCTTATCGGCGCGACTCTCATTCACTCGGGCTGGCCCGCACTTGCGTCTAACCCGGTTTCTTTCCTGATCGCGTTTGTGATCAGTTTTATGGGGCACTACGGCTTTTCCTTCGCGGATCAGGAGAAAGAGATGGGGACCTCGCTCAGACGCTTCATCGTGGTCGCCTGTAGTGGGTTCGTCGTGAACGAGACGATTTTGGGATTTCTGGTCTGGTCGTCGAGTTTGTCGCAGGTCTCTTCGCTGCTATTGTCGACGGGTGTTGCCGCTATGGTCACATTCTTCGCCAGCCGGAATTGGGCCTTTCGACACGTTGCGGAAGGCACAGTGCGCGCGACGCTCGGGCGTTGAGGCCTGCTTTTCTCCGTAATTTGGACGGTTTTGCTGGTTTTTTGTGCAAATTTTCCGAATTCAAGCCTGAATCTAAAGAACCTCACATGGGGGCTTGATTGAATCAAAAAAACCAATCAGTCTGTTTGTAAGTGAGGGAATGATGACTGTAGCAACACGCCGTACACAAGATCAGCGCAGCGCCGAAACCCGCAGATTGCTTCTTTCTGCGACGGTAAAGATGCTTATGGAAGTTGGATATGCCAACACCAGCACCGCTGGAATCGCCAAGCGTGCGGGCGTGTCTCGCGGAGCGCAGACACATCATTATCCCAGCAAAATGGCGCTGATTGTGGCCGCAACCGAAGAGATGTTCGGCAACTTTGCATCCCGGCTCGAAGTGCTGGCTGCCGATCTGAACAACGGCGACTTGGATTACGACAAGTTCTTTGAAGCCGTCTGGGAAGAAGTGTTGCACGGCGACTGGTTCTATTCGTCGTTGGAAATCATCGTAGCGGCGCGTGGCGACACGGAGCTTCGTGAACAGCTTTCGCCGCTGATCATCGACCTTCACCAAAGGTTCGAAAGGATTTGGACTGAGACATTCGTCGCGCTTAACCCGGATGTCATCACGTCTAAAGTTGCGCTGAATTTGGCGCTGAACGTGTTTCGGGGAATGGCCGTGCAGGCGGTGTTGCGCCGCGATGAGGCCTATTTCCGCGAGATGCTCATGGCTTTGAAAACGATGTTGGCGAGCCACGTGCAGCCAGCCAAAAGCGCGCAGTAACCGGACATACGTATCGGTTTCCGCAGACTATAAAACAAACAAGTTAGTCGGTATCTAAATGGGGTCGACTTATAACCAAAAGCGGTAAAAAGCCGCAGTCCAACAAAAACGTCCAACAGGAGTGACGCATGATTAAACTTACTTCTCTACTCACTGCAGCGACGCTGGTCGCGGCACCTGCTTTCGCACAAGACGACGCTTGGGAAACCCAGGGTCTCACGGACGATGCCATCACAATCGGTGTGATGGGGCCGTTTTCTGGTAACGCCTCGTCCTACAGCAAAGCCCTGATCGGCATGATGGCCTATTATGAGAAGGTCAACGCAGAAGGAGGCGTTCATGGCCGCAAGCTTGTCGCTGTCCAAGAAGACACCGCGTGTGACAGTGCAAAAGGCCTCGCAGCGGCGAAGAAACTGATCTCCCAAGATGAGGTCTTTATGCTTCAGGGCAATTCCTGCTCCGGTGTGGCTCTGGCTCTGCGCCCGACCATCGAAGAGGCGGGTCTGCCGTGGATCGTTGCCCACGCCGTGAGTGACTCCATCTCGACGCCTCTTGCTGAGAACATCTTCCACGGTGTCCCGACGGGTAGCGCGAATGGCCACGCCATGGCCGCCTTCGTGCTGTCCAAGCCGGACACCAAGAATGTTGCAATCATCGAACACTCAAACGACTGGGCGCACAGCTATTCCAACCCGGCTCGTGACTATCTCAAGGAAAACGGTGTTGATCCGTCGCTCGAACTCACCATGGAACGTGGACAGACCGATGCCACCGCTCAGGTTCTGAAACTGCGCCAAGAAAAACCTGATTTCATCATCGCCGCACTTTATGAGGCGGAAACGGCCATCTTCCTGCGCGATCTGAAGAAATACGGTATGGGTGATATCCCCGTGATGGGCACCGCAGGCACCGACCTCGAGAACACGCTCAAGCGCACGGGTGACTTCGAGACTGTCAAAAACTACTACGTAATCCACTCCTATGTAGACAATCTTGACGGCGAAAAAATGACCCCGTGGGCTGATATGATCCACGAATACTACCCGGACGAAGAGCTTTCGACCTTCTCCTTCGTTTCCATCGGCTCCGCCGAGGCTCTGGTCTCCGCACTTGAAGCCGTGGGTCCGGATCTCACGCGTTCCAAACTGATGGCGGCTCTTGAAGAGGTCCGTAATTTTGACACTGGCATCCTCTCTGATCCGATCACGTGGACGCCCGAAGATCACCAGGGTGTCAAAGGCTCTGCGGTCGCAGGTTTCGTTGACGGCGAGCCGACCGTTCTGAAAGCCTGGGGTCAGACCTACTAATTTCCTCCCCGACTGACAGGCTCCGGCGCGCTTGTGCGCCGGGCCTTTTCAAGGAGTAATACCGATGCTGATGCAGCTGACATTGGGCGGATTCGCCCAAGGGGCTATCTATGCCCTCATCGCCCTCTCTCTGACCGTCGTCTATCGCTCGACCACGGTTGTGAACTTTGGTCATGGCGACTTCGTTATGGCAGGGGCCTTTCTCTCCTACGTGCTGGTGGTGCTTGCGGGGATTGCCTTTCTCCCTGCGGCGGTGCTTGCGATGCTCGCCATGTTCGTGCTGGGGGTATTCTTCAGCAAAGGTCTGATCCGTCCTATCCGGGGTGGCCCGCACATCGGGTTGGCGCTCATGTGTATCTCTGCGGGCTACATCCTGCGCGGGATCGCGCGGATGGTCTGGGGCCGCGAAGTGCTCCCCATGCCGCCAGTTTTCGACATCGAGCCGATCTTTCTCGGCAACCTCGTGATCACCGGCGATGCGGTCTTTATCATCGGGACGGTCTTTGTCCTCTTGGTGGTCTTCTTTGGCCTGCTGGGCCTTACCGACCTCGGCAAGATGGTGCAGGCGGTCTACCAAAGCCCGCGTGGCGCCCGCCTCATCGGCCTGAACGTCGAACGTTTCAACGATTTTAGCTGGGGTGTCGGGGCCGCACTTGGTGCTCTGGGTGGCATCCTCGTTGCACCGATCTCTCTCCTGCACCCCGATCTGGGCGCGTCCTTTTTGATCAAGGGCTTTGCGGCGATGACGCTTGGCGGCTTCGGCTCGCTCGGCGGCGCGGTCCTCGGTGGTATCCTTCTGGGTCTGGCTGAGCAATATGCCGGCGCCTACATCGACAGCGCCCTGATCGAGATCACCGCCTACGTGGTCATCGTGCTGGTGCTCTTCATTCGCCCACATGGTCTCTTTGGCCGCAAAGCCGTGGTGAAGGTGTAAGAACATGAGTACGACTATGCCTTCCTCCCGCCAACGCAGTCTTCGCACATGGCTTTTCTGGGCCGTCCCCGTTCTGCTGTTGCTCACGCCTCTGGCGACCAACGCCTACACGCAATTCATCATCAACGGGATGCTCATCTCGATCCTCGTGACGCTGGGCTTCACGCTCGTGATCGGGAACCTCGGCCAACTCGCCTTTGCCAACACCGCGTTTTTCGGGATCGGTGCCTATGCCTCCGCGATCCTCTCGGCCAAGATGGGCCTGCCGTGGATCATGACCATCCCTCTCGCGGGTGCCCTCGGGGCGCTTGGCGGGTTCCTTGCGTCATCCGCAGCCCTGCGCGGCATCCGCTCCTACTACCTCGCGATCATTACGCTGGCCTTTGGTGAGCTGATGCGTTGGGCCTATCTGCATACCAAGCCTCTGACCGGTGGCACTGACGGTCTGCCTCTGCCGCGCGAAACCATGTTCGGCATCTCGCTGAGCGACGATACGCTGAAATTCTACATCTTCCTCGCGGTGACGGTCGTTCTTGTCAAAGCCACGCTGAACCTCCTGCGATCTCGCTTTGGTCGCGCCGTTATGGCCGTCCGCGAAAACGAAGTGGCCACGGCCTCTCTCGCCATCCCAACCGCGCGGGTGATCCTGACGACCTTTATCTGGTCCGGCTTCGTTGTGGGCTGTGCAGGTGCGTTGTTTGCCCGCCATGTGGGGCACGTCTTCCCCGAAAGCTTCGGCATGCTGCATCTGATCGCGTCCTTCGCGATGGTGCTGGTCGGGGGCCTCGGCTCTGTCCTTGGGGCGGTTCTCGGCGCCGTAATCCTCACGGCCTTGCCGGAATACCTCCGGGCATTCCCCGGCATGGAAGAACTGTTCTTCGGCCTGATTGTCGCCGCCGTTCTGGTCGCTATGCCGATGGGTCTCGCAAGCCTCCTGCGCCGTCTCTCGCCCATCTTCGTTGAACGCTATTACCGGGAGGAGTCGTGATGACGGAACTTCTGCAAGTTAACGGATTGAGCGTCCGCTTTTCCGGCCTCACTGCTCTGGATGACGTTTCTTTCACCTTAGAAGAAGGCGCTGTGCGTGCCGTGATCGGACCGAACGGTGCAGGCAAGTCCACGCTGTTCAATGCGATCTCCGGTTATGTCACGCCGACCTCTGGTACGGTTCATCTCAAGGGGCAGGAGTTAACCACGCTCACGCCGCACGAGATCGCGGAACAGGGCGTCCGCCGCACCTTTCAAAACGGCGGGTTGTTCCCGGAGCTGACGGTTCTCGAAAACGTGCTGACGGGACTCCACGCCCAGATCGAAGGCTCGTTCCTCGACATCCTTCTGGGCCGCTCCAAGGCGCTCAAGTCAGAGGCTGAGAACATCCACCGGGCACGTGAACTGTTGAAGCTCATGTCGATGGATCACATGGCAGACACGCGGGCAGGGGACCTGTCCGGCGGTCAGCAGCGGATCGTGGAAATTGTCCGCACCGTGGCCTCCGATCCGCCCGTTCTACTGCTCGACGAACCTGCTGTGGGTCTGTCCCCCGTGGCCCGTGCGCAGATGATGGAGATCATTCATCGCCTCGCCGGTGAAAAAGGGGTGGGCATCCTGCTCATCGAACACGCGGTGGAACTCGTGATGGCCGCCGCCGACCGCATCCTCGTGATGGCGGCAGGCGCGCGCATCGCCGAGGGCACACCCGAAGAAATCCGCGAAGATCGCGCAGTCTTGGAGGCTTACCTTGGACACTCCTGAACCGCTTCTCAAAATCCGTGACCTACATGTGGGCTATGGCAAAAAACCGATCCTGCGCGGCGCGACCTACGACGTGCTGCCAGGGGAATGTCTGACGCTTTTGGGCGCGAACGGCTCCGGCAAATCGACCTCGCTCAATGCCGTCTGCGGCTTTGTCAAACCGACCTCTGGCTCGGTGCTCTTTGACGGGATCGAAACGGCGGGCCTCTCGCCGCACAAGATCTTTTCGCATGGCATTGCACAGGTGAGCCAAGCCCGCGATCTCTTCCCCGATCTGACGGTCGAGGACAACCTCCGGCTCGGCGCAATGCGGCGCGGCGGCAAGGAGATCAGCGAGACACTTCAACTGGTTTACGAGCGTTTCCCGCGTCTTGCCGAGCGTCGCAAACAGCCGACCCGCACTCTGTCGGGCGGCGAGCAACAGATGGTCGCCATCGGTCGCGCTCTGATGTCGCGGCCACGTCTCTTGTTGCTTGATGAACCCTCGGGCGGCCTCTCTCCGCAATTCTGCGAAGAGATCGCCAAGATCATCGACACGCTCAAAGAGGACGGGGTGACCATGTTGATGGTCGAACAAAACCTCAACCTCGCATTCCGCGCTGCTGATCGCTTTATCGTCCTGCGGGACGGCGAAGTGGTGGACGGCGGCGATGTCCGCGCAATGGCGGGCGATCACGACGCGATTGTTCGCGAAATCTATCTCTGACGAAGGACTTTAAAATGACCACGCTGCATGACGATCTCATCGTCTTTGACGGGCTGATTATCTCGGACTGGGGCCGCCCCGTGTTTGAGGCGATGGCTCAGGGCGGACTGACCGCAGCCAACTGCACCTGCTCGGTTTGGGAAAACTTCCGCGACACGATGCTGGCCATCGGCGCCTGGAACGCCCAATTCCGCGACCACGGCGACCTGATCGTGAAAGCCAAGACGGTGGCGGACATCCGCCGCGCGAAAGAGGATGGTAAAACCGCCATTGTGCTGGGTTTTCAGAACACCAGCGCGTTCGAGGACCGTCTGGAAACGATTGAGTTGTTCAAAGAACAGGGCGTCGGCATCGTTCAGATGACCTACAACACCCAAAACCTCGTCGGCTCAGGCTGTTATGAAAGCACCGACAGTGGCCTCTCGGACTTCGGTCACGAGGTGGTTGCGGAGATGAACCGTGTCGGCATGCTCTGTGACCTTAGCCATGTCGGACCGAAGACTTCCAAGGAGGTGATCCTTGCTTCGAAAAAGCCGGTCGCCTACTCGCACTGTTTGCCCGCCGGTTTGAAAGCGCACCCGCGCAACAAATCCGACGAACAACTCCGCTTTATCGCCGATCACGACGGCTTTGTCGGCGTCACGATGTTCCCGCCCTTCCTTGCCGCAGGTAATGGCGCGACGGTGGACGATTACGTGGCCGCAATCGACTACATCGTGAACCTCGTCGGCGAAGAGCGTGTCGGTTTCGGCACCGATTTCACAATGGGCTATGGGTCGAAGTTCTTTGAGTATCTGAACCGCGACAAAGGCTATGCCCGCCAGCTCACCGAAATCTGGGAAGTCGAATTCCCCGACGGTCTCGAATCCATCGCCGATTTCCCGAACCTGACCGCCGCCATGGAACGCGCGGGCTGGTCCGAGACCAAAATCCGCCGTGTGATGGGCGAGAACTGGCTTTCGCTTCTCGACCGCGTTTGGTGACAATGCGTGCCGGGGGCAATCCCCGGCACAACGTCCATGTTTGTGCGGGTGAAGCCGCTGCCGAAAATAGTGGTTTGAAGACTAGAACCGATAGTCGAGCTTCAGCGCGCAATCGACGCTTTGATAGTCATAGAGCGCCACGTTCGAGATATGATAGCGCGCCGTGCAGGACAGTCGGGGCTGCATGTCTCCGACGGTTAAGCGGCTGTGGGAGAGGTCGAGGGTGATATCCGTCACGGTGTCTTGGCGTGCATAGGGCAGGGCGTCAAAGTCGCTCTTGTAGTCAAGCCACTCTCCGCTGATGCCAAGACCGTATGTCAGCCCGTCGAGCAGGCCGCTCGACACCCTTTTTGTGCCCGCGACGCCCGCAGTCACACCTTGGTAGCTATAGGCATCGTTTTGGACGTCACTCAGGCTCAGTCCGGCGGACACCTCGAAGCGGACCGAGTTTTGCATCGGCCAGCTGTATCCGATGTTCGTGCCGAAAACCCAACCGTTGAGATAATCGCGCTCTGTATATTCCGTCTCTAAATAAGACGAAGAGATTGTCATGATGCGATCGTCGTCCAGCCTGAAAGACGCGCTACCAGCGAGGCCCGATTGTGATGCGTCCGGCGAGGTTCGGGTCGCGATGTCTTCGTAGCTGTAGTCTGTCACACTAGCGGTGAGGCTATACCGACGCCCCGCCTCGAACCAGCGATGGGTGGCGCTGCCCGTGAGTGTCGTCGTGCGCAAAGCGGGATCATCGTAATACGAGTATCCTCCTATGAGCCCGAACTCGAACTCTCGCCCGGGCACGTAGGCATGGGTCAGCTGTGTGCCAAGAGACAGAGCGAGACCCAGTCCCCCCTTGCTTTCGTCGAGAGGGAAATCTCCAATTTCGGTTTCAAAACTGTCCTGCCGGCTGCTGCGATACACATTGGAGGTCGGCAAAACGCTTCCACCCGCAGAGAGAGAGAGAGGCTCAAGGTTTTTGAGCCGCTGCATCATCTTCTCATAGGTTTCGCTCCGCTGAGCGTCTTCCGTGTCATAGAAGTGCAGATGGCGAAACCGGAGATACGCCGCCCTATTGTCACCCCGCATTTCAGCGGCGTAGGCTTGTCCGAGGTGGTACAACGCCTCTTCTGGAGACATCGCAAATGCGTCTGGAGGGAGCACTGCAGTGCTCCCTCCAAAAATCAGAGCGGATAATGAAATCCGGCGCGTCAAGGTTACTCGGAAACGCAGGTGTTTTCGCAGACGACGAAATCACCATCGATGTCGTAGAGAACGGCCGAGCCGTCAGTCGTGACATCAATGTTGCCCTCGAAACCGCCAGTCACGCCGATCAGCTCACCTGCGGCGCCATAGCGATAGAAGTTGCCGTCAATGTCGAGGTAGAGGTCGTAGCCGGTTCCTGTATCCGCATCTGTGAAGATTCCGTCACCATGTGCAACAACCTGCGCGTCGCCGACGTCAGGATCATTATCGATGGTTCCGGAGTAGGACACGGTGCCCGTCAATACCGCGACGTCGTCAACGGTGTGAGCGCCAGGAGAGCCGTCGATATAGGAATTGCTCAGATTGCCTTTGACGGTGCCTTTCCCGAAATCAGCATTCATCGTCATTTCGCCGACAATCGGGTCGCTGAGGAGGCTCGCCACCACCATCTCATATGCCCCGGCCATAGACGCCGTGGAGTTAGATGCTGCGAGGTTATTCAGAGCGGCTGTGCCGAGGGCCGCGCCCTGTGAAGCATCTTCGTAGGCTGACTCGCGGGCGACGTTGTAGCTTTCGTAAGCTGCTTGTCGGCTCTGATCGCCTGTGGTGTCGGATGCACTGCATCCGGCGATACCCAAGACAAGTGCGGATAAAAGTGAAGGTCTAAGCATGAGGGCGCCTCAGAATAAATTTATAGTTTTGAATAGGGTATCCTATTTGGATTCTACGGTCGAGCGTCCACTGTTCGGGAGATTCTGGAATTTTCCGGTTGTGTTGGAAACTCAACACCCTCGTTGCAGCTTCTTTCATCCGCTATTTCCACGGCGGCGTTCGAAATTCGAAGTTATGTCTGCCCAGAGAATGCCCTGACGGCTGAGATATAGCTTTGAACATACTCATCTGTTTTGGCCGGCCTCGCACTTACGGGTCAGTTTGCATCCAGTCTCACGATCAGCAGGCCCAAACCAGCCAGAGCTGCGGCGACGATCGGGACGGCTTCGACGCCGAAACCGGCAGCAAGGACCATGCCTCCGGCCCCTGCGCCGACAGCGTTCCCCAAGTTGAATGCAGCGATGTTCAGAGCGGCGGCGATACTTGGGGCTTGGCGGGCGGCCTGCATGGCGCGCATTTGCAAGCCTGGGACGCTGGCGAAGGCCGCAGCGGCCCACAGGATCAGCATGGTCGGGACCAGGTTAGAGGCAGACAACCCGAGGGGTAGCACAAGCGAGCTCAGTCCCTGTGCGCCCAGTCCAATTGAGATTGCGCGACGCAAAGAACCGTTCGCCAATTTGCCCCCGATCCAGTTCCCAGCCGTCAACCCGATGCCGATAATCGCCAAGAGGAGGGAGATATAGGATGGAGTGGCCTCGGCTATGGTCGCCAGAAGGGGTGCGATGTAGGTATAGACGCTGAAGAAACTGCCTGCGAAGAGCACTGTGGCGGAAATGGTCAAAAGCATCGAACGGTTCGAAAGTGCTTTGAGTTCTGCAAGGTTCGGTCGATTGCCTCCACCGTCCCGTGGCAACGTGAAGCCTAGCGCCACAAGAGCAATAACACCGAGCGCAGCCGTGCCGCCGAACGCAGAGCGCCATCCGACAGCATCCCCGAGCCAAGCCGCAGCAGGCACGCCGAGGATGTTGGCGATGCTCAGCCCCATGAACATGGTCGCAACCGCGCTGCCTTGACGTTCGGGCGGAACGACGCTGGTGGCAACAACCGCGCCGGAGCCGAAAAATGCGCCCTGACTGAGGCTGGTTACGACCCGTCCGAGCATCAAAGACCAGTATCCCGTCGCAATCGCTGACAACAGATTGCCCACAACGAAGAGACCCATCAGGGCCATGAGAGACGTGCGGTGTGACCAGCGTGCCATTGCCCAAGTCATGATTGGCGCGCCGATCATCACGCCAATCGCATAGGCGGTGACGATCTGCCCCGTGACAGAGATCGAACTCCCGAGATCTTGCGAGATGGCGGGCAGTAGGCCCATTGGCGCGAACTCGGTCGTGCCAATGCCAAAGGCCCCGAGGCCAAGCGCGAGGATACTTGCCGGCACACGGCGGGAAGTGCGTTGCATATGTTTTCCAGTTTTTGGGGACCAAAAGGAAGCGCGCGCATTGGCGTGACATCATTCCTTCTTGATCCGGGTCTTGCGAGATCAGGTGCGTCTGCCTGCGGGAAGGCTCCGCATGGTGGCCCTGTCAGGCGCTCCGGCGACGACGCGTTTACCTCCCAACCTGTCGCTTCGGCACGACCAATTCCAACGTCTCGAGCTCATTGCGTTAATGAGGGATTCTCATAAACCCGAAGTTTGTCCCAATCGGGCTGTCCGCCCGACCCGCAACCAGAGACGTCCTTGATGACGGCGAGAGGGAACGCTCTCCTCCGATCCATTGCAGCGCCTCCGAAGCAGAACAATCTTGTGCGACATAATGTAGCAGCGCACTCCGGATCGGTCTGAATCTTGGGCGATCTAAGCGAAAATTCGCTCACGAAAAATCACGAAACAATGAGCGCCGCGTGAGGTGATTGCGTGTGCACGTTCTGCCCTCTCAAAGCAATACAAGTCTCGGGCGCTTCCTAGGTCCGGCGACACAAACGCGAATCTGACCTAGTCGACTTAATGCTCGTCTGGGATCGAAATAATTGACTCTAAATAAAAAATAGAAATCGAGAGATCCTATGAAAGAAATGAATGACCAATGTGACTGTTGCGGAGATCCTATCCCGGATTGGCAATTAAAAGCCGGCGTATCACGGCGAGGGCTCCTTTTGGGCGCAGGTGGAATGCTCGGCGCAGGCATGATGGCGTCATATGCGCCAGCGGCCCAAGCACAGACATTGACACCAAGCGACGGCCTCCCCGATCGAGGCGCATTCGTGATTCGAAACGGAACAGTCGTGACGATTGATGAGACCCTCGGAACACTCGCGGGGGCCGACGTCTATGTGGTCGACGGTGTGATCTCTGACATTGGCGCAAATCTCTCGGTTCCAGAGGGCACCGAGGAAATCGACGCGTCCCGCATGATCGTTATGCCCGGCATGATCGAGACCCACTGGCACACCTGGACCAGCTTGATGAGAAATTTGCTTTCACCGGGTAATGAATACTTTGCGGTCAAACGCGCTTTCGTGCCGCATATGACCCCCGAAGCGTATTACGCCAGTGACATGCTTGCATTCGCCGAAGCGCTCAATGCAGGTATTACGACCATCCACAATTACTGCCACCATGTCGCCTCCCCGGAAACTGTCGAGGCCGAAATGCGGGCGCACCAAGACTCGGGTCTTCGCGCGCTTTACACATTCGGCCATCGGGACGGTCAGCCGAATGAGGAGCCGATTGATTTTGCCTTGGCGGAACAGGTCATGTCTGATTGGTTCAGCGGCAGCTCGCCTTTCGAGGGGCTGGTCGACTTTGGCTACAACAGCCGCGGTCCGCACGTCATCGGGGAGGAACTGTATCGGCGCGAGATGGATTGGGCATTCGGTAACGACCTCATGACTGCGGTTCACGCAGGCCAAGGCCGCCGCAATTTCGCAGCAAAGCCGATGAAGGATTGGGGCTACCTCGGACCCAAAACTCTGTTGGTTCACTACGTCCACGCAGAAGCGGAAGATCGTGCCGTGATGGCCGAAGTCGGCGCCTCCCTGAGCTACTCCATCCAGTCGGAGCTGCGCCTCGGGTCTGCCGGTGGACAGGCACAACAGTTGGTCCACATGTTCAACGACGATGTGAACGTCTCGCTATCCTTCGATGGCAACACCTTGGCGCAGATCGATATGTTCGAACAAATGGCCACCGCATGGTACATGGGGATCCCCTTTAATGGTTCGAGCACGGAAGGCCTCAAGCCTCTCGATTTCCCAGACGTGCTTCGCATGGGGACCATCAATGGCGCCAAAGCCTTGGGCATTGCAGATAAGACAGGCTCATTGACCGTCGGCAAACGCGCGGACATCGTGCTGCTGCGCGCGGACGATTTGAATATGGTTCCGAATGGCTTCGTCGATGGAATGCTGGCGCGTTCTGCCCGCGCCGCAAACGTAGACACGGTCATCGTCGATGGTCGCATCATGAAGCGTGACGGGAAAATTGTCGGCTTGGATATCGACCGAATTCGCGAAGATGTGGCGCGTGCCACCTTTGATGTTCGCAAGGAGATCGGCGACATCTACATGCCAGAGAGCACGACCGCACCGACCTACTAAACTGAGCGCCACCAGTTCACCCTGAGTATGCTTGCGATGTCAGCCGATCGCCAAAACAGCAGCCGCAGCCAGACGCGAATTTCGTCTGAGCTGCGGCTATTTTTTGCTTGGGGTCGAAGGCGGAGACCGGACTATTTCCAATGGCGCACTCGATCCTGGAGACGCTACGGAACAGCGGAACTGAACATGATAAACTGAGGGAAGCCCAGTTTCTGTTAGGTTTCTTCGGGATATAAGGGGGATAATGGTGCCCAGAAGAGGACTCGAACCTCCACGTCCATACGGACACTAGCACCTGAAGCTAGCGCGTCTACCAATTCCGCCATCTGGGCACAGATGTCGTGAGGCCGCGATGTAATGCTCTGTTGCGTGACTGTCAACGACGATTTTAAACCTTTTTGCGTAGGCTTATGGTCTCTTGTCGAATTCTGCCCTAAAAGCTAAACCAAACGCGATACTTTGGCATTGGAGATGCAGATGACGAAATTGGTCACCATCTATGGCGGCGCTGGCTTTGTCGGGCGGTATATCGCTCGTCGTATGGCGAAAGAGGGGTGGCGCGTTCGTGTTGCTGTCCGTCGTCCGAATGAGGCACTTTACGTCAAGCCGTATGGCGCGGTGGGTCAGGTAGAGCCTGTTTTCTGCAATATTCGCGATGATGACAGCGTGCGTGCAGTGATGCAGGGCGCGGATGCCGTCGTGAACTGCGTGGGCGTTTTGACCGAACGTGGCAAGAACTCGTTCGAAGCTATTCAGTCCGAAGGCGCCGCGCGAATCGCACGGATCGCTGCGGAAGAGGGTGTTGAGAGTCTGGTTCAGCTTTCCGCTCTGGGTGCCGACAAAGACTCTGAGTCGGTTTACGCACGCACGAAGGCGGAAGGTGAGGAGCAAGTGCTCGCATCTTTCCCGAACGCCGTGATTCTCCGCCCGTCGGTGATCTTTGGGCCGGAAGATGACTTCTTCAATCGCTTCGGCAAGATGGCAGCTCAATCTGTTGTGCTACCGGTTGTTGGCGCGCAGACCAAATTTCAGCCCGTTTACGTTGATGACGTTGCTCTCGCAGCTGTCAAAGGCGTTCTTGGTGAGGCTGAGGCAGGCATCTACGAACTCGGCGGTCCGGATGTGCTGACATTCCGTGAGTTGATGCAGGAGATGCTCGACGTCATTCACCGTCGCCGCCTGATCCTGTCGCTGCCGTTCTGGGTTGGGAATATCATGGCGACTGCGTTCACTGTTATTGAGAAGGTCACGGTTGGGCTTTTCCACAATGGCGTCCTGACGCGCGATCAGGTCAAGAACCTCAAATCCGACAATGTCGTGACCGATGGCGTGAAAACCCTGTCCGATCTGGACATCCAGCCGACCGCCTTGCGCGCTGTGCTTCCGGATTACCTTTGGGTCTATCGCGATGGTGGTCAGTATGACGCGATCCGCGAAAGCGCGAAGAACCTCAAAATCTGAGGTCATGCTTTTCAGCGAAATAAGAAACGCGCCTCAATGGGCGCGTTTTTTTATGCGTAGGATGTGGCGATCAGGATGATCCCGAGGATCACGCGATAGATCACGTAGGGCGTAAAACTCACGGATCGCAGTAAGCGCATCATCAGCGTCAGGGCGAGCAGGGCTGCGCCGAATGCAAAGACAGCGCCAATCGCGGCATCTTTGAGCATCGCCCAATCGGCATCCCCGACAACTTCAGCGCCGAGTAGCACGCCGGATGCGAGGATCGTCGGGATCGACATGAGCATTGCGATCTTTGCGCCGTCCTGACGCGTGTAGCCGAGCGCGCGTGCGCCCGTGATCGTAATGCCGGAGCGTGAGGTGCCAGGAATGAGCGCGACAGCCTGCCAAAGCCCGAGCTTGATGGCGTCCTTGAGGTTCCACTCGGTTTCGACTTTTTCCGCGGGAGATTTTTGATCGAACCAGTAGAGCACGATCCCGAAAATCAGCATCGTCCAGCCGATCACCACAGGCGAACGCAACGCGTCCGAAATACCTGTGACTTTCAGGGCGAGGCCGATGACGATCACAGGAATGGTCGCAACAACGAGAAGGAAGGCGAGTTTGGAGCCGGGTGTGTCCGTCTTTCCGGTCATGAGCCGCGGCAGTCCGAGGAGGCCAACCTTCACATCTTTCCAGAAGTACAGGATCACTGCGCCGAGCGTCCCGACGTGAACCGCGACATCAATTGCTTGCCCCTGGTCCTGTGTGCCTAGAAAATAAGGAAGGAGAATCAGGTGGCCGGAGGAGGAAACTGGGAGGAATTCGGTAATCCCCTGAACAATAGCAACAATTAGCAAGTAGATGAGGCTCATGGGAGCTATGGTCCTTCTAAGGTTTGCGTTACCCTAAACTCTTTTGAAATCAATAAGAAGGCTGCAATTGGGTAATTGTTGCTGACCTAATTTTTGTGCTTTGCATTGTGATTTTACCAGATCGGTAAAAATTTCTCCAAAATACGACAGCACTTCTGACTTTTCTTTTGGTTTGAGACTCTATACACAGGGCGAAATTTTTACCACCAACCTTCGGAGATGTTGTGTCATGGCGAAAGAGCCGATGCTCAAATTCGTGACCGTGGGCAGGGATATGCCGACCAAGCGGAGCGCAGAAGATCGCAAAGAGGATTTTCTGGAAATCTATGGCGAGTTCGTCGAGGCGAAAGCGGAAGAGCAGGCATCGCGCTGTTCGCAGTGTGGGGTGCCTTACTGCCACACGCATTGCCCGCTTCATAACAACATTCCGGATTGGCTGCGCCTCACCGCGACTGGCCGTCTGAAAGAAGCGTATGAGATTTCTCAGGCGACCAACACGTTCCCTGAAATCTGTGGCCGCATTTGCCCTCAGGACCGTCTCTGCGAAGGCAATTGTGTGATCGAACAGTCCGGCCACGGCACCGTGACCATCGGTTCTGTCGAGAAATACATTACCGACACGGCCTGGGAACAGGGCTGGGTCGAAACGTTTACGCCGGCAGTCGAGCGTGACGAAAGCATCGGCATCATCGGGTCCGGTCCGGGTGGCCTTGCTGCTGCTGACCGCCTGCGCCGTGCGGGTTTCAAAGTCACCGTATACGAGCGTTCTGATCGAGCTGGTGGTCTCATGATGTACGGCATCCCGGGCTTCAAGCTCGAGAAAGACATCGTTCTGCGTCGCGTAAAGCAACTCGAAGACTCCGGCGTCGAGTTCGTTCTGAACTGCAACGTGGGCGAGGACATCACGTTCGACGCGATCCGCGGCAAGCATGACAGCGTGCTGATCGCGACCGGTGTCTACAAATCCCGCGATCTCAAAGGCCCTGGTTCTGGCGCCGAAGGTATCGTGCGTGCAATCGATTACCTTACATGCTCCAACAAAGTGTCCTTCGGCGACACCGTTGAGGAATATGAGAACGGCGAACTGAATGCCAACGGCAAGAAGGTCGTTGTGATCGGCGGCGGTGACACCGCGATGGACTGTGTGCGCACCGCGATCCGTCAGGGTGCAACCTCTGTGAAATGTCTCTACCGCCGCGACCGCGCCAACATGCCGGGTTCCCAGCGTGAAACGCAGAACGCAGAGGAAGAAGGTGTCGAATTCGTCTGGCTCACCGCGCCGAAGGGCTTCACCGGTGATCCGGTCAACGGTGTGATGGTTCAAAAGATGCGCCTCGGCGCGCCGGATGCGTCCGGTCGTCAGTCGCCGGAGATCATTGAGGGTGCCGATTACGTCGAAGAAGCTGACCTCGTGATCAAGGCGCTCGGGTTCGAGCCGGAAGATCTTCCGACGCTCTGGGGCACCGAAGGTCTCGAAGTGACCCGTTGGGGCACCGTCATGGCCGACTTCAAGAGCCACGCGACCTCGCTCGATGGCGTTTACGCCTGTGGCGATATCCAGCGTGGTGCGTCGCTGGTCGTTTGGGCCATCCGTGACGGTCGCGAAGCTGCTGATGCGATGATCGAATACCTCGATCAGTCCGCCTCCGTCGCCGCCGAGTAATTCAATGTCTTAAAGGAGGGAAGAGGTTCCCTCCGCCTTTATCGAAAGGTACCGAACATGACCAAGTTTGATCAAAGCTGGGCCGCCAAAGAGGCCGCAAAACGCGAGTGGATGTCCGAACATTCGCTGTTCCGCGAAGATGACGAACACTCCTCCTGTGGTGTGGGTCTCGTCGTTTCTGTGGACGGAACCAAATCCCGTAAAGTCGTAGAGAACGGCATTACGGCACTGAAAGCGATCTGGCACCGTGGTGCTGTCGATGCCGACGGTAAAACCGGCGACGGCGCAGGCATTCACGTGCAAATCCCGCACCACTTCTTCGGTGACCAAATCCGTCGCACTGGCCACGAGTCGCGTCAGGGCGAATTGCTCGCTGTGGGTCAGATCTTCCTCCCGCGCACCGATTTCGGCGCACAGGAAGCCTGCCGCACGATCGTCGAGACCGAAGTCCTGCGTATGGGCTACTACATCTACGGTTGGCGCCACGTTCCGGTGAATACCGAGTGCCTCGGCGACAAGGCAAACTCCACGCGTCCGGAGATCGAACAGATTCTTCTGTCCAACTCCAAAGGTGTAGACGAAGAGACGTTTGAGCGTGAGCTCTACGTCATCCGCCGCCGTATCGAGAAAGCTGCGCAAGCTGCTGGTGTTGGCCAGCTCTACATCTGTTCGCTGTCTTGCCGCTCCATCATCTACAAAGGCATGATGCTCGCCGAGCAGGTCGCTGAGTTCTACCCTGACCTTCAGGACGAGCGCTTCGAGTCCGCTTTCGCTATCTATCACCAGCGTTACTCCACCAACACCTTCCCGCAGTGGTGGCTCGCCCAGCCGTTCCGCATGCTCGCACACAACGGTGAGATCAACACGATCAAAGGCAACACCAACTGGATGAAGTCGCACGAAATTCGTATGGCGTCCTCCACGTTTGGCGAGATGGCTGAAGACATCAAACCGATCATCCCGCAGGGCTCCTCCGACTCCGCAGCGCTCGACGCTGTGTTCGAGGTGCTCGTGCGCGCCGGTCGTTCCGCCCCGATGGCGAAAACGATGCTGGTGCCGGAAGCTTGGTCCAAAAACGCCGAAGAACTCCCGCAGGCATGGCGCGACATGTATTCCTACGTGAACTCCGTGATGGAGCCGTGGGATGGTCCGGCTGCTCTTGCGATGACCGATGGTCGTTGGGTTTGCGCCGGTCTCGACCGGAACGGCCTGCGCCCGATGCGTTACGTTGTGACTGGCGACGGTCTCGTGATCGCGGGGTCCGAAGTTGGCATGGTGCCGACTGATGAAGCCACCGTTGTTGAAAAAGGCGCGCTCGGTCCGGGGCAGCTTCTTGCTGTCGATATGGCAGAGGGCAAACTCTACCACGACGTCGACATCAAAGACCGTCTCGCGAATTCCCAGCCGTTCGGCGAGTGGGTTGGCAAGATCAACGATCTCGACGACGAACTAACGGGTCTGACGGAAACGGTTCTCTACAAGGGCGCCGAGCTGAAAAAGCGTCAGATTGCAGCCGGTTACACGATTGAAGAGCTTGAGCAAATTCTCGCGCCAATGGCCGAGGATGGCAAAGAAGCGCTCGCCTCTATGGGTGACGACACGCCGTCTGCGGTTCTCTCCGAGAAATACCGCCCGCTGTCGCACTTCTTCCGCCAGAACTTCTCTCAGGTGACCAACCCGCCGATCGACTCCCTGCGCGAATACCGCGTGATGAGCCTGAAAACGCGTTTCGGGAACCTCAAGAACGTGCTCGACGAAGACAGCTCGCAGACCGAGATTCTCGTGCTCGAGAGCCCGTTTGTCGGCAATGCTCAGTTCGAGAAACTCAAAGAGCACTTCAACGCTCCGATGACGGAAATCGACTGTACGTTCCCTGTGAACGGTGGCGAAACCGCATTGCGCGAGGGTCTTGACCGTATCCGCGCAGAGGCTGAGGAAGCTGTGCGTTCCGGTGGTGGTCACATCATCCTGACCGATCAGGCTCAGGGCGAAGATCGCGTTGCCATGCCGATGATCCTCGCGACGTCTGCTGTGCACAGCTGGCTGACCCGCAAGGGCCTCCGCACGTTCTGCTCGCTGGGTGTTCGCTCTGCCGAATGTATCGACCCGCATTATTTCGCGGTTCTGATCGGCTGTGGCGCAACCATCGTGAACGCCTACCTCGCCGAGGACAGCCTCGCCGACCGTATCGAACGTGGTCTTCTCGACATGACGCTGACCGAGGCCGTGGCCCGTTACCGCGCCTCTGTCGATGCTGGCCTGCTCAAGATCATGGCGAAGATGGGGATCTCTGTGATTTCCTCCTACCGTGGTGGTCTGAACTTCGAGGCTGTGGGTCTGTCCCGCGCGATGGTCGCCGAGTTCTTCCCGGGCATGCACTCCCGTATCTCCGGAATCGGTGTGAACGGCATCCAGAAGAAACTCGAAGCCGTGCACAAGCAGGGCTGGCTCGGTGGCAACACGCTCCCGATCGGTGGTTTCTACAAAGCCCGCAAGTCCGGCGAGACCCACGCGTGGGAAGCGCAGTCGATGCACATGCTGCAATCGGCCTGTGATCGTGCATCCTACGAGATGTGGAAGCAGTACTCCGCGAAAATGCGGGCGATGCCGCCGATCCACTTGCGTGACCTTCTGGACTTCAAAGCCATTGGCAAGCCGGTTCCGATTGAGGAAGTGGAATCCATCACCTCGATCCGCAAGCGTTTCGTGACGCCGGGCATGTCCCTCGGTGCGCTCTCTCCGGAAGCACACCGCACACTGTCCATCGCCATGAACCGCATCGGCGCGAAATCGGACTCCGGTGAAGGTGGCGAGAGCCCCGATGACTTCACGCCGGAACCGAATGGCGACAACGCTTCTGCGAAGATCAAACAGGTGGCTTCCGGTCGCTTTGGTGTGACGGCTGAATATCTCCTGCACTGTGAAGAGCTCGAGATCAAAGTCGCTCAGGGTGCCAAGCCGGGTGAGGGCGGTCAGCTTCCGGGCATGAAGGTTACCGACCTGATTGCGAAGCTGCGTCACTCCACCAAAGGTGTGACCCTGATCTCGCCGCCGCCGCACCACGACATCTACTCGATCGAAGATCTTGCCCAGCTGATCTACGACCTCAAGCAGATCAACCCGAAGGCAAAAGTCACCGTGAAACTGGTGGCCTCCTCCGGTGTCGGCACGATTGCAGCCGGTGTTGCGAAGGCGAAAGCGGACATCATCCTGATCTCCGGTCACAACGGTGGCACGGGCGCATCTCCGGCGACCTCGATCAAATTCGCGGGTCTTCCGTGGGAGATGGGCCTCACCGAGGCGCATCAGGTTCTCGCAATGAACAACCTGCGTGATCGCGTGACGCTCCGCACGGACGGTGGTCTGCGCACCGGTCGTGACATCGTCATGGCTGCGATGATGGGTGCCGAGGAATACGGCATCGGCACCGCTGCACTGATCGCTATGGGCTGTATCATGGTGCGTCAGTGTCAGTCGAACACCTGTCCGGTGGGCGTCTGTACTCAAGACGACAGCCTCCGTGCAAAGTTCTCCGGCAACGCGGACAAAGTGGTCAACCTGATCACCTTCTACGCACAGGAAGTGCGTGAACTGCTCGCGCAACTCGGTGCTCGTTCGCTCGATGAGGTGATCGGTCGCGCTGACCTGCTCACGCAGGTCTCCCGTGGCTCCGCGCACCTCGACGATCTCGATCTGAACCCGCTTCTTATCTCCGTCGATGGCGCAGACAAGATCGTCTACGACCGCTCCAAGCCGCGTAATGCGGTTCCGGATACGCTCGATGCGCAGATTGTGTCTGATGCAGCGCGCTTCCTGAACGACGGCGAGAAGATGCAACTGTCCTACGCGGTGCAGAACACGCTCCGCACCATCGGGACGCGCACCTCTTCGCACATCGTGCAGAACTTCGGCATGCGGAACGATCTCCAGCCGGACCACCTGACCGTCAAACTGACGGGCTCCGCAGGTCAGTCCCTCGGTGCATTTGCGGCTCCGGGCCTGAAGATCGAAGTCTCCGGTGACGCCAACGACTATGTCGGCAAGGGCCTCTCCGGTGGCACTGTGGTCGTGCGTCCTCCGATGCACTCGCCGCTTGAAGCTGCCGAGAATACGATCATCGGCAACACCGTGCTATACGGTGCGACGGATGGCTATCTGTTCGCCGCAGGCCGTGCAGGTGAGCGTTTCGCAGTGCGGAACTCCGGTGCGAAAGTCGTGATCGAGGGCTGTGGCTCCAACGGTTGTGAATATATGACCGGCGGTGTGGCTGTCATCCTCGGATCGATCGGCGCCAACTTTGGCGCAGGTATGACGGGCGGTATGGCCTACCTCTACGATCCGGAAGGCGTTGCCTCCAACCTGATCAACCCGGAAACCCTCGTGACCTGCACTGTCGGTGTGGATCACTGGGAGAACGAGCTGAAGGACCTGGTCGAACGTCACGCGAAAGAGACGCACTCGATCAAAGCGAAAGCGATCCTTGATCATTGGGAAGAGGAGAAAGGCAACTTCCTCCAGATCTGCCCGAAAGAGATGCTCGTGCATTTGCCGGCGCCTCTCAGCCTCGAAAAAGGCGCTATTCCGGCGGAATGATCTACGCCTGAAAGAATTGAAAAGCCCTCGGGAAACCGGGGGCTTTTTCTTTGAGGGAACGCAGAGGCTTGACCTCACCATGTGCCACATGGTTCCTCATGCCCATGGCAAAGAAGACCAAGAGCACCCCAAAGACAAAACAACGCGGATTGTTTCGCCGAGTGATGCGCCGCGTCATGCAGTTCGGCGCCGCAGTCGTTGTCTTGTTCTTTGCGTGGATCCTTCTGTATTCTGTGATCCCCGTCCCCGCGACGCCCTACATGCTCGCGGAATCGATGCGGCGCGGTGAGAGCGTTGACTACCGGTGGACGCCGATTGATCAGATGTCTCCGCATCTCGCCCGCTCTGCGGTCGCCGCCGAAGACGCAAATTTCTGCCTTCACTGGGGGTTCGATATGGATGCAATCCGCGATGCGATCTCTGATGGCGGTTCGCGCGGGGCGTCGACAATTTCGCAACAGACTGTGAAGAACACGTTTCTCTGGCATGGTCGGAGCTGGCCGCGAAAGGCACTTGAGGCTCTGATCACGCCTGTGGTGGAGCTCACTTGGAGCAAAAAGCGCATTCTCGAGGTCTATCTGAACATCGCGGAATTCGACGCAGGGATTTTCGGGGCGGAGGCGGCGGCGCGCCACTACTTCGGAGTGGGACCGGAAGAGCTCACTGCGCGGCAAGCCGGGCAACTCGCGGCTGTTTTGCCCGCGCCCAAAGATCGTGACGCGGGCAAACCTGGCCCGTTCGTTCGGCGGAGAGCTGCCGAAGTGATGGATGGGGCCGCGACAATCGAGCGTGACGGCCGCGCTGCCTGTTTCGAGGATTGAACTGTGTTCTGCCATGCGGCAATTAGGACAAAAACGCGAGTAGTGAGAATGATCCGACTATACCATGTCCCCCTTTCCCCCTTCTGTCGCAAAGTGCGTCTGTGTCTCGCCGAGAAGAAGATCGAAGTGGAATTGGTGGAAGAGCGCTACTGGGAGCAGGACGCCGATTTCATGCGCCGCAACCCAGCGGGCAAGGTGCCGGTTTTGCGGATTGACGACATGAACCTCTCGGAAAGTTCGCCGATCTGTGAGTATCTCGAAGAACGCTATCCCACGCCCCCGCTCATGCCGCAGGATCCGGAGGGGCGGTATGAAGTGCGTCGCCTCGTTGCGTGGTTCGATGACAAGTTCCACCATGAGGTGACGTCGAAACTGCTTTACGAGCGGGTTAACCGGAAGCTGATGAAAACGGGCTATCCCGTGGCTGCGAATGTGAAGTCGGGTGCGAAGGCGATAAAATACCATCTCGACTATATGGCGTGGCTGCTCGACCGGCGTCGGTGGCTTGCCGGGGATCAGATGAGCCTCGCAGACTTTGCAGCGGCGGCGCATTTGTCGTCTCTGGATTATACGTCCGATGTGGACTGGAACCGTCATGACGTGGTGAAGGACTGGTATGCGAAAATCAAATCGCGTCCGGCGTTCCGGTCTCTTCTCGCGGATCAGGTGGCGAGTTTTCCCCCTCCAGCCCATTACACTGATCTCGATTTTTAAGGGGTGTTCGGGGGCTGTCTGCCCCCCTTGCCCTTCGGGCAATTCCCCCCGAGGATATTTCCGGACAAAAGAAGGGGGCGACTGTGCCCGGTTTGGATAAGGAAGTCGTGCGCGCGCGGGCTTTGGAAGAGGGGTTTTCCAAGGCCGGATTTGCACGTCCTGATTTGCCCGGTGTGATGGATCGGCTCGAGGCCTTTGTCGGCGAGGGGCGGCATGGGCAGATGTCATGGATGGAAGAGCGAATGTCGTGGCGGGGGGACCCGACCGCGCTCTGGCCCGAGGCGAAGTCCGTCATCATGCTGGCGGAGACTTATACGCCGGATGTTGACCCTATGGCGCTCATAAATAGACCCGAACACGGCGCAATTTCGGTCTATGCACGCAATCGGGATTATCATGACATCGTTAAGAAGCGGCTCAAGCGGCTCGGGCGGTGGCTGATTGAGCAGGCCGGACCGGAGACGGAAATTAAGGTTTTCGTCGATACGGCTCCGGTCATGGAGAAGCCCTTGGCCGCGAAGGCGGGGCTTGGGTGGCAGGGGAAGCACACCAATCTTTTGTCGCGTGATTTGGGGAACTGGTTTTTCCTCGGGGCGATTTTCACGACCCACGCGTTCGAGCCTGATGATTCTGCACGGGAGAATTGCGGGTCGTGTCGTTCCTGCCTGGATGCGTGTCCGACCGATGCCTTTCCGGCCCCCTTCCAGATCGATGCGCGACGCTGTGTCTCCTATCTGACGATCGAGCATCACGGGCCTGTTGATGTCGAGTTGCGTGAAAAGCTCGGGAACCGGATTTATGGGTGTGATGATTGCCTCGCGGCCTGCCCGTGGAACAAGTTCGCGGCAGAGACGCGGGACATCCGGCTCGCCGCGCGGGAGGATTTGATTGATCCGCCCCTTGCGGAGTTGGGGCAGCTTGATGATGCGGCGTTTCGGACGAAGTTTTCGGGCTCTCCGATCAAGCGGATCGGGCGGGATAGGTTCGTTCGCAATGTCCTCTATGCGATCGGAAATTCGGGTTCCGAAGCACTTTGTGAGGTTGCGCGCGGGCTGTGCGATGATGCCGACGCTACAGTGCGAGATGCCGCACGTTGGGCCGTTGCCCGTCTTACAAAACTGTGAGATTTGTCCCGCGTTCCCAGACGATTTGGAGAGTAGCGGATGGATCCTTTTCGCGGCATTGCCCTGAAACTTGGTTCAGTGATGTGCTTCGTTGTAATGGCGGCGCTGATTAAGGCGGCGAGTGATGAGGTGCCACCGGGGGAGGCGGTCTTTTTTCGATCCTTTTTTGCGTTGCCGGTGATTTTTATCTGGCTCGCCCGTCGCGGGGAGTTTCGCACCGGGCTCAAAGTCAGATCACCTATGGGCCACGTTTGGCGCGGGATGATCGGGGCGAGCGCGATGTTTTTGAACTTCTTCGCTCTTGCGTTGCTGCCTCTGCCCGAGGCGACCGTTATCGGATATGCGGCGCCTCTGCTTCTGGTCATCTTCGCCGCAATGTTCGCGGGTGAGGATGTCCGACTGTTCCGGTTTTCTGCGGTCTTTGCAGGTCTGGTCGGCGTGGTCATCGTAATGATGCCGCGGATCACTGTGTTTAACGGCGCCCCTGACCCGAGAGAGCAATTGGGGGCGATGGTTGCGCTTGGTGGTGCGTGTCTTGCTGCAATCGTTCAGTTGCATGTGCGTAATATGGTCAAGACGGAGTCGACCACGTCGATTGTCTTCTGGTTCTCCATGTCCTGCACTGTTGCCGGGCTTTTGACGATTCCCTTTACGCCGTGGGTGCTCCCCTCGATGGAAGTCGCGCTTTACTTGATACTTGGAGGTTTGATCGGAGGCGTTGCTCAGGTGTTTTTGACGTCCTGCTATCGCTATGCGGATGCATCTCTCCTCGCGCCGTTTGACTATGCGTCGATGATCTTTGCCTTGGTGATCGGGTATGTGGTCTTTGGCGATACACCGACAATCCCGATGCTCATCGGGGCACTCATTGTGATTTCGGCTGGGGTCGCGATCATTTTGCGGGAGAGGGCGCTCGGGTTGAGTGCGTCGCGACGCAAGAAAGCGGATGCGCTTTAACGAGTGCGGGTGTCTCTACTCTAGGATCCGGTACCAGAAGCCGCGCCGATACTCTTCGCGACGGGTTTCTTCGAGGATGATCGCCTGCCGTTGGGCGACGACCATGCGCGCGGCCTCGGTCGCGGCGATCACGCCCTCGGCTGCTCGGTTCGCGGGAAATGGGCCAATCCTGCTTTCCCCGACAATGTAGGTAATGTTCACAGCCCTGCTGCCTTTGATGGTTCGGAATTGCACCTGAACATCGGTCTCCAAACGGGAGAATGTAATCTCAAGGGCGGCTTTGTATTCGGACTGGGGAGAGGCGCTCTCTGCCTCTGTGCCGATCTCGACGAGCGCGATAATGGCGCTTTTGTCGTTGATTTGTCCGGCTTCGATCAGGCGCTCGAAGGTGATGCCAAGCGGGCGGAGCGATGGGTTGCCGGTGATCAGGTAGGCAATGAGGGACATGACCGCCGGTGTCACGATGAAGATCGTGAGAAGACCGATAAGGATGGAGTCTTTTTTACTGACCATCGGGTGCCTCCCGCCAATTGCCTGAGCGCACATTGGCAGGAAGCTCTTAGTTTGGAGTTAAGATCAGCTCCGGACGAGTTTCTCGTAATCCTCGGAGATTTCGCGGGTGAGCGCGCCGACCTCGAACATGTAGTCGCCGATCTGGCCAACCGGCGTGACTTCTGCGGCTGTGCCGGTGAGGAAGCACTGCTCGAACCCTTCAAGTTCTTCAGGGCTGATGCGGCGTTCAACGACGTTGATGCCTTTGTCTTTGAGCATGCCAATGACGGTCTGGCGGGTGATGCCGTTCAGGATCGCGTCTGGGATCGGAGTGTGCACTTCGCCGTCTTTGACGAAGAAGATGTTCGCGCCGGTCGCCTCGGCCACGTAGCCGCGGTAGTCCATGAACAGAGCATCGGAACAGCCTTTTGCCTCGGCAGCGTGCTTGGACATGGTGCAGATCATATAGAGTCCGGCGGCCTTGGCAGACGTCGGGATAGTTTCCGGAGACGGGCGCTTCCATTTCGCGATGTCTAGTTTCGCGCCTTTGGTCTTGGCGTCGCCATAGTAGGCGCCCCATTCCCAGCCAGCGACAGCCATGCGGACAGGGTTGCGATTGGCGGCAACACCCATGTCCTCGCCAGCGCTGCGCCATGCGATCACGCGCACGTAGGCGTCGGTCCAGCCGTTGGCAGCGAGCATGTCATATTTCGCCTTCTCGATTTCCTCGACGGTGTAGGGGATCGGCATGTCGAGAAGTTCGCCGGATTTTAGCAGGCGTTCGGAGTGCTCGACGGATTTGAAGATTTTGCCGTTGTAGCAACGTTCGCCTTCGAACACGGAGGAGGCATAGTGCATGGCGTGAGTAAGGATATGGACTTTCGCGTCGCGCCAGTCGACGAGTTCGCCATCCATCCAGATTTTACCGTCGCGATCTTCGTAGCTTCCGGTCATGAAAACCTCCTCATGCTTTTGCTCCCCTTATCAGGAAATTGCGCCATCGAATTGTAAGGGGGAGTATTGTTGCGCGAAATCCTGGTTTCGCTATCAATTCAATCTTGGAATGTCAATAACACTGACTTAAAGTGGTCGGAGTTTGAACGCAGGCGAAGACAGGGCGGACTATGGCGGAGAACAAGGCAGGTGGCGGTAGCGGCGGAGAAGCCCTGCTTTTTCTGACGGATGAGCAGCTTCGCAAAGGGATTGAGGCGATGTTTTTCGCCTATCGCGGCTTTACTGCAGACCCGGACCGCATTCTGGAGAAATACGGATACGGTCGGGCGCATCACCGTGCAGTTCACTTCATCGGGCGTACGCCTGGCACAAATGTGAACAACCTGCTCAGCATCCTAGGTGTGACCAAACAATCGCTGAACCGTGTGCTCCGCGCACTGATTGAGGACGGTCTTGTCGAAAGTCGTGTTGGCACACAAGACAAACGAGAAAGACATCTCTATCTTACCGAGAGCGGCAAGGCATTGGAGGCGGAATTATCCGAAGCTCAACGCGCGCGGATGCGTGCGGCCTACCGCGAGGCGGGGCATGAAGCGGTCGCCGGGTTCCGGAAAGTTCTGGAGGCAATGATGGACCCGGATCAAGTCGTTCATTTCAACGCCATGTCGGTGAAGGAGGAGTAGGCTTGAGCGGTGAAATCCATCTGCTGATCGTTGATGACGATGCGCGGATCAGGGGGTTGTTACAAAAGTTTCTGATCCGGCACGGGTTTTGTGTCACAGCCGCACGCGATGCGGCCCATGCGCGTCGTCTCTTGGCTGGGCTGGAGTTCGACATGATCGTGCTCGATGTGATGATGCCGGGAGAGGACGGGATCAGCCTTACGCAAGATCTGCGTAAAACCATCTCCACGCCGATCATGTTGCTCACGGCGAAGGGCGAAACCGAAGACCGGATCAAAGGTCTTGAGGCCGGGGCAGATGACTATCTGTCGAAACCATTTGAGCCGAAAGAACTCCTCCTGCGGATCAACGCCGTATTGCGCCGGATGCCACAAATCGAACCCGAAGAGGTCGGTCCCAAATTCCTCCATCTCGGAAAATTCCGCTATGACACGGAACGCGGTGAGCTTTGGGAGGGTGAAGAGGTCGTGCGCCTGACGGGAACCGAGTCGCAGCTCATGAAGATTTTCGTTTCCGATCCGGGCGAGCCGTTCACCCGTGCCCAACTCGTGGAGCGTCTTGGGCGGGATGGCGGTCAGGCACAGGAGCGCGCTGTTGACGTCCAGATCACGCGCTTGCGCCGCAAGATCGAAGATGACCCGCGCCAACCTAGGTATCTGCAGACCGTCCGTGGCGCAGGATATATGCTCACGCCGGAATGATGTGGCACAGGGGAACTGGTCATTCCCCCCGACTTTCCTATATGCAGGTCCAGTAACAAACGGGAGCCGTGAAATGAGCGAGAATAAGGTCGAAGACATGTCCTTTGAACAGGCCATGACCGAGCTCGATCAGGTCGTCAGCAAGCTGGAACGCGGGGACGTGGCGCTGGAAGACAGCATCACGCTCTATGAACGCGGGGCCAAGTTGAAGGCGCATTGCGAAGCCAAGCTCAAGGAAGCCGAGGAGAAGGTCGAGAAGATTACCATCGGCCCCGACGGGCAGGCTGCCGGCACGACAAAAACCGAAGGCCTCTGATGCAAGACGACCTGGCGCGGTGCAAGGCGGCTGTGACCGCCTGTTTCGAGACGGTATTTGCGCCGTTGGGCTCTCTCCCCGTCGAAGAGGGGATGCGGTATGCGCTCAATGGTGGCAAGCGGCTGCGCGCGTTTCTCGTGATGGAGGGCGCGGCGCTCTATGGCGTTTCTGCGAAAACCTCCGTTTGGGCGGCGGCTTCCATTGAGGCGCTCCATGCCTATAGCCTCGTACACGATGATCTTCCCTGCATGGATGACGACGACCTGCGACGCGGCCAGCCGACGGTGCACAAGCGCTGGGATGAGGCCACGGCGGTCCTCGTCGGAGATGCGCTTCAGACCCTGTCGTTTGACCTCTTGACCCGCCCCGAATTCGACGTTTCGAGCGGTGTTCGGGTCGAATTGATGCGCACGTTGGCGCAGTCTTCGGGCGTTCAGGGGATGGTCTTGGGCCAAGCTCTCGACATCGCGGCCGAGACGGCGGCCACGCCGCTTGATTTGGCGGAAATTACCCTCCTTCAGAACAAGAAAACCGGCGCGCTGATTGAATGGTCGGCCTGTGCTGGGCCACGGATGGCGGAGGCGGATACAGCGCCGCTCGCGGCCTATGCCAAGGCGCTCGGACTTGCCTTTCAGATTCAGGATGACATCTTGGATGTAGAGGGCGATGTGACGAAGACCGGCAAAGCCGTCGGGAAAGACGCGGACGCGGGCAAAGCGACCTTTGTTTCTCTGCTGGGGTTGGACGCCGCGAAAGCACGTGCGCAAGATCTCGTGGATGAAGCCTGCGCCGCATTGTCCCCCTTTGGAACACGGGCGGAACCCTTGCGAGATGTCGCCCGCTTCGTTATCTCGCGAGAAACCTGAGAAAGCGAGACGCTATGTCTGATCATCGTCCAGCCACGCCCACGCTCGATCGCGTCAATGTCCCTGCGGACATGAAGACGCTCTCTGATGCGGACCTGAAACGCCTCGCGCATGAACTGCGCCAAGAGGTGATTTCTGCTGTTTCCGAAACGGGCGGGCATTTGGGGGCTGGTCTCGGCGTCGTGGAACTGACCGTCGCGCTGCACGCGGTGTTCGATACGCCGAAAGATCGGCTCATCTGGGACGTGTCGCACCAGTGTTATCCGCACAAAATTCTGACCGGTCGCCGTGATCGCATCCGCACCCTGCGGATGGAGGGCGGTCTGTCCGGTTTCACCAAGCGGTCCGAGAGCCCGTTTGATCCGTTTGGGGCAGGGCATAGTTCGACGTCTATCTCTGCCGCGCTCGGTTTTGCCGTGGCGCGCGATCTGGGTGGTGCGCCGGAGCACGGGATCGGCGATGCGATTGCGGTGATCGGCGACGGGTCCATGTCGGCGGGCATGGCGTTCGAGGCGATGAACAATGCCGGCCACCTCGGTAAGCGCCTGATCGTGATCCTCAACGACAATGAAATGTCGATTGCGCCGCCCACGGGGGCGCTCTCGTCCTACCTGACTCGCCTCTATTCCGGTGCTCCGTATCAGGAACTGAAAGCCGCCGCGAAGGGCGCGGTTTCGCTTCTCCCGCACCCTTTCCAAGAGGGTGCAAAACGTGCCAAGGAAATGCTTAAGGGCATGACGATCGGTGGCACGCTGTTCGAAGAGCTCGGCTTCTCCTATGTTGGTCCGATTGACGGGCACGACATGGACCAGTTGCTGAGCGTTCTGCGCACCGTCAAAGCGCGCTCGACTGGCCCGATCCTGATCCATGCGATCACGCAAAAGGGCAAAGGTTACGCACCCGCTGAGGGCCGTCCGGACAAGGGGCACGCTACCGCGAAGTTCAACGTGCAAACGGGTGAACAGAAGAAGGCGAAGTCCAATGCGCCGTCCTACACCTCTGTGTTTGCCAAGAGCCTCCTGCAAGAGGCCGAGACGGATGACAAGATCGTTGCTGTGACCGCCGCGATGCCGGATGGGACGGGCCTTGATCTCTTCGCCGAACGCTTCCCGTCGCGCTGTTTTGACGTCGGTATTGCGGAGCAGCACGGCGTGACATTTAGCGCGGGTTTGGCTGCGGGCGGGATGAAGCCGTTCTGTGCGATGTATTCGACCTTTCTTCAGCGCGGGTATGACCAAGTTGTCCACGACGTTGCGATTCAGCGTCTGCCTGTCCGCTTCGCGATTGACCGTGCGGGTCTCGTTGGGGCCGACGGCGCGACGCACGCGGGTGCGTTTGACATCGCATTTATGGCCAACCTGCCGGGAATGGTCGTGATGGCCGCCGCGGATGAAGCCGAACTCAAGCACATGGTCGCGACCTCCGTGGCCTATGATGATGGCCCGATCGCCTTCCGCTATCCGCGCGGTGAGGGCGTTGGCGTTCAGATGCCTGAGCGGGGCGAAGTCCTCGAAATCGGTAAGGGCCGTGTGGTGATGGAGGGCACGCGCGTTGCGCTTCTGTCTTTTGGCACGCGTCTCGAACATGCTCTCAAAGCCGCCGAGAACCTGAATGCGAAGGGCATTTCCTGCACTGTTGCGGATGCGCGCTTTGCCAAGCCGCTGGATCACGATTTGATTCGCGACCTCGCGAGCCAGCATGAGGCGCTGATCACACTCGAAGAGGGCTCTATCGGTGGGTTCGGGTCGCATGTGGCCGACTTCCTCGCAAATGAGGGGCTGTTCGATAACGGTCTGAAATTCCGCATGATGACTCTGCCGGATACCTTCATTGACCACGCGAGCCCTGACGCGATGTACAAAGTGGCCGCACTGAGCGCGTCTGACATCGAGACGAAGGTGCTCACGACCCTCGGTGTCGCGGACCTGTCGAGCAAGCGGGCCTAAGCCGCAATCTGCTGGCTCAACACGATTACCAGCCCTGCAAATGCCCCGATTGAGAGATAGCCGAGCAGGACCAGAAGTCCGTCTCGCACCATAAGGCCGAGCGCCATGAGACTGATCGCGGTGCAAGCGGCTGACGTGACCAAGGGCAACAGTTCCAGTGCCGGAATGGTGATCGCGATCAGCACCATCAATAGATAGGTCAGCCGATGCCACGGGCGCTTCGCGAGGAATGAGAGGCGCGTTTCCGTGCGCTCGTCGATCCAGTTTGCGGGTTTCTCGAGCCAATCGAGCGCTTTTTGCACCTTCTCGGACGGTAAATGTCGGCGGCGGATGAACTCTGGTAACCAGAGATGGTCCGTGCCGAGTACCGCCTGAAACGCGAAGAGAAAGATGATGATCGCACCGAAGGTCGGAAAACCGGGGATGCCGGAGATTGGCGACACTAGGATGAGGGCGGGCACAAGGACCGCAGGCGCAAAGGACGCGTGACCGATTTCGTCAAAGATCGCGTCGACGGACACACGGCCAACCTGATCATCCTGCGCAGCCTCAATGGCGCGCAAAATGTCGTTCACAGAGCGTGGTTCGTTCATGTCCTGTCCCTTCATGGTTCTTCACCAACGCATAAAGGAGCAAAAAGGTTCAGTTCGCGCGACTACGGCTCCAGCGCCAGAAGTGCTTTCAGACCTGTCTTGTAGTCCGGATAGAGCAGGGTGACGCCCAGCACATCCTTGATGCGGTCATTCCGCACCTTCTTGCTCTCTGCGTAGAAGCTCCGCGCCATTGGGGTCATATCGGCGGTCTCAAAAGGTTCTTCGGGCGGCAAAGGGAGGCCGAGCAGTTCGGCGGCATAGCCGATGACGTCTTGCGGCGGGACGGGGAGGTCGTCGCAGACATTGTAGATGCCGGCCTTTTCGGGCTGCTTCACGGAGGCCTCTAGCACACGCGCAATATCTTCGACATGTGTGCGGGAAAAGATTTGTCCCTCTTTGATGATCCGGCGAGCGGAGCCTGACCGAACCTTCGCAAATGGGCCGCGGCCGGGGCCGTAAATCCCCGCGAGGCGGAAGATAGAAAGCGGAAAACCGAGGTCTTCGGCGGCCTTTGTCCACTGAGTTTCGGCCGCGACACGCATCTGGCCACGCTTGGTGGCAGGGGTGAGGGGCGTGTTCTCATCCACCCAATCGCCGCCATGGTCGCCATAGACACCGGTGGTCGACAGATACCCGACCCACTCAAGATTGGGCGCCGCGCTGACCAGTTCGTCAAAATATTCACGGAGCAACGGATCGCCATCTTCACTTGGTGCTGCAGACATCAACAAATGCGTCGCAGCGCCGAATTTAGCCGGAATCGGGTCTACTCCGAGGATTACGGGGATCACACCGTCGGCTTTGAACTGTTCTGCCTTCTCTGGATTTCGGGTCGTCCCGTAGATGGTCCATCCTTCGGGCACGAGGAGGCGGGCGAGCGCCTGTGCGCTATATCCATGTCCAAACGAGAAGAGAGTTTTCTGTGTCATGTGTGAACCTTCCATGTCGTAGGGGCAGGAGCGCTTGCGTCCGTCTTTGACTTAGTCTCAACTGAGTGACGAGGCCCAAGTCGAATTACAAGTGTAAACGGTATCGCCCTAGCTAGGGCGGAACGGACAAAAAGGAAAAGAAATGAACAGCACATCGAAGAGCCTGAGCTTGGAAACGCCCCCAGCACGTGAGCCGAAACTTTTCTCGGACCCAGCGAAGGCCGTCGCATATCTCGAAGAGCTCTATGACGAAGCCTGTTCATTCCTGACCGACAAATTCTCTGCGGTGGCCGAAGGTGTGCAGCCAGAGTCCCGCTATCGGGCCTTTTACCCGGAGATTCGGGTCGAAACGACGTCCTATGCGACGATGGATAGCCGGCTGTCCTTTGGTCACGTGGCTAAGCCCGGAACCTATTCGACGACGATCACGCGGCCTGATCTTTTCCGGAACTACCTGCGCCAGCAGATCAAGCAGATCGTGCGCAACCACGGTGTCGAGGTTCTGATCGGTCCGTCGAAGACGCCGATGCCGATCCACTTTGCTGTGGCCTATAACGAAGAGATCACCGTGCCGCAGGAAGGCGCGTTGTCTTATCCGCTGCGCGACGTCTTTGATGTGCCAGACCTCTCGACGACGCACGACGATATCGTCAACGGATTCGACTATCTGCACACGGACGGATCGCACGCTCTCGCGCCCTTCACGGCGCAGCGTATTGATTACTCGCTGGCGCGGCTGTCCCACTACACGGCGACGGATGCGAGCCACTTCCAGAACCACGTGTTGTTCACCAACTACCAGTTCTACGTCTCCGAGTTCGAAGCCTACGCCCGCGCGATGCTCGCTGATCCCGCGAGTGGCTATACGAGTTTTGTCTCCACCGGGAATGTCGAGATTTTCGATGCGGACGCAGAAATTCCAGCCTCGGCCAAAATGCCGCAAATGCCGACCTATCACCTCAAACGTGCAGACGGGTCGGGGATCACCCTCGTGAATATCGGGGTGGGGCCGTCGAATGCGAAAACGGCCACGGACCACATTGCTGTTCTTCGCCCTCATGCGTGGATCATGGTCGGGCACTGCGCGGGTCTGAGGAATTCCCAGCGCTTGGGCGACTTCGTTCTGGCCCACGCCTATCTACGCGAGGATCACGTCCTTGATGACGACCTGCCGGTTTGGGTGCCGATTCCGGCGCTCGCTGAAATTCAAACTTCGCTCGAAGACGCGGTGGAAGAGGTGACCGAACTCGAAGGTTATGACCTCAAGCGGATCATGCGGACGGGTACTGTGGCGACCATCGACAACCGAAACTGGGAACTGCGTGATCAGTCGGGTCCGGTGCAGCGTCTCTCGCAATCACGGGCGATTGCACTCGACATGGAAAGCGCGACGATTGCGGCGAACGGCTTCCGGTTCCGTGTGCCCTACGGCACGCTTCTGTGTGTCTCGGATAAGCCGCTTCATGGTGAACTGAAGCTCCCCGGAATGGCCTCAGATTTCTACAAATCGCAGGTTTCGAGACATTTGAAGATCGGAATACGTGCAATGGAAATCCTCCGCGAGATGCCGATCGAGCGCATTCACAGCCGGAAATTGCGGTCGTTTGAGGAGACGGCTTTCCTATAAGCCACATTTTTTGCTCAAAATGCGTGAAAAAGCCCGCGTTTGCGACACTAGCCGTTGTGCGTCCTCTCAATATTCGCTTAAAAATGCGCAATAACCCCCTAAACCATGGGGGAATACGAGGAGTATACAGACATGTCGAAACCGATGACGAAGACCCAACTGATCGCTGCACTGGCCGAAGAAATGGGCACCGATAAAAAATCCGCAGGTAGCGCTCTCGAGGCTGTTACTGCTCTCATCACCCGCGAAGTTTCCGCTGGTGGCGCTGTGACCCTTCCGGGCGTTGGCAAAATCTATTGCCGTGAGCGTCCGGAGCGCATGGTCCGCAACCCGCAGACCGGCGACATGATGAAGAAAGACGCTGACAAGGTCGTGAAAATGACCATTGCAAAAGCGCTCAAAGACAGCGTCAACGGCTAAGCCTATACACGCTTTGAACGGGAGGGTCGCGCTGGTCGCGGCCCTTTCGCGTTTTTGGATGCTGTGAGCGGGAGCGGATATGGATTTCAAAGCGATCGTGATGGGAGTCGCATTTGTCCTGATGTGGTCATCGGCCTTTACCTCGGCGCGGATTATCGTCGCAGACGCTCCGGCGCTTGCGTCCCTAGCTGTCCGGTTTCTCCTGACTGGCACTGCGGGTGTCCTGATCGCAAAGGCGCTCGGCCAGTCGTGGAATTTCAGCAGGGCGCAGTGGAAGGGCATCATCATCTTTGGCCTATGCCAAAACGCGGCCTATCTCGGTCTCTATTTCCTCGCGATGCGTTCTGTCGAGGCGTCTCTCGCCTCTGTGCTCGCGTCCTCCATGCCGCTCGTGGTGGCGGCACTCTCCGTCCTCGTGCTCAAAGAGGTCCCCAAACCTCTTGCCCTGATCGGTCTTGTGATCGGTTTTGTAGGCGTCCTCGTGATCATGGGCACGCGCCTGTCGGCGGGCAGTGACCTTGTGGGGGTTCTTATGTGTGTCATCGGGACAGTTGCGCTTGCCGTTGCGACTTTGGCGGTGCGGACGACAGGTGCAGGAGGCAATGTTCTCATGGTCGTCGGGGTGCAGAGCTTTGTGGGCGCAATTGTCCTCGCCGCTCTTTCTCCAGTAATCGACACCTATGAGATGGTGTTCTCCGCCAAACTCGTTTGGGCCATGTTGTACACCACCTTTGTGCCTGGCCTTATGGCAACGTGGATTTGGTTCAAACTTGTCGAACGGATCGGCACCGTGAAAGCCTCCGCATTCCACTTTCTCAACCCGTTCTTTGGTGTCGCGATTGCGGCAGCTCTGCTCGGGGAGACCGTCGGCATTTGGGACGTCGCGGGCGTTCTGACCATCATGGTCGGCATACTCGCCGTTCAGATGTCCAAAGCGCGTTAATCTCTACAAGACGAAATACAGCACCAGATTGAGCGAGATAAACGCGCCCAGCGTGTTCAGCAGGATCGCGAGCGAGGCAAACGTGCCGCGCCCGACCTCTTGGGCAAAAACGGCGGCCAACGCCATGGTGGGTAGGGCTGAGGTGATGAGGAGCGCCTTGAACAAATCCGGCTCCAATTCGACCCCAAACTGGCCGAACAGTAGGATCAACCCGATCGCGGCCAAGGGCATGACCGCAAGCTTGATCATCCCCAATTGAGCGGCCAAAGGCAGGTTTCCGTCAAAGGACTGCCCAACCAAAGAACCCCCAATCACAAAAAGCGCGATGGCGGGTGCCGAGGCTCCAAGCAGTTTGAAAAACTGCAATCCGGCCTCTGGCAGAGGGGCGCCGAGGGCGGAAAATACGAGCCCCATCACAATTGCAATCATTAGGGGACGACGCGCGAGACCGATGAACACCTGCATCAAGCGTTGGCGCAGCGTGTGTCCGGTGTCTTCGCCGTTGCGGGCCAGTTCAAACAGAACGAGCGACAGAGGCACCAAAAGGATGTTTTCGACAAGCAGATTGAGCGCAAGTGCAACCCCAGCCTGTTCGGGTATCACGAGAAGAAAGATCGACGAGCCGATAAAGCCGGTGTTCGGGCAGGCAGAGACCATGACGGCCACGGCGCGCCGCAACGGGTCGGATTGCCGCGAAAACCACAGAAAGGCGACGGCCATCGGGATGAGCGCCGTTCCGGCATAGAGAATGAGGTAATTTGGATGGAATACGGTCGAGATCGACCGTGACGCAATAGCCGCAAAGATCAGCGACGGCAGCGCGATGTTCATCACCCAGAAACTGAACACGTCGAGTGCGGCGCGATTGAACACGCCTTTCGAGACCAGTGTGAACCCAAGGGCAATCAGCGCGAAAATGGGGAACGTGATGCCCAGAATCGTGACGAAGTCAGCCAATTTTTCCTCGGGTTCCTTCACCGACTTGTCCGCGATGCAGCAGGAGATGGTCGAGAATGACACAGGCCATCATGGCTTCACCGACGGGGACAGCGCGAATGCCGACACAGGGGTCATGGCGACCCTTCGTGATGAGATCGGTGTCTTTGCCCGATTTCGTCACGGTCTTGCGCGGTGTGAGGATGGAGGATGTCGGTTTCACCGCAAAGCGGACAACCACGTCCTGGCCTGTCGAAATGCCGCCAAGGATGCCACCGGCGCGGTTTGAGCCGTATTCTGGGCCGTTCGGTCCCATGCGCATCTCATCTGCGTTTTCTTCGCCCGTCAGGCAGGCCGCGTTCATGCCTTCGCCAATCTCGACGCCTTTGACCGCGTTGATCGACATCATCGCCGCTGCGAGGTCCGTGTCGAGCTTCGCATAGATTGGTGCGCCGAGACCCGCGGGAACGCCCTCTGCAGTGACTTCGCAGATGGCGCCAACAGAGGAGCCGCTTTTGCGGATGCCGTTGAGGTAGTCGGCCCAAGTCTCTGCCGTAGCAGCGGAGGGGACCCAGAACGGGTTGTTATTGATCTCGGCCATATCGCGTGGACCTTCGATCCCGTGCGGACCGATCTGCGTCATGTAGCCGGTGATTTTCAGATCCGGCACCAGTTGAGCCAGAACAGCGCGGGCGATACCGCCTGCCGCCACACGAGCGGCTGTTTCGCGGGCGGAGGAGCGTCCGCCACCGCGATAGTCGCGAATCCCGTATTTCTGCCAATAGGTGATGTCGGCGTGACCCGGGCGGAAGGCCTCTGCAATCTCGCCATAGTCTTTTGAACGCTGGTCCGTGTTTCGGATCATGAGCTGGATGGGCGTGCCGGTGGTCTTGCCTTCAAACACACCCGAGAGAATCTCGACCTGATCCGGTTCACGGCGTTGCGTCGTGAATTTCGAGGTGCCCGGCTTGCGCTTGTCGAGCCAGACCTGAAGCATCTCTTCGGAGATTTCGATGCCCGGAGGGCAGCCGTCAATCGTGGCGCCCAAGGCGGGGCCATGGCTCTCACCCCAGGTGGTGAAGCGGAAAAGATGTCCGAAAGTGTTCATGCTCATCGGGGACTCCTCAAATTTCCTCTGCTTTATCCGATGTTACATCTTTGAGCAAACAGTGCGTGTTCGAGGAGTTTCGCGCGACTGCGGCGGGGCGAAATTTGGGAAAATTCGGGATTCGTGAGAGAGTTGAGGGACAAATAGAGAAGTGGAATTTGAAAATGACTGCAACTGACACGACTCCGGGCCCGGATATGGGCGAGAAAAAAATGTCCCTTACTGTGAAAATTATGATCGGGATGGTCGCGGGTGTGATCCTCGGCGTAATCTTCAACATGATCGATAGCGCGTTCATCAACACGCACATCGTCGGCGGCCTTTTCGGCATGATCGGCAAGATGTTTGTCAACGCGCTTAAGATGCTTGTTGTGCCGCTCGTGTTCTTTTCCCTGCTGACTGGGGTGACGGGGATTGGTGACATTCGTCTGCTCGGGCGTGTGGGGGGCAAAAGTTTCGGCCTCTACCTCGCGACAACCGCGCTCGCGATCGGCGTCGCCATCATGCTCGCGCTCATTATCGGGCCGGGTAAGGGCTTTGACATGACGGGCGTTGAGGTCGGCGGGATCGAAGGAAAGGCCGCGCCGACCGTCTGGAACGTGTTTGCGGCGATTGTACCGACGAACCCGATAGCCGCGTTTGCGAGCGGCGAAATGCTCCAGATCATCTTCTACACCATCGTCCTTGGCGTGGCCGTGCTGATGCTCGGGAGCCGTTCTAAAGGGTTTGTGGAAGGCTGCGAATACATGAACGAGGTGATGATGAAGATCGTGACCATCGTCATGTCCGCCGCCCCCATTGGTGTTTTCTGTCTGATTACAAAGACATTCACAGAACAGGGGATCGAACTGTTCATTCCGGTTCTGGCCTATGTCTTTACCCTCACAGGCGCTTTGCTCCTGCACCTCTTTGTCACGCTGATGCTGATGCTCAAGCTGCTAACGGGTCTCAACCCTTTCACCTTCATGGCCAAGATTCGCCCCGCGCAAATGTTTGCGTTTTCGACCGCATCCTCGAATGCGACCATTCCGGTCACCCTGCGCTCGGTGACTGAGCGGATGGGTGTTGATAACTCCGTGGCGTCGTTCTGTGTGCCGTTTGGCGCGACGATCAATATGGACGGGACCGCGATTATGCAGGGTGTTGCGACTGTGTTCCTCGCGAATGTCTACGGTATCGAACTTGGACTCGTGGGCTATCTCACCGTGATCGCAATGGCAGTTCTCGCCTCCATCGGGACGGCGGGTGTGCCAGGTGTTGGCCTTGTCATGCTCACCATGGTGCTCGGTCAGGTTGGTCTGCCGATTGAGGGGATTGCCCTAATTCTCGGGGTCGACCGGTTGATGGATATGATCCGTACCGCCGTGAACATCACGGGCGACGCTGTCGTGACCACCATCGTTGCGAAAGGCGAAGGCAAAATTGATCTCGCGATCTTCTCGGATCCGGATGCGGGCGTTCTGACAGATGATGACATTCACATCGACGAAGCCGCAGAAGCCGAACTCGCCGTTGCAGCCCACAAGCACTAATCCCTCGCCCCCCGTGTTTTTCGGGGGGCTTGCACTTTTTACCAGAGACACATAGCTTCGCGCCTACCTCGGGGTGCCCGTGCTCGACACGGCTGAGATGCATTTTGCGAACCCGTTGAACCTGAACCGGCTAACACCGGCGGAGGGAAGGTATCAGCACTTGAACGCTGCCCTTTTTCTTCGCCCATATTGTATGGAGCGAACCATGAAATATGGTCTCACCCTTGCGGCTCTCTGCGTCGCAACCTCTGCTGCGGCAGACCCTCTCACCATTTACGCACCGGATTACTTCGCGTCCGAATGGGGCCCGGGCCCCGCGATCAAAGAGGCCTTCGAGGCCGAATGTGGCTGCGAGATCGAATATGTGACGGGCGATTTGCTGCCGCGTATCTTGCTCGAAGGAGAGCGCACCAAGGCGGATGTCGCCATCGGCTTTAATTCCGATGTGACGAAGAAAGCTCGCGAAACGGGTCTGTTTGCGCCGCACGGTCTTGATCTGTCGCCGCTGACGCTGCCGCTCGACTGGACGGACGACACGTTCCTGCCGTTCAACTGGAGCTACACGGCCTTTATCTATGACAACACCAAGATCGAAAACCCGCCGGCGTCTTTCGCCGAGCTGGTGAACTCCGATGAAGACTGGTCTATCGCGATTCAGGACCCGCGCACCTCGATCTCTGGTCTCGCACTCGTTCTCTGGGGCAAAGAAGTGTTCGGCGATGACGCTGAATCCGCATGGGCGAAGCTCGCTCCGAAAGTCACGACCGTGACCAAGGGCTGGTCGGAGGCCTACGGCCTCTTCACCGATGGTGAGGTCGATATGGTCCTTTCCTACACGACCTCGCCTGCCTACCACATCATTGCCGAAGAGGATGAGACGAAGTCCGCAGCCCTCTTTGACGAAGGCCACTACTTCATGGTGGAGCTGGCGGCGAAACTGAAAGGCACGGATCAACCGGAATTGGCGGATCAGTTCATGGCATTCGTTATGTCCCCGACGTTTCAGGAAATCATTCCAACCGCAAACTGGTCTTACCCTGCGGCCCTGCCGCAAGATCAGTGGCCTGCGGCATTTTCCGAGCTGAACTATCCGGAGAAAGCGATCTTCCTCTCTGAAGATGAGGCCGATGCAACGCGTGAGGAGGCCATTTCAGAATGGCGTTCCGCATTCTCGCAATAAGACTTTGGCCCGGGCTCTTGGCGGCGGCGATTGTTGCCGTCCTGAGTCTAGGCACCTTGGGCGCGGTTGCGCTTCGGGCGGAGGGGATGTCCGGTCTCTCCCGCTTTGACTGGATGGCTGTGCGGTTCACGGTCGTGCAGGCCGCGCTCTCGGCGCTTTTGTCGGTGCTCTTCGCGATCCCTGCGGCGCGTGCGCTGGCCCGTCGTGAGTTTTTCGGGCGCGGGCTGCTCATCACATTGCTCGGCGCGCCCTTCATCCTCCCGACCATTGTTGCCATCCTCGGCCTCACTGCCGTGTTCGGCAAAAGCGGGCTGCTCGCAGTTGCGCTCGGTTGGGTCGGGTTGGAACCGATTTCGATCTACGGATTCCACGGCGTCATTCTCGCGCACGTTTTTTTCAATTTGCCACTGGCCACCCGTCTCTTGCTACAGGGCTGGTCCGCCATTCCCGCAGAGCGTTTCCGCCTAGCCTCAGCTTTGGAATTCAGCCCCTCGGCGACCTTCCGACATATCGAACTTCCGATGCTCAAGGAGATCGTGCCGGGGGCGCTTACGGTCATTTTCCTGATATGCACCACGTCCTTTGCTGTGGCGTTGACGTTTGGCGGCGGGCCGAAGGCGACGACTGTTGAACTCGCGATCTATGAGGCGTTTCGGTATGATTTTGATCTCGGGAAAGCGTCTCTCCTTGCTCTGGTCCAAGTGGCGATCTGCGTGATTGCGGCCGCTGGCTCTCTCTTCTTTCGGGTGCCGCAGGTCGGTCACGGGGGGATCGGGCGTCGGGTGCTGCGGTTTGATGGGCACCATGCGCAGAGCCGTGTTCTCGATGGTTTCTGGATCGTGGTTGTGAGCCTCTTTCTTCTGACACCACTTTTGATGATCTTCATCCGCGGTGGTGCGGGGATCTTCTCCTTGCCTGTCTCCGTCTGGGAGGCGGCACTTCGGTCCGTGGTGACGGCGGTGGGATCGGCGGCACTCGCGATCTGTCTGGCCCTCTCCTTGGTACTGTCTGCGCAGCGGTGGAAAGTTCTCGAAGTGATCGGCCTCTCTTCCATTGCTGCCTCACCTTTGGTGATGGGCACGGGACTCTATATCGTGATGTTTGCCGTGACGGACCCTGCGGATTGGGCGCTTTTGGTGACGGCGCTGGTCAACGCGGTCATGTCGCTCCCCTTCATGCTCCGCGCGCTGTCGCCCGCTCTGGCGGCGGCCGAGCGGGACTATGGCCGTTTGTCTGCCTCACTTGGTTTGACTGGCTGGGCCTATGTCCGACTCGTGCTCCTGCCGCGTCTGCGTTTGCCGCTCGGGTTTTCCGGCGGGTTGGCGGCGGCGCTGTCTATGGGCGATCTCGGCGTTATCACCCTGTTCGCGCGTCCGGACGGTGCAACGCTGCCGCTGCAGATTTACCGCCTGATGGGGTCCTACCGAATGGAGCAGGCAATGGGGGCGGCGCTCTTGCTTTTGATGTTAAGCCTCGGGCTTTTCTATATCTTTGACGCGTGGGGGCGACGCCGTGCTTGAACTTCGCAATATCAGACTGACGCAAAAGGAAGCCGGAGCGGACTTTACGCTCTCTGTGTCTGCGGCCGTGCCAAATGGCTCGCGGATCGCCGTGATCGGTCCGTCTGGCGCCGGCAAATCGACCCTGATGTCTCTAATCGGAGGATTTGCGCGGTCCGACGAGGGGCAACTGATTTGGCGTGGGGAAGACCTCACTAATTCGACGCCTGCGAAACGCCCGATCGCGCATCTGTTTCAGGATCATAATCTCTTCGCTCATATGACTGCCGCTCAGAACGTCGGTCTCGGTATCCGTCCGAACCTGCGCCTGTCGTCGGAGGAAACTGCGCGGGTGTGTGAGGCGCTCGCGGCTGTTGGTCTCAAAGGCTTTGAGCGGCGCAAACCGGCTGAACTCTCGGGCGGACAGCAAAGTCGCGTGGCCCTTGCGCGGGTTCTGGTGCAGGAAAAGCCGCTCGTGTTGCTTGATGAGCCATTCTCCGCGCTCGGGCCTGCGATGCGGCGGGAGATGATCGCGCTAGCCAAAGATGTGGGGACGCGGCTCGGGGCGACGATGCTCATGGTCACGCACGACATTGCGGATGTTGAGGCGTTCGCGGATCAGGTCATTTGGATTGAGGATGGGCGCTGTGATCCGCCAAGGGATTGGAGCGAGATCAAAGCCAACCCGCCGAGCGGTCTCTCCGCCTATATCGGAACATAAAAAAAGCGCCCCGAGGGGCGCTTTTCTATTTGGAGCAGACCAGCCTTAGAGCGTGGTCTTTTTACCTTTGTGCGGTGCCCAGAGCTTCTTGTTGGTGAGGTACAGAAGCGAGGTGAGGAGCACGAGGAAAGTCACGGCAAGGAAGCCGGCTTTCTGGCGTGCCATCATTTTCGGCTCTGCAGTCCACATCAGGAAGGCTGCGAGATCTTCTGCTTCGTGGTGCAGCTCGGCAGAGTGACCATCAGCAAATTCAACGTCATCGCCATAGAGCGGCGGTGCCATTGCGATCCAACCACCCGGGAACGCGGTGTTCTCGTAGTAGGTGGTGCCTGCTTCGACTTTTTCCTCGCCGGTGTAACCGGTCAGGATGCCGACGATGTACTCGGGTCCACCAATGCCCTTGAAGAACTGGTTGATGCCGAGACCGGCCGGACCGTGGAAGCCAGCGCGCGCCTTCGCCATCAGGGACAGGTCAGGTGCGTTTTGCGAGTTGTTTGCCGGGAAGTGGTCGTTCTCGGTCAGAGTCCGTGCAGCGCCCTCATCGTAGTCGAAGAGGTGCATGTTGGAGGCTTCGTCGTTCACCGGGAACTGGGACGCGTAGGCGCGCACCTGATCTTCCGGAAGCTGCGGGCCACCTTCGTCTGCGAGCGTGCGGATCGGCACGAACTTCAGGCCGTGACAAGCAGAACACACTTCGGTGTAGATCTGCAGGCCGCGTTGAAGCTGCATCTGATCAAAGGTGCCGAACGGACCTTCGAAGGAGAAGTCCACGTCGTGGAGCTTGTGACCCGATTCACCTGCAGCCATAGCCGCGCCAGCGGAGAGGCTCAGAGCAGCGAGTGCGGAGAGGGTAAGTTTCTTAATCATAGTCCCTGTTTCCTTTCTCACTCTGCCGCGCCCGGGTAGTGGGACGCGAAGTCTTCTTCGATCGTCGCCGGCAGTTGGGCCGGTTTCTCGATCACACCCAGAAGCGGGAGGATCACGAAGAAGTAAGCGAACCAGTAGGTTGCGCCGATCAGCGAGATATACGGGTAGATGCCATCGGTCGGCATTGCGCCAACCCACATCAAGACGAGGAAGTCGAGCGCGAGCAGTGCAAACCACCATTTGAACATCGGGCGGTATTTGCCGGAACGAACAGAGGAGGTGTCGAGCCACGGCACGAGCGCCATCGCGATGATTGCACCGAACATTGCGAGCACACCGAAGAACTTCGCGTCGATGATGCCACCGGTCAGGAAGGACACGGCTTGCACGGCCCAAACGTCAGCGGTGAACGCACGCAGGATCGCGTAGAACGGCAGGAAGTACCATTCCGGAACGATGTGTGCAGGTGTCGCGAGCGGGTTTGCTTCGATGTAGTTGTCCGGGTGGCCGAGGTAGTTCGGCATGAAGCCAACAACCGCGAAGAAGACAACAAGAACAACGCCGAGAGCAAAGAGGTCTTTGATCACGAAGTACGGCCAGAACGGCAGGGTGTCTTTTTCAGCTTCGGCTTTGGACGTCTTGCGCACGTCGATGCCTGCCGGGTTGTTGTTGCCGGTGTGGTGGAACGCCCAGATGTGGACGATCACGAGACCAGCAATCACGAACGGCAGGAGATAGTGCAGCGAGAAGAAGCGGTTCAGCGTGGCGTTGTCCACAGCCGGTCCGCCGAGCAGCCAAGTTTGGAGCGGTTCGCCGATGAACGGGATCGCGCCGAAGAGACCGGTGATCACGGTTGCACCCCAGAAGGACATCTGACCCCAAGGCAGAACGTAGCCCATGAAGCCGGTTGCCATCATCAGGAGGTAGATGATCATACCGATGATCCACGTGATTTCGCGCGGGGCTTTGTAGGAGCCGTAGTAGAGACCGCGGAAGATGTGGAGATACACAGCGAAGAAGAAGAGCGACGCGCCGTTGGCGTGTAGGTAGCGCAGCATGTGGCCACCGTTCACGTCGCGCATGATGTGCTCGACGGAAGCGAATGCCAGATCAACGTGCGGCGTGTAGTGCATCACCAGAACGATACCGGTGACGATCTGAAGCCCGAGGCAGAATGCAAGGACAATGCCCCAGATCCACATCCAGTTCAGGTTTTTCGGGGTCGGGATCATCAGCGTGTCGTAGATCAGGCCGATGACCGGAAGACGGGAGTTCACCGCTTTGGTGAGACCGGTCTTCGGTTCATAATGGTCGTGTGGAATACCAGACATCAGTTTCTCCCTCAGCCCAGAACGATTTCGGTGTCGCCGTCAAAGGCTGCAACCGGAATATCGAGGTTACGCGGAGCCGGTCCTTTGCGGATACGGCCTGCGGTGTCGTAGTGCGAACCGTGGCAGGGGCAGAACCAGCCGCCAAACTCGCCAGCGCCATCGCCGAGCGGCACACAGCCGAGGTGGGTACACACACCCATCATCACCAGCCATTCGCCTGCTTCGTCGAGCGTCCGGTTTTCATCGGTTGCCGCAGAGCCAGCCGCGATGTTCGCGTTTTCTGCATCTTGGTCCACGAGATCGGACAGCGGAACTGCGCGGCCTGCGTCGATTTCTTCCTGCGTGCGGCGACGGATGAACACCGGCTTGCCGCGCCATTTGACGGTCAGCTGGGTGCCCGTCTCGACGCCGCTGACATCAACGCGGATCGAGCTGAGCGCCTGAACGTCAGCAGAGGGGTTCATCTGATTGACCAGAGGCCATACAGCGGCACCTGCGGCTACTGCACCTGCGCCACCAGTGGCGTAGTACAGGAAATCGCGGCGGGTGCCTTCGTGTTCGTCTACGTGGGACACGAGCAAATCTCCATTCTCTCAAGCCGGACTCCCCGGCCAATGCTTGAGAGGCCACGGTTTACCCGTAGCCCTTCGCAGGCGCTTTTAACGAGGTGAGGCGTGTGCGTCTAGCATTCAATCCAATGTGAAGTGGCGCGATCTGTCGCAATGTGACCCAATGGGGACGTTTGTGATCGCTAACGAGTGATTCTGAGTGGGAATCAGGGGAAAGTCACAGGAATCATTTGTGCATTCCATTTCTCGTACTTGGTCATAATCGCCGCAAATCGGGGCGAGTCGAGAAATCTGTCGAGCCAACCGATCACGCCCGGCCAGTCCTGCGCGTTGAACCAGTCGCGATCCACCATCGCGTATTGCCGCACGAAAGTGATCGTCGCCAAATCCGCGAGAGACGGCTTTTCCCCGAAGAGCCACGGGGTCTGCCGCAGCTGCGGATCAACCTGTCGCAAAATGGATGCGGCGACTTCGCGTTCGGCCGTCGCGTCGGCATCTTCATACCGCGTGTCGTATTTGTAGCGGTCGAGTGCGGTCTTGAACGGGCCTTCGATAGCCGCAATCCAGTCCTCGCCCTCGGCTGGCATATCCAAAAGGCACTCTGGATCGTTCTGTGCAAGCGCCCAATCCATGATGTCGCGGCTTTCGTCGATCACCTGATCGCTGACAATCAGCACGGGTACCGTTCCTTTGGGAGAAGCGGCCAGCATCTCGGCGGGCTTGTCGCGCAACACGATCTCACGCAGTTCGACTTCAATCCCGGCGGACGCAATCGCGAGACGCGCACGCATCGCATAGGGGCAACGGCGGAAGGAGTAGAGAATGGGGGTCATGCGATCAGTTGCGTGCCGTCGATTCCAGTGATCGTGGCGCGGACGAGGGCACCTTCGATCTGCGGAGTGGCGAAGGATACTTCGGTGAACTGCTCTGTGCGGCCCATGTGCGGGTTTTCCATCAGGATATGATGGGTGCGCCCAACCTGTGCCTGAAGGTGTTTCCGAACTTGTTCGTCGCCAATGGCACGGAGACGCGCGGCGCGCTCCTTGATCACGGGGCCTTTCACCTGATTGGGAATCTTGGCGGCAGGCGTGCCCTCGCGTTTCGAATACGGGAAGACATGAAGCCACGTCAGGTCGCATTCGGTCACGAGTTTGAGCGAGTTTTCGAAATGCGCTTCGGTTTCCGTCGGGAAGCCCGCGATAATGTCGGCGCCGAATGTCATGTCCGGACGCAGTTTCCGGGCCTCCTCACAGAACGCAATGGCATCGTCACGTAGGTGACGGCGTGCCATGCGCTTGAGGATGAGGTCGTCGCCATGCTGCAAGGACAGGTGAAGATGCGGCATCAGGCGTGGTTCGGTCGCAATCGCCTGCATCAGCATCTCGTCGGCCTCAATCGAATCAATCGACGAAATCCGTAGCCGCGGCAGATCGGGAACGAGTTTGAGGATTCGCATAACCAAATCGCCGAGGCGCGGTGTAGCTGGCAGATCGGCTCCCCAAGAGGTCAGATCCACACCCGTCAGCACGACTTCGTTAAAGCCCTTGTCGACGAGGCGTTTGATCTGATCCACGACGACGCCGGCGGGCACGGAGCGCGAATTTCCGCGGCCATAGGGGATAATGCAGAAGGTGCAGCGGTGGTCGCACCCGTTTTGAACCTGCACATAGGCGCGGCTGCGCGTGCCGAAACCGTCGATCAGGTGACCGGCCGTTTCGGTGACGGACATAATGTCATCGACCTGAACCCGCTCTGTGTCCCCGATGAAATTCGGCCCCATGGCGTTCCAGGTTTCCGGCTGCATCTTCTCCGAGTTGCCGATCACAAGATCGACCTCGCCCATGGTGGCGAAGGTCTCTGGCTCCGTTTGCGCAGCACAGCCTGTGACAATGATTTTAGCCTCGGGATTGTCGCGCCGAAGCTTGCGGATCTCCTGCCGCGCTTTGCGAACGGCCTCGGCCGTCACAGCACAGGTGTTCACGACAACGGCGTTTTCGACCCCGGCTTTCGCGGCGAGATCTTTCATCGCCTCGGTTTCATAGGCGTTGAGGCGACAGCCGAGCGTCGCAAAGACAGGAGGTTTAGCAGACATTAGACGCGCTCCAGAAAGGACGCGTCGAACTCTGCTTGGAATACGATCTGGGTCGGTCCGGTCATCCAGACGCCATCATCGCGCCAGTCGAGCTGGAGCCAGCCGCCATCAACTTCCATACGGACGGACTTTTCCGTTAGCCCACGTAGGTTCGCGGCAACAGCCGTCGCGCAGGCGCCGGAGCCACAGGCGAGCGTGATTCCCGTTCCGCGCTCCCAGACACGCATGCGAATCTCGTTACGGTTTCGGACTTCGGCAAATTCGACATTTGTGCGCTTCGGGAAAAGCGGGTCGTATTCGACCTTACGGCCCCATCCCGCGACGTCCGTCTCATTCACGTTGTCGACGAAGAAGACTGCATGTGGGTTGCCGATGCCGACGCCCACAGGCTCACCCTCAAGCGGCAGAAATTCTGTGTCGACCGGATGGGAGAGCGGAATCTCGTCCCACATGAGTTGCGGATGCCCCATGTTCACCGAGACCTCATCTCCCACGTCGCGGGCAATCAGAATGCCGCGTTCGGTTCGGATGGTGATCTCATTTTTCCCCAATTCGTCGAGCATCAATCGACCGACGCAGCGAGTCGCATTGCCACAAGCCCCAGCGCGGGATCCATCGGAGTTCCAGAAATCCAGATCAATGTCCGCCACGTCAGATGTGCGAATCTCTGCGAGCTGATCAAACCCAACGCCGCGATGGCGGTCGCCGATCGCCTGCGCCAGTTCGGGCGTCACAATTGCGTCGCGTCCCCGTGAATCAAAAATCACGAAGTCATTGCCCAGTCCGTGCATCTTTAGAAACGGCAGGCGCGTGGTGTCATTCTCTTTTTGCATGGCGCGCATATAACCCCTGTCGAAACCTTTTCCAAGAAAATCTCAGTTTTGCGCTTGACGGTCCCGACCAGCATCAGTAAACCCCGCCGCACAGTCGCAAGACAGTGAGAAAGTGGGCCGTTAGCTCAGTTGGTAGAGCAACTGACTTTTAATCAGTGGGTCGCAGGTTCGAATCCTGCACGGCTCACCACTTCTCCCCTTAATGGGAAAACAAAGTAGCACGCCTCGGGCGTGCCTTTTTTGTTTTTGGTGGATTGGATTGGCCGCTGCACTCCGCTTTTGAAGTCATGCTGGCGATTCTCGGCTCGCGATCTTGTTAATGTCCTCACAGGTTTTCCCCTTTCATGAAGTGCTTTCTCGAATCTAGGCTGGAATCAGTCTGGATGGGGAGGAATAGATGCGGGTGTTGTTTGTGGGCGCAGCCCTTTGGATCGCGAGCATCTTTCCTTCGATGGCGCAAGAATCTGCGCCGATTGGATTTTCCACAAAGCTAACCTGCGAGGGTGCCGCAGCACGGGTCGGATTCGGGTCTGATGCTCTGCTTCTGTCGTTGGATGGAGAGACGCACGAATTGGGGGCTGTCGCATCCGCATCTGGCGCGCGGTATCAATCCGAAAGCGGGGAAGCCTCTGTATGGTTCAAAGGGGAACACGCGCGTTTCACTTATCAAGATCTGGTGTTTGAGAATTGTACAGTCGAGAAGAGTGACTCGGATTGGGTTGCCCGTGGAAATGAGCCGGGCTGGATGATCACCGCTAATGCCGCCACATTCGACGCATCGCTGTCCTATGGTGAGGTGAGTCTCTCTGCCCTGCGTGTCGAAGCGCAGGTGAGTGACGGCGCGCTCGTTTATGATCTTGCCGACGCAGGAATTCGCCTCGCCGTGCGTCCTGACCTTTGTCGTGATGACATGTCGGGCCGCCCCTATCCGGAAACTGTCGAGATGACCTTTGATGGTCAGACATATCGGGGATGTTCGGGCGAGACCTTGTCCCTTTTGACTGGTTCGACTTGGCACATACAGAGCCTGTCGGGGGCTGACGTCGTAGACGGGAGCGTATTGGACATCGCCATCACAAGTTTCGGGCGCCTGTCAGGTGCCGCCGGATGCAACCGATACACCGGAGAATTTGAGTTGACGGGGGAGGGGATGAACATTGGTCCGCTCGCGTCGACGCGGATGATGTGCTCTGAGGCGCTCATGGTGCAGGAGACTCGGTTTCTGACCCTGCTCTCATCCGTCTACCGGTTCGACTTTGGCGACGCCGGTGAGCTCATTCTCTATGGCGCAGGGGAAGAGTCCATCACAGCGGTCAGATAGCAAAAACGCCGCCCCAATCGGGACGGCGTTTCGATTCTCTCGCATCGGTTCGCTGCCTTATTCCGGCAGGATGCGAACCCCGCCTTTGTCTGCGGAAGACGCAAACATTGCATAGGCCTTGAGCGCAGTAGACACAGCGCGCGGACGCGGTGCCGCCGGTTTCCACGGCAGCGGGCCTTTCGCCTCACGGCGGGCCGCCAGAGTGGCGTCATCGACATTGAGGTTGATCGTCCGGTTCGGGATGTCGATCTCGACGATGTCGCCATCTTCCACGAGGCCGATCAGACCGCCCTCAGCAGCTTCAGGAGACACGTGGCCGATCGAAAGGCCGGAGGTGCCACCAGAGAAGCGGCCATCGGTCAGGAGCGCGCATTTTTTGCCGAGACCTTTGGATTTGAGGTAGGAGGTCGGGTAGAGCATCTCTTGCATCCCCGGACCACCCTGCGGGCCTTCGTAGCGTATGATGACGACCTCACCGGCTTCCACCTTGCGCGTCAGAATGCCTTCGACAGCGTCGTCCTGAGATTCGAACACATGCGCTTTGCCCGAGAAAGTGAGGTTGCTCTCGTCCACGCCTGCCGTTTTCACGATGCAGCCGCGCTCCGCGATGTTGCCAAAGAGCACAGCGAGACCGCCGTCTTTCGAGAATGCGTGTTCAACAGAGCGAATCACGCCGCCCTTACGGTCGGTGTCGAGCTCTTTGTAGCGGTTCTGGGTCGAGAACGCTTGCGTCGTGCGAACGCCACCCGGGGCAGCCTTGAACAGCTGTTCTGCTTCGGGGTTGTTCGCGACCGTGATGTCCCACTTGGCAATCGCTGCGCCCATGGTGTCGCTGTGAACGGTGCGAACGTCGCCGTGGAGCAAGCCGCCGCGATGCATCTCACCCAGAATGGAGAAGATACCGCCCGCGCGGTGCACGTCTTCCATGTGCACGTTATGGATGTTCGGCGCCACTTTGCAGAGGCAAGGCACTTTGCGCGATAGACGGTCGATGTCGGTCATGGTGAAGTCGACTTCGCCCTCGTGCGCAATGGCGAGCAGGTGAAGAACAGTGTTCGTCGAACCACCCATAGCGATGTCGAGCGACATGGCGTTCTCGAACGCCTCAAACGTCGCGATGTCGCGCGGCAGGTAGCCTGGAAGCTCCTCTTCGTAGTGCTTCTTGGTGATCTCGACGATCTTGCGACCGGCCTCGAGGAAGAGGTTCTTTCGGTCTGCGTGGGTCGCAAGAGTAGACCCGTTGCCCGGAAGAGCGAGACCCAGCGCCTCAGCGAGACAGTTCATGGAGTTCGCGGTGAACATGCCGGAGCAGGAGCCACAGGTCGGGCAGGCGTTCTGCTCGAACGCATCGACTTCTTCGTCGGTGTATTGATCATCAGCGGCGGCAACCATCGCGTCCACGAGGTCCACAGCGCGTTCCAAATCCCCGATCTGAACCTTGCCAGCTTCCATCGGGCCGCCGGAGACGAAGATCACGGGGATGTTCAGGCGCATGGCGGCCATCATCATGCCCGGGGTGATCTTGTCGCAGTTGGAGATACAGACCATGGCGTCGGCGCAGTGTGCGTTCACCATATACTCAACCGAGTCGGCGATCACTTCACGCGACGGCAGGGAATAGAGCATCCCGTCGTGGCCCATGGCGATGCCGTCATCCACAGCAATGGTGTTGAATTCTTTCGCAACGCCGCCCGCTTTCTCAATCTCGCGGGCGACCATCTGACCGAGGTCTTTCAGGTGTACGTGACCGGGAACGAACTGTGTGAATGAGTTGACCACGGCAATGATCGGCTTGCCAAAGTCGCTGTCGGTCATTCCGGTGGCGCGCCAAAGGCCGCGTGCGCCGGCCATATTGCGGCCATGGGTGGAGCGGCGGGATCTGTAATGGGGCATGGTGTTGGCTCTCAAACTACTACATTGCGGACCCGCGCAAAGCGCGGGGTTGTAGCTCCATAAGAGGTTTGCGACGACATTTCCAGTCAGGAAGCCGTGTGCAGAGATGAATAAAGTTGCGAGAGGTCGCGCGCTTTAGATCAGTTTCTTCTTGCGCTTGAGGGTCTCGCCGAACTCCAGAGACGGTTCGAGGGTAATCACCTCACCCGCTGCTTCATCACCTTCTTCGACACGTTTCGCGATGATCTCCGCCGCTGCGCGACCGATTTCGACGCGACAAGCGTCCATCGTCGCCAGTTTGCGCGGCAGACCGTCAAGGAATTCGATACCGTTGAACCCTGCGAGACCGACCTCACCCGGAACGTCAATGCCATTGTCGAGGCAATACATCAAACCACCAGCGCCGATCATATCGTTGGAGTAGTATAGGAAATCGAGCGGATCTTCCGCGTTCCGTGTCAGGATGGCTTCGGTCATCTCGCGGCCCTTCTTGAGTGCAGAGCCGCCGGAATAGAATTCGCTGTCTGCCACTTCGAGACCCGCTTTGGCGAGGGTCTCGGTGAACCCTTCGAAGCGTTTGCGGGCGCGGTGGTCGAGCGGCATCTTCGTTCCGAGGAAGCCGATGCGTTTGTACCCCGCGTCAATGATCGCCTGAGCCATTTTGCGACCCGCACGGCGATGAGAGATGCCGACAGCAGAATCAATCGGCTCGCCATCCGTATCCATGATCTCGACAATCGGAATGCCTGCCGCGCCCATCATGGCTTTCGCAGCTTCGGTATGTTCCAGCCCTGCAATGATGACACCGGACGGACGCCAGGACAGCATTTGGTAGAGAACCGCTTCTTCGCGCTCCGGTTTGTAGTTCGTCACGCCGACAACCGGTTGAAGTTCCGTGTCTTCCAAAACATCGGAAATGCCGGTCATAACCTCCGGAAACACCATGTTCGACATGGATGGGATGATGACAGCGACGAGGTTAACGCGTGAAGAGGCGAGGGCGCCTGCAATCTTGTTCGGGACGTATCCGAGTTCGCGGGCGGCTTCGAGAACCTTTTTGCGGGTCGCTTCAGAGACATCGCCACGGTTCCTCAAAACCCGGCTTACGGTCATTTCCGATACACCGGAGGCCTCTGAAACGTCACGGAGGGTTAGCGGCCTTTTCGACGGTGTCTTCCCGGAACCTTGCGACATATGTTCTCCCTCCTCAATTCTCTCTCAATATAGCCTTCACTTTACATTATAAAACGCCCTTGTCTATCTGTGGCAAGTGATATATGTTATCGCTAACAATTTTATTTCGCATCTGCACTGTCCAATTGAGACGCGAGAAGAATTGCGAAAAGATCTCAGCCACCCGACGAGACCACGCGTCAAGGCAGGTGTGCTGACCTGCGGGAGGCGATGTGGGCCAATTCACGCCTCCCGCGTTCTTTTTCTTCCGAACCTTATGATGATGACCAGGCTAGAGCCTCTGGCCTGCGCTCTTGTGCTCAATCACCCTATATGGCTAAAGACTGTCTCGCGTGGCCCCGTGGCTCAACTGGATAGAGCAGCCCCCTCCTAAGGGGCAGGTTGCAGGTTCGAATCCTGCCGGGGTCACCAATCTCCGTGAGGGACTCAGTCGCATTCAGTCCATCCGGATGACATCCGGCGGACAGGCGAGCATGTAGCCTTTCCGTGCAATGTTTTTCACGAGAAGTTCGCTCACCATCTGATTCCCGAGCGCATCGCGAAGACGTTTGATCCGTGTTGCGCCAGACGCTTCGTCACAGTCGGCGGCCAGCTTGCCAGAGATCATCGCTTCGATTTCGGCGCCCGAGAGCGTTTCCTCGTCCATACGTGCCTCTGCGAGAACGGAGAGGGTTTCAATGGCCGCTGGCGTCAGCTGGAACGCCATATTGTTCAGGTAAACGGCGTTCTCGGCGCGGGAAATCATAAGGGACGTGATTTCGATCCCACGTTTTTCAACTTCTGCCAGACGCCGGTTCGCGGCAATGACGGTGAACAGAAAGACGAGCGCCGTGACGAGCACGGCGATGGAAAACAGCACCAGAACGAAGATCACCATCAGGTAGCTGTTCAGTGTCTCTGAAAAGGCCGTCCCAGATTGCGCGAGAATCTCAAGCGCGGCGATCTCGGTGCTCGAAGTCAGGTCGCTCTCGACAAAGAGCTGCTCAACGCGTTCGTTAAACTTGTTTGCGTCCGGCAAGTTGCGGAAAAGAAAACCGGCGGACACGAGCAGAATCACGACGAGCGAAATCAGGCCCCAAACAATCCGGCGTCGGATTTTGCGGCTGTCAGTATCTGAGGAAATAGTCGCCAGCATCCGCCTTCACCTCGTCGAGTTTTTCCTCAGGGATCATGTCGACGATCGACAGGAGAATCCAGCCGTCTGTCGCGAGTCTCGGTTTGAGGGCGTCACGCGCAACAGCTTTGGTGCACTTGGTGTCATCAATCTCTGCCACCCCGAAATGGAGTTTGAGTGGTGAATCCTGCTTCGCTTTGTAGCTCGCATAACAGGACGCGTCGGCAAGGCCAGGGGCGAGTGCCAAAACTGCGAGGAGGGGGAGAGTCAGATGTGTTTTCATGAGCGGATCATTGGCCCGAGACCCGATGTTATTCAATATCAAAGCGGTGCTCGCATGCTGCTATCCGATGACATCCCCCTGTTATTGCGCGATTTTCGAATTTTGCCGCATCAACGTCCCATCAGCTTTGCGCCCGTCAGGGGCAACAGGGAAAGGACGACCGATGAGATTTACAAAGTTTACCGCAGGACTCGTGGCGCTCTCCATTGCAACCGCAGGAGTCGCCGTGACGCCTGCACATGCCGGAGATGAAGAGGTGGCTTGGGCGCTTGGCGGTCTTCTGGCGCTTCTTGTGATCAGCGAGGCGCTAGATGATGACAAGCCGAAGCCCGTTGAGACAACGAAGGACAATAAGTTTTCGCGTCCTGTCCTGAACCCGCCACATTACGGTGAAAAAATCGTGCCCGCCTACTGCGTGGAAAAGGTCCGCTATCAGGGTGAGACCAAAGAGATGGCGACGCAAGACTGTCTTGTTCGCACGGTAAAAGTGAAAGACCTGCCGAGCAAATGCGACGAGCCGGTCAGAACCCGAAGCGGTGGTGTCACGACGGCCTACGATCTGAAGTGCTTGGAAAAGAATGGCTTCAAGGTTCGTGAAGGCCTCGCCCGTTTTCAAAGATAATCCATTCATAATCGAGCAGAAGCGCGGCGGATGTCCCCATGTGTCGCGTCACCTGGCGGGTGGGCTCATGCGTCCCACCCGCCTTTTTTCTTGCGCCACGGCCTGCGGTGGGGTTCACAGGGCTATGGCAAAAACTGTTCCTGATTTTTCATTCGAAGAGGCGGCGGCGCGTCGCGGGTATACGCGGATTGTTGGTGTCGACGAGGTCGGGCGTGGACCGCTTGCTGGTCCTGTCGTGGCGGCTGCTGTCTGGCTCGATCCGGATCACATCCCTGAGGGTCTCAACGATTCGAAGGCCCTCACGGCAAAGCGCCGCGAACGGCTCTATGACGAAATCATGGAAACAGCCGACGTGTCGATTGCATCATGCTCTGTCGAAGAAATTGACGAGATCAACATCCTGCAGGCCTCTCTCCGAGCGATGGAGCGTGCGGTTGCGGGTCTTAAGTCCACCGCTGACTATGTTTTAGTCGACGGAAACAAGATTCCCGCCGCCTTCGGCCTAGATGCCGAAGCCATCGTGAAAGGCGATGCGCGGTCGTTGTCGATCTCGGCGGCGTCGATCATCGCGAAAACATGGCGCGATCGCCTGATGGTGGATTTAGCGCAACAGTATCCCGGCTACGGATGGGAAAAAAACGCGGGTTACGGAACGAAGGTGCATCTGGAGGGACTCCAGAAAATTGGTGTCACCCCACACCATAGACGTTCGTTCAAACCGATACACAATATATTGTATCAAGACAAAAGCATAAGCGACTGATTCGAAAAAGAAATTGACTGGGAATCAGCAATGACTCATCTTTAGGGCCATAAATGACGTCAAAAATGACGCGTTAAAATGACGTCCCACAAGGGGCGCGCTATGAGGCAGAAGATGAAAAAGAAAACCGGCTCGGGCGCGGTAACGCTCCCGCTCAACCAAATTTTGGCTGGCGATTGCATTGAGCAGATGAATTCTCTCCCCGAAGAGAGCGTTGACCTGATTTTCGCGGATCCCCCCTACAACCTGCAACTTCGCGGCGACCTGCACCGTCCCGACAACTCCAAAGTGGATGCGGTCGACGACGCGTGGGACCAGTTCGATAGTTTCAAGGTCTATGACAACTTCACCCACGAGTGGCTCAAAGCCGCACGCCGCATTCTCAAACCGAATGGCGCGATCTGGGTGATCGGTTCCTATCACAACGTCTTCCGCCTCGGCGCGGAGCTGCAGAACCAGGGCTTCTGGATTCTCAACGACGTCGTTTGGCGCAAATCGAACCCGATGCCGAACTTCCGTGGCAAGCGTCTGACGAATGCCCACGAGACCCTGATCTGGGCGTCCAAGAACGAAGCGGCGAAATACACCTTCAACTACGAGGCGCTCAAAGCGCTCAACGAAGGTATTCAAATGCGCTCCGATTGGGTGCTCCCGATCTGTAACGGCGGCGAGCGTCTCAAAGACGAGAACGGTGAGAAAGCACACCCGACGCAAAAGCCCGAGGCCCTGCTGCATCGTCTCCTTATTGGCACGACCAACCCCGGCGACGTTGTGCTCGACCCGTTCTTCGGCACCGGCACCACGGGGGCTGTTGCCAAAATGCTTGGCCGTGAATTCATCGGCATCGAGCGTGAAGAGAAATATCGCAAGGTGGCCGAGGCCCGCATCGCGTCTGTCCGCAAGTTCGACAAAGAGGCGCTTCGTGTCTCTACCTCCAAACGTGCAGAGCCGCGTGTGCCGTTCGGCCAGCTGGTTGAGCGAGGTCTTTTGCAGCCGGGTGATGAGCTCGTCTCCATGAACGGCCGCCGTAAGGCGAAGGTGCGTGCAGACGGAACGCTGGTCTCCAACGACGTCAAAGGGTCGATCCACCAAGTCGGCGCCCACCTCGAAGGTGCGCCGTCTTGCAACGGCTGGACCTACTGGACCTTCAAGCGCGACGGGCAAAACGTGCCGATCGACGTGCTGCGTCAACAAATTCGTGCGGAAATGCAGTAATCCCCCCGGACCAATTATAAATTACCGCCTGGTGCCTGCGGCCTGACTTCGCGGCACGACCTTACGCCCCGCTGTGTCATCAGCGGGGCCTTTTTTGTCAGAGCGGCGGCAGGGGATTGGTCCCGTTCTTGTAGGGCGCCCAATCCTCGAAGGTGGAGAGATCAGGGTAATGCAGCTTTCGCCATGCCTTGACCTTCGGATTCATGATCCGGCGCCAGACAGGGGGAACCATCGCGGCGACGCCCATGAGGGTGTAGCCATAAGGAAGCTGCGGAGCCTCGGCCTCGTCATAGTTCTGGAGCAGGGGGAAGCGGCGATCCGGTTTGTAATGGTGATCCGAATGCCGCTGGAGATTGATGAGCAACCAGTTCGTCGCCATATGCGCGGCGTTCCAGCTATGGTGCGGTTTGACGTGCTCATACTTGCCATCGCCGAGATGTCGGCGCGTGAGGCCGTAGTGTTCGACATAGTTGGTGAGTTCGAGTTGCCAAATCGCGACGATGGCCTGCCATGCAAAGAGGGCGAGCCCGGCAGCACCCCCGAGCAAGGTTGCCAGCAGAAGCATCAGAATCTGAAGCGTCCAATACCGGAAATGCGGATTGCGCGGGTGCCAAGCGGAAAGGCCGCGCCGAGAGAGCATCGCTTTCTCAGCCTCCCATGCGGATTTCGGGCATTCCCTGAGAACGCGCCAGAAGTAGCGGTGAAATCCCTCATTATGGTGAAATCCCTCATTATAGAGAGCGGTGACGGCATCGCGCCGCGTGCCGACGTGTTTGTGGTGAACGAGGAGGTGCTCCGTCCGGAAGTGGGAATAGAGAACGGAGGCCAAAAGGAGATCACCAAGCCAGCGTTCGAGATTGTTGCGCTGATGGAGCAACTCGTGCGCGTAGACCATCCCAGTCGTGCCGGAGGAGACCCCGACACCGAAGAAGAGGACGATGATCTCAAGCGCGGACAAGTGGTCAGTATGGGTCACGAAATAGATCAGGCCGAATGCGTTCACGAACTGGACCGGAAACCAGATGATCGTGACCGCGCGATACCAGAAGAGCTCGCTTTCCGGCGTGTTCGGGTCGGCGTTCTCGGAGTTAAGGCCCAGAATGCCGTCGAGGATGCCGAACATATACCACGCATAGAGCGGGACAATGATCACGCTCCAACCGCCCCAAAGCGCACCGACCCAGATCAATGGGATGACTGTCAGCGACAGCCAGAACGGCAGTGCGTTGCGAATACGGATTTCGGCCATGTTCATCGGCGGGATGTCCCTCTGAGATGCCTACGGCCTACTTGTCGGACGACTTGTCTACGAGGTCAAATGCCTTTCGCATCACTGTCGGCAGATCCGAGGCGCGAAAGCTGTTTGCCCCTCTGAGCGTGAAGTCCTCTTTCCGGACCGTGACCCCCTCGGCCATGTGGACCGTCAGAATGAGATGGAAGTGGGTGAATGTGTGTTTGACCTCCCCGAGCGCCTGCCAGTTCGCGTCATAAGGAGCGACCACTTCGTGTTCCTCCTGCCACTCGGTTCCCGGCCACCCGAGCATCCCGCCCAGCAGGCCCTTTTCCGGGCGTGTCTCAAGAATCCATTCACCGGCAGTGGTGCGGCCAATAAAAGCGTGTCCGTAGCGGGTTGGCTTTGCCTTCTTCGGCATTTTTAGCGGGAATCGAGACGCATCTCCGGCCTCAAACGCGGCGCAGGAGGCGTTGAGCGGGCACAAAGAACAGGCCGGATTGCGTGGGGCGCAAATGGTCGCGCCCAAATCCATCATTGCCTGCGCATAATCTCCAGGACGCTTCTCGGGCGTGAGCGTCTCCGCGAGGCTCGTCAATTCTGGCTTCGCCGCGGGCAGGGGTGTTTCGACGCGAAAGAGCCGTGAGACAACCCGCTCAACGTTCCCGTCAACGACAGTTTCCGGAAGGTCATAAGCAATTGAGGAAATAGCAGCCGATGTATAGGGGCCGATTCCCGGAAGAGAGAGCAGCTCAGCGCGGGTATTCGGGAATTCGCCGCCATATTGCCTCTGAACTGCCCGCGCACATTTGAGCAGATTGCGTGCACGTGCGTAATACCCAAGCCCTGCCCACTCGCCCAAGACGACCTCATCTTCGGCAGACGCAAGATCGCTGACCGTCGGCCAGAGCTGAGTGAAGCGTTCAAAGTAGGATTTGACCGCTGCGACAGTCGTTTGTTGCAACATGATTTCGGATAGCCAGACCCGATAGGGATCGGGGGCGATACCGGCACTGCGGTCCGACGGTGAAACCCGCCACGGCAACTCCCGCGCGTGGACGTCATACCAAGCCAGAAGTGCAGGCGCGATTTTCGTTAAAGCGTCATTCTGTTTCAACTCGTCACGCAATGTTTAGACCTCGTCATCCGCTTTGCTCTGGCGCCTTGTTTCAAGCCCTCTAAAATAGCGGTCAGATGTAAATAAACCAGTCGCGAATTCATGGCCGAGACTCACTCAGGAACGAAAAGACGCAAACGCGGGTTCGAAAGAACCGCGAGCCTCTTGCAGTCGCGTATCCGCGAGGCCTCGGAAACCCGCGGCTTCTCTGAATCGCGGCTCCTCACCCACTGGGAAGAGATCGTCGGCGAACAAACCGCAGCCATGGCGCGCCCCGTGAAGGTGTCCTACGCCAAAGGCGGCTTCGGGGCCTCCTTGACCGTTTTGACGACGGGGGCCTTCGCGCCCATGTTGCAGGCCGAGCTGCCGAAAATCACTGAACGGGTGAACGCCGTCTATGGCTACAACGCGATCAGCCGCATCCATATTACCCAGACCGCTCCGACCGGATTTTCCGAAGGGCGGGCTCAGTTCACACACGCCAAACCGGAACAATCGGTTTCGGTCACACCAGAAACCCGCGCCGTTGCACACGATCTCGCCGAAGGGGTCGAAAATGATGCGCTGCGCGCCGCTCTTGAGAAATTCGCCGGAACCTTCCTCAGCCGGCAAAGACTTAACCAAAAGGACGAACAATGAATCGACGCAACTTCCTGACGACGACCGCCATGGCCATGATCGGCGCCGGTCTGATGATCGACCCGCGCTCTGGCGGCTTTGTGAGTGCAGCGAATGCACAAGACGCGACCGACGCGCCGGTTGTGGCCGATATTGTGCTTGGTGATCCGGATGCTCCGATCGAACTTATCGAATATGCGTCCTACACCTGCCCACACTGCGCAAACTTCCACGGTGCCGTTTTCGAACCGCTGAAAGCCGACTACATCGACACCGGTAAGGTGAAGTTTGTTTACCGCGAGGTTTACTTCGACAAATTCGGTCTTTGGGCTGCTATGGTTGCCCGTTGCGGCGGCGACATGCGCTACTTCGGTATCCAGAAGATTCTTTACGAAGAGCAGCGCGACTGGATCGGCACCGGCAAAGACACGATGGCGATCGTCGAAAACCTCCGCACGATTGGTAAGCGCGCGGGCCTCACCGACGAGAACTTGGACGAGTGCCTGAACGACGGCGCGATGGCTGAGGCCATGTATCAGAAGTTCACTGAAGAGATGGAAGAGTATGGCGTCGACGCGACCCCGACGTTGATCATCGACGGCGTAAAGCACTCCAACATGAGCTACGCTGATCTCAAAGAAATTCTGGACGCAAAACTCTAAAAATTTGACCCTAATCTAGCCCAAGTTGGCTGAGATGATGGTCGATCGGTGACCAGTCCTCGACGGACAAACGCACCGGCAGAGTAATGACATGAGTCCGAAAGGCGCGGGGCAATCGCACCGCGTCTTTTTCTGTGGTCACCATCTGCGCACTGAGGGCGAGGGCCTCGACCTCAAGGCGTTTCATGAGTGGGGTCGAGAGCGGTTGGTGATCTTTGAGCGCTTCGGCCCTCAACAGTGTGACGCCAAGCTCGCGGAGCGTCTGGAAGAACTTTTCCGGATGCCCGATCCCGGCAAAGGCGAGAGCCTCCATTCCGTCCCAATCGATGCCGGTCTGCAGCGGTTCGAGGGCGGCCTTCACCCTCGGAATAGACACTAATCCAGCCCAATTGGTCTCAAAGCGCTCTTGTGCTTCGGGAGACCCGATCGAGATCAATACATCCCCTCTTTTGAGGCCCGTGGTGACAGATTCTCTCAGTGGGCCACCCGGCAGAACGCGCCCGTTGCCAAAGCCGCGATGCGCATCCACGACCACGAGTGTCAGGTCCTTTTGAACCGAAGGGTTCTGCATGCCGTCGTCAAGGATGACGACGTCCGCCCCGTTTTTCTCCGCCTCTTTGACACCTTCATCGCGGGCCTTCGCAACCCAGACGGGCGTGAATGCGGCCATCAGGAGAGGTTCGTCGCCGACTTCCTCGGCTGAATGGGTGCGCTCATCAACGCGAACCGGGCCTTCGAGCGAGCCACCGTAACCGCGAGACACGACATGTGGGTTTTTGCCTCGTGCAATGAGATACTGCACGAGCGCGATGGTCGTCGGGGTCTTGCCAGTCCCACCGGCGTTGATATTGCCAACGCAGATCACGGGGACGCTCGCTTTATACCCGTCCTGTTTTAGGCGTCGGGCCGTGGCGCTCGCGTAGAGTTTGGATAACGGAGCCAAGAGGTGGGCCTGCCACCCTGGTGCGTCCGCGGGATTTGACCAGAATATCGGTTGTTTCATGCGCGGTTCCTGTCACTCAGATCGAGCATATCGTGCGCCAATGCGACGACGCGTTCTGTCACTTCTGCCCCGCTCGAGGTCACTTCCCAAGCTGCGTTGGCCATGAGCGCGGCATGATCGGGCGCGAGCAGGCGATCGACCTCTTCGGCGAGCTGTGTTCCGTTTCCTACCTGACAGGTCGCGCCACCATGCGCCAATCGTGCATAGAAATTCGAAAAATTGTCGACGTGAGGTCCGTGTAGAATTGCCGATCCCATTGCAGCGGCGGCAGACGGGTTTGTCCCGCCCAGATGGGCGAGTGACTTCCCGAGAAAGCTCGTAGAGGCGATCCTGTGCCACAGCGCATCCGCGTCCCCGAGGTCGTCATCCCCCGGCAGAAGCACAACCTGCGCTGCCTCGTGAATTGAAGGGGCTTCCAAGAGATCGATTGCAACCAGACCCGCGGCGCTTAGTTGGTCATGAAGCGCTTTGCGCATGCCTGTTTCGGCGAGGGAAATGGCGAGCAAAAGACGGTGCGCGCGGCGCAGGGCGCGTTTGTGGGCGTAGATCACATCCCGCATTTCGTTTGCCGCGATCTGTGCCGCAAACCAGACCGGTCGTGTGCCGATCTGTGTTAGCCGGTACTCTAACTCGTCGTCATCAAGAACAGGCGCGATGCCGCTTTCTTCGATATATCCGAGAAAATCGACCTGATCTTTTGCAAGGCCCGCGCGTCGCCAGAGCGGCAATGTCTCCCCTTTGGCTGTCACGGCCCTGTCGAAACACCGCATCGTCGCGGCCAAGAGGCCGGGAATTCGATGTGGCGCGAAGAGATCTGTTGAGGTGTCCGGGGCCTCGATCGAGAGGGTCGGGATTTTTCGTTCCTTCGCGCGCCGTAGCAGCGCGGGCCGATAGCCGCCGCCGATCCAAATAAGCGCATCCGGATCCCAGTGTGTTAAAAAACGCTGCACACTTTGGCGTGTGTCCTCTGGGACGGGGAGAATCTGACAGACATGAGGATGAAGCGCCGCAGGTGGCTCTGCGCTCGGACAAATAGTCACGATTCCGGCTAAATCCGGTCTTTCGTCACGGATATGGGCGAAAAGCTCGAATGCGGATCGCGCGGCGTGTGTCGTTTCCGCATGAATCCAGAGCAGTTCCCCTGAAGGTCGCTCCGGGAGATTAACGGCAAGCCGAGCGTCGCGATCCCGTTGCGAGATTTGGCCACTTTCGACAAGAAAGTCGAGGTGGCTAACGCGACGGTGTTCCGAGCGCTCGACGAGGCCCGCATAGAGAATAAATGGAAGCGTGGGCGTCACGCACCGAATTCTTCGGTTTTGGAGCCGACTTGCTCTTCGTCACGCAAGCGATGCAGGTGCGCGATGAAGTAACGCATATGCGCGTTGTCTACAGTCCGCTGGGCCTCTGCCTTCCACGCGTTGTGTGCGGTCTCGTAGTTGGGAAAAATTCCGACGATGTGGATGTCATCGACGTTGCGAAAGATCGTTTTGGACGGATCGATGAGTTCGCCACCGAAAACGAGATGCAGTCTTTGTGCCATGAAAGCTCTCCCAAGTTTCTGGGCGCACCCTAGACCAATCCTGAGGAGGGTCAAGCAGGCCGCAAGCCCTGCCTAAATCTTGGGCGGGAAATTACATCTCCCGCGAAATATTGCAGATCGCCTGTTTTCCTTTCCCGCGGATAGCGCCATCATGATCCCATGAATGCGACGTCAAAATCCGCTCCGCGACTGATCGTTTTTTCTGATCTGGATGGCACTTTGCTCGACCATGCGACCTATGCGTGGGATGCGGCAAATGAAGCACTCGATAAAATGCGAGAGTTGGGGATTCCACTCGTCCTCGCAAGTTCGAAGACCGCTTCAGAGATTGCAGACTTGCGTGCGCAGATGGGATTTGAAGACGTTCCTGCCATTGTCGAAAATGGTGCAGGTCTTTTGCCGGCCGGTGCGGGCGCCGGCGCCGACACCTCCGAGCACGACGCGATCCGGAAAGCACTTGATGAGCTGCCTGCTGAATTGCGCGCTTGCTACGAGGGTTTTTCCGATTGGCCTGTCGAGGCCGTTGCGGACAAGACCGGATTGCCGCTCCAGCAGGCGGAAAAGGCGGCCCGGCGCCAATTTTCCGAACCCGGCCTTTGGAACGGGTCGGACGAGGATTTGGCAAAGTTCGAAGCGTTGCTCGGCGAGAAAGGAATACGTGCGCGGCAGGGGGGGCGATACCTCACATTGTCCTTCGGGGCGACCAAAGCCGATCAGATGGCCGCGATCATTTCAGGTTTCGAGCCGCGTCCGGTGACAATGGCCCTCGGCGATGCGCCGAACGATGTCGAGATGATTGAGACAGCGGATTTCGGCATTGTCATTCGAAACACACACGGACCAGGTATCCCGCCTTTGAGCGGCGAGGACGATGGGCGGATTGCGCGGACAGAGCGCCCGGGTCCGGAGGGATGGAACATCGCGGTGCTCGAACGCATCGCGCAACTTTACGATAAGACCAAGGAAGGCTGAAAAATGGCTGATTTCCATCAGGGCGGGCATGTCGCGACGCTTCACAATCTGAGAATCAACACGGAAGAGGACCTCAATCGGGAACTCAATGCCTTTGCCTCCTCCCGAAAAATCACACTCATTCTGCCGTCTCTGTTCTCCGAGTTAGAGGGCGATGCGCTCCCGAACATCATTGAAGAATTGAACAAGGTAGATTTCATCCACCGCATCGTCATTGGCCTCGACCGCGCGACAGAGGAACAATACCTCTACGCGCGCAAGTTCTTCTCCAAGCTGAAGGCAGACCATGTTGTTCTGTGGAATGACGGCCCCCGCCTTCGCGCCGTTGACGCACGTCTTCAGGAACTTGATCTGTCTCCGTCGGAACCGGGTAAAGGCCGGAATGTGTGGTTCTGCATGGGTTATACGATTGCCTGCGCGGATAGCGCGGTTGTCGCGGTCCATGACTGTGATGTTGTGACATACACTGCCGAGATGCTCGCGCGGCTCGTTTATCCGGTTGTGAACCCGACATTCCCATATCAGATGTCGAAAGGCTTTTATCCCCGCGTTGCGGATGGAAAGCTGAATGGTCGCGTGTCCCGCCTTTTGGTGACGCCGATGATCCACGCTCTGGCGAAGGTGCTTGGGCCGCGGGATTATCTCGATTTTCTCGCGGACTTCCGCTACCCGCTCGCAGGTGAGTTTGCCATGCGCACCTCGATCTTGCCGGACATGCGGATTCCGTCTGATTGGGGTCTCGAAATTGGCCTGCTGTCTGAGGCATGGCGCAATCTGAGCCCGCGTGCGGTATGTCAGGTCGAAGTTTCGGATCGCTACGATCACAAGCATCAGGATTTGAGCCAGGAAGACGCCTCCAAAGGCCTGTCGCGGATGTCGGTCGATATCTGTAAGGCGCTCTATCGCAAGCTTGCAGCAGATGGGACTGTGTTCTCGGAAGAAATCTTCCGGTCAATCAAGGCAACGTACTATCGCGGTGCGCTCGATCTCATCGAAACCTATTTCAACGACGCGCGGATGAATGGCCTGCATGTGGATCGTCACGTCGAAGAGCAAGCAGTGGAACTGTTCGCAAACAACATCATCGGCGCGGGGAACGTATTCCTTGAAAACCCGATGGAGACACCGTTTATCCCGAACTGGTCCCGCGTCCATGCAGCTGATCCGGACATCATCTCGTCCATGCTGCGCGCCGTTGCGGATGACATGAAAGAATACCAGTGATCGTTATTTGAGGCGTGCGAGGATGCCCTGTGCGAGCGCCGGGCATCCTGCAACCAACCCGTCCAATTGAGGCTTTGGCTGGTTGAAGAGCGGCTTTTTGCCTCTACGGTCGCTGACAACGCCGCCCGCCTCCGAGAGGATCAAGGTGCCTGCCGCCACATCCCATTCCCACGTCGGGCGAAACGCAAACATCGCGTCGTAGCGGCCTTGGGCGACCAACGCGAGGCGATAGGCGAGGGACGGGCGAAATTTGTGGATGAAGTTGGGTGATCCGCCTTGCCAGTGTTCGTCAGCGAGGTGTTGACGCGGCGCCAAAACCGTCGCCCCATCAAGATCACAGCGTTGCGACGCCCGCAGGATTTCTCCGTTCAGTTCAGCGCCGCCGCCTTTTATCGCAGTGAATAGACGATCACGCATTGGCAGATACACAACGGCCGCAACCACCTCGCCCGCCTCGGCAATTGCGAGCGAATGCGCCCAGTTGTGATCGCCGTGAATAAAGCTGCGTGTGCCGTCAATCGGATCGACAATGAAAACACGATCCCGCCCGAGCCGCTCCGCGGTGGCGTCCACGGTTTCTTCGGAAAGCCAACCATAGTCGGGGCGCTCTGACAAAAGATACTCGTGGAGCATCCGGTCCACGGCAAGGTCGGCCTCAGTCACTGGGCCTTGGCCTCCGCCTTTGTCCCAGGTCTTCGGCTCCGCACGCCAGTAGGGGCGCGCAATTTCGCCGGCATTTCGCGCCGCTTCGATCAGCAATTCGAGATCGTCAGTCTCCTGCAAGCGTCATCCCCTCGACCAGCAGAGAGGGCACCACGCGGCTCAGGTGTGTTCGGGCGTCGTTCGCGGGGATCAACGTCTTGAGCATGTCCCGCAGATTGCCGGCGATCGTGCATTCGTTCACCGGATAGGCGATTTCACCGTTTTCGACCCAGAAGCCGCTCGCGCCGCGAGAGTAATCGCCTGTCGTCGGGTTTACCGATGCGCCGATCATGCCTGTGACCAAGAGGCCAGTGCCCATATCGCGGATCAGGTCCTCGCGGCTCTGTTCGCCTTGCGTCAGTGAGACGTTGCCAGACGACGGGGAGGGTGGGGCCGACACGCCGCGAGAGGCGTTTCCGGTGCTCTCAAGCCCGAGTTTTCGTGCGCTGGCGAGATCAAGAACCCAACTCTTGAGCACTCCGTTCTCCACGAGCGCGCGCTTTTGCGTCGCGAGGCCCTCAGCATCGAACAGGCGCGAGGCGGATGTGCGGGGGCGGAGCGGGTCTTCGATGATGGAGAGGCTCGTCGGCAAAACCTGCTCACCCATGGCATCGCGAAGCCAGCTCGACCCACGTGCAATCGAACTTCCGTTAATGGCGGATAGCAAATGCCCAATGAGCGAAGATGCTACGCGTTCATCATAGAGGATCGGATAGGCGCCCGTCTTCGGCTTGCGCGCGCCCATGCGGGCAAGGGTGCGTTCGGCGGCGAGGCGGCCAATCTCTTCGGGGCTCGGCAGGTCCGCGCCAAAAATCCGGCTTTCGCCGCAGTGATCGCGCTCCATTCCCGTGCCGCTGCCCGCGATGGCAACAGCAGAGATCATGCGGTCCGTGCGTTCATATCCGCCCTGAAACCCGTTGGTGGCAGAGAGGTGGATGCGTCGATGACCGTAGGCGGCGCCCGCGTTGTCCACTTGGGAAATGCCCTCAACGGCTGAGGCCGCTGCTTCGGCGCGCAGAGCGTCCTCTTTGAGCGTTTCGGGAGACGGTTCACCCGACGGATCGAACATTTCGAGGACGGACATGTCGGTTTGCGTCGCGATCTGCGACGGGTCCGCGAGACCTGCGGTCGGGTCTTCTGGGGCGAGGCGCGCCATCATAACGGCGCGCTCTGCGACTGTTTGGAGTGTTTCTGGGCGCGTGTCTGAGGCGGACACACAGGCCTGACGTTTGCCGATCAGAACCCGCAGCCCGATATCGACGCCCTCGGAGCGCTCTGCTTGCTCCAGCTGCCCTTGGCGCACGTTGATGGAAACGGACGTGCCGTCAATGGCCAAGGCATCGGCAGCCTCGGCGCCAGCCTTGCGGGCGGCGTCGAGAAGAGCTTCGGTCAGTTTGGCGAGGTCCTGAGCCATAAGGGGCAACTCCTGTTTTTCACGTCTCCAAAGGAGTTAGGCCGCTCGCCGCCAAAGCGCAAGCAATCCTACCGGACTTAGAACGGAAGGGGCTGTCCGTTGGTGAGAACAGTGCCATCCTCGGTGATCTCGATCTCGGAGACGAGTTGATCCTCTTCAGACCCCGGTCGTGCGATCACGCCGAGCATCATCTGCGCGGACATAAGCTGTTCCGGCGGCAGCATGCCGGTCGAGGCGAGGGTGCCAAGGAGTGTTTGGATGCCACGAATATCGAGATTGAGTTTGCCGGCAAACGGCGGCAGGCCACCTGCTGTGATCGACTGGTCGCCCATAAAATACCCTTCGCCGACGCCATCAATGGACGCCCCCGCGAGAGATAGGTAGAGCTCAGGAATTGCGACTGTTTTAACCGAAAGGGGCACCTCGGCGCCCGGCCCATCGAGAGCCGCAAGTGCTTCGATATCAAAGAGATCGATGCCGCTTTGGACAGTGCCCGCGATTGCAAGGCGCAGATATACCGGATCATGCGGCAGTTGTCCTGACGGGTCGGCCATCATCCACACGAAATCGGGCAGGACGAGTTCCTCGATTCCCACCCCGTAGTTGAAGGGTTGATCTGCGTCGGATGCGGAGAGTGGCAGCATCAGGTTTGAGGACAGAGATGCGATGGAAACAGTCTGCTCGCCGAAGGGGATCACGGCGCCAGAAACAGAGATTTCTAGGGCATCGGCGCTTGCCTCGTAGTCAATGAGGCCGGATGCGAGAGAGATGTTGGTTCCGCCATGTTGAGAGGAACCCGTGACCGAGATCGGACCAACATCGGGAAGCACCATGTCCATCGTGAACCCGCTTTCGCTGGAATTCGATGTCATGGTAAGTGTTGCCGCGCCGAATACATCCGCGAACGAACCTGCTTCGTCCATAATTGGTGCGCTATAGAGGCCGTCGACAGAAATATCCTGCATGAGCATCTGGAATTGCACGCTTCCCTCCGGGTCATCCATCACCATGTCGTAGGTGAGCGCGGCCACAGTCACATCGAACTCGGAAGAGATTTCTACGCCGCTATTGGCGAGCGAATAAGTCCCCGCGATACCGCCTACTGTCATCTCCCCGCCGGGCTGGATGAGCATCTCTTCGTAATAGGCCGGCTCCTGCACCATCGAGACGGTCATCTCCTCAAACGAGAACATCATGTCGTCGGTGTCGCCTTCGATCAGGGTTTCTCCGTCAATAGTCATCACGGAGCGAGTTTCGATCATGCCGTCACCAATTTCAGGCGAAAGCGGGGTCGTCGCGATGGATGTGATCGGCGAGGCAAACCAAGTGGCAACCGTGCCGCCCGCGCGCTCCTGAAACCGGATCTCCGGTGCGGTCGAGGTGCTGCTGACTTTCATGTCGCCCGAGCCCAACTCCATGCCATACACCATGTCACGCACGACGAGCGTGTCGCCTTCGCGGCTCACATCGGCCGTGACCTCCATGCCTGTCGACGTCATCATCGTCTCGTAGGCGGCCCACGCCTCCTCCGGTGTGATCTCGGCGTAGGCCGAAGTGAAGGAGAGACCGGCGGACAAAATGGTGGATGAGAAGAAGAAGAAACGCATGAAATACTCCGTTGAATAGTTACCTGATACAGTTTCCTGCTTTGACTGACGGGTCAAGGTTGGAACCCGCGCCGAGGCATGGTTATTCTGCCGCAAAGATCAGGAGGGACAGGTATGATCGATTTGACAGGCAAGGTGGCCGTCGTCACAGGCGCAAGCCGCGGGATTGGGGAGGCCACAGCGCGTCTTTTTGCCAAATCCGGCGCGAAGGTTGCCCTTCTGGCGCGGAGCGAGGATGACATATTCCGCATTGCATCGGAGATCGGAGAGGGGGCGCTTGCTGTGCCGTGTGATATCGGGTCTCTGGAAGCTGTGGATGAGGCCCTCACGCAAGTCGAACAATCCCTCGGACCGGTCGATATCCTCGTCAATAATGCGGGCATGATTGACCCCATCGGCGCGTTGGCAGAGGTGGACCCAGAGGCGTGGGGGCGGTTGATCGACGTGAATATCAAAGGTGTCTTCTATGCGATGCACCGCGTGGTGCCGTCTATGGTCGCTCGGGGTGGCGGGACGGTGCTCACGGTCTCGTCCGGTGCGGCACACAGTGCGATTGAGGGGTGGAGTGCCTATTGCACCTCCAAAGCGGGGGCTGCGATGCTGACCTCTGCGCTCGATCTCGAATATCGCGACAAAGGCATCCGCGCGATGGGGCTGTCTCCTGGAACTGTCGCCACCCAAATGCAGCGAGAGATCAAAGCGTCGGGCATCAATGACGTGAGCAAGCTGGAGTGGTCCGATCACATTCCGCCGGAGTGGCCCGCGAAGGCGCTTCTTTGGATGTGCAGCGCGGAAGCCGACGCGCATATGGGCGAGGAATTGCGTCTGAGGGACGAAGCATTCCGCCGTCAGATCGGGGTGATCGCATGATCGAGTTGACCCGTGATGGAGACCTCTGGGCGGTGACATTGAACCGGCCCGAGAAAGCCAACTCTCTCACGTCCGAGATGCTATCCCGTCTCATTGAGATTGCAGATGAGGCGGCAGTGGGCGCGAAGGTTCTCGTGCTGACGGGTGCTGGAAAAGTGTTTTCGGCAGGTGCTGATCTCGACGAAGCGCGTGCGGGTCTCGCGACGTCTCATCTCTGGGAGGAACTCTCCGGAAAGTTCGCCGAACTGCCCTGTCTCACGATTGCCGCGCTGAATGGCACGTTGGCGGGTGGGGCGTTTGGCATGGCGCTCGCCTGCGACATCCGCATCAGTGATCCGTCGGCGAAGTTCTTTTATCCGGTGATGAAGCTCGGGTTCCTGCCTCAACCCTCTGATCCGCGCCGTATGCGTGAGCTGATCGGTCCCGCGCGGGCGAAAATGATCCTGATGGGCGGGCAAAAGATCCTCGCGGACGAAGCCTTGGCGTGGGGTTTGGTGGATCGAATCGTAGATGCTTCTGAGCAGAAGGCCGCAGTTGAGGTGCTCGCCGGGGACGCCCTCGCCGCGGACCTTGCGCATATCGCGGGCATCAAGGCTCTGATCACGCCGTGACAGCCACATCCGAACAGATTGACGTGCTGGTGGTCGGCGCAGGGCCTGCCGGCCTCATGGCGGCGGAAGTGATTTCAGGGGCCGGATTCTTTGTTGTCGTGACCGAAGCCAAACCATCGCCCGCGCGCAAATTCCTGATGGCGGGGAAATCGGGTCTCAACCTGACCAAGGATGAACCTTTCGAGGAGTTTCTGTCGGCCTATGATCCGTTGCACCCGTATCTGCGGTCTGCCCTTAAAGAGTTTGGCCCGAATGATGTGGTGTCTTGGGCAGAAGGCCTCGGGCAAGAAATGTTCACAGGCTCGTCGGGGCGGGTTTTCCCAACTGTGATGAAGGCGTCTCCACTGCTTCGTGCATGGTTGGAGAGATTATCCTCGCGGGGCGTGGAGCTGCGACGGAACTGGCGCATGACCGAACTGTCCGAAACGGTGGCTTTTGACACTTCAGAGGGAGAGAAAACCATCGCTCCGCGTGCCATCGTCCTCGCACTCGGAGGGGCGAGTTGGGCGCGATTGGGGTCTAGTGGTGCGTGGACAGAGCAAGTCGAACGCTTCGTTGATCTCGCGCCGTTTGCACCCTCGAATGTTGGTCTGACGGTCGATTGGACGCCGCATATGGAGCGCCATTTCGGCAAGCCGGTGAAGGGTGTGAAGCTGACATGCGGACGATTTGAGACCCGTGGCGAATTCATAATTTCGAAACGAGGCCTCGAGGGGAGCGGCATCTACTCCGTCTCGCGTGGGTTTCGTGATGGAGCGAAATTGCGCGTCGATCTGCTGCCCGACTGGAGCGAAGAGAAGCTCAAAAAGACCCTAATCCAGCGCAAAACGAAAGAAACGCTGACGAAGTTCCTGAAGCGTGCGCTCAGGCTGTCGCCTGAAAAGATCGCCCTTCTGATGGAGTTCGCGGGACCGCAGTCAGAGGATTTGTCAGCAGCACTCAAAGGACTTGAAATCGAGGGCGCAAAGTTTCGTCCGATGGATGAGGCGATTTCCACCGCGGGCGGCGTCCGGTTTGAATCTTTGTCGGATCATCTGGAGGCGCTCCGTAGTCCGGGCCTGTTCTTCGCAGGTGAGATGCTCGATTGGGATGCGCCAACGGGCGGTTACCTTCTGACGGCCTGCCTCGCCTCAGGCCGCCTCGCTGGTCGGGGCGTTATTGCCTCTCTCGCATAACTTCAGATGCGATTTCGAGTGACCGCAGCCGCGCGCCGTGGTCGTGGATGTTGGCTGCGAACAGGATTTCATCGGGTTGGTATCTATCGATCAAACCAGCCACCTGATCCGCCACCATAGCTTTTGTCCCAGTCGAAGAGACCGCGAAAATGGCCTCGAGAGATGGCAAGAACTGCGCGGGAACGACGGACGAAATCTCCTCAACTGGGCGCGGCAGCTTGCCGGGTTTTCCCATGCGCAGGTTCGCGAAGGTCTGCATCATGGAGGTGCGGAGAAACAGCGCCTCTTTTTCCGTTTCAGCCGCAAAGACGTTCGTCGCGAGCATGAAATAGGGTTTCTCCAGATACGCAGACGGGCGGAATAGGTCGCGGTAAATCTGGACCGCCTGATCAAGCGCAGCAGGGGCAAAATGCGACGCGAACGCGTAGGGCAGACCCAAATATGCGGCGAGTTCCGCGCCGTAGGTTGACGACCCGAGCATCCAGACCGGCACATGGGTTCCTGTCCCCGGAAAGGCGCGGACAGGAGCGTCGTCAGGCATGTCGCCGAGATACCCCATTAGCTCTTGCACATCCTGTGGGAAGGTTTCGCCATTCGCATGGCCGGGCATCAGATTGCGGCGCAGCGCCCGCGCGGTCGGCATGTCCGTCCCCGGCGCACGCCCAAGCCCGAGGTCGATGCGATCCCCGTAGAGTTCGCGGAGCGTGCCAAATGCCTCGGCGACCTGCAAAGGCGCATGGTTCGGGAGCATGATCCCGCCCGCACCGATCCGCATGGTTTTCGTATGCCCTGCGATATGGCCAATCACCACCGCTGTCGCGGCGGACGCAATCCCAGGCATATTGTGGTGCTCGGCGAGCCAATAGCGGTTGAACCCCCACGCTTCAGCGTGCTGCGCCAGATCGACGGAGTTTTTCAGTGCATCCGCCGTGGAGGTGCCTTCCGGCACGGGAGACAGGTCGAGTAGGGAATATGGGATCATGTGCGGCTCCTTTCGTCCCAATTTGGGGTCGGTGAGCGGCGGTGCAACGTCTCTTTGTGCTCAGCGCCGTTGCGCGAGCATAGTAAGCCTGAGCAGAGCGCGCTCCATGACCGCCATTGTCGGGGCCTTGGACGCTGAACGAAGCGTCAGATCCGTGTCGGTCAGAATGCCGAGCGCCATTTCGAGCTTATACATGCCCCACGCAGACGCCTGTCGTGTCATGCGGTCGCGACGCGGACCAAAGATCGGAGGCCGTGCACGAGCGATCCCTGCACCGGCACCGCCGGGATCGGAGGCAGCGGCGTGGAGTGTTCTGAAATGGCGCATCGTGAAGATAGAGAGCGCAACCGGGTCAATCCCCTGACCGCCAAGTTTGAGCATCAAGGGCCCGAGTTCCTGCTGCTTGCCCTCTGCGACGACATTGAGCAGGTCATCAACCTCGGCCTCGGTCGTTGCGGGCGCGCAATTCTGAACGTCCTCGCTACTCACCGGAGTGCTGTCGCCGATTTTATAGAGCGCGAGTTTCTCCAGAGTTTGGCGGAAATCGCCGGGATCGAGGACGCGGGCGAGGGCCTCGATATCTGTCATGGCCTCGCGGGAGATGTCTTTCAGGCCCGCTTTCGAAAGCGTTTCCTCGATCTCCGCGCGGGATGGTGGATCGGCATAGATTGCGATCGCGTAGGCAGAGGGATGGCCCTCGAATAGCTTGCGGAGTTTGGAGCTGGCCTTGAGTTGGCCGGCGGTCACGACGACTTGAGCGTCGCCCTCACGCCAGTCGAACAGTGCATCTTTGACGACTTCCGAAATCGTGTCGGTTGCGTCCTCGACAAATGCAACGCGCGGACCGGGGAAAAAGCCTTGTTCGCGGATGGCGTCGAGCAACAGGGTTTTGTCTTTACGTAATTCGGCACCGGAAATGCGTGAGAGACGCATTTCTTCTTCGCCTTGCTTGCCAATCAGGTTCTCGATGATCTCCTGACGTCGGAGCGCGATCCGCATTGTGTCAGGCCCGTAGAGCAACACCCCTGCCTTGCCGCGATCGGGCTTGGCAAAGTAGGACAATGCTTCGCGGGCGTTGAGCTTCATCAGACAATCTCGACCGTTGTGATGATCTGGTCCACGATCTTGTCGCCAAGGATCACCATAAGGCGCTCATAAGCATCACGGGATGCAGTCAGGCGGTCCACGGGAGAGTTCGGGGCCGAATAGCTGGTGAAGCTTTCGACTGTGTCTGAGGTCAGTGTCCGGCCTGTCGCGGTCTCCGTCAAAGCGAAAGTCACCTCTCCTTCGACGTGGTAACGGGTGATTTCCTCATCCCGCGTGATGCCCACAGCCCTTTCGACTGTGTCGATCTCATAGCTCAATCGGTACGCAGGGTTCGTCACCTCGCCGAAGCTCAGTTTGAGGTGGTTGGCGAGCGCGTAGCTTTCGCGGTCATCCGGGGCCGCGATCTCGACGCGTCCGCGCAGGTTGGACCCGGCTGAACCGGGGCCATAAGCCGGAGTGAAACCGCATCCCGCCAGCGCCCCGAATGTGGCGCTGGAAATCAGGAATTTACGGCGATCAAATGACGACATTGACGATACGGCCCGGCACAACGATGAGTTTTTTCGGGGACCCGCCATCGAGCGCCCTTTTCACAGCATCGTTTTCTAGGACCAGCTTTTCAACCTCTTCCTTAGGCATGTCTTTCGGCACGGAAATTTCGTCCCGACGTTTGCCGTTGATCTGGATCGGAAGCGTCACGGTGTCCTCGACAAGCATCGCCTCATCCGGCACTGGCCAAGCGGCCCGCGCCACGAGACCCTCACCGCCGAGCATCGCCCACATATCCTCTGCAAGGTGTGGCGTCATCGGCGACATGAGTTGGGCCATCGTCTTGAGCGCAAAGCGTTTTGCTTCACGTCCGGCCTTCGATTTCGAGATCGTATTGGTGAACCCGTAGAGCTTCGCAATCGAGGTGTTGAAGCCGAAGGAGTCGATGCCTTGGGTGACTTCGAACATCGCTTTGTGCGTTGCGCGGAGGAGCTCCTCGTCGCCTTGGCCCTGCTCTGGTTGGGTTTCCAGCTCAGACGCCAGTCGCCAGACACGCGCGAGGTGTTTGTTGGAGGCTTCTGCACCGGAGGCGGTCCACTCTACATCACGCTCCGGCGGGCTATCGGAGAGCACAAACCAACGGGCGGTATCCGCGCCGTATTGCTCGATGATCGCGACCGGATCGACGACGTTGTTTTTGGACTTCGACATCTTGGCGGAGGGGATGACGTTCACCTTCTCGCCGGTCTCTTTGACGAAGACACCACCGTCGCGCTCTTCGACCTCTTCCGGATAGTGGTAGATCGTGCGGCCGTTCTCGTTTTTGCGCTCTGCGTTCTCGTAGATCGCGTGCGTCACCATGCCCTGCGTGAACAGCGCATTGAACGGTTCACGGGATTTGTCCGGCAGATGCCCCGTTTCGTTCATCGCGCGGGCGAAGAAGCGGGAGTAGAGCAGGTGCAGAATCGCGTGTTCGATGCCGCCGATATACTGGTCGACGTTCATCCAGTAATCCGCATCCTCAGCAACCGTCGGCGTCGTGGCGCGCGGGGCGGTGAAGCGGGCGTAATACCAGCTCGAATCGACGAAGGTGTCCATCGTGTCGGTTTCACGCTGCGCCGGTGCGCCGCAGGTCGGGCAGGAACAGTCGCGCCACGTCGGGTGACGGTCGAGCGGGTTGCCCGGCACGGAGAAATCAATTGGCTTGCCGCCTTCATCGAACGGAAGCTCGATCGGCAGGTTTTCTTTCTTCTCCGGCACAACGCCACAGCTTTCGCAGTGCACAACCGGAATTGGGCAGCCCCAGTAGCGCTGACGGGAGAGGCCCCAGTCGCGCAGGCGGAACTTTGTCACGCCATGGCCGACACCATTGGCCTCGCAGAAATCAATCGCGGTTTCGACGCCTTGCTCACCGGTCTGAACGGCCTCGCCAGCAAACCCGCGCGTGTAGGTCACTTTCTCGGACTTGAGCGGGGTGTAGGCCTCCGACGTGTCGAGTTCACCTTCGGTCGGCTCGAACACATATGTGATCGGAAGGCCGTATTTGGTCGCAAAATCAAAGTCGCGCTGATCGTGCGCGGGGCAGCCAAAGATAGCGCCTGTGCCGTAGTCCATCAGGATAAAGTTCGCGATGTAGACTGGCAGTTCGACAGCGGTGTCGAACGGATGGCGCACGGTGAGGCCGGTGTTGAAGCCGAGCTTCTCAGCCTTCTCAATCGCCTCTTCGGTCGTGCCACCCTTGCGGCATTCTTCACAGAACGCGGCGATTTCGGGGTTCTCGGCGGCAAGCTCCTTGGCGAGCGGGTGATCAGCAGAAATACCCACAAAAGATGCGCCCATGAGCGTGTCGGGGCGAGTGGTGTACACCTCGATCCGGTCGTGATGCGCGGTCGGCTCAACGACGGAGAACGCAAACTGAAGACCGCGCGATTTGCCGATCCAGTTGCGCTGCATGGTTTTGACCTTGTCCGGCCAGTTGTCGAGCGTGTCGATGGCGCTCAGGAGGTCTTCGGAATAGTCGGAAATCTTGAAGAACCACTGGGTCAGCTCGCGACGTTCCACCGGTGCACCGGAGCGCCAGCCGCAGCCGTCAATCACCTGCTCGTTGGCGAGCACGGTCATGTCAACCGGGTCCCAGTTCACCGTGGCGTTTTTACGGTAAACGAGGCCCTTTTCGAGCATGTCGATGAACATCGCTTGCTGCTGCCCATAGTATTCCGGATCACAGGTCGCGAACATGCGGGTCCAGTCGATGGAGAGGCCGAGAGGCTTCATCTGATCGACCATCGTGTCGATGTTGGCGTAGGTCCACGTCTTCGGGTGGCCGCCGGACGCCATTGCTGCGTTTTCCGCCGGCATGCCGAAGGCGTCAAAGCCCATCGGGTGCAGGACGTTGTGGCCCGTGGAAGATTTGTAGCGCGCGACGACGTCGCCCATCGTGTAGTTGCGGACGTGGCCGATGTGGATGCGGCCCGACGGATAGGGGAACATCTCAAGCACGTAATACTTCGGCTTGCTCTCATCCCGCTTGGCGAGGAAAACCTCCGCCTCATTCCATGCGGACTGCCATTTCGGTTCGATCTCGCTGGGCGCGTAACGGCTCATCTGTTCATCCCTTGGGGTCAATGTGAAACGCCGGGCACAAACAGGCCCGGCGTCGTCATAATGTCTTGTCTCGCCACGGTCCAGACGGAAGGCGGATTTCCGTGACTTATCCGCCTGTGCGCAACTGTCGGGCGCGGGTCAGAATGGCATCTTCGACGGCGGTGATGGTTTCCTGACTGACCGGACCGCTGCGTGTGTAAAGCGATACGTTGAGGGCACGGGCGTCGAGGGCCGGATCGGTGACGTTGATCACGGCACGATAGGCGGTGCCGCCACCCGGGGGCGTGCCGTAGCCGGTGAGGATCACGCCTGTGAACGGATCGGCGGATTGCACGGGCAGGAACGAGAGCACATCGAGCGCACCGTTCCAGATGTATTTGTTGACCTGAACGCTGTCGGAAACCGTGTTCGCACCGCCGCCGAAAATCTTACGTCTGGTGCGCTGTTCGAGGACGATGGTTTCACCATTCGGAAGTTCGACCGCTTGTCCGGTGGACTTGGCGTCGATGGTTTCGCCCTCGGTGGTGGTCTCGGTCGAGCCGCCAGAGAAGGGGCCGGAGCCGATGGAGCCGCCGACGCTATCGCCGAGTGAACTCAGGCCGTCAAAAGCGCCACAACCAGAAAGCGTTATGGCAAACGCCAGCGCCAAAATATGGGGTCCGCGAAACATACAAAGCTCCCTCTTCCACGTTGCGGCAACCGTATCGCCCGCGTCGGGAAGGGACAAGCCTTAAGAACGCAAAAGAAAAGGGCCGCCCCGAAGGACGGCCCTAAAGACTGTGTCTGTTCTTCTAAAATTAGAAGGCCAGGGACAGAGCCAGCGTGGTGCCGGAGAGCAGTTCGTAGCCGCCGGTCACAGTGTCGATATCATCGGTGATGATGTCGGCTGCTGCGTCGCCGGTGTAGTCAGCGAAGGAAGCGATGAAGGAAGCGCCGCCGCCGAGGTCGTAGTCAGCAACGATGTAACCTGCGAAGTCGTCGTCGGTGAGGGAGTCACCGTCGATGTAACCAGCGGAGACAACGAGACCGGTGCCGAGGTCGTAGCCAGCGCCGATGCCGTACTCGTCGGAACCTTGGATGGTTTTCCAGTAAGCGCGAGCAACGATCGGGCCGTCTGCGTAGTCAACGGAAACACCGTAGGTGTCGTCGCCGAGGGATTCAGCTACGTAGTATGCGCCGAGGGTGTAAGCACCAACCGGGTAAGCAACGGAGAGACCGAGGGAGTCTTCGCCAGCGGTTTCGTCGGAAGCGTAAGCAACGAGCAGGTCTGCGCCGCCGAGAGCGAAGCCAGCGGAGAGGCCGAAGATTTCGTTGCCGTTGAAGTCGCCGTTGCCGTAGCCAGCGTTCGACGGGATGAAGGTGCCAGCGTCGGTGTCTTCTTCCTGGTAAGCAACGGAGAGGTCAACCATGCCAACGGTGGTGGTCATACCAAAGCCGAGCTGGTAAACTTCGCCGCCGTCGATGGCGCCAACGTTACGCTCGTAGATACCGCCGGACAGGCCAGCTTCGATGGAGCCGATGGTGCCGGTCAGTTTGAGAACTGCTTCGCCGTCAACTTCGGAGAAGCCGTCGTTTGCCATGTCGGACACGCCGTTCCAGTAGGAAACAGCAGCGTACTCGGTGTCACCATAGGTGAGCGCCATCATGTCGTTGGACAGGGACAGGGTCAGGTTGTCGTCTGCGGAGAAGTCAGCGTCGGTGAAATCTTCACCGTTGTCGTCGAGCTCGAGGCCGTAGGTCATGGTTGCGACCCAGCCGTTGTTCAGCTCAGCGGAAGCGGAGATGTCAACGTCAACGTCAACGTATACGCCGTCTTCGTAGTCATCGTTGTAGCCCAGGGTGCCGTTGCCGGTCCAGGTGATTTCTGCAGAAGCAGCGCCGGCGAATGCGACGATTGCTGCGGAAGAAAGAAGGATCTTTTTCATTTTTTCCCTCGTGGAATTTGAAATATCAGGCATGCCGGCTGACCCGACACATGGCGAGATGAATGCTCCGAAGTTGGGCTTGGGTCAAGGAAACGCGCCACGCCTTGGCAAGCTGTCTGAAAAATGATGCAAAGACGCCACACACCTGTTGCCCGTGGGTTGTATGGGACGTAAATAAACCAAGGAATGTGGGTCCGTTCGAAACAGGAGGCAGATATGGGGCTTATGGAGATCAAAAACCGTATCAAGGATGAGGCTGTTCGGGTTGGACGTGCCCCTGAGAGTGTTCAGTTGATCGCGGTTTCCAAGGTTCAGCCGGATGAGCGGGTCGAGGCGGTCCTTTCAGAAGGGCACCGTGTTTTCGGAGAAAACCGTGTGCAGGAGGCGGCAGGGAAGTGGCCTGCGTTTAAAGAAAAGTTCGACGGTGTTGAATTGCACCTCATCGGGCCGCTTCAGACAAACAAGGCCCGTCAGGCGATGGACCTCTTTGATGTGATCCATACGGTGGACAGGTTAAAGCTCGCTAAAGCCATCGCGCGTCTGGCCGAGGAGATGGGGCACTGTCCGCGTCTCTTTATACAGGTGAATACGGGTGAGGAGCCGCAGAAGGCGGGGGTGAGTCCGGCCGAAGCGGATGAATTCATTCAGGAATGTCGCGATTTGGGCCTGCCGATTGAGGGTCTGATGTGCATTCCGCCCGCCGACGAGGAGCCGTCTCTGCACTTCGCCCTCTTGAAAAAGATTGCCGTGCGCAACGGGCTTGAAGGCCTCTCAATGGGGATGTCCGGCGATTTTGAGACCGCGATTGCGCAGGGGGCGACTCATGTGCGGGTTGGCTCCGCGATCTTTGGTGAACGCGATTATCACTGAGAAAACGGGGGTCTGCACAGCGTCGGCTAAGTGTCGGACAAGTGTCGGACCCCGCGCGTGTTGCGTTTACCGGATGATAAGGCGTGTGGCGGGCGTCACCCGTTCCGCGATCCAGCGCAGGTGATCGGCACGAAATGCGACACAGCCCTCTGTCGGGTGGCGCGGCTTGCGCCAGCGGTGGACAAAAATGGCGGAGCCTTTGCCCGGCGTCGCATCCGGCCAGTTCCAATCGGTGATCAGCACAAGATCATAGAGACGGTCGGCGCGGCGCATCTTTTCGTGGCTCGCGGAAAACGGCGCGTGGACGAGGTGGTTATAAGAGGGGTGATCCCCCGCATCGCACCACAGATCGCCGACTCGGATTTTCTCAGCCGTCAGCGCCGGAATCCGGTCCGCCCTATAATAGAGTCTCGGCAGGTGGTGGATGCCGCGCGGACTCGCCCCGTCGCCTTCGCGTTTGTCAGAGGTGATTCCGCCCTTGCCAATCGCACAGGGAAAGCGCCGCCCCATAAACCGCGCGCCCCAGCGGGTGACGACAATGTCGGTCGCTTTGATCACAGGAGATGCCCGGACTTGCGGGCCTTGGTGGCGAGATAGGCCTCGTTGAAGCGGGTCTCACCGACCTTGAGCGGCACGCGTTCCGTCACCTTGATCCCCTGATCTTCCATGCGGGCGATTTTTTTCGGGTTGTTGGTGAGCAGGCGGACAGAGGAAAAGCCCATCTCCTTGAGAATGGCGGCGCCAATACGGAAATCGCGTTCGTCGTCTTCAAAGCCGAGGCGGTGGTTGGCCTCAACGGTGTCGAAGCCCTGATCCTGAAGAGAGTAGGCGCGCATCTTGTTCGCGTGCCCGATGCCGCGACCTTCCTGATTGAGATAGAGAAGCACGCCGCTCCCTTCCTCACCCATCTGGGCCAAGGCTGCGTTGAGCTGCGGGCCACAGTCGCATTTCTGGGAACCAAAGATGTCGCCGGTGAAACAGGCAGAGTGCAGACGGGCGAGCACAGGTTTGCTTCGATCCGGTTTGCCGATCTCGACGACATAGTGCTCTTCCTCACCATCATCTGGGCGGAAGACGTGGACGCGGCTCTTTTCCGACGCGACCAGAGGCACGCGGGCGTGGACGACATCATGGAGCGGCGCGAGGTCCGCCATGAGCGGGAGCGCCTCTTCGACACGGAGGGTGGAGAGGCCGAGCGATGCGGCGAGGGGTAGCGGGTCCTGAATGTCCACAACGAGCGCGGCGGGCAGGAGGCGCGCGGATTTGGCGAGGGCAATTGCGGCACGCGCGCGGATCGCGTCGCCGTCGCGGATCGTGCGGAACGGCCCCTTCATCGGGTGGGTCAGGTCGTCGGCGGGATCAGCCACCGATTCAATCCAGCCCGTCGTGGCGTCACTCGGCAGGCTCAGGCGGGCCAGATCGCCATCATAGGCGCGGGCAGAAAGCGTTTCGGCGCGGCGGGACGTGATGGCGAGGACGGGGGCACCGAGCTCTTTGAGGTCATCCAGACGCTCTTTGCAAAGGCCTTCGGCGGCGACGATGAGGGAGGCACCGGAATTCGACAAAAGAACAACAGGCACGCCCATGCGCATGTCGGCGCGGGCGCGCGCAATGAGTTCGGAAATGTTCGGCGCTAGGCTCATCGGTGTCGATCCTGACGTATAGATCGTTATTATCAGGCCCCTGCTGTAGCGGGATTTGACATAAAGTGAAACATTCTCCGCGATTTTCACACGCTTGCGTGAGCCGATTGTTGCAAATCTTGTCGTGGGGCCACTTCGGGCGCACATCACGGATAATACACGAACAAAGGAGGTCTCTGTGATGGCCACTCTGAAAAAGATTCTGCTGGTTGATGATGATGACGATCTGCGCGAAGCGCTCAGCGAGCAGTTGGTGATGACCGAAGACTTCGACGTGTTCGAAGCGGACAGCGGTGCGAGCGCGGTCGAGAAGGCGAAAGAAGCGCATTACGATCTTCTGATCCTCGACGTGGGCCTGCCGGACACGGACGGGCGCGAGCTTTGTAAACGTCTGCGCAAGTCGGGCGTGAAGTCCCCGATCCTGATGCTCACCGGTCATGACACCGATGCTGATACGATTCTCGGCCTTGATGCGGGTGCGAACGACTACATCACGAAACCGTTCAAATTCCCTGTGCTTCTGGCCCGTATCCGCGCACAGCTTCGCACGCATGAACAATCCGAAGCGGCTGTGTTCCAGCTCGGGCCGTATACGTTCAAGCCGGCGCAGAAGATGCTCGTTACCGAAGATGACAAGAAAATCCGCCTGACGGAAAAAGAGACCAACATTCTCAAATTCCTCTACCGCGCGACCGAAGGCGTCGTGCCGCGGGATATCCTGTTGCATGAGGTGTGGGGCTATAATGCGGGCGTGACCACCCACACGCTTGAGACCCACATCTACCGTCTCCGCCAGAAGATTGAGCCCGATCCCTCGAACGCACGTTTGCTCGTGACCGAGGCCGGTGGGTACCGTCTCGCGTCGTGATGAAAAAATCCGTTTTGCGCGGGAACCTTTGGGGGCCTGCGCGAGTTGGACTGATGAAAGCCCCCTCGCACATCGGGGCAATGATGTGCGTCCCTCGTCCCTATGACTGCCCGGCCTTTGTGCCGGGCATTTTTTTGTGCGCGTTTTTGTGTGGGTCGTGCGGGATTGGACGGTGGCGGTTCGCGGGATTTGTGACTAGGTTTTCCTGACATTATTGCGGAGACCCCTATGCCCTTTACCCTTGCCACCTGGAACATCAATTCCGTGCGCCTGCGTGAGCCGATTGTGCTCAAGCTTCTCGAAGAGGAGGCGCCGGATGTGCTGTGCTTGCAGGAGTGCAAGTCGCCGGTGGAGAAGATCCCGATGGATGGCTTTCGGGCGCTTGGCTATACGCACATGGTTGCGCGGGGCCAGAAGGGCTACAACGGCGTCGCCATCCTGTCGAAAATTCCGATGGTTGAAGCAGGGGCAGAGGACTTTGCGTCCTTGGGCCATGCGCGCCACATCGCAGGGAAGTTGGAGAACGGTGTGACGATCCACAACTTCTATGTGCCTGCGGGCGGGGACAAACCGGATCGGGAGATCAACGAAAAGTTCGGGCAAAAGCTCGATTACCTCACGGAGATGCGCGACGCGTTTCATGCGGACACGCCGGAGAAAGCGATCCTCGTGGGCGATCTGAACATCGCGCCGCGTGAGGATGATGTCTGGAACCACAAGCAACTCCTGAAAATCGTGTCGCATACGCCGATTGAGGTTGAGCATCTCGCCCAGACGCAGGATGCAGGCAACTGGGTCGATATCACGCGGCAGGATATTCCCGAGGGGCTCTTATATTCGTGGTGGTCCTATCGCGCGAAGGATTGGGATGCGGCGGATAAAGGGCGTCGTCTCGACCATATCTGGGCCACGCCGGACATTTCGAACGCTGCGCATGGGAGCCGTGTCCTGCGTGACGCGCGGGGATGGGAGCAGCCGTCCGACCACGCGCCGGTGTTTGCGACCTTCGATCTTTAAAAACCATGCCGAAAGGCGCATATATCGCTCAAGCAAGCAGATAAGGGAGAGCCGACAATGGATCTCGGACAGATGAATGGCGCTGCGCATGGCGCATATGTGAAAGATGTAACCGAAGCTGACTTCATGGCGGAGGTGATTGACGCCTCGCAGGAAACCCCTGTGATCGTCGATTTCTGGGCGCCGTGGTGTGGTCCGTGTAAGCAACTCGGGCCGGCACTTGAGGCCGAGGTCGAGGCCGCCGGTGGCGCTGTGAAAATGGCGAAAGTGAACGTCGACGAGAACCAGATGATCGCAGGCCAGATGCGCGTGCAATCGATCCCGACCGTCTATGCCTTCTTCAAAGGTCAGCCGGTGGACGGGTTCCAAGGCGCTCTCCCGCCGTCGCAAGTCAAAGAGTTCGTGAGCAAAATTGCGGCGCTGAACGTGGACGAGAGCCTCAACGACGCCGTTGAAGCCGCCGATGAAATGTTCGAAGCAGGCGAATTCGACGATGCCGCGCAGACCTATGCCGCCATCCTCGAAGAGGACGACAAGCTCGCCGCCGCCTATGCGGGTCTCGCCAAATGCCACCTTGTGAAAGGTGAAGTGGACGAGGCCGAAGCCGTGATCAACGGTGCGCCTGCCGAGGTGTCGTCTGACGCGGCAATTGAGGCCGTGCACGCGCAAATCGCGCTCGCCCGCGAAGCTGAGGACGCTGGTCCGGTGGCGGAACTGGCCGCGAAAGTCGAGGCCGACCCGACCGATATGCAGGCGCGTTTTGACCTCGCCGTCGCGCAACACGCAGCCGGTGACATCGAAGCCGCCGTCGAAACCCTTCTCGCCGCGTTCAAACAGGATCGCGAGTGGAATGAGGGTGCTGTGAAGGACCAGCTCTTCAAGATTTTCGACAGCCTGAAACCGAACGATCCGATTGCTCTCACCGGTCGGCGGAAATTGTCCTCTATGCTGTTTGCCTGATCGCTTTGTCGATCTAGCTATAGGGCATGTTGACCGCAGCTGACCTTCCAGAGACGATACCTATCTTTCCACTTTCCGGGGCGCTCCTGTTGCCCCGGGCGAAGCTGCCCCTGCATATTTTCGAGCCGCGTTATTTACAGATGCTCGAAGACTGCATGAAAACGCCTGGTCGTCTGATCGGGATGGTGCAGCCGCGCAGTGGGGCAGGGGCCGGAAAGCTCAACGCCATCGGATGTGCCGGACGCCTCACCGCGTTTTCGGAAACCGAAGACGGGCGCTATATGGTCACGCTGACGGGTGTGTCGCGTTTCCGCCTGCTCGCGGAAACGACCGGATTTTCCCCGTATCGCAAGTTCACGGTCGATTGGTCGGATTTCTCCGGCGATCTCGGCGCTGCGGAGCATGATCCCGGATTGCGGCGCAACGCCTTCATGGATTTGCTCAAGCGCTATCTGAGCGAAGAGGAACTGCGCACGGATTGGGAAAGTCTCGGTCAGGTTGAAGACGAGATGCTGATCAATTCGCTGTCGATGCTCTGCCCGTTTGAACCCGAAGACAAACAGGCGCTTTTGGAGGCGCCGACTCTTTCCATTCGTCGTGAAACTCTGGTAACGCTCATGGAGTTCGCTCTCCATGGGGGCTCCAACGAGGATATGATGTGATGGCCAACGAGACCCAACCTGCCTTTGACCGCCGTATGATCGAGGCACTCGTGTGCCCGCAGACCCATGGTGTGCTGACCTACGACGCAGAGGCGCAGGAATTGATCTCGAAGACTGCCGGTCTCGCCTATCCGATCCGGAACGGTATTCCGATCATGCTCGTGTCCGAGGCGCGTCACCTCGACGACTGAGGGCGACGACCCAGGGCAGCGCTTAGAACGGCTGCCCCTTTAGCAATTTTGGCAAATCCCCGTTCACACCGGCGGCCTCACGAATGGCGGCGCGGCGCACACCTGTCATGGCGTTGACGGCGCCCATTCCAATGTCACGCGCCATGCGCAGGATCGGGTTGTCGTTTGAAAACAGCTTGTTAAAGCTGTCCGTCATGAGGGCCATGGTGGAAATGTCGAACCGGCGCCATTGGGCGTAGCGGTCGAGAACGTCCTCCCGCCCGATGTCTTCGCCACGGCGATGGGCCTCAATCAGCACTTCGGCGAGCGCGCCGACGTCTTTGAGACCCGCGTTCAAACCCTGACCCGCAATCGGGTGCATCCCGTGGGCTGCATCGCCGACGAGAGCCACGCGCGGGCCATAAAAGGCATTCGCGAGCGTGATGTTGAGCGGATAGGTGAAGCGTTTTCCGGCCAGCGAAATTTCCCCGAGGAAGTCGCCAAAGCGTGGGCGCAGAACGGCGAGGTAATCCTCATCCGAGAGTGATTGAATCTGTTCCGCCATCTTTTCCGTCTCGGTCCAGACGATGGAACTCTGGTTGTTCGGAAGCGGCAGGATCGCGAGCGGGCCAGGCGGCAGGAAATACTGATGCGCGCAGCCGTTGTGGGGTTTCTCGTGCGAAATGGCGCAGACGAGGGCGGTTTGACCATAACCCCATCCGGTGCGACCGATCCCTGCGCGCTGGGCGACTCCGGATTTGCGACCGTCACAGCCGATCACGACTTTGCCTGCGAGTTGGCGACCGTCGCTCAGCGTCAGGCGGACCTGCGCGATATCGACGTCCTGTTCGGTGACGAGACCCTCGACCTGTGTGATGCGGTCGTGCGCGTCCAGAGCATTGAGGAAGGCTTGGCGCAGATAGCGGTCCTCGACCATGTACCCCATTGGGCTTTCGTCGATTTCCCCGTCGCGGAATTCGAGCATGAAGGGCGCGGGACCCTGACCCGGTTTACCGTCGGTGACTTTCACATCGAGGATTGGCTGAGCGTGATCCGCGACCGCGCCCCAGACACCGACCGCGCGAAGGAGGCGATGCGAGGCGAGGGAGAGCGCATAGCCGCGCCCGTCGAAGGCGTCACTAGCGCGCGCGTCCCGCGGAAGGGTGTCGATCACTGTGACAGTGAGGCCCGCGTCTGCACAGGCGAGCGCGAGGGCGGGACCATTCAGGCCGCCGCCAACAATCAGAACATCACTGGTGGGAATTTGATCTTGGGTCATGCCGTCACTCCTTGGCGCAAATATGACGCGCGAGACGGGATTGTCCATGCGTTCTTGCGCCGCTAGCTTGTGCGGGAAGCATGAGAGGACGGGCCATGGCCGATATTTTTGAGATGAGCATGTGTGATTTGGGGCGGGCCATCGGGTCCGGCGACATTGATCCGCGTGATTTGGCCGCAGATTACCTCGATCGGGCGAAGGCGCATCCGTTTTCCGACCGGATTTACGCGCGGTTCATGGAAGATCGCGCCATGGCGGAGGCCGAAGCGGCCTATGATCGCGCGCGCCTGAACGTGCGTCGCGGATTGCTCGACGGGGTGCCGGTGTCTTGGAAAGATCTGTTCGATACGGCGGGTGTGGCGACGGAGGCAGGGTCTGCACTGCTCAAGGATCGTATCCCGCCGCGCGATGCCGAAGCGTTGCGGCGTGCGTCGGCGGCGGGTCTGGTGGCTCTGGGCAAGACGCATATGTCGGAGCTTGCCTTCTCCGGTCTCGGTCTCAACCCGATCACGGCGACGACGCCTTGTGTGAATGATCATGAGGCTGTGTCCGGTGGATCATCCTCTGGCGCTGCGGGATCGGTCGCCTTTGGCCTCGCGCCGGGGGCTATCGGGTCGGACACTGGCGGATCGGTGCGGATTCCGTCGGCTTGGAACGATCTTGTGGGCCTCAAAACCACGTCCGGTCGCCTGTCGCTCGACGGTGTTGTCCCACTGGCGGCGGGGTTTGATACGGTCGGAACTCTGGTGCGGACGGTTGAGGACGCGGCAGAAGTGTTTGCGATTCTTGATGGCTCTGCCGCGCCGGACCTGAAAGGTGCGACGCTTGCGGGTAAGCATCTGTTGCTGCTTGAGAATGTCGTGTTCGACGATATTCGTGACGCCCCACGTGCGGCGTTTGAGGCGGCGGTTGAAAAGCTCAGAGAAGCAGGTGCAGAGATTGTCCACGGCACGGTGGATGCGGTCACGGAGGCGATGGACCTGTCCGGCATCCTGTTCACGGTCGAGGCCTATGCTGAATGGCGCGATGTGATTGAAGCCAACCCGGACCTCATGTTTGAACGCATCCTTGAGCGGTTCCGGTCCGGCGGGGCCTTCACGGGTGCGTCTTACGTGGCGGGGTGGAAGACACTCGAGCGACTGCGCGCGGCGTATCTCAAGGCGACGGCAGGGTTCGATGCGGTGATCCTACCCACAGCGCCGATCCTGCCGCCGAATGCGGAGCGCCTCATGACGGATGCAGAGTATTACGTGACCGAGAACCTCCTCGCGCTGCGCAATACGCGGGTCGGGAATCTCATGGGGCTCACCGCGCTCACGCTGCCGACGGGAATTCCGTCCTGCGGGATCACGCTCCAGACGCCGCCAATGACGGAAAAGCGCCTGCTGCGTCTCGGGGCGGCGGCGGAGGCTGCGCTGGCGTAAAAGCCACAACGAAATCGCGGGCGACGTCTTTCTCTGGACCGAAAGGCTCAGTGCGGTTATCCTGATCCCAATCATCCGGGCAAAAAGATCCGGTAAAACAGAGGCAGTAGCAGTTTCATGACGTTCCCTGAGCGGTTTTCCAACCTGCCGGAATATGCTTTCCCGCGTTTGCGGAGCCTTCTCGACGCGCATGCGCCGGGTGGGGAAGTGATGCATATGACCATCGGCGAACCCCGCCACGCGATGCCCGATTTTGTGGGCGACGTGCTGGCCGAAAATATCGCCGGATTTGCCAAATATCCGAACAACAACGGCACGGACGAGTTGCTGACATCCATCGCGGATTGGGTCGGTCGCCGGTTCGGCGTCACGCTGTCGCCGGACACGCAGATCATGGCGCTCAACGGCACGCGCGAGGGGCTGATGAACGCCTGTCTCGCGCTCTGCCCCGAGACGAAGAACGGCAAAACGCCGGTAGTGCTCACGCCGAACCCGTTCTATCAGGTCTACGCCGTCGCAGCGGTGACTGTGGGTGCGGAGCCTGTGTTTGTGCCGGCCACGCGTGAGACAGGTTTCCTGCCGGACTATGCATCTCTGCCGACCGAGGTGCTCGACCGCACGGCGATTGCCTATATATGTAGCCCGTCCAACCCGCAGGGGGCGATTGCCTCGCGCGACTATCTGCGTGATTTGATTGCCCTCGCCGAGAAGCATGATTTCAAAGTCTTCGCCGACGAGTGCTATTCCGAGATTTATCGCGATGAGGCCCCCACGGGGGCGCTTGATGTCGCGAAAGAGATGGGCGCGGACCCTGAACGCGTCGTGATTTTCCATTCGCTGTCGAAACGGTCGAACCTCCCCGGGCTTCGGTCCGGGTTTGTGGCGTCGGGGCCGGAGAATATCCTGCGCATCCGTCGCCTCCGCGCCTATTCCGGTGCGCCGCTGCCGGGGCCGATTCAGGCCGTGTCGGCACGGGTTTGGGCGGATGAGGAACATGTAATTTCCTCGCGCAAACTCTACGCCGAGAAATTCGACCTCGCCGACGAGATTTTTGACGGGATCGACGGGGCGAAGGCCCCCGATGCAGGGTTCTTCCTCTGGCTTCCGGTTGCGGACGGCGAAGAAGCGGCGATGAAGCTCTGGACCGAGACGGGTGTGCGGGTTTTGCCGGGCGCCTATCTGTCGCGGGATGTGAACGGGGAGAACCCCGGCAAAGGATATATTCGGGTCGCTTTGGTGGCTCCAAAAGAAGAAACGCAGCGCGGGCTTATTACGCTCCGTGACTGTTTGTACGGGTAAAGGGGGCAGGTATGGCATCCTATCAGGCACGTGGACGCGATCCGCTTTTCGATAAAAACACGCAGATTCTGCTCGAAAAGCGAGGGCGGGAACTGATCGGTCTCGGACTGGTCGTTGTCGGTGTTCTCTTCGCGCTGATGTTGGGGTCCTACTCGCCTGAAGATCCAAGCTGGCTCTCCGCCACCGAAGACCCCGTGAGCAATACTCTCGGGCGGTTCGGGGCGTCGATTTCCTCGCCTCTGATGATCATCGTTGGTGTGGCTTCTTGGGGCATTGCCGCCGGATTTGTCGCGTGGGGCGTGCGCTATATGCTCCATCGCGGGAACGAGCGTGCGCTGTCGCGAGCTGTGTTCGTGCCGATTGCTGTGGCTGTGGGGGCGATTTATGCCTCGACCCATGTGTCGACCGCGCCGCAGAGCTATGGCGGGCTGTTCGGGGATACGGTCCTCGCCGCGCTGATCCAGATTTTGCCATTGGGCGCGGCGCTGAGCCTCAAGGCGCTCTCTGTGATTTCTTTCTTTGCGACTGTTGGCCTTGCGCTCTTTGCCTTCGGGTTCACGCGGCCTGAGTTGTCGGTGTGCGGGCGCTTCCTGCTGTTGGGTCTAACGTCCTTTTATGCGCTGGTGTTGCACCTTTTGGGGCGTGGGGCGCGTGGGTCTGTCGCAATGAGCGGGCAGCTTGCCCGTAAAGCCGCGGTCCATCGTGCCGAACGTCGTGAGCGTGCGCGCGCGGTTCAGGACGAACAGCAGGCCTTTGCGGCCACCATGGCCCCCGAGAACCGCGTGATCCGCGCCCATGCGCCGGAGCCGGAGTTTGTGCAGCCGGAACCGGAGGCCAAGCCCTCGCTCTTTGCCAAGATGCCGAGCCTGTTGAAACGCACGACGCCTGAAGATCTCGAACCCGAATTGATCGAACCGGAACTTGCCCCCGATGTGGAGCCGCAGCCGGGTCAGTCGGATCGCATCCGCTCCAAGATTTCGTCGGCCATCAATGCCCGCGCACGCAGTGCTGTGCGTGCCGCTCCGCCGTTGTCCGGTCGGCAGGAACCTCCATTAAGCGCCGCGCAACGTGCCGCGCAGAAGTATCGCAAGGGGCCGGAACCGATGATCCTGCAACAGGAGCCGCCGGTTGTCGCGGAGCAGGTGTCCTTCCCGTATCAGGACGACCCGAGCGATCATTTCGATGTGGTCGATGACGATATTTCGTTCGAGGTCGAGCACCCTGTTGAAACGCCCGACTACCTAGAACAGGAAGCGCCGCGCTATGAACCCGCGGCCCCTGCGATGCCGGAGCCGAAGAAAGTCGTCCAGCATCCGGTGCGCAAGCCGATGGTGCCGTCCAAACAAGCGCAGGAAGAGGCGCAGCCGAGCCTGAAGTTCGACCCGAAAGAGGCCGAATACGAGGTGCCGCCGCTGTCGCTCCTAGAAAACCCGACGAACATCGTGCGGCATATGCTCTCTGACGAGGCGCTCGAAGAGAATGCGCGGATGTTGGAGAATGTGCTCGATGACTATGGGGTCAAAGGCGAGATCGTTTCCGTGCGTCCGGGTCCTGTTGTGACCATGTACGAACTCGAACCCGCGCCGGGTCTCAAGGCGAGCCGTGTGATCGGTCTCGCGGATGACATCGCGCGCTCAATGTCCGCACTGTCGGCGCGTGTGTCCACCGTGCCGGGTCGTTCAGTGATCGGGATCGAACTGCCGAACGAACACCGCGAGATGGTGTCCTTCCGCGAAATCCTGTCGAGCCGCGATTATGGCGACGGCAAACACTCTCTGCCGCTCGCTCTGGGCAAAGATATCGGCGGTGAGGCAATGGTGGCGAACCTCGCGAAGATGCCGCACTTGCTCATCGCGGGGACGACCGGTTCCGGTAAGTCGGTGGCGATCAACACCATGATCCTGTCGCTGCTCTATAAGCTGACGCCGGACGAGTGCCGCCTGATCATGATCGACCCGAAGATGCTCGAACTCTCGGTCTATGACGGCATTCCGCACCTTCTCTCGCCTGTTGTGACCGACCCCAAGAAGGCGGTTGTCGCGCTCAAATGGGTCGTGGCGGAGATGGAAGACCGTTATCGCAAGATGTCCAAAATGGGCGTGCGCAACATCGACGGCTACAACGGCCGCGTGAAAGATGCGCTGTCGAAAGGTGAGATGTTCTCCCGCACGGTTCAAACCGGCTTTGACGATGAAACCGGCGATCCGATCTTCGAAACCGAGGAATTCAAACCTGTGGCGCTGCCCTATATCGTCGTCATCGTCGACGAGATGGCCGACCTCATGATGGTCGCGGGCAAAGAGATCGAAGCCTGCATCCAGCGTCTCGCGCAGATGGCACGGGCCTCCGGCATTCACCTGATCATGGCGACCCAGCGTCCGTCCGTGGATGTGATCACCGGCACGATTAAGGCGAACTTCCCGACGCGGATTTCCTTCCAGGTGACATCGAAAATCGACTCGCGCACCATCCTCGGTGAGCAGGGTGCAGAGCAACTGCTCGGGATGGGCGACATGCTTTACATGGGCGGCGGTGGCCGGATCACCCGTTGTCACGCGCCGTTTGTGTCGGACGAGGAAGTCGAAAAGATCGTGTCCTACCTCAAAGCCTACGGTCCGCCGGATTACGTGGGTGGCGTGGTCGAAGGGCCGGATGACGAGAAGTCGGCGGACATCGACGCGGTGCTTGGCCTCAACACGGGCGGCAACACCGGCGGCGAAGATGCGCTCTACGATCAGGCCGTGGCCATCGTGATCAAGGACCGCAAGTGTTCGACCTCCTACATCCAGCGCAAACTGTCGATCGGCTACAACAAGGCCGCGCGCCTCGTCGAGCAGATGGAGGATGAGGGCGTCGTGTCCTCGGCCAACCACGTCGGCAAACGCGAGATCCTCGTGCCGGAACAGTAAGCGTTCCATCACAATGGACTGACACAAAGATCACGCGGATTTATCCCCGCGTGATTTCTTTTTTCGTGAAAGCGACAAAGGACACTCCTATATCTCGGGCATGAAGAAATTTGTCGCCGCAGTTGCGCCCGCCCTTATTGCCCTGACCGTCGCCACGCCCGCGTTGGCGGAGAAACTGTCTTTGAACACGCTGTCGGAGTATCTGAACAGCCTCGGGACGGTGCAGGCGGATTTTACCCAGACGAATGACGACGGATCCCAGTCCGCGGGGAAGGTGACGATCAAACGTCCGGGGCGCATGCGTCTCGAATACGGTGGGGGATTGAATGATCCGCTCGTGATCGGCGCGGGTGGTCAGGTCGCGATCTTCGATCCGGGCTCAAACGAGCCGCCGCAGCGTTTCCCGATGGCGACAACGCCGCTGTCACTGATCCTCGGGCGCAACATTGATCTGTCAAAAGAGAAGCTGGTCGTCTCCCACACCGAGGTGAACGGGGATACCGTCGTGCGCGCCCAAGATCCCGATCATCCCGAATACGGGGCAATCGACCTGATCTTTAGCGACACCCCGATCCTCAAGGCGTGGGTCATTTATGACCAGAGCGGGGGCCAGACGACCGTGCAACTCACGCGAATGGCGCTTGGCGGGAATGCCAACGACCGGATGTTCAACATCCGCTACGAGGCCGACCAGCGCGGCACGCCGATCGACTGATCTCAGATTTTACCGCAGGCGATGAGTTGGCTGCGGTAGAGGTCCGAGCGCGCGTCAACCGCGCTCGAGACGCGCATCAGCCACGGTTTGTAGCGATAGCTGCCACGGGCATAGCCCGTGCGGCCTTCGTGGTAGGCAAGATACTGGGCCTGCGCGTCGGTCTTGGCGATGCCAAGCCTCTCGGTGCTCTCATTCATATACCATCCCATGAAGTCGGTCGCATCGGTGAAGCGGTCACGCTTGGCGCCGCGGCGTCCCTGTTCGACGCGGTATTCATCCCAGGTCGCATCGAGTGCTTGGGCGTAGCCGTACGCAGAGCTTTGGCGCCCCATGGGGATCACGCCGAGCACATAGCGGTAGGGCGTCCGTGCATCGCCGATGAATTTGCTTTCCTGATACAGCGTGGCCATCTGAACGTTGACCGGAATGCCCCATTTGCGTTCGGTCTTTTTCATGGCCTTCAGATAGGACGGGCGCTGGGACACAATCGAACACGCGTTGTCGAGGTTTTTGGGCGCGGAATTATATCCTCCGCCGCAAGACGCCAGCAGGAGAAAACATAACAATGCGCGAAGACGTCTGCTCATAACTGCCTCTCGCTATAAAATCTTTTGAGCGACAATAGCGGATTCCGGCTGCCTATGAAATGGCATTCGCGTGATCGGTCAGATCACGATTGCGAGCAAGAACGGCAGATACAGCACAGAAAGAAGCGTCGAGGATACGACCAAAGCCGCGACGGTGTCGGAGTCCGCACCGTATTTCTCAGCGAGCATGTAGGACGTCACGGCCACCGGTGTCGCGATTTGTACGACGAGAACGGCGAAGGGTTCTGGAGCGAGATCGAAGGCGAAGCCGGCGATTGCTGCGATGCCCGCACACAGGACGACTTTGCCGATGGCGATGATGGCGGCACGGCCCAATCCATGGGGGCGCAGGCGGGCAACGGCGACGCCAAGCGTGATAAGCATGAGCGGGATTGCGATCTGACCGAGGAGTTCGAGCGTGTTCATCGCAAAGCTGGGGAGGGTCCAGCCCTGCCACAGGAAGAGCGCCCCGAGGGCCGTGGCCCAGACGAGCGGCTCTTTGAAGGCTTTCGCGGGGGAACCGCCGCCTGCGGTGACATAGACGCCGAAGGTGAACGACCAGAGCGCCATGACCGCGAAGACGACGACGGCGTAGCTCAGGCCGGTCTGGCCGAACGCGAAAAGTGCGAGCGGCAGGCCGAGGTTGCCGGTGTTGCCGAAGATGAGCGGCGCGAGATAGGTCCGGATGTCGAGTTTGAGGACCTTGATCACGAGATAGGCGACGATGGTGACGGCGCCATAGGCGACGACCGAGGCGAGCGAGAGCGCGGTAAGCGCCGCTGGATCAATGTCGGCTTTGACCAATGCGGTGAAAATGAGGGCGGGAACGGACAGTGTCATCGTCAATTTGGTAACAAATTCCAGACGATATTCATGGCCGGTTTTCACCCATGTGAACCCGACGAGGGCCAGCAGAAAGACCGGTGTCACGATCTCGAGCACTGTTAAAATGAGGTTCACAGTCTGTTTCCCAATTACTTGCCGCGATGCAGTAGACGAACTAGATACCTTCAGGTCTACTGAGCGGTAGAAAGGGTTGCAATGTCATGATGGCATCACGCGCGAAATATCATCTCGGACAGGTCGTCCGACATAAGAAACACACCTTCCGCGGTGTGGTTTTCGACGTGGATGCGATTTTTGCGAATACCGAGGAATGGTATGCCGCAATTCCCGAAGACAGCCGCCCGAAAAAGGACCAGCCGTTCTACCACCTGCTCGCCGAAAACGAAGAGAGCTACTATGTGGCTTATGTCTCGGAACAGAACCTCGTGGCGGATTACTCTGGTGAACCTGTCGAACATCCGGATCTCGGAGAGTTGTTCGATCAGTTCGAAGACGGTGCCTACCGCGTGCATTTTAATCTGAACTGAAGCGCTGCGGCGCTGCGTGTTAGGAGCTGTGTGTCGCGTCGAGCGAGACACGGAAACTCAGGCAATTTCCACTCTCTCCCCGTTCATAGGCCAGATGGTCTGCGAGAGAGCGGATGAGGAACCAGCCGAACCCGCCCTCGGGTAGATCTGCGATCTGTGTTTTGTCCGTGACGGTCTGGCCCATCGGAAGTCCGCCCTCCGGCATAGACACCCCGCCATCCAACACAGTGCACCACAGTCCGCTGTCACGGTATGAGAGGCTAATCTCGATCAATCCACCTGTTCTGTCGGCATAGGCGTGTTCGACGATATTGTTGAGCACTTCGGCCAGAACGATTTCGAGGTTTGCCATCCCCTCGGGCGGAAAGTCGAAATGCGCCAATCCGGTTTTGATTGTTTCAAGGCTACGGCGCACGGCGTTCTCTGTCGCGGGCAGGACAAGTCTCACGTCATAGTCTCTCGCAATATGTAACGGGGTATGAAGCGCATAGGCTGCGCGGATTGGTTCAAGATACATCGTCACCGTGACGCAGGGCGTCATCGACCGTTTGGTGGATGGTAAAGACGGTGTCCATGCGCGTCAGGTGAAAGACCCGATTGACCGTCGGGCGCAGCGCCGCGAGTTCGAGCGTCTGCCCGCTGCGCACCGCCTTCAGCGTCGCGACAACAGCGCCGAGACCGGAGCTGTCGAGAAACTCTACATTCTCCATATCGAGAACGAGCCGGTCAGGGCCCGTCTCGCTCAATGCGCGCATCTCGTCCTTAAACTGAATGGCGCAGGCCGCATCAATGCGCGCGTCGCCGAAACTCACGACGCGGGCGTCTTCAAAATCCCGGTGATCCAATTTCATCTGGTGTGCCTTTGCTCTTGATTTGCCCCGAGCGTAGAGGGCATTCCTTACCATCGGGTTTGCACCGGAACGGAAACGGAGAAAATTATGGCGGATTATGTGGGACTGGCGGCGCGTCTTGAGGCGCTCTGTGCGGGCGAGACGGACGAAGTGGCTCTGATGGCCACGGTCGCGTGCGAGGTGCATCAGTTCGACGACCGTTTTCATTGGACGGGGTTTTACCGGACGGTCGCCGAAGATCTGTTGAAGATTGGACCCTATCAGGGCGGGCATGGATGCCTCGTGATCCCGTTCGCGCGTGGTGTCTGCGGGGCTTGCGCCCGCACACGAGAGGCGCAGCGCGTCGATGATGTGAATGCATTCGAAGGCCATATCGCCTGTGCGTCGTCCACGCAGTCGGAACTCGTGCTGCCGGTCGAGAACGCAGAGGGCGTGTTGCTCGGCGTGTTCGATATCGACAGCGACTATCCGGCGGCCTTCACCGAGGAAGACGAGCGAGAGCTGACCACAATCCTGCGCCACGTCTTTGCCAACGTCCGCCGCCCGTGATATCGCGCCCCCATGAGTGACGATTACAATCCGCCCCAAGACCCGCTCGATATTCTCCACATGGATCACGAGATTCTCGTGGTGAACAAGCCGTCCGGCCTCTTGTCCGTGCCGGGGAAGGGGGAGCACCTCGCCGATTGCCTCATGTCGCGCATTCAGTCCGTCTTTCCCGAGGCGTTGTTGATCCACCGTTTGGACCGCGACACGTCGGGCGTGATGATCTTTGCCCTGACGCCCCACGCGCAGCGCCATATCGGTCTGCAGTTCGAAAAGCGGCAGACGAAAAAGACCTATGTTGCCGTCGTGCACGGCAAAATCGCGGAGAAGACCGGCACCGTGGACCTGCCCCTGATCGTGGACTGGCCGAACCGTCCGAAGCAGATGGTCGATCACGAGAACGGCAAGCAGGCGATCACGGATTGGCGTGTGGTGCGCTACGCCGACAACCAGACCCGCGTGCGCCTGATGCCGAAAACAGGGCGGTCACACCAGCTCCGTGTGCATATGCTCGCTATAGGGCACCCGATCATGGGCGATCCGTTCTATGCGACGGGAGAGGCGCGGGATGCGCCGCGCCTGATGCTCCATGCCGAGCAATTGCGGCTGCGCCATCCAGACGGCGGGGCGGGGCTGTCCTTTACGGCGAAATGTCCGTTCTGAGAAAATCTGAGTAAATTTGTCGCGGAATGTCGCGCGGGGGTTTAAATAAGTTTCTTGAACCGTATTTAAACCTCAAACGTCGCACACTTGCATAAGGAGATGACCATGGGTCTTCGTATTAACGACATCGTTCCCAATTTCACCGCTATGACCGATCAGGGCGAGATCACGTTCCACGATTGGATCGGTGATAGCTGGGCGATCCTGTTCTCTCACCCGAAAGACTTTACGCCGGTCTGCACCACAGAATTCGGCGCTGTGGCACAGCTTGCTGACGAATGGGAAAAGCGCGGCACGAAAGTGATTGGCCTCTCCGTGGATGGCGCGGAAGAGCACGTGCAGTGGAAAGCCGACATTGAAGGCTTCGCTGGTGCGAAAGCGGGCTTCCCGATCATCGCGGACACCGATCTCGAAGTCTCCAAAGCCTTTGACATGCTTCCGGCCGAAGCCTACCTGCCGGATGGCCGCACCGCGGCGGACTCCGCCTCTGTGCGCTCTGTCTTCATCATTTCGCCGGACAAAAAAGTTCAGCTGATCATGACCTACCCGATGTCCGTCGGCCGTAACTTTGCCGAGGTGCTGCGCGCGCTCGACGGTCTGCAAAAGACCTACGGCACCCCGATCGCAACGCCCGCGAACTGGACCATCGGTCAGGACGTGATCGCGGCTCTGTCCCTCGATGACGCCGCCGCTGAAGAGAAGTTCGGCGCGCTCGACAAGAAGCTGCCCTACCTGCGCTTCGTCAAAGATCCGGCCTGATTGGCCACATCCGCACGATAGAACAATGGAAGGCCTCGCGCGCGCGGGGCCTTTTTCTTGACGGGGTGGTGGGTTAGAGTTCGCTGACACTCTGAGGACGCGCGAAATGTTCAAACATCTGGCCAACCCGCACTACTGGATTCTGAAACTGCGGCAGCTTTTCGGATATGATCCGGCGGACGTGCGTGTCTTTGCCTTTGAAGACCACAAAGTCGCCTACGTGCTCCTGCCCAAGGCTGCGAGCACGTCGATCCAAACCGCGCTCGCACCGTTTTTCGGCGTTGAGGCGCAAGACGGCGAAGAGATTTCGCGCGCCATGCGGTCTGTGGCGGTGAAGAGCTCCGAGTTCGCAAAACGGATTGACGGGCAGGACTGGTTCATCTTTGCGGTGGTGCGGGACCCGTCCAACCGCGCATTTTCGGCCTATAAGAACAAGCTGCTGGAACCGAAAAAGATTTTCCGCCCGTTGCAGCGCATGGGCATCCGCTCGCGCCTCGGGTTCGCGGAATTTCTCGAAGTGCTTCTGAGCTGGCCGCGTGGCGGCTTGAACGACCATTTCATGCCGCAGACCGGACTGCTCAAACACGTGCTCGGCTGCGACGGGCTTTATCTCGCGCGTCTAGAGACGTTCGATGAGGACTGGCCGAAAATCTGCGCTGAGGCCAAAGCACGCGGGCTGGAGCTGCCTGATCTCGGATGGCTCAACAAAACCGCGCAAAAACCGCAGGCGTTTTCCGATGTAGAGCGCGCGCGTCTGGGACAGCTATACGCTGAAGATTACGACCGGTTCGGCTATCCGAACCCTGCCTGATCAGTAACTCTGCCAGCTTTCCGGATCGTAGCCAAAGGCCTTCACATCCGGGAGACAGACACCCTGTGTCTTCGGCAGGTTTTCTTCAGTGATGAAGGTCTCGCTCGTCTTGCTCGGGTTCCGCTTTTTCGCGAGGCGTGCCACAGCCCACTCCTCGTCAAATCCGAAGGTGCGGGCCAGCGTTCGGAACCCTTCCTCTTTGTCGTCCTCAATCCGGAACACGCGGGTATACTTGAGGCGGTCGGCCATCAACACATCGTATTGTGCGCACCAATGGTGGTCTCGCGCGCCGACCGGATCTTTCTCAATGTAAGCGAGGAAGGTGTCAAAGGTCACCAACGTGCCCGGCTCAGCGCCCTCAAGCCCATGCTTCGCCGCAAAGCTGCGCACGCGCTTGATGTGCTTTTGACGGATGGAGCGGGGATAGTCGGTGTCGGTGTGACCCGGTTTGGTCGCCCAGGTGTCATAAAACTTGTTCTTATAGGCAGAAACAAGACGCCCATACGGGTTCCGCACAAAGCCATAGAGCGTGTAGCTCTCGGGATGGCGGATAAAGTCGAGGTAGTCGCGCACCGGCGCAACAGGCATCTTCCGCGCCACGTTCCAGAACCGGTAACGCCCGTCGGACGGATCGTCCTTGCCGAGAAACTCCTTATACCCATCCGCCATCATGTCTCGCGTGAAGAGCGTGAGCACCTTCGGATTGAGCATGACCGCCGCTTTCCGCTCTCGATTGACGATGAGCTTCACGGGGCTGAAGTGGCGGGTCGGTGTGAACATGTCGCGTCCTCGATTGATCTCAACGACCTCTAGCCCAAACAAAATGCCCCGCCAAGTGCGGGACATTTTTCCAGAATTATGAGTCTCGCGCTGTGAGCCTGAGGCCTCACTTCTTCTTGGCAAAAATACTCAAACAAAAAGCCCCGCCAAAAGCGGGGCTTTTCTCATTCATGACAGGGAAGGAGGATTAGTCCTCTTTCTTTTCCTGTACGATCTCTTCGCCGGTTTCCTGATCGACCATTTTCATGCCGAGGCGGACTTTGCCGCGGTCGTCGAAGCCGAGGAGTTTCACGAACACTTCCTGACCTTCTTTGAGAACGTCAGACGGGTGGTTCAGGCGGCGGTTTTCGATCTGGGAGACGTGCACGAGGCCGTCACGCTTGCCGAAGAAGTTCACGAAGGCGCCGAAATCGACGAGCTTCACGACTTTGCCTTTGTAGATCACGCCTTCTTCCGGCTCTGCGACGATGGAGTAGATCATGTCGTAGGCTTTCTGGATCGCTTCGCCATTCGGGGATGCGATTTTGATGATGCCTTCGTCGTTGATGTCCACTTTCGCGCCGGAGGTTTCGACGATCTCGCGGATCACTTTACCGCCGGAACCGATCACTTCACGGATCTTGTCGGTCGGGATCTGCATGGTCTCGATGCGCGGAGCGTGTGCAGAGAATTCACCAGCGCCGGAGAGCGCTTTGTTCATCTCGCCGAGGATGTGCATGCGGCCTTCTTTCGCTTGAGCGAGAGCTTGCTTCATGATCTCCGGGGTGATGCCCTGAACCTTGATGTCCATCTGCAGGGACGTGATGCCGCTTTCGGTACCCGCCACTTTGAAGTCCATGTCGCCGAGGTGATCTTCGTCGCCGAGGATGTCGGTCAGAACAGCGAACTCACCGTCGTCTTCGAGCACGAGGCCCATAGCAACACCGGCAACAGCGGATTTGAGCGGAACGCCTGCGTCCATCATGGACAGGGAGCCACCACACACGGATGCCATCGAGGACGAGCCGTTGGATTCGGTGATCTCGGACACGATGCGGATCGTGTACGGGAAGTCGGTTGCCGCCGGCAGAACTGCCTGAAGCGCACGCCATGCGAGTTTACCGTGGCCGATTTCACGACGACCCGGGGAACCCACGCGGCCCACTTCGCCAACCGAGTACGGAGGGAAGTTGTAGTGCAGCAGGAAGTTGGATTTGAAGTTGCCGTGCAGGGCGTCGATGAACTGTTCGTCATCGCCGGTGCCGAGCGTCGTCACCACGAGACCTTGGGTCTCACCGCGGGTGAAGAGGGCGGAACCGTGGGTACGCGGCAGCAGGCCGGTTTCACAGACGATCGGGCGAACCTGATCGAGTGCGCGACCGTCGATACGCTTGCCTTCCTTCACAACGGAAGAACGCAGAACGGAGGACTCGAGCTTTTTGAGCGCGGAGCCGAGGTTCTCGTCAGCCAGCTGCTCTTCGGAGAGAGAGGCCTTGATGTCTTCTTTGACGGACGCAACAGCAGCCACACGTTCCTGTTTGTCGAGGATCGCGTAAGCGGCTTTCATCTTCTCTTCGCCAGCTTTTTTGACGACTTCGAACAGTTCGGAGTAGTCCGGCGATTTGAAGTCGAACGGCTCTTTCGCGGATTCTTCAGCGAGATCGATGATGCAGTCGATGACCGGCTGGATTTGCTCGTAAGCAAAGGTCACAGCGCCGAGCATTTCGTCTTCGGTCAGCTCGTAGGCTTCGGATTCCACCATCATCACGGCGTCTTTCGTGCCTGCAACGACGAGGTCGAGGCGCTGATCCGGATTGTTGCGGAGCTGGTCCATATCGTCGACGGTCGGGTTCAGAACGTACTCGCCATCAGTGTAACCCACGCGGCAGCCAGCAATCGGGCCCATGAACGGAACGCCGGAGATGGTGAGTGCAGCGGAAGCCGCGATCATGGCGACGATGTCCGGATCGTTGACCAGATCGTGGGACAGCACGGTGCACATAAGCAGAACTTCGTGTTTGAAGCCCGGTGCAAAGAGCGGACGGATCGGACGGTCGATCAAACGGGCGGTCAGCGTCTCTTTCTCAGTCGGACGTGCTTCGCGTTTGAAGAAGCCACCCGGGATTTTACCGGCGGCGTAGTATTTTTCCTGGTAGTGGACGGTCAGCGGGAAAAAGTCCTGACCTTCTTTTTGTGCCTTGGCGAAGGTGACGTTGGCCATCACGGAGGTTTCGCCGAGGGTGGCGATGACTGTGCCATCAGCCTGACGAGCAATCTTGCCCGTTTCCAGTGTGAGGGTTTCTTCGCCCCACTGGATCGATTTTTTCACTTCTTTAAACATCAAGTGTATCCTGTTTGGGAGCACTCGCGGGCCCTCCCGCGTCTCCCGTTTTGCGTGGCGGCCCCATTGCCGCCGACCCCATATCCTATTTCACAACGCCGGGGTCTGTGCGTTACGTCTCAGATGCGGGGGTTCATACAGGAACTGAGGGGTTTTGGGAAGCAATCTGTTTGCCTGCTTTCCTGTCAGGCCGATTGGTGCGGATTCCCCAAAATCCTGGGCTTCGGCGGCAGTTCTTCTGTGCGAGAATGGAGAGGGGAGCGGTTGGCTTCCTCGCGTTTCTCATGCGGCTTCCGTGACAAATTCATGTACGAAATGCATTTTTTGAATATTTTGCACCATTTGATTTGATAGCGCTCGCAATCACTCTATTTCGCGTCTACCGTGAACACGCACATCGCTCATGGTAACAAGTACGCTCAGGAGAATTAAATGGACGTGAACACCGCAATGGCGGCACACAAGGCGTGGCTGCAGAAATTTCGGGTCGCAATTGACGAACGTCAGGAACTCGACGCAGACACGATCTGCTTGGACAACAAATGCGAGCTCGGACAATGGCTGCACGGCGATGCGAAGGACCAGTTTGGTGGGCACGCCTTCTACGAGGACACCGTTGACGTCCATGCGAAGTTCCACCTGCAGGCGGCAGAAGTGGCAAAGCTGATCAACAATCACCAGTTCCGAGAGGCCTCCGACCAGCTGAAATCGGGGGCGGCCTATCAGCGCGCGACGAACCTCGTGCTTCAGGCTCTGGTGAAGTTCAAAATCCAGTCGGCGAAACTCTGAAGAGGCGCCCGAAAGCTTTCGGTGACTGCGCGTCCCGCTCGGGGCGTGTTTTTCGTTGTGGGGGCAAAAAAGTCGGGCGACCCTTTTGGGGCCGCCCGCCGGGGGGGGAAGTCTAAATCCCTTGGATGCGATTACTCGGCAGCAGCATCCTTCGCGCGGAACTCGCCTTTGTCTTTCGTGAGCAGGCTCACCACGATGATTGCGATGAAGGCCACGACAAAGCCCGGAACGATCTCATAGAGGCCCGCGCCCATGAAGCTCTTGTTCAGACCGCTGGTGATCCAGAGCGCGACGGTGCCAGCCCCTGCAATCAGACCTGCAACAGCGCCTGCTCCGGTCATGCGGCTCCATGTCAGGGACAGGATCATCAAAGGACCGAATGCGGCGCCGAACCCGGCCCATGCGTTGGACACGAGGCCAAGCACATTGGAGTCAGGGTTGGAGGCGATCAGGATCGCGATGACACCGACAAGTGCAACGGAGATGCGGCCCACGTTCACGAGTTCCACGTCGGTGGCCTCACGACGGAAGAACACTTTGTAGAAGTCTTCGGTCAGCGAGGAGGAAGACACGAGAAGCTGGCTCGACACTGTCGACATGATCGCGGCGAGGAGAGCGGCGAACAGGAAGCCGGTGATCAGCGGGTGGAAGAGCAGCTCGGACAGTACGATGAAGATCGTCTCCGGATCTTCGAGGGTGAGGCCGTTGCGCTCGATGTAGGTGCGGCCAAAGATGCCGACGCCGATGGCGCCGATCAGGGCAATCCCCATCCAGAGCATTGCGATGTTGCGGGCAACGGCGACGTCTTTGACGGACCGCACAGCCATGAAGCGCACGATGATGTGTGGCTGGCCGAAGTAGCCGAGACCCCAAGCAAGCGTGGAGATCAGGCCGAGAATAGTGAGGCCGTGGGTCATGGAGAGGTAGTTCGGGTCAACCTCGGACGCGAGACGTTCTGCCGCCTGATCGACGCCAGCGCCCTGACCGGTGGTCAGGATCACGATCGGCATGATGATCAGCGCGAGCATCATGATGCAGCCTTGCACGAAGTCCGTGAGGCTCACCGCGAGGAAGCCACCGAAGACGGTGTAGATGAGAACCACGCCGAGGGTCAGGATCACGCCCGTCATGTAGCTGCCGTCAAAAGCGGAGGCGAAAAGCTTGCCGCCACCGACGAGGCCCGAGGCCGTGTAGACGGAGAAGAACGCGACGATGATCACGGCGGAGACCACGCGGAGGGTGGTGGCCGCGCTCGGGAAGCGGTTCGACAGGAATTCCGGAATGGTCAGGCTGTTGTCATAGCGCTCGGTTTGCTCCCGCAGGCGAGGTGCGACGACGACCCAGTTGATGAACGCACCGATGAAAAGGCCGATGCCGATCCAGGCCTCGATCAGCCCTGAGATGTAGAGCGCTCCAGGCAGGCCGAGCAAGAGCCAGCCGCTCATATCAGATGCGCCTGCGGAAAGCGCGGCTACAGCCGGATGCAGGTCACGCCCGCCGAGCACATAGCCCTCGGCCGTATCCGTCGACTTGCGCCATGCGTAAAAGCCGATGCCGAGCATCAGCGCGAAATACAGGATCAGGCTGATCCAAACTCCAATGTCCATGTCATGTCCCCTTATGAATTTCGGGGGAGATTGCGGACTGGGAACTTTTTCACAAGCCTTCTGTGAGGCCTGCACAAAAGTAATGAAATCTGCCTATTTCGGGCTTTCGAAAAAGGAAAAATGGGAGATCAAACCGGAAACATCCGCAAAATTGCCTATCGGCCTCCGGGCGGTTTTGGGGGCTGTTCGCGGGCCGCTATCGCGCACGAGACGGAAAGCGGGTCAACGAATCTTTCGTTTTGGTGTGTCACCGGGCGTGCAAGCAGGCGCGTCGGGGTTAATCCCAATAGAGCGTCCAGTCATAGGGTGCGGAGCACTCTGCGGCCGTGAAACGCGTGTCCGCGGGGAGGGTTTGTTTGAAGGCATTGAGTGCCTCGCGCATGTCTGCTTCGCGGCTCCGATCGATGAGGAAGAAGCCGACGTTTTCATAAGCGGACATCACCCGATTGGTACGGATCGTGCCCATGTGGCACCACTCTGGCGGGAGTTCCGTGGTGAATACGGCGGGGTAGACCATGGCAAACACCGCGTCTTTGTCCTCCGCAATCTCTTCGACCCAGTTCGTTGTGAGGCCGTATTGCGCCCAGTTCTGCCGCACAATTTCAGAACCCAATCCCCAGAGGTCGAGCACATAGTTATCGTTGCGGTAGGCGACCCAGCCGAGATCGTTGACGGCTGTCGTCTCGGGGAAGAACTCCGTGGCGAACCGGTGCATCTGGTATTGCTGTTCGTAGACGTTGCGCGCTGCGAGATGCGTCGTGAGCAAAGGGGTGATGTAGTTGCGGTTCGAAACGAATGTCAGGACGAGGAGGAGGACGAGTTTGGCCGAACGCGCACGGGGCGACGAGAGCACCGGCGTCCAGACATAGAGAACCGCCCCCACAACCGTTGCCATGATGTAAGCCTCATAGCGCCCGTACCAGCCCCAATGCCCCACGAGGACATGCGCCACTGCCGCCGCACCAACGACGAGGGCGACAGAGAGCCGCCGAGCGTTCAGTGGGGGCACGAAGGCAAAGCAAAGCATTGCGAGACCGGCGATGAGCCACTTCGCCTGAGGGCGCTCAAGGGAGGTGAGAATGTCCTGCAGATGGGATGCGAAGGCATCGGCTAAGGAATGATCCACCACGCCCGCAGACACTGAGGATTTGACGAGAACCGACGACGGGAGCGGCGGCAGGCCAAGATGTGTCATGAGGCCCACATAGGCGGCAACAATGAGACTGAGCACGAGAGTGACCGCCGCACCGGAACGCCAGTGTCCCCAAGCGAAGAGCGCGAAAATTGCGAAGAGCGAAAGGGCAAAGCCCTCGAACCTCAGGAGCGGCGCGGCGATGAGGCCGAGGAGCATCCAGCCGTCGGGGCGAGTCTCTCGGCTGAGATGCGTGAGCCCCCTCAAGATCAACAGGCTCGCGAGGACATGAAGCGTATGTTCCATTCCGGTCAGGGCGAGCGCATAACCGTTCACCGCCCCTAGCAACGTGACGACGCTCAGATAGGTGATTGGAGAAGGGCGTGTGTTCGATTGGTCGAAGGCGTCAAACAGGAAGCCGCCCAACACCCATGCCGTGCCCAGCGCTCCGACGAAGTTCAGGATCAGAGGCGCGTAAGGACCTGCTCCGAACAGAGCGAGAAGAAAGGGGTAGAGAATGGAGGAGGACGGAGAAGCCACCTCTCCCGGATTGATCCCGTAATGCCCGTGCAGCAGGTTCTCTGCCAGAGCGAGGTGAATGTAGGGATCGTCGAGCGCATAAAACAAAGACCCCCCAGTTTCCTGGAGGATCTTCGCAATGATAATCGCAAGTCCAACTGCGCAAACCAGCGTCGCAAATGCCTGAAACTGGCGTCTCTGCGGGGTTTGCACCGAAGGGAACATGCGGCCGATTAGCGGCGGATACCGAGACGCTTGATGAGGTCGAGGTAGCGGGCTTCGTCTTTACCTTTGAGGTAGTCGAGAAGCTTACGACGCTGAGCAACCATCATCAAAAGGCCACGACGACCGTGGTTGTCTTTTTTGTGGGTTTTGAAGTGCTCGGTGAGCGTGGTGATGCGCGAGGTGAGGATCGCGACCTGAACTTCGGGGGAACCGGTGTCACCTTCTTTGGTGGCGAATTCCTTGATCAGGCGGGCTTTTTCTTCAACAGTAATCGACATCGGGGTCTCCTTTAATATCAGAGGGTTATGGCGCAGGCCGGGATGTCGTCCAGCAAGGCCCTTGGAGAAGTATCCGGAACGTCCTGCTCCGGATTGGGCGCACTTAGCCGGATTCTCCCTAAAATGGAAGCATTTTCCGCGAAAAGGCGCGATCCGGACGCTATTGGCCGGTCTCGACCCGCTGGGAGTCGCTCATGATTTCCGAAGCCAGTTGTTTCGCCCAATCTCCGAGGATCGGCACGACCTCCATCTGGTTGAGGATGTAGCCCACAATCGACACGACAATCGATGCCCCGACGACAGACCCGAAGCCGAATGCCAGCCCCCGCAGGAACTGGAACCAGATGAGGCGGACCGTCGAGTTGTGAATGCGCATGAACCGGTGGTTGTTCAGGCGCTCCAGCTCGCCCGTCAAGTTCTCGAGGTCGCGGGCGATGGTGTCTCGGCTGTCAGTCATGGGACTCTCCGTTCTGCAGGTAGAGCATGGGGCGAGTGTCGGTCGTAAGCAAGCTTCAATTAACCTTTATTAACAGTGCATTAGATCGAATTGTCGATAGCTTTTTCTTCGCTGTTTATGCGTTCCATGTAGAATGAACGCTGTCGAATTCGAGTGAAGGGTTAGAAAATGCTGTGGGCATTCGCATTGATGAGTATCGTTCCTGCCGCTCTCGCAATGGCCGACTTTGATTTCGGGGAGGAGGTGGCGCAATCGGAGGAGACGGACGACGAAGACGCGGTGGAACCCGAGGATGACGATGAGGAAGACGATGCTTCCGGTGATCTGCTTTTGGATGCCTACTCAGATCCGGAGGAGGAGACGGCCGACGAAGAGGACGGCGAAGGGCAGGATTATGGTATTGGTGCCGGCGATGGCGCGGTGGTGTTTGATGACTTCTCTGCTGGTGCGGATCATCTGACACTCAACCTACCGGGCGGCGGGAGCGGTGCCTTTGTGGTGGAGCCGAGTCTTGATGAAGACGGCGAAGAAGTGGGTGTCAGCCTCTCTTATGACACGGGAGACGAAGCGTTTGAGGTGACTTTCCTCGGGTATGACGCCATCCCCGTCGACGATATTTCCGCAGAGATGGTGGACCCTGAAACGGGTGAGACGGTTCTCTATTCGTTGAGCGAATTAGGGGATTTCTCCGCTTTGACGCCTGAGAATGACGATTTCGGGGATGAAGCGGGGCCGACGGGCGGCGAGGATGACGTGTTGGCCACGCCCGCAGACCCCGATGCGGCGGATATGCCGGGGCCTGTGGGCGATGAGGAGGACATCGTTCTGACGCCGGTTATGGATGAGGATCCTGTCTTTGCCGGTCCGAATATCCAACAGAGCGATGAGGAGAACGAAGAGGACCTCACGGACGAAGAGGTGGAAAGGCTTCTTTCGCTCGCACAGCAGTTGCAAGCATCACTCGGGTGAACGTCTTTGCTTCAGGTCCAGAGTTCGGGCTGTTGGGTATAGGCGATATAGAGCGGATGCTTCGGGTGCCCTGCTTTTGACAGGCCGAGATGATAGAGGTCCTGTCCGGTCTTCCGCAGGAGTGCTTCAACCGCCGCACCACGGTCGAGGTGGGCACCATGTGTGCCCCACGCGCAGACGATCTGATCCGCCCAGCCCGCCCACTCACGGATGGCCGCATCATTCGCCGGTCCCACCGGATCAGCAGCGGCGCGCATTTTTTTCGGGTCAGTGTCGCGCCACGCAAAGATGTTTGTGACGCAGAAGGACCCGAATCCGAGGGTCCGCGCCCGCCGTTCACAGCGCTCCACGGTCGGGTCATTCTGAACCTCGGTTGCAGTCGACGGGTTCAGCATCACAAACAACGCTTTGCGCCCAGTCGGATCCCACGTGCGCACGAGGGAGTAACGGTAGTTTTCACAATCCGAATAAACGGCGGTGGAGGGCGCGTCGCCCTTGGTGTGGGTGCGAGTGATCATGCCCCATTGAATGGCGGGTCGCCCCCGAAAAGGCAATGCTCAGGCCCGCGCGTGTTCGGCCACTTTTGAAATCTGGTGCCCCGATGCCTGATAGGCAGACGCTGCCGTCACGATTGCGCGAAAAAGGGCGCGCTGGCGATGGGCATAAAACAGATGCTCGGGATGCCATTGAACCCCGATTGCAAAGGGATCGTTGATCCGTTCGATCGCCTGAACCATCCCGCCCGGATCGCGCGCAGCCACGCGCAAGCCCTCTCCGAGCTTGTCGACCGCTTGAGAATGGAGCGCGTTGACGACCATTTCCTCGGGGCCGGTGATTTCGCTCAGCCGCGTATCCGCTTCGGGACAAACTGTCTTTTTCGGCAGAACCGTGCGGACGTGTTGGGATTTCACGTAGGTGCCGTAGGCGTCTTGATAGAGCGTGCCACCCAGCGCGACATTGATCATCTGCGCGCCGCGACAGATGCCCATGACGGGCATGTTGCGTTTAAACGCTTCGTGAACGAGGTCTTCTTCCAACGCATCACGCACCGGATCGAGGCGCACAGAGGCAACCACTTCGCCGTGGTAGAGGTCAGGCGAAATATCGTCGCCGCCCCCGATGATCAATCCATCGACGGCATCCAGATCGTTCTCGCGTCCGGTGCCAAATCGCACAGCGCGACCGCCCGCAAGCCAGATATTGAGCGCGACGAGCGGGAAAATCCGCCAACCGGACCGTTTCGATGTCGTGACGCCAATGACAGGTTTGGGGTGATCAGACATCGCCCAGAACCTCCTCGGCCAAGCCGCTCACAATCGGGCGCACGCGCTCCACCCAGTCACTTCGGGTTTCAAGCAGCGTCTTGCGATAGGCTCTCCACTCCTCTTCGAGCTCGGCGAGCATCTTTGGCTGCGCGGCCAGTTTTTCAACGAACACCCAACGCCGCCACTCCTTGGCGAGTGACCAATCGGCCTCGTCGATCCGGCAATCCGGCAGGCGGAAGTGCCAAGTCGGGCGCGCGCTCACGGACGGCTTATTGCCCAGTTTCGCCACAAATGCCTCCTCATCGTACGCGCGCAAGAGCGGCAGGAGGTCGAGACCGCGATTGCGGCTCGGGGTGGTGTTCAAATAGGCCTCCATAAACGCGTCTAGGGAGGGAAAATCCACGCCCGCAATTGCGTCGAGATAGGTTGTCGGATAACGGTCCGTGAACGGCAAAAGGTGGCGAGACGGGTCGATCGGCCAAACATCACGCAGGAAGTCTTCGGTCAGGGCGTAGGCCTTCGCGATCGGCACGATATGCTCCACGCTCATCGCAGCGACTTCAGGATTAAAGTGCACGCCATAGCCGTAGAGCAGTCCAGCGCCGCTGCCCTCGGCCCCCGCGTCCCGAAGGGCGGTCACGAGATCATTGAGCGGCCCCATGTCTTCGAGCGGATCGGTCACAATCTCCACGGGAACGACAACCCGCCCGATGTCGAGGCCAAGCTCGGCGATCTTAGAGTCGGCGTCTTTTCGGAACGCAGTGTCGAGGTAGACTTTGACGGTGCCGATCTCGGACCCTTCGACGCGAAAACTGTGCGCGTCTTTCTCGTTGATCGTGCCACCAAGGCAATCCTGCACGATCTCGGCGCTTTTTCGTTCATCAAGCGCGCCGAACTCAATTTCAACCCCGGTTTTGCGCGGTGTTCCGTCTTTGGTGTTCGGGTCCGGAAGGTCGGCAAAGGGGGCGGTCTGTCTCTGTGTCATAAGTTGACAACGCAGGATCAGGCCGCCGAGTTCCCTTTAGAGATTGAAAACCCTGTTCGGGTGAAGCTCGCCGGACTTGTAGACGCCCACTGCGACGGGTTTGCCTTCGAAAGAGGCCCAGACTTCATCGCCGTATTCGACGCCATCCGCCGGATAGACCATGCCGGGGTTGCCGTTTCGCAGTTTCATCGCGCCTTCGGGAGTGCATCGGACTTCGTCGAGATCGGAGAGACCTTCCTCTACGGGGTGCAGATAGGCATCCAGCGCTTCTGTCTTGGCCATTTCGTCAATCTCTGCGACCGAAATGCCATCTTCGGCATCCCAAGGGCCAGACCATTCGCGGCGAAGCCATTCGACGTGACCATAGCACCCGAGCGCGGCACCGAGGTCACGGGCAATCGCGCGGACGTAGCCACCTTTGCCGCAAACCATTTCGAGAATGACGTGATCGTCGTCGCGGCGTTCGATGAAGGTAAGTTCATCGACGTAAAGCGGGCGGGCGGCGATTGCGAAATCTTCGTCGTCGCGCGCCAGTTTGTAGGCGCGTTCCCCGTCGATTTTGACGGCGGAGAATTTTGGCGGCACTTGCATGATATCGCCCACGAATTGTGGGAGTGCGGACTCGATCTCCGCATCTGTCGGGCGCTCGATGCTCTCGGAGATCACTTCGCCTTCGGCGTCGTCCGTGTTTGTAGCCTGACCAAGACGGACGGAAAAGCGGTAGCATTTGAGCGCTTCGGTGATGAACGGCACGGTTTTCGTCGCTTCACCGAGCGCAACGGCGAGAACGCCCGTTGCTTCAGGGTCGAGCGTGCCTGCATGGCCGGCCTTCTGCGCGTCCATCGCCCAGCGGACTTTGTTCACAACGGCGGTGGAGGTCATGCCGGCGGGTTTGTCCACGACCAACCAGCCGTGAACCGCGCGCCCCTTTTTGCGTCGGGCCATTACTCTTCCTCGTCGGAGGTGTCGTCGTCGTGGTGAATGTCGCGCTGCACGCGCTCGTCGGCAAACATACGGCGCGTGGCGTCCATACGGTCGAACGTATCGTCGAATTCGAACCGGAGCTCCGGTGTGTGCTTGATCTGGAGCGCTTTGCCGATCTGGTGGCGAATCTCGCCTTTGTTGCGGCGCAGGGCCTCAAGCGCCGTGCCAGCGGCCCCGCCGCCAAGTGGCAGGATGTAGGCTGTCGCAACCCGTAGGTCCGGAGACACACGAACTTCGCCCACCGTGATCGACATCGCGGTGAGATCGGGGTCGTGGATTTCGCCACGGGTGAGCAATTCCGAAAGACGACGCCGGATAGCCTCGCCAACACGGAGGGTGCGGTGTGAGCCGGAGGACCCACTGTTATGAGAACGTTTTGCCATAGGGGCCAGATAGTCTCCTCGCCTGAGTCTTGCAAGCGGGCTTTGCCAAACCGGTTCCAAGAGGGTAAAGCTCCCGCGAGAGTTTTCAGGAGAAACAGACATGACCGACCTTCCCGGCATCGTGATCACCGGCGCGTCCGGCCGTATGGGCCAGATGCTGATCAAAACCGTTCTCGCATCCAACGTCTGCAAACTCGTGGGCGCGGTAGAGCGTTCGGGCCATGAGTGGGTGGGCCGTGACGTAGGCGAAGCGATGGGCGGCACGGCGCTGGGCGTCACCGTCACGGACGATGCGCTGGAAGCCTTCTCCAAAGCGCAGGCGGTCATCGATTTCACAGCGCCTGCGGCCACGGTCGCATTTGCGGCTCTTGCTGCGCAGGCCCGCTGCGTCCACGTGATCGGCACGACGGGGATGACGGATGAAGATCTCAAAAAGATCGCCGCCGCCGCGCACCATGCGACCATCATCCGCGCGGGCAATATGTCTCTCGGGGTTAACCTTCTGACGAAGCTTACCAAAATGGTGTCTGCGGCACTTGATGCCGACTATGATATCGAAATCGTCGAAGCCCACCATAACCGCAAAGTGGATGCTCCCTCCGGCACCGCGCTCATGCTCGGGGAAGCCGCAGCCGAAGGTCGTGGCGTGTCCCTCGCGGATGTGAGCGATTCCGGTCGTGACGGCATCACCGGCGCGCGCAATAGAGGCGATATCGGCTTCTCTGCGATCCGCGGGGGCGACATCATCGGCGAGCACGATGTGATATTCGCGGGCGAAGGAGAACGTATCATCCTGCGCCATATCGCGTCTGATCGTTCGCTGTTTGCCAAGGGTGCTGTCAAAGCTGCCGTTTGGGGGCAGGGTCAGAAGCCGGGTGAATACGATATGCTCGACGTGCTTGGCCTCTAACGCCGCTCAGCTTCTTCTTGGCTGAAATACTCAAAACAAAACCCGCAGGCACCTGCGGGTTTTTTCTTTAAAAGTCGATGGCGAGACCTTTTTTCTCCCAGTCGCCATAGCGAACTGGCTCTGGCCCGTCGCGCCCGCCAAGCTCGGTCGGCATCTTCTTCACCTCTTCGTCCAACTTTTTACGGCGCTCTTCGGCCTCGGCCAATGCGCGCTGCGCAGCAGGCGGCAAATGGGAGATGTCGCGGGGTTCGGGCTTCTGGTCGCTGTCACTCATCGGGAAATCCTTGTCCGGGGTGCCCTTCTGATATACGGCATCGGGCCATGAAAACAAGAACCCCAGATGTCGCTGGCCTCGCGGCCCGCCGTGCTGCACTCGCGCTCTTAGATGCGGTGCTGGTCGAAAAACGCTTGCTCTCCGAAGTGCTGCTCAAGCGCACCGCGGACCTGCCGCCCGATGACCGCGCCCGTGCACAGCGGATGGCGACCGAATGTCTCCGAGTTGTTGACCGGTGTGACCGGATGCTCGGGCCGCACCTGTCCAAACGTCCTGCACCGCATGTGATGAACGCGCTGCGTCTCGGGGTGTATGAGGTTTGTGCGGCAGGCGAGGCGGCGCATGGCGTCGTGAACGCCTATGTCGCGCTCATGCAGGAGCGCCCGAAATCTAGCCATTTCAAAGGGCTGGTCAACGCGGTGCTGCGCAAGATCGATGCGGAAAAGGCGAAGTGGGAGACGCTCCCCGCGCCGATGATGCCGAAATGGCTTCGCAAACCACTGGTTGCCGACTATGGGAAACCCGCGATTGCCGCGATGGAAACGGCCCACGCGAGCGGCGCGCCAATTGATCTCACTGTGAAAAATGATCCCGAGGGCTGGGCCGAAAAACTTGGCGGGGTTGTGCTGCCGACTGGATCGGTGCGCGTTGATGGCGCTGTTCAGGTGACGAAGCTCGCCGGTTTTGAGGATGGTGAGTGGTGGGTGCAGGATGCCGCCGCGGCTCTGCCCGCGCGAATCCTCGCGCCAGAGGCGGGTATGCGTGTCCTCGACATGTGCTCTGCGCCAGGCGGGAAAACGATGCAACTCGCGCAGATGGGCGCGGAGGTCACGGCGCTCGACATTTCTGAGAGCCGGTTGAAGCGAGTCGCGGAAAACCTCGCGCGCTGCGGGCTGTCGGCGGAGATCGTGGCGGGAGATGCGCTCGAATACGAAGGCGGGCCGTTTGATGCGATTCTCCTCGACGCGCCTTGCACAGCGACGGGCACGATCCGCCGTCATCCTGATCTGCCGCAGGTGAAGGACGGCTCCGACTTTCCGGGGCTATTTGAGCTGCAGGAGTACATGATTGATCGCGCGCTCGGGCTTTTGAAGCCAGGCGGGAAGCTGGTCTACTGCACCTGTTCTTTGCTGATCGACGAAGGCGAAGAGCAAATTCGAGATGCGAAAGAGCGGCATCCGGACCTCGTTGTTGATCTCGATGCGCTCAAGATTGCGGGCGTTGATCCGGAGTGGATCGGAGACGAAGGTCTGCGCACGCGTCCCGACTACTGGGCGGATCGCGGCGGGATGGATGGATTCTTCATCACGGTTCTGCGCAAGGGGTGAGCGCGGTCCGTTTTCCCGATGACAGTCGGGGGGCTGCCCGCTATCCTTTCAGGAAACGAGAATAATAGGCTGAGGCAGGCCCGAATGTCGCAGAGCGAGGATTGGCGCACGAAAACCGTTCGCCGCATGAATAAGTATCATGCGTGGCGCGCGTCGCGGGCAAAACCCGCGATGGGGTTCAAGTCGCAGATGGAGCCCAAATCCATCGGCTCCTTCGCGCGTGGACGACAGTTAATTGCCGGAAATTTTCTCTTTGCGGGGGACCTTGTTGAGGCGCCTGACGCGTCCATCTGGGACATCGAAGCACCGAGCGCGCGCTATGCGGAGGAAATCCACGGTTTCGCGTGGCTTGACGATCTTGCGGCGGTTGGCGACTTCAACGCGCGGCGGCGGGCGCAGGCTTGGACCAACGACTGGATTGCGAAATTCGCGGGTGGGCGTGGATCGGGTTGGACGCCTGATCTGACGGGGCGTCGCTTGATCCGCTGGATTCACCACGCGCTCTTTTTTCTCTCGGGGCAGGATACTGCGGCGTCGAACGCATTTTTCACAAGTCTCGGACAGCAGACGATTTTCCTCGCACGGCGCTGGGAAACCGCGAGTCCCGGATTGGCGCGTTTTGAGGCGCTGACGGGGTTGATCTACGCAGGACTTTCACTCGTCGGGATGGAAGACCATGTCGCGACCGCGACCAAAGCGCTGGCCAATGAGTGTATCACTTGCATTGACGATGAAGGTGGGCTGCCCACCCGAAATCCCGAAGAGCTTTTAGAGGTCTTTACCCTTTTGACGTGGGCGGCTGAGGCGCTCGCGGAGGCGGGGATGGTCGCGCCTGAAGCGCATCTGGCGGCAATCGACCGTATTGCCCCGACGCTACGTGCGCTTCGTCACGCGGATGGCGGGCTGGCGCGGTTCCATGGCGGTGGCCGTGGTCTGGAAGGGCGTTTGGACCATGCGTTCGCGGCGTCCGGCAATCGTACTCCTCCGGGGCAGGGGCTTCACATGGGGTATCTGCGCCTGTCCGCAGGGCGCACGTCGATCATTGTAGATGCCGCGCCGCCGCCCGCGCGGGATGCGTCTTTTAACGCCCATGCATCAACGCTTGCGTTTGAACTCACGTCCGGACGCCGGCCGCTCATTGTGAACTGTGGCTCCGGGAGCAATTTCGGGGAAAAGTGGCGTCGTGCCGGACGGGCGACGCCGTCGCATTCCACCCTCGGGATTGATGGTTATTCTTCCTCCCGCCTTGGGCCGAAGAAGATGGTTGGCGGGCATTTACGGTCCCTCCTGACCGATGTGCCAAATGATGTGCGTCTGGAACTGCGCAATGATGAGGATGGTGGCGGGTTCGTCGCGGGTCACAACGGCTACGGCAGCACGCATGGTCTCACGCACATCCGGCAACTCGAGCTCTCGAAAGACGGGCGTGGGATTGCGGGCGAGGACACGCTCGCAACGATCACGTCCGAGGACGAGCAGCAATTCGACAAGATGATGGATCTGCTTAAACTGCAGGGAATCCCCTTCCAGATCCGCTTCCATCTCCATCCCGACGTGGATGCGGCGCTCGATATGGGTGGGACGGCGGTGTCGATGGCGCTCAAATCCGGTGAGATTTGGGTGTTCCGCCATGACGGACGCGCCAAATTGAGCCTCGAAAGGTCCGTTTACCTCGAAAAAACCCGCCTAAAGCCGCGTGCGACCAAACAAGTGGTTCTATCTGCCGCGGCAATGGATTATGCGACGCGTGTCCGTTGGACTCTCGCGAAGGCGCAAGACACGCCGACAGCGCTCCGCGATCTCGAGATGACCGACGCGACCCTGAGCTGATCTGACTGCCATCGAGCCATCCGTGGGGACTTCTACATGACCGACCTTTATCCCGTGAAGCGCGCGCTTCTTTCCGTATCCGACAAAACCGGCCTTATCGAACTGGGCCAGAAGCTCGCGGCGAAAGGCGTTGAACTGCTTTCGACCGGCGGCTCCGCGAAAACTCTGCGCGATGCGGGTCTCGATGTAAAAGACGTGTCCGAGGTCACAGGCTTCCCGGAAATGATGGGCGGCCGCGTGAAAACCCTGCACCCGAAAGTGCACGGTGGTCTTCTCGCGCTGCGCGACAACGACGAGCACGTGAAAGCCATGGATGAGCACGGCATTGGCGGTATCGACCTCCTCGTCGTGAACCTCTACCCGTTCGAGGCCGCTCTGGTCCGCGGTGCCGAATATGACGAGATGATCGAGAACATCGATATCGGTGGTCCTGCCATGATCCGCGCCTCTGCGAAGAACCACGGTTTTGTCACTACCATCGTTGACGTTGAAGACTATGACGCGCTGATCGCGGAACTCGACGCAAATGACGGTCAGACCTCCTACGCGTTCCGCCAGAAAATGGCTCAGATCGCTTATGCGCGCACGGGCGCCTACGACGCGGCTGTGTCGAACTGGATGGCCGATGCGATCGGCGAAGCCGCTCCGCGCCGCCGCGTTGTCGCCGGTCAGATCAAACAAACCCTTCGTTACGGTGAAAACCCGCACCAGTCCGCTGCTTTCTACGTGGATGGCTCCGAGCGTCCGGGTGTGGCGACCGCTGTGCAGCATCAGGGTAAAGAGCTCTCCTACAACAACATCAACGACACCGATGCAGCGTTTGAGCTTGTGGCCGAATTCGATCCGGCCGATACGCCGGCTGTTGCAATCATCAAGCACGCGAACCCCTGTGGTGTTGCGAAGGGTGCGACCCTTCTCGAAGCTTACCAGCACGCCTTCGATTGTGACCGCACTTCCGCGTTCGGTGGCATTGTCGCGCTGAACCAGACGCTCGACGCGGAAACCGCAAAAGCGATCACCGAGATCTTCACCGAGGTCGTCATCGCCCCGGGTGCGACGGATGAGGCCAAAGCAATCTTCGCCGCGAAGAAAAACCTGCGCCTGCTGACGACCGAAGGTCTGCCGAACGTCCTCGAGAAGCCGAACACGATCCGTCAGGTCGCCGGTGGCTATCTCATTCAGGACAAAGACGCTGGCTTCATCGGTATGGATGATCTGAAAGTCGTGACCGAGAAAGCCCCGACCGAAGAGCAGATGAAAGACCTCCTGTTCGCATGGAAAGTCGGCAAGCACGTCAAATCCAACGCGATCGTCTACGTGAAGAACCAAGCCACTGTCGGCGTCGGTGCAGGCCAGATGTCGCGTCTCGACTCCGCGCTCATCGCTGCGAAGAAAGCGGAGCGTATGGCCGAAGCTATGGGCCTGCCAGAGCCGCTCACCAAAGGCTCCGCTGTGGCATCTGACGCGTTCTTCCCGTTCGCGGACGGTCTGCTCGAAGCGGCGGCTGCGGGTGCATCCTGTGTGATCCAGCCGGGTGGATCCATGCGCGATAACGAAGTCATCGACGCCGCCAACGAAGCGGGTCTTGCGATGGTCTTCACCGGCATGCGCCACTTCCGTCACTAACAGTTGACGGTATTCAGGATGCGGACTGCGACCCTCTCGGCGCTGATCACCTTTTTGATCGACCAGCTCAGCAAATGGGTTGTGGTCCAGTATCTCTCGCTCAAAACAGTGGGGCAGATTGATGTTCTGCCCCCCTATCTCACCTTTATTATGGCGTGGAATGAGGGGGCGAATTTCGGCCTTCTGTCCGGTCATGGCGATTTGCTTCGTTGGGGGTGGATTGCGCTCGCGGTGGTGATTTCCGGCTGGGTTCTGGTTTGGGTCCGGCGTGAGGAATTTTCGTTCTGGGGCAACCTGAGTGCTGGTTTGCTCATTGGTGGGGCACTCGGGAACGCAATTGATCGTGTGATTTACGGCGCTGTGGCCGACTTTTTGAACATGTCCTGCTGCGGGTTCAGAAACCCGTTTTCGTTCAACGTGGCGGATATCGCGATTTTTGCAGGTGCAATTGGTCTCATTCTTTTCACCTCCGAGAAAAAAAACCACGCGTGACCTCGGCGCAAAGCTGGTCTAAAACAGCGGACGATGCATCACTGCGAAGGGAAGAGTTCATGGTCTCCAGATCGGTACGCTTGGGTTTTGGCTTGATGGCCCTGGCCGCACTGGTCGCCTGCGGGCGCAAAGGTGAAATGTTGCCGAATGACGTGAGCATCGGCCCGGACGAATTCACCATCGTTCCGGCGAAGGACCTTCAGGAGCCGACGGATTACTCCGCTCTTCCAGCTCCGACGCCCGGCGGAACCAACCTCGCGGATGCGACGCCGAACGAAGATCTCATCATTGCCCTTGGCGGGCGTGTTCCGGCTGCGACCGGTGTTGACGGAGCGATCGTGTCCTATGCGTCGCGCTATGGTGTTGATTCTAATATCCGCGCGGACCTCTATGCGTCGGACGAGCGTCGACGTGAAGGTCGCGGCAAGTATGAGCGCGCTTATCGCCGCTTTGCCCTCGATCCCTGGGCCGAGTGGGAGCGCCTTCGCGCCCTCGGGATTGTCGTCCCGTCTGCGCCAGAGCAATAACCTCCGTTCAAATTCCTGTCACAGCTGTTGTCGAGCACGTGGTTTCACGCCACATTCCTGTGTGTCGACTTAAGAAAGGTGACTTGATGAAGAACGGTTTGACAGCGGCGCTTATCGCCATGGCCTCTCCCGCGGTTGCGGCGGATGTCAGTCATTTCACCCTCGATAACGGAATGGAGGTGGTCGTCCTCGAAGACCACCGCGCCCCCGTCGTTGCACACACCGTCTGGTACAAGGTCGGTGCGGCGGACGAGCCGATGGGCAAAAGCGGAATCGCTCATTTTCTCGAACACTTGATGTTCAAAGGAACTGATGACCTCGCTGCAGGTGAGCTGTCCGAAACCGTGACGCTCAATGGCGGATCTGACAATGCCTTCACGTCATGGGATTATACCGCTTACTATCAACGGGTTGCTGCCGACCGTCTCGGCCTCATGATGGAGATGGAAGCAGACCGGATGCGTGATCTGGAAATGACCGAACAGGACGTGACGACGGAGCGTCAGGTCGTGCTCGAAGAACGCAATCAACGCACGGATAATGATCCCGGCGCGCTCTTCGCGGAGCAACGCCGCGCGGCGCAATACCTGAACCATCCCTACGGCGTGCCGATCATTGGTTGGCGACACGAGATGGAACAACTCAATCGCGACGACGCCTTTGAATTCTACCACCGCTACTACGCGCCAAATAATGCCATCCTCGTGGTGGCGGGCGATGTAGAACCGGACGAAGTTTTCGAGTTGGCGAAAACCTATTACGGACCGTTGGAACCGACGCCCGATCTTGCGCCGCGCGTGCGCCCGCAGGAGCCGCCGCAACTTGCGGAGCGTCGCATGACGATGACCGACCCGCGCGTGGCGCAGCCCTACATCATGCGCACCTATCTCGCGCAGGAACGTGACCCCGGGGCACAGGAAGAGGCTGCCGCGCTTGTGTTCTTGGCCGAGTTGCTCGGCGGGAACTCCACGACATCCTACCTCGCGCAGAAACTGGCATTCGAAGACCCAAAGGCGATCTATGTCGGGGCTTACTATGATGGCACGTCGATTGATGACGGCACCTTCGGTCTGATCATGGTGCCGACGCCGGAGCTTTCGCTCGAGGAGGCAGAAGCCGCACTCGACGCAACTCTTGCCAGCTTCCTTGAGGATGGGGTTGATCTCGAAGAGTTCGAAAGCCTTAAAACGCGCCTTCGTGCCGGACGCATTTATGCTGAGGACAATATCGAAGGGCTTGCGCGGCAATATGGGCAAGAGCTCGCGATTGGGCTGTCTCTCGATGACGTCGAAAGTTGGCCTGACATTTTGCAGGCTGTGACACCAGACGATGTGATGGTGGCGGCCCAAGAAGTGTTCGCACGCCGGAACGCTGTGACAGGCTGGCTGATGCCCGAAACGAATGAAGGAACCGCAGGATGAAATCTGTTCTCTCTGCTTTGATTGCGCTGGTGTTTTTGTCCATCCCTGCGCAGGCCGCTGTCGATGTCCAAGAAGTCACCTCTCCCGGCGGGATTGAGGCGTGGCTTGTCGAAGAGCATTCGATTCCCTTCACTGCCCTCGAAATCCGGTTCGCGGGTGGTACTGCGCTCGACCGTCCCGGGAAGCGGGGTGAAGTAAACCTTATGATGGCGACCCTCGAAGAGGGCGCTGGCGACATGGATGCTCAGGCCTTCGCGAAAGCACGCGATGCGCTCGCAGCGAGTTTCAGCTTCGATGCAAACACCGACTCTGTATCGATCTCGACGCGCTTTCTGACCGAAAACCGCGACGAAGCCATGGCGCTTTTGCGTCAGGCCATCATGGACCCGCGGTTTGACCAGCAGGCTGTGGATCGTGTGCGTGGGCAGGTGAACTCCATCATCCGCTCTGAGGCGACCGACCCGGGCGATATTGCGGCGGATACGTTCTACAACATGGCCTTTGGTGACCATCCCTATGGCACGAATTCCAACGGGACACTGGAGAGCGTTGCGGGGCTCACGCGTGAGGATATGTTCGAGGCAAAGGCCCGCACGATGACCCGTGATCGGGTGCTCGTTGGGGCTGTGGGCGACATTACGGCGGACGAACTTGCGGCGCTGCTCGATGATCTCTTGGGTGATTTGCCGACGGGTGGGCCTGACCTCCCGGAACGGGTTGAGCCGACGCTCGACGGCGGCATAACTGTAATTCCCTATGAGACACCTCAATCCGTCGTTTATTTCGGGCACAAGGGCATCGCACGAGACGATCCCGATTTCATCACCGCCTATATCGCGAATGAGATTGTCGGCGGTCAGAGCGACTCGCGTCTGATGGAAGAGGTGCGTGAGAAGCGCGGGCTGACCTACGGCATCGGCGCCTATCTCGTTCCCTATGATCATGCAGAGTTGATCGTTGGACAATTTTCCTCCGGCAACGGAGCTGTGTCTGAGGCCGTGCAGGTCGTCAAAGACGAATGGGCAAAGCTCGCCGCCGACGGTCTCACGGAGGAAGAGTTGGACAAGGCCAAGACCTATTTGACGGGCGCTTATGCGCTCCGGTTTGACGGGAACGGTCCGATTGCACGTATCCTCGTGGGCATGCAGGCGCAGGGATTGTCGCCCGATTACATCGCGACCCGCAACGATATGGTGAATGCGGTTACGCTCGACGAAGTGAACCGTGTGATCCGTGATTTGTATGATCCTGAAAACCTCACCTTTGTTGTTGTCGGTCAGCCGGAAGGGCTCGAAACCAACTAACACGCGTCTGTTTTCCTCGTGGTCGAATCGGGAATTCTCATGCTATCCCTAGTGGCATGAATTCATCCCCACGCAACATAAGCCAAGAAATGCCGCGCCCCGTCATTCGTCAGCTTGACGAGGGCGCGATAAACCGTATCGCAGCGGGCGAGGTGGTCGAACGCCCTGCTTCCGCCGTCAAAGAACTGGTTGAAAACGCTATTGATGCGGGCGCACGGCGGGTCGAGATCGACTATGCGGACGGGGGTAAGACGCTGATCCGTGTCTCTGATGACGGGTGCGGCATGACTGCGGATGATCTGCCGCTGGCTCTATCTCGACATGCGACTTCAAAGATTGACGGATCGGACCTTCTCGACATTCACACCTTCGGCTTTCGGGGTGAGGCGTTGCCGTCGCTCGGCGCTGTCGGTCGTCTGAAGATCACCTCGCGTGTCGAGGGTGGCGACGGCGTAACCCTGTCTGTTGCGGGCGGGCGGATGGAACCGATCAAGCCGGCAGCCTTGACCAAAGGCACCACCGTCGAACTCCGTGATCTGTTCTACGCGACGCCTGCACGCCTCAAGTTTCTGCGGACGGATCGCGCGGAGGCGCAGGCGATTTCTGATGTGATCAAGCGTCTCGCGATGGCCGAACCCTATGTCGGGTTCACGCTGCGGGATGTGTCCGGCGGCGGGGAAGGGCGGGTCGTTTTCCGTGCCGATCCTGAAAACGGTGACATGTTCGACGCGCTGCACGGGCGTCTGGCCAATGTGCTCGGAAAGGACTTTGCCGAGAATGCATTGGCGATTGACGCCGAACGCGACGGCTTGACCCTCACCGGATACGCCGCGCTCCCGACCTATTCGCGTGGGTCTGCAGTGGCGCAATATCTCTTCGTGAACGGGCGTCCGGTGCGGGACAAACTGCTCGTCGGCGCGTTGCGCGGGGCCTATTTCGATTTCCTGTCGCGTGACCGGCATCCGGCGGCGTGTTTGTTTATCGATTGCGATCCGCACATGGTCGACGTGAACGTCCATCCGGCGAAATCCGAGGTGCGGTTCCGTGAACCGGCGCTTGCGCGTGGACTTATCGTGTCGGCGCTGCGTCACGCTCTCTCGACCGCTGGGCACCGCGCGTCAACGACCGTGGCCAATGCAACGCTCGGGGCGATGCGGCCAGAGCCAGCACCGGAACAGCCGCGGGTTTATCAGATGGACCGTCCATCCGGCGGATATTCAGCGCCTTATCGTCCCGCTGCGGAAAGCATCACTCAAAGCTATGACTGGCAGGCGCCGGAGAGGCCCGTCGAAGCGCCGGGTTTTGCCGAGATGTCCATGCCCTCCGCACGAATGGAACAGGTCGCGCCGCAGCCTGAAACTGAGAGCCTGCCGCTGGGGGCTGCCCGTGCGCAAGTGCATGAGAACTACATTATCGCCCAGACGGAACGCGGCATCGTCATCGTGGATCAGCATGCGGCGCATGAACGACTCGTCTATGAAAAGCTGAAGCACCAAATGGCGGAGCACGGGGTGAAGGCTCAGGCGCTTTTGATTCCGGAAATTATCGAGTTGTCCCAAAACGACGCGCAGATGCTTTTGGATATGGCGGAGGATCTCGCGACGCTTGGCCTCGGGATTGAACCCTTCGGCGGAAATGCCATTGCTGTTCGCGAGACGCCTGCGATCTTAGGTCGTGTCGATGCAAAGACGATGATCGAGGATATTCTCGACGAACTCGCAGACCTCGGGGATAGCCACACGGTCAAGGCGCGGATCGAAGCGGTCCTGTCGCGTGTTGCCTGCCACGGGTCCATTCGTTCCGGACGCAGGATGCAGGCCGAAGAAATGAACGCGCTCCTTCGCGAGATGGAAGCAACGCCCCACTCTGGCCAATGCAACCACGGCCGCCCGACCTATGTCGAACTGAAGCTCTCCGATATTGAACGCCTGTTTGGACGCACATGACCATTGAATTGAACGATACCCTGACGCTTTTCGTCCTCATCGGCGGGGCGGTTCTTGTCCTTTTCTTCGCGCTTTTGCTGCTCGTTGTGCGTCGGTCAGGCGAAGCTGCGCGCATGGCTCTGCCGATTGCGCAACAGATGAACCAACTCGGACAACGGGTGCAAATGCTCAGCGACGGGCAACAGCAGCTCGCCGGTGGCCTCACCCATGTGTCAGAGGCGCAGGTCGCGTCGCAGTCAAAGATGCTCGAACTCATGGAAAAGCGTCTTGCCACAGTAACCGAGGCGATGAACGTGAACCTTCAGGGATCTGCGCAGCGGACGGCGAAGTCATTGGGCGAGTTGCAGCAGCGTCTGGAGACCATCGACAAGGCGCAGGCGAATATCGAGAAGCTGTCGGGGAACGTTCTGTCGCTTCAGGACATTCTTTCGAACAAGCAAACGCGCGGGGCCTTCGGGGAAATCCAACTTAACGATATCGTGGGGAAGGCGCTGCCCAAAGATAGCTATACCCTTCAGGCGACGCTTTCGAACGGGAAGCGTGCGGACTGCCTCATCCACCTGCCGAACCCGCCGGGGCCGATTGCGATCGACAGTAAATTCCCGCTGGAAGCCTACGAAGCCCTGCGGCGCGCGGATACTCAATGGGAGCTGAACGAAGCCGCGAAACTCATGCGGCAGGCGGTCAAAAAACATATCGCGGATATTTCTGAGAAATACATCCTCGAGGGTGAGACAGCAGACGGGGCCTTGATGTTCCTTCCATCTGAGGCCGTCTATGCGGAGCTTCACGCCAATTTCCCAGAACTGGTGCGCGAAGGGTTCGACAAGCGCGTTTGGATTGTGTCGCCGACAACATGCATGGCGACGCTCAACACGATGCGGGCGATTCTCAAGGATGCGCGGATGCGGGAACAGGCGGGGGCCATTCGTAAAGAACTCTCCCTGCTTCATGGCGATGTAGAACGTCTCTCGACGCGAGTCGGGAACCTCGACCGGCACTTCGGTCAGGCGGCGAAAGATCTCGAAGATATCAAGATTTCTGCCACGAAAGCGGGCAAACGGGCGCACCGTCTCGACAACTTCGACTTCGAAGAACTGGCCGCTGACGCGCCTGCGGCCTCACCTGCGGCTCTGGTAGAAAGGGGCTGAAAGGCTGATTGACCTAGGTCATGTGCGGCCCTCTGCCAAAGATGCACACTTCTCTCGTGACGGCGGGTCTCTTCATCCTAGATGGATTGATAGAAAGACTACGCAGCACATGAGAGTTTCATGTGTTTCCCGAAAAACCTGCAAAACATGTTAAAAGGGAAACACATCGGGTGTGTGGAAGGAGGACGCCATGGATATCAGCCCGCGCAAAGTCGCCTATATCATTGTCAGGGCGCGAGAACTTGGCGCCAAAGTCGGGCGTTGGGATACGCCGTCTGATGACGCGGATGGGGATACCATCCTCGAATCTCGTCCCTCCGACGGGACGGGGCGTGAACTCAGCAGCTTCATTCGTAACTTGAACGACGATGAGAAAGCCGCCTTGGTCGCAATCATGTGGATCGGTCGCGAGACCTTCGATGAGTACGATGAGGCTTTCGAAACGGCCAAGCAGGAAGCTGTGGGGCCGACCGAGAAATATCTGATGGGCGTGCCTCTGCTGGCAGACTATCTCGAAGATGGTCTCGAAGCCCTCGGTGTCGACACCTCCGAGGAAGAAGACGAAATCTACCGCAAAGTCTGAGGCCGATGTCTTAGCAGAGCGCATAAAGGAGGCGGTGTGCGGATTCGCGGATTGCCTCTTTGGGCGCGCTCGACCACCTTCGCGGCATGACCCGCGATGTAGCACATCCCCGTTTTCTCATTTTTCTCCTGTGGCTCACCGGCGTTCTGGCGGCGGGGCAATTCGCGAAAGTGTCAGTCACCTTCGATTTGGTCCGTGATTTTTATCCTGGATATGGGCCCTCGCTTGGGTTCGTCGTATCTTGTCTGAGCTTTGCGGGACTGATGCTCGGGCTGCTTGCAGGGCTTCTACTCGTCCAACTCGGGTTCAAACGTCTCTTGCTCTGGGCGCTGCTGCTCGGCGGGGCGATGTCCCTTTTGCAATCGACGATCTTACCCTTTGAAGTCTTTCTGGCGACCCGTCTCATCGAAGGGCTTTCGCACCTCGTGATTGTTGTCGCAGCACCCACGATCATCGCGCAGATTTCGCCGCAGGACTTCCGGAATACGGCAATGGCGCTTTGGAGCACGGTGTTTGCGGTTTCCTTCGCGCTCTTTTCCTTCATCGGCTTGCCGTTCACGCAGGCGTTCGGATTGCCGGCACTCTTTATCATCCATGCCTGCGCGCTCTGGGGGATGGCTGCAGTGCTATGGCGGGTCTTGCCGACGTTGAATCTGCCCCAGCGTGGGTTCCCTTCGGGCCGTCAGATTATGAACAGCCACCTCAAAGCCTACCGCTCAGCGCGAATTGCGGCTCCAGCTGCCGGATGGATTTTTTATGCTGGGAGTTTTGTTGCGCTCGTCACTGTGATTCCCGATTTTCTCGAATCGGAGCAAAGGGCCTTTTATGCGGGGATCATGCCGGTGTCTGCGCTGGTGATCTCGCTCACGCTCGCCGTATTTCTTTTGCGATTCTGGTCGCCGGTGCGGATTCTCATCATCGGGTTCCTATCCGCGGTAATCTGCGCAGCGATTTGGGGAACTGGGGCGCCCGTGGGGCCCGTGGCGATTCTGATGTTGGGCGGGCTTGGTTTGGTCCAGGCGGGCAGCTTTGCGTCCATACCGTTTTTGAATGCTGAAACAGAGGATCAGGCCCTCGCTCAAGGGGCCGTCGCGCAGGCCGGAAACTTCGGAAATATGCTCGGCACGCCGCTCCTGCTCCTGCTGGTCGAGCTATTTGGCAAATCGGGGCTGATCGGCTTTGCCTTTTGTGCGTTCCTCGCTGGGGCGGTGGTTCACCTGTGGCTCGCTCAGCAAAGACGGCGCGCCTATTGAGCATCCACCAATAGAAAAAGCCGCCCGAGATATCTCGTGCGGCTTTGTTCTTAGTGATCGCTGCTGATCTCAGCCCTGACGGGCTTTGAAACGGCGCTGCGTCTTGTTGATCACGTACACGCGGCCTTTACGGCGCACGACGCGGCAGTCGCGGTGCCGGTTCTTCAGCGAACGAAGCGAGTTACGAACTTTCATGTTCAGTCTCCTTGTCGCGGCGCCTGCGTGCGCCAGTTAAAACCAGTGACAGTAGAAAGGATGGTGGGCGTAACAAGGTTCGAACTTGTGACCCCTTCGATGTCAACGAAGTGCTCTACCACTGAGCTATACGCCCGTCCTTCCAAGGGAAATACTGCGTTTTATTCGCCTCGCCTTTTGGCTCAATGAATAAAACGCGGGGCATTCCCGCGTCAGTCCGCTGGCGTATAAAAGGAGTCGTCTGATTGTTCAAGGGCTTTTGGTCGAGATTTTCCGGCTCTATAGTTTTTTATGAAAGGAGCACAGATGACTAACTCGCCCTACCGATTGTTGCGGCCGCATCGGAGAACCTCGCCAGTGGTCTTCGCATCTCCGCATAGTGGGCGAACTTATCCCGAAGAAATGTTGAGGCAAAGCGTTCTTGATCCTTTGCAGCTCCGTTCTTCCGAGGATGCCTTTGTTGATCGTCTGTTTTCTGATGTACCCAAACACGGCGTTGCGTTCCTTGCGGCTGAATATCCGCGGGCATGGCTGGATTTGAACCGCCGTCACGATGAGCTCGATCCAGCTTTGATCCTTGATGTGCCGCGCGTGGGAATGAACCCGCGTGTTGCCTCCGGATTGGGGGTGATTCCGCGAGTGGTCGCTGGCGGGCGCTCGATTTATCGAGGGAAGATCACCCGTGCCGCTGCGCAGGACCGGATCGACAAAATCTGGACCCCTTATCACCGGATGCTCAAATCGCTGCTTGAGGAGACGCGCGCTCAGTTTGGCGAAGCGATTCTGATTGATTGCCATTCGATGCCTCGCGAGGCCTTGGTCGGTCTCGGGAGTGTCAAAGGCGGTCGTCCAGAGATCATCCTCGGTGATCGGTATGGGTCAGCGGCGGCACCTGCGGTGACGCGGGCTGTAGAGTCGGCATTCCGCGCGCAGGGGTTTACTGTTGCGCGAAACATCCCCTTCGCGGGGGCCTATATCACGCAGCAGTATGGTCGCCCGTCGAGCAACACCCATGTGGTGCAGGTCGAAATCGACCGCTCTCTCTATATGAATGAGAAGACGTTGGAGCCACGCGCGGATTTCGAAGGCTTCCGCATGAGAATCAATGCAGCTGCTGCGATGGTTGCAAAGATCGGGCGGGATCGCCAACCGCTCGCCGCAGAGTAAAGAGCGGGTGCGTTAGCGAAAGCTGATGCCTTTCTTGATCGCATCAGTCCCGAACCTTTGCCGGATTTTGTCACTCGCCGCCTCGGCGCGCGCCCGTTTCTCCGCATTTGGATCGAGAAGGTCGTGCGACAGGTCGGCCTGATCGGCAGGGACGAGATCGGAGATTCCAATCCCGATCAATCGGAACGGGCCCTGATCAACGGCTTGGTCGAGGAGGGATTGTCCCGTGCGATAGATCTTGTCAGCGATCTGCGTCGGATGCGGCAGGCTGATCCGTCTTGTGAGCGTCGCGTGGTTCGCGCGCTTCAGCTTGAGCGTCACAACACGACCGGCGGTGTCTTTGGCTTTTGCCCGGTCGGAGACCTTGAGCGCCATGCGCCACATGATGCCCTCGAGTTGATCTTTCGAACCGATATCTTCGGAAAATGTCGTCTCATTTGAGATAGACTTGATCGGCCGGTTCGCGGAAATGCGTCGCTGGTCCTGCCCGCGCGACAAGTGCCACAGCCGGTCCCCCATCGCGCCAAACCGCGCGTGAAGGTCGTCTTTCTCCCACCGGCGCAGATCAGCAAAGGTCCGGATGCCGGCTTTCTCCAGCGCGGACTGCGTGGCGCGTCCGACGCCCCAGATCAGGCTGACGGGCTTGTTCTCCAGAAAATCCATAGTCTCCGCAGCGCCGATGACGGAATACCCGCGTGGCTTGTCGAGGTCAGACGCGATCTTGGCGAGGAATTTGTTGTGCGACAGGCCAATTGAGCCAGTGAGCTGCAATTGCTCACGCATGTCTTTGACGAGTTTGGCGAGCATAATGGCCGGCGGGTGGCCATGGAGTTTCGCGGTGCCCGTCAGGTCCAGAAAGGCTTCGTCGAGCGACAAAGGCTCCACGTCAGGGGTGAGCGCATTCATCATGTCGCGAATCTCGCGCGAGGCCGCTGCATAGGCCTCCATCCGTGGTTTGACGACGATGGCTTCGGGGCAGAGGCCTAGTGCCTTGAACATCGGCATGGCAGAGCGAACGCCCTTGATCCGCGCGATGTAGCAAGCCGTTGTCACCACGCCGCGTTTGCCTCCGCCGACGATTACGGGTTTGTCGCGTAGCTCCGGATTGTCGCGCTTTTCGACGGAGGCATAGAAGGCATCGCAATCCATGTGGGCAATGCTCAGGCTGAAAAGCTCAGGGTGCGACAAAATCCGTGGCCGCCCGCAGGACGGACAGCGTTTGCCATGTTCAAAAGGGGTGAGGCAGTCGCGACAGAGGCTCGGCATTTTTCATATTCCAGAGACGTCTTCATCCTATACCCATCTAAGGGGAGAGGCTATCCTCACCGTATAGCGAACGCCATTCGGGAGTGCGTATTGATGAATCCTATTGAGCCTTCAACCTATTTGACCGGTGGGAACATCGTGACTCTGGCGCTTGCTGTCTTTGTGGTTCTTCTCGTCCTGAAAGGGGTTCGGATCGTTCCACAGTCGGAAAAATACGTCGTTGAACGTTTCGGTCGGCTTCGGACGGTTTTGGGGCCGGGGATCAATCTGATTGTTCCGCTGATTGATGTCGTTGCGCACAAGATTTCTATTCTGGAGCGCCAGCTGCCGAATGCGATGCAGGACGCGATTACATCGGACAACGTGCTCGTAAAGGTGGAAACCTCTGTGTTCTATCGCATTATCGAGCCGGAAAAGACCGTCTACCGGATTCGCGACGTCGACGCGGCGATTGCGACGACGGTCGCGGGGATCGTGCGCTCCGAGATCGGCAAGATGGAACTCGACGAGGTGCAATCCAACCGCTCGGCGCTCATCTCGACGATCAAGGTGCTCGTTGAGGATGCGGTCGATAACTGGGGGATTGAGGTGACGCGCGCCGAGATTCTCGACGTGAATCTCGATGACGCGACCCGTGCCGCGATGCTTCAGCAGTTGAATGCTGAGCGTGCGCGGCGTGCGGCGGTGACTGAGGCCGAGGGCGAAAAGCGGTCTGTAGAACTCGCCGCTGATGCAGAGCTTTATGCAGCCGAGCAAAAGGCGAAGGCCCGCCGGATTCAGGCAGACGCCGAAGCATATGCGACCGAAGTTGTGGCAAAAGCCATTGCTGAGAACGGGATTGAAGCCGCGCAGTATCAGGTCGCCCTCAAACAGGTAGAGGCGCTAACGACGCTTGGGGACGGGCAGGGCAAGCAGACGATTGTCTTGCCGGCGAATGCGCTTGAGGCCTTTGGTGATGCGTTCAAGATGCTGAAAGGAAAGAGCTGATGGACCAGATCGTGCTCTTGCTCGAATGGTGGTTCTGGGGGGTCGCGGCCGTGATCCTGCTCGCGCTTGAGATCTTCGTTGCGGGCTTCATCTTTTTGGGTTTTGCCTTTGGCGCGGCGATTGTTGCGGGGCTGCTGTTCTTCGGTTGGATCGGGACCAACCTCGCTGTGCTCGCCTTGATTTTCGCGGTTCTCTCAATGATCGCATGGTATGGGATGCGCCAGATTTTTGGCGTCCGGAAGGGACAGGTCAAAGTGTGGGACAAAGACATCAACGACGATGTCTGATCCCGTTGCCCCCTTCGATGGCGCGAAGATTGCCATTTTTCGTGGGGAGCAGATTTTGACAATCTTGCGGGATGACCGACCGGACATTCCGTATCCAAATCACTGGGATTTACCAGGAGGTGGTCGCGAGGGAAGCGAGACACCGTTCGAGACCGTCGCCCGCGAGACATTCGAAGAGGTGTCGATCCGCATCACGCAGGACCGCGTTCTTTATCAGCGTGAGGAGATGGCGGCAGTGACCTCGGATGCCCGAGTGCATTTCTTTGTCGCTCGGTGGGATGACCTATCAGATCACTCCATTCGACTGGGCGCCGAAGGGCAGGCGTGGCGGTGGATGTCGCCCAATGAATTCGTGTCTCGCGATGACGTCGTGCCGCCGCTTCGTGGGCGGCTCGCTCGCTATCTCGCTCACGCCGGATTGGCTTAAGACGGGAACTTTTCTCCGGAAGTGCGTGTTGAGCCTCCAAATGGACACACATGCAAAGGGGAATCCCATGGCACAACATGACACTTATCATGAGAGCTCGAACGGTAACGGCGGGATCTATTTTCTGCTCGGCGCGATTGTCGTCGTTCTCGGCATCATTCTCTATGTCGTGATCGGTGGTGACGTCGAACCGCTCACATCCGGCGGCGCGGACAGCTCCTCCATCACGATCAACAATGATGCGCCTGAGAACGGTGGCTCGCTCAGCGTAACGACCGAAGAGGGTTCTGCAGAGGCGACCGCGTCGGAATAACCTGACGGTTCACGCTCGTCATATGCGAACGGCACCCGTAGGGGGTGCCGTTTTTCATTTTACGCGTTTGCGATTTCGTCTTGGATGCTCAGGGCCGCCGCACGGGGGTCAGCGGCCTGCCAGACGGGGCGCCCGACGACGATGTGGTCGACGCCATCCTGAATTGCCTTTGCCGGTGTCGCGACGCGTTTTTGATCGCCAAGAGCGGCACCAGCGGGGCGCACGCCCGGGGTTACGATGAGTTTGCCCTCGGCTTCGGGCAGTGCGCGGATGAGCGCGGCTTCTTGCGGAGAGGCGATCACGCCGTCAGCGCCCGCGAGGAAGGCGTTGCCCGCCCGTTCCTGAACCAGATCACGGATTTCGCCCTCTTTAATGAGCGCGCCGTCGAGGTCATTGCGATCGAGAGAGGTGAGGATGGTCACAGCGAGGATTTTGGTCTGCGACCCGCTCGCACCCTCTTTGGCGGCCTTCACGACATAGGGGTCACCGTGGACCGTGAGAAAGTCCATGTCATATTGCGCCACACCACGCACAGCGTTTTCGACGGTCGCGCCGATGTCGAAGAATTTCATGTCGAGAAAGATCTTCTTTCCCTGTTCCTGCTTCAACTCATTGGCGAGCGCAAAGCCGCCACCGGTGAGCATCCCGAGGCCGATTTTGTAAAACGAGACGGCGTCCCCGATACGGTTGGCGAGCTCAAGGCCCTGCACAACATTCGGCACGTCGAGGGCAACAATCAAACGGTCATCGGCGGTCATGGGATTTCCTCTTTTCACAGGTCGCCTCCCAATGCGCTTTTTGTCCCCTGTCGGTCAAGGGGCGGGGACGTTGGTTTCTCTGTTTCCCAAGTTCTTTCGGGAGGCTATGGTCCGCCCATGACACGGAAGCGGTTTGTAATCTCGGCGCCTCGCAGCGGCCTGAACTGGGTGCGGTTCTGCACTGAATATTTCTATGGACAACGCACGGCGGGGAAGACGTCTCTCATCTCGGAGTCGGAAGACGTGGGTGAGGCGTTCATCCGGTCTCATGATCCACTCTCTTGGACACGCAAACGCAAAGAGGGTCAGTGGCAGGCGATTGATCCGAAGGAGGCCGAGGGCGGGCGTGTGGCTCTCGTTCTGAGAGATCCGCTAGAGACTTTTGTGCGCATGTCGAAAAAGCGTCTGCATCGCTTTGGGTGTTATGCCGGAAATATCCGGTTCTATTCTCTCGCGGCTGCGTCGGAGAAAAATGTCTTCTATTATGACGAGCTGGTGAGTTCCCCGGATGTGATGATGCGTCTCTTTACGCTCCTCGATATGGAGCCAGTAGAGGGCAAAGAGTCCCCGACACTCGAAAGCCTGCGCGCGCAGTGGGATGAGGCGGGCGCGAAGAGCCGCGCGATGTATGACACCAAACAGGCGGTCGGTGGTGGCTCCAAAACGAAAGACGCTCCGTTCGATTTCAAGTTTCACCAAAGGTCTCTCACCGACGCGCAGGTCATGAAGGTGTGGCGGTATCTGAAGCGGACACTGTCGCCTGAGGAATTCGCTCTTCTTGCGCACTTCGATCCGCCTACGGACATTCCGAAGTCGACGCTCTGGCAGCGTCTTACAGACTGGATTTAAGGGGGCGGCGCGCCTTTGATTTCGGCCCTGCGAGAAAGGTCCGAACCGGTCATATTTTGTTCTAATTTTGCAACAGGTCCTCTTGCGGGGTGCGGGTGTGATCCCCATTTAGGGATGGAGGCCCCAACCCAACTGACGTGCCGCAAAGCGGGCGTTGAACATATCGGGGCGCTTTGGAAAAGGAGAGACGGTATGAACATGGAGAAGTTCACCGAACGGTCGCGTGGTTTCCTTCAGGCTGCGCAGACGATTGCGATGCGGGAGAGCCATCAGGCCCTGAAACCCGAGCATCTGCTGAAGGCCCTCATGGATGATGAAGAAGGCTTTGCCTCCAATCTGATCGCAAAGGCAGGTGGGGACGCGAAGGCCGTGCTCGTGGCTGTTGAAGCCGCAGTCAACAAAATCCCGAAAGTTTCCGGTGACACTGGTCAGACTTACCTCGACCAGCAAACCGCCAAGGTTCTCGATGAGGCTGAAAAGCTCGCCAAAAAAGCGGGCGATAGTTTCGTACCGGTCGAGCGTCTTCTGACGGCTTTGGCCATTACCAAGTCGGGGGCGAAAGACGCGCTTGATGCAGGTGGGATCACTGCGCAGAAATTGAATGCTGCGATCAATGACATTCGCAAAGGTCGGACGGCAGATAGTGCCTCGGCCGAAGAAGGCTATGAAGCCCTCAAAAAGTATGCCCGCGATCTCACCGAGGCCGCGGAAGAAGGCAAGATTGACCCGATCATCGGGCGCGACGAGGAAATCCGTCGTTCCATGCAGGTTCTGTCGCGCCGGACGAAAAACAACCCTGTTCTCATTGGTGAGCCGGGTGTTGGTAAGACCGCGATTGCAGAGGGTCTTGCGCTCCGGATCGTGAACGGCGACGTGCCGGAAAGCCTCAAGAACAAACGTCTCCTCGCGCTCGATATGGGCGCGCTCATTGCGGGTGCGAAATATCGCGGTGAGTTTGAGGAACGTCTGAAATCCATCCTCAAAGAGATCGAGGCCGCTGCTGGCGAAATCATTCTCTTCATCGACGAGATGCACACTCTTGTGGGCGCTGGCAAAACAGACGGCGCTATGGATGCCGCGAACCTGATCAAACCGGCGCTTGCGCGCGGGGAGCTTCACTGTGTGGGCGCAACCACGCTCGATGAATACCGCAAGTATGTGGAGAAAGACGCCGCACTCGCACGCCGGTTCCAGCCCGTGATGGTAGAGGAGCCGACTGTCGAGGACACGGTGTCCATCCTGCGCGGTATCAAAGAGAAATACGAACTACACCACGGTGTCCGGATTTCCGACTCTGCGCTGGTGGCTGCCGCGACGCTGTCGCACCGCTACATCACGGACCGGTTCCTGCCGGACAAGGCCATCGACCTCGTGGACGAGGCCGCGTCCCGTCTGCGGATGGAGGTGGACTCCAAGCCGGAAGAACTCGACGCGCTCGACCGTCAGATCCTTCAGCTTCAGATCGAGGCCGAGGCTCTGAAGAAAGAGGACGACGAGGCCTCCAAGCATCGTCTTGCGAAGCTCGAACAGGAGCTTGCAGATCTGATGGACAAATCCGCCTCCATGACCGCGAAGTGGGAAGCAGAGCGTCAGAAACTCGAAGGCGCGCGTGATCTCAAGGAGCAGTTGGACCATGCCCGTGCTGCGCTGGAAATCGCGAAACGCGAAGGCAATCTCGCGAAAGCGGGTGAGCTAAGCTACGGCGTGATCCCGCAGCTTGAGAAACAGCTTGCCGAAGCCGAGGCTGCCGAGGCCGATATGGACGGTGAACTCATGGTCGAAGAGGCTGTGCGTCCTGAACAAATCGCTGAAGTGGTTGAGCGTTGGACCGGCATTCCAACGTCGAAGATGCTCGAAGGTGAGCGGGATAAACTCCTGCGGATGGAAGACGGTTTGCACAAACGCGTCATTGGTCAGCACGCTGCTGTCCATGCCGTTGCGAACGCCGTCCGCCGTGCCCGTGCCGGGCTCAATGACGAGAACCGTCCGCTCGGGTCCTTCCTCTTCCTCGGGCCGACCGGTGTCGGTAAGACCGAGCTGACGAAGGCCGTGGCTGAGTTCCTCTTTGACGACGACAATGCGATGGTGCGCATTGACATGTCCGAGTTCATGGAGAAACACGCGGTGGCCCGTCTGATCGGTGCGCCTCCGGGATACGTCGGGTATGACGAAGGCGGTGTTCTGACCGAAGCCGTGCGGCGTCGTCCGTATCAGGTTGTGCTCTTCGACGAAGTCGAAAAGGCGCATCCGGATGTGTTCAACGTGTTGTTGCAGGTCCTCGATGATGGTGTCCTGACCGATGGTCAGGGCCGGACCGTGGACTTTAAACAGACGCTGATCATCCTGACGTCGAACCTCGGGTCGCAGGCGCTGAGCCAGTTGCCGGAAGGCGCGGACTCTGCGGAGGCCAAGCGCGGTGTCATGGATGCGGTGCGGGCGCACTTCCGTCCGGAGTTCCTGAACCGTCTTGATGAGACGATCATCTTTGATCGCCTCGGGCGTCAGGACATGGGCGGGATCGTCGAGATCCAGCTTGCACGTCTGGAGAAACGCCTTGCGAAACGCAACATCTCGCTCGCGATCGATGAGGGCGCGAAAGAGTGGCTCGCAAACGAAGGCTACGACCCGGTGTTCGGTGCGCGTCCACTGAAACGCGTAATCCAACGCGCTCTGCAGGATCCGCTCGCGGAACTGCTCTTGGCCGGTGACGTAAAAGACGGTGATGTGATCCCGGTCGCTGCCGGTTCCGATGGCTTGATCATCGGAGAGCGACGTGGCGCTTCGCATCGACCGGCGCCGGACGACGCGGTCGTTCACTAAGACGTAAGAGATAAGGCGGCCTCCTCAGGCCGCCTTTTTCACATTCGGGGAAAGATATCTGATTGCGCTAACTTTTCCGGAATTGCTGTTGTCTTCTTCGGGGCATCTGTCAGGCTTGTCTTGAAAATGCATTCGAAGTTGAGAGGCTATTATGACTTTCTGGCATTGGGCGATGATGGCGCTACAGGTTCTGGCGCTGGTGTTTGTTGTAGCGATTGGTTTTATGGCGCTTATTGCAGCGGCGCTTTACGTGATCGACAAGAGGCAGACGCGCGATGCAATTCTCCGAAACTATCCGGTCATAGGTCACTTCCGACACTGGTTCTCTACTTTGGGTGAATTCTTCCGTCAGTATTTCTTCGCGATGGATCGCGAGGAAATGCCTTTCAACCGCGCCCAAAGGGACTGGATCTATCGGGCGGCTGCAGGGAAGGGGAATACGGTCGCGTTCGGCTCGACACGTAGCCTGTCCATTCCCGGCACGCCGATCTTTATGAATGCAGCGTTTCCGCCGCTTGATGACCAGTTCGCGGTGACTGAACCGCTGGTCATTGGGCAGCACTGCCGGACGCCTTACACGGCGAAGTCCATTTTCAACATTTCCGGCATGTCCTATGGCGCGATTTCAAAGCCTGCGGTTCTCGCCCTCTCGAAAGGTGCGAAGGAAGCGGGGATTTGGCTGAACACTGGCGAAGGCGGTCTGTCGCCCTTCCATCTCGAGGGTGGGGCGGACCTTGTTTATCAGATCGGCACGGCCAAGTACGGCTTGCGCGATGGGGATGGAAACCTCGACGATGAAAAGCTGCGCGCCATGGCGACGCATGAGCAGATCAAGATGTTCGAGATTAAGCTCAGCCAAGGCGCAAAGCCGGGTAAAGGCGGCATCCTTCCGGCCGAAAAGATTACACCAGAAATCGCCGAAATTCGCGGCCTGCGTCCGGGCGAAGACGGCATCTCGCCAAACCGTCACCGCGAGGTGGATGATTTCGGTGACCTACTCGACTTCATCAATCATATTCGCGATGTGACGGGGAAGCCGGTTGGCTTCAAGTTTGTGGTTGGCTCTTCGCGTCCCTGGGCCGAGTTCTTTGAACTTATCAAAGAGCGCGGTGACGAATATGCGCCGGACTTTATCACCATTGACGGTGGCGAAGGCGGCACTGGAGCCGCGCCAATGCCTCTGATCGACCTTGTCGGGATGCCTATCAAAGAGGCCCTGATCCGGATCGTTGATCTCCGCGACAAATACGGGCTGCACGACCGCATTCGGATTATTGCAGGTGGCAAATTGGTCAATCCGGCGGATGTGGCATGGGCGATATGCGCGGGGGCGGATTTTGTGACCTCTGCGCGCGGGTTCATGTTCAGCCTCGGCTGTATTCAGGCCCTGAAGTGCAACAAGAACACCTGTCCGACGGGCATCACCACCCATGATCCTCACCTTCAGGCGGGTCTCGTCGTTCAGGATAAATACAAGAAGGTGGCCGCCTATGCGAAGACGACGGTCAAAGAACTTGAAATGATTGCTCACTCGGTCGGGGTTCTGGAGCCTCGGCAGATGCGTAGACGGCACGTCCGGATCGTGCAGGCAGACGGGACCTCCGTGCCGCTTGATCGGATCGTGCCGAGTTACCATCACGACGAACACGTCGTGGAAAGTTACAATCAGCCAACGCAGTTGTGAGATGAGTTGGGTTTGAGGCTACGCGCGAGGGGGCTACCGTAAAGGAAACCATCGGGAGGTCCCCTCATGCACTTTAAGCCGAATTTACCTTATTCACACGTAACACCTGAGACATCCTATTTGAGCCGACGCACTCTTATGGCCGGTATGGCCGGTGCGGGCCTTGTGGCTGCGTCGGGGGCGCGCGCGCAGGAGATGCCTGATTTCGAGATCAGAGGGTTCGACACTACCGAAAAGCCGAATACCTTCGAGGAAATCACGGGCTACAACAATTTCTATGAATTCGGCACGGGTAAAGAAGACCCCGCCCGCAACGCCCATACTCTCACAACTGATCCGTGGTCGGTGGAGATTGACGGCCTGGTCGAACGTCCCGGTTCCTATGGTCTCGGCGATATCCTCGCCAAGGTTGATATCGATGAGCGTATTTATCGCTTCCGCTGTGTCGAGGCGTGGTCGATGGTCATCCCGTGGAACGGGTTCGAGTTGAACCAACTGCTCAATCTCGCTGGTGTGCAGCCCTCTGCAAAATATGTCCGCTTCGAGACGCTCTATCGCCCCGAGGAGATGCCAGGTCAGCGGCGCCCCATCCTCGACTGGCCTTATGTCGAGGGGCTGCGCCTCGATGAGGCGATGCATCCGCTCACGATCATGGCGACCGGCCTCTATGGGAAAATGCTCCCGAACCAGAACGGCGCGCCGCTACGCCTCGTTGTGCCGTGGAAATACGGGTTCAAATCGATCAAGTCCGTGGTGAAAGTCACGCTCACCGACAAACAGCCTCTGAATACGTGGAAGGCGACGAACCATCGCGAGTACGGGTTCTACTCAAACGTGAACCCGGAGGTGAGCCACCCGCGCTGGTCCCAAGCCACGGAGCGCCGTATCGGAGGAGGGCTCTTTGCCTCGCGCCTCGCGACGGTCAAATTCAACGGCTATGAGGAGCAGGTCGGCCATCTCTATCGCGGTATGGACCTGAGCAAAGACTACTGATGCGCGACCTGATCAACACATATGCCCGCCGCATCCCGACATGGCCTCTCTATATCGCGGCTCTGTTTCCGCCGAGCTGGTATTTCTATGCCGGCCTGACCGGACAGCTCGGGATCGATCCCGTCAAAGCGATGGAACACAAGATCGGCCTCCTCGGGCTTCAGGTGTTGATCGCTTCTCTCTGTATCACTCCATTAAGGCGCTACGCAGGAGTGAACCTGCTCAAGTTTCGCCGTGCTCTAGGTTTGGTCGCCTTCTTCTACATCGTCCTGCACTTGTTGGTGTGGATCGTGCTCGACGTCCAAATCATGAGTCAGATCATCGCAGACATCTATAAGCGTCCCTACATCACGATTGGCATGGCTGGGTTCATCTTGCTGATCCCTCTGGCCGCGACGTCCTACAATCTTGCGATCCGCAAACTCGGTCGGAACTGGCGCCGCCTCCACATGCTCGTCTATCCGGCGGTTGCCCTCGGCGCGATTCACTTCGTGATGCTTCGGAAGGGCTGGCAGCTTGAGCCGTTGCTCTACCTCGCGGGGGTCGCGCTTCTTCTTCTCATAAGAGTGCGAGTTAAACACTCTAAGCGCCCGCCAATGAATCGGGCGACTCGTTCCGCGAGCTGACTCGCCCAATTCAGCGGGTGATTCAGAGGGTTTTTGGGGTGGTCTGGTGGGTCGCATACTAAATGTTGCGCGGGCCGCTGTGGAAAAGCGTCTTTCATTTCGTTAGCGCCAAAAGTCGTCCGCGCGAAATCAGGAGAATGCGACGTGATGCTGAAAAAATATTCTAATAATATTCAATGATATCAGGTATTTGAGTGGTTAATTATTGATTTTTGTTATTTTCTTTTAAAAAGCGCTTGCGGGTCTTGGGCACTCGCCTTAGAACCCCCTTCACCGGCGGCGCTGAGGCGCACGGCGGGACGGACGGAACGACGAAGCGGACGCTT
>NZ_JAIUFY010000008.1 GCF_020165855.1 Celeribacter litoreus | reverse complement strand
TTCGGTCGCTTGTTTGCCATAGCTGGTCCTCCATTTCCTAAACATAGGGGTGGACCCGTTCAAATGGGGAGGCTCAGAAACGCATAGCGGAACTCAAAGGGCTGGCTCAGGCAGGTGAGGATAACTGGAGTTTCGAAGAAGGCTTTTTCAAGTTCTATAACCGGCTTGATGACGCTTCCCGGTCTTGGTCGGAGACGACGCGTAAACGTTATCGTACAAGTCTGCGCGAGATCGCAGCGGTCCTCGACGAGTATTGCGATGATGAAGGGCGTGACCTCGATGAGCTTATGGCATCTGAGAACACGACAGCGGTCGTGTCTGAATTTGTGTCTCGAAGGAGGGATTGTGGAGGCACGGTTGCAACGATCAATCGTGATCTGACGGCATTTGCGAACCGGATGACCGCGATCAAGAATGACGGCTGGATTGAAAAAAATCCTGTGCGCGCATTCGAAAGGCAGGGGATGAAAGAGGTGTTGCCTGACATTATCCTGCCAAAGAAGGAGGCGATTGTGCGCTTGGCGGCAAGGGCTCCCGGCACGTTGACTCATTTTCCGGGCTTTTTGGAGGCGACTGGTGGACGCGTGACGGAAATGGCGATGTTGCAATGGTCGGATATTGTCGGGTTGGAAAATCCGATCGAAGGACACGTGGAAGTGACGTTGCACCACACGAAAGGCGGAAAAGTAAGGGCAATTGAATTGCGGCAAGCTGTAATCGACATCTTGCTCAAAATCCGTCGTTCAAATAGCTCTCCTTATGTGTTTTCGAACAAGACGGACCATGGTTACTACAGAGACCCGTCAAATTTGTTCTGGGAGTACGGGCAAGAAACCGGGTTTGGAGCACGGTTGCATGATCTGAGGCATAAGTTCGCGATTGAGCGTCTCAGAGAGGGCTGGTCTATCTATCGTGTCCAACAATACATTGGCCACGGCTCGGTGCTGACAACCGAGCGGTATTACCTGAGGTATCTGACCCAAGCACAACAGGCAAAGGTCAAATCCGATGGCAACAACGGCTTCCGATGAATTGCGTTGCAACTGACTACAGGAATACAGGAAGGCCCCGCAATTTTGCGGGGCCTTTTTTATCGCAACATCATGCGGCGTTGCCGCCATATGCAATCCCCAGCAACGTGAAGAGAAGGAAAAGGCGGCATAGTTGGTAAACTCAGCGGCTCAAAAAGTGTCATAGTATGACACCTTTTGAGGCCGCGACGTGATATGTGAAGATAGCGCTGCTCGTGCGCCAGTCGAATATAATTCTTTAATATCAGGGAGATAATGGCGGAGAGACAGGGATTCGAACCCTGGGTCCCCGTGAAGGGACAACGGTTTTCGAGACCGCCCCGTTCGACCACTCCGGCACCTCTCCGCGAAGGGTCTGTGAGGCGGTGATTTATCTTTGGTCTGCCTACTGTGCAACCCCTAACTGCCGCTCGTTGTGCATTCTTTTCGCAGCGAAAGAATTTGGGGTGGCGGAAAGTCGCGTAGCGCCTGCTTTTTCAGGTTGTGACTTGAGCTATCGAATTCTCTTTGTTTAGCTCGACATCAGGTTGCACCACTCTGAGAAGCAAACGAAGGACATAAGCAATGGGATATGACAGGCTGATCACCGAAATGAAGCGCTTGCCACAGCAAAGCTATGGTCTCTGTGTGGGCGCAGGGCTTTTTCTAGGTGCGAGCGGGGCGTTTGCTGATGTCACGGGGCCGACGCAGGTTCAGATCGACGCTTTGATGGATGTGATCCTCTTCGATGAAGTTGTTCATGTTCTGGCTGATGAAGGTCAGTCTATGGCTGACGATTTTGTCGCAGCGGGCTACGGCGTTCCGAAACAGGCGTGGGAGGTGATGCTGACGCGTCTCTATGATACAGATGTCATGACCCGTGCGTTTGCGGATGAGATGGCAGCCGCGCTCAAGGGATGCGACGTTGAAAAGATGCTGTCTTTCTATGAGAGTGATCTCGGAAACCGGATCGCGCATCTAGAGCTTGAAACACGCAAGACGCTCTCTTCCGAAGACGCGCAGATGGCGGCGGGCGATGCATGGGCGTCGATTGATCCTGAGACCAAGCGTGCGACGCTGATTGAGGACTATGTGACGGTCAACGATCTCGTGGATATGAATGTCGTGGGCGCGATGAACAGCGATATCGCCTATTATCAGGGGCTGTGGTCCGCAGGCTTCACCTTGGATGAGAATATGAGCGACGACGATATCCTGCGCGAGATCTGGGCGTCCGAGCCGGAAGTGCGTGCGGATGTTGCCGAATGGGTCTACGGGTTCTCGACGGTCGCGTATTCGCAGTTGTCTGATGAAGAATTCGAAAACTATGTCGAGTTTTCGCGGACCGAGGCTGGCCAAGAGCTCAATACGGCCTTGTTTGCGGCCTTCGATGCGGTTTATGAGCATATCTCGCGCGGGCTCGGGGCAGGGACTGCGAAGGTCCTGCAACAGTTTGACGGCGAAGACCTTTGACACTCAGGTAGCCGGGATAAGCTCTAAGAAACACTTGACTTTAGAGGCGTAATTCCGGATATAGCCGCCACCCGGCGGGCCTAACTGGTGCGACCGGGTGATGTCTTTTTGTCTGATCGCTTTTTAAAAGTCCTGACAAATCGATATGTTACATGAAAATCTCGTCCCGAGAGGGGCGCGCCGTTCGAGGCATCTCAACGCCGGAGAATCCCCTGTGGGGGCAGGTCCGGGGCCACAGAACGCGGGTATATCGAAAGGAAGACTGCATGTTTGCGGTTCTGAAAACTGGCGGTAAGCAATACAAAGTGCAGAGCGGCGACGTTCTTCGCGTGGAAAAGCTTGCTGCAGATGCTGGTGAAAAAATCCAGTTCAACGAGATTCTGATGGTTGGTTCCACCATCGGCGCCCCCGTTGTGGAAGGCGCTGCGGTGCAAGCCGAAGTCATCGACCAGATCAAGGGTGAGAAACTCATCCACTACGTCAAGCGTCGTCGTAAGCACTCTTCGCAGCGTAAAAAAGGTCACCGTCAGCAGCTCACGCTGCTCCGCATCACCGACATTCTCGAGTCTGGCGCTGATGCAACTGGTGTCAAAGCTGCTGTTGGTGCCGGTTCCGTTGCTGCTGCTCCGGCTGCTGCACCGAAAGCCGCTGCTGCTGCCGCTCCGGCCGCTGCAGGCGCAGACGATCTGACCGCCATCACCGGTGTGGGTCCGGCTGCTGCGAAGAAACTCGCAGACGCAGGCATCACCACCTTTGCTCAGCTCGCAGCTGTTGACGTCGACACCTTCGACGCCGTCAAAGTGAAAGCCGAGTGGGTTGCACAAGCCAAAGATCTGGCTCAGTAAGTTACGTTAAGGAGAGAACACCATGGCACATAAAAAAGCAGGCGGCTCATCCCGTAACGGTCGCGACTCCGCAGGTCGTCGTCTCGGCGTGAAACTCTACGGTGGTCAGGAAGCAATTGCTGGCAACATCATCGTGCGTCAGCGCGGCACCAAATTCTGGCCGGGCGAAGGCGTTGGTCTTGGTAAAGACCACACCATCTTCGCCACCACGGACGGCAAAGTTGCTTTCCGCAAAGGCCTGAAGAAGCGCACCTTCGTAGACGTGCTTCCGGTCGCTGAAGCAGCCGAATAATCCGCCCGACGGATACAAGATTGAGGGGGATCGGCCATCGCCGGTCCCTTTTCACGTTTTAGAGCGCTGGCCCATATGGCGCTTGAATTGTTTGATAAAATTTGCCCAAATGAGCGTCCGCACGGACGAATATGGCTCCTGCAGTCTCCGAGAAAATGTCACAATTGACGTTTAGACTACGGAGGCGGGCCGCAATCCGATTGGGAGGTCGGTGGCCGCGCGGACCACTCTTTTGGGAGGAAAAGAATGAGAATGGACACGGTAAAAGACAGTCCCGCACAAGCAGTGATCGAAACCGAGCGGTTCGTGATGCGCCCGCCGCGTCACTCTGATGCAGGTCTTCTCAATATGTATGCGAGCGACATTCGCGTCGCGCGCAATTCGCGTTCCTTGCCGCATCCGATGCCGCCGGGGGCGACGGAGGCCTTTATCAGTCGCGCTTTGAAAGAGGACGCGAAGGAAATGGTCTGGATTCTGGACGGTTCCGCGCATGGTTTGTCCGAGGTGCTTGGTGTCATTTCCCTCAAGCCGCTCGATCGCGATCAGAGCGAAGTGGCCTTTTGGGTCGCGCCGAGTTTCTGGGGCACGGGTCTGGCCCGCGCGGCGCTCAAGGCGCTGATCGAGGCAAACCCGCTCAACTCTAACACGATGTTCGCAGAGATTTTCCAAGACAATCAGGCCTCTGCGCGTGTCGTGACAGCCGCAGGCTTTGATTACATCGGTGATGCGGAAACCTATTCCGTCGCCCGTGGTGCGCGCGTGCCGACCTGGACCTATCTGCGCAAGCTGTGAAGACACGCTGCTTCGGCGCACTGATTACGTTTCCGCCCCGTGCTCTCCAAAGTGCGGGGCGTTTCATCGAAATCCGTGATTTCTCATACCAAACAACCTGCATTGAGTTTAACGCTCAGGCGGGCTACATCTGCCCGAAAGCTCCATGTCGGAGCCCTCAAAGGACGAACCTATGAAATTTCTCGATCTCGCCAAGGTTTACATCCGCTCCGGTTCCGGAGGAAACGGCTGTGTTTCCTTCCGCCGCGAGAAGTTTATCGAATACGGCGGGCCGAATGGTGGCGACGGCGGGACCGGCGGCTCTGTGATTGCAGAGGCAGTCGAGGGCCTCAACACGCTCATCGACTTCCGCTATCAGCAGCACTTTTTTGCCCAGAACGGGCAGGGTGGCATGGGCAACAACCGCACTGGTAAGGATGGCAATGACATCATCCTGCGTGTGCCGGCGGGGACCGAAATCCTTGATGAGGACGAGGAAACTGTGATCGCCGATCTGACCGAAGTGGGTGACCGCGTCGTTCTCGCCAAAGGCGGCAACGGTGGCTGGGGCAACGCGCGGTTTAAATCTGCGACAAACCAGGCGCCGGGCAAGGCGAACCCGGGCCAACCGGGTCTGGACCGGACGATCTGGCTCCGCCTCAAACTTATCGCGGATGCAGGCCTTCTGGGGCTGCCGAATGCGGGCAAATCGACCTTCCTGTCGGTGACGTCGAACGCACGACCGAAGATCGCGGATTACCCCTTCACGACATTGCACCCGAACCTCGGGGTGGTCGGCATTGATAATGCGGAATTCGTTGTCGCCGACATTCCGGGCCTGATCGAAGGCGCGTCCGAAGGCCGTGGTCTGGGCGATCTGTTCCTCGGCCACGTGGAGCGCTGCGCGGTTCTGCTGCACCTCGTGGACGGCACGTCGGAGGATGTGGTTGGCGACTATGAGACCATCATCACCGAGATCAGTAACTACAACGAGGTCCTCGGCGACAAGCCTCGGATCACGGTTCTGAACAAAGTCGACAGTTTGCTCGAAGAGGAAATTGACGAGAAACGTCAAGCGCTTGAGGCCGCTTCTGGTGGGCGTGTTTACACTATGTCGGGTGTGTCCCGTGAAGGTGTCGATACCGTTCTGCGCGCGCTCAAAGCGGAGATTTCGATGGATCGCCTGCGCATCAAAAAAGAAGAGCAGGGTGATGAGGACGAAGAGCCGTGGCAACCCTGACCCCGATGACGCTGGACGGTGCTAAACGTGTGGTGATCAAGATCGGCTCGGCCCTGTTGGTCGAGGCCGGTCAATTGCGCGCGGATTGGCTCTCCGGTCTCGCCGAAGATGTCGCCATGCTCCGCAATCGCGGGACGCAGGTGATTTTGGTCTCTTCCGGCTCGATTGCGCTCGGGCGCGGTATACTTTGCCTGCCGACGGGTGAGCTGCCGCTCGAACAATCACAGGCGGCCGCCTCCGTGGGGCAAATCCGCCTCGCGCGCGCCTACCAAGAGGTGCTCGACCCGCATCAGATCACGACCGCGCAGATTTTGCTGACGCTCGAAGATAGCGCCGACCGCCGCCGCTATCTCAATTCGCGTGCGACGTTGGATGCCTTGCTCCGCCTTGGCGTCGTGCCCATCGTGAATGAGAACGACACCGTCGCGACTGATGAAATCCGTTATGGCGATAACGACCGTTTGGCTGCGAATATTGCCGTCACGATCGGGGCGGACCGTCTGATCCTCCTGTCCGACGTCGACGGACTTTACACCGCGAACCCGTCCGTCGATCCGACGGCAAAACATTTGCCTGTCATCGACGACATCACGCCCGAGATTGAGGATATGGCCGGTGATCCGGTGTCCGGCGTCTCCAAAGGCGGGATGAAGACCAAAGTGATGGCTGCGAAGACCTCTGTCGCAGGTGGCTGCGCCATGGCGATCACGGAAGGGTCCAAAATGCGGCCCATTCTCGCGCTTGAACATGGGGCGCGGGTGAGTTGGTTCACGGCGACCGAAGACCCGGATCACGCGCGCAAACGCTGGATCGGGGCGATGAAGCCGAAGGGCGAGATCATGATCGACGCGGGGGCCGTCGCGGCGCTCGCAAAAGGGAAATCCCTTTTGCCAGTGGGTGTCGAGGAAGTGGTCGGCCATTTTGGACGCGGGGAGCCGGTTCTGGTTCTGGGACCAGACGGCGCACGCATCGGTTTGGGCCTCTCGCGCTACACCTCTGACGAAGCCGAGGCGATCAAGGGCGCACATAGCGAAGATATCAAGGCGATCCTGGGCTATCCGGGCCGCGCCGCACTCATTCACAGGGACGATTTGGTGACATGACCGAGATGGATGTGAAACAGACCATGGAAACGCTGGGCAAGCAGGCGAAAGCCGCCGCCCGCATTTTGGCAACGGCCTCTGCGGAGGCGAAAACGACCGCGCTTTTGGCCGCCGCAGACGCGCTCTGGGCGAACCGCGAGGAAATCATTGCCGCGAACGAGAAAGACCTCGCCTTTGGCCGTGACAAGGGCCTCACGGACGCCATGATGGACCGCCTCATGCTCGATGAAACGCGGATTCAGGGCATGGTGGATGGTCTCAAGGCCATCGCTGGCCAGAAAGACCCTGTTGGTGACGTGATTGCGGAGTGGGACCGTCCGAACGGCCTCCACATCAAACGTGTGCGCACGCCACTCGGCGTCATTGGTGTGATCTATGAATCCCGCCCGAACGTGACCGCGGATGCCGGTGCGCTGTGTCTCAAGGCGGGCAATGCCGTGATCCTGCGGGGCGGCTCCGAGAGCTTCCATAGCTCCGGCGCGATCCACGCCTGTCTTGTTGAGGGGCTGAAGGCCGCTGGCCTGCCGGAAGATGCGATCCAGCGCGTGCCGACCCGGGACCGCGCCGCCGTGTCCGAAATGCTCCAGATGACCGACTACATCGACGTGATCGTGCCGCGTGGTGGTAAAGGCCTCGTGGGGCTCGTGCAGCGTGAGGCCCGTGTGCCGGTGTTTGCGCACCTCGAAGGCATCGTGCATGTGTTTGTGGACGCATCTGCAGACCCTGAAAAGGCCATGAACGTGGTTCTGAACGCCAAAACCCGCCGGACGGGGATTTGTGGCGCGGCGGAGTGCCTTTTGATCCACAAGGACATCGCTGAGACGCTCGGGCGTGATCTCATTGCAGCGCTGCGTGAGAAGGGTATCGAAGTGCGCGGCGATGAGGCCGTCATGGCGCTCGTCGATAGCGTGACACCTGCGACCTCCGAGGATTGGGGGCGTGAATACCTCGATAGCATCATCGCGGCCAAAGTCGTGGCGGATATTGATGAGGCGATTGAGCACATCCAGACCTATTCGTCGAGCCACACGGACTGCATCATCTCTGAGGACGATGCCAGCGTGCAAAAGTTCTTCACCCATCTCGACAGTGCGATCCTGATGCACAACAGCTCCACCCAGTTCGCAGATGGTGGCGAATTCGGTATGGGCGCGGAGATCGGGATTGCGACGGGCAAAATGCACGCGCGCGGTCCAGTCGGTGCAGAGCAATTGACGAGCTTCAAATACCTTGTGAGCTCTGACGGCGCGACGCGGGCCTGATCGGTCGCCAAGTGATTGGAAAAGGGGGCTTTGGGGTCCCCTTTTTTTATGCGGTCAGCGCGATGAACTCATCATGCGAGGTGCATTTGATCTGTTTCAGGAGGGCCTCAGCCTGTAGCGGCGCGAGGATGAATTGGATTTCTGACGATTTGATCCCCTCCGGTCCGCTCACAGCGCCCAAGCGGGCGAGGAGTTCAGGCGCGGGGGTAAGCCGTGGTCCCGTCGCGCGGATCTGCCATTGGCCTTGATCGTACTGCACCTTGATCTCCCCGCCACGCGGCAGGGCGGTCTCCACACACATGATCAGAAGGCAGGCGAGTTTGGCTTCTTCTCGCTCAACGTCGCCCTCGGTGGTCCAGTCGTAGGTGAGACGTGTGGTGGAGATGCCTTTGAGGATGTCCATCATCATCGCAGCGGATACTTTTTGACCTTCCGACGCAGATCCAAACGCAATCCGGAAGAATTTCACCCGCGCGTTTGCATTCTCTACGCTTTCGGAGATAAGGCTGAGTTCAGGACCTGCGGTGATGCCTGACATGGTGAGAAGTTCGAGGCCATTGGAGATTGCGCCCACGGGGCTGATCAGATCATGGCAAATGCGCGAGCCGATCATGGCGGCAACGTCGCGTGTCAGGTCATGGGGCATGGTGTCTCCAGAGAACATTTCGAAAAGGGCAGATCATGGACGATCTCAACTCAATGCTTGAACCCGGACAGATGGTCCGTCACCCGACGCAGGCCGATTGGGGGCAAGGGCAGGTGCAGTCGAATATCAACGGAAAGATTACCGTTATGTTTCAACATGCTGGGAAGATCGTCATCGACAGCCGTCGAGTCGCGCTTCTTCCTGTGTTTGACTGAGGTCTCGTCGCCTCCCTTTGGGATTTTCATCTTATGGTCGCAGCCATCTTTGCAAAGAACAACTATAGCGTGCAATCCTTTTTCGCGTTTCGCCCAAGTTGTTGCATGAAGGTAAACAAATCCCTAAAACCCGCGAAAGAATTAGACATCCAAGGCCTTCGATGAGCGTGCTTGAGACGCATTTCCTGCTGAAATTTGCAGAAACCGATGATGACCTGCGCGCCGCGCAGCGTCTGCGGTATCGTGTGTTCGTCGAAGAGCTCGGGTCAGATGGCGAGATGGTGGATCACGAGGCTATGCTTGAGGCCGACCGGTTCGACAATGACTATGAACACCTCATGCTCATTGATCCGACGCGCTCTGTCGATCCACTTGAGCAATGCGTCGGGGTGTATCGTCTCCTCTCCGGCGAAAAAGCTGCGAAGATCGGGCGTTTCTATTCCGAGAGCGAATATGATCTGGCGCCCCTGATCGCGTCCGGACGTCGGCTCCTCGAACTCGGGCGGTCTTGTGTCGCCAAAGAGTATCGTGGCGGCACGGCTCTGTTCGAGATGTGGGCCGGTCTCGCGCGCTATGTGCTTGAAAACGATGTGGATGTTCTGTTCGGGACGGCTTCCTTCTTTGGCGCGGATGTCGCGCCGCATGCGGAGGCTCTCTCTTACCTACATCATCGTCATCTGGCGCCGGAAGCGCTCCGTGCCCGTGCGCTGGAGACGAATTTCCAGACAATGGACCTCGTTGCAGAAGACGCGATTGACCGCAAACGCGCGATGTTCGCCATTCCGCCGCTGATCAAGGCCTATTTGCGCCTCGGCGGCACGGTCGGAGAGGGCGCGTTCGTTGATCACGCGTTCAACACCGTCGATGTGCTTTTGATCCTCGATATGGACAACGTGTCACCGCGCCAGCGCGCGCTCTATACGGGTGGGCGTCGATGAGCCCTCTGTGGGAGAGCCGCATTCCCCCGAGTGAGCCGAAGCCAGCCTCTGGTGGGACGCTGAGGGCAATTCGTCGTGGTGTGCCGATCGTTTTGATGATCGTCGTGTGCATGGTGCTCATGTATTTGACCCGCGCAGTTGAGGCGCTTCTGGTCGGCAAGCGCCGCCCGTGGTCGAGTGTCTTTCCACGGTTTGTCTCCCGCAATGCACTTCGCTTTCTCGGGCTAAAGCTCATCGTCGAAGGTCGCCCGATGACTCATCACGGGGCGGTTGTGGCGAACCATTCAAGCTGGCTCGACATCTTCGTCCTGAACGCGGTTCAGCGGATTTTCTTTGTGTCTAAGGCCGAGGTCGCCAAATGGCCCGGCATCGGGACGATGGCCAAAGCGTCCGGTACTGTGTTTATCAACCGCGACCGCAAAGAGGCCGCGCAGCAGAAGGCGATGTTCGAAGAGCGGCTTCATCTCGGACACAAATTGTTGTTCTTCCCAGAGGGCACCTCTTCAGACAGCCTACGGGTTTTGCCCTTTAAACCAACGCTTTTCGCGGCGTTCTTCGCGCCGGAATTGCGCGATGAGGTCTGGGTGCAGCCCGTCACCGTCCACTACATCTCGCCCGAGGGGGAGGACGTCCGGTTCTACGGCTGGTGGGGTGACATGGAATTCGGCCCGTCGCTCTTGCAGGTTCTCAAAGCCAAACCCCAAGGCGGCGTCCGTGTCATCTTCCACGCGCCGATTGCGATCAAAGACGTGAAAGACCGCAAAGAAATGGCCGCCCGCTGCGAGGCGGCCGTACGGTCAGGTTTGCCGGAAATTCCGGACGATTATCAGGACGCGTGAGGCCTTAGCCCATCGCCGCGATCAGATCGCCGAGGGCTTTCACCGGATCGTTGGTCGACCAGATTTCATCGCCCACGGCGAAGAAGTCGGTGACGGGGGTGAAGGTTTTGACGAGGTCGATGCTCAGCGCGCCTTCTGCGACAACCGGCACTTCGATCATCATCGACCACCACTCGAACAGATCGCGTTCCGCTTTGGTGCCGTCGCCGAGGTCGGTGTCGCCCACGGGACCGAATGCGATGTAATCCGCGCCAATCTCTCCTGAGGTCATGCCGTCATGTTTGGACGCGCCGCAGAAACAGCCGACAATCGCGTCATCGCCGAGCACTTTGCGGACCTTGCGGATAGAGCGGGCGCCATCGGTGAGGTGCACACCGTCGAGGCCGTGACGCTCTGCGAGGGAGACGTGGCTCTCGATCACAATGGCGACGTCGCGGGCGTGGCAGACTTCGCGGCAGGCGTCGGCGGCTTTGCCGAGGGTGTATTCGTCTTTGGACGCCAGAGCGAGACGCACACAGGCCACCTCATGCGCATCGAGCACAGCGGCGAGTTTCGGGGCAAACTCTTCCGGTTCGAACGCGGTCGGTGTCAGGAGATAGATCTGCGGCAGTTCGTTTTGCTCGGACATGGGGCACCTCAGGTGGAGTTTTGCCCGCTATAGCCGAAGCCGTGCGCGGGGGGAAGCCTTGCGAGCATGTGCAAATGCGGCTATCTGCGCGGAAGACCGAAAAGGAGCGCTCTATGTCCGATCTCAAAGGCCCAACCCCTGCAATCATCCTCGTCCGTCCGCAGATGGGGGAGAATATCGGTGGGGCTGCGCGTGCGATGTGGAATTTCGGGCTGGACCGGATGCGCGTCGTCGCTCCCCGCGACGGCTGGCCGAACCAAAAGGCCGTTGCGATGGCCTCGGGCGCGGGGCGTCTGTTGGATGAGGCGGGGCTTTTTGCCAATGTGCGCGATGCGGTGGCCGATTGTGACTATGTGATTGCAACGACGGCGCGGATGCGCGGGATCACCAAGCCGATCATGACCCCCGAACGCGCGATGGAGCACGCTCGTGCGCTCGTTGCAGAGGGCAAGAAAGTCGGCGTCATGTTCGGGCCGGAGCGCGCGGGTCTTGAGAATGAGGACGTGGTTGAGGCGAATGCGATTGTCACCGTGCCGGTCAATCCGGAGTTCGCGTCCCTGAACCTCGCGCAAGCGGTACTCCTCATGTCCTACGAGTGGGGCCGTCAGACGACCGAGGTTGAGCCGGAAGTCATGGAGATGGCGAAAACGGAGTGGGCAGGGCACCTCGAGGTCGAAAAACTCGGCGATCACTATGAAGAAATTCTCGATGAGGCCGGATTCTTCTTCCCTGATCACAAGGCGGAGGGCATGAAGATGAACCTCCGGAACCTATGGTCGCGGATGCCGCTCACCCGTGCGGATGTGCAGATTTTCCACGGTATGATGCGCCAGATGAAGCGCTGGAAGGACCGGAGCTAACGGGCCCTCGAAGCGAAAAGAGAGCGCAGTGCGCTCTCTCCGTAATCCTTATTGACGGATCACGAGGGGATACTGACCCTCGAACGACGGCTTTGACGGATCGGGCTTGGCCTGCGGAACGATCAACAACGTATTCGCCTCCGCAGGCGTGGTCACCGGCGCGAGATAAGTGCCATAGACCCACATCGGAGCCGCACCGGGCGAGGCGATTTGCACCCAGCTGCCTTGCTGCGCGACAGCATTCACCGGCGTGCCGGGTTCGAGAACGGTCACGACATGGTATTCGGTCCCCGGACCAGAGCGGGCATTGAGGTAGCTGCTGCCGACGATGTAATCGGCGCGTGCTTGGGTCTGAACTTGCGTTTGGGCCTGCGCAGCGGTGGCCAGCGGGGCCGCCAGAACGGTAGCGCCCACGAGGGCGGCGGTGATGTTGGTTTTGAGAGGGTTCATAGGATCCTCCTTTCTCTCAGTTCACCCACTCAACGCGCGGCGCTGCGCATTCTGTTCCATATCCGCTCTGTCATGGGCAGAGTTCCGCCTGATCCTGCTTGCCCTTCGGCGCGCGCCTGCCTAGGTTTCACCGAAACAAGATCAAGGGATGCCCCATGGCGCAAAAACGCAGCATTTTCGAAGAGGTCGGAAGCGACGAAAAGGCCCAACCAGCCGCGAAAGGTGGTCTGATCGAAAAGGGGGGCACCGGCGCACGGCGCGGCATTCGCGCGTGGCTCATGGTGATCTTTGCGCTCGTCATGTTGATGATTGCGGTCGGCGGTCTGACACGCCTCACGGATTCCGGTCTCTCGATCACGGAGTGGAAACCTGTCACGGGGGCCGTTCCGCCGCTCGATGAGGCCACATGGGTCGCAGAATTCGAGAAGTATCAGCAAATCCCTGAATACCAGTTGCAGAACGAGGGCATGTCCCTCTCCGAGTTCAAGTCGATCTACTGGTGGGAATGGGGGCATCGCCAACTGGGTCGTGTGATCGGTCTCGTGTGGTTCCTCGGCTATGTCGGCTTTGCGGCTGCGAAAAAGGTCCCGACCGGCTGGCACAAGCGTTTGATCTTTATCGGCGCGCTTGGGGGTTTACAGGGCGCAATCGGCTGGTGGATGGTGTCCTCCGGCCTCGAAGGATCGCGTCTCGATGTGGCGTCCTACCGTCTTGCCACACACCTCGGTCTTGCCTTTGTCATCCTCGGGTTCATCGCGTGGTATGTCTTCCTGCTCGGCCGCTCGGAAGCTGTCTTGATGCAGGCGCGTCGTGCGCGGGATGCGAAACTCTTCGGCATGTCCACCGGACTTCTGCACCTTGCCTTTGTGCAAATCCTGCTTGGCGCGCTTGTTGCGGGGATCGACGCTGGTCGTGGCTACACCGATTGGCCGCTCATGGGCGGGCAGTTCCTGCCGCCGGACCCGTGGGACTATGCCCCGATTTGGCGCAACTTCTTTGAAAATGCGGCGACCGTGCAGTTCATGCACCGCATGGCGGGATATCTGCTGTTCATCTACGGCGTCGTTGTCTGGCTCAAGGGCCGCAAATCGGCGAACCGTGCCACTGCAGGGGCGTTTACGCTCATGATGGCGATGCTGTTCCTGCAGGTGATCCTCGGCATTGTGACGCTCGTGCACGGTGCGCCGCTCGCCCTCGGGATTGCGCACCAGATCGGTGCCGTCGCTCTGTTCGTGACGATTTCTCGCGCGCGCTTCCTGAGCCAATACCCCACATCCCAGTCGGTCCGGGAGGGCCTTTGATACATGTCCGCATATGATGAGTTGATGGCCTTCACCCGAGAGACCGAGGCGCTCAAGGCGATCTCCGGTCGTTTGGGCTGGGATCAGGAAACGGTCATGCCGAAAGGCGCGGCGGAGCAACGTGGTGAGGAACTCGCCGCCATTGAGTCCGTCCTGCATGCCCGTCGCACCGATCCGCGGATTGCGGAGTGGCTGTCAAAGATCGACACGAAGGTGCTCGGCGAGGTCGGTTTGGCCAAACTGCGCCATATCCGTCAGTCCTATGACCGCAACACCAAAGTGCCCGCGAAACTTGCCGCCGAGATTGCGCGCGTGACCTCGGTGGCCCAAGGCGTCTGGGCCGAGGCCCGCGCGCGCGATGATTTCGCCCATTTCGCGCCCACGTTCAAAGAGGTCGTGCGTCTGCGTCGTGAAGAGGCCGCAGCGCTCGCCGCTGGCACAGATCACGATCTCTGGGACGCGCTCCATCAGGATTACGAGCCGGGTTCGTCCGGTGCGGAACTCGATCAGATGTTCGGTGCCCTTCGTCCGCGTCTCGTGGCGCTGCGTGACAAAATCCTCGGGGCCGACACGCCGAAGGGCCTCGAAGGCACCTTTGATGAAGACAAACAAATGGCGCTGACCGAAGGTCTCGCCGCCGCGTTCGGCTATGACTTTGCACATGGGCGCATTGATAAGGCCGTGCACCCGTTCTCGTCCGGTGGCGGTCTCGACGTGCGCATCACCACACGCACCAACCCCGAAGACCCGTTCAACTCCATCTATTCGACGATCCATGAGGTCGGGCATGCCTGCTATGAGCAGAACATCTCCCGCGACTACCTCCTGACGCCACTGGGCGAGGGCGTGTCTATGGGCGTGCACGAGAGCCAGTCGCGGATCTATGAGAACCAGCTTGGCCGCTCGCGTGCCTTCACCACCTACCTGTTCGGCCAGATGCAGGAGACCTTTGGCGATCTCGGGATCGACACGCCTGAGGCCTTCTTTGCCGCTGTGAACCGTGTGACGCCGGGCTATATCCGCACGGAGTCTGACGAGGTCCAATACAACCTCCACGTCCTCCTGCGCTTTGACCTCGAACGTCAGATCATTGGGGGCAGCCTAGAGGTCGATGATCTTCCCGAAGCCTGGGATGCGCGGTTCGAGGCGGACTTCGGGCGCAAAGTCGATAAGATTTCCAATGGTTGCCTGCAGGACGTTCATTGGCCGGTGGGTCTGTTCGGCTACTTCCCGACCTACTCGCTGGGCAACGTCTATGCCGGCTGTCTGCATCAGGCGCTACGCGCAGACCTGCCGAAGCTCGATGCGGCTCTGGAGTCAGGGGACACAACACCCGCGACCGGATGGCTCAAAGAGAAGGTACAGAAATACGGCGGCTTGCGTGAGCCGCGTGACACCATCGTCCATGCCTGTGGATTTGAACCGACCGAGGTGCCGCTTCTCGACTATCTCGAAGAGAAGTTCGGCTCCATCTACGGGTTCTGATGCAAAACGTCATGGATCAGGCCGCGCTCGAGCGGTTCATCGCAGAAGAGTTCCGCGAGGTTGCGGGGCTTTTGTCTGTCGATGAGGTGACAGAGCAGAGCGTGACGCTCCGGCTTGATCCAGACGATGCGCACTTGCGGCCCGGCGGCACTGTGTCCGGGCCGACGATGTTCCTTTTGGCGGATGTCGCGATCTATCTCGCCATTCTAGCGAAGATCGGGCCGGTGGCGTTGGCCGTGACGACGAACGCGCATATCGATTTCATGCGAAAGCCGCAGGCTGGTGTGCCGCTTTTGGGGGAGGCGTCTCTGCTCAAACTTGGGCGCAGCCTCGCGGTCGGGCAGGTGATGATCCGCAATCCGGAAAGCGATGCGATCCTCGCGCACGCGTCGATGACCTATTCCATCCCGCCGACGCGTTAGAGCGCCTGACGCGCCACAAACCACGGCGCACATTTGGCGCGGATGTAGGGCCAGAGCGACGGGCAGCCGCGGCTGATTTTGGCCCCGACCCGTGTGTCGAGTTGGTGCAGCTTCACGTCATAGGTCCGCCATGAGCCGCCGTCATCCGCAAGGTTGTGCATGACGGGCTGACAGCGGTCGATGGATTTCGCATAGACGGCGGTGGGTGTTTCTGCCGCTTCGAACTCATCCCAGATCGCGCGAAAGGACTTGGACTGATCTCCTGGCAGGAGGCCAAAGAGACGCTCCGCCGCTTTGAGTTCGGCCTCTTCCTGTGCTTTCACAGCTTCCTCTGAGACCGCGCCGTGGATCGGAGTGTCGCCTGCGTCCACTTCGACAATATCATGCAAAAGCAGCATCTTGAGCGCCAAACTTACATCAACACCTTCACTTGCATGATCGGCCAAAGTGAGCGCGTAGAGCATGATGTGCCACGAATGCTCACCCGTATTCTCGCGGCGCGATCCGTCGGCAATGGGGGTGGCACGGAGGACGGATTTGAGCTTGTCCGCCTCGCACCAAAACGCAAAGCGCTGCGCCATCTTCGGATCGGTCGGCTCATCATAAAACGCGGCCTTCGTAAAATCGAACAGCACCGGCAGAATGTCTTTGGCTTTGACCGCCCGTCCACGAGCGAGGTTGCCGCCGACGATTTCAATCTCTTCGTCGATCTGCTGCGGAGCGCCGATGCTTTGGAGCGCGGGGGCGAGGAAATCGACGGATTTCGCAAAGCGTGCCGTCGGGCTTTCCATTGCTTCGAACTCCGCCCAAATCGCGCGGAACTCAGTTTCAAGATCGTCTGGCAAGAGGCCGTAAATCCGGTCAGCAGCTGCCAGTTCGCGCGCGCGGATGTCGTCCGTGTCGTAGAGAATGTGGATCGGGTGGTCGCCCGCGTCCACCTCAACAATGTCGTGCAGGATCAGCATTTTGATCGCAAGATCAAGGTTGACACCGTCGCCCGCCAGCGGGGCGCAGAGCAGGGCGAGCAAACAGGCGTGCCAGCTATGTTCGGCGGAATTCTCGAACCGACTGCGATTCATGAGCTGGTTCGCGCGCTCCACCGTTTTGAGCCGGTCGGCCTCCATGAGAAAGGCGTATTGGGCGTCTAGTCGGGTGGTCGCGTCAATGTCAGTCATTAGTATTCGATGTCGTCTTCTGCCCCGGGGGGCGGTGCGGATGGCGCGACGCCCTCTCGGGCCTCGGCAAGCCGTTTCTGGAGGTAGTCACGGGCGCGTTTCTCGGCGAGACGCACCCGCGCTGCTGTCATGAAGGCTTCCTGGGTTGTCACGGAAGAGGCGCCAATCACACGCGCGACATCCTGAATGAGCTGCTCATCTTGGATAATGTCGATTGCGTCGATCGTGTCTTTCGCCAACTGGTCGGCGAGTTCTTCCATAATCCCCATGGGAATTGGCCCTCTTAGCGTGTGTTCTCGGTCAGGCGGCGGCGCACGTAGCTGTCGACGGTTCCGATCATCTCATCCATGTGCGGATCTTCAAAGAAGTGACCTGCGCCCTCGATTTCCTCGTGGGTGATGGTGATGCCCTTCTGCTCATGGAGTTTGTTCACGAGCACATGGGTATCTTTCGGCGGTGCGACGCGGTCGGCGGTGCCGTTGATGATGAGACCGGAGGACGGGCAGGGCGCGAGGAACGAGAAGTCGTACATGTTCGCAGGCGGTGCGACGGAGATGAATCCGGTGATTTCCGGACGGCGCATCAAGAGCTGCATGCCGATCCATGCGCCGAAGGAAAAGCCCGCGACCCAGCAATGTTTCGCGTTCGGGTTCATCGACTGGAGATAGTCGAGTGCGGATGCTGCATCAGATAGTTCACCCACTCCCTGATCATATTCGCCCTGCGAACGGCCCACGCCACGGAAGTTGAACCGCAGAACGGTGAAGCCCATTTTGTGGAATGCATAGTGCAGGTTGTAGACGACGCGGTTGTTCATCGTTCCGCCAAATTGCGGATGCGGATGAAGGATAATCGCGATGGGGGCGTCTTTCTGGGCTTGGGGGTGATAGCGGCCTTCGAGCCGGCCTTCAGGGCCGGGAAAAATCACTTCGGGCATCTTTGTCCCATTCTCCTCATGTCGCTCGCGGTCGCCGATCCAGTTTGCGCGCTCCATAAATACTGGAGATGGATGGGTCCGGGCGGCTTTTTCTCTTCTTGCGCTTTATTGCCGTCATTCTTGCGCTCAATACTTGACGGAATTGCTCGGGATATTTAGAAGCATTCTAAATTGACCGAAAGCAAAGTATACGCGGGTGATACGGAGGTAAGGCCCTATCGCGTGCGCGTCAATGCATTGCATCGGTTTTGAGTCGTTTATTGGGTCTGAAACCACGTCATTTTTCGGGGAAGAGGCGAAATGGATGTGGTTTGTGGCCCGCACAGAGAAGGGGGACGGGAATGAAGCTGTCGACGAAAGGACGTTACGCCATGGTGGCGCTTGTCGATCTGGCCTTGTTGCCGGATGGCAATCTGTTGTCATTGGCAGAGATTTCAAAACGTCAGGACATCTCCCTGCCGTATCTGGAGCAGTTGTTTGTGAAACTGCGTCGTGCGGAGCTGGTTGAATCCGTGCGCGGGCCAGGTGGCGGTTACAAACTCGCGAAAGCGGCGTCTGAAATCCGTGTCTCCGACATTTTGGGGGCTGTGGATGAAACAGTTTCCGCGCTGCACACTGGTGCGGGCGCGTCTGGCGGTGTCTCTGGCTCTCGGGCGCAAAGCATGACCAACCGCCTGTGGGAAGGTCTGTCAGCGCATGTCTACGTGTTCCTGCACCAGACCCGCCTCTCTGACGTCGTGCGCAATGAGTTGCGCCCCTGTCCTGCGGTGCCGAACCTCTTTGCCGTTGTGGATGAAGAGTGACGCCCGCCTTTTGAGTATTTGAGCCAAGAAGAAGAGTTGATGACCAAGACCCGCACATATCTCGACTGGAACGCGACTGCACCGCTGGTGCAGGCGGCGCGTGAGGCGATGATTGCGGCCATGGATGTGGTCGGCAATCCGTCGTCTGTCCATGGTGAGGGCCGTGCGGCCAAGGGGCTGATGGAACGCGCGCGAGCGCAGGTGGCTGAGGCTTTTGGCGCGCAGGGCGCGGATGTTGTGTTTACGTCTGGCTCCACAGAGGGCGCTGCTTTGGCTCTGACCGATCGCAATTTGCATTGCGCAGGCGTTGAGCATGACGCGGTGTCCGCGTGGTGTGAGGTTGATCTGCCGGTTGCGAAGGATGGGGTGGTTACTGTGACAGACCCCGCGCAAAGCACGGTTCAGCTTGCAAATTCCGAGACAGGCATCATTCAGAAGATCCCCGAGGGTTTGGCCGTTTGTGATGCGACGCAAGGCTTCGGCAAGATCCCCGTGGCGTTTAACTGGCTCGGCGCGGATATGGCGCTCATTTCGGCGCACAAGATTGGCGGGCCGAAAGGTGTGGGCGCGCTCGTGCTCAAGCAGGGTCTCGACGTCACCGCCCGCATTCGCGGTGGTGGGCAGGAAATGGGGCGCCGGTCCGGCACCGAGAACCTGATCGGGATCGCCGGATTTGGCGCGGCAGCAGAAGCTGCGAGCAAGGCATTGGCCGACGGGCTGTGGGATGAGGTCGCGGAGAAGCGCGATTATCTCGAAGCAATGTTGGCAGACGGGGTGGAAGACCCCATCTTTGTCGGGCAGGGCGCCAAACGGCTGCCTAACACAATGAACCTGATCACCCCCGGTTGGCGCGGTGAAACACAGGTGATGCAAATGGATTTGGCGGGGTTCGCGGTGTCTGCGGGCTCGGCCTGTTCGTCTGGCAAGGTGAAGGCCTCTTCGGTTCTCACTGCGATGGGATTTGATGCGGATGCTGCAACGAGCGCATTGCGTGTCTCCATCGGGCCGGATGTGACGAAAGAAGAGTTGGAGCGGTTTGCCAAAGCATGGCTTTCCGCGTATGCGCGCTGGAAAAAGCGCGCGGCATAGAGAATTGCGCCGGTTGGCGCGCGAGAAAGAAACATTAGAGGGCCACGAATGGCCCCGCATAGCACGGTAAGGAGTGATCCCATGGTGGATGACGTACAACTGAAGGACCAGGTCAAAGAAGGCGTCGAGGAAGAAACCGTCGCCGCCGTTCAGGCACTGGCCGGGAAGTATAAATACGGCTGGGACACAGAGATCGAGATGGAGTATGCGCCGAAAGGTCTCTCCGAGGACATCGTGCGTCTCATTTCGGCCAAGAACGAAGAGCCAGAATGGATGACCGAATGGCGTCTTGAGGCCTACCGTCGCTGGCTCACCCTCGAAGAGCCGGATTGGGCTATGATCGACTATCCGGAAATCGATTTTCAGGATCAGTATTACTACGCCCGCCCGAAGAGCATGGAGAAAAAGCCGAAGTCTCTCGATGAGGTCGATCCCAAGCTGCTCGCCACCTACGAAAAACTCGGCATCTCTCTGAAAGAACAGATGATCCTCGCCGGTGTCGAAGGTGCGGAAGAAATGGCTGCCGATGGCAACAACTCCGAGCGCAAGGTTGCTGTGGATGCGGTGTTCGACTCCGTCTCCGTTGGCACGACCTTCAAGAAAGAGCTTGAGAAAGCCGGTGTGATCTTCTGTTCCATCTCGGAAGCGATCAAAGAGCATCCGGAACTCGTGAAGAAATACCTCGCTTCTGTGGTGCCGATCTCGGACAACTACTATGCGACGCTGAACTCCGCCGTGTTCTCTGACGGGTCGTTTGTCTACATCCCGCCAAACACACGTTGCCCGATGGAACTGTCCACCTACTTCCGCATCAACGCGGAAAACACCGGTCAGTTCGAGCGCACGCTGATCATCGCGGACAAGGGCTCTTATGTTTCCTACCTCGAGGGCTGTACCGCGCCGCAACGTGACACTGCCCAGCTTCACGCCGCTGTGGTCGAGATCATCATCGAGGAAGACGCCGAGGTGAAATACTCCACCGTTCAGAACTGGTTCCCCGGTGACGAAGAAGGCAAAGGCGGCATCTACAACTTTGTGACCAAGCGCGCGGATTGCCGCGGCGACCGCTCCAAAGTGATGTGGACGCAGGTGGAGACCGGATCGTCCGTGACGTGGAAATACCCGTCCTGCATTCTGCGCGGCAACGAGAGCCAGGGTGAGTTCTACTCCATCGCCATCACCAACAACCATCAGCAGGCCGACACCGGCACGAAGATGATCCACCTCGGCAAAGACACGCGCTCGCGCATCGTCTCCAAAGGCATCTCTGCAGGTGTGGCGCAGAACACCTATCGCGGTCAGGTGTCGATGCACCCGAAGGCGAAGAACTCGCGCAACTACACGCAGTGTGACTCTCTGCTTATCGGCGACAAATGCGGGGCGCACACCGTTCCGTATATCGAAGTGCGCAATAACTCTTCGCGTGTTGAGCACGAGGCCACCACGTCCAAGGTGGACGATGAGCAAATGTTCTACTGCCGCCAGCGGGGCATGGACGAAGAAGAGGCCGTGGCGCTGATCGTCAACGGCTTTGCCAAGGAAGTGCTTCAGGCGCTGCCGATGGAATTCGCCATGGAAGCGCAGCAACTTGTGGCGATCTCGCTTGAGGGGTCCGTGGGCTAATGTCCACGGGGCCGTGGGCGCAATCCGGAGGAGCAAAGATGATCACGACGACGACACCGTCCATCGAAGGACACACGATTAAGACCTACCACGGCATCGTCACAGGCGAAGCGATTATGGGGGCGAACATCGTGCGCGATATCTTTGCGCAGGTCACCGACATCATCGGTGGGCGCTCCGGGGCCTATGAGCAAAAACTAGGCGAGGGGCGCGAGACTGCCCTTCGCGAAATGCGGGAACGCGCGGCCGCTATGGGCGCTGATGCGGTTGTGGGCGTCGATATCGATTACGAAGTGATCGGTCAGATGCTCATGGTGGCCGCGTCCGGCACAGCGGTGTCGTTGGCATAAGGAGCCGTCGTGACCGATTGTATCGCCATACGCACCCATAAATGGGGAGTTGAAGAGGACCGTCTCGTGGCGGCCCTCGCTCCTGTGTTTGGTGATGACATCGTTGTGGCGTTTCACAATCGTCCGGAGGACGTCCAACCGCCGGTGCGCGTGGCGAATTTCAACGACCGGTGGGTGCGCTCGAATAAACTGCGGCCCGTTGGTGACTACGGATGGCGATGTGGTGACTACGCGCTTTACGCAGCGCGGTTGGCCTTTCCGGAGTATGACCGGTATTGGCTCATTGAGCCGGACGTCCTGATCAACGGCGATGTCGCGGCGTTCTTTGCGGAAGCCGCGCAACGCCCCGAAGACGGGCTTGGCGTTGATTTCCGGAAGCAGTCACTCGATGAGAACCGGTTTGTCAAAGGCCTTCCGGCGGGAATGACACCCTACAAAGCGACCTTTGCTCTGACGCGTTTCTCGGGAAAGGCGATTGATTATCTTTTGGAGGCGCGCCGCGCCTATTCAAAGAACACCGCTGTAGGTTTCAATCGTTTTACAAACGATGAAACCTTCTGTTTCTCGCATCTCGCGTCACACACTGATTTCACTGTCGGTGGTCTTGCCGAACAGATGCCGGAATGGTTCAACCGCAAGATGTTTAGCCCGGACCCTGACCGGTTTGACCGTGCGATATTCGCCGAACTCGGCGACGAGAACCAAGTATGCCACCCGGTGCACCCGCTCAGCGAATTTATCGAGGCTGTGAGCAAACGTGTCGCCGTCAACTCTTTCGCGTTTTTTCGGAACATGGGTCCGAGCTTCGCCGAAATGTCTGATGACGAGATCAAGGTCTTCGCGGACCGTGTCGGCGCCCGAATTTACGATGTTGCCCGCAACCTCAAAAACAAGGCCCGCTCATGAGCCGTGCCCTGACAGCACAAGGATACAACAATGCCCTTTGAACTCTTCCCTGTCTTCCTTGGTCAGACGACCGGCGTTGCGCTGGGTGTCTTTGCTGGTCTGTTCATCGGCCTCCTCGTTCGGGCAAAAAGCGGAAAACGCGAGGGGCTCTTCATGAACTCGATCGCGGCAACCGCCTTTCTCGGGTCGGTTGCAGCGTGGGTTCTGTCCGCTCTGATCAAACTCGTGACCTACGGCGGCTAATGTTTCCATGAGTTCCACCCGTCCTCATATCCAGCTGACCCTTCCAAGGTCTTGGAACCGTTCCCCGAAAGGGGCGCGGGTGAGGGTGCTTGATTTTCGCAAAGCTTCGTCGTTAGTCTGTGAGCATTCGAGCATCCATTCAGGGGGCAATGATGGATCAGAAGCAGGAATTCTACGAACGGCTCCATCGCAGTTCGCAGGCACAGACCAAAGGGCCCGCCAAGAAGGGGCCCGCACACACAAAGAACTATGCGCGCAACCAGAGAATCCAGGAGATTATGGAGCGCAATCGCGAGGACGGGATCAGCGGTTCGTCGATCGAGCCGCGTCTCCGGTTGACGCAGGTGGCGTCCTATATTCTCGCCTTCGCCATGGGCGCACTGGCAGCGTTTATCGCGCGTTTTCTGCGTTTCCAGATCGCGGGAACGGCGGAGCAGCTCTCGACGGACATGGATTTGGCGCTCGATATTCTCTTTGCCATTGTTGTGGCGTTCATCCTGCGCGAGGCAGTGTCGCTGTCGGCGGTAAAACGTATGGGCGCGCAGGTGGCGGGCATATTGATTGCGATCGTCACGATGCACAATGTCGTGCACGAAATGCCAAGCACCTTCGCGCGGCTCTTCTCGGAACAATGGGTGGAGCACGTTCTGGAGACAACGGAACCCGGCACGCTGTATTTCCGCGGGCACACCTATCACATCTGAGTTTTGAGACGTATTTCGATGGCGGGTTCGCAAGAATGCCTGCCATCCGCCATGATCTCTCCCCATTGCGCCTGCATGTTTCGGCGTCCAACAACGACGAGTCAGGTGGCGAGAAATATGGGATCTATGAAAGCGTCTCAGCAGGCGGGGTTTGCCGACCGGATCAAGCGGATCGAACGCGGCGGGGCAAACACCAACGGGACAACCTACACCGGAGCTGCCGAGGACGACGCGCGCCGCGCAAAAGCTGCGCGCAAGGTGGACCAGTCGGATCTCGAAAAGCCGGGGCTTGGGACGCTATTGCGTCGCGGCCTTATGTCGGCGCTTCTGAAAGTCTTCGTGCTCGGCGCGGGGCTTGCGCTCTATCTTCTTATCGCGGGCAACTGACACAGGCTGTCACCGCGACGTCACCCATAGGGACGGCACAAACGACCGTCTCCTTCACCTACAATCAAATCGCACATGCGCCTGCCGGGACACGGATCCCGCGCGGGATCTCTTCCGTGAAAGGACAATAATATGTTGGAAATCAAAAACCTCCACGTCAAACTTGAAGAAGAGGACAAGCAAATCCTCAAAGGCGTCAACCTTCAGGTTGGCCCCGGCGAAGTTCACGCCATCATGGGCCCGAACGGCTCTGGTAAATCAACGACGTCCTACGTTCTCTCCGGCCGTGATGGCTATGAGGTGACTGAGGGCGAAGTGCTCCTCGACGATGAAAACATTCTCGAGCTTGAGCCGGAAGAGCGTGCCGCAGCAGGCCTCTTCCTCGCGTTTCAGTATCCGGTCGAAATTCCGGGCGTCTCGAACATGACCTTCCTGCGCACCGCGGTGAACGCACAGCGCAAAGCCCGCGACGAAGAAGAACTGTCCGCAACCGACTTCCTCAAACTCGTTCGTGCGAAAGCAAAGAGCCTGAAGATCGACGCCGACATGCTCAAGCGTCCGGTGAACATGGGCTTCTCCGGCGGTGAGAAAAAGCGCAACGAAATCCTTCAGATGGCGATGCTTGAGCCTAAGCTCTGCATCCTCGACGAAACCGACTCCGGCCTCGACGTGGACGCGATGAAACTCGTCTCCGAAGGTGTGAACGCGCTGCGCGACGGCAAGCGGTCCTTTGTTGTCATCACCCACTACCAACGTCTTCTCGATCACATCAAACCGGACGTCGTTCACATCATGTATGATGGCCGTATCGTGAAGACCGGTGGTCCCGACCTCGCACTCGAAGTCGAAAACAACGGCTATGCGGACATCCTCGCCGAGGTGGAGAACGCCTGATGAAACGGTCTGAACTGAAACAACGCAAGCTGGATGCGACGCAAGCGCGTGTCCTCGACGTGCAGATGCCGGACGGCGCGAGCTGGGCAAAGTCGCTTCGCGAGGACGCGTTGAGCCGTCTTTTGACCATGGGTCTGCCGGCGGCACGCGATGAATACTGGCGCTGGACCCGTCCGGACACTCTGATCTCCGCAGAGGTGCCGAAGGCGGCGACGTTCTCTGCGGACGAAGCTCCGCTGTTCTCCAGCATTGATCGCCTGAAAGTTGTGTTTGTCGATGGTGTGTTTGATGCGGATGCATCTGACGACCTGTCTGGCGAAAATCTCGAGATCATGCGCCTGTCTGACGCGCTCGCGACCGATATCCATTGGGTCCGCGATGCCTATGGCGTGCAGGAGAAAAAGGCGCAGGTGCCGGTGGAACGTCCGATGGCGACGTTCAACACCGCATTTGCCACCGACGGCATTGTGCTGCGTGCGACCGGCAAAGTGTCGCGCCCTGTCTCGCTCATCTATCTCCACCAGGACGACAGCTCCGAGGCTATTCTCCACCACGTGATCCGCGTGGAAGAGGGGGCTGAAGTGACCGTTCTCGAAAACGGTCCGGCGGCTGCACGCTTCAACAAAGTGATGGAAGTGGACGTCGCCGACGGTGCTGCGTTTCACCATGTGCGCGCCCAAGGTCGCGACCACGAGCGCCGCGCTGTGACGCATCTTTTTGCGACTGTTGGCTCCGAGGCGACCTTTAAAAGCTTCACCATGACCGCCAACGGCGTTCTGACCCGCAACGAGGCCTTTATCGACATCATCGGTGACGACAGCGTTGCGCATATTGCGGGCGCCGCCATGGGCGACGGTGATTTTCACCACGATGACACCGTGTTCATCACCCACGATGCAGAGCGCTGCGAAAGCCGTCAGGTTTTCAAAAAGGTGCTGCGCAACGGTGCAAAAGGCGTGTTTCAGGGTAAAATCCTCGTGAAAGAGGGCGCTCAGAAAACGGACGGCTACCAAATTTCTCAGGGTCTGCTGCTCGATGACGACAGCCAGTTCCTCGCGAAGCCGGAGCTTGAAATCTACGCCGACGACGTGGCCTGTTCCCACGGCTCCACCGTAGGCGCGATCGACGAAGAGGCGCTCTTCTACCTGCGGTCTCGCGGTGTCACGACGCCGGAAGCGACTGATCTGCTCGTGATCGCGTTCCTCGCGGAAGCGATCGAGGAAATCGAAAGCCCCGAGATTGTTGAAGATGTGCTTCACCGTTTCGAAGGGTGGCTCCAGCGCCGCCGCAGCTGATGGGTGTCGTGCTGGATATGGCCCAGAGCTACCGCGCACCGCGCGCGGTGCTCAGACGGCGCCTCGGGGCAGAGAACGAGAGCAGCGCTCTTGTGACCCTCATGCTCGCCTGTGGCCTGATTTTCGTGGCACAATGGCCGCGTCTGTCGCGGGTCGCGTTCGAGACGGGGCAGGAGGTTCAGATGCTGATGGGGGCGACCTTGCTCGGGTGGCTCTTCATCATGCCGCTGATCTTTTATGTCCTCGCCGGTGTCGCGGGCTTGGTCCTGCGGGCCATAGGCCGTCCGACGAGCGGGTATGAGGCGCGCATGGCGCTCTTTTGGGGACTCTTGTGTGCGGCACCTCTGTGGCTTCTTTGGGGGCTCACGGCGGGCTTTGTCGGCCCGGGTGCGGCGACCTCTCTCGTGGGCGTTCTGGCGCTCTTTGCATTGATGTTTTTCTGGGGGGTGAACCTCTCGGAAGTGGCCCGAAAAGAAGGCTGACATGTTCGACGTTCAAAAAATCCGATCCGATTTCCCGATCCTGTCGCGCGAGATCAACGGAAACCCGCTCACCTATCTCGATAACGGTGCCTCGGCGCAAAAGCCGCAGGTGGTGATCGATGCAATCACGCAGGCCTATTCTCAGGAATATGCTAACGTGCATAGAGGGTTGCACTACCTTTCTAACCTTGCGACCGACAAGTATGAGAGCGTGCGGGCCAAGGTCGCGCGGTTCCTGAATGCAGGCCATGAGGACGAGATCATTTTCACCTCCGGCACCACGGAGGCGATCAACCTCGTGTCCTATGCCTGGGCTGCGGAGCATCTCTCGGCAGGTGACGAGATCGTTCTCTCTGTGCTCGAACACCACGCCAATATTGTGCCGTGGCACTTCCTGCGCGAACGTCAGGGTGTCGTGCTCAAGTGGGTCGAGTGTGGCGCTGACGGATCGCTCGATCCGCAGGCGGTGATTGACGCGATGGGGCCGAAAACCAAACTCGTAGCGATCACGCAGATGTCGAACGTCACTGGCACCCGTGTCGATGTAAAGGCGATCTGTGCTGCCGCGCGCGAACGCGGGATTGCGTCGCTTGTGGACGGGTCTCAGGGTGCGGTGCATGGTCCGGTGGATGTTCAGGACATCGGGTGCGACTTCTATCCGATCACGGGGCACAAGCTCTACGGTCCGTCCGGCTCCGGCGCGATCTACATCCGTTCGGAACGTCAGGCCGAGATGCGTCCGTTCCTCGGTGGTGGTGACATGATCGACACTGTGACCCGCGACGCCATTACCTACGCCAAGCCGCCGCTCAAGTTCGAGGCCGGCACGCCGGGTATCGTTCAAACGATCGGGATGGGCGTTGCGCTCGATTACCTCATGGACATCGGGATGGAGAACATCGCGGCGCATGAGGCGACGCTTGCGGCCTATGCGGCAGACCGGCTTCAGAACCTCAACTGGCTGTCGGTTCAGGGGACCACCGCGGATAAAGGCGCGATTTTCTCCTTTACCATGGAAGGCGCGCACCCCCACGATATTTCCACCGTTCTCGACAAAAAGGGCGTGGCCGTGCGGGCAGGGAGCCATTGTGCCATGCCGCTCATGGAGCACCTCGGGGTGACGGCAACCTGCCGGGCGTCTTTTGCCATGTATAACACGACGGACGAAGTTGACCGCCTGATCGATGCTCTCGAACTTTGCCGCGAGTTTTTCGGATAATCATCCTTTGGGCGGGGCGTGGAAAACAGTTTGCACGCCCCGCAGCCATCGCCTATAGACAGGCGCATGCGCACCTTTAGCTCAGCTGGATAGAGCGCTGCCCTCCGAAGGCAGAGGCCAGAGGTTCGAATCCTCTAAGGTGCGCCATTTTCCAAACTCCCTGATATCAGCAAAACCCCTAGGGTTGCGCACGCTCGGCGCTATGTTGTTCTCTGCATTTGGAATGCGGACGCAGCATAAACACGTGGCGCATATTTCAGCTCACTGTGTATTTTTTTAACAGTTCCCACTCCGATTCTTTCGTCCATTTTGTGCGCTAGCGCAAACATCTCTGAAATGCCTTTATTTGCGCAACACGGCGTTGCGCTGCGTGCCGGAGCAAATGTTGCGCGTCTAAGGCGCAGAAACATATTGTTTTTTTCAAGTTAAGGTGCTGGGCTGAGGGGAGGGAATGCTTCAAAAGTGTGGCAGGTTAACCATAAATAAAAGGTAATGTTGCCTTACTTTTGCCATTTGTGTCAGGCCATGATTAGGATGAGGAAATACTAATCTATGTGGCGCGAATGTGTTGGTTCCGGGTTCACGTGTTTCCATGCGCCGCTAAACCTTTGGAGCGGAAATATTGACGTCCATTTCCACGGCAGGGCAACCTCAAGTTGTTTTCCCCGGCTCATTCGCTGCGATGAGATCTATTAAGGAGCAACAAGAGGAGATCCGTGATGTCTTGACGGACATCTCGCAACTTTCTGATGCCTTTTCCTCACTCAAAGCCGCTGAAACACTCACTCGGATCGAGCAATACCGTCCGAAGATCGCGATCTTCGGTCGTTCCGGTGTCGGGAAGACATCGCTCGTGAATGCCATGTCCGGTCGTCCGGGGCTTTTGCCTGTGGGTGAGGGCAGTTCGACAGCCATCCCCGTGAACGTGTGTTTGAACATTCGGTCCGGTGCGGATGATGTCCCCGCGAAAGTTCAGTATTTCTCCGGAAAAGACTGGGATCGCCTAGCTCGCAGTGCAGACCAGATCGGTCGTCGTAGCCAGCGCGAGGATCTTCGGTTCGAGACCGCACAGATCATGAAGGACGTTAAAGACAATTGGGTTGCGGAGTCCGTTTCGGAGGTCCGTCCCGAGCGTGTTTACCAAAGCCGCAAAGACAAAGCGTTCTACGACGAGATCGTTCTCGGCGGTGCGGCTCAGCACGAAAACCGCCATCCGGTCGAGGCAGATATCTACCTTTCGGCGCCTTGGGTTCCGTGGCGCCTCGCGCTCGTCGACACACCCGGCCTATCAAATGACCCGATTGGCGAGCGCCTTTCCGTGACCATGATGCGGAGTGCCCAAACGAGCGTTCTCATCACGACGGCTCAGGATTTGCTCACGTCGGTTGACATCGCGTGTCTGAAGATTCTGCGGTCTCCGTCACGGATGGTCTTCTTGTTCGTGAACTGTTCCGAGAATGTCGATACCGCCGCGCTCGAAGAGACGCTTCGGTCGCAGCTTGAAGAGGCGGGTCTCGACAAAACCCTTCCGATTTACTTCGGCAGCATCGGCTGCGAGTCCGCTGCCCAGACTGAGGACACCGAACTCTCTGCCGTTCTCAACGACGCGGTGCAAGGTGATCTGAGCAACGGGGTAGCCGATCTCGTTAAGGCGCTCGTTGATGATGTTGTGGAGCGTCAGGGTGAGAAATTCGTCGAGAACCTGATGAAAGACTGCACTGCGATCCTGACCGCGCTTGAAGATGGTCGTGAGTCCCGTGAGTCCGGTGCGAAGGTCGATTTCGATGAGCTCGACAAGTTTTTCAATCATCTTTTCCTGCGCTTGCGTGCCGACTTTACAGTTGAGATGGAAGAGCGCCGTGACGAGTTCACAAAGATGGTTGCCGATTATTCCGAGCGCTATGCGACCGCCCTCGTCGATGCGCATATGACTGATGAAGTCAGCCGCAAAGAGCCGATCAAATTCATCAAATCGTTTGATCCCTTCTATATGCGGGTGTCTGCGCTCACGGGCTGGTTCAATGCTGCTGCCTTCCGGAGCCTCAAGAACGTTGCGGGCAAGTTCGAGCGTGAGCTCGACGTGTTCCTCGAAGCCGCCGACAGTGCGAATGCCTGCACCTTTGATCTAAAAGTGCCGCCCGTTGCTGCGCTTGAACGTGCTCCGACCAATGGCACCGAGATCATGCTGACTGTTCCATCGTCTTGCGTGCGCCCATGGCTGAGCAAGAAGAAAAAGGCGGAACGCCTCCAGAAGTTCCTCGAAACCGAGGCAAACAAGCACGTCCGTAAGATGACCATTGGTCTTCGTGGCGGTGCGCTGAGCTTTGGGATGGAAGAGGCAGAGCGTGCGCTTGAAGCTTATCTCGAGCAGGCGAAGCGCCATGTTCTCGATCAGATTGGGGCCGATTGGTCCGGGTATGATGAGACCGGTGAGTTCTCTGAGGTGAGGGCCGCTGGATGAGCGAATTGAAGATTAAGACGAAACATCGAAGGCACGTTTGAACATCAGCCCTTCTTCTTATTGAGCCGCAACAGAGCGCACAGAGTAGCCTCGGGAATTCATGGCTCCACCGTATAAAGGTTAGAAAACCAATGTTTGAGATCCAACCCATCGGTCAGAATACGGAAGCCCGTATCGGGGACCTCGCGTCTCTCGTGTATTCCGTGGCGCTCAAGAACAACGAGATCACGGAATTCAACGAGATACTCGAAAAAGCTGTAAAGCTCCTGAGCGAGACGGGCACGACCGTGAGTGTCGTTGGTCAGGTGAAGTCGGGTAAAAGTTCTTTGATCAACGCGATCTCCGGTCTGGGTGATTTTCTCCCGACCGAGGTGAACCCCTGGACCGCCGTCATCACCAACCTCCATTTCGGCCATCCGGACAAACCGGATGCCGGTGCTGTATTCGAACTCTTCAGTGAAGAAGAGTGGAAACAGATGATCGAGGGCGACAAAGAAAGCCGTGAGCTCGCAGAGCAGCTGTTGCCTGGCTTCAAATCCGAAGTTCTCGAACAGCAAATTCGCGACATGCAGGAGAGCGCAAAGAAACGTCTCGGGTCGCTCTACCACCTGCTTCTTGGCAAAAAGCACCGCTTTAGCGAAGTGACACCGGAAATTCTCGAACGCTACGTTTCCGCCGGTTATGGCGATGTGGACGTGGATGAGAAAAGCGCTGGCCGCTTCTCCGGTATCACGAAAGCGGCAGACGTGTTCCTCCCGCCAGAGGCCTTCCGCGTTCCCGTCACTCTGTCTGATACGCCCGGCATCAACGACCCGTTCCTCGTTCGCGACGCTCTGACGACCTCCAGCTTCAAAGAAGCGGATGTCTTCATCTCTGCGATCTCCGTGCACCAGCCACTCGGGCCGGCGGACGTTGCGCTCCTGAAAATGCTGGCGACGCACACGACGAAGAAAACCATCGTTTACGTCAACCGGATCGACGAACTCGAAGATCCGTCGCTCGTCGAGAAAGAGCTTTTGCCGGCGTTGCAGAAACGACTGTCTGATGAGTTGAAGAAGTCCAACATCATCTTGATGACTGGGAGTGCATACTGGGGTCGCCTTGCTGCGACTGGTTCGGATGAGGATGTGGCGAAGGCGCTTGAGTCGACGTCTTACAAGAACTACATGGCCGCAACCGGTGGCGAGGACATGTCTCTGTCTCCGCGCGCGCGTCTCTATCGCGCATCCGGCATGCCCGAGCTTGCCAACTGTATCTCCAGCCTGATCGAAGAAGGTCCGATCGACGGCGCGATCCGGAAGGCCGCGACGGAGATCTACGCAGCGTTCGAGCTCTTGGTGAACATTCTGAACGAGCGTGCAGAGCGTGAAGGTCGCAACCTTGTTGACGCGAACGACATCCCGCAAATTGCTGATATGGAACGCAAACGCATTGGTGCGCGTCTCGAGCAGATTGAAGGCGCTCTCGTCGAACTGCAGGCAATTCAGGATCAGGCGCATGCCGAAATCCTGAAGAACGGCGAAAACGTCAATGGCCGTATCCAGACCGCAATCGATGTCGCGATCTCCGAATTCGTGGACATGCAGGCAGATGAACTGCGTGACGCGTTTGACGACGGCAATGCCGATGGCTCCTGGATTGTGAACATCGAGCCGTTCTGCCGTCGCGTCGAGTTGCAAGTGTCGAAAGCCTACCAGCTTGGTCGCGCGCACGTCGATATGACGCTGGAGCGCCATGCTGATCAGATGAACGAACGTGTGGCTCCCTTTGTGGGTGAAATGTCGCTTGGTGGTCTTCTGCGGAATATGCCCTTCGATATGGTGTTCCCGAGCTTCAAACCGCGCTCTCTGCTCATCGAGATGGAATTCAAAGTCGATCGTGGCTGGAAGTTCTGGCAGAAGAAGAGCATGAGCGCTGAAGAGGCTGCTGAGCGTCTGAAGCGTATGGTGTCCTCCGAGGTGAAGTCTGCAGAAGCTGAGCTCCGCGCAACTGCCGTTGATGCGATCGCGAAACGGAACGCAGAGGGGATGCAGCGTCTTCAGAGCATCCTGCATACGGCATCGAACCTTCTCGGGTCCGAAGGTCGTGCACTTGCGACCGATTTGGAAAAGCTGAACAAGGGCGATGCGCGTGAGCGTGTAAAACAGATCTACGACGAGCGTAACGCGCGTGCGCAGTGGTTTGTTGAATGTGCTGAGGAAATCGAAGCAGCGAAATCGACTTTGGCCCGTCAGTTCCCGGAAACACTTTCGGGTAAAACAGTGGCTCGCCTTAAGCAGGAAAGCGTGACTACAATCAGGTCGAGAGAGACCTGAGTCTTTTGATGTTGTGGACAGTTGACTAATGGTAAGTGTTCTTAAGCGTGAATTTACAATGGACGAGAGAAATCCCGTCCGTGTGGCGGTTGTCGGGGAGTTCAATTCCGGTAAATCCGCGCTTGTGAATCTGCTCCTTCGCCGGAATCTTCTCGAAAGCACGCTGGAGCCGTCGAATGTTCCGCCGCTGCATGTAGAGTTGCTCGATACAGATCAATTGCAGGGGACGACGTCGCTGTCGGTCCGTGGCGGATCTGATTGGGAAAAGGTTTCGGCGATGCCGATCCGGGTTACGCAAATGCGTGAGACGGACGAAGTGTCGACTGTCGCTCCGACTGCAGATTTTTCGGATGTCGTGCTGACCGAAGTTTCGGTGAGTGAAAACGGCACGCTGACGGATCAGGCGGCCGCTGCAATTGATGAGGCCGATTTTATTATCTGGTGCACGATGGCGCAGCGCGCGTGGTGCCTCAGCGAAATCCACATCATCGAAGGGATCCGCCGCGACATCCTCGACAAATCGATCTTGGTGATCAATCGGGCAGACTATCTCGATGAAGCCGCTCGCTCGCGCGTTGTTGCGCGGGTGGGGGATTTGTCTTCTGAATTCTTCAAGCAGCTTGTGCTCGTCGACACGAGCGCGCGCGTTATCAAAGGCGCGTCGGATGACGATGTCTGGGAGACCGCGGGCGGTGCGAAACTGTTCGATCTCGTCCAGAAGCGGATTGTCGAGATTCGGGAGGGGTATGAGCCGGCCCCAACAATTCAGGCCGTTCCGTCTGCCCCGATTGCTCAAGTTGTTCCGGCACCTGAGACTGAGCCAGCGCCCGCACCGGTGCAGGCCGCTCCCGAAGTGGCACGACCGGCACCTGCCGCACATAAACCCTATATCCTCAAAGACGCGCCCGCCATCGCCCACGCCTGGGCCGAGGAATTCCGCGTCATTCAGGAACTTTATGCCGATGTGAAACATGTTCCTGCGGGAACACTTCACACCGAGATCAAAGCGCGCCTAGATGGAATTATCTCTGTCATTCCATCACATACGGCCATATACTTGCCATTGGCGCGTAGCTTTAAAAAGGCGCAACGCCTTTTGTCCAACCGTGAGGCCGACGACATGATTGCCGTCATCCTCGCCTTAGAATTACGAGATCGGTTCTGTTTCTCGTATCTTCCCCACAAAACCCCATAAAAACTGACAAAATACGTAAAGGAACGCAAATGTCGCTTGATAAAGCTCTTCAGGAAGCTATGAAATCCATCCCTGACTGCCTCGCAGGTGGTTATGTTGACATGTCCTCCGGGATGCTTCTCGCTGTGAAGACGCTCGACTCCCACCCGCAAGAAGTGCTCGACATGGTTGCAGCAGCTACCGCAGACCTCTTTGACGGCCCGACCGTGCGCCACATCGAGAACTCCTTCAACAAGTCTCGCGGCAACCCGGCTGACAAGCACTACTACTTCCAGGAATTCCTCGTGTTCTCCGAGAACCTCCTGCACGTGTTCATGCGTTCCAAAAAATACCCTGAGCACGCAATTTGCTTCGTCTGCAACAAGAGCGCGAACGTTGGCATGGTTCTCGCAAAGTCCCGTATGGCCGTTGCACCGCTCGCAGACGCTCTCTGAGTTTCTGAATGAAAATTTTCGGCGGGCGTCCTTGATGCCCGCCGAAACGTCCTATGATGGGTTAAGATGACTACGCTGGTCGCTGTTCCTGATGTGCTTGGGTCCTCTCTCGGGGCCACGGTGCGTCATCACATAGACGGGACTCTCCCTGCGGAAGAAAAGCTCAAAGTGCTTATGCAATCCGTTGGAAGATCCGTTCTCCCTCAGGTAATCTGGGTGGTGGGGACCAACGGTCGGCTGGGCATCATTGCAGCAGGTCAACGCGTGGTCGGGCTTCGGTATGATGATGCCGATGAAACGATGCCTTCAGAAGAGAAGACTGTTTTGACTTCAAACAAGGATAAACCCGGTTTTGCAGCAAAGTTGCGAGGCCAGATTCTCGACTTTCTCAATCATTCCAGCGACCTGAAGCAGGAGTTCGAGGATTACGAGGATGATATTGGCAGCGAAGACGGGTTTTCCGTTGACGCCGTTCTTGGGACGAAGTCTGACTCTGAACCTCTGGTGCTCACACAGGATCAGGTGGTTCCGATCTCATCGGCGGCGGCTGCGCCTAACGAAGAACCGAGTGACGTGACTGAACCACTCGATTCTGACGACCCACAGATGGCTTTGCTCCAACATCTCCATAAGAAGATGGGCGGGCATATCATTGGGGTCTGGAACCCTGTTGATCCGAGCGAGGATTCTCTCGGCCTGTCGATCGGTGGGCAAAAAGATGAACGAAGTGAATTCAGACCGGCGCACATCGGTCGCTTTTTGATGGATGTGTTGAAGGACTGATGTCTGTTTCTGGAATCGAACTCTCTGGATTGAACGTCTACACCGTGGACCGGACAATCCTGTCGGATGTTTCGCTCAATCTGCCGGAACGCGGTCTTGTCGGATTCATTGGTCCGATGGGCAGTGGAAAGTCCACATTGTTCCGCTTTCTTGCGGGGCATCTCGAGCATTACAACCTCACAGCAGATTTTTTGAAAGCGGATTGCAAAGGTGCGCCGCTTGGTGCCGAAAATCGTGTTGCCCTGTTCGCACAGCGACCGCGCGAGGCTGCAAACGATGCGGAAAGTTCTCGCGATCTTGCGAATTTCCGACTGTCGCTTCTCAAAGATTACATTCAGGTTCCGGGACAGGTGCTTTGCGTCGATGAGCCGACCGCAGGTCTCTGGGACGACGAGTGCAGCGAGATGATGGCCGTTCTTCTGGAGCTGGCAAAAGAACGTCTGGTCCTGATGGCAACCCATCAGATGAACCTGATTTCATCTTCTTGGTCCGGCGTTATCCTTCTTGGGGCAGGGCGTGTTCTCGCGCATTGCAATGCGGCCGCTTTCTTGTCCGGCGACTCAGGTCCGGAGATTGAGCATTTCCGTAAAACGAACGGCCTCATCATCGCGCGTGAAGATGCTGAAATTCATGCACTTGATCCGAGCCTTCGTGGCCTTCCGGACGGTATTGGCGAGAATATCCTTCCCCCTGGGAATTGCGGGTGGATTATTCCGAATAAATTCTGGTATGCCGATGAGAGTGAGTGCGTATGTTGCCTCTGGCAAGCGGACACGGAATATGAGCTGACAGACCGTTGTCTGAAGCGCACATCCGGAACCGCGACCCTCATGGCTGACGCACCGTTGGATGACGAGTCGATCATTACGATCGCAAAAGACATCGCAGATGAGATCGCGAAGAAACACACGGTCCTTCTGAGAAATCGACGAATGAGTGAGTTCGCCCCGCGCTTGTTGGGAGCTTTGTTAGTGTGTCTGGGTGTTGCGCCGGACAAAGCCGGTGAGGCTGTGAACCAGAAGAGCAGTTTGGCGGATCTCGGGATCGAGCCGTTCTTGTGGGATCTGGACCTGCGCCTTGCGATGGAACTGAACTGAAAAGATTTTTTGAGGATTTTTCCGTGTTTCGAAACTATGCACGTCCGTCCTTCCTGTCCTCTTATTATGGCCCGCGCGATTTTGAGTGGCTGGAGCAAGGTCTGCTCGCCGGTTGTCCGCAACCTGGTTTGCTTCAGGATCCAGCTTTGGATCTTGAGGCGTTGTCCCGCGTTGGAATCAAGGTTCTCGTGACCCTCACCGAAGAAAAAGAGCCGCTAACCGAAGCCATCGAAGGGCATGGCCTCAAGAGCATCTATCTCCCGATCCCTGACCAATGTGCCCCGAGCGCAGATGAAGCGCGCGCGCTGTGCGAACAGGTGGACGGGCTGTTGAAAGAGGGGATGCCGACTGCGTTCCATTGTCGGGCAGGGAAGGGGCGGACAGGGACGCTTTTGGCCTGCATGCTCATTTACAAAGGGGCCTCGAACGAGGACGCCATCAGTCTGACAAAGCGCCGCAATCCGGTCTGGATCGAGAGTGAAGAGCAGATGGAGTTCCTGCGCACTCTCAAATGGGGTGCGCCACGTCGCCGGTCCTTTATGGAAGAGCGCTACGGGATCCCGAGCCTGCTCGGCTAAATCTGTCTGACATTCAAACAGAAAAACGCGCAGAGGTTCGTCTGCGCGTTCTTTTTTTTCGAATGTATTGGATCTTCACTGTCCAACAGGCCCGTCCGGAAAGTCGACGGATAGCCCTTCCGCGCGGCGGCAATAGGTGGCCTCTGCACAGAGATAGGGGACGCTGATCATCACGCGCGTCACCGCACCTGCATCGTAGAACTTTGCCTCTTGGCGCAGCCGATCTTTTGCCTGTTCTTCGGTCGGCGGCGTCATTCCCCCTTGCGGACCCGAAACGATAAGCGTCAGAGGCTTGATCATTCGAAAGCGTTGGCCGTTGATGATATCGCCTTCAGTGATCACAACTTCTCCGGCGGGTGTAATCGGCTCGCTGCAAGCGGCCAAAGTGAGGGCGAGACAGCCAAGTGCGATAGCACGTTTCATATGCGGGTCCTCTGAAATGAGATGCGGGTGTTGTTTCAAGTGCTAACACCCAGTCCACGCGACGGTAAAGCCCGGGAACGCAGGTCAACGCCAAACGCGCGACAGACAAACAAAAACCGCCTCGTTGGGCGGCTTTTGCGACTGCTCTTTGTCTAAATCTGGGGAGGCGCCGATTATCCGCGCCAAGTGCGAACCGGGCCGCAATCCATGTGCACAAAGTTGGAGCCGAAGTAGCGTCCGACGCCACCTGCGGAACAGGATTGTGCGGCTTGTGCCATCTGGCTCACAGAACGGGATTTAAGGCGCAGGTCTGCGGCCTGGCCCTGCATGTGGAGAGAGTTCTTCGCGACACCCGAAGACCGGGAGCGCAGCATCGCATTGGTTTCCGGAGAGCGGTAGCCGGAGAGAAGCATATAGGGCTCATCCACATCCATCAGGCGGTGCGAAGCGGCCATGATATCGACGGTACGTGCGTCGATCGATTTCATCTTGGAATTGCGCCAGTCGCGCATGAAGTAAGTGACTTCTTTCAGGGCTTCGGGGATGTATTTGCCTTCGACCCAATAGATGGTGTCAAGGCTCTCACCCGTGCGTCCCGAATACATGCGAATGCGGCGAACGTCGCCGGAACCACGCAGGAACCCTGCGGCGTTTGCATAGACTGGTGCTGCGCTGATCGCTGTGGCTGCAAAACCGCGGAGTAGTCCACGGCGCGTGATGGCGCTCAATGCGTCTTTGGTCATTTTCTCAAAGCGTCCCGTCGCTTACCTGTTCCCGCCTCGTGCGGCTTTGTTTTGCGCCGCTTCCTGCGGCATTCTTAACCTGTCTTGTCGCCCGCTCCATGATCGAAATCAGGTCGTGACGTGGCGCATTCCTTGATGCCGTCTTACTGTTCCGAACCCAGGCCCCGGTCAGTCGCCGTTTCTTTGTCCCCGAAACATCACATCTGTGTGATGCTTGAACCCAAATTTGGCGTTTTTTCGGAGTGTTCTGACTGAACGCCAACCGAAAAACCGTATGGAACCTAGTTCATGTGCTTGCGAACCATTCCCTGTCGCATCCCCTCAGATGCGATGCCTGTTTTATGACATATGTTGATTCTACGTCCAAGAGCCCTGTTGGTCGCAGAAGGCTACTGATGAGAAAATCGGCAGTTTTTTGCGCAATCTGGTCAGGTTAACCCTACCAAATCCCTAGAATTGGGCATTTTTCTACCATGGCGCGAATTTGACGCTCAAGAATGTTGCGGCCAATTCCTGTGCAACATTTCGCGCATCTCTTGCCGTTTGCGCCATCACGGGGGCTGTGGATGGTTTTGCAGGTAAGGGGGAAAAATTCGAGTCAGTCGACTTTTGCGGTGATGTTGTCTTCGCAACACATGTCACACATGTGGATTTCTTCCCCCTGACAAAATTCGCGAAACGACCTACTCTCGTCTGATACGTTCACGCACTTTCGAGGATTGTCATGATTTCCACCCCGGTTTCGCGGTTTCTGGCTTTGTTGTCTCCGTCATCTTTGGCGGGCGGCACGCGTTTGTCGGTAAAGGCGCTCATGCTCGGCGCTGCCCTCGGGACAAGTGCACTGACGCTTGCACCAAAGCCTGTTGCGGCGCAGCAGGTCAGTGCCTTGATGCAGTCGATTGCAGAGGCCGCATCCTCTTCGAAAGTTCTTTCCGAGTTTTACCGCGCGAACGGCTATCAGCCGATCTTCGCGGACAACAGTGCCCGTGCAAAAGCCCGTCGACAGGCTTTGTTGCGTGCGGTTCTCGATGCGCCGGAAAAGGGGCTTGCGCCTTATGATACCTCTCTGCTCGAGGCGAACCTGCGTGCGATCAAGTCGGATCGAGATCTTGGCCGTGCCGAAGTGGCGATGGCCTCGCTCTTTCTCGATTATGCGCGCGATGTTCAGACTGGTCAGCTGATCCCGTCAAAGATCGATAGCGGTCTCGTGCGTCAGGTGCCGTATCGGGATAGCCTCCAGACGCTGACCAATTTCACGAAATCTTCGCCGCAGTCCTATTTGCGCAGTCTGGAGCCGACGTCTCCGGAATATGCCCGTCTCCTGAAGGAGAAAGTGAAGCTTGAGAAAGTGATCGCAAAGGGCGGTTGGGGCGCGACTGTGCCCACTGGTAAATATGAGCCGGGTCAGAGCGGCAATGGCGTGATTGCGCTGCGCAACCGTCTCATTGCGATGGGGTATTTGTCACGGTCGGCGACCTCGACTTATGATGCAAACATGCAAAAAGCCGTGCAACTCTTTCAGATGCAGCATGGTTTGACCTCTGATGGTGTCGCTGGGCAGTCCACGATTTCCGAGCTGAACGTCAGCCCTGAAGACCGCATGGCTTCCATCCTTGTGGCGCTGGAGCGTGAGCGTTGGATCAACATGCCGCGTGGGGACCGTCATATCTGGGTCAACCTGACCGACTTCTCTGCAAAGATTATCGACAACGGACGTGTGACGTTTGAAACCCGCTCTGTTGTCGGCATGAATGCGCATGACCGCCGGAGCCCGGAGTTTTCCGATGTTATGGAGCACATGGTGATCAACCCGACGTGGAACGTGCCGCGGTCGATCGCTGTGAAAGAATACCTGCCGATGATGCAGAAGAACCCGAGTGCGGCGGGGCATCTTCGTCTCGTGGACGCGCGCGGTCGGACCGTGAGCCGTGAAAACATTGATTTCACGACCTATTCTGCGTCGTCCTTCCCGTTCAATCTCAAGCAGCCGCCGTCGAACAGCAACGCGCTCGGGCTCGTGAAATTCATGTTCCCGAACAAGTACAACATCTATCTGCATGATACGCCGGCCAAATCCCTGTTCGGTCGCGAGGTGCGCGCCTATAGCCACGGGTGTATCCGCCTGCAGGACCCGTTTGATTTCGCATATGCGCTTCTTGCCAAGCAAACCAATGATCCTGTCGGCCTCTTCCAGTCCAAGCTTAAGACGCGTGTTGAGACTGTTGTGCCCCTTGAAAAGCAGGTGCCGGTGCACCTTGTCTACCGCACCGCAGTGACGCTGCCGAAAGGCGGGATGGAGTATCGTCGCGACGTTTACGGGCGCGATGCGAAAATCTGGTCCGCGCTTCAGCAACAGGGCGTGCAAGTCGGCACTGTCGGCGGCTGACACAGACCCAGCACATGAGAAATAGAGGAGGGCGTCCCGAGTGGGCGCCCTTTCCTTTTCAAAGGGGAACAAAGTGCTTATGTCTCTAGGCAACGAATTTGGAGACACCGATGTCGATCACCATTGCTGAGCTTGCTGCAACTTTGAACGCGCCATTTGAAGGGGACGGGACGCTCGTCGTCGCGGGCGCTGCGGAACCGCAGGATGCAGGCGAGACAGACCTAGCGCTCGCGATGGACCCGCGTTTTGCCCCGAATATTGCAAAAGGTCAGGCGAAGGTGGCTGTGCTTTGGGACGGGGCTGATTGGGCGGACCTCGGGCTTGAGGCAGCAATTCTTGTGAAGCGCGGGCGTCTCGCGATGGCGGGTGTCACGGCGGCCTTCGCGGCGGGCCTGGGACTTGAACCCGGCATCCATCCGGCCGCTGTGGTCGATCCGAGCGCAGAGATCGGGGCAGGGGCTGCAATCGGCCCGTTCGTTGTGATTGGCAAGGACGTGAAGATCGGCGCAAACGCCCAGATCGCGCCTCATGTCTCTATCGGTGCGCAGGCGCAGATCGGGGATGACGCGCTCATTCATGCAGGCGTTAAAATCGGTGCGCGCGTCGTGATCGGGAATCGACTGATTGCCCAGCCTGGCGGTGTCGTTGGCTCCGACGGCTTCTCCTTTGTCACTGCAGAGAAAAGCCATGTCGAAGAAGCGCGCGAGAGCCTCGGGGCCGATGTAGCCGCCGAAGGGCAGGCGTGGATGCGTATCGCATCTATCGGGGCTGTTGTGATCGGCGACGATGTTGAACTCGGCGCGAATGTCACGATTGATCAGGGCACCATCCGCCCGACACGGATCGGGGATGGCACAAAACTCGATAATCAGGTGCATATTGGACACAACGTGATCGTCGGGCGTCATTGTCTGCTATGTGGTCAGGTTGGCGTCGCGGGATCTACCGTCATCGGCGACTATTGTGTTATGGGCGGACAGGCCGGGGCCGCAGACAATCTCACCATCGGCTCGGGCGCCATTATCGGTGCGGGCACGGGTGTTCTGTCCAATGTCGCGAAGGGCAAAGCAATGATGGGATATCCCGCAGTTGCGATGCAAACGCACGTCGAAATGTACAAAGCCCTTCGACGCCTGCCGCGGTTTATGGCAAAACTTAAAGGCGACGGATGAAGACCGTCACGTCACTGACATACGGCCGTTACAAAAACCTGTTTCCTAGGCCGCAAATACAGACTAAATCAGGCCCCAAGCCTGAACCGGAGGGGATTACATGTCGCAAGACGTGAAGACGCAAATCATTGAGATCATCGCAGAACAAGCGGTGCTTGATCCGGCGGACGTGTCGATGGACCAGTCGCTTGACGATCTTGGCATCGACAGCCTCGGTCTCGTGGAAAGCATTTTTGCCATTGAAGAGACCTTTGACATTTCGGTCCCGTTCAATGCGAACGAACCTGAACAGTCCGATTTCGATATTTCCTCTGTCGCCGCGATCGTCAAAGCCGTCGAAAACCTGATTGCCGACCAGAAATCATGAAACGTGTCGTGATCACCGGAGCCGGGACCGTCAATGCACTCGGTCTCGATGTGAAGTCGACGCTTTCGGCTATGGCCGAAGGCAAGTGCGGGATCGGCGAGCTGAATTTCCGCGATGTCGACCGGCTTTCGATCAAGATTGGTGGTCAAATTCATGAGTGGGACGCGGAAGGTCGCTTTAATCGCCAGCAGATGGCGCTTTATGACCGGTTTACGCAATTCACGCTCGTTGCAGCGGAACAGGCGATTTCTCAGTCAGGTCTTGAGTTCGTAGGCGAACTGGCGCTGCGCTCCGGTGTGATCCTCGGCACCTCCGGCGGTGGTCTGTCCACACAGGACGAAAACTACCGTGTGGTCTACGAAGAAGGCAAAAACCGCGTTCACCCCTTCGTTGTGCCCAAACTGATGAACAACGCGGCCTGTTCGCACGTCAGCATGGAATACAACCTGAAAGGCCCGTCCTTCACCGTTGCAACCGCGTGTGCGAGTTCCAACCATGCGATGGGTCAAGCGTTCAACATGATCCGCTCCGGCATGGCGACGGCCATGGTGACGGGCGGCTCCGAGTCGATGCTGTGCTTCGGTGGCGTGAAAGCCTGGGAAGGGCTGCGCGTCATGTCAAAAGACGCCTGTCGCCCGTTTAGCCTCAACCGCAACGGCATGGTGCAGGGCGAGGGAGCGGCGGTCTTCGTGTTTGAAGATTACGACCACGCCAAGGCCCGTGGGGCGGAAATTCTGGCTGAGGTCATTGGTTTTGCGATGACATCTGACGCCTCCGACATCGTGATGCCGTCGAAACAGGGCGCCGCACGCGCCATTTCCGGCGCGCTCACAGATGCGCGCGTCAATCCGGAGCAGGTCGGTTATATCAACGCCCACGGCACGGGCACGGCGGCCAATGACAAAACCGAATGTGCGGCGGTGGCGGATGCGCTCGGACGGCACGCGGATAACATCATGATCTCGTCTACCAAGTCGATGCATGGTCACCTGATCGGCGGCACCGGCGCGGTCGAGCTCTTGGCCTGTATCATGGCGCTCCGCGACGGGGTGATTGCACCGACGATCAACTACGAAGAGCCGGATCCGGAATGTGCACTTGACGTCGTTCCGAATGAAGCGCGCGACGCGAATGTGGATATCGTCTTGTCGAACGCCTTTGCTTTTGGCGGTCTGAATGCGGTGATGGCGCTCAAGAAAGCGTCCTAAACAGACCTGCCTCTTCGGAGAAACGAAAAACGCCACGCAGGGTTGCGTGGCGTTCTTTGTTTCACGGACGTGATGTCCGATTTATTGAGTGACCGTGTCCGGGCCTTGACCATTTTTCGCGGCTTCATTCAGCGCGGTAACCCGGGTGTAACCAGCGGTAAAACCAGTGAGCGACATCGTCAGGTTCACAGGGTTTTGCGAGGATACCTGAGAAATCGAAATCTGACCATTGTTGCCCTTCTTGAGCAGATCAATCTCTTCTGCCGGAAGAGCCGCGCGCACGAAACAGCCGCCCTGTGTGCAGAACTGGAACGGATAACGGCGACCGTTTTCCTCATCTACATAGAAGCTCAACATCTTCGTCAGGTTTGTTTCAAGCGGCGTGATGATCGTCATCGCAGCTTCGGCATTTTCCTGACCGAGATGGAACAGAGTTACCTCAGCGATCTCTGCGCCACTGGCGTCTTTGAGGAGCTGGTACATGCTGCAGGGGTCGGGCTGACCTTCCGGTGCTTTGATGCAGTGGATTTCCCAGTCGCCCTGTGTCTCAAGCAGGTAAGTGCGCCCCACATTCTCGTTGGCTTCAACTGGAACGCCGGTCGAAAGCTCTTCGTCCTGTGCGACGACGGGCGCAGCGGTGCCCAGAGCGATCAAAGCGGCAGAGACGAAGGTCGAAAACTTGTGAGAGACAGAAGTCATCATCGGTCCATTTTTTGTTCAATTCCGAGATGTTCTCTATCACGCAGACGATGATCTGTCAGGGGGCACAGAGCAATATTTTTGTGATGGGATGTGACTTGAGCGGGATATGGCACTTTCGGCGGAGAAGCGCTTACCTCTCCTAAAGAATGCGTTCTGGACCTGCGTCCAAGAGGCGAGATGCAAAAAGCCTCGGAGACCCGAGGCTTTTGCAGATCATGATCTGATCAGGTGCTCCTGTACAGAACGCCGATCCGGTGATCGAGCTGCCTGTCAGGGCGTTTTGTTTTCTCCCTGCCGGACTTAGCCGGACTTTATGCCGTGACGGTATGACAGGAATTTGAAGAGGTCAACGGAAAAATATAGGGGCGATCACAGGTCGTGATGATCCCCATTTTTGTGCGGAATTTAGCGTCATAATGGGTGGGAACCTCTGCCAAGAAAGCCGCGCCTCTGGAGGGCGCGGCAAGTCTGACAGGGAGGAAAACACTCGGGACGATAGAGGTTTCGTCCCAGAGGTCTTTAGTATGGCAGGATACCGTTAACATTGTATTGTGGTGGCATACGGTTTTGAAAAGCCACGAATTTGTGCTTTTGGGATGCGTGCGTTTAGACAGTCGTGAGGTGGTGCGATGAGTGAAAAGATGGATCGTGTTTTTGTCGGTGGCGGTGGAGAAGGCTATGCAACGCCTCAGTATCTTTTGCTTGAATATGGCAACCGGCACGGGTTGATCGCGGGCGCAACCGGCACGGGCAAAACCGTCACGCTCCAGATTCTCGCCGAGGGGTTTGCTGCCGCAGGTGTCCCTGTGTTTCTCTCTGACGTGAAGGGCGATCTGTCTGGACTAGCAAAAGCTGGATCAGCGGAGGCCAAACTGCATGACGCCTTCACCAAACGCGCGACCACGATCGGGTTCGCGGACAGTTATCTGTATGAAGCCTTTCCCGTCACCTTCTGGGACCTTTACGGCGAGCAGGGGCATCCGATCCGCACGACTGTCGCGGAGATGGGGCCGCTTTTGCTCGCGCAACTCTTGCAACTCACAGAGGCACAGGAGGGCGTGCTCAACATCGCCTTCCGCATGTCGGATGAACAGGGCCTGCCGCTTCTCGATCTGAAAGACCTGCAATCTCTACTCGTGTGGGTCGGGGAGAATGCGGACGAGCTTTCACTCCGCTATGGCAACGTCTCGAAATCGTCTGTCGGCGCGATCCAGCGGGCATTGCTCGTCCTTGAAAATCAGGGCGGAGATCGGCTCTTCGGAGAGCCTGCGCTGGAGCTCTCGGACATTATTAGGACCGATCCGGACGGGCGAGGGCGGATTTCCATTCTCGCTTCCGACAAGCTCATGGCGTCGCCGAAACTCTACGCGACGTTCCTCCTCTGGCTTTTGTCCGAACTGTTCGAAGAACTTCCCGAGGTCGGGAATCCGGACAAACCCAAACTCGTGTTCTTCTTTGATGAGGCGCATCTCTTGTTTGACGATGCGCCGAAGGCCTTGGTCGATAAGGTGGAGCAGGTCGCGCGGCTCATCCGCTCCAAAGGTGTGGGCGTCTATTTCGTCACGCAAAACCCCGACGATGTGCCGGAGGATATTCTCGGACAGCTTGGCAACCGCGTCCAACACGCGCTTCGTGCCTTCACAGCGCGGGATCAAAAGGCGCTGCGCCTTGCTGCCCAGACCTATCGCGTCAATCCGAGGTTCGACATTGAGACGGCGATCAAAGAGGTCGGGACGGGGGAGGCCGTGACGTCGTTCCTCATCGAGAAGGGCGCACCGGGGATTGCGGAGCGCACCTTGATCCGTCCGCCGTCGTCACAGCTTGGGCCCATCACTGATGCGGAACGGGCGGACCAGATCAAAGGCTCGCCCATCGCCGGGAAATATGAAGCTGTGATTGATCGGCAGAGTGCATTCGAGATGCTTCAGGCCCGCGCCGAGGCCGCGTCCAAGGCGGCAGAAGAAGCGGAGGCCGCAGAAGAAGACGCGAAGGCAAGAGAGTTCAACAAGGCACGGCGCTATGAGACACGCAGCTATACTCGGTCCTCGGCGCGATCAAAGTCCTCGGACAAGAGTTTCGGCACGGAGCTGTCGAAAATGGTGATGAAGGAACTCACTGGCACGACGGGCAAAAAGATCGTGCGCGGGATCCTCGGCGGTATGTTTAAGGCCCGCTGACGTCAGAGCGACCGGAAGAGACCCGTGAGACGCGTGACCTCATCCGTGAGGCCATAAGGCGCGTTCACAAAGATCATGCCCGACCCGATCATCCCGTGACCCTCACGCGCGGGCGGGAAACGCACCTCATGTTTGAGAAAGCCCGGAAAATTCGCGGCCTCAAGCGCGCGGGTCATTTGGACATGCGCGCCCGTCGTGAGGATCGGATACCAGAGGGCGATAACGCCGACGTTCCATTTGCGGTGGAGCTTGGAGATAAACGTCGGGATCGTTGCGTAGTCGGATTTGATCTCATAGGGCGGATCGATGAGCAGCACGCCTCGTCGCGGGGTCGGCGGGCAGATGCTCTGCGCGAAGGCAAAGCCGTCCTCTTTGACGACATGAGCGAACGGCAACGCGTCCTGTAGTTTCTCGTTCTCACCCGGGTGCAGTTCTGCGAGGTGGATTGTGTCCATGTCACGGAACAATGCCTGCGCGAGCGCCGGAGACCCGGGGTAGATCGTCTCTCCGAACTCCTCCGCAATCCGTTCGCGCGCTTTGGTGTAGGGGTGGTCCGCCCCAAACCAGTCCGCGACCTTGAGAATGCCCTCACGCGCCTCGCCCGTCTTTTCCGCCTGAACTCCCGAGAGATCATAGAGGCCACGGCCTGCATGGGTCTCGATATAACTGAGCGGCTTGTCCTTGCGCGTCATGTAATCGAGCGTCACCGCCATCAGAGCGTGTTTCTGAACGTCTGCGAGATTGCCCGCGTGAAAGCCGTGTTGATAGGAAAGCATCCGGTCCACCCCGCTCAGACGTCGCGACGTGGGCGGATTTTGAGTTTCGTGACGCGGTTGTCTTTGCGTTCGACGACTTCGAAACGGTAGCCGTGGAAAGAGAACACCTGCCCCTCGTTCGGGATCATCTGCGCCTCATGGATCACGAGACCCGCGATGGTATTTGCTTCCTCATCCGGCAACTGGCATTCGGTCCAGCGGTTGAAGTCGCGGATGGTCATGCCGCCATCGACCTCCCAATCCCCGGTGTCTTCACTCTGTTTCGGCGCGTCTTCTGAACGGTCGAACTCATCGGTGATCTCGCCGACGATCTCTTCGAGAATGTCTTCGAGCGTGATGAGACCCTGAAGCGCGCCGTATTCGTCCACGACCAGCGCGAAGTGGGTGTGGCGTTTCAGGAACTGCCGCATCTGATCGTCGAGCGTGGTGGTCTCCGGCACGAAGTAGGGCTTCATCGCGACTTTCATCACATCGAAATCGCTGAAATCCACGAGCGTTGCAGGGTTCTCGGTTTCGTGGGCCACTCGGTCTGCATGCATCCCGCGCAGGAGGTCTTTGGAGTGGAGAACACCGACGATGTTTTCCTGCTCATCCCGATAGAGCGGGATGCGCGTGTAGGGGCTTTTGAGAGAGCGGTTCAGAATTTCTGCGGGCGGCAGGCTCACGTCGATCATTTCGATCTGGCTGCGGTGGAGCATGATCTCTTCGACAGTGCGTTCACCCAGATCGAGCGCGCCGAGAATGCGGTCGCGGTCTTCCTTTTGCACAACGCCCTCAACGTGGCCCAGAGCAATGGCCCCCGCGATCTCGTCCTTGACGGCGAGCACGTCTGCCTCGGGGTCGGTCTGAACGCCGAAGAGGCTCAGCATCCCGCGGACCAGAAAGCGCACAAAGCTCACGACAGGCGCAAAGACCGTCACAACGATGCTGATCGGCCGCGCCACGTGGGAAGCGGCGCTTTCGGGGTTGGTGATGGCGTAGGTTTTCGGGAGTACCTCAGCAAAGATCAGAACGAGCAGGGTCATGATCATGGTGGCGAGCGCTACGCCATTCTGTCCGAAGAGTTTCGTAAACAACGCGGTGGCGAGGGACGTCGCGAGGATGTTCACGAGGTTGTTGCCGAGCAGAACGGAGCCGATGAGGCGTTCACTGTCCTCGGTCACTTTTAGCGCACGTTCGGCGCCAACTTCACCTTTATCAGCTTTCGCGCGCAGTTTCCCGCGCGAGGCCGCCGTCAAAGCGGTCTCGGAGCCCGAGAAGAATGCGGACATGATCAGCAGGCCGGCAATGGCAGCGGCGGTGATCCAGAAGGCGGCGTCTAACGTGGTCTCTGTCATGGACATGGTTATGGGGTCGCGTGTGTCACTGCGCAAGGGCCGAACCCGCGCTTTCGAACGTCACGACGTTGTTGGAGCTGTTATTTTTCGGCGAGAGGGTGATGTTTTAGAACAAGCTCTTTGAGCCGCTCGTCAAGGACGTGGGTGTAGATCTCGGTCGTCGAGAGATCGGCATGGCCAAGCAGCGTCTGAATCGCTCTGAGATCGGCGCCGTGTGCCAAGAGATGCGTCGCAAAAGCGTGGCGAAGTGTATGTGGCGTGACCTTCTCCGGACTGACGCCCGCTTTGACCGAAATGTCCTTGATGAGCTGGTAGAAGCCTACGCGGGTGAAATGGCCGGATTTCCCGCGCGACGGAAAGAGATAGGGCGACGGCTTGATCCCTTTTTCACGCTTCGCGAGGTCTTCGGCCTCATCTCGCTCCGTAAGCCATGTGGCGAGCGCCGCGCGGGCCGGCTCAGACAGGGGCACCATGCGTTCCTTGTCGCCCTTGCCTTTGACGAGCAACATACGCGGATCACCCCGCGCGGCAGAAACGGGCAGGGAGACAAGCTCGCTCACCCGCATCCCCGTCGCATAGAGCACTTCCATCAGGCAAGTGTTGCGCAGGCGATCGGATTGGGTGCGACCAACCTTTTGCGCCGCGTCCAACAGGCGCATCACTTCCTCTTCCGAGAGCGATTTGGGGAGACGTTTGGACCGGCCAGGACCACGGATTTGAAGCGTCGGGTTGTGTTCACGCCAGCCTTCCTCATAGGCGAACCGGAAGAGTTGTTTGATCGACGAGAGCCGTCGCGCACGGGTCGATTGCGCGAGGCCCTGCGCCTCGCAAAAGACGAGATAGTCCTCAATCTGCGCACGTTCTACGGTTTCGAAATGACCGCTTCGACGGATCAGCCAATCCGAGAAGTCGATGAGGTCGCGCCCATAAGACAGCAGTGTGTTCTCAGACGCCCCGCGTTCCGCCATCTGGGCTTCTGAAAAGGCCGATATCCAGCGGTCATGTGATCTCATCCACGACGCTCCAAAAGCAACAGTTCGAGAGACGCCCGCCGTGCCGTGGCCTCAAGTCCGATGGCGCGGAAGAATTGGATCGCGTCTGAGAGTTCGTCAAGATCACCGGCAGCCCCGCCTTCGAGCAGTTCAATGGCACGCAGAATTGCCTCACCAAGGCGACGCTCAGACACGAGGGTCGAGAGCCTCACCGGGATGCCCTCTTCGATAAATCCCTGCGCGATGGCGCGCGCGACATCAGTTGACGGGCGCTGCGTCGGAATGTTGCCTGTCGCGATACCGTGCAGGAAGGTCTGATCACGGGTGAGCGGGTGCGGCCAGGAGAGCGCAATTCGTTCATAGTCGGGGGACAGGAGCGCAATTTCAAAGGCGATCTCTGAGGCGGCTTCATCAAGGGACTGTGTTGCGAGCGATTTCGCGAAGGCCTCGGCGAAGACGGTTTGTAGCCCTGCCGCGCTCATGGCGTCCCAGACCTTTGGCAGTTCTTCGGAAAGCTGCGCAGTATCTCCGGAGTTGAGCGCCGTCTCAAAACTTTGAAGCGCATCGATCCTGTCCCAAATGCCACCGGAGGCGGCGGGAAGATGTTCGGACCAAATCCCGAGCCAGCGGTTTGGTGAAAGTGCGCCGACGCGCGCAAGACGCTCCGCGGCAGTCGCCCGCGCTTTCCAGCCGGAGGTTGCCCGCAGATCGCTCTGTGCGAAGGCAAGCGGGAGGCCGTTTGTCGGGAGCGGTTCCCCGATGGCCTCCATGAGGCGGAAGGTGAGCGGCGTCGGGTGTTCTGGAATTCTGAGCGATGGCTCGCCCTCGAACAGTTCGGGATCGAGAAAGCGTGCGATCAGATCGCCTTGATCCTGACGGATGAGGCCGAGGGCTTCGCCGCTTTCGAGGGTGAGGGCAGCGGCCTCCCATTTTCCCGCCCGTGCGAGGCAGAAGATGCGGGCGGACAAAGTCGGAGACAGACCGGGGGTGGTGTTGAGCGTGCGACAGGCCTCGTTCTCGGTCCCCAAGAGCAATTTGGTATCGAAAGACCGCCGGAAAATTTCCGGCGATGTCGAGCCCGCGAGGTTCAGCATAGAATCCGCCTCGTCGAGCAACCCTTGCGCAAGCAAAGCGTCGATACGAGCCAGAAACAGGCGCCCATCGCGGTCGGATTGTAGCGGCGGATCAAGTTCGGCGAGGATCAATGTGTTTAGCAGACGCCGCGAGGCCGGCAACAGATCCGTGCGTGTGGAGATCATTGTGATCCGCCGCGCGAGATCGGTCGCGGTCGAGGCGCCCCAGAGTGCGCGTGGAAAGCCTGTCACAGAAGAGGGCAAAAGCCCCGTCGCATCCGGTCCGGGTGCCTCAAGCGGAGAGACCGTCACATCCTCGGGCAGCGCACTCGTTGCGATGTCGCTCTCGGTCCCAAGGTTCGGGTCCTCGCGCGGGGTGTCGAGCGTATCGGAGAGCCAGTCAATTGCCGACAGCGGTCTCTCGTCGGTGCTCTGCGCGCTCGCCGCCGTAAGGCCCGCGCCATAGAGGCAGGCCGTGGACAAGAGGAGCGCGCGCAGGAACAGGCGCGGGGACGGACGGCGTTGGCTCATTTCACTTCGATCGTCACGGGCACACGTTCCTCGGCGCGATCCGGCGACAGATCGCCGACGTAGGCAAAGCCGATAAAGCCGATGATTCCGAGAAGAATAAGAATGGCGATGAGCCGGAAAAGGAACTTTCGCACGGTAAACTGCCTCCATTCACGCCCTTAAGTCACGCTTTGGGCGGGTCTTTGTCTATTTCTCCGTTCCTTCAATGAGAACGGTTTTCATCATTTCTGCAATTTATATATGGCATTTTCCGAGAGATCACGCCATTGAAGGGGTCAAATTTTCGTCGGCAGGAATTTGCCGCGCGTGTCGCGTCAGTGTGCGGCGCGAAGACGGACGGGGGAACGGATTTGCATGGACGGATCCGCGAAGAGGACAATGGCGAAAGGCCTGAATAAGACAATAGCCCTTGTGGGGATGATGGGCGCAGGGAAAACCGCTGTGGGCAAGGCTCTCGCGGCGAAACTCGGCGTGCCATTTCTCGACTCCGATCACGAGATCGAACAAGCAGCGGATCGCACCATTGCCGAAATTTTCGAGCGGGACGGTGAAGCATTCTTCCGTCGTCGGGAAACCGAGGTCATCGGACGCTTGCTCGAAGATGAGCGCGCGGTGTTGTCCACTGGAGGTGGCGCGTTCCTCTCCGGCACCAATCGTGACATGATTGCGGAAAAGGGGATTGCTGTCTGGCTTCAGGCCGACATCGAAATTCTCTGGAACCGTGTGAAACACAAGACAACCCGACCGTTGCTGCATACCGCCAACCCCTATGAAACGCTCAAGGAACTGGCCGAGGCACGTACTCCGTTTTACGCGCAGGCCGGTGTGACTGTTCAGGCTGAGCCCGGACTGTCCGTTGACGGAATGGCTGATAAGGTCATCGCGGCCCTACGGGACCACGGCGGAATTCTGAAGGAGTGACCATGAGCTATACGACCGTGCATGTGCCTTTGGGGGACCGCGCCTATGATGTGCGCATCGGGGCAGGTCTTGTTGCGGAGGCGGGTGCTCATATCGCGCCGCTCTTGGGGAAAAAGAAAAAGGTGTTCGTTCTGACGGACGAAACCGTTGCCGCGCTTCACCTTAATGCGCTCGAGGCAGGTTTGGCCGCCGACGGTATTGATATGGTGTCCCTCGCGCTTCCGGCAGGTGAGACGACGAAGGCCTGGCCGCAATTCACCCGTGCCGTCGAATGGCTCCTCGAGGAGAAATGCGAGCGCAAGGACATCGTTGTCGCATTTGGCGGTGGGGTGATCGGTGATCTCGCCGGATTTGCCGCCGCCGTTTTGCGCCGCGGGGTCCGGTTCGTGCAGATCCCGACGACACTCCTCGCGCAGGTCGATAGCTCTGTGGGCGGTAAGACAGGCATCAACGCGCCTCAGGGGAAGAACCTCATCGGTGCGTTCCACCAGCCGTCGCTCGTGCTCGCCGATATTTCCATTCTTGGCACGCTGACCCAACGCGATTTCCTCGCGGGGTATGGCGAGGTGCAGAAATACGGCCTCTTGGGCGACGAGAGCTTCTTTGAATGGCTCGAAGTGAACGGCCCCGCACTCGCCGCAGGTGACATGGAACTCCGGACAGAGGCCGTGCGGTGGTCTGTCCAGATGAAAGCCGACATTGTCGAGCGAGACGAGACGGAGCAGGGGGATCGCGCGCTTCTAAACCTCGGTCATACCTTCTGCCACGTCCTCGAATCCGCGACCGGATATGGCGATCGCCTCCTCCATGGTGAGGGCGTTGCCATTGGCTGCGCGCTTGCGTTTGAACTGTCGTCCCGTCTGGGCCTGTGCTCCCAAGAGGCGCCAAGTCGTGTTCGTGCGCATCTCAAGGCGATGGGGATGAAGTGCGATCTCACGGATATTCCGGGTAATCTTCCATCCGCCGAGACGCTCGTCGATATGATGTCGCAGGACAAAAAAGTCGTCGACGGCCAACTCCGCTTTATCCTCGCACGCGGGATCGGTGAGGCCTTCGTGACCGCAGATGTGCCGCGCGAGGCGGTCCTCAAGGTCATTCAGGACGGATTGGACGGCTAAGCCTATCCGCGCACGATCAGGAGGTCTGTTTTGGGCGTCCTGATCTGCTCTTCGGTAAAGCTGCCGAGCAAGGTGGGCGACAGCGGCGAACGGCCATGCGCGCCGAGAACGTAAAGATCCCCCTCGTGTGTTCGTCGGGTCTCCTCAAAGAGATCCTGCACGCTCGCCGCCGTCACTGTTGGTTTGGCGAGGCCTTCGGGCACCGCGGCGGATTTCCACCACTCATCGAGACGGAGTTGGGCGTCATGAACAAATGGCGCGAGCTGTTTTGCCGTGGCGTCGCGCGCCAACATGCCGCGATACGGGATATGAACGGCGTGGATTGTCCGCAGATTTGCCTCCGGCGCGACCGCGCGCGCGACACGCGCAGCCGCGAGGCAGGAGGGCGACAGGTCAATCCCGCAGATCATTTCGCGATAGGGCGCGGCGACGGGTGCGACAACAACCAGAACCGGACGATGAAGGGCGCGCACGACCCGCTCCACCGATGTGCCAGAGAATATGTCCCAGAACGGTCGCGGGCGGTGTGTGCCCATGATCACCAGATCGACCTGCGCGGCCTCCGCCAGATCGACAACGGCTGTCACCGGATCACCGGTTTCAACGACGACTTCGGTGTTCTCTGGCATCCGTTCCGACGTACGGATATCTGCCAGAATTTCCTCCGCCGTCGCCCTTGTGCGTGTGACCATCGCCGCAGGCAAATCGTCGTCTATCACGTGCATCAGGATGATCTTTGCCCCGTGCCGTTCCGCAAGCTGAACTGCCCGCTCCACGGCTCTATCCGAGCGGCTCGAAAGATCACTGGCGACAAGAATTCTGTCCATGGCTCCCCCCCCCCATCCATATGTTCATCCGCGCCCCCTCTCCCCAGCGGCGACGCGCTAATTGAGAGTATAGCACATTTCGGCGGGAAAACGGAGGGTTAGGCGTTGTTCTTTGGGACAGGTTGAGCGCCGGATCACGTCAGTGAACAAAGAAAAACCCCCGAAAATCGGGGGCTTTCCTGTCATCTGTTGTTCGATCTCAGAACGGGATTTCGTCGTCGTCGAGGGCCGGGCGCGAACCGCCGCCGTAGCCGCCGCCACCCTGATCGTAGCCGCCGGACGGGCCTTGGTCATAGCCACCGCCATAACCGCCACCGCTGCCACCACCGTAGCTGCCACCACCGCCGCCTTCGCCACGGCCGTCGAGCATCACCATGGTCGAGGTGTAGGGACGGAGAACGACCTCGGTCGAGTAGCGGTCATTGCCCTGTTGGTCCTGCCATTTGCGGGTCTCAAGTTGACCCTCAATGTACACTTTCGAGCCCTTGCGTAGATATTGCTCTGCGGTGCGGGCGAGCGGCTCGGAAAAGATTGCGACCGTGTGCCACTGGGTGCGCTCGCGGCGTTCGCCTGTGTTGCGGTCTTTCCAGTTCTCAGAGGTTGCAATGCGCAGGTTGCACACTTTGCCGCCGTTCTGGAACGTGCGCACTTCGGGGTCCGCGCCCAGATTGCCCACGAGGATGACTTTGTTCACCGAACCGGCCATACGTTCTACTCCATCGAGATTCCCTGTTGATCCTCCTTACACCACTCATCGGGCAGGGGTCGCAAGGCAAAACTCCGCTGATCCGGCGCAGAGACTTGGAATGTTTGACCAAGCGGGCTAAAGTGCGCGCGTAACAATCGAGTGGCTTCCTACAATGAGTTGTTTTTCGCGTCACACGGCCCCCATCGGTTCCGGATACCGGAAATTTGTGCATCTCGGGATTTTGGCAGCGGGTCTGGCCCTGTTGGGCACTGCGACGGTCGCCGAAGATTTGTTTTCCTCGCGAAACCGCGTTGATCTCTTTGCATCCCAGCTCGATGTGCTCGACGGACGCGCGGCGGATCAATACTCCAATGCCTACGCGCTCAAGCCGGAGCGGTTTGGAGCGGACGGGATCAGCCCCGCGTATAACGGCGCTTACAAGGGCGAATACCTGCCCGTCGCGGAAGCCATGGCGCGTAAACACGGTGTGCCGACTGATCTCTTCCTGCGCCTCGTGCAGCAGGAGAGCGGCTGGAACCCGACAGCGCGGTCGCATGCGGGGGCCTATGGCTTGGCGCAACTGATGCCCGATACAGCGCGCCTCTTGCAGGTCAACCCGAACGATCCGCACCAGAACCTCGAAGGCGGGGCGCGGTATTTGCGGATGATGTACAACAAATTCGGCAACTGGCGGCTCGCGCTCGCGGCCTATAACGCCGGACCGCTCGCCGTTGAAAAATACAACGGTGTGCCTCCGTACAAAGAGACGATGAATTACGTCGAAGTCATCTACGGATCATAAGATCACGCAGATTGACGAAACTCTCGCGGTGAGAGGCCTGTGTGCTTGTGAAACGCGCGCGAGAAATAGGCCGCAGACTGAAATCCTAGCTTTTCGGCCACGTCCTTGATCGGTAAATCCGTCTCCGCCAACATCCGACGCGCTTCATAGTGCAGGCGGTCTGCGAGGATCGCTGAGGCCGACCGCCCGCAGGCGATATTACACGCCCGCGACAAGTGCGTCGGCGTGACGCCAAGCTGATGCGCGAAATGCGACACGCCCAGCGACGCATCCAGTTCGCTTTCGACGAGCGACGTAAACGCCGCCGCAATCCGGCGCGAGGCGTCGGGAGTCAGGTCATACTCCGGCATGATCGAGATTTGTCGCTCTAGCCACAGAGAAATCATCCCACCATGAAGCGCCATCGCGCGCTCACGTCCCGGACGGTCGCTTTCAATCTCTTTTTGAAGGGTTTCGATCAGGCCTGTGATCTCGTTTTGCTGGATCACCTCGCGGAACCGCATGTGGAGCGGTTCTTCGGGTAGGTAGAGCGCCGGATCGTCGGGCAGGTGGACCCGATACCCCATGACCTGTCCGACCGGTTCAAAGCCATACATGGTGCGGGTCGGAAGGTAGATGAGGTTATGCGGCCCGAATCCACGCGTCACACCGGAGACGGTGATCCGTCCTTGCCCACGGGTGAACCAGAGGAAAGACGGGCTGCGGTGGCTGCGCATCGCTTCGGTCCGCCATTTCATCGCCGGAGAAAGCGCGCCCGTGCCACGACCGAGCGGCAGAACACGGTAATCCGCCTGCTGCGGGATCTCGGTGATCTTTGCCTTTGGCCGGGATGCTTGTGAGGAGGGTTTCGGAGCTTTGGCCCGCGCCTTTACAGGTGTTTTGGCCTGAGGCGCTGTATCAGTCATTTCGCCCAGGGGCATGGTTTTGAATATTTGACGGAAAGGCGTGTCGCTCATCGCACTCGTTCTTGTTCGGTTTGTCCAACTTCGTCAAAACCGTAACCATGAGCGGCAATCTGTCAAAGAAAATATCGTCTTTTCAATGAGGTATGTTGTATTTGTAATGTGTCCGCGATCCCTGCTTAGGGCAGCGATATCTTGTGGTAGGCCTTCATTCGCGCTCTAAACCATGTGCGTTGGCGCTTCGCATATTGCCGTGTTGCGATGGTTGCGGCCTCTTGGGCGGCCTCAAGCGTGAGGTCTCCCCGCAGATACGCGATCAATTCGGGGGCGCCAATCGCCTTGGAGGAGGGCGCTTTCGGGTCCCATGTCGGCAAATTGGCCTCTGCCTCTTCCAATGCACCCTGTTCAAGCATTAACCCGAATCGCCGCGCGATGCGTTCGTTGAGCCACTCTTTGTCCGCATCCATCACATAAGGCTGACAGTCCTTGAGGGGCAGAAGCGGGGGCGGGGTATCGGCTTGCCATGCAGCGAGACCGCGACCTGTGGCGCGCAGCACTTCCCACGCCCGCTGGACGCGCATGGGGTTCAGGCGATCGATTTTGCCCGCCGTTTGCGGGTCTTCGGCGTCGAGTTCGGCCAAGAGGCCCGCATGATCGCCGTCCACCTCGCGCCGCGCGTCCGCCTCAGCACGGATTTCACTCGGTGTTTCGGGGATCTCCACGAGGCCTTCGGTCAGCGCCGTGAAATAAAGCCCCGTGCCGCCGACAATGATCGGACGTGCGCCGCCGGAGAGAAACTGCGTGACATCGCGAAGCCAGTGACCGACGGAATAAAACGCGTCTCCGGCGACATGCCCGTAAAGGCGATGCGGCGCGCGTGCATCGTCTTCCTCAGAGGGGCGCGCGGTCAAAACACGCCAATTTTCAAAGACCTGCAGTGCATCCGCATTCACAATCACACCGCCCTGTGTCTCCGCGATCTCGAGCGCGAGCGCGGATTTTCCCGAGGCAGTCGGACCCGCAATCAACACGGGCAACTCGGCGGATATGTCATGCGGAAGAGCCATACTTTCGCGGGTGGCACGCACAAGCGCAGTTGTCCAGAGGGGTAAAGGGGAAAAAATCCAAATTCCTTGCATTGAACCTGACGCAAAATTCGATCATTTTGCCTCAAAACACCATTCAGATCGGGGACACCTCATGACTGACGCGAGCAGCCAGCCGGGACAGGATCATCCTGCCACGAAATATAAACGTGTGCTTTTGAAAATCTCAGGTGAGGCGCTCATGGGGGATCAGGGCTTTGGCCTGCATCCGCCGACCGTCGAACGCATCGCGCGTGAGGTCAAAACCGTCCATGATCTCGGTGTCGAGATTTGTATGGTCATCGGTGGCGGCAACATTTTCCGCGGGCTTCAGGGCTCTGCTCAGGGGATGGAGCGCACGACGGCCGACTATATGGGAATGCTCGCGACTGTTATGAACGCGCTAGGGATGCAGGCGGCGCTTGAGGGCCTCGGTATCCACACCCGTGTGATCTCCGCGATCACGATGAACGAGGTCGCCGAACCCTACATCCGCCGCCGTGCTGTGCGTCACCTTGAGAAAAAGCGGATTTGTATTTTCGCCGCAGGCACCGGCAACCCGTATTTCACCACCGACACTGCTGCGACGCTCCGTGCGAACGAGATGGCCTGTGAGGCGATCTTTATGGGGAAAAACGGGGTGGACGGCGTCTACGACAAGGACCCGAAAACCAACCCGGACGCGAAGCGCTATGATCATGTGTCCTACGATGAAGTCCTGCGCAAGAATCTCAAAGTGATGGACGCCTCCGCCATTGCGCTGGCACGCGACAACAACCTGCCGCTGATTGTGTTCCCGCTCGACGCAGAGGGCGGGTTCCGCTCCATCCTCGCGGGCGAGGGCACCTACACCTTGGTCAACTGACAGGCATGCTCGGGGGCGAGATCTGAGAGAGCCGATTACGGTCTGCGGGCAAGGGCTATACAAGCCTCTGCCCGTGCCTTATTGAAAGCAGCAACGATCAGACCAGCTTCCTGAGCCGTGCACTGACACAGCAACATCGAATGCGAGTGAAAGAAGGGGAAATACCCATGTCCGAAGAGTTCGAACTCGATACTGACGACCTCAAAAAACGTATGGATGGCGCGATTGGCAATTTGCGCACCGAATTTGCCTCGCTGCGGACAGGCCGCGCGTCGGGCTCCATGCTTGAGCCGATTATGGTCGATGCCTACGGCGCGATGACGCCGATCAACCAGGTTGGCACCGTGAACGTGCCGGAGCCGCGTATGGTCACGATCAACGTGTGGGATAAAGCGCTCGTCAACAAAGTCGAGAAAGCGATCCGTGAATCCGGTCTCGGAATCAACCCGCAGCTGAATGGCACGATCATCATGCTGCCGATTCCGGAGCTCAACGAAGAGCGTCGTCGCGAGCTGACCAAAGTCGCAGGCCAATACGCCGAGCACGCCCGTGTTGCCGTGCGCAACGTGCGTCAGGACGGCATGCAGCAGATCAAAAAGCACAAGGACGGGATGTCCGACGATGATCAGAAGTTCTGGGAATCCGAAGTTCAGGACCTGACCGACAAACATATTAAGGATATTGATGCACTTCTCGCGCATAAGCAGGAAGAGATCATGCAGGTCTGATTGAGACCGGCCTCGGAAAACTCTTTTCCGTCGCCAATCATGAGAGTGACGAAAAGGCCAAAGATGAGCGACCGGCATCCGACAGTTGAGGCTCCGATTCCGAATTGCCCGAAACACGTTGCCATCATTATGGATGGCAACGGTCGATGGGCGCAGGCGCAGGGTAAGCCGCGTCTTTTCGGGCATCATGCCGGTGCGAAACGTGTCAAGGAAATCGTCCGTGCCTGTCCGGATGTCGGAGTGAAATACCTCACGATTTTCGCTTTCTCGACCGAGAACTGGAAGCGCACACAATCCGAGGTCTCCGGCCTCATGTCTTTGTTCCGGCGCTACATCAGCGCGGAGATGAAGGGCCTCGTGAAAGAAGGCGTGCGCGTCCGTTTCATCGGGGACCGCGTGCGCCTCGATGGCAAACTCCAGGCGATGATGGATGATCTCGAGCGGAGGACGGAGCACAATGAAAAGGTGCACCTGACGATTGCGATCAACTACGGTGGCCGTGACGAAGTGGCCCGAGCGGTCAAGGAAATGGCCTGTGATGTGGCCTCCGGCAAGCTTGATCCGACGTCCGTCGATGAAACGACCCTGACGGGATATCTCGATACACGCGTTCTGCCGGATCCTGATCTTGTGATCCGGACGTCCGGTGAGGCGCGGATTTCAAACTTCCTGCTGTGGCAGTCCGCCTATTCGGAATACGAATTCATTGATACGCTCTGGCCCGATTTCACGTCCGACGTGTTCCGGTCTTGTGTGAGCCGTTTCGCAGGGCGCGAACGGCGTTTCGGTGGAGTAAAGGCGTGACCTCGCGGCTCCCAGAAGTCGAGATTGCGCAGAAGCGGAGCAAATGGCGCGACCTGATGCCCCGTATCCTGTCCGCGATTGTGATGATCGCGCTCGGACTGGGGGCTATTCTTCAGGGACACGCGGCGTTTCGAGGTCTCGTTCTACTCGCTGCGCTGATTGGCCTTTGGGAACTGTCGAATATGCTCCGGCTCAAGCTCAGAGCCTTTGGGATGACGGTCAAAGACTGGCTCTGGCTGTTGCTCTATACGATGATTGTGATCTTCGGGGCGCTCGGGTTGCTCGAACTGTCCTATCACGGTGGGCGTGCGGTGCTGCTCTATGCCATCGCACTCGTGATCACCTCTGACAGTCTCGGATACCTCGTCGGCAAAGCGATCGGCGGCCCCAAGTTCTGGCCGAAGGTTTCGCCCAAAAAAACATGGGCAGGCATTGTCGGTGGCTGGGTTGGCGTGGGCGCGCTCGCGGCGCTGTGCCACCAGTGGATGCCCGAAGATTTCTTGCCTTTCCTTCCCTTCGTGATCGGCTCCGTGCTGTTGGCCTTCGCCTCTCAGATGGGCGACATGCTTGAAAGTGCGCTCAAGCGTCGAATGGGGGTCAAGGACAGCTCTCACATCATCCCCGGACACGGCGGCGTTCTCGACCGGTTCGACGCGCTTCTGGCCATCGGGGCACTCTATTTCTTTCTCGCAATAAGTTTCGGCTAAGGCGGCTATGCGACGTATTTCCATCTTCGGGGCGACGGGCTCCATCGGCCAATCCACACTGGACCTCATCCGGCGGGACAAAGAATCCTATGACATCGTTGCGCTGACGGGCGGCGGGAACATTGATCAGCTTGCGAAGGACGCGATCGAGTTCGGCGCGGACGTGGCTGTGACGGCCTACGAGAACCGCCTTTCTGATCTTAGAGCGGCACTCGCGGGCAGTGGTGTCCACGCGGCGGCTGGCCCGCACGCGCTTTTGGAGGCTGCAGACCGCGAAGCAGATTGGATCATGTCCGCCATCGTCGGCGCGGCGGGGCTTGCCCCCGGTCTCCACGCTTTGCGCCACGGCACGACGCTGGCACTCGCCAACAAAGAGAGCCTCGTGACTGCCGGCCCACTTTTGCTCGGGTCTGCGCAGAGCCATGGGGCACGTATCCTTCCGGTCGATTCCGAGCACTCTGCCGTGTTCCAAGGCCTCGTCGGTGAGGACAAATCCGAGGTCGAGCGCGTAATCATCACCGCCTCCGGCGGTCCGTTCCGCGATTGGTCTCTTGAGCAACTCGAAGGCGCGACGCTCGAGCAAGCGAGCCAGCATCCAAGTTGGGATATGGGGCAGCGCATCACGATTGACAGCGCTTCCATGTTCAATAAGGCGCTAGAACTAATTGAAACAAAAGAATACTTCGGGTTCACGCCGGATCAGATCGAGGTGCTCGTCCACCCCGGGTCTTACGTTCATGCGCTCGTGGGCTTCAAAGATGGTGCCCTCATGGCCCACCTCGGTGCCCCCGATATGCGTCACGCCATCGGCTATGCGCTGCACTGGCCCGAACGTCGCGACCTGCCGGTTGCGCGCCTCGATCTCGCAAAAGTCGGCACGCTTCGGTTTGAGGCGCCGGACCAAGTCCGTTTCCCTGCACTGCGTCTCGCGCAGGAAGTTATGGCCACGGGCGGCCTTTCTGGCGCGGTGTTCAACGCCGCGAAAGAGGCGGCACTCGATCTCTTCATCGCGAACAAGATCGGATTTCTCGATATGGCCCGCCACGTCGAGCGTGTTCTGACCGAAATGTCAGACTCTGTGAGCCTCGCGGGTCGGTCCATGACCTTGGATATGGTGCTCGAAGCGGATAAAGAGGCTCGGGACCGTGTTTTCGCGGGTCACTCGAATTAAAAGAGGTTTGATTTCATGGATCTGAGCACGCTTGTGAGCGGAGTGGGGGGCACGGCCTATACGCTTGTGTCGTTTATCATTGCCCTGTCGATCATCGTGACGGTTCATGAATACGGCCACTACATCGTTGGTCGCTGGTCCGGGATCAGAGCCGAGGTGTTCTCCATCGGTTTTGGCAAACCGCTTTGGCAACGCACGGATAAACGCGGCACTGTCTGGCAAATCGCGGCACTGCCTCTGGGCGGCTATGTGAAATTTGCGGGGGACGCAAACGCGGCTTCTGCGCCGGACGCCCACGCGGTCGAGGGTCTGAGCGAAGAAGAAGCCCGCCACACCATGCCCGGCGCCCCGCTTTGGGCGCGTACGGCGACTGTGGCCGCTGGTCCCATCTTCAACTTCATCTTTTCGTTCCTGATCTTTGCAGCATTTATGCTCTTTGCCGGCCGTGTCGGAGACACTGTGATCGTCGAAGAGATCACGCCGACTCCTTTCGTGAATGAACTCCAGAGCGGCGATGTGATCCTTGCCATTGACGGGCAGGAGATTCCGGAGCCCACAGAACTCATTGATTTCATCAAAGAAGATCTGACGCGCAAGATGATGGTTTCCTACACCGTGGAGCGTAACGGTGCGGAGGTAACTGTCGATGGTCCCTATCCGTATCCGGTCATTGCCGCCGGTGTCTCGCCCAAGTCCGCAGCGCGTGATGCGGGACTCGAGAGCGGAGATGTGATTACCCATCTGGATGGGGAAGTGGTTCCGACCTTCTGGGATTTGCAGGAGTATGTCGGGAGCCACGATGGCGCTGCGATGACACTCACGATCTGGCGTGAGACAGAGGCGGGGGGCGAGACCTTTGAGACGACGCTGGAACCGCGCCGGCGTGACCTTCCGTCGGAAGAGGGCGGTTTCGAGACCCGTTGGCTCATTGGGATCAACGGTGGACTGGTCTTTTCCGTCGGGACTGAGCCTGTCGGTTTGGGTGAGGCGATTGTTTCCGGTCTAACGGGCGTATGGAGCGTGATATCGATGTCTTTGTCCGGTCTGTGGCACATGATTACGGGCGCGATTTCTGCGTGCAACCTGTCCGGTCCCGTCGGCATTGCAGAGGTTGTGTCTTCGTCCGCGTCTGATGGTGCGACGAGCTTTGTCTGGACCATTGCAATGCTATCCACTGCGATTGGCCTGATTAACCTGTTCCCGATTCCCGTGCTCGACGGTGGGCACCTCGTGTTCTATGCCTTTGAGGCGGTGCGCGGTAAACCGCTTCCGGATCGGGCCGTGGGCATCATGATGACCATTGGGCTCGCTGTTGTTCTGACTTTTATGATCATGGGCCTTGGATCGGATCTTTTCTGCAAATAAGCCCTGCGAGGTTGGCGACTGGGAGCGCAACTTAGAGGTGTTGCGCGGCTGACACGCTCGCTCACGGTTTTGTGTTCGGATGCGCAGGATATCTGGATATGTCCAAATCCTGCCATATTGTCGCGATAGGGCTCTAACCAGAAGTCAACCGTGAGGATTGACCCATTCCGCGCACTTGTGTCGCGCGGGCGAGCCCGAGGAGGCATCGATGACTGCAATTCGCGCTGGCTACCGCAGCCTTTCGCAACTCGCCGATCTGAACTGGGACCGGCTTCTATACGCGCTCACGATCTGTGTGGCGCTGGTGGCAGGATCCTTCTTCGGACAGCTCTTCCTCTGAGGACGGGTTGAGGCGCACAGGTGCCTTTCGCATTCGGACGGTTGAGCCGTATCTTGCCGCTTTCACAGACTAAATGCCTGAAATCTCCACATGTTGCGCTAACGCGCGTTGCATGCACCCCTATGCTGTGCTCCCATGTCGCGCGAGCACGGCGCCGATGGTTTTTGACAAGGGGCCAGAGAGCCGTTACTCAGCAATAAACTTGTGAGAAACTCGAGAAGGCTGCCATGTCCTCATTCGATCAGCGATCCCTGCGTGCGACCACCCGAAAAACGGCGCGCGCATTTGTTTTGTCCTTTGCCGCCTTCGCCACCACCTCGGTTTCATATACGGCGTTTACCGCCCCGGCCTATGCTCAGGATTACCGTTTCACGTCTGTCGTCATTGAGGGCACAGAGCGAGTCTCCGCCGACACCGTTCTGTCCTATGCAGGCCTGACGCGCGGTGAGACCGTCTCAGCCGCCGCTTTGAATGACGCATACCAGAATGTTCTTGGGTCAGGTCTCTTCGAGACGGTCGAGTTCATCCCGCGTGGCAACACGCTCACGATCAAGGTCGTTGAATTCCCGGTAGTTTCCGCGATTTCCATCGAGGGCAATCGCCGCGTGTCCGATGAGGCGCTCACGCCGCTTCTCGTGACGAAAGTCCGGCGCGTTTACAGCCCGTCCACCGTTGAGGCAGACGCTGCGGCCATCACCGAGGCCTATGAGGTGAAGGGGCAGTTGATCGCAACTGTCACGCCCAAAATCATTCGCCGTCCGGACAACCGCGTTGATGTGGTCTTCGAAGTGACCGAAGGCAAAGGCGTCGAAGTCGAACGGTTGAGCTTTGTCGGTAACCGTTCCTATAGCGACTCGCGTCTGCGCCGCGTTCTGGAAACGAAGCAGGCAGGTTTGTTCCGCTTCATCGTCGGTCAGGACACCTACGCAGAGGACCGCATCGAGTTTGATAAACGCGTCCTGACTGATTTTTACACCTCTCGGGGGTATGTCGATTTTCAGGTGCTGAACGTCGCCGCAGAGTTTTCGCGCGACCGTGGCGCGTATTTTCTGACGTTCAATGTCCGTGAAGGGCAGAAGTATGAATTCGGTGAGATCACCGTTTCATCTGAAATTGCAGATGCGGACGACGCAGAGTTCCTCGCGGTGAACAAAATCCGTGAAGGTCAGACATATTCTCCGCTTGCAGTCGACAACACGATTGAACGGATGGAAGCTCTCGCTGAGCAAAAAGGCATCGACTTCCTGCGCGTTGAGCCACGCGTCACCCGCAATGACCGCGACTTGACGCTCGACATCGAATTCGTTCTCACCCGTGGCCCGCGCATCTTCGTCGAGCGGATTGATATTGAGGGCAACCAGACGACACTTGATCGTGTGGTCCGTCAGAAATTCAAAACCGTTGAAGGCGACCCGTTCAATCCGCGCGAAATCCGTGCGGCTGCGGATCGTATTCGTGCGCTCGGGTTCTTCTCTGATGTGGATGTGAATACGCGTCAGGGATCTGCAAGCGACCGTATTGTGATCGACGCGAACGTCGTTGAGCAACCAACGGGGTCCTTTACCTTCGGCGGAAACTATTCTGTGTCGGAAGGGGCAAACCTTGTGGCGAGCTTTTCCGAGCGGAATTTCCTCGGGCGTGGCCAGTCTCTGTCTTTCCGTCTGACCACAGATGTTGAGGATGGTAGCCTTTCGTTCAATTTTGCCGAACCGGCGTTCCTCGGCCGCGATGTTGGCTTTGGGATCGGTGTCGGGATCGGCAACACGCAGATGAGCTACTCCTACCATGATACTCGGAGCGCTTATCTGACGCCGCGGCTCACATTCCCTGTTTCGAAAAACGGCGCCCTGACAGCCAGCTATCGCATGGAACTGACCGATGTTCTTGCGGATACGGACTATACCTATGGACCTGACGGTGCGCTCGGCGGCGGGGACGACAATGTCTATCCGACCCAGATCCAGGCAGACATTGATGAAGGTCGAGTGACCACGCATTCTCTCGGCTATTCCTACAGCTACGATACCCGTCGGACGGGTCTTAACCCGAACGCAGGCTACCTCCTGAAATTCGGCCAGCAGTTTGCGGGCCTTCTCGGCGGCGATGCGGACTATGTTCTGACGACCGCAGAGATCACCGGTGAGACCAAACTCTTCAACGAAGAGGTGACGCTGACGGCAACACTCGAGGGCGGGTTCCTCGAAGGTGACAACGGAACACGTGTGACCGAGCGTTTCTTCAACAACACTTCGATGATGCGGGGTTTTGATCCGGGCGGCATTGGCCCGCGTGATTCTGCGACGGATATCGCACTTGGCGGCAACAAATTTGCGGTTGCGCGTCTCGAGGCCAAGTTCCCGCTCGGTTTGCCTGAAGAGTACGGCATCAATGGCGGTGTCTTCTTTGACTACGGGTCTGTCTGGGGGCTTGATGACACGACTGGGATCATCGCCGGATCTGCGGATCAGAACTGGCGGTCCGTGATCGGTGCCACGCTTTTCTGGGAGACGCCGGTTGGTCCGCTGCGTTTCAACTTCACCAAAGCGCTCGACAAAGAAGTTTACGACCAAGAGCAGAAGTTTGATTTGACGATCTCGACGAGTTTCTGATGCGCAGAGCGAAAACGTTATTGGGAGTGCTGCACCTGACTGCGGCACTCGTCTTTGCTATTCTTGTGCTCCCGGGTGCCGCTCTTGCACAAGAGGTTGATGTTGCGCCGCAGTCCAGTGAAAGCGCTTCGGAAAGAAGCAATATCGTCTGGCCAGTTTACGTATTCGACCGTGATCGGGTTTTGAGCGAGAGTGATGCCGCGAAATCACTTCTGGCAGAGATTGAGGCGTCCCGCGCGGCGCTTCTGGAAGAAAATGCACGAATTTATGCTGAGCTCGAAGCTGAGGAGCGCGAAATCTCGCTTTTGCGCGAAAGCCTGTCGGATGAAGCATTTCGGGCGCGTGCCACGAGTTTCGACACGAAAGTGACCGAAGTGCGTGCCGAGCAGGACCGCAAAGCACAGGACATTCAAACGCAGTATGAGGACGGGATTCAGGACATCGAAGTAACGATGAATTCCGTGCTCACAGAGATTGCGCGCGAGCGTGGGGCCGCGATGATTTTCGAGCGGCAGCAGGTCTATCTTGCGAGCAGTGCCGTGGACATCACCATGCCCGTGATTAACGCGTTGAATGAACGTGGTGAGCGCGCCGGGACCTCTCCGTAACTCCTCACCAGAGCGCTAGATGCGCGGAGTGCTTGTCACACAGTCTAGTGGTTGGTAGGAGAGACGACGGGCATCGCATCAGGCCGAGGGGAGGCATGTGTGATCCTTGCGCCGGTCGGGTGGAAATCGAAACCTCAAACGCCGGCTGTCCCGTCTTCGGGGCGAACGATAAAAATATAAAAGGGGACATGAGATGACCGAGACACCGACCACCGCCGACATTGACCTGATCCAGCGCATTCTGCCGCACCGCTATCCGTTTCTTCTCGTAGATCGCGTGGTTGATATTCAGGGCGGCGAAACCTGCACCGGCATCAAGAACGTGACCTTCAACGAACCGCATTTTCAGGGCCACTTTCCGGGCGAACCTGTGATGCCGGGCGTGACCATTGTTGAGGCGATGGCCCAAACTGCCGCCGTCATGGTTGGCGTGGATAAAGGTCTCGCGGATAAGAAATTCGGTGTCTATTTCATGGCCCTTGATGGCGTGAAGTTCCGCCGCAAAGTTGTACCGGGCGATCAACTGAAAATGCATGTCACCGTGAAGCGTGGCGGTGGTAAGGTCTGGAAATTCGAAGGCCGTGCAGAGGTCGATGGGGAACTGGCTTGCCAAGCAGAGTTCACCGCCATGATGGACCTGCCGAAAGACTGAAACGACGACGCGGAGCATTCGCCATGAGCATTCATCCGAGCGCAAAAATTCATGCCTCCAGCGTGATCGAAGACGGGGCCGTGATCGGAGCCGGCTGCGAGATCGGGCCATTTTGCCTCGTCGGGCCGAATGTGACACTGGCGGAAAACGTCACGCTGAAATCGCATGTGGTCGTCACCGGTCGCACCGAGATCGGTGAGGGCACGGTTGTCTATCAATTCGCCTCCATCGGGGAGATCCCGCAGGACCTCAAGTTCCGCGGCGAGGATACCCGCCTCGTGATCGGCAAGCGCAACCGCATCCGTGAATATGTGACCATGAACACCGGCACAGAGGGCGGTGGCGGCGTCACCCGTATTGGTGATGACGGGCTCTTCATGTCCTCCTGTCACGTCGCACACGATGCACAGATCGGGGATCGTGTGATCCTCGTGAACTCCGTTGCTGTGGCGGGCCACTGTCACATCGAAGACGACGTCATCATCGGCGGTCTGTCCGGCATCCACCAATGGGTGCGGATCGGGCAGGGCGCCATTGTTGGCGCGCTCTCGATGGTGACCGCAGATGTGCTGCCTCACGCGCTCGTGCAGGGGCCGCGCGGTGAGCTCGACGGTCTCAATCTCGTGGGCCTCAAACGCAAAGGCGTTGATCGCGACGACATCAACCAATTGCGCGCGGCGTTCCAGATGCTCAAACAGGGTGAGGGGTCGTTTAAAGACCGCGCACAGCGTCTCTCCGATGATTTCGATAGTGCCTATGTCGCTCGCATGATTGAGTTCGTCATGGGCGACAGCGATCGCGGGTTCCTGACCCCGAAATGACGCGCACTGCAATCATAGCCGGGAGCGGCGCGCTCCCGCAGCTCATGGCCGAGGCCCTGCCGGACCCGCTTTATGTGACTTTCGATGATGCGCCGGTTCCGGCCGGTGTTGAGCATCTCAAGGCGCGGTTCGAAAAGCTCGGCCGCCTCTTCAAAGACATGAAGGCGCGCGATGTGGGCGCCGTTGTCTTTGCTGGTGCCGTGTCGCGTCCGAAAATCAACCCCATGCGCCTCGACCGCCACGCGCTCAAACTCGCGTTGTCGATGAAGAAGGGCGACGACGGGATTTTGCGTGAGGTCATCGCGCTTTTCGAATCCCAAGGATTCCTTGTGCGCAGTGCGACCGAAATCCATCCGGGTCTCGTCCTCGCCCCGGGCACGCATTGGGGCCGCAAGGTCACAAAGGAAGATCTCGAGGACGCGGCGCGCGCTTCTAAAATCCTCACAGCGCTCTCGCCCCTCGATGTAGGTCAAGGGGCGGTATGCGCGGGCGGCATGATCCTCGGGATCGAGACGCTTCAGGGCACGGATGCGATGCTCCGCTTCGTCGCGGAAACGCCTGAGCGTCTTCGCCGCGCAAAAGGTGTCTTCGTCAAGAGCCCAAAGGCGGGGCAGGACATGCGCATTGACGTGCCGACGATTGGTTTGGGCACCATTGACGCGGTGATCAAGGCGGGCGTCGGCGGTCTGGTGATCCCGCCGGGTGAGGTCATTGTCCTTGACCGTGATGAGGTGAAGGTGAAAGTCGAGGAGGCGGGCCTGTTCCTGTTGGCTCAATGACCGTGCTCAAGGTGTTTGTCATCGCGGGCGAGGCCTCCGGCGACAAACTCGGCGGCGCGGCGATGGCGGGGCTCAAATCCCTTACAGACGTAGAGTTTCGCGGCGTCGGCGGGCCGTTCATGGAAGAGCAGGGCCTCACGAGCCAGTTTGCCATGTCCGAGTTGAGCCTCATGGGGATCGCGGAAATCCTCCCGAAGTATTTCCACCTCAAACGCCGCATCCGAGAGGTTGCGGATGCGATCCTCGCGTGGAAACCGGATGTGGTGCTGACCATTGACAGCCCAGACTTTTGCCTGCGTGTGGCCGATCTTGTGAAGGCCGAGAGCGATATCCGCATCTGCCACTACGTCGCCCCGACCGTCTGGGCATGGCGGCCCGAGCGAGCCGAGAAGATGGCGAAGCGCGTCGATCAGGTCCTCGCGCTCTTTCCGTTCGAGCCTCCGTATTTCGAGGCCCACGGCCTGCGCTGTGATTTCGTTGGTCATCCCGTCGTGACGGACGAGATTGCAACGGATGCGGAGGTTGCAGAGTTCAGGGCAGCCCACACCATCGGTGACTCACCTCTGGTGCTCGTCCTTCCCGGCTCACGCAAGGGCGAAATCAACCGCCTCGCGCCGATTTTCGGTCAGGCGCTCGAACAGTTTGCCCATAGCCACAAAGATGCGCGCTACGTCGTGCCCGTCGCACACGGTCGCGATGAGTTGGTCCGTGAGGCCGTCGCAAATTGGCCCGTGACCCCGATCCTGATTGACGGAACGGACCGTGCTGCGAAACGTGCCGCATTCAAGGCCGCCGACATCGCGCTCGCGGCTTCGGGCACTGTGTCGCTTGAGCTTGCCGCCAATGACACGCCGATGGTTGTTGCCTACCGTATGAACTGGCTCACCGAGCAAATCGTCAAGCGCAAGCTGCTGATCGACACGGTGACGCTCGTGAACCTTGTGTCTGAAACCCGCGTGGTGCCGGAATTCCTCGGACCGGAGTGCATCGCCCAAAAGATCGCCGCGAGCCTGTCGCATGTTCTGAATACGGGAGAGGACCAACGTGAAGCACTTGCTCTCACGATGGAGCGTTTGGGGCGTGGAGAGGAAGCTCCCGGCCTTCGTGCGGCCAAAGCCATTCTTGAAGGTCTGAAGGTCTAAGCGAGAAAGATCTCTTCAGCGCGCAGTGTCAGCGTAATTGGGTTTCAATCTCAGCGGTGCGCGCGCGGGTCAGTTCGACCTTGCACGACCGGATCGCGATCCCCGTGCCAGAGCCACCGCCAAATCCCGCCCCGACATAATCGCACTGCGCGTCGCGATAGGCTTCCCACGCGGATTGAGAGGCTTCGAGAGCAGGCAGGGCAACGTCGCGGCCGGTCTGCGTGTCTAGGTCTTGCGCAGAGGCGCGCGCGAACCCGAGCATGAGTTCCATCGCGCGGGTCGCTTTGTCCTCTGCCTCGCCAACGCAACCGGCGATTTCCACTTGAGACCCGAGGTCGAGCGAACATTCGAGAGAGGGATCAGCCAGCGCCGCAGTGGGGAACATCAACACGAGAGCCAGCCGTTTCATCTCATTCGCCTTTCCAGATCCAACCGCCGCCGTAAATCCGCGGGCTGTTGGGATCATAGAACACGCAGGCCTGACCTGGCGAGACACCTTCTTCGGCAACGATCAATTCGACCTCGGCCTCAGTGTCGGAAATCGGTCGGATGATCGCCTCACGCGGTGGACGGGTGGAGCGCACCTTGACGTCGAGCACCCATTCGTCGCGGGACGTAAACGGTTCATCGCCGAGCCAGTTGATCTCCCGCACAGGAATTTTCCGCGTGGCGAGCATCTCTTTCGGTCCGACAACCACACGCCTGTTGTCCACGTCGAGTTTCACGACATAAAGCGGCTCGGACAGACCGCCGATCCCGAGCCCGCGACGCTGACCGATGGTGTAGTGAATGACGCCGTTATGGGTGCCACGCACATTGCCCTCGTGATCGACAATCTCGCCGGGTTCAGCGGCACCTGGGCGCAGTTTTTCAATCACCTGCGCATAGTTGCCATTCGGTACGAAACAGATGTCCTGACTGTCCGGTTTGTCTGCCACAGACAGCCCGTATTTCGCGGCAAGCGCACGGGTCGCGTCCTTGGACGGCAGATGCCCGAGCGGGAAGCGTAGGTAATCCAACTGTTCAGGAGTGGTCGAGAACAGGAAATAGCTCTGATCACGGTTCGCATCCTCGGCGGAATGAAGCTCCGGCCCGTTCACGCCCATCACGCGCTGGATGTAATGCCCCGTCGCCATACAGTCGGCGTCGAGGTCCTTTGCGGTGTTGAGGAGGTCTTTGAACTTCACCCGCTCGTTGCAGCGAATGCAGGGCACAGGCGTGGCACCGGCGAGATAGCTGTCGGCAAATTCGTCAATCACCGCGTCCTTGAATACGTTCTCATAGTCGAGCACGTAATGCGGGAACCCCATCTCCTCGGCCACGCGGCGGGCATCGTGAATGTCACGCCCCGCACAGCACGCCCCTTTTTTGGCGAGTGCCGCACCGTGGTCGTAAAGCTGCAAGGTGACACCAACCACATCGTAGCCTTCCTCAGCCAGTTGCGCGGCCACAACCGACGAATCCACGCCGCCCGACATCGCAACCACGACTCGGGTTTCAGAGGGGGCCTTGGCGAAACCAAGAGAGTTCAGCGGTGTAGCGCCGTCATGCATTTACAGAACCTTTCAGGAATATGCCGCAATATAGGTAAATCCTAAGCACTCTCAAGGGGGCGTTTCATTCTGCATTAAGGCGTTTGCGCGAAAGTGATGCTCAGAAAGGAACGGGGTGAACCATGTATTTGAAAAAAGTTGACGGTCCGCGCGCAGTGACGCTTCCTGATGGATCGATGATGACGCGTGCTGATCTACCGCCAGCCGACACGCGCCGCTGGGTCGCGTCGCGCAAGGCGGCTGTTGTGAAAGGGGTCGTGTTCGGCCTGATTTCGCAAAGTGAGGCGCTCCAGACCTATGGCCTTTCCGAAGAGGAGCTCGAGTCGTGGAAAAGCGCAATTTTTCAGCACGGTGAAGCCGCATTGCGCGCCACTGCTGTGCAAAAATATAGACAACCTTGAGTTGTAATTCGAAAATTACTAAACCGGTAACGTGTAGTTAACTAATTTTGACCATCTTCGAATTGCGCGAACGCACCAAGAACCGGCGGTCGCGTTCCCACGAGGCACATGGACTAAAAAAACGGAGACATAGGGTTATGCGGATTTTGCTGGTCGAGGACGATCCAACCACATCGAAAAGTATCGAGTTGATGCTGTCCCATGCCAATTTGAACGTCTACACGACGGATCTCGGCGAAGAAGGCATCGATCTTGCAAAGCTCTATGATTATGACCTGATCCTGCTCGATCTCGGCCTGCCGGACATGAATGGCCATGAAGTGCTGCGCCAAATCCGTCTTGCTCGGGTGGAAACGCCGATCCTGATCCTGTCTGGGGCGGACGATACAGAGAACAAAATCAAAGGCTTCGGATTCGGGGCAGACGATTACCTGACGAAACCCTTCCATCGCGAAGAACTCGTCGCGCGCATTCATGCGATTATTCGCCGTTCCAAAGGCCATTCGCAGTCGATCATCCAAACCGGTGAGATCGCCGTGAACCTCGACGCCAAAACGGTCTCGGCGGGCGACAAACCCGTGCATCTGACCGGCAAGGAATACCAGATGCTCGAACTTCTTTCCCTTCGCAAAGGCACGACGCTCACGAAAGAAATGTTCCTCAACCATCTCTACGGCGGCATGGATGAGCCGGAACTCAAAATCATCGATGTCTTCATCTGCAAACTCCGGAAAAAGCTCGCCACCGCCACAGATGGTGCCAATTACATCGAAACGGTTTGGGGGCGTGGTTACGTCCTGCGTGATCCGGAACCGGTTGAAACCAAATTCGCCGTTGGTGCGTAAGGGCTCTCTCCTTTTCCGTTATCGAGTTGAGGCAGTGTTGCGCCTTCGTGGAATCTTACTGGACCTCCCCGTGCCCCTCTCCTAAACCAAGGAGAAGACGGCGCCGGGAGGTATTTTCATGTCCGAGAACAAGGTGGTTGCAGACCTGAGCGAAACCGAAGCCCGCGCAGAGCTTGCGCGGCTCGCCGGTCTGTTGGCGCAGGCGAACACTGCATATCACACGGAAGATGCCCCTGTGATTTCGGATGCGGAATACGACGCGCTCAAACGTCGGAACGCCGAGATTGAGGCCCGTTTCCCAGAGCTAAAGCGCGAAGACAGTCCGACTGAGCAGGTTGGCGCAGCCCCCGCCGAAGGATTCGGCAAGATCACCCATGCCGTCCGGATGATGTCGCTCGCCAACGCATTTGATGATGAGGACGTGGCTGAGTTCGACGCCTCCGTTCGCAAATACCTCGGTGCGCCCGGGGAGATTGCCTACACCGCAGAGCCAAAGATCGACGGGTTGTCGCTCTCTTTGCGTTACGAAAACGGCGTTCTCATTTCCGCAGCGACGCGCGGGGATGGCGAAGTTGGCGAAAACGTCACTGCCAACGCCCGCACCATCAACGACATCCCGCATGAGATCACCGGCGCGCCCGAGGTGCTCGAAGTGCGCGGTGAGGTTTACATGTCCCACGCCGACTTCGCCGCCCTCAACGCCCGTCAGGAAGAACGCGGCGGCAAGACTTTCGCCAACCCGCGCAATGCGGCGGCTGGCTCTCTACGCCAACTCGACCCCGAGATCACACGTTCCCGCCCGCTCAAATTCTTCGCCTATGCGTGGGGTGAGATTTCGGAACCGCTCGCGGACACCCAACTCGGCGCAATCAAACGCCTTGCAGACCTCGGGTTCACGACCAACCCGCTGACCGAGCGGCACACAGAGATCGCGGAGATCATCGCGCACTACCACCGGATCGAAGAACAGCGCGCAAGGCTCGGCTATGACATCGACGGCGTGGTTTACAAGGTCGATAACCTCGAACTCCAGCGCCGCCTCGGCTTCCGCTCGACGACCCCACGTTGGGCCATTGCCCACAAATTCCCCGCCGAACTTGCGTGGACACAGCTTGAGGCGATCGACATTCAGGTTGGCCGCACGGGTGCGCTCTCTCCCGTCGCGCGTCTGACGCCCGTGACGGTCGGCGGCGTTGTCGTCTCCAACGCGACGCTCCACAATGAGGACTACATCACCGGTCTCGACTCCAAAGGCGAAACGATCCGCGACGGAAAAGATATCCGCGTCGGCGATTGGGTGCAGGTTTACCGCGCCGGCGACGTGATCCCGAAGGTCGCCGATGTCGATCTTGCCCGACGAAAGTCCGACAGTGTGCCATACACATTTCCGACCACCTGTCCGGAGTGCGGATCAGCCGCCATTCGGGAAGAGGGTGACGCGGTTCGGCGCTGTACGGGCGGTCTCATTTGTCCGGCGCAGGCGGTCGAGAAACTCAAACATTTCGTGTCCCGCGGGGCCTTTGATATTGAGGGTCTCGGCGCTAAACAGGTCGAGCAATTCTACAAAGACGGTTGGGTGAAGGAACCCGCCGATATCTTTGAACTCAAAGAGAAATACGGCCCCGGAAACATGGCCCAACTGAAGAACCGCGAGGGCTGGGGCGAGAAATCCGCGAACAAGCTGTTCGATGCCATCGACGAACGCCGCGCGATCCCGCTCGCAAAGCTGATCTTCGGCCTCGGCATCCGCCACGTCGGGGATACGTCGGCGGGCCTCCTCGCGACCCATTACGGCACATGGGAGGCTTTCGAAGCCGCCATGAAAACCGCAGAAATCGGCATTGGCGCCGCATGGGAAGACCTGCTGTCCATCGACGGTGTGGGGGATGTGATGGCCGCGTCCGTTGTGACGACCTTCCATCAAGAGGCGGAGCGCGCCTCGATTGATCGTTTGGTCGCGCAGCTCAGCCCGCTGGAGGCCGAAAAGCCGAAGAGTGACAGCCCTGTGTCCGGCAAAACAGTGGTCTTTACCGGCACGCTCGAAAAGATGACCCGTGCGGAGGCGAAGGCCCGTGCAGAGAGCCTCGGGGCGAAGGTGTCCGGGTCCGTGTCCGCCAAAACCGACCTTGTCGTCGCCGGTCCGGGGGCTGGGTCGAAAGAGAAAAAGGCGCGCGATCTTGGGATTGAGCTGCTTGATGAAGACGGCTGGCTCGAATTGATCGGCGACGCATGAGCACAGGGCGCCCCGATATCCTCTTTCCGCTCTTTTCAGGGCTGGAGACGCTTGCGGGTGTTGGGCCGAAAACGGCAAAGGCGCTCGGGGCGCTCCATGTCGAAAAGCCGCGCGATTTGTTGTTCACGCTCCCGCATTCGGTCGTGGATCGGCGGCGCAGGGATACCCTTCAGGGCTTAGGGCCGGGGGAAATCGCGACGGTGTCCGTGACGGTGCTCCGGCATCAACCGCCCGCGCGAAAGGGCCTCCCGTATCGCGTCTACGTCGAAGATCGCCAGATTGCGTTCCAGATCGTGTTCTTCCGTGGGGCGCCGCGCTGGATCGAGGATCAGTTGCCCGTCGGGGAGCAGCGCCTCGTGTCCGGCAAGATCGAGATGTATGACGGACAGTACCAAATGCCGCATCCGGATCACATCCTACCTCCTGAAAATGCTGAGGATTTACCGGGTTTTGAGCCGGTCTATCCGCTGACGGCGGGCGTGACGCAGAAAGTCATGGCGAAGGCTGCCGAGGGCGCATTGACCCGCGTTCCCGAGATGGAGGAATGGGTCGATCCCGCGCTCAAGGCGCGAGAGGGGTGGCCTGATTTCTCCGTCGCGCTTTCGCAGTCGCACCATCCCCTGTCCGCGAATGAAGTCTCGGCCACGAGTGTTGCGCGGCAGCGTTTGGCCTATGACGAGTTGTTCGCCCATCAAATCACCCTCGCGCTCGCGCGGTCGCAGGTCCGGCGGGGTAAGGGCTATGAGAACCATGGGAACGGACGGTTGCAGTCCAAGGTTCTGTCCGCGCTGCCGTATCGTCCGACGGGCGCACAGGCGCGCGCTATAGATGAGATAGCCGCCGATATGGCCGAGCCGAAGCGCATGAACCGGCTGTTGATGGGGGATGTTGGTGCGGGCAAGACGCTCGTCGCTCTGATGGCGTTGCTTGTGGCCGTTGAGGCCGGCGGGCAGGGTGCGATGATGGCGCCGACCGAAATCCTCGCCCGTCAACATTACAAGGGATTACAAGAGCTTGCGGCGCAGGCCGGTGTTGTTTTGGAAATCCTGACGGGGCGCGACAAGGGGCGTGTGCGGGCCGACAAACTTGCGGCGCTTGCGCGTGGCGACATTCACATCCTCGTCGGCACACACGCGCTCTTCCAAGACGAGGTGGTGTTCCATGATCTGCGCCTGGCCATCATTGATGAGCAGCACCGGTTCGGTGTGCATCAGCGTCTTGGCCTCTCGAAAAAAGGCGCTGCGGTGGATGTGCTCGTGATGACCGCCACACCAATTCCGCGGTCTTTGTCGCTTGCGCAATATGGCGATATGGATGTGTCCATCCTCGATGAAAAGCCGCCAGGGCGGACGCCGATCAAGACCGCGCTGTCGTCAACCGACCGGCTTGATGAAGTGGTCAATCATTTGCGTGGTCCGATTTCCGAGGGGCGTCAGGCCTACTGGGTCTGTCCACTCGTCGAAGAAAGCGAAGTCGTTGATATGATTGCCGCAGAGGAGCGGTTCAAGACGTTGCGCGCGGCGCTTGGGGAAGGAGAAGTCGGATTGGTCCACGGCCAGATGCCCGCCGAGGAAAAGGACCGCACGATGGCGGCGTTTTCCTCCGGAGAACTGTCCGTGCTGGTGGCGACGACGGTGATCGAGGTCGGCGTGGATGTGCCCAATGCCTCCATCATGGTGATTGAACGGGCGGAACACTTCGGCCTCGCGCAGCTGCACCAGTTGCGCGGACGGGTTGGGCGCGGTGCGGCGGCTTCAACATGTTTGTTGCTCTACAAGCCGCCGCTTACAGAAACAGGTCGTCGTCGTCTCGAAATCCTGCGCGAGACAGAAGACGGGTTCCGGATCGCTGAAGAAGACCTCGCTATGCGGGGGGCAGGTGACGTGTTGGGAACTGCGCAGTCGGGCCTGCCTCGTTTCCGTGTCGCCGATCTGGAGCGGCAATCGGCGCTCATGGCACTCGCTCAGAGTGATGCCCGTAAAGTGCTTCACGACGATCCAAAGCTCGAAACGGAACGCGGGCGGGCCGTGCGTGTTCTTCTTTGGCTCATGGGGAAAGACGAAGCAATTCGTTTGATTTCAGTCGGTTAATCCCGTTTCGTTCTCATCTGATCCAAAATGTTCACAAATGTTCTCAAAAAGTTCTTTACAGGAATCGGGGGATATGAGAACAAATTAGCAACAAGACGTTAACCACGATTGAGAGAAAGCGAGACTACCATGATCAATGATTTGAAATCCGTTGTTGCCCGGTCCCAAGCCACTCTCGTCGAGGACATGATCGGCGCTGTCGCGCTCTTGGTCATTCTGGTTGGCGGTCTGTCGCTTCCGGGTCTTGTGTGACCGCGTAAGCATTTGATTTTGCCTCGGATCTGATCCCGCCCGCAGAGCTGACCCAACCTATCCCTATCAGGCGCACGCCTCAATGCGCCTGTCTGCGACCTTCAGATCATACTGCCGCTGTGTCTCTTAACTGAGCGCAGCGGTTTCTTTTTTGGTTTATTCGAGAGACTCGATCGCGCGGCAGGTCGCCGTCAGCGCCAAGAGGATCGAGGCATGCCGGTTCTTGAACTCCCGCGCGGGCAAGAGCGCCTCAAGCTCATCAAACGGCGCGGATGGGGCAGGGCCGTCTTCTTTGAGAAATGCCGTGAGTTCCTCTTTCGCGCGGTTGAGTTCGTCAGGTGTCCGCCCGAGGACGTGACGACCGAGCACAGAGGCTGAGGCCTGACCCAAGGCACAGGCTTTTACATCCTGCGCGAAACGGCTGACTTTGCCGTCCTCCATGTCCAGATCGACCGTCACGGTAGACCCACAGAGCGGCGCACGTTCGCGCACCGTAGCCTGGGGATTCTCCAACCGACCGGTGAGCGGAATGTCCGCCGCCAGAGACAGCAATGTGCCGGAGTAGAGTTTGGCGAGATCGGTTGCGGATTGCGTCATGGTTTGCCTTTCGGGATCAGTGTCCATAGATAGGTCACGCACGCATGATTGGAAAGGACCCCCAATGGCTTTCGACCCCGCTTCACTGAAATATGACGACAAGGGCCTGATCCCCGCAATTGCACAGGATCATGTGTCGGGGGAAGTCCTCATGATGGCGTGGATGAACCGCGAGGCCGTGGAAAAGACGCTTGAGACAGGCAAAGTGACCTACTGGTCGCGCTCGCGTCAGGCGTTCTGGATCAAGGGAGAGACCTCTGGCCACGTTCAGGCGCTCGTGGATTTCCGCTATGACTGCGACAGCGATTGCATTCTGGTGACGGTTGATCAGACGGGTCCCGCGTGCCACACCAACCGCCGGTCCTGTTTCTACCGCGCCGTGCGTGAGGGTGAGGTGGTCGAACTCTCCGCGCCGATGGAATGAGCTCGGACTAGAGGCCGATCATTTTTCGAACGTCTTCAGGGCTATAACCCTCTTCACGGAACTTGCGGATCGCCTTTGCGTCTGTGCGTTTCGCGAGACGTTTGTCGTTTTCGTCGCGGATGAGATCGTGGTGATGGTAGGCGATTTCGGGCAGGTCGAGGAGCGCTTGCAAGAGCCGATGAATTTGCGTTGCCTCCATGAGATCGACACCGCGCACGGCCTCTGTGATCCCCTGCGCGGCATCGTCCAGCACCACAGAAAGGTGATAGGCGGCGGTTCCGATGTCTTTGCGGGCGAGAACGATGTCGCCGACACCCTCCACGAGTCGAGCCGCATCGAGGCGCTGTGTGCCGGTCTCGAATGGGCCGGTTTCTTCCCATGAGAACTTCGAGACATCGCCGAGGTAGGCGACGGCCTTGGCCATGTTCAGCCGTATCGCCTCTCCCTCGACAAAGGTCGCCATGGACCGCACTCGACAGGTGCCCGGATAGATGACGCCATCCGGTCCCATTGGCGCGCCTTCTTGCGGGGCGGAGAGCGCGTTCATCACATCGCGCCGCGTGCAGGAGCAGGGATAGATCAGGCCAAGCTCATCGAGGCGGGACAGCGCACTCGCGTAGATCGCTTCGCGGGCGGTGACATGCAGGACCGGTTCCGGCCATGACAGCCCGAGCCAGCGCAGGTCCGCATAGATCAGCGCCTCCCATTCGGGACGGCAGCGTGAGATATCGCCGTCCTCAATCCGGAGGAGAAATGTGCCCCCATGTGCCTCCGCTCGGCGCGCGGCCGTGAGCGCGGAGAACGCATGCCCGAGATGCAGCGGCCCCGTGGGGCTAGGTGCAAAACGGGTGGCGTAGCGCATTAGCTTTGCGCCTCAAGCCACTGAGTAAATTCTTCTTTCGCGCGGTCCGTGTATCCTTTGTAGCGCTCTTTGCGCCCCTTGCGGCCACCGCGCATTCCGTCGAGCGGCGGGAACAGACCGAAGTTCACGTTCATAGGTTGGAAGGTCTTTGCCTCTGCGCCGCCGGTGATGTGATGGATCAACGCGCCCATGGCGGTCGTGCCCGGAGGCGGGCCCATCTCGACGCCCAAGAGTTCTGCCGCGGCCAGGCGGCCGGCCAGAAGACCCATCGCGGAGCTTTCCACATAGCCCTCGACGCCCGTCACCTGACCCGCGAACCGGATGTTCGGACGTGATTTGAGGCGCATTTGGTCGTCGAGCAGGGTCGGAGAATTCAGGAAAGTGTTCCGATGAATGCCACCCAGACGCGCGAAAGAGGCGTTCTCAAGGCCCGGGATCATTTTGAAGACCTCGGTCTGGGCGCCGTATTTCATCTTCGTCTGGAACCCAACGATGTTGTAGAGCGTGCCGAGCGCGTTATCGCGGCGGAGCTGCACGACTGCATAGGCCTTTTCCTCGGGCTTGTGCGCGTTCGTCAGGCCGATGGGCTTCATCGGACCGTGGCGCAGAGTCTCGCGCCCGCGTTCGGCCATCACCTCAATCGGGAGGCAGCCATCGAAGTAACCCGCGGTTTCACCCTCGTGGAACTCGGTTTTGTCGGCTGCGAGAAGTGCGTCGATGAAGGCCTCATACTGATCCTTCGTCATTGGGCAGTTGAGATAGGCCTTTTGTTCTTCCTCAGTCTCGCCCTTATCATAACGGGACTGGAGCCACGCGACGTCCATGTCGATGCTCTCCGCATAGACAATTGGCGCGATGGCATCGAAGAAAGCGAGACGGTCCGTGCCGGTCTCTTTCGCAATCGCTTCGCCCAGTTTGGGGGAGGTCAGCGGGCCCGTCGCGAAGATCCACATACCGTCATCCGGCAGGTCGGTGATTTCACCGTATTCGACGGATACATTCGGATGCGACTTCAGTTTCGCGGTGATGTGTTCGGCAAAGGCCTCACGGTCTACCGCAAGCGCGCCGCCAGCCGGCAGTTTATGCTCATCCGCAGAGGCCATGATCAGGCCGTTCGCCGCCCGCATTTCCCAATGCAGCAGCCCGACGGCATTCTGTTCATCGTCGTCCGAGCGGAAGGAGTTCGAGCACACCATTTCCCCGAAATTGCCGGTTTGGTGCGCAAAGGTTTCCACCGCGGGCCGCATTTCGTGCAGCACGACGTTGATGCCAAGATTAGCGGCCTGCCAGGCGGCCTCGGACCCGGCCATGCCGCCGCCCACGATATGAAGTGTTTTGTCAGTCATGTGGGGCATGTAAACCGAACTTCTGTTGCGGAAAAGGGGCATTGAAAAGAAACCTTCACTTCGCGCAACACAGGGACCGCCGGTCGAATCCAAAACGGCCCCACGAAAGTGGGACCGTTCCTGTTTTTGCCTGATATTTGAGAGAGTGCGGGCGCAGCGCTTAGCGTGCGCCACCGCCACCCAAGCGGACACCACCCGCGCTGAGTTCTGTGAACAGATCGTAGTAGGGATCGCTGTTAGAGGAGAAGTCCGCAACCTTGTCGAGAACACGTGCACGATCCGCACCATTTTCCCATTTGAACGCCAGAGTGAAGATTTGGGCTTGACGGTTGTCGCCGTAGCTCTCGGAGTAGTCTGCTTCGAGGCTCAGCGCGTCATTGAACCGGTATTCCCCGCCGAGCGTTGCGACGCCGACATTAAAGAAGTCGTCGTTAAGCGTTGTCATGGAGGTCTGGAGGCGGATCGCATCCGTCAATGCGTAAGATGTGGCGATCGAGGTCAGGCCCGCATCAAATTCGTCGTACCAAGTGGATTCGAGATCAACGTCCCATGTCGGCGCGTCAAAGGTATACCCGACATTGTAGATGGAGGTGCCTTCGATATCGCGATAGGAGCCAAAGACCACCGAGTTTCCGAATTCATAATAACCTGCAACAGTCAGAACTTCGTAATCAAAAGCATCGTAGTCGTGATAGTCGATGGCTGCACCGTAGGTCGCGGTTTTGTATTCCGCGCCGATGCCATAATCGCTGCCGCTATCGCGTCCGTCGTCGCTCGTCCCGAGTGCAGCGTAGATGGTCATATTCGGCATGAATTCGTAACCGGCCGAGAAGGACAGATTGTGGACGTCGGTGCCACCAAAGTCTGACACGTCTGCCGTACCAGTGAACGAGAGTGCGCCCGTGAGGTAGTCAAAAGAGCCTGTGATATTATCGACTGTTGTGCCCTCAATATCCATATGCGTCACTTCGACGGAGCTGTAGGAGAGCCCGTCGGCAAATGCGACGCCTGCGGTTGCGAGAAACGCAATGGAAATGGCGGATGTACGTAGGAACATGTTTTACCCTATGGTCAATATTTTACTGAGTGGTTCGCTCTTAAAAAATTTATGTCAGTTCGATTAGGGGGAAATTTTTACAAGGATGCACACTTGCGGAGCCTCCAGAATCCTCTGAATGCCTGCGTGTCTTTGTTTTTATGATCAATGACTTAAGGTAAACTTTAAATGAAAACCCCCGACACATGTTGAATGTGCCGGGGGTGCCCTTACGTCATCTGAGAGTTCAGATGTGTTCGGTGTCAGGCTTCGTTTTCGTCTTCTTCGCTTTCCGCGATCCAGGCGACCGAGACGACTTCTTCACCCTTGCCAGTGTTGAACACTTTCACACCACCCGCGCCGCGGGAGCGGAAGGAGATGCCATCCACCGGACAGCGGATGGACTGGCCTTTGGAGGTCGCGAGCATGATCTGGTCCTCGGTGCCAACCGGGAAGCAGGCCACAATCGGACCGCCGCGCATGGTTTTCTCCATGGCTGTGACGCCCTGACCACCACGACCGCGCACTGGGTAATCGTGCGAGGAGGACAGTTTGCCGATACCACCTTTGGTGATGGTGACGAGCAACTCTTCGGCGGCTTTCATCGCTTCGAACCGCTCCATGGAGATCGAGCCTTCTGCGACATCTTCGTCATCATCCGTCCCCTCGGCCTCATCCGCGCCGACTTGTTGGCGACGCATTTTGAGGTAGGCTTGGCGCTCATAGCTTTCGGCCTCAAAGTGCTTGATCACCGACATAGAGACGACTTCGTCACCCTCGTTCACGAGCTTGATGCCGCGCACACCGGTCGAGCTGCGCGAGTTGAACACACGCACATCAGGAACCGGGAAACGGATCGCGCGGCCACTTGAAGTTACGAGCATAACATCATCATTTTCATCGCAAATTCTGGCATTGATCAGACGGGTGCCTTCGTCATCGCCTTCGAATTTCATCGCAATTTTGCCGTTCGATTTCACGTTGGTGAAATCCGAGAGACGGTTCCGACGCACAGAGCCTTTCGAGGTCGCGAAGACGATCTGCAGATCGTCCCAGTCTTTTTCGTCACGGTCCACCGGCAGGATCGCCGCAATGGAGACGCCCTGCGGGATCGGCAGGATTTGCAGCAGAGGCTTGCCCTTCGCCGTCCGACCGCCAAGCGGCAGACGCCAGGTCTTGAGTTTGTAGGCCATCCCGTCATCGGTGAAGACGAGAAGCTGCGTGTGGGTGTTCGCGACAAAAAGCGTGGTGATCACGTCTTCGTCTTTCGTCGCCATACCAGACAGCCCCTTGCCGCCGCGTTTTTGGGCGCGGTAATCGGCAAGCGGGGTGCGCTTGGCCCAACCGGAGGAGGTCACGGTCACAACCATGTCCTCTTTCTCGATCAGGTCTTCATCGTCCATATCGCCGGACCAATCGGCAATTTCGGTGCGACGGGGAACGGCGAAGAGATCTTTGACCTCGCTGAGTTCGTTTGAGATGATCTCCATGATCCGTTCGCGCGAGGCGAGGATCGCAAGGTAGTCTTTGATCTTCGCGGCCAATTCGACCAACTCGTCCGTGACTTCCTTCACACCAATCTGGGTGAGGCGCTGGAGACGTAGATCAAGGATCGCGCGGGCCTGAACCTCGGAAAGGTTGTAGGTCCCGTCGTCGTTCATCTTGTGAAGCGGATCGTCGATCAGGCGAATGTAATCTGCAATCTCATGCGCAGGCCAGCGGCGGGTCATGAGCTTGTGACGCGCTTCCGGCGCATCGGCGGAGGAGCGGATCGTCGCGACGACCTCATCCACGTTCGATACAGCCACAGCCAGACCACAGAGGATATGGGCGCGGTCACGAGCTTTGCGCAGTTCGAACGCGGTGCGGCGGGCCACAACTTCTTCACGGAAGGTGATGAAGTGTTCAAGGAACTGGCGCAGGGTCAGTTGCTCCGGACGGCCACCATTGAGCGCGAGCATGTTGCAGCCGAAGGACGTCTGCATCGGAGTGAAACGGAACAGTTGGTTGAGAACGACCTCTGGGGTCGCGTCACGCTTGAGTTCGATCACCACGCGCACACCATTGCGGTCGGATTCATCCTGAACGTGGGCGATGCCTTCAATCCGCTTGTCGCGCACCATCTCCGCGATCTTTTCGATCATGGTGGCTTTGTTCACCTGATACGGGATCTCGTCGATGACGATGGCGTAGCGGTCTTTGCGGATTTCCTCGACGCGGGTCTTGGAGCGGATCACAACGGAGCCGCGCCCTTCGAGGTAGGCTTTGCGCGCACCGGACCGGCCGAGGATCATACCGCCCGTCGGGAAGTCGGGGGCAGGGACAATCTCCATCAGGCGCTCGGACGAAATATCCGGATTCTCGATGAGGGCGAGGGTCGCATCCACAACTTCGCCAAGGTTATGCGGCGGGATGTTCGTGGCCATACCGACCGCGATACCACCTGCCCCGTTTACGAGCATGTTCGGGAAACGCGCCGGAAGAACCGTCGGCTCTTTGTCTTTACCGTCGTAGTTCAGTTCGAAATCGACCGTGTCTTTGTCGATATCGGCAAGCAGGTAGGCCGCCGGTTTGTCCATGCGAACTTCGGTATAACGCATAGCCGCTGCCGCGTCGCCGTCCATGGAGCCGAAGTTGCCTTGACCGTCGAGCAGAGGCAGGGACATGGAGAACGGCTGCGCCATCCGGACGAGGGCGTCATAGATCGCCGAGTCACCGTGCGGGTGATATTTACCCATGGTGTCTCCGACCGCGCGGGCGGACTTGCGATAGGCTTTATCGTGGGTGTTGCCCGCCTCGTTCATCGCAAAAAGAATGCGCCGGTGAACTGGTTTCAGACCGTCCCGCAGATCGGGAATGGCGCGCGACACGATCACGCTCATCGCGTAGTCGAGATAGGCCGTCTTCATCTCCTGCGTAATGGAGATTTTCGGACCATCCCACGCCATTACCTCGCGCGGAGTTTCGTCGCCATTTTCCGGAGTATTTTCAGGGGTTTCGGGTGTATCGCTCACGTTGTCCGCCTGTAGTTATTCTGTGCTGTTTTAGGAAGGCGTGTGAAAGCCGCACGCGATCCCTATCTGGTTGTTCGTTAGTCTATCCCATACCGGATATGGGGTGCAATGGTCCATGACAGTCGTATGTCACCGCATCGGCAGCAGCCACTGCGGGAGAGTGACAATATATTGTTTTAATTGACATATTTCTGAATTCCGGCACCATTTTTATTAGGGAGGAAATCGAGAGGCCGAAAAGGCCCCAAGCAGGAGACCAATACATGCACGAAAAGGACTTGAGTGAGACCGAAATGATGCTTTCGGGTTACGGGCTCACATTGGCGGAATTTACCTACCGAATGCCGGATTATCAGAGCGTCCTGAACACATTTTCATGGCAGCTTTTCGATCTCGCGCCAGACTATCCAAAACTCTTCAAGTTCATCGAATTCTGGCACGAAAACATTGAAGGCCCGCTCCATCATGTTCGTTTCACACACCGGAAACTGATCGCACCCGGCGAATGGCGGAACTGCGTGGGGGAGTTCACACTGCACTAAGTGTAAAGGTGGTCGCCCTCAGAAGCGCTTCAGCAGCTTTTTGAGCGGCGTGCTGGCGTCGCCAGTGCGGGAGGCATCCGACACTTTTTTAAAGCGAGCGCGAAGAGCATCCGCGCGCGCATCAGCCAGACGACCGCCAACACGCGGACGGGCGCGGCGGGCTGTCGGGAATTCGATGACCTTTTTCTCTCTCATAGAGAAAAGATGGGCTCACTTTTCCGGAAACTCAAGCCTTCTTCCAACCGACGAACCAAAGTGCGGCAAAAATCAGGGAAAAGACGCAATTCCACGCAGCCATAGTGATCCCGAGACCCCAAGTGTCCCATACGATTTCATCGCACATGACGATGGCCTCGGCTTCACCGGCAGACGGGAGAAGGCCCGCGCCGCTAAAGCCCGCAAGTGCATCAACGCCGCCTGTACAGGAGCTTGGTCCCGGCCAGAAGCCCTGTTCGACCCCAGCGTGAAACCCACCGAGACCCGCAGAGACCAGCATCACCAAGACACCGAGGAGCGTCAGGCTCCGGATACGGGTCGCGAAGAAGAGCAACCCAATCACAATCGCAATCGCGTGGGGCCAACGCTGCCATATACACATCGGGCAGGGCGCGTAGCCGAGCGATTGAAAGATGAACGCACCTCCGAGAATTGCAGCTGAGCCGAAGGTCGCGGCGAGGGCAGGCTGAAGCGGAGCGAAGTCAGATTTAGATTTCATAGGATCACAGATATTTCACGGCGTAGAAGCCACCAAAGAGAAGCACGAGCAGAACAGTGAAGACAAGTCCCAAGCGCCGCTCGATAAATTCACGGATCGGATCGCCGAATTTCCACAGGAGCGCCGCCACGATGAAGAACCGGAACGCACGGGCGGTGATCGACGAGAGGATGAAGACGGGCAGGGAGAGGCCCGTTGTTCCCGAGAGGATTGTAATGACCTTATACGGGAACGGTGTAATCCCCGCGATCAGCACGGCCCAGGCACCGTATTCGTTATATTTGACCGCGAATTCGTCGAAGTAGGCATCTTTGCCGTAGAACTCGAGGACTGGACGACCGATCGTTTCAAACGCGCCGTAGCCGATCCAATAGCCGAGCATCCCGCCGAGAACGGACGCAACCGTCGCAATCCCTGCGATTTTGAAGGCCTCACGCGGACGCGCGACGATCAGAGGGATCATCAGGATGTCCGGCGGAATGGGGAAAACGGAACTTTCGATGAAGGCGACAATCGCCAAGGCCCAAAGCGCGTGCGGGCTCTCCGCGAGCGACAGTGTCCAGTTGTAAAGTCGGCGCATTTACCGTCCCCTGCTCGTTTTCCTCTTTAGGCAGCATCTGATCAGAAGGGTCAAGCCGAAGGGAACGTCGCGCCGCTCATTTCGCAATTTTGTCATCGTGGCGCTAAGGATGTGATCAGAACGCAACCACGTGTGCGTGAAGGGGCGTAAAAATCTCTGTCCCCGATCACGATCCCTCTGGACGCCGCTCGCGCGCTTCGTTAAACGCCTCTTACTGCGCCGCTTTTGGCGCTCTGCCCGTGTGGTGGAATTGGTAGACACAGGGGATTCAAAATCCCCCGGCTTTGCGGCCTTGCCGGTTCGAGTCCGGCCACGGGTACCATTCCAAATAGATCAGCCCTGCTTTGGCGCGCTCAGATTTTGCGCCAGTCTTCCGGTGTATTCACGTGCATGCAGGCAGCTTTCGAGCCAATGTTTACACGTTTGACGGAATGGTTGGCCAACACAACACCTACACGCTGTTCCCCCGTGAGGGCCTCGAACTCCGGCAGCACTTTTGCTGGCAGGATGACGGGATACCCGAAATCTCCATCCGTACAGGTCGCTCGCACGACACGTTCGCCGTCGAAGGCCTCGAATATTTTTATCACGCTCTCGACATGGGAACGTGTGAGAAAGGGCAAATCGGCCATGAGAATGATCAGACCGTCGTACTCTTCCGCCAATGCCGTTTGCGCCAAAAGTTTGAGGGTTTCCGCGATTCCCTGATCCGGATCAGCCACGCAAATACTTCTGTCGTAGGGGCGCAGGAGCGATTTTCGTGCGGCGTAATAGCGATGATCCTCGGGCGGTAGGGCGACGACAAAATCGGTTCTGGGCACCGCCGCAACGACGCGCGTCATGAGTGTGTCGGGAGAATGAAGCGACGGCGACGTGGTGAGTTTGTCAAAGCCCATCCGTGTCGAATTTCCAGCAGCACAAATCCCTGTCAGTAGTCTCACTGCCACACCCTCTCGTCTCGTGTTCTTATTGGTTTGCCGAGTGAGCCTACGATATGAAAAGGGCTCTGCCGAAAGAAAAATCGGCAAAGCCCCTGAGCAAAAGTGCGATTGATCGCGGCGGATTATTTTTCAGGCAAAAGCCCGCGCGGAGAGAACCGCAATACCACCAGAAGGATGATCCCCATCGTCAGATACCGCATATAGGCCAAGCGATCGAGGAGACCCGACTTGATCGGGGAGCCATCTTCGAGACCAGCGGTGAGCGAATTGACGATAAACCCGCCGATGGGCTCCACCTCGATCCAGAGGAACCAGATGAGCATACCGCCGAGGACAGCGCCCCAGTTGTTGCCCGATCCGCCAACGATCACCATGACCCAAACGAGGAAAGTGTAGCGCAGCGGTTGGTAGGCCGTCGGGGTAAGTTGACCATCCAGAGTGGTCATCATGGCCCCCGCAAAGCCGATGATCGCGGCCCCGAGAACGAAGATTTGCAGGTGGCGACCTGTGACGTCCTTGCCCATGGCTTCGGCTGCGACTTCGTTGTCACGAATGGCGCGCATCATACGGCCCCACGGGCTTTTGAGGGCAAGCTCCATCGCGGTCACGATGATGATGATCACGGCGAGGAAGAACCCCGCGTAGAGCAGTTTCACAAAGATGGTGGAGCTGCTCACCGGATCAAAGCCGAACTTCGCGCAGAGACTGACGAACCACTCCGCGCCTTGCAGGTCGATCTCGTAAGGCACAGGACGGGGCAGGCCGTTGACGTTTTTCACGCCGCGGGACAGCCAGTCTTCGTTTTTAAGAACGGCGATGATGATCTCTGCAATCCCGAGGGTCGCAATAGCGAGATAATCGGAGCGCAGACCCAGTGCCGTTTTCGCCACGAGCCACGCGGCTCCCGCTGCGAGCAGAGCGCCGACTGGCCACGCCAAGATGACTGGGAGACCCAAACCGCCGAGATAGCCGGTGACCGCTGGATCAATGGCTTCGATGGCTGCAACAGCGGGATCAAAGAGGCTCCGGAATGCCCAAAGGCCCACGAGCAGGATCGCGGCGAGGCCAAAGCCACGGATGCGGCCCTTCGGCAGGCGCGGATAGGCCATGATCGCAATGACGATGGTGGCGATACCGACAGCGAGCGAGATGATCATCCGCACGCCACCTGCCGACCACGCGGCAGATACCGGGCTCATGGATGTGAGCACGACTGCCAAACCGCCAAGCGCGACAAAGCCCATGACACCGACATTGAACAGACCGGCATAGCCCCACTGAAGGTTCACGCCGAGCGCCATGATCGCGGAGATGAGCCCCATGTTCAGGATCGACAGCGCGGAGTTCCACGACTGGAAAACGCCAACGGCCAGAATAAGCAGGGCCATGATGAGGAAATAAAGAGGTGCACGTGACTGGGTCATATGGATTGCCCCTTGAACAGGCCGGTCGGCTTAAAGAGCAGCACGATGATCAGGATCGCGAAGGACACGGCGAATTTGTAGTCTGTGGACAGCAGCTGAACCAACCCGTCGGGCGCCCAACTGTCAGGTCCGAGATAGGTCACAACCTTCTTGAACGCATAGGTGAGCGTCACCTCGGAGAAGGCGATGACAAAGCCACCTGCAATGGCGCCCAGCGGATTGCCGATCCCGCCCACAATGGCGGCAGCAAAGACCGGAAGTAGAAGTTGTTGGAAGATAAGCGGCTTATAGCTCTTGTCGAGACCATAGAGGGCTCCGGCAATCGTCGCGAGCGCAGCCACGAGGAGCCAAGTGATCTTGACCACACGCTCCGGATTGATCCCGGAGAGTAGCGCGAGATCTTCGTTGTCCGAATAGGCGCGCATCGATTTGCCGGTGCGTGTTTTGTTCAGGAACCAGAACAGCGCGGCCACCGTGATCATGGCAACCACAACGGTGATCACCTGAGTTGTCCGGATGGCGAGGCCCTCGGAGAGACCCGTCATCGTTTTGAAATCACGCGCGGAGATCAGGAAACGTTCGCCATCCGCGAACCGTCTGTCATCCGTGCCGATGATCATCCGAACAGCTCCGTTCATCACGAACATGACGCCGGTCGACACAATCACGAGCATCACAGGCGCGGCTTTGACGCGGCGATAGAACTTGTAGACCACTTTGTCGGTGGTCAGAAGCAGGATCGCCGTCGCCAAAATCCCGAAGGGCAGGGCGAGCAGTGCAGTCGGGAGCGGCCCGAGGCTAATCCCCCAGCTTTGGAAGAGTGTGGTCACCAGCACAACGACCATCGCCCCGAAGGACATGGTCTCACCATGGGCAAAGTTGGAGAACCGGAGCACGCCATAAATCAGCGTCACACCAAGCGCCCCAAGTGCAAGCTGCGCGCCATAGGCGGTCGCGGGAACCACAACGAAGTTAGCAAACGCCACGAGGGCGTTGAGAAGGTCCATAATTTCAGCCCCCCAAGAATGTGCGACGGACTTCGGGGTCTGCCAAAAGGTTGGCCCCAGTGTCGGTGTAAGCATTGGCGCCCTGCACGAGGACATAGCCTTTGTCCGCGATTTCAAGAGCTTGGCGGGCGTTCTGTTCCACCATGAGGATCGAGATGCCCGTCTTGGCAACTTCAATAATCCGGTCGAACAGCTCATCCATCACGATGGGCGACACACCAGCGGTCGGCTCGTCGAGCATCAAAAGCTTCGGCTGGGTCATGAGCGCACGGCCCACGGCGACCTGTTGGCGCTGACCACCCGAAAGCTCGCCGGCGTTCTGGTTGCGCTTTTCATAGACCGCCGGGAAGAGTTCGTAGACCTGCTGAATTGTGGGCTCGATATCATCGTTACGGATGAACGCACCCATCTCCAAATTCTCGCGCACCGTCATGGTCGGGAAAATGTTGTGGGTCTGGGGGACGAACCCCATGCCCTTGTAAACGCGTTCCTGCGGCGTGAGGCCTGTGATGTCCTCCCCGTCGAGATGCACATGGCCCTCGCGTAGGTTCAGCATCCCGAAGACCGCTTTCATCGCAGTGGATTTGCCCGCGCCGTTCGGGCCGACAATCACAGCGATCTCACCCTTCTGGACGGTGAGCGTGCAGCCGTGAAGAATATCCGCGCCAGAGCCATAGCCCCCGCGCATTTCATTGGCGTGAAGGAAACTCATTCTGCCTCCTCCGTTTTCTTGTTTTTGACGCCGGTGCCGAGGTAGGCCTCGATCACCGCTTCGTTTTGCATGATGTCTTCGGCAGAGCCGGTCGCCATGACCTTGCCCTGTGCCATGACGATCACCGGATCGCAGAGCTGTTTGATGAAATCCATGTCGTGTTCGATCATGCAGAAGGTGTAGCCGCGCTCGACGTTGAGACGCTTGATCGCGTCGCCGATGGTGTAGAGCAGGGTGCGGTTCACGCCTGCGCCGACCTCGTCGAGGAAGACCATTTTTGCATCGACCATCATGGTGCGGCCAAGCTCGAGGAGCTTTTTCTGACCGCCGGAAATCTCACCGGCTTTCAGGTCCGCGATATGGGAAATTGTCAGGAATTCAAGAACTTCGTCCACTTTGGCCCGAAGTGCCCGCTCTTCGTCCGCGATCCGTTTGCGCCCGAACCATGTGTTCCAGAGGGTCTCGCCGGTTTGCCCCGCAGGCACCATCATCAGGTTTTCGCGACAGGTCATGGAGCCGAACTCATGCGCGATCTGGAAGGTGCGCAAAATGCCCTTATGGAACAGTTCATGCGGTTTGAGACCTGTGATCTCTTCCCCGTTGAACAGCACCTGTCCGGACGTCGGAGTGAGTACCCCCGCGATACAGTTGAAAAGCGACGTTTTCCCCGCGCCATTGGGCCCAATGAGCCCTGTGATAGACCCTTGCTCAAGTGTGAGCGAGGCGCCATCCACCGCACGAAACCCGCCGAAATGCATGTGCAAATCACGCACTTCGATCATGTTGAATATCCCGCTGTTGATGATGCGACTTGGCCATCAATCGGGCTGTCGCACTTCGGTTTTTGTATAGATACAGCCCGACTCCGTGAGGAATCGGGCTGCACGAGATGCTAAAGATTAGCGATAGCCAACCGTGGTGATCTTGCCGCCTTCGACGACGATTTCACGGTAGGAGCCAGCGGCTTCGCCCGGCTCGATCAGCTCAACAGCGGAACCGCCGACATAGTCGATTTCGCCGCCAGCAGCGAGGATTTCGAGGGCTTTGGCAATCTCACCCGGGTAGATCATTTCGCCCGGAGCGTTGGCCACGTCGAAGACTTTGTCTTTGTAGACCTGCGGATCGGTGGAACCAGCAGCCTGCATAGCGAGAACCATCAGAGCACCTGCGTCATAGGATTCCGGTGCATAAGGCGCGGTTGCATCATAGCCGTTCGCTTCGCCGATCGGGACGAGCATGTCGCCGCCTTCGCTATCAGAGCCCGGAACCTGACCGGTGGAGCCTTCGATTTCGTCGCCAAAGCGATCTTCGATGGACTGGCCGATCATCGCGTCCGGCAGGTGGAACATGTCGAATGCACCGGTGTCGAGAGCGGCACGGATGATGCCCGGGCCACCTTGGTCCAGATAGCCAACAACCACGAGAAGATCGCCACCAGCAGCAGCCAGTGCACCGACTTCAGCGGAGTAGTCGGCTTTGCCATCTTCGTGGGAGGCGTTGATCGTCACGATGCCGCCCATTTCGGTATAGGAGGCTTCAAACGCGTCAGCGAGACCCTTGCCGTAGTCGTTGTTGGTGTAGGTCACGGCAACAGAGGTCACGCCTTTTTCCATGAGCGATTCTGCCATCACCTGACCCTGACGGGCGTCGGACGGGGAAGCGCGGAAGAACAGGCCGTTGTCTTCGATGGAGGTCAGCGCAGGAGAGGTCGCGGACGGGGAAATCATCACCATGCCGTTCGGGATTGCGACGTTCTGAAGTGCCGCAATGGTCGCACCAGAGCACAGCGCACCGATAATGCCGGAGACGCCATCAGCCGTCACGAAACGGTCGGCAACAGCGGTCGAAACAGCCGCATCCACACAGGAGGAGTCACCCTGGACCACAGCAATCGTGGTACCGTCGAGGAACATCCCGCTGTCAGATGCTTCTGCGATGGCTGCCTTTGCGCCGCCGAACATATCGGGCGCCAAGGATTCAGCCGGACCGGTGAAGCCAAGCATCACACCGATCTTGATTTCTTCGGCTGATGCGGCGCCGGTCAACATCGTGGCCGCAGTCGTCGCCAGAAGCAGCTTTTTCATATGGAATTCTCCCTGATTTTGAAAAATTTATATGGCGGAGCCTAGACGCGCTTTGACCAATTGGAAAGAGATGCCGCCGCGTTCTTTGGGCGCATTTAGGGCATTTGCTCAAATTCTGAAGGGTAAATTCAGGTCTTTTGACCGGAAATTACGCGCTGTCGGAGAAATGGCCCGTTTCTCTACGAGTCTGGGCAGAGTGCGCCGACTCGGGCGTATTCTCGCCAAGGTCAGCTTTCTGAGATGGATGCGCAGGTATTTCGGTCTACGTCCTTTCTACAGGACATATTGACGGAAGGGTTCCGATGACATTTCAGCTGATCCGAAACGTGCTTCTGACGGTGCCAGTGTTTGCCCTATCTTTTCCTGCTGCGGCACTAGCTGTGGAGCGCATGGCCGGGGGCAAGTCTGTCGACGTCACAGAGATGGTTTCGGGCCTTGATGAACCCTGGTCTATCGCGTTTCTGCCGGATGGTGGTGTGTTGATCTCGGAAATTGATGGTCGGCTTTTGCATCTCAGGGATGGAAAGCGGATTGAGTTGCGCGGGGTCCCGCGCGTTTGGGAGAACGGGCAGGGCGGATTGCTCGACATCATGGTTCCGCGCGATTTCGAGGAGAGTCGAGAGATATTCCTGAGTTATGCTAAACCGATGCGCGGCGGGGCAGGAACCGCGCTTGGCGTCGGGCGTCTCATTGACGGACGGATCGAGGGGTTTCGGGATCTTTTTGTGATGAGTGAGGAATCACGTCGCGGGCAGCACTTCGGATCGCGCATCGTCGAGGCCGCGGACGGAACCCTCTATCTGACGGTCGGAGAACGTGGAGACCGCGAGTCAGCGCAGGATCTGTCGCGCGCGAATGGGACGGTCCTCCGTATCAACCGCGACGGGACGATCCCGGCGGACAATCCTTTCGTCGATCAAGCAAATGCGCTGCCGCAAATCTGGTCCTTCGGGCACCGCAATCCTCAGGGTGCGGCGCTCGATCTGTCCGGACGCCTTTGGGTGAATGAACACGGGCCGCAAGGCGGAGATGAAATCAACCGCGTGATCAAAGGCGAAAATTACGGTTGGCCGCTCACCACCTACGGGGAGAATTATGGCGGGGGACGATTTGCTCCACCGCTCCTTGAGGGGACAGCTCCGCCCGTGCATCAGTGGACCCCCTCAATCGCACCCTCCGGGTACGCTGTATATAGTGGCGATCTGTTTCCAGAACTCGCTGGCGCGCATCTGATTGGCTCTCTCAAATTCGACTACATCGCCGTGATGGACCCGCAGACATGGGAACAGACAACGTGGTCATGGCCGGAAACTGGACGCGTTCGGGACATCGAAATCGCTCCCGATGGCTCGATCTGGTTCCTCTCGGTCATGGAGGGCGCAGCGTACAGCATCACGCCGCGTCCGTAACGGCATCAGTCCCGAGCGCAGGAAATAGGCATTTGCCCGTCATTTCTGCACCTTTGCGAGTCTCTTTTGGGTTTTCTCATCGGCTTCTCCTGCTTATAAGTCGTCAGACTTTCGTGTGCGCTAACAGTGCGCGGACGGAGGGAGGAGAATAGACAACGTTTTGGAGTAAGAACGATGACGGATTGGGTGAAAACCGCATGGCGCAACAAACCGCGTGTGCAAATGCCCGACTATACGGACGAGGCCGCGCTGAATGCTGTAGAGGCTCAGCTCGCCAAATATCCGCCGCTCGTTTTTGCGGGTGAGGCGCGTAAACTCAAGCGCTCCTTGGCCAAAGCGTCCCGTGGCGAGGCCTTCCTTCTTCAGGGCGGCGACTGCGCAGAGAGCTTTGCCGAGTTCACCGGCAACAACATCCGTGACACGTTCAAAGTCATGCTTCAGATGGCTATGGTTCTCACTTTTGGTGCGAAAGTGCCGGTGATCAAAGTCGGTCGTATGGCCGGCCAGTTCGCCAAGCCGCGCTCTGCGCCGACCGAGACCTCGAATGGTGTGGAACTGCCGTCTTACCGTGGTGACATCATCAATGGTTTCGACTTCACTCCAGAGGCTCGCATCCCTGATCCGCAGCGCATGCTGCATGCCTACACGCAGGCGGCGGCATCCCTGAACCTTCTGCGCGCCTTCTCCAAAGGTGGTTTCGCAGATATTCACCGCGTGCACTCCTGGACCCTCGGCTTCACCGAGTCCGATGAGGCAGAGAAATACCGCGACATGGCGAACCGCATCCAAGATGCGCTCGACTTCATGAAAGCGGCTGGCATGACCGGTGAGAACAACCCTGATCTTCAGACAGTTGATTTCTACACCTCGCATGAAGCTCTGCTGCTTGAATATGAAGAGGCCCTGACCCGTGTGGACAGCACTTCTGGTGCGACGATTGCAGGCTCCGGTCACATGATCTGGATCGGCGACCGCACCCGTCAGCCGGACGGCGCACATGTCGAATTCTGCCGCGGCGTTGAAAACCCGATCGGTCTCAAATGTGGCCCGACCACGACCGCAGAAGACCTCAAAGTTCTCATGGGCAAACTGAACCCTGAGAACGAAGCTGGCCGTCTGACGCTCATCGCACGCTTCGGCGCAGGTAAAGTGGGCGACCACCTGCCGCGCCTCGTTGAGACCGTGAAAGCCGAGGGTGCAAACGTTGTCTGGTCCTGTGACCCGATGCACGGCAACACGATCAAATCTGACAGCGGTTACAAAACCCGTCCGTTCGAGCAAGTTCTTGGCGAAGTTCAGGAATTCTTTGCGGTTCATCGCGAGCAGGGCACGGTTCCGGGCGGCGTTCACTTCGAGATGACCGGTCAGGACGTGACCGAGTGCACCGGTGGTCTGCGTGCTGTGACGGACGAGAACCTCGCCGATCGCTACCACACCGCCTGTGACCCGCGCCTGAACGCGTCCCAGTCTCTGGAGCTTGCATTCCTCGTCGCTGAGGAACTCCAGAAGGGCCAGACGCCGGAGACTATCGCGGCGACTGCGTAAACTGCGCCGATCCACGAATGCAAAAAGCCGGGCTCTGGGGCCCGGCTTTTTTCGTTTGGTCGCGACAGAAGAGAGGTTCCCCCCGGTCACTCCTCTTACATGTCGGATTTTACCAAACGTAACCTCGGCTTTTCCGTCCCGCCGCGCGGACGCGGTGCCTTGGAAATTTTGCCTTCATACTTGCGCTTCGCTTCTGCGAATTCTTGGCCGCGTTCTGCACGTGTCTCCGAATTCATCTGAGCACCTCCGATCTTGAACCGACGCGGCTGGCGTCCAATCGGACCGTTCGTTTGGAGCGCGCCAAGGACGCGATTGACGTCGCCCAGATCGGATTTGAGGGGACAAAGAAGGAGCGCGCCGCTCATCTCACCACGCCCAATGCCGCGCTCGGCCTCTAGTGTGAGGGTGGTACATTCCGGCGTATCAAAGACCGCCTCAAGCGCAGTTGAAACAGTAGCGCGCGCTTCTGGCACAAACATCGCGGTCAACGGCATGCCGCGCACTTCCATTCCCATGAGGTCCGTCAGATGCATTCCGGCCAGTCGGAACCGCGCCACACCCGGTGCGATGCGTTCGAGGATAAAGGCATACTCGAGCGCGTCCTGAATGCCGCGCGGATCGATGTCGGAACGAAGCGGGATCGACCGTCCTTGGCGCAGACCATTCCAATAACCCTCAACTGTCTTGAGCGCAGCAAAATGCGTCTCGGTCCGCCGCTGCAAAAACGGCACAACATTTCCGTTGCTAAACTCGACTTTTGTCATCTCATCACCTGTCGTCTGGCTGTCACGCCTCTGGCGAGGCGGAGCGTGCGAAGGCGGGATAGACCGTTCTGGTGTGACTGCCCGGATATTCGACCCGGTGACCCGCATGTCAAATGCAACGCGATTTGCGCGCGTTGCGATGAGGTTAGTATGACATGAACGTGCCGCATAGTGGGACAAAACCTAACAAATGGTTAACGTGACGCGGGAACTTCTGAAGATTTGTTCGGGAACTCTTAAGGATTTATTAACCAGAAATCTGGCCAAATCGTGGGAAAACTGAGCAATTAAAGCGCCGAAATTCTGTTTTTCATGACATTTACGGAGTGGGCGCAGCGGTCTTTATATCCCTCTGATATTTTGCGCTTTGATGTTGGTGGCAACGGCAAGCACGCAGCGCTTTCCAACGTGCGGGGAGGCGGATATAGATTGCGACGGCCAACGTGATCGAGAAGGAGCCCATAATGTCACAGGCAAAAAGCCAGTCCACTTCCCGTCGCGGCCTGCTCATCATCTTGTCGTCGCCGTCCGGAGCGGGGAAATCGACCTTGGCGCGCAAGCTTATGGCATGGGACGAAACTTTGCGTTTTTCTGTCTCCGCTACGACCCGCGATCCGCGTCCCGGGGAAACGAACGGGGTCGAGTATCACTTCGTCGATACGCCCGCGTTCCGCGAGATGGTGGACGAGGGCGAGATGCTCGAACATGCGCAGGTGTTTGGCAATTATTATGGTTCGCCCGCTGGTCCGGTGCGTGAGGCCATCGAGAGCGGGCGGGACGTTCTCTTCGACGTGGACTGGCAGGGTGCGCAGCAGATTTCGAATTCCGTCCTGAGCGACCACGTTCTCTCGATCTTCATTCTGCCGCCGTCGATCCGCGAACTGCGTCGCCGTTTGGTCGAACGCGGTCAGGATCAGCCGGAGGTCATCGCGAAGCGGATGCAGCAAAGCTGGGACGAAATCAGCCACTGGGGTGGCTATGATTACGTGCTTGTTAATGATGATCTGGACCAGACGTTTGCGCATCTGCAAACTATCATCGAAGCGGAACGTCTGCGTCGCGCGCAACAACCGGGCCTCATGCCGTTTGTGCGCGGACTTCAGACGGAATTCGAGGAGGAGGAAGGATGACACTTTACAGCTTGGACTCTCATGCGCCTGTGCTCCCGCTGAACGGAGACTATTGGGTCGCGCCGGACGCGAATGTAATCGGCAAAGTCGTGCTCGAAGAACATACGAACATCTGGTTTGGCGCCACACTGCGCGGCGACAACGAGGTCATTTTCGTCGGCGAAGGCACGAATATTCAGGAAAACTCCGTCCTCCATACGGATATGGGCTATCCGCTCACCATCGGGAAGGGGTGCACCATCGGGCACAAGGCCATGCTTCACGGTTGCACGATTGGTGACAATTCCCTGATCGGCATGGGCGCGACCGTGCTGAACGGCGCAAAGATCGGTAAAAACTGTCTGATCGGCGCGAATGCGCTGATTACAGAGAACAAGGAGATCCCCGACGGATCTCTCGTCATGGGCGCGCCCGGTAAAGTGGTACGGACACTCACCGAAGAGCAGATCGCAGGGCTCAAGTCCTCAGCGCTGCATTACCAACAGAACGCGCAGCGGTTCCGCGACGGGTTGAAAAAAATCGGCTGAAATGCACCGCGTCAGTGCAATCTGGTCAGGGCCCGCGGTTTCGTTGCGAAAGTCAGGATGTCGAAGTCGTGGTTCGGATAGCGGCTGCAGAGGTCTCTGCGGATCACCCCGTGGTGCAACTCTGTTCCGCAAAACACCCGAAGGGTTCCCTGAAAACAGGTGGATGCAAGAAAATCCGCAATCTCGATACAGTCGAAGTCTTCACCGATGGCGGGACAGAGAATGCTGTCCGGTTTGAGCCGTTCAATCAAATCTCGCGAAAAATCTCCGTAGCGGATCGACAAGACGCCCGCGCACATGCCGAGATGACGTTCAAGATCATGCATTTGCGGAGATTTTCCGACCATCAAAACGGTATGCGTTTTGCCCGGGGCAACTTCGGAAAGATGCGCCATCATTTCTCGAAACGTATTGCTTCTCGCGCCACTCATTCTGAGCCTCTTCAGTCCGATTTCCCTCAAATGGTTGAGAAACATTGAAAATTAATAACGATTCACAACTCAACGAATTTTTCGGAAACTCAATGTTTACGCTAGCGATACGAACACAGAATTTTAACTTTTTTGGAAAAGAATCTGTCGTTAGCTGCCTTGATTGTGGCGGCGGTAGGTAATTCAACCTTGGGGTGCAGTTACAATTCCCTTGTCACACGGCGGTTACATCGGGTCTATAGGGTCCACTAACGAGTGATTTATGGTCCGACTTCTTGAACAAACGGTCCCCGGCGACGCGATGGTCGCTGCGATGGCGGAGGCGATGCCCTTCCCGGTGGTCATCATCGGGCGCGATGAACGTATCGTCGCTGGGAACATCGGCGCGCGCGAGTTGTTCAATCAGACGATGGTCGGCCGACACTATATCACCGTGCTGCGTCAGCCGATGCTCTTGGATGCAATCGAAAACGTTCTGCGTCTTTCTGAACCTGCGAAAGCCGTCTATCGGATTACGCAAAATCAGCGGGATCAGGTGTATGAAGTCGCCCTCAATCCTGTGATCGTCGGTGACTATGCCTGCGTGACCGTTGCTTTTGAAGACAAGACCGATCTCCACGACGCCGGCCAGATGCGCCGCGATTTCGTGGCGAACGTGAGCCACGAACTGCGCACACCGTTGACGGCAGTGCTCGGTTTTATCGAGACTCTGCTCGGACCGGCCGCCGCCGATCCTGTGGCGCGCAAGCGGTTCCTAGAGATCATGGACAAAGAGGCCAAGCGGATGAATCGCATTGTTGGCGATCTTTTGTCCCTGAGCCGTGTCGAGGCCGAGAGGCGTGTTCGACCGACTGAGAAGGTCGATATCTGCGCGTTGCTTCGTTCCGTAACTGCAAGCCTTCAGGCATTTGCTGAAAAGCAGAACGTCACACTGATTCTGGAAGGTCTCTCTGAAAGCGAGATCGTTCCGGGCAGTCAGGACCAGCTGACGCAGGTTTTCACAAACCTGATCGAGAACGCCATCAAATACGGCGGTCGTGACAAAGAGGTTCACATTTGCCTGACCAGCCACACGGATGAGCCGACAATGCGGTCCGAGGCCGTCCGTGTCGATATCTCGGATCAAGGCGAGGGCATTCCAACCCGCCACATTCCGCGCCTGACAGAGCGTTTCTACCGCGTCGACAACCACCGCTCGCGCGAAATGGGCGGAACTGGTCTGGGCCTCGCGATTGTGAAGCATATCCTGAACCGCCACCGCGGTCGTCTGCGGATTGAAAGCCATCCGGGGCAGGGGAGCTGTTTCTCTGTTATTTTGCCTTACGAGTAAGGCCTGACTCGGCCCCCTTCGGGAATCGTTGTTACAATTGTTAATATTTCGGGCTCCCGAATTATGTCCTGAAATGTTTTTCAGGCAATTTTTCGAAAAGATAGGCAAAATATACATCATAAAAACAATGGCTTAATTTTAAATTCCCCCACTGTCATAAACCTGTTACAAATCTTACACAAAAGCATCGTCACAGACTTCTAAACCGCCGCTCGAAGGGTGCTAACAACCCTCAACTAAACGAGAGACTACCAGGAGCTAAATTGATGTCCTTTGTGAAACTGACCGCATCCGCGATCGCGATTGCCGCTGTGTCGGCTACTGCTGCCGCTGCCCGTGACCAAGTTCAGGTTGCCGGTTCTTCCACTGTTCTGCCCTACGCCTCCATCGTTGCTGAAGCATTCGGTGAAAACTTTGATTTCCCGACCCCGGTTGTTGAATCCGGCGGTTCCTCTGCTGGTCTGAAGCGTTTCTGCCAAGGTGTTGGCGAAGAGCACACCGACGTTGCAAACGCATCCCGCAAAATCCGCGACAAAGAGATCGCTGCTTGTGCCGAAAACGGCGTGACCGACATCATCGAAGTCCGCATCGGCTACGATGGGATCGTGTTCGCATCCCAGCTCGACGGCCCGGCATACAACGCCTTCACCCCGTCCGACCTGTTCAACGCTCTCGCACCGAAAGTTGTTGTAGACGGCGCTCTCGTTGACAACCCGTACACCCAGTGGGCTGACTTCAACGCTGACCTGCCGGCTGAAGACATCCTCGCTTTCATCCCGGGCACCAAACACGGCACCCGTGAAGTTTTCGAAGAAAAAGTGATCGCTGCTGGCTGTGAAGCAACCGGCGCTTTCGAAGCCATGATGGCTGCTGGCATGTCCGAAGACGACGCTGAAGACGCATGTCTCGCAGTGGCCACCGACGGTCGCGCAGTGGACATCGACGGTGACTACACCGAGACCCTCGCATCCATCGACGCCAACGCAAACGGCATCGGCGTGTTCGGCCTCGCATTCTACGAGAACAACACCGACAAACTCAAAGTTGCGACCATGTCCGGCGTTGAACCGTCCACCGAGACCATCTCCACCGGTGAATACCCTGTGTCCCGCCCGCTGTTCTTCTACGTGAAGAAAGCCCACATCGGCGTGATCCCGGGTCTCAAAGAATACGCTGAGTTCTTCATCGCCGACGAGATTGCTGGTCCGGACGGCCCGCTTGCTGAGTACGGCCTCGTTTCCGATCCGGAACTGGCTGCGACCCAAGCTGCTGTTGCTGCTGAAGAAACCATGCAGTAAGTCCATCGCGACGTGACAATTCACGGGGCGGCATATTCCGCCGCCCCGCTTTCTTTTAGAACCTTTTCCATCAGTCTCATGAAATCGGGGGCATCATGCCTTTACTTTGGTTGGTCTTGATCGTGCTCGGATTGGCAGCGTTCGGCTATGTGGCTGGGCGCGCGTCCGCACTTAAGACAGCAAACGGAGACGCACGTCTCCTGCACTCGTTGCCAAGCTATTATGGTTACAACGTCGTGCTGAAGGTCCTTGCGCCAGCATTTCTGCTTCTCGTTCTGATTTTGATCATTCAACCGACCATCATCAACAAAAGCGTCTCCGGCATGATCCCCGAGAGCGAAATCGGCGAGGGATCGAGCCGTGGCCTCGTGATGGCCGAAGTGCGTCGGACCGCAGACGGTCTCGACAATGCCGTTGCGGCCGGTGTCATGGACAAAGAGGCTGCGCGCGTATTGACCACCGGCTCTGCGGACGTGACCCAGATTCTTAAAGACGCCGGGCAGATTGTCACCAATGATATCACTCAACCCGTTCTGGAAGCCGCACAGCGCTACCGTGTTATGAATGGCGCAGGAAACTGGCTCCGTGCAGGGGCCGTGATTTTGATTGCACTTGCGGGCTTCTTTTGGGCGATGAAAGAGAGCCACACCGAATTCCGCGCGCGTAACTCTGTTGAAAAGGGTGTGCTCGCAATCCTCATCGCGGGGGCGTCTGTCGCTGTTCTGACGACCATCGGGATCATCCTTTCGCTGATCTTCAACACGATTGAATTCTTCCGGCTCTATCCCGCGCTCGACTTCTTCACTCTGCTGGAATGGGCCCCGAGCTTCTCCGGTCGTGGTGGCTCTTCGAGCCTCGGGATCCTGCCGCTCCTTTGGGGCACGCTCTACATCTCGCTCGTCGCGCTCCTCGTGGCGGTGCCGGTCGGTCTCTTTGCCGCAATCTACCTCTCGGAATACGCAGGCCCGAAGACACGCGCCTTTGCGAAGCCGCTTCTTGAGGTGCTTGCCGGTATTCCGACCATCGTTTACGGTCTCTTCGCTCTGTTGACCGTTGGTCCGCTCCTTTTGAGCGTCTTCGGCGACGACTCCGGTCTCGGCTGGATGCAAGGGCAACGCGCGGTTCTCACCGCCGGTATCGCTATGGGTATCATGCTCATTCCGTTCGTGTCCTCGCTGTCTGACGACATCATCAACGCGGTGCCGCAGGCGCTTCGTGACGGCTCTTACGGCCTCGGCGCGACCAAGTCGGAAACGATCAAACAGGTCGTCCTGCCCGCCGCATTGCCGGGGATCGTCGGCGCTGTCCTTCTCGCCGCCTCGCGCGCCATCGGTGAAACGATGATCGTGGTGATGGGGGCAGGGGCCGCGGCCAAACTTTCCCTCAACCCGTTCGAGGCCATGACAACGGTTACGGCCAAGATCGTGAGCCAGTTGACCGGCGACAGTGACTTTGCCTCTCCGGAAGCCCTCGTAGCATTCGCACTCGGCATGTCGCTCTTCGTCATCACCCTCGCGATCAACATCTTTGCCCTCTTCATCGTGCGTAAATATCGGGAGCAGTACGACTAATGACCGAGACAAGCATGAACACCCCGTCCGGCTCTCTGTTCGCTCAAGACGAGCGCACGAAGAAACGCAACGCTGCCGAGAAACGCTTTCGCATGTTTGGCCTCGCCGCCATCGCAACAGGCCTGCTGTTTCTTGTCATCCTGCTGACCTCGATCCTGTCGAGCGGCCTTGGCGCGTTCCAACAGACGTTTATCAACGTGCCGGTCTATCTCGACGAAGCGAAGCTCGACAAAAACGGGAACCGCGACATCGAAGATATTAAGAAGGTCTCCACATTCGGATACAACCCGCTGATCCAGCAGGCGATTTTCGATAGCGTGACGGAGCAGGGGATCGAGACGCCGCTTGCCAAAGCGAAAGACATGAAGGCGCTTCTGTCTGCCTCCGCCGCGGCGCAACTGCGTGACGATGTGATCGCGAACCCTGATCTGATCGGTCAGACCGTGACCTTCCGCATCCTCGCCTCTGCTGATGTGGACGGCTACCTCAAAGGCCGCGTGACCCGTGAAAGTGTTGCCCGCGATAAGAACACGGATGCAGCGCACCTCGATCTCGTAGACGAACTTCGTGACGCAGGTGTTATCAAGAAGAGCTTCAACTGGGCCTTCATCACCGGTGCCGACGCCTCCGAGAGCCGTCCGGAACAGGCTGGCATGGGCGTCTCCATGGTGGGCTCCTTCTTCATGATGCTCGTCGTGTTGTTCCTCGCGCTTCCCATCGGTGTGGCCGCGTCGATCTATCTCGAAGAATTCGCGCCGCAGAACAAATGGACCGACCTCATCGAGGTGAACATCTCGAACCTCGCCGCTGTGCCGTCCATCGTCTTCGGTATTCTCGGCCTCGCCGTGTTCATCCAGTTCGCCCACCTGCCGCAATCCGCACCGATTGTGGGTGGCCTAGTGCTCACGCTGATGACCCTGCCGACCATCATCATCTCGACCCGCGCGTCGCTCAAGGCCGTTCCGCCGTCCATCCGCGACGCCGCCCTCGGGATTGGCGCGTCCAAGATGCAATCGGTCTTCCACCACGTGCTGCCGCTCGCCATGCCCGGCATTCTGACCGGGACCATCATCGGTCTGGCGCAGGCACTCGGTGAAACCGCACCGCTGCTGCTGATCGGGATGGTGGGCTATATCGCCACCGACATGCCTGATGGCTTCTTCGGCGGCTTCCTCGACCCGAACTCCGCCATGCCTGCACAGATTTATGAGTGGGCAAAGCGCGCCGATCCGGCCTACTATGAACGTGCCTGGGGCGGGATCATCATCCTTTTGGTCTTCCTTTTGACCATGAACATTATTGCCGTCATCCTGCGCCGCCGCTTTGAGCGCCGCTGGTAACGAGGTTTCCCCATGAATGATATGCGACTTACTAGAAGAGACGTTGACATGAACGACATCAAAATCTCGGCAAAGGGCGTTCAGGTCCACTACGGCGACACCCATGCGATCAAAGACGTGAATGTCGACATCCGTGATAAAACCGTGACCGCCTTCATCGGTCCGTCCGGTTGTGGTAAATCCACGTTCCTCCGCTGTCTGAACCGGATGAACGACACAATCGACATCTGCCGCGTGACGGGTGAAATCGCGCTCGACGGCGAAGACATTTACGACAAGCGCGTCGACCCCGTTCAACTGCGCGCCAAGGTGGGCATGGTGTTCCAGAAGCCGAACCCGTTCCCGAAGTCGATCTACGACAACATCGCCTACGGCCCGCGCATCCACGGTCTTGCAAAGAACAAAGCCGATCTCGATGATATCGTTGAGAAATCCCTCCGCCGCGGCGCAATCTGGAATGAGGTGAAAGATCGCCTTCATTCGCCTGGAACGGGCCTTTCCGGTGGTCAGCAACAGCGTCTGTGCATCGCCCGCGCCATTGCGACCGAGCCGGAAGTCCTCCTGATGGATGAACCGTGTTCGGCACTCGACCCGATTGCGACACTGCAAGTCGAGGAGCTGATTGATGAACTGCGCGAGAACTTCTCCGTCGTCATCGTCACTCACTCCATGCAGCAGGCCGCACGTGTGAGCCAGAAAACCGCATTTTTCCACCTCGGGAACCTCGTTGAATATGGTGACACCGAGCAGATTTTCACCAATCCGAAAGACGAGCGCACCGAGAGCTACATCACCGGTCGGATCGGCTAAGGGACAAGAATTATGACGACAGATCACAAACATATCGCTTCCGCATTTGACCGCGATCTTGAGGCCATTCAGGCGCTCATTATGAAGATGGGCGGTCTCGTCGAAGCCAACATCACCGACGCAGCCATGGCGCTCGAAGAGCGTGACGTCGAACTCGCCGAAAAGGTCCGCGCAGCGGACAAGGTCATCGACAAGCTCGAAGAAGAAGTGAACGAGGAAGCCGCGCGTCTCATCGCGCTGCGCGCTCCGGCCGCATCTGATTTGCGCACCGTGCTCACCGTGATGAAAATTTCGAGCAACCTCGAGCGCTGCGGCGACTACGCGAAGAACCTCGCGAAGCGTACCGGCGTTCTCGTGAACCTGCATCAGATTGAAGGCACCTCTGCCTCCATCCGTCGCATGGCCCGCGAAGTCGAGGAAATGCTGAAACTCGCACTCGACGCCTATATCCAGCGTGACGTTGATATGGCGAACGAAGTCCGTCATCGCGACCTTGATGTCGACCAAATGTATAACGCGCTGTTCCGCGAATTCCTGACCTATATGATGGAAGACCCGCGCAACATCACGACCTGTATGCACCTGCATTTCATCGCGAAGAACATTGAGCGTATGGGCGACCATGCGACCTCTATTGCGGAACAGGTGATCTACCTGACGACCGGTCAAATGCCCGAGGACGCCCGCCCGAAGGGTGACATGACCTCGCAAAATGATCTTGGTGCGGAGATCCTCTAATGTCGGCTGCACAACCTCGTGTCCTCGTGGTCGAGGACGAACCCGCACAACGCGAAGTGCTGGCCTATAACCTCGAAGCCGAGGGATTTGCTGTCAGCAAAGCCGAGAACGGTGACGATGCATTGCTGTTCGTGGATGAAGACCAGCCCGATATCATTGTGCTCGACTGGATGCTTCCGGGCGTTTCGGGTATCGAGATCTGCCGTCGCCTGAAAACGCGTCCTGATACCCGCGAAATCCCGATCATCATGCTCTCCGCCCGTTCGGAAGAGGTGGATCGCGTGCGTGGTCTGGAGACCGGTGCCGATGACTATGTCGTCAAACCGTATTCCGTGATCGAACTGATGGCGCGCGTCCGCACCCAGCTGCGCCGCGTCCGTCCGGCGGCAACTGGGCAGGTGCTTGAGTACGAGGATATCCGTCTCGACTCCGAGACCCACCGTGTGACGCGTGCAGATGCGTCTCTGAAGCTCGGGCCGACTGAATTCCGCCTCCTGTCCACGTTCATGGAAAAGCCAGGCCGTGTCTGGTCCCGTGAACAGCTTTTGGACCGCGTCTGGGGCCGTGATATCTATGTCGACACCCGCACTGTGGACGTGCACATCGGTCGTCTGCGCAAGGCGCTTTGCCAGTTTGGCGGAAATGATCCAGTCCGGACGGTGCGTGGCGCAGGCTACGCACTCGGCTGACCTCGCCACATGATGAGACACAGATCGGCGCCCGCGAGGCGCCGATTCTTTTTTATGAAAGTGTCATATGCGACGGCTTCCGCTTGCTCGCTGTTCGGCGGTGTGCTCAATTAATTTGAGCAAATTACGACAAGAGCACGCACATGACCGTCCTGACAAAGGAACCCGCAAAAGTTCCGGCCCACCTTCAGACCTATCTCGGCATTCGGGACTTGATCCTCTCCGGAGATCTGTTGCCAGGGGAACCTGTGACAATTCAGGGGCTTACGGAACGTCTCGGGGCGGGGATGACGCCGGTGCGGGAAGCCATTCGCCGTTTGACGTCGGAAGGTGCACTTATTTTTCACGGCAACCGCCGTGTGACGGTTCCGCGTTTGACACTTGAGGAAGTGGATGAACTCTTGTTTGCGCGGCTCGCGCTCGAACCCGAACTTGCGCGCAAGGGCGCGGAGAAGACGCCAGTGGAGGCCATTCCGGAGCTTGAGGAAATCGACAACCAGATCGACCTCGCAATGGAGCGCCGCGACCCGCGCGGCTACATGATCCATAACCACCGCTTTCACATGGCCATTTATGCGCCCGCACGGTCCGAAGTGCTCGGCCCGATCGTCGACACGCTCTGGCTCCGCACCGGTCCTGCGCTGCGCGTGATGTGCACGCGGTTTGGTGCCCAGAACCTGCCAGACGAACACCGCGTTGCCATCGATGCGTTGAAAGAGGGCGATGCACAGGCCGTCGCCGATGCGATGCGTCGGGACATCATGCAGGGGATGGAGAACATCCGCACCATCGTCGCCGAAGGTGCGGTCGATCTGTAGAACTTAGACAGATATCGCTTTGATTTCGCAGAAATCTTCGATCCCGTAGACGCCACCTTCGCGCCCGTTTCCAGAGAGCTTATAGCCGCCGAACGGGGAGCCGTAGGAAATGTCTGAGCCATTCAGGTGAACCATACCCGCACGAATTTCACGCGCAATTTTGAGCCCGCGTTCCTCGTCCGCGGTCTGAATGTAGGCCGCAAGACCGTAGGGCGTGTCATTCGCGATCTCGACCGCGTGCTCATCGTCCTCATACGAAATCATCACGAGAACGGGGCCAAAGACCTCTTCCTGCGCGATCCGCATGTCATTCGTCACATCGCCGAACACAGTCGGGCGGCAGAAGTAGCCACGGTTGAACCCTTCCGGACGTCCGAGACCACCCGCCACGACATGCGCGCCGTCTTCAATCCCTGCCTGAATGTGCGACTGAACACGGTCATATTGCATTTGGGAGACGAGCGGCCCGATATGGTTTCCCGATTGGGACGGGAGACCAACCTTTGTCTCTTCCGCGACTTCGCGAGCGATATCCATCGCGGTCTCATAACGGCTTTCGGGAATGAGCATACGGGTCGGCGCGTTGCAGCTCTGACCCGTGTTCTGGAAGCAATGACGCACGCCGCGTTTGACGGCTTCCTCAAAGTCGCAATCATCGAGAAGAATGTTCGGGGATTTGCCCCCGAGTTCGAGCGTCACACGCTTGACGGTCGGCGCGGCGGCTTTCGAGATTTCGACACCTGCACGGGTCGAGCCGGTGAAAGACACCATCGCGACGTCCGGATGCGCGGAAATTGCGGCACCGACGGTCGGACCGTCGCCATTTACGAGGTTAAACACACCTTTCGGAACGCCGGCTTCTTCGAGGATTTCAGCGTAGAGGAGGGCGCTCATCGGTGTGAGTTCGGAGGGTTTCAGCACCATCGTGCATCCTGCGGCGAGTGCTGGGATCACCTTGAGCGCGATCTGGTTGATCGGCCAGTTCCACGGTGTGATAAAGCCACAGACGCCAATCGCCTCGTGGACGATGAGATCACCCGGGGTATTACGGTGCTCGAACTCGAACTCTTCGAGCGCTTTGACCACACCGTCCAGATGCCCGATGCCGACGGCCGCCTGCGCGCGATCAGAGAGCGAAATCGGAGCGCCCATTTCCTCTGTGATCAGCGCCGACATTTCGTCGTAGCGGCGTTGATAAACCTCACGAATGGAGGCCAACAATTCGAGACGTTCAGCCTTCGTCGTGCGGGAGAAGGCCGGAAAAGCCGCTTTCGCCGCGGCGACCGCGGCATCCACGTCCGCAGCGGTTCCCATCGCGACCTCTGCAAACACCTCTTCAGTCGCAGGGTTGATTACGTCGGCAAAGGTTCCGCCTTTGGACGGCAACCAAGCGCCATCAATGTAAAAGCGATCTGTCTTCAGCTCGGTCATCTTTGCCTCATTATCTTTAAAATTTGTCGCGCAGCGCGTACCAAGTCATGGCCGCCGCAAGGAGCGGGGTGCGCAGGGCCGTGCCGCCTGGGAAGGATTGCGCGGGAATGTCTGCCATCAGATCAAACCACCCGGCCTGACCTGCAATCGTCTCCGCCGCGATCTGACCGGCCATGGTGGCCAGCGCGACGCCTTGGCCGGAGAAACCGGAGACTGAGAGCGCCGTCGGGCTGAGCCGCGTGAAATGGGGCAGGCGGGACATGGTGATCCCGAGGGTTCCGCCCCACGCGTAGTCTATTTGGGTGTTCTTCAGCTCCGGAAACACACCCGCCATCGGACCGCGAACCTTGGCCTCCAGATCGGCGGGGAATTTGTAACCGTAGCTTTCTCCGCCGCCGAAAATCATCCGGTTGTCAGAGGAAAGACGGAAGTAATTGATCACAAATCGGCTGTCGGCCACGGCGTAGCGGTTCCGGATCAGGCGATCCGCGAGGTCTTGGGGCAGGGGCTCCGTCACCGCGATGAAGTTATTGATCGGCATGACATGCCGCGCGATCTTTTGGTCGATGTTATTGTGATAGCCGTTCATCGCGAGGACGAGATGATCGGCCGTGATCTTGGCGCTGTCCGTCGTCGCAACCGGCTTCGTCTTCGCATCGCCAAAGCTGATCGTCTCTGCGCGGGACGTTTCGAAAATCCGGACACCAGCGGCCTCAGCCAGACGTGCCAATGCAAAGGCATAGCGCAGAGGATGCAGGTGACCTGACCCCATATCGAGAGAGCCGGAGACATAATCCTCAGAGCCGACTTCTTCGCGGATTTCCTTGCGGTCGAGGTAGCGGATTTTGTCATAGCAGTAGTGGATATGCATATGCTCCACATGTGCCTGCGTATGTTTGGAGAACCGCGTGCGATGGTCCGCGTGAATGACGCCATCCGTCCAGTCGCAGGGATCGCCGCTCTCTGCAATGAGGGCTTTGACGAGGTCGACCGCCTCGCACCCCATATCCCAGAGGAGCCGCGCCTTGTCCTTGCCAACAAGCAGTTCAAGCTCGGCTTGTTCGAGCCGTTGTCCAGTCGAGACCTGACCGCCATTTCGGCCCGACGCACCCGATCCAATGCGAGAGGCCTCAAGCAGCACAACATCGAGGCCCTGACGCGCCAGATGCAGAGCGGACGAAAGCCCCGCGTATCCGCCCCCAACGACACAGACGTCCGCGCGGAAATCCCCCTGAGCCGTTGGATACGGACCAGGGGCCTCAGACGTGGCTGCATACCAAGACGCCGGATGTGTGCCCGGTTTGTCGTTGATGGTCAGAATATCCATCAGATCACTCGTATAGGCCTTCGGCTTTGATCTGCTCGAAGGCTTCGTCGAGAGAGAGACGCGCACGTTCGATCAGGATGTCGATTTCCTCTTTGGTGATGGTCAGAGGCGGGGAGATGACCATACGGTCGCCCACGTGACGCATGATGAGGTTGTTCTTAAAACAGCGCTCGCGACAGATGTAGCCCACGGTGCCTGCGCTCGCAGCGAATTTCGCGCGGGTTTCTTTATTGGGCGTGAGCGCCACGGAGGCCATCATCCCGACGATCTTTGCCTCACCAACGAGCGGGTGATCGGCGAGCGTTTCCCATTTTTCTTTAAGATAGGGCGCAATTTCGGACCCCACGCGGTCGACGATGCCTTCCTCTTCGAGAATGCGGATGTTTTCGAGAGCCACAGCACAGGCCACCGGATGGCCGGAATAGGTGTACCCATGCGCGAACTCATCGCCGTTGATCACGCTGGCGATCTCGTCAGACAACAGAGACGCCCCGAGTGGGATATAACCCGAGGTGATGCCCTTTGCGCAGGTCATGATGTCGGGTTGAATATCGAGTGTTTCACAGCCGAACCAGTTGCCCGTCCGACCGAATCCGGTGATGACTTCATCCACGATGAGCAGAATTCCGTATTTCTTTACAATACGTTGGATTTCCGGCCAGTAGCTGTCGGGGGCCACGATCACACCACCTGCACCCTGAACAGGTTCGGCAATAAAGGCCGCGACGGTTTCCGGACCGAGTTCGAGTATCTTCTCTTCGAGAAGTTGCGCACGGGCAATGCCGAACTCTTCAGGCGTCATGTCACCGCCTTCGGACCACCAATCAGGCTGGTCGATGTGGTGAATGCCAGGGATCGGCAGGCCGCCTTGAGCGTGGATACCTTTCATCCCGCCGAGAGAGCCGCCCCCCATGGTGGAGCCGTGATAGCCGTTCCAACGGGAAATGACGTTGAAGCGCTCCGGTTCACCTTTGGCTTCCCAGTAATGGCGGACCATACGCAGGTTCGTGTCGTTTGAATCAGAGCCGGAGCCGTTGAAGAAGACGTGGTTCAGGTCGCCCGGCGCAATTTCGGCGAGTTTCTTCGCCAACATGATCGCAGGAACATGCGAAGTCTGGAAGAACGTGTTGTAGAAGGGGAGTTGCTTCATCTGACGCGCGGCGGCGTCCGCAAGCTCGTCACGGCCATAGCCGATATTCACGCACCAAAGACCCGCCATCGCGTCGAGGATTTCTTCGCCTTCGCTGTCGGTCAACCAGACGCCAGATGACTTCGTAATGATCCGCGCGCCTTTTTTCTCAAGCTCGTCGCCATTCGTGAACGGGTGCATGTGGTGGGCCGCATCAAGCATCTGCAGCTCTGCCGTCGGCAGGTGGTTGTCACTCATTGTGAGAGTCCTCAGTCAAAAGCGCACTGGCCGTGATGGACGGCCTGATCGCAGGGGGAGTTTCGAGTCTGAGGAAAAATATGATCAAATTATTTTGCCGTCAAGAAAGCACGCGGCAGAAACACGTGAGGCCATGCAGATGGGGTGCGCGGGATTGATCGGACACAGCTGATACAAAGTTCCTATAATCAGTATTATGTATTATCTACTGATGGTGAGCTTTGGCAATTTTGGATCACGTGTGCCCAATAATCCATTGAGCGCACGCCATTTTATCAAACTGGCTTTGCCCGCTCCAGCATCCCAAACAAATCCCGCGGATCATCCGGATCAGCCAATAAATCGAGCGGCACTGCAAACCCCGTGTCTTCCACCATGCGCTTCACATAGCGCAGCGCGGAGAAATCCTCTGTCGCAAACCCGACGCTGTCAAAGAGCGTGATCTGTCGCGCATCGCGGCGTCCAGGCACATCACCACGCATCACCTGCCAAAGCTCGGTCACAGGATGATCTTCGTTGAGTTGCTGAATTTCACCCTCAACACGCGTCTGCTCCGGATATTCGACGAAAATGTCCGCCCTCAAAAGAATGTCGCGGTGCAGCTCAGTTTTGCCCGGACAATCGCCGCCGATCGCGTTCACATGCACCCCAGCGCCAACCATGTTGTCAGTGAGGATTGTCGCGTATTGTTTGTCCGCCGTGCACGTCGTGATGATCTGGGCACCTTCGACCGCATCTTGCGCACTCTGACAGATGCGCACGTCAAATCCGTGAGCGCGCAGATTTGTCGCGGCTTTCTCGGATGCCTTCGGATCAATATCGAAGAGCTTGAGACGATTGATCCCGCAAATCGCACGGAACGCGAAGGCTTGGAATTCACACTGAGCACCGTTCCCGATGAGCGCCATGACGTCCGCATCTTTCGGCGCGAGGTAACGTCCCACGAGCGCAGACATCGCCGCCGTCCGCAGCGCCGTCAGTAGCGTCATTTCCGTGAACAACACCGGATAACCCGTTGCCACATCAGATAATACGCCGAACGCCGTGACTGTCTGATGACCTGTCCGCGTGTTCTTCGGATGGCCGTTCACATATTTGAACCCGTAGAGCGCACGATCCGCCGTAGGCATCAGTTCAATGACACCACCCGGAGAATGGGACGCGACACGCGCGACCTTGTCGAACTCGGGCCATCGTTTGAAATCGGCTTCAATATCGCCTGAAAGATCAATCAAAAACCGTTCCAGACCAATATGATGCACAAGTTTCATCATGTTGGCGACGGAAACAAATGGGACATAGGCGAGATGGGATGGTGTCATAGCGTTCATCAGTTTCTTCCTCAGCCAAAGCTACGCGTCATACGGTCGAGCACGCGACGCCCAAACAGGCTCGCCGTCAGATCGCACATGAGTTTCGCGGTGCGTCCACGCTCATCGAGAAACGGGTTGAGTTCCACCAGATCGAGCGAAGTCACAAGCCCGCTGTCACAGAGCGTTTCCATGATCAGATGCGCCTCACGGAAAGTCGCGCCGCCCGGCACAGTCGTTCCAACGGCGGGTGCAATGCCGGGATCAAGGAAATCGACATCAAAGCTCACATGGAGCATTCCGTCCGCTTCTCTCACGCGTTCGAGGAAAGCGCGCAACGGTGCGAGGACACCCGTCTCGTCGATTGACCGCATATCATGGACTTCGACACCCAGATCAATGATGCGGCGCTCTTCCGCACGATCCACAGACCGAATACCCATCATGCATATGTTCGAAATATCAACGGCATGGCTGAGCACAGGATAGGCTTCACAGCCCGCCTGACCTGTGAAATACGCCACCGGCGTGCCGTGGAGGTTGCCGCTTTCAGTAGTGTCGAGCGTGTGCAGATCGGGATGCGCGTCGAGCCACAAAACAAAGAGTGGTCGTCCCTGCCCCGCGGCGCGTTTCGCCATCGCAGGCACAGTGCCAGCCGCGATGGAGTGATCTCCGCCCATGAAGATCGGCACATCGACCTCTTGCGCCGCCTTGAACGCCGCCTCATTGAGCACTTCGATCCATGCAACAGTTTCAGCAAGGTTATGCACAGCCGCGTTTTCATGCGGCATCTCTTTGGTCGTACCGATTGTCACGTCGCCAAAGTCCTCTGCAGACCACTCCAGAGCGTTCAGTGTCTCTAGCAGACCAGCCGTGCGCAGGCTTGCGGGCCCCATCTGGCATCCGCGTTGTGAGGCTCCGGTTTCGATTTGCGCTCCGAGAAGCGCGCAAGATTTGCTCATAAGTATCGTCCTGTGGATGATGCGTTTTGTGAGGGTCTTAAGGTGCGTTTGGATCGCGCCATTTCAATATACGGGTCACGATCTCAGTTGAGCCTATCATGCCCGAAAGAGATGCCAGAATTGACAACCAATGTGATCATATAGAAACTATATTTAATCATAATGACAAAATAAGTGATCAATATGAACGCAAGCTCGCTTTCCGCCAGTGACCGCGCCCTCATTGCAGCGCTCCGCAATGATTCCCGAAAATCCGTGACCGAACTCGCGCAGGAAACCGGCCTATCCCGCACGACCGTGAAGGCCCGTCTCGATGCGCTGAAGGCCTCAGGACGCATCCGCCGCTTTACCATCGAGACCGATGTCGACGTCGAGGGAGAGGTGCGTGCGATCACACTTGTGGAACTTCAGGGACGTATGTCGCGACAGGTCATTCAAGCGCTTTCGCGCATCGCCGGTGTCACAACAGTCTGGTCCACGAATGGCGCGTGGGATCTCGTGGTCGACATTCGAACAGATAGTCTCGTCCGGTTTGACCGCATTCTGCGTGACATCCGAGAAGTGCCAGGCGTTGTTAACTCCGAAAGCTGCATATTGCTTGCGCATGCGACGCCTTAACTCTACTTAGGGCGCATCAAATTTCTTAATTTTTATCAGGCTCAGTCGTGCACATATTGCATAGGTGCAGCCGTTCTTTATACCGTGGCACATGGACAGATTTAGCCTTGAACAGTCAATCCATCGGATTCTCGCGGCAACGACCGTAGAAGAGGTATGGGAGCATGTGCTCGACAGGATCAATGCTGCAGGGTTCAAGAACGCACTTTACGGCTTCACTCGTTTCCACACCCCCTCTGGTTTCGGCAATGAGAACGACCATCTCATTTTAACCAATTTCGACGCCGATTACCTAAATGGGTATCTCGATGAGGGGCGTTGGAAACATGCGCCTATGGTGCGCTGGTCTGTTGAGAACTCTGGCGCCTGCCCTTGGTCTTGGATCGAAGAAAACATGGACAGCATGTCCCAGAAGGAACTGGACGTCATCGCGTTCAATCAGAAGATGGGCGTGACCGCAGGTTTTACCCTCGCCTTTCCCCACGCGATCAAAAGGACGAAAGGCGCGCTCGGGATGGCCATGGCACCCGGGAGCACTCAGGAACAGGCGAATGAAATCTGGGAGAAGTATGGCGCGAGGATCGAACTCATCGCCGGAGTAGCGCACCTCAAATTGCTATCCATGCCGCTTCCCAAACGCCTTTTGACCAATCGTCAGCGAGAGGTGCTTGAGTGGATCGGAGATGGGAAGACCGTCGCCGATACTGCTGAAATCCTTGGATTGAACAAGGCGACGGTAGAAAAGCATCTTCGGCTTGCGCGAGAGGCACTCGGTGTCGAAACCACGGCTCAGGCGGTTCTCAAAGCCTCTTTCCACAATCAGATGTTTACGTTCTGATTGTTTCTATCAGCCGCTTTGCGTTAAAGAACAGGAAAAAGTCGTTTTAGTAAGGGAAACCTTACTTACATCGATTTTTTTATAGAGTAATGATCCGTACATCTCTGCTTTACGGGGCTTAGCCTTAGGGATGCGGGTCAAGGGATCGCATTATTCTGCTCACCTAGACCTATAAGGGGGTCACAGGCTTATAGTCGGCCATGTGGCCCTTTTTTATGCCATCAACAATTTCGATCCCTCAAAAGAAAAGGACCACCCCCCGAGGATGGTCCTTCGCAAATTTTATGAAGAGCAGATTAGCCCTGAGCTACTTTCGCAACTTCAGCAGCAAAGTCTTCTTCGGCTTTCTCGATGCCTTCGCCAACTTCGAGACGAACGAAACCGGTGATCTCTGCACCAGCTTCTTTGGCAGCAGCTTCAACAGTCAGATCCGGGTTCACAACGAATGCCTGACCAAGCAGCGTGGACTCAGCGATGAATTTCTTCATGCGGCCTTTGATCATGTTCTCGATGATGTTTTCCGGTTTGCCGGACTCACGAGCGATCTCGATCTGGATCTGCTTTTCTTTCTCGACGATTGCCGGATCAAGAGAAGCTTCGTCGAGGCCCTGCGGGTTCACAGCTGCGATGTGCATTGCGACCTGTTTGCCGAATGCTTCGTCGCCGCCTTTGAGAGCAACGAGAACACCGATTTTGCCGAGGCCTTCAGCAGCCGCGTTGTGCACGTAGGACACAACAGTCTCACCTTCGAGAACAGCCATGCGACGCAGGCCCATGTTCTCACCGATGGTTGCGATTTTGTCGGTGATCAGCTCAGACACCGGCTTGCCGTTCACTTCGGCAGCAGCGAGGCCTTCAACGTCGGACACGCCGAGAGCGGCGGTCGCGATGGAAGAAACCATGCCTTGGAATTCAGCGTTTTTCGCAACGAAGTCGGTCTCGGAGTTCACCTCGACAGCAACGCCTTTGCCAGCTTCGATTGCAACAGCAACGAGGCCTTCAGCAGCGGTACGGCCGGATTTCTTTGCGGCTTTCGCCAGACCTTTGGTGCGCAGCCAGTCAACAGCAGCGTCAAAATCGCCATTGGTTTCGGTCAGCGCTTTTTTCGCGTCCATCATGCCTGCGGCGGTAGCTTCGCGCAGTTCTTTCACCATTGCAGCAGTGATTGCCATGTTGGCTCTCCTCGGAATCTTGAGATTGGGTTCGGGGGCGGGCTTACCCTGCCCCCGTATCAATTTTGTAACGGCTTGCGCGCTTTCTCAGGCGCAAACCGAAAAGCGATTACTCGCCTGCGACTTCTTCAACGATCTCTTCGATCGGAGCTTCTTCGAAGGCACCCATGTCAACGCCAGCAGCGTCCATCTGAGCGGTCATGCCGTCGAGAGCAGCGCGTGCGACGAGATCGGTGTAGAGGGAGATCGCGCGGGAAGCGTCGTCGTTGCCCGGAACGATGTAGTCTACGCCTTCCGGGGAGCAGTTGGAGTCAACCACAGCCACAACCGGGATGCCGAGCTTTTTCGCTTCGAGGATTGCGAGGTCTTCTTTTTTCACGTCGATGACGAAGAGAAGATCCGGAACGCCGCCCATCTCGCGGATACCGCCGAGGGATGCCTGAAGCTTGGCTTGGTCGCGCTCCATGTTGAGGCGCTCTTTCTTGGTGAGGCCTTCTGCGCCGGAAGCGAGGGTCTCATCAATGGTGTTCAGACGCTGGATGGACTGGGACACGGTTTTCCAGTTGGTCAGCGTGCCGCCGAGCCAGCGGTGGTTCATGTAGTACTGGGCGCATCTCTCTGCAGCTTCAGCAACCGGGCCAGCGGCCTGACGCTTGGTACCAACGAAGAGAATGCGGCCGCCTTTTGCAGCGGTGTCACGCACGACCTGCAGAGCCTGCTCCAGCATCGGGAGGGTCTGGGTGAGGTCGAAGATGTGGATGCCGTTGCGGTCACCGTAGATGAACTCCTGCATACGCGGGTTCCAACGTTGGGTTTGGTGACCAAAGTGAACGCCAGCTTCGAGCAGCTGACGCATAGTGAAATCGGGAAGCGCCATCGTGTTTCCTTTCCGGTTTAACGCCTTGACGGAGGGTTTCAGGCAGATGCCCAACCGGTGGACCGTTCAGGGATGTCTCCCCCGAGGGCCCGCCTCCGTCTGTGAAGTGATCGCGCGTATAGAGAGGTTTGTCCGGCTTGGCAACCCCTGCACCGTTTTTGAGTATTTTCATCACGAAAAAGACGGTGCGCGGGGGAAACGCATGCCATCTCTTGCCATTTGGTCAAAATCAGGCGCAATAGGGAATATGAGTGAAAAGAAAGATATCATCTGTATCGGGTCTGTTCTTTGGGACGTGATCGGACGATCCGACCGCGCGATGCGTGTCGGATCCGATGTGCCTGGCCGGATTGTTCGTGTGCCTGGCGGTGTTGCGATGAATATTGCAATGGCGCTCGCGCGGTTCGGGCTCAAGCCGGATTTGTTGACGGCTGTCGGGCGCGATCCCTCCGGAGAAGAGCTGATTGCCGCAGCGCAGGTGCGTGGGATCGGCACGGATCATGTTTATCGGTCCGAGGACCTGCCGACTGATTCCTATATGGCAGTCGAGGGCGCGAATGGTTTGATTGCGGCGATTGCCGATGCGCACTCACTTGAGCAAGCGGGCGACAAGATTCTCCGGCCGCTGAAAGATGGTCGCCTCGGGCACGCGGATGCGCCCTATGACGGGCCGGTCGCGCTCGATGGGAATTTAACGGTAGAGCTGCTTCGCGAGATTGCTGTGTCGCCGTTTTTCAGCCGTGCGGATCTGAGGATTGCTCCAGCGTCTCCGGGGAAAGCCGAGCGGTTGTTGCCGCTCCTAGGGCACCCGAACGCGACGCTCTATGTAAATCTTGAGGAAGCGAACCTTCTCACGCTCGGAAGTTATGAGAGTTCCGCCGAAGCAGCAAAAGCTTTGATCGCGAAAGGCGCGCATCGTGCGCTTGTCACGAACGGCGGTGAGGACGCGAGCCTTGCGACGGCTGACGTGGTTCTCACCCAAACACCCCCTCCGGTCCTCGTGGCACGCGTCACGGGCGCGGGAGATACCTTTATGGCGGCACACATCGCCGCAGAACTACGCGGCCGAGACGATCAGGCAGCCCTGTCTGACGCGCTTGATGCCGCTGCGAAATATGTATCAGGAGATACACCCCTATGATCCCGAAAATGTTCTCTCCCGAAGTCGAAGCGGCCTTGGAAAATGGTCAGCCGATTGTGGCGCTTGAATCCACGATCATCACCCATGGGATGCCCTACCCTCAGAACCTCGAAACCGCGCAGATCGTGGAGCAAGATGTGCGTGACGCTGGCGCCGTTCCTGCAACGATCGCGGTGCTCGATGGGGTTCTGCATATTGGCCTGACGGAGACACAACTGACAGCTCTCGCGCAGGCGACACATGTCATGAAAGTGTCCCGCGCCGATTTGCCAGTGTGTATTGCCCGTGGCGCTACGGGTGCGACCACGGTGGCGGCAACGATGATCGCGGCGGACATCGCCGGCATCCGCGTTTTTGCCACCGGCGGTATTGGCGGTGTGCATCGCGGCGCGGAGGAGACGTTCGATATTTCGGCCGATCTTCTCGAGCTAGGCGAGACGGCGGTCACGGTTGTGGCGGCGGGGCCGAAAGCAATTCTCGACATTCCGAAAACGCTCGAGGTGCTCGAAACCCACGGTGTGCCTGTGATTGCCTATGGTCAAGACGAAATTCCTGCCTTCTGGTCCCGCTCCAGCGGTCTCAAAGCGCCCCTGCGTATGGACAGCGCCGAGGACATCGCCCGCGCGATGGAAACCCGTGCCGCGATGGGTCTCAAAGGCGGTCAATTGGTGGCGAATCCAATCCCCGCGGAAGACGAAATCCCCTCCGACGTGATCATGCCGTTCATTGAAACGGCACTTGCAGAAGCGGAAGCACAGGGCATCACAGCGAAAGAGGTCACGCCATTCCTGTTGCAGCGTATCTTCGAACTGACCGAGGGGCGTTCACTGACATCGAACATTGCGCTTGTCCGGAACAACGCGAAACTCGCCGCACAGATCGCCGCTGCATTAAGTTGAGACCAAGTGGCATAAATCCTGTGCAATTTCACAGTCTCGTCATCTAAAGGCATCAGACGCTTATTGTCCTTAGGATCGTTCATGCCTAAGTTCCAGCGAACGGCCTAGCCACCAAAATTTGCAGTCAGAGCACACATGACCAACCCCTTCGAAGAAGAGACACATCCACCTCAGCCTAAAAAACGCCTTTTCGGGCATTTGCGGGCTGCGTTCTTGACGGGGCTCGTGGTCGTCGCGCCGATTGGTTTGACGGCTTATGTGATCTGGACCGTGATCGGCTGGGTCGATGGCTGGGTGCTCACTTTTGTCCCGCAGGCCTATCATCCGGATGAGCTGATCAACCGGTGGCTCGGCTACGAACTGCCGGACAGGCAAATCCACATCAACCTGCGCGGCGCGGGTGTGATTATCTTCCTGATTTTCACCATCATTGTGGGGTGGATTGCGAAGGGTCTCGTCGGGCGCTCGCTCATCCGTTGGGCCGAGAGTCTTGTGGACCGGACTCCAATCGTGCGCTCCATCTACAATGGTGTGAAGCAAATCGCGGAAACCGTCTTTGCCCAGTCGGAAACCACGTTCGATAAGGCCTGCCTCATCGAATACCCGCGGCGCGGGATTTGGGCTATCGGGTTTGTGTCCACAACGGCAAAGGGCGAAGTTGCCCGTCGCACGCCTGAAGACGAAAAGTTTCTCTCCGTGTTCGTGCCAACCACGCCAAACCCGACGTCCGGCTTCCTGCTGTTCTTTCCAGAACACGACGTAATCATGCTCGACATGTCGGTCGAGGATGCAGCGAAACTCGTGATCTCCGCAGGGCTCGTCTATCCGAACCCGAAAGACCCGAGCAAACCCGCGAAAGACACCAAGTAACAGCCCGTCAGATCAAGAGAACATCGCGCGCAGATCAACACTCGCGCGCTCTCCGAGGTCGTCGAAATGGGCATCGAGAAAGCGGTCACAGGCCGCCTGCCCGGCCTTTCTCAATCGCGCCAACAAGAGCGGCGTGGGCGCGAGTTTGGTCCGCGCTGACAAATCCTGCATCAGGTCGTCATCAGCCACCATGTGCACGAGGACATCTTTCATCATTCCATCAGGCATCCGTTTTTCCGCAATCAGGTCGCGGACGAACTGAATTGCGCGCAACTCACGCAGGAGCGATGAGTTGAACGAAATTTCGTTGATGCGGTTCTGGATTTCTTCTGGCGTTTTGGGTGTGCCGGGTCGTTCAAGCGGGTTGATGTTCACGATGACCACGTCCTGCGGGAGATGCGGCTCGAAGAGCGGGAAAAGCGCGGGGTTGCCGGTAAAGCCGCCATCCCAATAAGGATCGGTTTCACCCGTGACAGGATCGGTAATCTCAATCGCCTGAAACAATTCCGGCAAACAGGCGGAGGCAAGGATGACATCCGTCGTCACTTCCGAACCAGAAAAGACCCTGATCTTACCCGTCCGCACATTCGTGGTCGAAATAAAGAGCTCAGGCCCCTCGCCTTCACAGAGCAGTTCAAGTTCCAACTCGTCAACCACTGGCGTCAGCGGGTTCTGGTAAAAGGGGCCATAGGCATAGGGGCTCGACACCGTTGCCAGCGCATCAAAAAAGGCAAATGGCAGGCTGTTACGGAAAACATGCGCCATAATCGTCGTCGTAGGCCCGAACTCCGCCATCCAGTCATTGAGGCGCATGTCAGAAATGCCACCCATCTGTGTCCACACACGCTCAAGTGCGGCTTTGGCGCCGTCCCGACCACACTGAACGAGACCTGACTTCAAAGCAGCCGCATTGAGCGCGCCAGCGGACGTTCCCGACACGCCGGCAATCTCGATATCCTCGCGATCCAAAAGACGGTCGAGCACACCCCACGTAAACGCGCCATGTGCACCCCCTCCCTGAAGGGCGAGGTTAATTCTTTTGGGGGATTTCTTCATGCGTGTCCCCCAAAAGAGGTTTTCAAAAATGTTTGGATCACAGAGCGGTCCAGCCACCATCGACGGAAATCGTCGTGCCGGTGATCTGGGCGGCTGCATCAGAACAAAGGAAGACGGCCGTGCCGCCAATCTGTTCGACCGTTGCGAATTGCTTGGATGGTTGACGTTCGAGGATGACTTTCTCGATCGCTTCCTCTTCGGTCATGCCATATTTCTTTGCCGTATCCGGAATTTGTGCATCGACCAGCGGCGTGTGCACGTAGCCCGGACAAATCGCGTTTGCGGTGATCGGCTCCTTCGCGGTCTCAAGTGCGACGACCTTCGTCATGCCCACGACACCGTGTTTTGCAGAGACATAGGCCGATTTGTATGGCGACGCCGTAAGACCGTGCGCGGACGCCACATTGACGACGCGGCCCCAGCCGGCCTTGCGCATCATGGGAAGCGCGGCGGCGGTGGTGTGAAAGGCCGAAGACATGTTGATCGCGATGATCGCGTCCCATTTGTCGACCGGAAACTCATCAAGCGGCGCGACGTGTTGAATGCCTGCGTTGTTCACGAGGATATCACAGGCGCCTGCCTTTTCGACGAGTGCGCGGCATTCGTCGCCTTTGGACATGTCTGCCTTGATGTAACGCGCGGTGACGCCAAACTCTTTGCCGATCTCTTCGGCCAGAGCATGGTCCTCGTCGCGATCTGTGAATGAATTGAGAACGACGTTCGCGCCCGCTTTGGCCAGTTCGCGTGCCACGCCGAGGCCAATCCCGGAATTCGAGCCCGTAATTACAGCCGTTTTACCCGTTAAAGTCATTGGTTTCTCCCTTTGAATTGGGACCAACTTATCCGTTGGCTCACTAATGCAAAGCGAGAATCGGCCTAAAGGTTCCGAGAATCGGTTCCATAGGTCTGCAAGGTGACGTAATGGCAACTTCCAGGTGCCCCGAACTCACATCAACAGGGCCGCGTATCGGCCATGCAGGCTTTGCTTTTCGCCACTTTTTCAAGCAAAAAAAACGCCCGCACAAGGCGGGCGCTGAGTTATTGAGGCAGGTTTCATACAGGCAAGAAACCTATCGAGCAGTGATTACTTTATACGCCGTTCTCCGCCTCTCTCCAAGCTAAAAGTTTGAAAACCCCTTTGTGCCGACGTAGCTTACCACTCAATAAGAACACGTTCCGGAGGCATTGTTCACAATATGGCATCGCAGTTTTTCCAATGGATGAAGCAAACTTCAGTGGCTGCAACCTTGCTTTGCACGGCGGGGAGCCTCGCCGCTGAGCCGACGCATGGGATTGCGATGTATGGGGCACCCGACCTGCCGGCTGATTTCACAGCCCTGCCCTTTGTGCGTCCCGATGCGCCGAAAGGCGGGAAAATCGTGACGGGCGAAGGCGGGAGTTTTGATAGTCTCAATCCGTTTATCGCGAAGGGGCGCGCACCGTGGCAGCTCCGCTTTCTAATGGCGGAGGGCCTTATGGGCCGTGCCTTCTCGGAACCATTTTCCCTCTATTGCCTCCTCTGCGAAACCGTCGAAACCGATGAGGCCCGGAGCTGGGTGGAATTTACGCTGCGCCCCGAGGCGAAATTTTCCGACGGCACACCCGTGACAGTCGAAGATGTGATCTGGTCCTTTGAAACCCTCGGCACAGACGGCCATGGCCGCTACGCGAGCCTGTGGACCCAAATCGAAAGCCTTGAACAAACAGGCGACAACAGCGTCAAATTTACCTTCAACACAGAAAACAGAGAGCTCGCTCTCCTCGTCGCGATGCGCCCGATCCTCAAGAAAGCTTATTGGGACGACAAAGACTTCACGGTTTCGGGCGTGGAGAACATTCCGGTGACATCCGCGCCGTATGTCGTGACAGATGCCGAACCGGGTATGTTCGTCGAGATGTCCCGCAATGAGGACTACTGGGCGAAAGACCTCCCTCTCATGCGCGGACGTGCGAACTTCGACACGATCCGCTTTGAATATTTTGCGGATGCATCGCTAGTGATCGAGGCCTTCAAAGCCGGAGAGCTCAATGCGCACCGTGAGTTCAACGTGCAGACCTGGGAAGAGCAGTATGACTTCCCCGCCGTCGAACGCGGCGACGTAATCAAGTCTGTGATCCCGCATCAGCGTCCGACCGGTATGACCGGCTTTGCGATGAACACCCGTCTTCCGCAATTCTCCGACTGGCGCGTGCGGCAGGCAATGATCGAGGCCTTCAACTTCGACTACATCAACGAGGTGCAGACGGAGAACAAGCAGACGCGGATTACGTCCTACTTCTCCAACTCCCCGCTCGGAATGCGCCCCGGTCCCGCAGAGGGCCGTGTTCTGGACCTGCTGACACCATTCGAGGCAGACCTGCTCCCCGGCACTCTCGAGGGCTACACACTGCCGGAAACCTCGGGACGTGAAATGGACCGCGGCGCGGTGCGTCGTGCACTTGCGCTCATGGAAGAGGCCGGATGGACGATTCAAGACGGAATCATGAAGAACGCCGCGGGCGAGATCTTCACCTTTGAAATCCTGCTGCGTGTTGGTGACGATGAAAATCAATCCATTATAGACACTTACACGCAGATGTTGATCCATCTCGGGATCACACCCAAAATCTCTGTCGTCGACAAAGCCCAGTATACACAGCGCATGGCGACCTTCGATTTCGGGATGACACCGGTGCGCTATGGCCTGTCGCTCAGCCCCGGCAACGAGCAATACGCCTATTTTGGACAGGTCTCCGCCGATCAGGAAGGCTCCCGCAATATTGCCGGCATTTCTGATCCTGCAATTGACGCAATGATCGAAAAAATGCTGAACGCCGAAAGCCGAGAGGACAGTCTCGCCGCCACCCGTGCGCTTGACCGCTTGCTCATGGCGGGGCGCTATGCCATTCCGCTTTACGCGTGGAACGAAAGTTTCAATGCCCATGTCAAAGAACTCCGATATCCCGAAACACTGCCACTCTACGGCGACTGGATTATGTGGCGGGAAATGACGTGGTATTGGGAAGACCAAGACTAATAGACAACATCGAGCAGAAGAGAAAAGATCATGAAAAGAGCAGTTTGCGCCCTCCTCCTCACCCTTTCCCTGTCCGCTTGCGGCACCATTGCAGGCGTCGGCGAAGACATCACTGGCGCGTCGCGCACGGTTCAGGGCTGGTTCTGAGATGGCGCTTTTGCGCTGGGGTGTGCCGCTCCTGCTGGCTTGCGGGCTCAGCGGGTGCGGCGTCGCATATACGGGCGTCAAAACAGGCGTCAAAGCGACGACGACTGTCGTCGGAACGACGGCCGACGTCGTGTTCTAGGCGCTCTATGTAAGAGACGTCACCCAGAGGATCGTCGCGTCCTCTGGACTGACAGAGATCACATTATGGCCCATGGAGGCGTCATAATAGGCGCTATCCCCGCGGCGCATCTCAACGGGTTCGTAGAACTCGGTGATGAGTTTGATCACACCCGTGAGGACGTAGAGAAACTCCTCGCCGTCATGACGCACCCAACCGTCGAATTCCTCAAAACTGCGCGCACGGATCGTCGCGCGGTAGGGCAACATCGATTTTTTCGTCAGCGCCCCGGCGAGCATCTCATGCTCATAGGTCGCCGTGGGATGTGCCGCGCCCTCTCCGGTTTTGGTCACCGCCATACGGCCCGAAATCTGCGCCTTTCGCGGCTCTGTGAAGAGCTGCGGCACGGAGATGTCCAAGCCGACTGCGAGCTTTTTCAGCGCCTCGTAGGTCGGACTCATCTGACCGTTTTCGATTTTGGAGAGCGTAGAGCGCGCGAGACCCGCATGCGTCGCAGCCTGTTCCAACGTCCACCCGCGCTCTTTGCGTAAATCCCGAACACGCGCCCCGAGATCAAGCGGTCGTGCCTCCTCGATCGGAGTTTCACCGGACTCACGCGCGAGACGGATCAGGCTTGGCACTGTTTCGGGATTGCGTTCTTCAGTCATGCCTTCTTCTACAGCGCACAACTGACAAAAGAAAACCCCCGGATGCTGTTACCGCATCTTCGGGGGTTCTTCGGACAGGTGCCTCATTTTGAACTGCTCATATGGTCTTTGCCTGCCCTGTAGCATTCATCTTCGGTGGAGCCAGGGGGGTATCAGTCGATCTCTCCCGTGATGAAATAGACGTCGCGAAGTTCGCTCGAGAGATCATTGAAGATGATCCGGTCCAAGGCGCCGCCAGCAATGGCGAGCGCGGCGACAAAGCCGAGAACGAGTGTCGCAACCGGCAACCGCAGGCGTCGACGCATGGCTCCTGCGGGCTCAGCAGACCGCATCCGCCCCTGAAAGGTAGAGAAACTCTTTTGGGCCTCGACAGTGATCATGGCAACCTCCCGTGAACGTAAAAAGCGAAACGTTACAATTATTTAAGCACGATTCCGCCCATCTGTCACAGATGCTCAACTGAAACAAAATCACCCAGAGCACGCGCGAACACAGCATGAACCCCTCGGGAACATGCTGACTTTGCAAAGTTGCAAACTCGACAAAACACAACATATAGGTCAACGAGAACACCCAGGCGGGGCACGTTTTGTGATGTGGGAGAATATTTTCCTTTTCTCCTCCCGAAGCGAAACGCGATGCGATAGAACAGCGCAATTCCCCGACTGAGACAGGACTGGCCGCTATGATCACGCTCGACATTTTCCATGATCCGATTTGCCCGTGGTGCCACATCGGCAAGGCCCGTTTGGAGCGTGCCCTTGAGAGTCGCCCCGACCACCCTTTCGCGATTGCATGGCATCCGTTCCAACTGAACCCGACCATGCCGAAAGACGGGATGGACCGCCGCGCTTATCTCGAGGCCAAGTTTGGTGGCGCCGAGAGTGCCCGCAAAGCCTACGCCCCTGTCGTTGAAATCATGCTTAAGGAAATGCCGAAGACCGATCTCCTCGCCATTCAGCGCACGCCGAACACACTCAATGCCCACCGGCTTATCCATTGGGCCGGCTTGGAAGGCCGCCAAACGCCGATGGTCTCTTCGCTCTACCGCGCCTATTTCCAGGAAGGCCGGGACATCGGCGACATCGACACGCTCGTCGATCTCGCGGAAGGTGTTGAAATGGACGGAGCGCTCGTCCGCCGCCTCCTCACCTCCGACGCCGATCTCGAAGAAATTCAAAAGCGCGACCAGCACGCACGCGACCGTGGCGTCAATGCGGTGCCACTCTTCATCGTCGGAAACCGCCACGCCGTCGAAGGCGCGCAGCCGCCAGAACTTTGGCAGCAGGTGATTGATGAGTTGCTCGCACAGGAACACGACGCGTAACCGCACCATAACCCTCTCACATTTTCGCACACCCCAACGGCACTCCCGCCGAATGGTCAAATGTCGCGCGCGCCTCTAGGGTCGCGCTAACATTTCTCCCTGTCATTGAGTATCCGTCTATGCCTCGTCGCCTCCCCCAAGTCGAATTTACGTTCCTTCTCGCGTTGCTCTTCGCGACGGTCGCTTTCTCGATCGACGCCATGCTGCCCGGCCTGCCCCAGATTGCCGCACAATTGTCGCCGAATGATCCGAACCGCGCGCAGCTTGTTCTGACTGCATTTGTCTTTGGCATGGGCCTCGGGACACTCATCTCCGGTCCGATTTCGGACCACTTCGGGCGCAAACCGCTCATCCTCTTTGGTCTCGGCCTCTATATCGTCGGCGCCATCATCGGCGGCCTGTCTTCGAGCATGGAGGTCATGCTCCTCGGCCGCGCGGTTCAGGGTTTTGGCGCCGCCTTCCCGCGCACCGTCGGCCTCGCCATGGTGCGTGACCTCTATGAAGGCCGCGAAATGGCGAAGATCACATCGTTCGTCATGACAATCTTCATGCTCGCGCCCGCGGCAGCACCGCTGATTGGTTCGGTCATTATTGAAGGCTTCGGTTGGCATGGCGTGTTTGGCGCCTTCGTCCTTATCGCTCTGATCGGGGCCGCATGGGTAACCTTGCGTCAGGGCGAAACCTTGGAACCTGAAAACCGTCGCCATTTGAACTGGACCGACATCGTCGGTGGCACCAAGATCATTCTCGGCAACTATAATGTCCGCATCTACACGCTGATGCTCATGCTCGGCTTCGGCCAGATGTTCGCAGTGCTCTCTTCTGTCCAACAGCTTTACGATGAAACCTACGGCCTCGCAGAATCTTTCCCGTATTGGTTCGGCGGCACTGCTTTGATCGCCGCGACCTCCACTGTCATCAACGGCCTGCTCGTGACCCGCCTCGGGATGCACTTCATGATCCGCATGGGTTTCTCGATTTCCCTCATCAGCTCCGCGATCACCATTGTGCTCTATTTTGCGGGTCTGAAAACAGGGGCCGCCGGGTTTGGCCTGTTCTTCATCTGGACAGCATCGGTGTTTTTCATCAACGCGTTCACCTTCGGCAACCTGAACGCATTGGCGCTTGTCCCGCTTGGCAAACTCGCAGGTCTCGCGAACTCTGTCATAGGCGCGCTGTTTACGATGGGGTCGGTGATTATCGCAGCACCGGTCGGCCTTGCCTTCAACGGCACGCCGGTTCCGGTCATCCTCGCGGCGCTGATCTGTTCCGGCCTTGCGCTCCTCCTCTTCAAGATGGAGCGCAAGGAAGCGTAATTTCCACTACTTCTTAGGCGGTTGCGCAGCGACCTTCGCGTATTTCGCAAGGTCCTGTGCAATCGCGTAAGCGCCTTTGATCTTGTCGCTGTCTTTCTTCCAGTCGCGACGAATGATGATCTTGTTGTCCTTGACCTTCGCCTGCCCCTTTTGCTGGTGGATGAACTCCACGAGGCCAGCCGGGTTAGCGAATTTGTCGTTATGGAACATGAGAGTCGCGCCCTTCGGCCCGCCATCAAGACGCGCGATCCCAGCGGCACGGCATTTCTCTTTGATCCGCACCACCAAGAGCAGCGTGTTGACCTCTTTGGGTAGCTTCCCGAAACGGTCGATCAATTCGGCGGCAAAGCCCTCTAGCTCCACTTTGGTGTGGAGCGTGGAGAGACGGCGATAAAGGCCCAGACGCACGTCGAGATCAGGCACATAGTCCTCAGGAATGAGCACAGGCACACCGAGGTTGATCTGCGGCGCCCATTGCCCGTCGTCGAGCGTCACATTCTCCTCGCCCGACTTAATCTTCGCAATCGCCTCTTCTAGCATGGATTGGTAAAGCTCGAACCCGACCTCCCTGACTTGTCCGGACTGTTCCTCACCCACAAGGTTCCCTGCCCCACGAATGTCGAGATCCTGAGATGCGAGCGTGAACCCTGCCCCGAGCGTATCGAGAGACCCGAGCACGCGCAGACGTTTCTCCGCCTGCGGCGTTAGTGGCGCGCGGGGTTTCGTCGTCAGATAGGCATAGGCGCGAGTTTTGGCGCGGCCCACACGACCCCTGATCTGATAAAGCTGCGCGAGACCGAACATGTCGGCGCGGTGCACCACCATCGTGTTGGCAGACGGAATGTCGATGCCGCTTTCCACGATGGTGGTCGCGAGCAGCACGTCATATTTCCCGTCATAGAAGGCGTTCATGCGATCATCGAGTTCGCCCGCCGCCATCTGCCCATGCGCAACGACGAAACTCAGCTCCGGCACCTGAGCGGTCAGGAACTCTTCGATTTCAGGGATATCCTTCACGCGCGGCACGACGAAAAAGCTTTGCCCGCCGCGATAGTGTTCCCGCAAGAGCGCCTCGCGGATCGTGACCGTATCGAACTCGCTCACATAGGTGCGGATCGACAGCCGGTCGACGGGCGGCGTGCCGATGATGGACAGGTCGCGGACCCCCGTCAGCGACATTTGCAGCGTGCGCGGGATCGGCGTCGCGGAGAGGGTCAGAACGTGGATGTTCGACTTGAGCGACTTCAGCCGCTCTTTGTGACCGACACCAAAGCGTTGTTCTTCATCGACGATCAGCAGCCCGAGGTTCGCGAACTTCACCTGTTTGGCGAGAATGGCGTGCGTGCCCACAACGATATCGACGGTGCCCTCGGCCAGTTCCTCACGCGTCTTCGCCATGTCTTTTGCTGAAACAAAACGTGACATCGGTCTGATATTAATCGGAAATCCGCGGAACCGCTCGGCAAAGCTGCGGAAGTGTTGACGGGCAAGAAGCGTCGTCGGCGCGATGACAGCCACCTGCGCACCGGAGAGCGCCGCGACAAAGGCCGCACGCATCGCGACCTCTGTTTTGCCAAAGCCCACATCTCCGCAAATCAGACGATCCATCGGGCGTCCTGCATCGAGATCATCAAGCACATCCTCGATGGCGCTGAGCTGATCCTCGGTCTCGGAATACGGGAAGCGGGCGCAGAAGGCCTCCCACATGTCGTCGGGCGGATCCATGATCGGTGCTTTGCGGAGATGACGTTCCGCGGCAATGCGGATCAACCGCTCCGCCACTTCGCGGATGCGCTCTTTCATCCGCGCCTTCTTAGCCTGCCATGCGCCACCGCCCAGCTTGTCGAGCAGCCCCTCTTCGTGGCCGTAACGGCTCAGCAGTTCGATGTTCTCAACAGGGAGATAGAGCCTGTCTCCGCCCGCATATTCGAGCAACAGACATTCGTGCGCGGCGCCGGCGGCGGTGACGACCTCCAGCCCGCGGAAAATCCCGACGCCGTGTTCGACGTGAACGATCAGATCGCCCGCGCTCAGGCTCGAGTGTTCGGTCAGGAAGTTTTCGGCTCGCTTGCGGCGTGACGGGCGGCGGATGAGGCGATCCCCGAGCACGTCCTGCTCCGAAATCACTGTGACGGACTGTCCCTCACCGACAGGGGCCTCGAACCCCTGCTCCAACGTCCAGACAGAAAGAAAGATCCCGCCAACACCCTCCGGCACATCACGCCAATCGGAAATCTCGGTCAGGCCCTTGAGGTCTTCGTCTTCGAGCAATGTCTTGAGGCGATCCCGCGCGCCTTCGGACCATGAGGCAAGAACCACCTGCCCTTGTTCACGGCGCTTCGTGATGTGGGACGCGAGTTCTTCGAAGAGGTTCAGGCCCTCCATCTGTCGCTCCGGCGCAAAGTTGCGCCCGACGCGTCCGCCCGCATCGATCACACCCGGACCGGAGGCTTGTGGCAGCGGGTGGAAATGGATCACGCGACGACCCGAAATAGCTGAATCCCATGCGGCGTCGTTGAGATAGAGAAGATCAGGTGGACAGGGTTTATAAACGCTGTCCATGCGCCCCTTCGCCTTAAGCGCCTCTGCGCGGGCCCCATATTGATCCTCGATCGCCTCCCAGCGCGACAAACGCGCGGCAGAGGACTGATCATCGAGCGTCACCGCAGCATTCGGCAGGTAATCAAAGATCGTATCGAGGTGATCATGGAAATACGGGAGCCAATGCTCCATCCCCGCGTGTTTGCGACCGGCAGAGACGGCCTCATAGAGCGGATCATCCGTGCCAGCCGCACCGAACTCCACGCGGTAATTCTGGCGGAATCTCGTGATCGACGGCTCGTCGAGGATCACCTCTGAGACGGGCGTAAAGCTCACGTCGTTCAGGCTGTCGACGGTCTTTTGTGTCGCCGGATCGAAACGGCGCAGCCCGTCGAGTTCATCGCCGAAGAAATCGAGACGCACGGGCAGGATTTGCCCCGGAGGGAACACATCGATGATCCCGCCGCGAATGGCGTAATCCCCGTGCTCCACAACCGTTGGTGCCTGCGTAAAGCCCATGCGGACGAAGAAGGCCTTCAGGTCCGCTTCATTGACCCGCTGCCCTTTCACGAGCGTGAAGGCGCTTGAGGCCACCGTCTCTTTCGCTGGCACGCGTTGGGTCGCGGCGGAGAGGGTCGTCAGGAGGACAAATCGCTTCGGCAAAACGCCATGCGCGAGCGCGGCCAGAGCCGCCATCCGTTTCGCCGACAAATCGGCATTCGGCGACACACGGTCAAACGGCAGACAGTCCCAAGCGGGAAATTCGATCACCGGCAAATCGGGCGCAAAGAACCGAAGGCCATCGCGTAGGGCTGCGAGGCGTTTGTCATCACGGGCAACATGGATGACGGGTCCGTCCTGACGCGCGACCTCACGCGCAAGCAAATGGGCGTCGACCCCCTCCGGCGCGCCGCCGACGGTGAGATGCTGGGTTTTGCTCATCGGTACTTATCCCCCGAGCGGAACGGTCATGATATTGAAGAACATGCCCCACATCGCCGTCACGAAGATCGAAATCATGCCGATGAGTTGGACAAAGAAACGGTGCCGCCGCAAGACCGAGAAAAGGTCGGCTCCGAGCGGGTTTGTCGCGGCGATCTTATGCGCGGTGCGCACGTTCAGGATGCCAACGAATGTGATCGGAAAGACGAAGAGGAAGAGAGCTTGCGAGAATTCAATCCAGTAGACAAAGCCGGTCAGCGCGAGAATGGTGTTGAGCGCCGCAATGATCGCAGTGAGCAACAGTCCCGAAACCTCTGCGATGTTGAGCAAACGCCTGACGTTGATGCGCACGAGCTCTTCGAAGTCTGCCATCTGCTCGCCGCCGCTACGCTGTGCTTTGAGCGCGACATCGAAGGGTACACCCAGAACGAAATGCGACGCAGTGGACCAGAGCACGGCAAGACCGATCCAATACCAGAGATTCGAGAAAGACCGCGTATCGATCACTTCGAATATGCGCGCGTAAATGTCCAAAGGTCTCGCTCTTCGTTCTCAGGTGGCGAACACAGTCTCGTCTTTTGTCATCGGATGAGAGCGCGTTACAGTGAGGTATTCGGAGGGTGCAACGCTCCGGTTCATGATTCCTACCCTTGAAGATGCGGGAAATCCATGCCACCCCAAAGGAAATTTTTAAAAACGAGGCCCTCATGACTCGCACAACTGCCCCCTTCCCGCACACCCGCCTGCGCCGGACGCGAAAGATGGAGGCCCTGCGCGGTCTCGTGCGTGAAAACCATCTTTCCACAGAAGACCTGATCTGGCCGGTTTTTGTCAGAGAAGGAGTGAATGAGAGCACGCCGATTGCGTCTATGCCGGGCGTCGAACGCCTGGCCATCGACCGCCTCGTCAAAGCTGCTGTAGAGGCCTATGAACTTGGAATTCCGGCGATTTGCCTCTTTCCCTACATCGAACAGGACCTGAAGACCGAAGATTGCGCCGGAGCCTGGGACGAGAACAACCTCGTGAATCGCGCGATCCGCGCCATCAAAGCCGAGGTGCCCGAGCTTGCGATCATGACAGATGTGGCGCTCGATCCGTACAACATCAACGGCCACGACGGGTATGTGGTCGATGGCGAAATTGTGAACGACAAGACCGTCGAAGCCCTCGTAAAAATGTCGGTTGCACAAGCACATGCAGGCGCGGACATCATCGGACCCTCCGATATGATGGACGGCCGGATCGGCGCAATTCGTAGCGCGCTGGAGGCCGACGGCTTCGACAAAGTGTCCATCATGTCCTACGCCGCCAAGTATGCCTCCGCTTTCTACGGGCCGTTCCGTGATGCGGTCGGCGCGTCCGGTGCACTCAAGGGCGATAAGAAAACCTATCAAATGGATCCCGCCAATTCCGAAGAGGCGCTGCGCCTTGTGGAGCGTGATCTGCTCGAAGGCGCGGATATGGTCATGGTGAAACCCGGCATGCCCTACCTCGACATCTGTCGTCAGGTCCGTGACACATTCGGCGCGCCGACCTTCGCCTATCAGGTCTCCGGCGAATACGCGATGATCATGGCCGCCGTGCAGAACGGTTGGCTCGACTATGAGAAAACCATGGTCGAAAGCCTCATGTGCTTCAAACGCGCCGGCTGTAACGGCATTCTCACCTATTTCGCACCGGCGGTCGCAAAACTGCTGAAATCCGCCTGAGAAAACGCCCGCCCGGTTTCGCCGTGACAGGCGTGAAACAATCCGGCTATAGTATGCGCAGACAGGCCAGAAGAGCCTGATATTGAGGTCCACACGCCCGTAGACGGGCACAGAGCAGAAAAGGGCATACCCTGATGACAGTTTCCACCACGCGCGCCAATCGACGCACCTTTATCATGGGGTTGGGCAGCGTCGGTCTTTTGACCGCCTGTGACAACAGCCTGCGCGGAAATGGTGCCGCAACAATTGACGCACGGACAGACAGCACGCTTCAGCACCTCTATTCTGAATACCCCGGAACAACGACGCTTCGCGACAAATCGGTCGGCATGCTCGTGATGCCACTCATGACGGAAGCAGGCTTTGGGATCGGTGGGTCCTACGGTCGCGGCGCCCTGCGTGTCGGCGGCGTCACCGTGGATTACTATTCTTCGACGCAGGCCTCCTTCGGGCTGCAGATCGGTGCGCAGCAATATGCCCATGTGCTGTTCTTCATGACCGAAGAAGCGCTGTCGTCCTTCCGCAATTCTCCAGGTTGGGCGGCTGGTGCAGATATCGAGTACGCGATCTCGAACCGCGGGGAAAACCTCTCTGCAGAGACCACGACATCCATGTCGCCGGTGATTGCGGTGGTGTTCGGTCAGGCCGGACTGATCGCGGGCGCGAGCATCGAAGGCACGAAATACACGCGGATCATTCCCTGATCCACTCAACGGAAAGAACATGAAAAAAGCGGCTTAAGTGCCGCTTTTTATTTGTTTCTTCAATATATGTCAGGACAAGACGTCTTCCAGAACACCGTCCGCAGACATCTGGGCATAGAGTAGCCCCTCCCGCAAACCGCGATCCGCCACAGACAATCGATCCGTCGGCCAGACGCGCAAAAGCGCCTGCAAGATCGCAGCGCCCGACATGATCAACTCCTGACGGTCCCGCCCGATCCGGGGATCGCGCTTGCGCCCTTCCGGCCCGAGCGCGAGATAGTCGCGGATAACACTGTCGATTTGCTCGGACGTCATTCGGAGCCCGTCGACTTTGTTCCGGTCGTAGCGTTTCAGCCCGAGGTGCGATGCCGCAACCGTCGTCACCGTCCCGGATGTGCCGATGATCTGAAATCCTTCGCGGTTTTGCTCATTCGCATAGGGCGTGAAATCCGCGAGCTTTTCCTCAAAGAACCACGACATCAGTGCGAACCGAGCAGAGTCATCGTCCACATCGGAAAACTGCTCCATGAGCGTTGCGACACCGAGCGGCACGGAAATCCAGTCCACGACCTTGGCGCGCGGGAACGGGCTATCGGCGTTCTTAAACCCCGTATGGAGGCGCATGATCGCGCGCGGACGCTCATGGCGCGGCACGTTGGACAGATCGATCCAGACAAGTTCAGTGGACCCTCCACCAATGTCGACGACCAAGAGTTGCTCGGTTTTCGTGGACACCAAAGGCGCGCAGGAGATCACGGCAAGACGTGCTTCTTCCTCCGGCTTGATGATTTCGAGGCTCAATCCCGTCTCACGCGACACACGCCGCAAGAAGTCACGGGAATTGCGCGCACGACGACAGGCCTCGGTTGCGACGAGGCGCATATGCTTTACGTCGTGCTTTTCGAGCTTTTTGCGGCAGACACGAAGCGCCTGGATCGTCCGCGAAATCGAGGACCGACACAAACGGCCAGAACTCTCCAGGCCCATGCCAAGCTGCACGGACTTTGAAAAACTGTCTACCACATGAAACTGACTGCCCTTTGGTTGGGCAATCAGCATGCGACACGAGTTGGTGCCAAGATCCAGCGCGGCATACAGCTCGGCTGGATCAGCGGGTTTGGGTGCGGGGGTCTCAACCGCTTTCGGGAACGCGCCCGCACCATTGGGACGCTTGGGCGTCATGACTACACGCCCTCCATTTCAAGTTACCCTAATCATAAGCGAATTCCCGCGCGCCGGGCAAGCGTTGTGCGGCGCCCTGATGCTCACCTTTCGGTGCATCGCTGCACCGACCCCGCGCGTTTTAGGTGCCACTCATGATCTTGTTGAGAATTTTTCCGATCCTACGCCCTTTTCCGAGGCCTGCCTTTTCTTTATGCGAATGTGAAACGCATTCCGACGAAAGACACATCCATGCCTGCTGCGACTTCTGACCTGACTGTTATCTACTGGCGCGACATCCCCGCGCAGGTCCGCGTCGGTCGTGGACGCCGTGCCGCACGAGCCGTTCTGCCGGAACGGTTCGAACAGGCTATTGACCGCGTGGCGATGAAAATCGGCGCCACCGATGGAGATGCCTATATGGCCGAATGGCGCGATGTGATTGAAACCTGCGAAGGTGCACCGCAAGAGGCCGCAGACGCGCGTGCCGCCGCGCTCGACGCAGAGTATGATAAAGAGCGCCTGATCGCGCTTGTGAACAATGAGGGCCGTGAGCCCGCCCATGAGGATAACTGACATGACCCGCACTGTGATCGAGAGCAAAACCAAGACCGTTGTGATCGGGTTCGACGAACCCTTTTGCGTGATCGGCGAACGGATCAACCCGACCGGACGCAAGAAACTCGCCGCCGAACTCGAGCTTGGCGATTTCTCGACCGTGGAGCGCGACGCGATTGAGCAGGTTGCCTGTGGCGCCAACGTGCTCGACATCAACTCCGGTGCTGTGTTCTCCAACAAAATGGCCGAAGACCCGCGTTACGCCGACAACAACTTTGTCGAGCCGCCGCTGATGCGTGAACTCGTGGCCCGTGTGCAGGCCGTGGTCGACGTGCCGCTCTGCATCGACAGCTCTGTGCCGGATGCGCTCGAAGCCGGTCTTGAGAGCGCAGAGGGCCGCCCGCTCCTGAACTCCGTCACCGGTGAAGAAGAACGCCTCGAACGCGTTCTGCCGCTCGTGAAGAAATACAACGTGCCGGTTGTCGCCATTGCAAACGACGACACAGGCATTTCCGAAGATCCCGACGTGCGCTTTGCCGTCGCCAAGAAGATCGTGGAACGCGCCGCCGATTTTGGCATTCCGGCCCATGACATCGTGGTTGACCCGCTCGTCATGCCGATCGGCGCCATGGCGACCGCCGGCCAGCAGGTCTTCGCCCTCGTCCGCCGTCTGCGCGATGAGCTTGGTGTGAACACAACCTGTGGTGCGTCCAATATCTCCTTCGGCCTTCCGCACCGTCACGGCATCAACGCCGCCTTCCTGCCGATGGCGATTGGTGCAGGCATGACCAGCGCGATTATGAACCCTGTCCGCGTTCAGGAAATGGAAGCCATCCGTGCCGCCAATCTGCTGATGAACCATGATGCAGATGGCACCAAGTGGATTGGCTTCTCCCGCATCGCGGATGCCGTGGCTGAAGGTGCTACATTTGCCGACGCTTCCAAAGCCGCTGCCGCAGGTGGTGCCGGGGGTGGTCGTCGCGGTGGAGGCCGTCGTCGTCGCGGCTGACCCCGCAGTTTGATCTGACAAGGATGGAGCGACATGGCCAAGCTGATCGCCTTCAACAAACCCTTCGACGTGCTGTCCCAGTTCACAGACAAGGGCACAGAAGGCACTCCGCGCCAGACCCTATCCGACTATATCACCCTGCCGGGGGTCTATCCGGCAGGGCGGCTTGATCGGGACAGTGAGGGGCTCATGCTCCTCACTGATGACGGAAAACTACAGGCGCAGATTTCCAATCCCCGCCACAAGATGCCGAAAACCTACCTCGCGCAGGTTGAGGGTGATCTGACAGAAGACGCGCTCGAAGCCTTGCGGAACGGCGTGGTGCTCAAGGATGGCGCCACGAAACGGGCGAAGGCGCGGCGGGTCGAGGAGCCGGACTGGCTCTGGCCCCGCACTCCGCCGGTCCGCTATCGCAAGAGCGTACCGGAGAGCTGGTTGGAGCTGACCATCACTGAGGGCCGCAACCGTCAAGTGCGGCGCATGACGGCGGCTGTGGGCTTTCCGACGCTGCGTCTTATTCGCCTGTCGATTGGTCCGTGGTCGATTGAGGGCCTCGAGACCGGGACGTGGCGCGAAGAAGACCCTAAGAAGGGGCGCCCTGCTCCGACACACCGCCCGCGAAAACAGCCACGCCCACCGAGAAAGAAAGACGACAGATGAGCGAACAAGACCCTCTGGTAATCTTCACCCCCTCCGGCAAACGCGGGCGTGTTGCGGCGGGCACGTCTGTGCTTCAGGCTGCGCGCGATCTGGGCGTGGACGTTGACTCCGTCTGCGGCGGGCACGGGATTTGTTCGAAATGCATGGTGCGCCCGTCTTTCGGGACACATGACAAACACGGGATCACCGCAAAACCGGAGGCGCTCTCTGAGGTGAACTCCGTCGAACGCGCCTATGTCAAAAAGAAAGGCATCAATCCGGATCGTCGGATGGGGTGTCAGACGCAAATCCTCGGCGATATCGTCATCGACGTGCCCGCCGAAAGTCAGGTCCACAAGCAAGTCGTGCGCAAGGCCGCAACGACCCGCGTGATCGAAATGGATCCCGCGACGCGCGCGCTCTATATCGAGGTCGAAGTTCCCGACATGCACACGCCGACGGGCGACTGGGAACGTGTCGCGACCGCACTTAAAGAGCAGTGGGACCTCATCGCCCTACCCCCGTCCCTGACCGTTCTGACGAAACTCCAAGCGACACTGGCGAAGAACGACTACAAAGTGACGCTCGCACTCCATACCGCCCACGAAGGCCAAACCCGCGTGCTCGACGTCTGGGGCGGGTTCGAGGAACCGCCACTCTATGGCCTCGCGGTTGATCTCGGGTCCACAACCATCGCGGCGCACCTGACCGATCTGAAATCCGGTGAGGTGAAGGCCTCCGGCGGCGTGATGAACCCGCAAATCCGATATGGCGAAGACCTCATGTCCCGTGTGTCCTACGCCATGATGAACCCGGGTGGCGCGGCAGAGATGACAAAGGCCGTGCGTGAGGCGCTCAACCAACTCGCGGGTGATCTCGCGCACGAGGCTGATGTGAGCCGTTCGGAGATCTACGACATCGTGATCGTGATGAACCCCGTGATGCACCACATCCTGATGGGGCTTGATCCCGTGCCGCTCGGACAGGCGCCATTTGCGCTCGCCACCGCGTCGTCCCTTGATCTCAACGCATCCGACATCGGCCTCACTCTCGCGGATCAGGCGCAGGCCTATATCCTGCCGCTCATAGCGGGCCATGTCGGCGCGGATGCGGCGGCTGTTGCGCTCTCGGAAGCGCCGCAAGAGAAAGACCCGCTCACTCTCATCGTCGACGTGGGCACCAATGCAGAGATCCTACTCGGCAACAAAACCCGCGTACTCGCCTGTTCGTCGCCAACAGGTCCAGCCTTTGAAGGGGCACAAATCTCCTCCGGTCAACGTGCCGCCAATGGCGCGATCGAGCGGATCGAGATTGATCCCGTCACCAAAGAACCGCGGTTCCGTGTCATTGGCATCAAACAATGGTCCGACGAAAAAGGGTTCGACAAAAAGATTGGCCGCACCGGCATCACCGGCATCTGTGGCTCTGGCATCATCGAGGCCGTCGCTGAAATGCGGATGGCTGGCATCCTCGACGCGGCGGGTCTCATTGGCTCGGCAGAAGCCGCCGGCACTGAACGTTGTCGTGCCACCGGACGAACCCATGAATATGTGATCTACGACGGATCTGAAAACGGCGGGCCGACCATTACCGTCACGCAGGGCGACATTCGCGCGATCCAGCTCGCCAAATCCGCGCTCTATGCGGGTGCGCGACTGCTCATGGATGAGTTCGGAACTGACACAGTGGACCGTGTGGTCCTCGCTGGCGCGTTTGGCGCGCATATTTCGCCGAAACACGCAATGGTCCTCGGGATGATCCCTGATTGCCCCCTCGAACATGTCACGAGCGCAGGGAACGCAGCGGGCACAGGCGCGCAGATTGCGCTCCTCAACGTGCAGTCTCGGCGCAAGATCGAAGCGCTCGTCCACGACATCACAAAGGTCGAGACGGCGATCGAACCACGTTTTCAGGAACATTTTGTCGCCGCCAACGCGATCCCGCATGCAACAGACCCGTTCACGGGCCTGCGCGCGATTGTTCCACTGCCCGAGCCGTCCTTCAACAGCGGCGACGCAGGCGGGTCACGGCGGAGACGGCGACGCGGCTAATCGCGAAAAGGTTCCATTGACCCCCATAAAATACATGTGAACGGAAAACTCGAAACTCTTTGGCGGGTGGCGCGGTTGAGTGATCAGAAGGCCGGCGGGAACGCCGCTGGCTATGACACAAACAACGGAGAGTCTTATGAAAACCCGTTCGAAACTGATGACCCTGTCCACCGCTGCTATGATCGCTGCTGCACCGTTTGCCGGTTTTGCCGCTGCACCCGTTAACGGCGCGAAGATCATTAACGAAGAGCTTCTGACCGAAGACGCGACCATTGCAGCCAACGCAATGAAAATCCAGAACCTCACCACGCTCGTCGCGGCTCTGCAGGAAGCTGGTCTTGCCGACGATCTGATGGGTGAAGGTCCGTACACCGTGTTTGCACCGACCAACGAAGCCTTCTCCAAAATTCCGGCCGAAGCGCTTGACGATCTGATGAAACCGGAAAACCGTGAGGCGCTGCAAGCTGTGCTGAGCACCCACGTTGTTGCAGGTGAACTGACGCCGCAGATGGTGAACGACATGCTGAGCGATGACTGGGCCGACTCTGAATTCGCGCCTCTCGGCTTTGAATATGACGTCGACGCTGCAAATGACACGCTGACCGTCTACACCATTTCCGGTGACCCGATCACCATTGAGAAAGGTCCGGGTTCCCAGCTGATCATTCGTGACGCGCAGTCGAACCTTGCAACCACCCTCGCGAAAGACATCGTGCAGGAAAACGGTGTGATGTACTTCATCGACGGCGTGCTGATGCCGGTGTCCTAAGACACAGCTGATCCTCGTGATCACGACACAGGGCCGTACCATTTGGTGCGGCCCTTTTTCATCGACATATTCCAAATCCGCTTGACGCTCTTCCGCGCTTTGACTACCTCTCAGGACACGCGATGCGGGTATGGTGAAATGGTATCACACGAGCTTCCCAAGCTCTTGGCGCGGGTTCGATTCCCGCTACCCGCTCCAAAAACTCCCTCACATTTGACCTGTTCAGAACGGCACGCCGGCCAAGCGTGCTCCTTCAACGAGCGGTCCGCGCACCTCATCCTGAACAATGACGCGGGCCATGAGATAGGTTTCCAGACGAAAGTGCGGCGCGATTTCGAGCAGGCGATCGGAGGCACGCTGCGCGGCCTCCATGTCCCCCAGTAACGCTTGAGCGCTCGCCGTGTAGAGATAGCGCTCGATGAAATCCGGGGCTTCGGTGAGTGCCTCAACCGCCGCCGCGTAGTCCCCCATATTGAACCGCGACAGCCCCGCCCCGACCGCATACCAATCGGGCCAAGTCGTGTTTAGTTCCTTCGCACGTTCGACCCAAGCGACTGAATCCGGCCCGACGACACTCCGCCAGTTCCCGATCCATCCGGCCTCTGCCAGCACATCCGCATTGTTCGGCGCGAGGTCCACAGCCCGCCGGAGAACATTATCCGCCGCCTCGAAATCCCCGCGATAGCCATAGAGCCAGTTCATCTGGACCAATGTTTGCGGATCATCCGGCGCTAGGCGTGCGGCCTGTTCAATGGCCACGACTCTCTTTTCCTGAACCTGCGAGAGCGCCTCCGGATCTGAAAGTGTGCTCCCCATCAGCGCATAAACAACGGCAAGCGTCGAAAAAGCTTTTGCATAAGAGGGGTCGAGTGCGGTGGCGCGGCGCAGATATCCTTCTGCAATCCGGTAATCATCAGGCGTGAAGCGATGTTTGTGATAGGCACCGAGTAGATAGAGTTCGTAGGCTTCAAAATTGTCGGTATCGCGTGCTCGCGCGAGCCGCAGATCATCCGCTGCAATCGCCCCTGACCACGGGCTCGTGAGCGCCGCCGAAACACCATCGACCACCGCATCCTGTAGCGCGAAAATGTTCTCCGCAGGGCCCGACCAACGATGTGACCAGACAATCTCCTCATTTTCGGTTCGTGTTAGCCAAGAACGAACCCGTACGATATTACCGTCATACTGCAGCGAACCTTGTAGCTCGAAGTCACGACGCGGCTCGCTTGCGTCGGGCACTCCGGCAGAAACCCGAATGAAGTCACTCTTTGCGAGATCTGCGACGGTATCCTGCGTCAGCCCTTCCGCAATCAGCGACCAACGCTGATCCCCGCCGAGATTGTCGAATGGGAGAACGGAAACCGAGCGATCTTGTGGCGTGGCGCTGCCGGCGGACAAGATGACTTTGGAGACCGCGAGCACACCGAGGATGAGGACAATCACGAAAACCGCAGAAAGGCTCAGAGCAACGCGACGGTCGCCACGTGGTGGTGGAAGCTGAACCCTCTCAACCGGCGGAATGAGGCGGTATCCCCGTCTCGGGACGGTGCGCACGATCCGCGCTCCATCATCACCGAGCCCGACACGAATTTCATGAATACATTGTTGAAGCGAATTGTCTGTGACTGTCAGTTCGGGCCATCCAGCCGCGAGCAAGTCCTCTTTCGTCACCGTCTGATCTACGGCTTCGAAGAGCTTTTTAAGCACGCGTGCGGAGGTAGGCCGCAAAACAGTCTCCCTGCCCTGCGGATCACGCACCACCGAATCGGCAATATCTATGCGCGCGATTTGCACTGGTTCGCCTCCTCACGAGCCATAAGCGACTATAACACAGGCAGCGCGCGCGATTTCAGGAAATTTCAGGCCGGGAATCAGGACATTTTCCAAGGAACTCCACACTCTGAAAGGAGCAAAGGAGACTCACGTCATGGACCAGCTGCTTGCGGCGCTCCTCGATTGGATCGCTCACAACACCGACTATAGGACTATTGATTTACCTGCGCCCATTGTTCTGGAACTCTCGCCGTCCGAATTAACACGAGAGTTTTACAGCGGGGTTGAGCACCTCTCGCCGGACGATGGCGTTGATGAACGCCTCAACGCGCTCTACGCGCCGGAGGACGGTCCTCATGGAACGATTTATATTCTGCAGGCGTCAGAGGTGGATGATGCGGAGTATTTTGAAGAGCCGTCGGACAACCCGCTCTTTCGAGAAATCCTGCTGCACGAATTGGTGCACCACGTGCAGTTTCAAAGCGGCGCGTCCGAGAGTTGGCAATGTCTGTCGATGGGAGAAAAAGAGGCCTACGCCCTCGGCGGCACCTATCTGAAGCAGACATTCACAGCCGATCCATTGCCGAACCGGAACTTCTGGGGCGCGATGTACGCGCGGTGCTGATGGAGCACCACGCGTGACAAGCATTAGGTGCGCAAATATTTGACGAGATTGAGCGTGGAGCCGTCTTTGCCTGCTCCGTCTGCCTCGCCTGCAAGAACCGGCTGAAGCGCGAGCGCGAGTTCTTTGCCCAGTTCAACACCCCACTGGTCGTAAGAGTTGATGCCGAGCACGACGCCCTCCACGAACACACGGTGCTCATAGAGCGCCACGATCTGACCGAGCACGAACGGTGTGAGTTTCTCGTAGACCAGCGTCGTCGTCGGACGGTTGCCCGGGAACACGCGATGACGGGCCTGACGCTCAAGCTCGGCTCCCTCGAACCCTTTCTTCGCCATGATCTCAGTCGCTTCCTCAAGAGACCGACCACGCAGGAGTGCCTCCGATTGGGCAAGGCAGTTGGACACAAGCAATTCGTGCTGATGCGCGAGGTCGGGTTCGTGGCCGTATTTGCCGACCATGAACTCACATGGAATGACGCGGGTGCCCTGATGGATCAGCTGGTAGAAGGCGTGCTGACCATTGGTCCCAGGTTCGCCCCAGACGACCGGACCGCTGTCAAACGGCAGATCGGTGCCGTCCATAGAGACCCGTTTGCCGTTCGATTCCATTTCGAGCTGTTGCAAATAGGCCGGCAGACGCAGGAGACGCTGCTCATAGGGCAGAACCGCGCGGGTGGCGTGGCCGCAGATCTGATTATGCCAAATCCCGACGAGGGCGAGCATGGCAGGTAGGTTGTCTTCCCACGGAGCGGAGCGAAAATGGTTGTCCATCGCCTGAGCGCCACGCAGGAATTCGGCAAATCGTTGCGGCCCGATGGCGAGCATTACGGAGAGACCGATTGGTCCCCACATGGAATAACGACCCCCAACCCAATCTTCGAACCCGAACACCAGATCGGGATCAATGCCGAAGTCCGCCGTTTTGTCTTTTGCCGTGGAAAGCGCTGCGAAATGTTTCGACACGCCCTCTTCGCCCACAGCCGCGACAAGCCAGTCCCGCGCGGTTTTCGCGTTGGTCATGGTCTCAATCGTGGTGAAGGTTTTGGACGCCACAATCACGAGCGTCGTCTGCGGATTCAGCCCGTTCAAAACGTCATGGATATGCGCCCCGTCCACGTTGGATACGAAGTGGCAGCGCGGGCCGTCCACATAAGGTTTCATTGACTCATAGGCCATCACCGGCCCGAGATCGGAGCCGCCGATGCCGATGTTCACGACATCCTCGAATGCTGCGCCCGAGAAAGATACGATGTCGCCACGACGCACACGGTCCGCGAAGTCATCCATCCGCGCGAGCGTCTGGCGCACACCGGCAATCACGTCCAGCCCATCCACATAGACCGGCCCACCGTCGAGGTTGCGCAACGCGGTGTGGAGCACGGCGCGGCCCTCAGTGTCGTTGATTTTCTCCCCTTCGAACATCGCCGTCCGCTTTTCCGCGACACCGGCGGCTGACAAAAGAGCGATCAGCTCAGCACGCACGCCCGCATCAATTTGCGTCTTTGAATAGTCGAAGAGAAGACCGTCAGCCTCCGCCGAAAACTCCGTCGCGCGCTCAGGGTTTTGGTCGAAAAGCTCAAGAATATGACGTTCTCCGTGGGCCGCATGGAGGGCCTTCAGGCCGGAAAAGTTAACGCTCATATCATCTCCTCTTTGGCGCGGCCTCACGTGAAGCCGGTCTTAATCATGCGCTGTAGCCCGATCGTGTTACAAACAGATCAAGGGCTCCAGCAACTCATCACTCTTTTCATCACCTGATGATGCAGATGCACTCAGGGTGCCCAATGCACAGTCGCATTCGAGAGAAACGCACTGATCGGGGCGTCCATCTCCGAGAGCCCCTGTGCTTTCTCCAGCGCAGCTTTCTTTTCCTCGCCGGTGATCAGGATGTGCGTGGTCATCGCCGTCTTGAGCGCCTTTGCCGACAGCGTGATCCGTGGTTCGGGCGCTCCTGGTGCACGCATGGCCAACAGGGTCGGTGCCTCATTCGAGAGACCAAGTTCAAGCTGATCCGCTCCGGGAAACAGGCTCGCGGTATGCATATCTGCACCCATGCCCAAAAGGAGCACGGTGAGCGGCAAAACAGCGTCGATCGCTGGCATCAGGTCATCAAGACCCTCTTCCGGCGTCGGCACATCTTTATGCAGCGGAATCAAATTTGCAGATGCAGCCTCATTCACCAGAAGACGGCGTTTGAGCAAAGCTGTGTTCGAGCGCTCAGAACTTTCCGGCACCCAGCGTTCATCGTTGAGGAGCACGTCAACACGCTCCCAATCAAGTGAGACGCCGGATAGCGTGTCGAACACAGGTCCGGGTGTTGTCCCACCCGGCACACAAAAGCTCGCGCGCTCGTTCTGTTCCAATGCTGAGCGAAGTTCTCCTGCAATCCGGTTGGCCAGATCAAGCAACATCACCTCGCGGTCAGGGTATTCGATCAGGTTCATCCTTTGATCTCCCGCCAGCGACGGCCCTCACGGTGCAGCATCATCATAGAATCTTCCGGACCGGAGGATCCCGGCTCATAAGGCTTCGGCACATCGGCCCGCGCTTCCCATCCTTCGATCAGTGGATCGGTCCAGGCCCACGCGGCTTCAACTTCGTCGCCGCGCATAAAGAGTGTCTGGTTGCCGCGGATCACATCCATGATCAGACGCTCGTACGCATCTGTAATCTCTTCTGCATCGTCGCCCAAAGCCTCTGCAAAGGACATGTCCAGCGGAACATCAATGAGACGCATCCCGCCCGGCCCAGGCTCTTTGATCGTCACCTTGAGGGTCATACCCTCATTCGGCTGCAAGCGGATCGACAGCACGTTGGCATGACGACCGGCCTCTTCTCCGAAAATCGAGTGCGGCGCGTCTTTGAAGACCACGGCAATTTCGGAGTTGCGCGCTTTGAGCTTTTTACCCGTACGCAGATAGAACGGCGTGCCGGCCCACCGCCAGTTGGAAATCATACAGCGCATCGCGATGAAGCTCTCGGTGCGCGACCGCAGATCGCCAGCGTCCTCACGGTAGGACGGCTCCCCTTCATACGCATCATACTGACCGCGGACGATGTGGTGATGGTCGATCGGTTCAAGCGCACGGATGACTTTAAGTTTCTCGTCGCGAACAGCGTCGGGATCAAATCTCGACGGTGGTTCCATCGCAATGAGGCACAAAAGTTGCATCAGGTGATTTTGCACCATGTCCCGCATTGCACCGGATTTGTCGTAATACTCGCCACGACCGCCGACACCGACCGTCTCCGCCACCGTGATCTGAATGTGATCGACGTATTGCGAATTCCAGAGCGGTTCGAACAGAATATTGCCGAAACGGACCGCCATGAGGTTTTGCACCGTCTCTTTGCCGAGATAGTGGTCGATGCGGTAAATCTGCGTCTCATGGAAATGTTTGGCGAGATCGGCGTTGAGTTTCTTGGCGCTTTGGAGATCGCGACCGAAAGGCTTCTCGACCACGATGCGCGACTCCGCATCCGCAATCCCGTTGCTCTGAAGACGTTCTGCAATGTCACCAAAAAGCGCAGGGGCGACGGAGAAATAGAAGGCTTTGACGACGCCCTCGCGCATCATGCCCTTCAATTCTTTCCAACCGCCTTCGCCCCGCGCGTCGATTTGAACGTAATCAAGACGGTCCAGGAAGGCACCGATCTGCTGTTCGTCACAGGCATGGTTTGCCGCAAATTCGTGAATGGCGGCACGGACGATGGATTTGAACTCTTCCGCGTCATGTTCGGATCGAGCCGCCCCGATAATGCGTGCCGTCTCAGGCATCTGGCCCGCACAGAACCTGCGATAAAGGCCCGGCAAAATCTTGCGTCGTGCAAGGTCACCTGTGCCCCCAAAAATCACGAGGTCGAATTCATCGACCGGAATCACACGCGAAACCATGACTGTCTCCTTCGAGCTGTCCCGAAACGGGGGTCCTGACCGCCGGGTACACACTTTGATCGCCACTCACCCAATCCAAGGTTAGCGCTAACTTAGCTTCAGATACCCTCGTGTCGCGGAAAAGTCTAGCACTCGCACGCAGGCTCTCAAGTCCCCGCACCATATCATTGCACAATGGTCACTCAAAAGCCCGTTATAGTGGCAATCGCCCCCTTTCCCTACATTCCCCAAGGGGTTAGCTTCTTCTAACTGCACAGAAGAGCGGAGCGAAAACGCATGAAGGACACCGGACCCGCCAATATTGGCAAGTTTCAAGCCCCCGACATCACCGCCAAAGGTGAGGCCCGCGCGAAAGTTTCGCTCGAGCGACTTGATACACTCTGGTTCAACACCGGCACGCTCTGCAACATCACCTGCGTGAACTGTTATATCGACAGCTCCCCGACAAATGATGCCCTCGCTTACCTCACGCTCGCGGAGATGGAGAGCTACCTTGACGAGATCGCGGACTTGGGTCTGACGGTGCGAGAAATCGGATTTACAGGCGGCGAACCGTTTATGAATCCCGATTTTCCCGACATGCTCAAAGCCGCACTGGCGCGCGGCTATGAGGTGCTCGTCCTCACCAACGCGATGCGCCCGATGCAGCGGCCCTTGATCAAAGCCCGCCTGCTGCCACTGATTGAGGTGTATCCTGAAAAATTGACCTTCCGCGTCTCGCTCGATCATTTCTCAGAGACACATCACGATGAGATGCGGGGCATGGGCAGCTTTGGGATCACGCTCGAAGGGATGGATTGGCTGCGTGACGCCGGTGCGTCGCTCGCCGTCGCCGCCCGCTCACTTTGGCATGAAACAGACACAGCAACGCGGGCGGGCTTTGCAGCGCTCTTTGCGGAGAAAGGGTATGAGATAGACGCATCTCATCCTGGAAAGACCGTTATCTTCCCAGAAATGGATATGACCGCGGAAGTGCCGGAAATCACCACCGCCTGTTGGGGAATTCTCGGAAAATCGCCGTCTGACGTGATGTGCGCGACCTCGCGGATGGTGGTCAAACGCAAAGGCGCGGACCCGAGCATCATTGCCTGCACTCTCCTGCCCTACGATACGGAATTCGAACTTGGCGCAACTCTTGGTGAGGCGATGGGCGACGTGGCCCTGAACCACCCACACTGCGCAAAGTTCTGCGTGCTCGGCGGCGCATCTTGTTCCGCCTGAGCGGGTTCAGCGCTCCAGTTCGGTATCCCAGTAAAGAAAATCCATCCAGCTATCGTGCAGATAGTTCGGCGGGAATTTCCGGCCCGTATTCTTGAGCTCTTCAGCGAGCGGCGCTTTCGGTGGCTTGCGAAGCGACATGTTCGCCCGACGCAGGGATTTGGAGCCCTTCTTGAGATTACACGGCACGCAGGCCGCCACGATGTTTTCCCAACTCGTAATGCCGCCCCGTGCCCGCGGGATCACGTGGTCAAAGGTCAACTCGCCGCGTGAGCCACAATACTGGCAACAGAATTCGTCCCTCAAAAATAAATTAAAGCGCGTGAAGGCCACGCGCTTTTGAGGTTTGACGTAATCTTTGAGAACGACGACAGACGGAATTTTGATCCGGCAACTCGGGGAGCGAACGTAGTCGTCATACTCCGCGACAATGTCTACCCGATCGAGGAAAACCGCTTTCACCGCTTCCTGCCACGGCCAAAGCGAAAGCGGATAATAGGACAGAGGCCTGTAATCCGCATTCAATACAAGCGCGGGATGATTTTTCATCGCGCTCGGCTCTCTGACAAAATGTGTCCTGAAATCTCCGTCCATAGTGTGACTCCGGCCTCGTCCTGCTCAGCTAACTGCTCGCGGGACGGGACACCCCGTCCCTCTCTGATACTATCACTATATATCGCGGTTTCATTCCATCAAGCCCCCGATATATGCGCCTGATCTGTGAAAACGCTAACAGGGGCGCGTAACGGAACCGTGACAAGAGAAAAAGGCCCGCATCGATCATGCGGGCCTTCTGAAATCTTGACGTTGCGCCGATGTGTCGGTCAGCAATGTTCTGAAACTAAACAATTATCTCAGAACTTGCGGCGTTTCTCCACCCGCACACGCACGGGGAGACGCTCTTCACGAGGGCGTACAGAAAGAAGCACCATCGCACCCGCTGCTGCGACTACAATTGCTGTCATCATGATCATGTCCATGGTGGTGCCTCCTTCGCTTGTTATTAAAAACGTAACACTCGTTAGCGGATGGTCAAGATGCCGACCGATTTACGCTCAGAAAAAGTGAAAATCCGCTCATAAACCGCCTCTTTTTTCCGCAGTTGCGAAAAAGCTGCCTCAGTCGCGTTCATAGCCCAGTTTTTCACGTAGAAAAGCGAGGCTTACGGACAATCCATCGGGCGAAATGCCGTGGCCTGTGCCGCGCATAATGTGGGCGTAGGTTTCAAAACCTGCATCCTGAAGTGCCTGACCAGCCGCGGGCAAAGATTGCGGCGGGACAACTTCGTCCTGATCGCCGTGCAGCAGTAGAACGGGCATTTTAACGCGCGCTTCCTCTTCGAGCATCTCTGGCTCCATCAAACGTCCGGAGAACCCGACGACAGCCGCAAACGGCTCTTCGCGGCGCGGGGCGACATGGAGCGACATCATCGTGCCCTGAGAGAACCCCAAGAGCGCGATCTGATCCGCCTCAAACCCGTAATCCACCATGATCGAGTCGAGATAGTCGTTGAGGTCATCCACAGCGCGCATCATGCCGTTGCGCTGTTCTTCTTCGGACGATCCGTCGATCCACGGGATCGGGAACCACTGATAGCCCATCGGGTTGCCCGTGCAACGCTCCGGCGCATCGGGCGCAAAGAACATCGTGTCGGGGAGATGTTCTCCGAGGGGATCGGCAAGATTCAGAAGATCTTTTGCGTCGGCCCCGTAGCCATGCAGAAAAATAACCGCAGAGCTTGTCCGACCGGACACACTTTCCCGTTTGTGGTTCGTCAGTTCGCCCATCCTAGCGCACCCCTTCGCGTTGTTTCTCCACACGGTAGTAGGCCCAAAGCGCACGCGCCGCAACTGCTCGCCACGGGGCCCATGCCTCGGACATGCGCCGGAGCTCTCTTTCCCGCGGACGCTCGGGCAAGTCGAACAAAATTCGGGCAGCTTCCTGCAACGCCAAATCACCCGGCGCAAAGACATCGGCATGCCCGAGCGAGAACATCGCGTAGATTTCAGCTGTCCAGACGCCGATGCCCGGAACGGCAGTCAATGTCTCGACCACCACTTTCGTCTGCGCGTCTCTCAATCCCGCATAATCAATCCGCGCTTCCGCGAGCGCCTTCGCATATCGCACCTTCTGTCGCGACAGGCCCGCCGCGCGCAAATCCTCCTCAGACGCCCAAAGAACCTTGCGCGGACCTGTCAGCTTTGCGGCCTTGAGTCGTTTCCAAATGCCGTTTGCCGCCGCGACCGAAATCTGCTGGCTCACTATCGCAGCGAGGAGTTCTTCGAACCCGTCTTTCTTGCGCCGGAGCGGCAGTGGCCCCGTCAGCTTGAGCGCATGCTCAAAACGCGGCTCCACCCGCCGGAGATGATCCGCGCCTTCCAGCACATCCTCCGCACAGGTGATGATCCGCATCAGATCATGGCTCCTGTTTTCATGCCCTGCATTTCGGCCCACTCCAGCGCGTCCAAAAGCTGCTCCCGTCGATCCACACCGTCCGGCGCAGGCGGGCGGGCGATCATGGCGACGGAAATCCCAAGATTTCGCGCAGCGTCGAGTTTCCCGCGACCGCCGCCACCCGCGTTTTTGACCACGAGCCAATCTGGACGAAACGCTTCAAGAATTTTCATCTCCTCGGCCTCCGAGAACGGCGGACGCCCGACCAACCATTCGCCCTCATAGGGAAAAGGCTCTGATGGCTCATCGACCACGCGGCAAATCAGACGACGCCCACTCAGAAGCGGACCAATATCCTCAAGGCTCTGCCGCCCCGTTGCGAGAAACACAGTGGCCCCCTCGGGGATCATATCCGAGAGCGCCTCATAGGATGTTGCATCATGCCATGTGTCTCCCTGCCGCGATCTCCACGGTGCACGCTCATAGCGCAGATAGGGAATGTCATGTTCTTGGCAAAGCCGCGCTGTCCGCTCTGTGATCCGTGTGGCAAATGGGTGGGTAGCGTCGATCACCGCCGTCACACCGGCGGACCGCACGTAATCGAGAAACCCCACCTCGCCGCCGAACCCGCCGATGCGCGTCTCAACCGGATAGTCGATCGGGTTTTGCGTGACACCCGCCAGAGAGGCGATGGTCCGCAGACCGGATTGTGCCAGATGGCCAGCCAGATTTCGGGCCTCGGTCGTGCCTGCAAGGAGGAGTATCATCGTCTAAGTTCTCGCCAAAATAGTGCCCGCACGGTCGATCACGACCACGTCCAGCGACACAGGAGTTTCACTGCGAAGGATTACCCGCGCCTGTTCAGCGGCTTTATCCGCCACAATTTGCGCAATCTGAGGCGCGATTTGCGCGGCTTCGAGCGCGGTATTCGCCTCCGCGACGCGCGGATCTCCGGCCCAGTCCGCCAATTGTTCAAAATCGACCTGAGAGCGTTTCGAATGGAGATCAACGGCGCCTTGGGCGAGCTTCGTAATCTTCCCGATCCCGCCACCGATGGTGACGTGCTCGACCGGATGGGTCCGCAGGTATTTGAGCATCCCGCCGACAAAATCCCCCATGTCGAGCATTGCTGCCTCCGGCAAATCATAGAGGTCTCGCACGACCCGCTCCGACGTCGCGCCGGTGCAGCCCGCCACATGGGTGAGGCCCTCTGCGCGCGCCACATCAATCCCGCGATGGATGGAGGCAATCCACGCCGCGCAGGAGAAAGGCCGCACGATGCCGGTCGTGCCGAGAACAGACAAACCGCCCTTGATCCCTAAACGCGGGTTCCACGTCTTCTGCGCAATCTCTTCTCCACCCGGAATGGATATCGTGATTTCGACGTTTGGCATCTTCCCGAGCCGTTTCGCCATCTCTTCGACCTGCGCCGTCATCATCTCTCTAGGGACGGGGTTGATCGCTGGTTCTCCCGGCGGGATTGGCAGGCCGGCTTTGGTGATCATCCCGACGCCTTCGCCCGCCTTAAAGACCACGCCGCCAGAGGACATCGACACCCGCGCGCGGATTTCAGAACCGTGGGTCACGTCCGGATCATCGCCCGCGTCTTTGATGACACCCGCCTCGGCCCATCCGTCACCTTCAGCACGATGAGACAATTCGAACTCGGGCCGTTCGCCGCGTGGCAGGGTAATGCGCACCTTGTCCGGAAACCCTTCGCCCCAAAGCCCCATTAGCGCCGCCCGCGTTGCTGCGGTGGCGCAGGCACCTGTGGTCCAACCACGGCGCAATTCTTTGGTCTGAGAGGGCGTTGTCTCCGTCATGGGCGTGACGATAGGCGAGCGCGTCACCTGATGCCAGACGCGAAATGCCTCGATCTAGGACTTCCACAGAAACCGCGCCTCCGTCATAAAGTCGTCATGACAGAATCGACACTCACTTTGCCGACGGGCGACTGGCCCGAGATTTTGCCCGGTTGGGTCTGGCTCTGTGGCGCAGGCCCCGGTGATCCTGGGCTGTTGACGCTCCACGCGATCAATGCGCTGCGTCAGGCAGATGTGATTGTCTATGATGCGCTCGTGTCTGAGCATATTCTGTCATGGGCCGGAGAAGGTGCCGAGCTCATTTATGCAGGCAAACGCGGTGGCAAACCCTCTGCGAAGCAGGCCGATATTTCTCTGCAACTCGTTGACCTCTCCAAAGAGGGCAAGCGTGTGCTGCGTCTCAAAGGCGGCGATCCGTTTGTTTTCGGACGCGGTGGTGAAGAGGCGCAAACGCTCGTGCAACATGGGGTGCCGGTGCGCATTGTTCCGGGTATTTCGGCGGGGATCGGTGGCTTGGCCTATGCGGGCATTCCGGTGACTCATCGCGACGTGAACCAAGCCGTGACCTTTGTCACCGGCCACGACCAGACAGGGGCTCCAACAAAGAGCCTCGACTGGGATGCTCTCTCCCGTGCGTCCGGGGTTCTCGTAATCTACATGGGTATGAAACACGCCCCGCATATCCAGAAAGGTCTGCTTGATGCGGGCCGCCCACTGGATGAACCGGTTGCGGTGGTCTCCCAAGCCACGACGCCGGATCAGAAGGTTTTGGAGACGACCCTCGGCGATATGGTCGAAGATATTGCAGAAGCCGCGATGGAACCGCCTGCGATCATCTGTATTGGTCGCTCCGTTTTGATGCGGCAGGTGCTCGATTGGCAAGCCATGCTGCGTGGCGAAGAACCGCGCAATCTCGATCCGCTCGGACGCGGCAAACCCGCCGAAGAACGCTAAGATGACCAAAGGCGTCCTGATTGCGGCCCCTAGCTCTGGCTCGGGCAAGACGACAATCACGCTCGGCCTCTTGCGCGCCTTAGCCCGGCGTGGCGTCACGGTGAGTGGCGCGAAATCCGGTCCCGACTACATTGATCCGCGCTTTCACGAAGCCGCCAGCGGGCGTCCCTGCCCGAACCTCGATGCGTGGGCCATGTCCGAGGCGCGGTTGAAATCCCTTGCCTCAGCGAACGACCTCTTGATCGTCGAAGGGGCTGTTGGGCTCTTTGATGGTGCGCCGCCGGACGGAAAAGGCGCCTGTGCCGATCTCGCCCGCCTGTTCGACATGCCCGTCGTGCTCGTGGTCGATGCCGCGCGGATGGCTGGGTCTGTTGCGCCGCTGGTCAAAGGATTTGCGACCCATGACCCGAAAACGCGCATTACGGGGATCATCCTGAACCAAGTCGGGTCTGAGCGGCATGAACGCATGTTGCGGGCCGCACTTGCGCCCGTCGGCATTCCCGTTCTCGGCGCCCTGCCCCGCACCGCTGCGCTCACGCACCCGTCGCGTCACCTCGGCCTCGTGCAGGCCGAGGAGCGCCCCGATCTCGAAGCTTTCTTGGAAGCCGCAGCGGACGCGATTGAGGCCGCAATTGATCTCGACACGTTGCAGGCCCTCGCCGAACCGATTGAAACCGGAGGCTCCGCCCCGCGCCTGACGCCGCCCGCCCAAACCATCGCCATCGCGCAGGATGCGGCCTTTGCTTTTGCCTATCCGCATATCCTCGGTGACTGGCGCGCGGCGGGTGCGGAGATTTCGTTCTTTTCGCCACTGGCAGACGAACCCGCGCCCCGCAGTGATCTGGTCTACCTGCCAGGCGGCTATCCCGAGCTTCACGCAGGACGCCTCGCTGCCAATCATCGTTTTCTCCAGAGCCTCCATGAGGCCGCCGCGCGACGTCAGGTTTACGGCGAATGCGGGGGCTACATGGTCCTCGGCGCTGGGCTGATTGATCGCGACGGCAAACGGCACAAGATGGCTGGGCTTCTCGGGCTTGAAACCTCGTTTGCGAAACGCAAACTGCACCTCGGGTATCGGACGGCCACGGCGTCCAAGGGCCCCTTCGAGGGCAATTGGTCCACGCATGAATTCCACTACGCCACGACACTCAAAGCAGAGGGTGAGCCGCTCTTTTCGGCGCGGGATGCCGAGGGCACAGACCTTGGCCCACAGGGCCTCCGCCAAGGGGGTGCATCCGGGTCATTTCTCCATCTGATCGACCGTCTTCCCGAGACGTGAGACGTTTTTGCACAGGCGGTGCCCTGTTTCATGGGTTCTCAGACGGGCCTTCGTCCGGTAAATGCTGCGGAAACACATATTTCAAGAGTTCTATATGACCGACGCCAGCGCCTCCCTCGTGCAGTCCAAAGCCCGTCGCAATGTCCTGATCCTCGTGATTGCTCAGGCCTTTCTGGGTGCGCAGATGCCGATGATTTTCACAATTGCGGGTCTCGCCGGTCAGTCCATGGCCGATAACCTGTGTTTTGCGACGCTGCCAATCTCGGCAACTGTGCTCGGCTCCATGCTCACGGCAACTCCGCTCTCTGCCTTCATGCAGAAACACGGGCGACGCGCGGGGTTCTGGGTAGGCACGACGAGCGGCGCGATTGGCGCAGCGATCGGGGCCTATGCCCTGACACAGCAAAACTTCTGGCTCTTCGTGCTCGGCGCGTTGTTTACAGGCGTCTATCAGTCGTCTCAGGGCTTCTTCCGCTTTGCCGCGACCGATGTGGCGGACGAAGCGTTCAAGCCGAAAGCGATTTCCTACGTCCTGGCGGGCGGTCTGATATCAGCCATTATTGGACCGCAACTCGTCAAGGCGACGTCACAGGCCCTCGTCGTACCGTTTCTGGGGACCTATATCGCCGTTATCCTGATCAACCTGATCGGGTCGTCGCTCTTCCTCTTCCTGTCCATCCCGCCCCCGCCGGTCTCGTCCCATGACCATCTTATCGGTCGTTCGCGTCTGGAACTCCTGAAAACCCCGCGCGTGGCCGTCGCAATCATCGTGGCGATGGTGTCCTACGCACTCATGAACCTCGTCATGACCTCGACGCCGCTCGCCGTTGTGGGCTGTGGCTATGAAACGAGCACTGCCGCCGACGTCGTGTCCGCGCACGTCCTCGCGATGTTTGTGCCGTCCTTCTTCACCGGTTTCTTCATCTCGAAATTTGGGGTTGAACGGGTTATGGCCACGGGTCTCGTGATCCTCGGCGCCGCTGGGGTCACGGGCCTCATGGGCGTCGATCTTGAGAACTTCTTTATCGCGCTCGTCCTTTTGGGCATTGGCTGGAACTTCGGCTTTATCGGCGCAACCGCGATGCTGACTTCCGCACACGAACCGTCCGAGCGTGGGCGCGTTCAGGGCATGAACGACCTGATCGTCTTTGGTGGCGTGACGGTGGCCTCGCTCGCGTCCGGTGGCCTCATGAACTGCTCCGGCGGGTCGGCGCAAGACGGATGGCAGGCCGTGAACCTCGCCATGATCCCGCTCTTGACGCTGGCAGGTGGGGCGCTCATCTGGCTCTGGATGCAGCCGAAAACCAAAATCTAATCAGAGATAGTCCGCCCTGATCCGATCACGGTGACGGTCGAGCCAAAGCGCAGACATGTAGAGCGGGCCGACGTCAAGCTGGCCCGCGTCGCACATTTCCATGAGCTGATCGAAAGACCAGAGCGTCGATGCGATGTCCTCATGCTCGTGATCCACGCCACCGCCTGTGCTCACACAGCTGTCAGGCAGATCAGCGATACCGATATAAGACGTCACGTATTCTGTAACCGCGCCCGAGGACGGGTAGTATTCTGCAATCTTGTGGAGGATCCCGAGCGTAATCTCCGCTTCCTCGACAGCCTCACGGCGCGCGGTCGCCTCAGTCCCCTCACCCGGATCAACCCGACCGGCAATCGGTTCTAGCATCCAAGGGCGCACATCTCCGCGTGAAAACGCGCCCACGCGAAACTGTTCGATCAGGAGCACACGATCGCGCACAGGATCGTAGGGAAGGACCGTCACGGCATCGGCCATCAAAAAACCCGCTCGGTGCATCTCACGGGACTCGGCGCCGTCGAACTGGCGGTGCTTGAGCACGGTATCTTCGAGCGCAAAAAACGCACTGTAGGGCAACTCGCGGCTCAGCAGAGTAACATCTTCCCGCTTAAGATCGGCTCGCCCCTCCGCGCGCGGACGACCACCAGCGCGCGCAGTAACACGTGCCCAAGCGCGAATGAAAATAGCGGGCCGCAGCGCACGCACCTCCTGCACTGATCTCTTCCCACGATACAAAAGCGCCTCTTCAGACGCCGCAGATATCAAATCAGGGGAGAGATAAGGCTCGTCTCCAGACAACGCATCGCGCAGAAACTCAACCTCATCCGGCGCATAATCCACCGACAGCTGCGCAAAACAATCCGTCACGCCCATCTGCGCCCCGCATGCTCCGTTAGCCAACCACCGAAAATCCCACCGACGACGAGTATGAACAATACGTCCGGACGGAAAATAAATGCGCCGTATTCCCGCATCAAATCGACCATCGCCATCAACGCCTCAGTCGGCCCGCGATACCGGTTATTCATCGACCGGTGAATCATTTCCTCGAAGGCGAAATAAAAGACGTTCCAGAAAGACAGGATCACCGACGCGGAAAACCCGTAGCTCATCGCAAACGCCATCGTGTCGCCCGCGCGCTTGCCCATGAACAACCAGCCCGTGAGCAATCCAATCACGCCAGCGATATAGGAGAAGAACCCGAATTGTGTCCCGTCAGGGAGATAGTGTTTCACCAACTCAGCCGCGAACCACGCGAGAACCGCAAAATAGATACCAGCAACAAGTTTAGAAGCTGTGGGCATTTGATTAACTGCTCGGATTTTGCATTGTAATTTGTGTTACGTCGCAGTTTCCACCGTGGAAGGTCGCTGCGCAAGAGGTGAGGTAGAAATTCCACATTTTGCGGAACCGATCATCGAACCCGTGTGACGCAACTGCATCCCATTTATCGTTAAAGGTCTCATACCAGCGCCGCAGGGTCATGCTATAGCTTTCGCCAAACTCGCGGCTTTGAACGAATTGGAGACCCGCTGCGTCGATCTGTTGTTTGAGCGCTGTCGGACTTGGCAACATACCTCCCGGAAAAATGTATTTCTGAATGAAATCAACAGATTTCCGGTAAGTCTCAAACCGCGCATCCTGAAGCGTGATGATCTGAAGCGTCGCGTGGCCGCCGGGTTTCAGACAGTCTCTCACCTTCCCGAAATAGACAGGCCAGTATTTCTCGCCGACAGCTTCGAACATCTCGATAGACGCGATCCCGTCGTAGGACGCCTTTTCATCGCGGTAATCCTGTAGCTTTAGCTCAACGCGATCCGACAGCCCCGCACGCTCCATCCGCTCGGAGGCATATTTGAACTGCTCCTCGGAGATCGTGAGCCCAGTGACCTTTAGCCCCCGTTCACCCGCCGCGTATTCCGCGAACCCACCCCAGCCACAGCCGATTTCGAGGACATGATCGCCCTCTTTGACGCCCATCTGATCAACCATGGACTTGTATTTGGCAATTTGCGCGGCCTCGAGGCTCTCTTGCCCCGTCTCGAACAGCGCCGAGGAATAGGTCATCGTGTCATCGAGCCAGAGACCATAGAAATCATTACCGAGATCGTAGTGATGCGAGATGTTCTTTTTGGCCTGTTTCTTCGTGTTCGAATTGAGCCAATGGCGCATCCGCTCATAGGCCCGAACAAAGGCCATGCCCGGAAACCCGTCATAAAGATCATCGTTGCCCGCGTGCAGCAGATCCATGAACGCCTGAAGGTCCGGCGTGGTCCAGCCCCCGTCCAGATAATCTTCACAGAACCCCAGATCGCCCTCGCGGATCAGGCGCGCGAAGACATCTTGCGATTGGATATGAAGTTCCGCGACAGGTCCCGGCTCCTTGCCAACGGCCCGAAACACCCGACCGTCCGGCAACACGAAATCGAGCCGCCCGCGCGCCATCTCGGATGCAACGGCAAAAACATTGGAGAAATACCGCGGCAGGTTGTCCTGGCCTTCGGTGCTTGTGTGAATGTCCGCATGTGCGGTCGCGTGCTGAATTTCACTCATGGCTCACCCCTTTGATCACAGGTTAGCGCAAAAATGATCTCAGTCACCCCTTTTGAGTTTCATAGGCCGCGAGAGCCCGTTCTCGCCCTTCTTTCAAACCCATAACCGGCTTCGGGTAGGCGTCATCGGGGGAAAGCGCCCACGATTTCGGCACAGCATCGAAATAGGACAAGGCCGTCTTCGTCGGCTTGACCTCACCCTCCGCGATCCAACGCCGCAGATAGGTTCCATCCTCATCGAACTTTTCCGCCTGCCCATCAGGATTGAAAATCCGGAAATACGGTGCGGCATCGGGTCCGCAGCCCGCAACCCACTGCCACCCCATCGCGTTGGACGCAGGGTCCCAGTCGATCAGACAGTCCTCAAACCACGCCAAGCCGACGCGCCAATGGGTGAGCAGGTGTTTGGTGAGATAGGAGGCCACAATCATGCGTGCACGGTTGTGCATTGTGCCGGTGACATACATCTCCCGCATCGCCGCATCGACGAATTTCACCCCCGTGCGCCCCTGTTTCCACGCCACAACATCGGAACGGTCCTCGTTTTCACTCCACGGAAACGCATCCCAGCCCTCGCGGTGGTTCTCTGTCGGCAGGTCCGGTTCGTGATACAGCAGATGATAGGCAAACTCCCGCCAGACAAGTTCCTTGAGGAAATGCTCCGCCCCCTTTGCACCCTCTTCCATGGCGCGATAGCCAGCGTGCCAGATCACGCGCGGCGAAATCTCTCCGTAGGTGAGGTTTTCCGAAAGCCCGGAACACACAGGTTCCGACGGAAAATCTCGGCGGGCTTTGTAGTCGTCGGCGTGATGTTGGATGAAGGCGGACAGGCGACCGGAGGCGGCCTCTTCGCCGATGTGGCAATGTTCCCGGACCACCTCCGCACCACGCCGCATCGCCATGTCAAGTGACCAATCCGAGAGGGTTTCACTTTCAGGCCATGCATCCGGCCACGAAAGATCAGGTTTTTTCAGAGGCGTCGAAACACCCGTATCCTTCACCGCGCGCCAGAATGGGGAGTAGACTTTGTAATACCCGCCCTGCTTCGTCTCGACCGTCCACGGCTCAAACAAAAGATGGGAATTGCAGGACTGCGCCTCGACACCTGCGTCTTTGAGCGCAGATTTGACGTTTGTGTCCCTCTCGATCGCGTCCTTGTCGTAGAGACGGTTCCAAAACACATGCTCCGCGCCCGTCTCTTCGACCAGTTCCTTGAGCACCTCACGAGCATCCCCAGAGCGGAAAACAATCCGCCCTCCGAGGGCTTCGATCCGCTCTGCCAAATGCTCGAGACCCAGCCCCATTCGCCATTTCGGTGCGGCCCCAAGATCATCGACGGAACTGTCCCGAATAAAGACCGGAATAACGTCCCCGCATTCCGACGCCTTCACGAGGGCGGGATTGTCAGAGAGACGAAAATCGCGGCGGATCCACCAGATTGCGGTCATGTCTTTTCCTTGTCTTTTCAACATCTACGCACGTGACGCGCAATCAGATCAAAGAAAATCGCCTCACTAGGCCGCGTCGCGATCCTCGGCCTGCGCAGCCCACATGGCGGCGTATTTTGCACGCCGCGACAGCAGCTCTTCATGCGTCCCGCGTTCAACAATCTCGCCTTTCTCAAGTACGACAATCTCATCGGAGTCCGCAATCGTGGACAGGCGGTGCGCGATGGTGATCACCGTCCGCCCCTCACCCGCGATCTTGAGCGCGCCGAGGATGTTGCGCTCGGTCTGAGTATCAAGGGCAGATGTCGCCTCATCAAGCAGAAGGATCGGCGGGTCTTTAAGAAGGGTCCGCGCAATACCGACGCGCTGCTTTTCACCGCCCGAGAGCTTCAGACCACGTTCGCCAACCTGTGTCTCGTAGCCGTCCGGCAGCCCCTCGATAAAGTCGTGGATGCGGGCTTTCTTCGCGGCGGCGACAATCTCGTCATAGGTCGCGCCATCTCGGCCGTAGCCGATGTTGTAGCGGATGGTGTCGTTGAAGAGGACGGTATCCTGCGGCACGACGCCGATGGATTTGTGCAGGCTTTCCTGCGTCACACCGCGAATGTCCTGACCGTCGATTTTGAGGCTCCCGCCCGTCACATCGTAAAACCGGAACAACAGCCGCCCGATGGTCGATTTGCCGGAACCGGAATGCCCGACGATGGCGAGCGTCTTGCCTGCTGGCACCGTCAGATCGATCCCTTTGAGGATCGGGCGGGACGGATCATAGGCGAACTCGAGCGCTTGGAGCGCGACTTCACCCTCCGTCACGTTCAGGTCCGGCGCGTTCGGCTTATCTGTGATTTCGGCAGGTTGGTGCAGGAGGTCAAACATCTCTTCCATATCAACAAGCGCCTGACGGATGTTGCGATACATCGACCCGAGGAAATTGAGCGGCATCGTGATCTGGATCATAAAGGCGTTGACCATCACAAACTCACCGACCGTCACCGTGCCATTCTCAACGCCCCAAGCCGCGAGAAGCATGGAGCCCACAAGCCCGAGCGTGATGATCACCGTCTGACCAAAGTTGAGGAACGCGAGAGAAGTCTCTGTTTTCACTGACGCTTTCTCATACCCCTCCATCGCCTTGTCATAGCGCGCCGCTTCGCGCTTTTCGGCGACGAAGTATTTCACTGTCTCAAAGTTAAGAAGGCTGTCCACGGCTTTCTGGTTCGCATCCGTGTCGAGATCGTTCATCTCCTTACGGATTTTCACGCGCCATTCGGTCACTTTGAGCGTGAAGACGATGTAGGACACAAAGGTCGCCAGAAGGACGACGAGATAGGGCCACCCGAGTTTCGAACCGACGATGATCAGAACAATCGCGAGTTCGAGAAACAGCGGCCCGATGGAGAACACGAGGAACTCGAGAAGGAACGAAACACCCTTCACCCCGCGTTCCATGATCCGGCTCAGCCCGCCCGTTTTGCGCGTGATATGATAGCGCATCGACAGCGCATGAATGTGGTTGAAGGTCTCAAGCGCGAGCGCCCGCAGCGCGGCGTTCGATACGGGCGCAAAGACCACGTTGCGTAGCTGCTGGAACCCGCTCGCCGAAATCCGCGCGATCCCGTAGGCCACGACGAGACCGAGAGACCCGATTGCGAGCATGAAGGTCGGTGCTGTTGGAGCGTCGGAGAGCGCATCCACCGCCCAGCCGTAGACCAGCGGCGCGGAGGCGAGCATCGCCTTCGACAGGGCCAGAACGATCAGGGCAATCACCACACGGACGCGAACGGAGGCATCATCCTTTGGCCAGAAATACGGAATGACCCTGCGGATCACTCGCATCCCGTTTTTCGGCTTTTCGGTGGTGGTCACTGATACTCTGCCGCGCATAGGGCTGCCTCTCGGTCGCTAAAGGTGGCACACAGTCGCTGAAACACCCCGAAGGTGCAAGGCGGACCCCCGCAGGACAAATGCGCACAGGGGTCCGTTATAGTGTTATTCCGGAAGTTGGAAAATCTGGCCCGGATAGATCAGGTCAGGATTGCGGATCTGGTCCCGGTTGGCATTGAACACACGCACATAGAGGTTGCCGTCGCCGTAGTTCGCCGACGCAATTCCCCAAAGCGTGTTGCCCGGCTGCACAGTCACAGAGGCAATGCGCTTTTGCGGTTTCTGATCGGGCGCCTCAGAGGTTTCCGCCTCCGCCGTCTCGGTCGTAGCGGTCTCCGGCATCTCTGCGACCTCATCCTCTGACGAGGCCTCTGATGCATCCTCACCTTCGGCAATCGCCACAAGATCAGCAATTTCTTCGCGCTGGAATGGAATCTCGGCGCGCGTAATCACAGTGCCGTCTTCATCGACCTGATCAACGCGGAGCAGATAGCGGCCAGCCGCAATATCCACGAGTTCCTCGCGCCACTGCCCCGACACAGCCACTTCGGTCTCACCCAAAAACGCGTCATCGAGATAGAAGCGAAGCGTCGTTTCCGGTGCAGCGCGCCCAGATACAAACACACCGCCCTCTGGATCGTAGGTCACGGCGTCAATTCTCAGCTGGGTCGGCGATGTGCCGTCCTGTTGCAGGACTTTCAGCCCCTCGTCATCCGCCATGAGAACCGTCGGCGCCGGTGCAGCCTCGACCTCTTCGGACACTTCACCCTCAAGGGCCATCGCGACGTCGGCATCACTAGACGCCTCTGCAGTATCAGTCTCCTCCGGCATCAAGGCCGGATCAACGGCTGCAATAATCACCGTCTGCTCGCTCACCTGAGTTTCGCCGTCAATCTCGGTCTCAAGCTGCATTTCGCGCGGAACCGGATCGGACGGGAGATCGAACAGCATAACGAACTCTCCCATCACGTTGGCGTTGGTTTCCGCGATCGTTTCGCCGTCCACGAGAACACGAACATTCGCACCGGGTGCTGCACGTCCGGCGACTGTCGTCACGCCTTCCGGAGGAATCCGAACGAGATCGAAACTCGGGGCTGGTGTCGCGTCAGAAGCGGCTACAGACTCAACCTCTGCCATCGCGGTCTCGGTGGCGACATCTTCCTGAGCGTTTTCCGCCGGAGTACCTGTCTCTGCAACCTCGGTCTCTGCCTCCGGCGTAGCCACTGCGGCCGCTGTTTCTTCAGCAGGCGCCGCCTCAGTGTCCGCAACAGCCGTTTCATCAGACTCGGTCGCGACCTCTGTTGCCTCTGTTACCTCGGCGGGCGCTGTGGCCATCACCTCGTCTTCGGGTTTAGGCCAAAAAAATGCGGTTATGATTCCAATCACAACCACCACAGCAATCCCAACGGTCTTAGGGATATTGATCCCAGTCGACTTCTTCATATGTCTCGTCCATCCCCAAAAGTGCCTGCCAATCGTGCCCTGCCCGCAGGTTTATCTACGCGAACCGGATCGAGGCTTGAGGCAACCTAGCAAGGGGTCTAACAAGGGTCAAAGACTTCCTTTTTCGAGAGTTACATATGACCGACGCTTCCACGACTTCCCCCGTTTCTGCCCTTTCCGTATGCGTCTTTTGCGGCTCTCGCACGGGTATCAATCCGGCCTATGAGGAAACCGCGACGGCCGTCGGGGAAATGCTCGCACACAAACGCTATCGCCTTGTATACGGCGCCGGAGATGTGGGGCTCATGGGTGCCGTCGCCCGTGCGGCACAGGCCAAGGGCGCTGAAACCTTCGGGGTCATCCCGACGCACCTTCTCCCGAAAGAAGTCGGCAAGCGCGACCTCACCCGCTTCATCATCACAGAGAACATGCACGAGCGCAAAAAGGTGATGTTTATGAACTCCGATGCCATCGTCGTCCTCCCGGGCGGCGCTGGATCGCTCGACGAATTTTTCGAAGTCCTCACATGGCGTCAGATCGGCCTGCACGACAAACCGATCTACCTGCTTTCGATTGATGACTACTGGAAACCGCTTGAAGATTTGATGACGCACATCATCGATCAGGGATTTGCGCCGAAATCTTCGGGGCAGTTGTATCGCACGGTCAAAAGCGTTCAGGAACTCGCCACTGAATTGGCGACCCTGCGCGACTGACGGTCCTGCCGGAACACCTCCACTGAATACAGCACCAACGCGAGCCAGATCATCGGCATCGCAATCGCATGCCATCGAGTGAACGGTTCCACAAACACAAACACGGCCAGCGCGAATTGGATCGACGAGTTCCAGTATTGCCCCATTCCAACGATGGATAGAGGCAAGCGCCGCGCTGCTGCTGCGAAAAAGATCAACGGAACACCGGTCACAAGCCCTGAGGAGATCAACAGAACGCTGTCTAAAAAAGTGCGCCCGAACACGCCGCCAGGCTGCCCCTCGAGTGTGCCCCATCCCCAAATCTCCACGCCCAAAAGGTAAAGGAGCGCAATCGGTGTCAGGACAGCAACCTCTGCGGTGACAGAGATCACGGGCCCCGCATCAAGCGTTTTCTTCAACGCACTATAGATCGAAAAGCTCATGGCCATCGCGAGCGGAATCCAGGGAAGAGCACCAAGACCCACACCCAGAATTGCGACGGCAAGGGTCGCGATCGCGAGTGCTACATATTGAAGGAGCCTCAATCGCTCGCGAAACACGATGATCCCGATCGCCGTCGAGACCAGAGGTAAAATGTAATACCCCAGAGACGCATCAAGCGTATGACCCGACTGGACTGCGTAAATGAACAGCCCCCAGTTGACCGAAACGAGACAAGCCGTCGGGATCAACTGACGCAGGTTCCGTCCACTCAAAAGCCACTTCAGTTCTCCTGATCGGCCCTGAAAAAGAATCCATCCCCCGAAGAGGAGAAAGGTCCACAGCGTGCGGTGCGCAAGAATTTCGAAAGCCGGCACATGTGCAGCGGCTTTGTAATAGAACGGCGCAAGACCCCAAGAGCTTTGCGCAATGAAGAGGGCGATGAAGCCCTTCTGTGTTTCAGTCATCGTTCTAGAAAGCGCTGTTCATAAGCAAATTGGCAAGCGAAGAAATCGCACAGGTAGTCTCAGGACTGCGCACTGAACTGAGCTATCGCACGGAGGAATATCTCTGCGCCGATGGGAATAAGGGCGTCCGGAAAATCGTAGTCAGAGTTGTGAATCTCCGGCAGGTCTTCTCCTGCGCCGAGAAAAAGCATGGCGGCGGGAATTTCTGTGCCAAAGAGACCGAAATCTTCTGAGGGACGCATTGGGAGAGCGCCCTCGACACGGGGCAATCCCTGAGTTGCTTGCTCAAGCAGTGCGGTGGCCTCGGGCGCGTTCACCGAATGACTGAACGCATCATGGATCGTGATCTCCGGCTCAAAACCCACTGCGGAGGTCTCGATCAACGCGCGGGCTTCGGCCTCTAGCGCGGACATTTCCGAATTGAGGAGCGTGCGCAGCGTCACTTGCAGTTCCGCCTCCCCGGGGCTGATGCCGAAGGACGGCACCCCCAAGCGCGCATGCGTCACTGTGCAAAGACGAAATGTCGGATCGTCTGTCGGCACGTCCCGCGAGAGCGCACCCAGCGCTGGAATAAGCTCCGAGAGAGCCAATCCCGGGGATCTGCCATTTTCGGGCCGCGCCGCGTGAGATGTCTGTCCGGTCAGGCGCACATGTAGTCCCCGTGACGCGCAGGCCACGGGCCCCTCCTGCAACGCCACCGCCCCGAGCGGCAGTTTTGGCAGGTTGTGGAGCGAAATCGCCAGATCAGGCTTGAGCGCTTCGAACTTTGGATCGGCCATCACCGCCCGCGCCCCCGCGCCCGTCTCTTCAGCCGGTTGGAACAGGAGCACGACACGACAGTCCGGCGCGCGTTTCGAGAGCGCCGTGGCGACCGCATAGAGCGTCGCCATATGACCGTCATGCCCGCACAGATGCCCCACCCCTTCATTCTGCGAACGATATTCCGGCCCGATATCCTCAAGGATCGGTAAGGCATCAAGCTCCGCACGGATCATCAGAGTTCTATCACCGCGCCCAAACACCGCCGCAACGCCCGTCCCTCCGAGCCCCTCAACCACATGAGCGCCAAACAACCTCATCCGCGTTGCGATGCGTTTGGCCGTCTCGACTTCTGCACCGGACACTTCGGGAAAGCGGTGAAGTTCATGTCGAAGCATGACGGCCTCTTCCAGTGTATCAGCACTAACAGCCCACGCATTTGAAACGGGATCTAACGTCATTTTCCCTCTACGTCACAAAGTGTTACGACAGTAATCTCAGGCGGCATATTCACACGAACCGGAACTTCGGAACAGCCGATCCCACCAGAAATGATCAGGATTCTTCCGTCCGCATCGTAGCGACCGTAGGAGTAGGTTTCATTCTCAGAGGCCATGATGATCGGTGAGCGGTTGCCAATCCGGATTTGACCGCCATGAGTATGCCCCGACAAGGTAAGAATACATTGCTCCGGCACATTGGGAAACAGGTCGGGCTCGTGAGCCAACACAATAGCGGGCGCCTCCGATGTCACGAGTTCCATCGCGGCATCAAGATCGTCGAATCCCTCACCCTCGGGACCGGCATCGAACGGCCGTTGGTCGGCAAGGCCCACCAACCAAACATCTCCACCGTCATGGCGCAGGAGTGTCGCCTCATTGTCCAACAATGGAATTCTGTGATGTGCGAGCGCAGTCTGTGCTTCGCAGGGCGCGCGCTCTTTCGCGGCGTCGAAATCTTGCCACCAATCATGATTGCCCAAAACCGCGAAAGTCCCGTGTCGACCCGAAAAATGTTTCAGGGCGTCGATGATCTCGAACTTCCCGGTGCCACCCCAGGTCCACCGATGCGCTGCACTGAAGTCCCCGAGGAGGACAGCGAGATCAGGATTGAGTCGATTGGCCTTCGCTGCAATCCGGCGAACACGGCGAAGTGGGATCTGTGGCGCACCGGCGTGCAAATCGGAGATGATGACAATGCGCAGTGGGTCGCGCGCACCCCACGCTGGGTGTTCGACACGGTAGCGTTTGATGCGCAAGCGCCATGCGGGTTCAATCCAAAACCCATAAAAAAGGGCCAGGAGGATACCCCCTAGCCCGATAAGGATAACATATCCCAAAACAGAGGTCCTTACATGCGGGACGCAACGTTTTCCCAGTTGACCAGTTTGTCGAGGAAGTTCGACAGGTAAACCGGACGTTTGTTGCGGAAGTCGATGTAGTAGGAGTGTTCCCAAACGTCACAGCCGAGAAGCGCGGTCTGGCCGAAGCAGAGCGGGTTCACGCCGTTCTCAGTCTTGGTCACTTTGAGGCCGCCGTCGGTGTCTTTCACGAGCCACGCCCAGCCGGAACCGAACTGACCAGCGCCAGCAGCAGCAAACTGTTTCTTGAACTCGTCAACGGAGCCGAAGGACTCAACGAGAGCTTTCTCGAGCTCGCCCGGCATTTTCTTCTCGCCCGGACCCATCATTTCCCAGAATTGGGTGTGGTTCCAGTGCTGGGACGCGTTGTTGAAGATGCCGGACTGAGCGACAGCGCCAGCATCATAGGTGCCTTTGATGATCTCTTCGACCGATTTGCCTTCCCACTCGGTGCCCGCGATCAGCGTGTTGCCGGTCGTCACATAGGCGTTGTGGTGCAGGTCATGGTGATACTCGAGGGTCTCTTTGGACATGCCAAGATCGGCAAGAGCATCGTGGGCGTAGGGAAGATCGGGAAGTTCAAAAGCCATTGGGGCCTCCATTTTTCAGAAGTTGTGCGTTTCTGTCGGGTTATACCTGAGCCTATGGTCGCCCGGGGTCAAGTGCGAAACTTTGGAATCATTCCAAAATTCCCGAACAGGGGGTGTTCGCACCTTAATTGCCCGGCAGATCGATCTGGATTTCCGGCTCGTCCGTCAAACCCGGGATGTCGCCACCCGCCAGTGCGTATGCCGAAAACCCTGCAACAATCACAATCAGAGCACCAACAACGACGCCAAGCACGACGTTGCCGGACCCTTCGTTTTTAGGGCCAGTCATGTGTCTTCTCCTTCTCGTTTTGCAGTCACGCCTCAATGCGCGCACCTGATTTTCCAAGTGCTTTGGGGAAACAACGCGCGGCGCGGGGGTGAAAGTTCCATCAAAAATCGGGAAAATTCGAAAAACTTGTGAAATAGATGTTTCTTTTTACAGCCGCGCATTGCCCCGCAGAGCAAAAGGGCTTCGCGCGCAGACGAAAGTCGCTCGTGCCATTCGGTCACACCTCCGTCATTGGGGGTTCCACGGCGGCCCCCGTGTCGTTAAAGCTGTCCTTCACACGTCACTTTCATGGATGCCGATATGACATTCTGGATCATTGCGATCGCCCTCGCGCTTCTGTCTCTCGCACCGCTTGCCGTGGCAATGCGACGTGCACGCGGATTGAGCGGAACGGACGAAAGCCGCGCGGATATCGAGGTCAAACTCTATAAAGACCAACTGTCCGAGGTGGATCGGGATGAGGCCCGAGGTGTGCTGTCGGCGGAGGACGCGAAACGCACGCGACTTGAGATTTCTCGCCGCCTCTTGGAGGCCGACAAAGCCCGCGCGGGTGGACACGCTCAGCGCAAGCGCACGCCGATCTGGGCCGCAGGAGCGCTTGTCGTGGTTCTCTTGGGCGGAGGTGTTTGGCTCTATAGTGAGCTTGGCCTCCCGATGTATCAGGACCTGCCGCTCCAGCGCCGGATCGAGCTTGCCGCGGAAAACCGTGCGACACGTCCGACGCAAGCCGAAATGGAAGCGCAAATTCCTGCCACACCGTCGCTGGAGGCACCGGACGAGCGGCTCAACAATCTCCTGTTGGAACTCAGAAAGGCCCTTGAAACCCGCCCAGACGACCTTCAAGGACACGTTCTTTTGGTCCGGAACGAGGCCGGTCTCGGGAACTTCAAAGCCGCCTATGAGGCGCAAGCCGATGTTCTTCGGATCAAAGGGGACGCAGCAACCGCGAGTGATTACGCCGAATATGCCGATCTGATGATCATGGCCGCGAACGGCTATGTGTCGCCGGAGGCCGAGCAGGCGCTTACCAATGCTCTGCGCCGTGATCCGAACAATGCGACCTCAATCTACTATTCCGGCCTGATGTTCGCCCAGACAGGTCGCCCCGACATGACCTTTAAACTCTGGCAGCCGCTTCTGGCAGGGTCCGAGCCGACCGATCCGTGGGTGCCGCCGATCCGTGCCCAGATTGAAATGGTCGCTCAGGCCGCCGGCATCCGCTATACGCTCCCGCCGCTGTCCACCTCGCCGCTCGCAGGCCCGACCGCAGCCGACATCGAAAACGCAGCCGATATGACGCCGGAAGAGCGGATGGAGATGATCCGTGGCATGGTTGACGGCCTTTCCGCCCGCCTCGCGAACGAAGGCGGATCGCCCGAAGAATGGAGCCGACTGATTTCGTCGCTCGCCATGCTCGGCGAAACCCAGCGTGCAAAAGACATCTGGAACGAGGCGCAGGTCATCTTCGGCCCAACGCCTGAAGCCCTCGCCATCGTCAAAGACGGCGCACAACGTGCGGGGTTGATCGAGTGAGCGCGCTGATCACAGACGATCTGTCCGAATTCGTGGCGACCCTCCCGCCGATGGCGCCGCTCGCGGGTCTCGACTTCGGGGACAAGACGATCGGGATCGCAATCTCCGACCGCCTGCGCTCTGTCGCCTCACCGACGGACACGATCCGGCGCAAGAAATTCGGCGTGGATGCGGAAAAGCTTTTGGCGCTTCTGACGCAGCGCGAAGTGGGCGGGATCGTCCTCGGACTGCCGCGCAATATGGATGGCTCCGAGGGACCACGCTGTCAGAAAACCCGTGCCTTCGCGCGCAACCTCGGTCAACTCACCGAGCTTCCAATCACCTTCTGGGACGAGCGACTTTCCTCCGTCATGGCCGACCGTGCGATGCTTGAGGCCGACATGTCCCGCGCCAAACGGTCCGAGAAAATTGATCAGGTCGCAGCTGGTGTTATTCTTCAGGGGGCGCTTGATCGTCTGAGGAACCTTTGAGATGACCGACGACATCTGGAAACGGAATGAAATCGAAAGCCCCTGCACGAAGGTGTGTCAAATCCATCCGGAGACACGCCTCTGCTTGGGCTGTGCGCGGTCGATTGAGGAAATCGGAGACTGGTCCCGCATGACCCCAGATCAGCGCCGCACGATTATGGCCGACTTGCCAAACCGCGCCCCTGCCCCGACGGGACGTCGCGGCGGGCGTGCAGCCCGTCTCAAACGGGCGACACGCGAAGCCTGAGTTAGCCCATCAGCGCCTTGCGCAGCATGTTGAGCGCGACGAGGATCAGGAAGCCACCGAACACACGTTTGAGTTTTTTCGGGTCAAGCGCATGGGCGAGCTTCGCGCCGAGCGGGGCCGTGATGAGCGTCATCGAAATCACCACGAGAAACGCTGCGATGTTAACCGCACCGATGGTGAACGGCGGCGTGACCTCCGGCGGAAGGTCCACAAACAGGAACCCGATCACCGACGGGATCGCAATGATCGCACCGAAACCCGCTGCCGTGGCGACAGCGCGGTGGATCGGTACGCCGTAGAGCGTCATGGTCGGCACACCGAACGAACCGCCGCCGATACCCATGAGGACCGACAGAAACCCGATCAGAGGCGATACGACCGCCCGCATGATGCCTTTCGGCATTTCATCCCCGAGGCGCCACGCGGAGTTTCCGAAAGCCATGTAGAGACCGATAAAGGTCGCAACCCCGCCAAAAATCATCTGAAGCGTCGCAGAACGCAGCGACGATGCCACGAGCACACCAATCACAGCACCGATGACGATCCCCGGCGCAAAGCTCTTGAGGATCGGCCATTCCACCGCGCCTTTTTTGTGATGCGAGGACACAGACCGGAACGAGGTGACAATAATCGTGGCAAGTGAGGTCGCGAGACAGATCTGCATGAGCTGCGCACTCTCATATCCGAGGCCCGCAAATGCGTAGTAGAACGCAGGCACGAGGACGATCCCGCCCCCCACACCGAGAAGACCAGCAAGAATACCCGCAAACGCACCAATAATTGCGATCAGGGCAGCGAAGGGAAGTAGCGTCGAAATATCCATACGGCGGCATTAACGACAAAACGCGCCCTTGAGAAGAGCGCGTTTTTCAAAATGGAGCCATGCAATTATGCCGAGAGATCAACCACAACGCGGCCTTTGACCCCGCCTTTGAGGATCGCGGCTCCGAGGTCCGGTAGGTCTTCGAGCGTCGCGGGCTGGATCATCGCCTCGAGTTTGTCCATCGGCACATCCTTCGCCACGCGTTCCCAGCACCGGATGCGTTTCTCCTTCGGCTGCATCACGGAATCGATCCCGAGGAGGTTCACACCACGCAAAAGGAAGGGAATAACCGTCGCAGGAAGTGCCGCGCCACCGGCGAGCCCCACCGCCGCCACTGAGCCACCATAGGCCATCTGTCCAAGAACACGCGCCAGCATTGGGCCACCCACGGCGTCGATACAGCCAGCCCATGTCTCACTCTCGAGCGGGCGTTTGACCGTCTCGTTGATCTCCTCACGCGCAACAATCTGGGTCGCGCCGAGCGATTTGAGATAGTCGCCCCCTTCCGGACGCCCCGTCACGGCTGCAACCTCGTACCCAATATTGGCAAGCGCCGCCGTAGCCACGGACCCGACCCCACCGGAGGCCCCCGTCACAAGGACGGGACCAGTGCCGTGTTTCAGCCCGTGATCTTCGAGCGCCATGATGGCAAGCATCGCTGTAAACCCAGCGGTCCCGACGGCCATCGCTTGCCGCGTGGTGAGACCTTCGGGCAGAGGGACGAGCCATTCAGACTTCACACGGGCCTTTTCCGCATATCCGCCCCAGCGCACCTCTCCGACGCGCCAGCCCGTCAGAACCACTTTATCCCCCGGTTTGAAATCAGGGCTATCAGAAGCCTCGACCGTGCCCGCAAAGTCGATGCCCGGCACGTGCGGGTAGTTCCGGACAAGACCGCCACCCTTCGCAGAGAGACAAAGCCCGTCCTTGTAGTTGAGGGTCGAATACTCGACATGCACAAGCACATCACCTTCCGGCAGATCCGCCTCGGAGATGTCCCGAATATGCGGCGCGGCAAGCCCTTCGCTATCCTGTTCCATGATCAAGGCGCGCATGTCGTTCTCCCTTCCAACTTGCAATTCAATGTCTCTGCACTCATAAATGTCAGACAATTGAGTGATGAGGCAAGTTAAATGTCTGACAATTTGTCAAACGCAAAGAAACACACGGATTTATCGACGTTCATCGCAGAGAAAATCCGTGAGGACATTCTCACCGGCACCCTCGTTGCGGACGACCGCCTGCCCTCTGAGTCGGAGCTTTCTGAGGCCCACGGCGTTTCCCGCGCCACCGTTCGCGAGGCCCTGAAACGCCTCGCGGCTCAAAGCCTTATTCGCACCAAGCGCGGCGCAACCGGCGGGGCCTTTGTGAACCGCCTGACCTTCCACGATGCCTATCCACAGATGGCCTCCACCGCCTCCCTCCTCATCACCCTGAACGAGGTAGATATCGCCACCGCCTGCGAAGCGCGGTTCGCGCTGGAGCGTGGCTGCGTCCGTCTGGCGGCGCAAAACCGGCAGGACATTCATCTCGACATCATGCGCCGCGAGATCGCACGACAGAAGGATCCGGACCTGTCCGACGAAGATTTCTGTGCCTCGGACGTGGCCTTTCATCGCGCCCTCGTCGATGCGGCGGGCAATCCGGTGCTCTCATGGCAACTGGCCGCAGCAGTTGAGGGCATTGAGCCGCTCATGAACATGATCACCTATCGCCAACGGGACCGCGATGCGGTCGTGTCGCTCCACGAAGCCATGCTTGAGGCCCTCGGGTCGCGTGTCGGTTCACGCCTTGAGACCCTCATGGATTACCTGCGCGATCAGACGCTTCGCACCGCCCTCAGCTAATTCTTTCGAGGCACTGCGGACGACAGCGTGTATGGCCTGCCCATAATTTGATCAAATTTTTTAACCAAATACTTTTTCCGCGCGTCACCCCTCTGATCTTGCTTGCAAAGGACAAAACGCCTGCTAGCGTCTTTCCCGAACAGGTCCATTTCAGGGAGTTGACATGAACGTTCTTAAACCGCTGCTCGGCGCCACCGCTCTTTCCATGATCGCAAGCGTTGCATTCGCCGAAGATGCAGACCTTCTGGTCTTCGATTATTCCGGCTTCGAAGATCCGGCATTCCACACCAAATACGCTGAAAAGAACGGTGATGTGCCGTCGTTTGCGTTCTTCGGTGAAGAAGACGAAGCCCTTCAGAAACTCGTGTCCGGCTTCAAAGCCGACGTGAGCCACGTCTGCGCCGGCTCCGTGATGAAATGGGAAGAAAGCGGCATTCTGGAGCCGTGGGACACCGCGAAAATCACTGAATACGCCAAACTCGACAGCAACCTGCTCGGCAACGACGTGGCTGCTGCAAGCGCGTATTTCATCCCGACCGACTTTGGCTCCACCGCGACCGCCTACAACGCGGACGAAGTGCCGGTTGAAGACGTGAAAACCCTTCAGGTCTACAAAGACCCGAAATACGCAGGCCGCATGACCCTGCCGGACAACGTGGACGACGCTTACGCCCTCGCCTACCTCGCCACCGGTACGACCGACTGGACCTCTGCAACCGACGAGCAATTCGAAGCCGCCTCTGCATGGCTGCGCGAAGTGCACCCGAACCTCCGCACCTACTGGACCGATCCGGCCGAGCTCGCTCAGCTGATGGCCACGGGTGAAGTTCTCGTCGCTTGGGCATGGAACGAAACCTACCCGACACTCGCCGACGAAGGGTTCCCGATCGGGTTCGAACGCGAAGCGACCGAAGGGTCCTCCCTCTGGCTCTGTGGCTACGTGAACCTCAAAGACGGCCCGGGTTCCGAAGACAAAGCCTATGACTACATCAACGGCTTCCTCGACGCCTCCAACGCCGCTGTCCTCATGGACGCAGGCTACGGCATCTCCAACACCGAAGGTCTCGCAACCCTTGGTGACGAAGCTCTGATCGCAGGCGGTCTCGAGCCGATCGACGCCCCGATCCTCGCCCAGCTTCCGATGTCCGTCGAACTGCGCGAAAAGCAGTCCGAAGAGTTCGAGAAGATCAAAGCAGGCTTCTAAGGCTCTGATTTAAATTAGAGATATGATTTGGCGCCATCCGGTTTCGGGTGGCGCTTTTTTAGAGGTATGGCGACCGCTGCGGGCGCAGGTGCAATTCCGAGACGCAGGCTGTGTTTGGCAGGGTGACGGACTGAAAGATCATCTCCGCGATATCCTCCACCTGAATCATTTTGGTTCGGTCTTTCCCCTCAGGGCTGCTCGCAGGTGTGTTCACGAATCCCGGATGAATGAGCGTCACGCGCACTCCGTCCTCGCGGACGTCTTCGAAGAGCGCGCGTGCGAACCCCGCCTGCGCGTGCCGGAGGGCGCTGTGGATCGCATGATTTTTCCAACCAAGCCAAGCCGTTGGCCCGCAAATGTAAACATACGCCCCTTCCGCCTGTTTTACTGCCTCAAGCGTATGGGCCGTAAGCCGGATCGTCGCGCGTAAAACGCTATCGATGCTCTTGTCCCAATCCTCAAAGCGCGCCACGTCGACGGGACCATAGGTGAACTTCGCCGCGCAATGAATGACCGCCGAGAGCGGCCCGAATTCTGTGGCCTCATCCGCAAGTCGGGCAATGTCATCCATATCCCCCATTTCGGCGGTGACGGTCTTTGCGGTGCCACCTGCGGCCTCGATCTTCTCTGCCACAGCCCGCAGACGGTCTATGTCGCGACCATGCGCAATGATGCGGTAGCCTGCTTTCGCAAAGCGCAGCGCACAGCCTCGGCCAATGCCGCTTGAACTTCCGGTAATCAGAACAGTTTTCATGTCAAACCCTCCCTCTCCACCCCCAGCTTATCACAAAAAGAGAGAGAACAGATTTCACGCCTCCTCTTGAAAGACGCGGCCGAAAGGCTTACCTCTCCGGTTGTCGGGGCAACCCGACTATGGACATAAACGCGCTCGTAATAAGCGGATCGGACCCGGGGGCGGTACCCGGCGTCTCCACCAAATACCCCTCGCCCTGCGCCTTCGTTTGAGGCCCTGACGAGTTGGATCATGGGGACGAAATAGGATCGACGGACGTCTAAAGGGGTTTGCTTTGTCTCGGTGAGATACCACCGTTATCGGTTCACTTAAGCTAGTTGCAAACGACAACAAAGCTCCGATGGCTCTCGCAGCGTAAGCTGTGCGAAATATCGAAATCTAAGCCCTTATGCCTAGCAGCGTAAGGCGGGGTTCGCAGGTACCTGGCAACAGAAACCTGCATTTCCTTTCCTACAATTATCATCGTCCCGATTCTCACGCTCCGACTGTGTTGGACGCGTGTGCAAACCCGTGCCTTTCCTGTCGCGAGTGGCGCCCAAGAAATCCTGAAATCCAAGAAACATGGACTTTCGTCGTCACGCACCGGACCGACACTGCCGACGCCCGACGGACGATCACTTCGGCCCTTCCCTCTGCCACAGAATCTCTTATGCTGAGGTGAACGGACTTCGAGAGGTCCGGTGACAGAAAGGACGCACGGATGTCGGACTCAATCGACTACGGAAACCTCATGCACAGCGCCATGCGCGGCCTGATCCGTAAAGTGCTCGAAGGCGTGGCTGCTGACGGCCTGCCCGGGGATCATCATTTCTTTATCACCTTCGACACCATGCATCCGGATGTCGAACTGGCGGATTGGTTGTCGGATCGCTACCCCGAAGAGATGACCATTGTGATCCAGCACTGGTTCGACAACCTCGACGTCACCGAGGACGGATTCTCTATCACCCTGAATTTCGGCGACAATCCGGAGCCTCTTTACATTCCTTATGACGCGGTGCGCACCTTTGTGGATCCCTCTGTCGAATTCGGCCTGCGGTTTGAGACGCAGGATTACGACGCGGACGAGATGGACGAGGACGACATCCCGCACGACGCCGAGGTCGCGAGTTTTGAGCCGAAAGACGACGAACCGGCGGCGAAAGACAGCGGTCCGAAAGAGGCCGAAATCGTCTCTCTCGACAAATTCCGCAAATAAGAAATGGCCCTCAGGGGCCTTTTTTGTTGGCAGAGCCTCGGCGCGATAAAGCGCCTTGTGGCAATCGGCGCAATTTTCCTTGATTTTAGCGCAAACAACCCCCTGTATACGTCCGTATACATTGCATCTATGCTTTGGTCCGCGTATAGCCTACGTCGAAAGTTTGGCCCACATCAGGGAGAATGTCTCGATGACCACCACCCGTACCGAAACCGACAGCTTCGGCCCGCTTGAAGTTCCCTCCGACAAGTACTGGGGCGCTCAGACCCAGCGTTCGATTATGAACTTCCCGATCGGCTGGGAAAAACAGCCTGTCGCCATCGTGCGCGCCCTCGGCGTGATCAAACAAGCCTGCGCCATGGCCAACAAAGAGAGCGGCTCTCTTGATCCGAAAATCGCAGACGCGATCATCGAAGCCGCTGGTGAAGTGATCGAAGGCAAATTCGACGACAACTTCCCGCTCGTCGTCTGGCAGACCGGCTCCGGCACGCAGTCCAACATGAACTCCAACGAGGTCATCGCGAACCGCGCGATCGAAATCCTCGGCGGCGTAATCGGTTCCAAAGATCCGGTGCACCCGAACGACCACTGCAACATGGGTCAGTCCTCCAACGACACCTTCCCGACCGCCATGCACATCGCCGCAGCGACCACCGCACGCGACGTTCTGCTTCCGGGTCTGAAAAAACTGCTCGCAGGTCTTGAGCAGAAACAGGAAGAGTTCAAAGACATCATCAAAATCGGCCGCACCCACACCCAGGATGCGACGCCGCTGACCCTCGGTCAGGAATTCTCCGGTTACGCCCAGATGATCCGTCAGGGCATCAAGCGTATCGAGCTTGCTCTTCCGGGCATCTACGAACTCGCTCAGGGCGGCACCGCCGTCGGCACGGGTCTCAACACCAAAGAAGGCTGGGGCGAGAAAGTTGCTGCGAACATGGCTGAAATCACCGGCCTGCCCTTCGTGACCGCGCCGAACAAATTCGAAGCGCTCTCCGCACACGACGCCATGGTGTTCATGTCCGGCGCGCTCGCGACGGTTGCCGGCTCCATGTACAAAATCGCCAACGACATCCGCTTCCTCGGCTCCGGCCCGCGCTCTGGTCTCGGCGAACTGATCCTGCCGGAGAACGAGCCTGGCTCCTCCATCATGCCGGGCAAAGTGAACCCGACGCAGGCAGAGGCCATGACTCAGGTCGCTGCACACGTCATGGGCAACGACGCCGCGATGAAATTCGCCGGTTCCCAAGGTCACTTCGAGCTGAACGTCTACAACCCGATGATGTCCTACAACCTGCTGCAGTCCATGCAGCTTCTGGGCGACGTTGCGGACAGCTTCACGGAGCGTATGCTCCTCGGCATCAAAGCCAACGAAGCGCGCATCGAAAAGCTCATGAAAGAGAGCCTGATGCTTGTGACCGCGCTGGCGCCGACCATCGGTTACGACAATGCGACAAAAGTGGCGAAGACAGCGCACAAGAACGGCACTACTCTGAAAGAAGAGGCCATCGCGCTCGGCTTTGTGGACGAAGAAACCTTCGAGGCCGTTGTTCGCCCTGAAGACATGATCGGCCCGAAAGCCTGATACAGAATTTAAGCACTCAGCACAGTGCTTTGAAAGGGCGGCCCTCGGGTCGCCCTTTTTTGTTAGTCTACAACACGATAGACATGCCAGTAATTGGTCCCCGAGACGACATGGTCGCTCATCTTGCGGCCCCAATCGGCGTGCATTTTGATCCCCGCAAGTTTCGCGAACATCCCGTCGAGTTCAGTGAGATTGGCAACGTGGATTTCACTCACGATCTCGGATTCACAGGCCCCGACCGAACCCGTCAAAATCCGCTCTTTCGAGACATCAAGACCCGTTTGCGGTCCAATTTCAGCCATCCACTCCTTGAGCAGATCAATCACTGTCTGTTTGTATCCAAATTTGGCCTGGATATGCCAATGCGCAACCATCATGAGATCGTCCTCCCTAGATCGATTTTCTCATGCTCGGTTGGACAACTTGTCCGCCATGCGGTCCCTACCCCTGCCCCAACCATACACCAAAACCCGTTTTCTACCTACCGCGCCAATTGGCGAGCAGCCGCGCTTTCCGCATCGCCGCGCACCACTCCGCAGAAACGCACCCCTCCAGATCAAGGACAAACCCTCATTTCGGAGTCACAATAAAGCGTGGTCAAAATTTGGAGGGGAGGTTCAAATGAGACACGCTTTCAAACTCAACGATACCCTGTTGCTCACCCCGCTGACCGCAATCGCGCTTGGGGCGCTTGTGCTCGGCTATGTTGGCTATGTGACGGATTTTGATTTCGTCACTCCAGCCTATGCTTTGGAGGACGGTAGCGGATCCGGCGCAGGTCACGGCGGTCCGGACGATGATCGCACTGACGGCTCCAATGGCGCCGGTCAGGGCGGACCGGGTGATGACAGCGACGGCGACGGCCCGCGCGCAGGTCAAGGCGACGAAACCGCAGGCGATGGCGCACCGACGTGGGCTTCCGAAGGCATTCCGGAAATCGAACTTGGACGTCTGAACGTGGCGCGGTCTCCTGATCACGTTCTGGAACAGGCGCTGGCAGAAAGCCTCACCGAACTCGCAGACGGTGCGGACTTCTACAACCTGACCCACGACCAGATGGTCTACGTCCTGAAAACCTATTTCGACAAAGTGCCGTTTGTGGACAGCCCGCTTCAGAACCTTGCGCTTTACGACGCATATCTGAACGGTGAAGACCCGCTCGATGCTCTCGGCGTAGACAACGACGTCGCTACGCTTCTCGCGGCCTTCCTCGGGGCAGCATCGGATAAAACGGTTCTGATCACCGTTGAGACCGTCGAAGCCCTCACGGTCATCTTCGAAGTTGAAATGACAGACGCTGAAATGGAAACCATCGCGGCGGATGCTGAAGAAATCCGTCTCGCCATTCTGGCAGGTCACGGCTGACACTCCCGTCTTTGGGGGGAGAAAAGGATGCGCCCTTCGGGGCGCATTCTCTTTACGTCGCGTCTCACTGGTCAATCCCGTCGCATGGGCTATCTCCCGCACTATGAAACGCCGTCACTTCCTCGCCCGTGCAGCCGCTGCATCCGCCCTGCTCTCCTCCCCCGCGACCCTGCGGGCGCAGGGCACGCTCACTGACCTCTCCACACGTATCGCCAGTCTGGATCAACTCCACTCCCTACAGGTTCAGCGAGGGGATGAGATCGTTTTTGCCGAAGCGCCGCGAGGCAGCGGGCTAGATCGTTTGGCGAATATCAAAAGCTGTTCCAAGAGCCTCGTGGGCCTCCTGCTCGGGGACGCGATTGCCTCGGGCGTAATCGCATCTGTAGACGCCCCGCTTTCGACTGTCGCCCCGCGCCTCATTCCGTCTGACACCGACCCGCGCGTGCCAGACATCACGATGGAAGATCTCGTGAGCCTCCGCGCCGGTCTCGAGGCCACGTCCGGCGCGAATTACGGCGGATGGGTCGCCTCCAACAATTGGGTCGCAAACGCGCTCTCGCGCGAGATGGTCGCCGCCCCCGGCGGACGGATGATCTATTCGACTGGCTCCACACATATCCTCGGCGCGGCGCTCACTGAGGCGACAGGCGAAAGCCTCCTGTCCCAAGCCCGCCGTGTCCTCGGGCAGACCCTTGGCATCGACATTCCGCCGTGGACCCGCGATCCGCAGGGCTACTACATGGGTGGCAATGAAATGGCCCTCACTCCACGTGCGATGCTCAAAATCGCTGTCATGATGCGCGACGGCGGCACCTATGAGGGCACCACGGTCCTGCCGCAAAGCTGGATCAGCGCCTCAACGAGACCGCGCACGCGCTCTCCGTGGTCAGGCATGTCCTATGGCTACGGCTGGTTCCTGACAGATCGCGGCTACATCCTCGCCCGTGGTTACGGCGGCCAGATCATCGCCGCGCATCCGGATCTGAACCTCGCCGTTGCGCTGACCTCCGACCCGCTGCGCCCTGCCCGCTCCGGCGGATATTTCGACGATATTATGGATCTCCTGAACGGGCCCGTTTTGGAACTGGCGTGAGACGCGCTCTTGCGGTATTCATACACCCCATGAGCAACGTCACGAACCTCAACCGTTTTCGCAAACAAAAAGCCCGCGATGCCAAACGCACGCGGGCTGATGAAAACGCTGTAAAATTCGGACGCACAAAAGCGGAGCGTGATCTGGAAAAGGCGCGTGCAGACAAGGCCAAATCCGATCTCGACGGGCATGAGCGGGACCCGAAATGAGCGGTCGCCCTGTCAAACGGTCCCTGACGCTGCGCGGGCACCGCACGTCTGTGTCCCTCGAAGACGCCTTCTGGACCGCCTTTCGCAACATCGCCAAGGCCCGCGGGATCGCCATCAACGAGTTGGCTGCAGAGATCGACGCAACGCGGGACGTGGAAACGGGCCTCGCCTCAGCGATCCGCGTGTTCATCTTGGCTGAAGTTCAGAAACCCAAGGCCTGACGGTTCAGAAAAACTTCCACGTCGGTCCTTGCGACGCCCACGTGAGGCGCAGCGCGGTTTTGAGCGGCCCCATCCCGAGCTGCCCGTCGATCACGACCTCCGGAGTTTTTGCCGCCTGTTTCAACACCGGCAAATGCATCACTGCATCGAGCATCGGGGCGCGTGCGGTTTTGGACAGTTTGCTGAGCGCCTGAGCCCCCCAACGCCCCTGTTCAAGCGCCTCTTTCGCCAGCGCCGCCACTGCCTCCGGACGGCCATCAACCAGCGGAATACGCCCCGCCGACTGCAAACCCGGGATCGCCATCAGATACCTTGCGAGCGCCCCTGCATAGCCGAGACGATTGAGCGCCTTTGATGCGCTCTCTGGTGCGCCCAATTTACGGGCCGCGACATGCATCGGGATCACATAAGACGCATGAAGATAGCGCTGAAACGCCTCCGCATCCTCATGCGGGTCGCGGTAAATGTCCCACTGCCGCGCCGTCACCGAGGCATCAAGCGCCTCCGCCGATGCCTCGTCCAGAACCGCCACCAGCGGCGCCGCCACCTCATGTGCACGCGCCGGTTTGCCGTCGATCTTCTCCTGCAACACATCGCGCCAGAACTGGAGCCGCATTTCCGCGATCATAGCCTCTTTCGTGACCCACGGCGCTTTCGCAACCTCGAGACAAAACGCATGGATCGGGAACAACACTTCCCGCGCCGCCACAGGGGCCGCCATCGTCGCACGAAACCGTGCCTCATCTCCCTTGTGAACGATCTCTGCGCAGGCCTGAATGCTCATGTCTTACTCCGCGCCCAATGCCTGCGCGCCGTCGCGCGTCAGCTTCCACAGCACCGCATCGAGAAGCGCCTCAAAAGACGCGTCGATTATGTTCGACGACACGCCCACCGTAGACCAACGCCGCCCGAGACTGTCCTCGTGGTCGATGATGACGCGCGTGCGCGCCTCGGTCCCGCCGTTCGTGATACGCACTTTAAAATCAACGAGTTCCATGTCGGTGATCATGTCGGAATAGGGCCCGAGATCTTTCACCAACGCCTTGGACAGCGCGTTCACCGGACCCCCGTCATTGCCGTCCGCCATGATCCCCTCGGACACCGACAAATGCCGCTCGCCCGCAATGTTCACGACGACCGTCACCTCGGAGAGATGAATTTCGCGGCCCTTTGCGTCCTTGCGACGTTCGACCGTGGCGCGGTAGCGCTCCACCTCGAAGAACTTCGGCATGACACCCAATTCACGGCGGGCTTCCAGCTCGAAAGACGCCTGCGCGGTGTCGTAGGAATAGCCTTCGGATTCCCGCGCCTTGATCCGGTCGAGGATGCGGCCCAGATCGGCCTTCTCGGAGACATCCATACCCATATCAGAGAGACGCTTGCGCAGGTTCGACTGGCCCGCCTGATTTGACATCGGCACGATCCGCGCATTGCCCACGGTCTCCGGCGGGATGTGTTCATAGGTCGTCGGGTCTTTGAGAATGGCCGAAGCATGAAGCCCCGCCTTATGCGCAAACGCCGACGCGCCGACATAGGGCGCAGAGCGCAGCGGCACGCGGTTCAGAATGTCGTCGAGCATCCGCGAGGTCTTTACGAGGTCCTGCAGCACCTCATCCGTCACACCGATGTCGAGCATGGAACGATACGGTTCCTTGAGTTTGAACGTCGGGATGAGCGTCGTCAGGTTCGCATTGCCGCAGCGCTCGCCGAGACCATTGAGCGTCCCCTGCACCTGCCGCGCACCGGCGTTGACGGCGGCGAGACTATTCGCGACCGCGTTGCCGGTATCGTCATGGGTATGGATGCCGAGGCGATCACCCGGAATGCCCGCTTCAATGACCTTGAGCGTGATCTGATATACCTCACCCGGCAGCGCGCCGCCGTTGGTGTCGCACAGAACAACCCACCGCGCGCCCGCCTCATACGCCGCCTTGCAACAGGCAATCGCGTAGTCGGGGTTGGCCTTGAAACCGTCAAAGAAATGCTCCGCGTCAAACAGCGCCTCCCGCCCCTGCGCGATCAGATGCGCGACGGATTTGGAGATGTTGTCGAGATTTTCCTCAAGCGTGATGCCGAGCGCGGTCGTGACGTGGAAGTCATGCGTCTTGCCGACGAGGCACACGCTGCCCGTCCCCGCATTGAGCACACCGGCCAGCACTTCGTCATTCTCGGCGGACCGCCCTGCACGTTTGGTCATCCCGAAAGCTGTGAATGTTGCTTTGGTCTCAGGAGCTTCTGCGAAGAACTCACTGTCCGTCGGGTTCGCCCCCGGCCAGCCGCCTTCGATGTAATCGACACCGAGATGATCGAGCGCCTCCGCGATCTGGTGCTTCTCCTCGGTCGAAAACTGCACGCCTTGCGTCTGCTGCCCGTCACGGAGCGTCGTGTCGTAGAGATAGAGGCGGTCTTTGGTGGTGTCGGCGGTCATCACAGCAACCCCTCAAGCTTCGCGGCATCAAACTTCGGCCCCGGTTCAAGCTCCACACCCGTCTTCGACATCCGCACCTCGACACCCGCGTCAAGAAGCGCGGTTTTCATTGCATCGACAGAGGAGAAGTCTTTTGTCTCCATGGCGGACTGGCGGAGGGCGAAGAGTTGGTCGGCGTAGGCTGTAAGGTCCACGCCTGTCGCTTCCCAACCACCGAGTTCCGGCGTCAGAAGGCCGAGGAGGTTCGCGGAAGCGAGGACCTCAGCCTTCAATGCGACTAAAAACTTTGAAGGCGGCACGTCTGCAAAACGTTGCAGAATTCGATCAGGAACGTTCAATATGTTTAGTGACAAGTCATCGTTCGCAGAGACATTTCGCAAAGCTTCATAGAGCTTGTGAAGCTCAGCGATTGCACCAGCCGTGTTCAAGTCGTCAGCCAATGCAGAGATAACTTCCGGCGCAGGTTCACCTGCTTCAACACCGTCCGTCGTCTTGCGCCACTTCTTCAACGTCGCTTTCGCCTGCTCCGCCTTCTCCGCGGTCCAGTCCATCGGCTTGCGGTAATGCGTCGAGAGGAAGACAAAGCGGATCACTTCGCCCGGCACGCCCGGCAGTCCGTCGTGGCCGTCGAGCAGGTCTCGGACCGTAAAGAAGTTGCCCAGTGACTTGGACATCTTCTTGCCCTCGACCTGTAGCATCTCGTTGTGGAGCCAGACTTTCGCGAACCCCGCCCCCTCGTGGGCGCAGCAGCTTTGGGCGATCTCGTTTTCGTGGTGCGGGAACATGAGGTCGTTGCCGCCGCCGTGGATGTCGAACGTCTCGCCCAACAGTTCATAGGACATGGCGGAGCATTCAATGTGCCACCCCGGACGCCCACGGCCCCACGGGCTGTCCCAACCGGGCAGATCATCGGTGGACGGTTTCCAGAGGACGAAGTCCATCGGGTTGCGTTTATACGGAGCGACTTCCACACGGGCGCCCGCGATCATGTCGTCGATGGAGCGACCGGAGAGCGCGCCATAGTCTTTGTAGCTCTCGACCGCGAAGAGCACGTGCCCCTCGGCGGCATAAGCGTGTCCGTTCGCGATCAGGCCCTCAATCATCGTGATCATCGCACCGATATAATCCGTCGCGCGCGGCATCTGGTCAGGGTCCATCGCCCCCACTTCGCGCATGTCGTCGAGATACCACTGCGTCGTCTCGTTGGTGATCTCCTTGATCGACCGCCCGCTCTCTGCGGCGCGCGCGTTGATCTTGTCATCCACGTCGGTGAAGTTGCGCACGTAGGTCACGTGATCGGGCCCGTAGACATGGCGGAGCAAGCGGTAGAGCACATCGAACACGATCACGGGCCGCGCGTTGCCGATATGGGCGCGGTCATAGACCGTCGGGCCGCACACATACATTCGCACATTGTCGGGATCGATCGGCGCGAATTTCTCTTTTTGACGCGTTTTTGTATTCGTCAGCCAAATATCGGTCATAGCTCTTCCCTCGGGTCGTCCCCGCGGGCTTTATCAGCTTACCTTTTGAGAGAAAAGAGACCGAACCCGCGTAACTTTCGTTAGCGAATAATGCAGCAAATAATGATGGTGCAACGGTTGGTCATGGAACGCTTATAACGGTGGCTTTCACGCTTGCAAACCCCTCTCGCGCAGGCCACCTTTCGGGCATGACACAAGACCCCATTCACACCGTCCCCGCAGGCATTGACCAGCTCCTCGAAATCATGCGCCGACTGCGCGATCCGGAGGGCGGCTGCCCGTGGGATATCGAACAGGATTTCTCGACAATCTCGCCCTACACGATTGAGGAAGCTTACGAAGTCGACGACGCGATTGCGCGGGGTGATATGGAGGATCTGAAGAGCGAGTTGGGCGATCTGTTGTTCCAGTCCGTCTTTCAGGCGCAAATCGCGGCGGACAAGGGGTTGTTCGACTTTCACGACGTCGCGCAAACCATTGCGTCCAAAATGATTTCCCGCCATCCACATGTGTTTGGCGACGAGAGCAATCAGAAGTCGCCTGAACAGCAAACCCGCGACTGGGAGGTCGAAAAAGCCAAGGAACGCGAGCGGCGTGGCGAGCATCGGACGCTTGACGGCGTCGCCATGGGCCTGCCTGCCCTGATGCGCGCGCAAAAGCTACAGAAACGCGCGGCGCGGGTGGGTTTCGACTGGCCCGATGCGTCCCATGTGCTCGACAAAATCCGCGAAGAGGCGGCGGAGCTCGAAGAAGCCCGCGACACCCTCACCAAAGAAGAAGTGTTCGAAGAGTTCGGAGACCTGCTCTTTGTGGTCGTCAATCTGGGCCGTCACCTCGGTGTAGATGCCGAAGAAGCCCTCCGTGCCTGCAACGCGAAATTCACCCGCCGCTTTGACTACATCGAAGACGCACTCGCCGAGCGCGGCAAAACGCCGTCCGAGAGCAATCTCGAGGAAATGGATGCGCTCTGGGATGAGGCGAAAGTTGCTCAAAAACCGGTGAGGCCGTGAGTGAACTCTTGACCTGAGTTTTTTTGTCGGGTTTAAGCGGCGCAAATTCTACAGAGGATACACACATGTCTACTCTCCGACTCGCCCTGCCGCTCACTCTGCTCGCAACCACAGCCGCTGCGGACGTGAACGTCTACTCCTACCGCCAACCGGAACTGATCGCCCCGCTGACCGAGGCCTTCACCGCCGAAACCGGCATTAATGTGAACGTCGCCTATCTGGAAAAAGGCATGACCGAACGCCTGAAGGCCGAGGGGGACCGCTCCCCCGCAGACGTGATCCTCACCGTCGACATCGCCCGCGTGACCGAAGCCTTTGAAGCCGGTGTGACCCAGCCGATCATGACCGACACCCTGAAAGAAAACATTCCGGCGGAGTTCCACGAGCCCGAAGGCCACTGGTGGGGCCTCACCACCCGCGCCCGTATCGTCTACGCCTCCAAAGAGCGCGTGGCCGAAGGCGAAGTCACCACCTACGAAGATCTCGCCGACCCGAAATGGGAAGGCCGCATCTGCACCCGCTCTGGCCTCCACACCTATATGATCGGCCTGACGTCTGCCTACCTGACGCACCATACGCCCGAAGAAGCAACGGCTTGGCTCGAAGGGCTCAAGTCGAACCTCGCCCGCAAACCGCAGGGCAACGACCGCGCGCAGGTCAAAGCAATCTGGGCAGGCGAATGCGATATCTCGCTTGGCAACACCTACTACATGGGTGAAATGCTCGCCGACGAGGAACAGCGCGAATGGGCAAATAGCGTCCGTCTCGACTTCCCTGTGTTCGAAGGCCACGGCACCCACGTGAACATCTCCGGCGTCTCCCTGACGAAAGCCTCCAAGAACAAAGAAGAGGCGATCCAGTTCATCGAATTCCTCTCCTCTCCGAAAGCCCAGTCGATCTACGCAGAAGCCAACTCCGAATACCCGATCAAACCGGGCGTGGAGATTTCCGAACTCGTCGCCTCCTGGGGCAGCTTCACGCCGGATGACATCTCGCTCGCCGATATCGCTGCAAATCGCGCAGAGGCTGTGCGCTTGACAGAAGCTGTAGACTACGACGGATAAAGTCTATAATGGCGGCCTCGGAAAGCGCCTTACCGCGCTTTCCGAAACCACGGCACAGACGACACAATTTAAACCTCGATATTATCCGCGCACAGCTAATCTATCTGTGACGCGGATTTGTCACTCAACGGTAAGGAACCTGCAATCTTTTCGGAGGAAAGATACCGCAGGAGGACGCAAAGATGGCTGACGACGCCCTTTTGTTTTTCATGATCCGCCCTGCGGAGCTGTCCGATATGGACAGGCTGCACGCGATGATGAGCGATATGAACGCCGAGGTTGGCGCTCAGGGTCGGTCTTTGACAAAGGCCGAACTCGTTGACCTGTTGCTTGCGCCCGCTCCGTGGATGCGCCTGATTGTTGCCGTTCAGGGCGCCGAGATTGTCGGGTATGCCTGCCTGTCCGGTGAGTATGGCATGAGCCTGCAAACCAATGGGCTTGAGCTCTGGCAGATCTATGTCGATCCGGACTGGCGCCACAAAGGGATCGGACGCGCAATCATCAATGACTGCCGCAAGACAGCCCGTGAACTTGGCTTCGATCATCTGAGCGCGCCGCGATTCTCTGGCAAGGTGGACTATGCGCCCGCGTTCCGCGCATACGGATTCGAATTCAACACCCGCGCCCAACCGCGCCTCGAAATCGCTGCCGCCTGATCCGCCCTGCCCGCACCTGTCGGGTAGACGAAAGAAAGCGATTGACACACCGTGCCTCAGGCCGCAGTCTCACCGCCATGAACATGACACTGAACACCACCGTATTTTATTGGACCGAGCTCACATAGCGCGCGGCCCATCAGTGTTGACCATTGGAAAGCCGCCGCAGGGCGGTTTTTTAATGGACAGGTCCCTGCATGGCGGCAGCAAACGCAGAGGACAAACCATGACACTAAACTTCAAACTCTCGGAACCCGCGCGAGCGATACAGAGCACCACAGCCTGCGAGATTCGCCCCGCCCGTTGGGGCGATAAAGAAGCGCTGTTGGAAATGATCCGCGCTTTAGCGGAGTTCAACGGTGACACTCCGGAGATCGATATCTTATCCCTGATCGACCTCATGAGTGCCGATGCACCGTGGCTCAAGTTGATCGTCGCAGAGCGCGACGGGGTCCTCGTCGGATACGCGGGTCTCGTTCCGGGTGTCCGCCTTCAACACGGGATGAAAGTCTTGGACCTGCATCATCTCTACGTGCGCGACGACGCCCGTGGCCTTGGCATCGGTCGTGCTCTTATTGAAGAAAGCAAAGTCATCGCAGCAGAGATGGGCTGCAAACGCCTCACCGTCAGCACGCATCACGAAAACACGGCTGCGCAGAAAACTTACCTCGCCTGTGGGTTCGAGGCGCTTCCCGCACGCGGGAAAACCTTTGCGATGGAGATCGGCTAACGGATGGCGATTGGCGCCATCCGCCTCACTCAGACGGCCAACACCTCGACGCGCTGCCCTTTGACGGCCAGACCAATCTCGCCATTGCAGAGCCGCAGCGCGTCCTCGCCGAAGACCTCACGGCGCCAACCTTTGAACACCTGCAAATCACGCTGGCCAGCCGCGATCAGGTCGAGATCGGACGTCGTCGCGATCATCTTGGTCGCCACGTTGAACTTGTCGGATTTCGCCTTCAGCAGCACCCGCAGCATATCCGCCAGCGCCGGATTAACCTGCAGCTTGTCACGCGAGGTGTCGAGCTTCGGCATCTCGGCGGCGGCATAGTTCGACGCCTTTTCAATGGCTTGCAGAATACCGTCCGCAATCTCGCCCTTGCGCGCCTCACGCAATAGGAGCCGCGACCGCGACAGATCCTGCGGCGTTTTCGGCTTGGTCGAAGCGAGCTCCAGCATCGCGTCATCTTTGTAGACACGGTTGCGCGGGATATCGCGACTTTGGGCATAGAACTCACGGAACGCCGCGAGCTCTTTGACCGCCGCGAGGAATTTGCCGGAGGTCGTCCGCGTTTTCACTCGGCGCCACGCCTCGTCCGGTTCAATCACATAGGTGCCCGGCGTCATGAGGATTTCAAGCTCTTCCTCAACCCATTTCTCACGCTGCTCGCGTTTGATCTCCGCCGACAGATATTCGTAAATCACCCGCAGATGCGTCACGTCGGCGAGCGCATAGTTTTCCTGCGCAGGCGTCAGCGGACGTCGGGACCAGTCAGTGAACCGCGAGGTCTTGTCGAGGCTCTGCTTGGCAATCTTTTTCACGAGGGTCTCATAACCCACCTGCTCGCCAAAGCCGCACACCATCGCCGCGATCTGCGTATCGAACAGCGGCGTCGGGATCACCCTGCCCTGAATGTAGAAAATCTCGAGATCCTGACGCGCCGCATGGAACACTTTCACCACGTTTTCATCGCGGAACAGATCATAGAGCGGAGCCAGATCGATGCCCTTCACAAGCGGATCGACCAGAACAGCGTCTTCCTCGGCATCGCCGGGAACCGCCAACTGAACGAGGCAAAGCTTGGAATAGTAAGTGCGCTCTCTGAGGAATTCCGTATCGACCGTCACATAGGGTTTGGTCTTGGCGCGCTCGCAGAAGGCCGCGAGGCCTTCGGTCGTTTTAATCGTGATCATATGTATGTTCTTTATACCTACGGTGCGGGGTCATCCCGACATTCAACTTTGATACGCAGGATTCCGGAGAAAGAAAAGAACTAAGGCCGCTCAGAGTGTGAGCAGCCCCTTTTCACCGTTCAGAAAACGCTCCAACACCGCCGGATACAGCAGGTGTTCTTTCACAAGAACACGGGACGCCAGCGCATCCTCCGTGTCGCCTTCAACGATCGGCACGCGGGCCTGACCGAGGACAGGACCACCGTCGAGTTCCGCGGTGACTTCATGCACTGAACAGCCCGCCTCCGCATCACCCGCCTCGATGGCGCGCTGATGGGTGTGAAGACCTTTGTATTTCGGGAGAAGCGACGGATGAATGTTGAGCATCTTGCCCGCATAGTGCGAGATGAAATGCGGCGTCAGGATGCGCATAAATCCGGCCATGGCAATGGCGTCGGGTTCATAGGTATCAATCACCGAAATCAAAGCCGATTCAAAGGCTTCCCGATCCCCTTTAAAGTCGCGGTGATCCACGACCTCCGTCGGAATGCCCATGTCGGCGGCCTTTTGCAGACCGCCCGCGGACGGAACATTCGACAACACAAGGCACGGACGCCCCGGGTGATCGCCCGTCATGGACTTGGCGAGCGAGACCATGTTGGACCCGCCGCCGGAGATCAGGATCGCAACCCGTTTCACGCGAGCGTGCCCTCGTAGGTGACGCCACCGCCGGTCGTGACCGTGCCGATTTTCGTGACCGTCTCGCCCTCTCCGGTTAGAAGCGCTGCGATCTCGTCGGCTTTGTCAGCGGCCACGACGACCACCATGCCAATGCCGGCGTTATAGGTTTTGAGCAGTTCGGACTGCGACAGGCCAGCCTGATCCACCAGCCATTTGAAGACCGGCGGCAGGGTCCATGCGTTCAGATCGATGTCCGCGCCGAGACCTTCCGGCAGAACGCGCGGGAGATTCTCTGTCAGACCACCGCCCGTGATGTGGGCGAGCGCGTGAACGCCACCCGCACGGATCGCTTTGAGCACCGGCTTCACATAAAGGCGCGTCGGCGCGAGCAGGTCTTCGCCAAGGGTTTGGTCGGAGAACGGCGAAATGTCGGACCATTTGTAACCGGAGACTTCAACCGTCTTGCGCACGAGCGAGTAGCCGTTGGAGTGCACACCGTCAGACGCCAGACCGAGCAGGACATCGCCCTGCGCCACGCCTGCCGGCAGATCAGCGCCACGCTCCATCGCGCCCACAGCAAACCCTGCGAGATCGAAATCGCCGTCCTCATACATGCCCGGCATCTCGGCAGTTTCGCCACCGATCAGCGCACAGCCAGAACGCTCACAGCCCTCTGCAATGCCCTCAATGACAGCCGCCGCGTTGTCGAGCTTGAGTTTACCCGTCGCGAAATAGTCGAGGAAGAAGAGCGGCTCTGCGCCCTGACACACGAGATCGTTCACACACATCGCCACGAGATCGATGCCAACGGAGCGCACGTTGTCCGTGTCAATCGCGATGCGGAGCTTCGTGCCCACACCATCGGTCGCCGCCACGAGGATCGGATCGTCATATCCGGCCGCTTTCAGGTCAAACAGAGCCCCAAAGCCTCCGAGGCCAGCCATCACGCCAGAGCGCGTCGTCTTTTTCGCCGCCGGTTTGATGCGTTCAACAAGCTCATTGCCTGCGTCAATATCGACACCCGCGTCTGCGTAGGTGAGACCTTTTTTATCCTGCGTCATGGCGGAGCTCCTCGCGCGAACCAAAGTTGCCGCCCGTTTACGCGGTTTGATCCCACTTGAAAAGACCTGCGTTCCCGCTTGACCCTCCCGCAGACGCACAATAATCAATGCGTCAGGCGGGCCTGTAGCTCAATTGGTTAGAGCAGAGCGCTCATAACGCTTTGGTTGCGGGTTCAAGTCCTGCCGGGCCTACCAAAATCCTGCCAGTTTGAGCGAGTGAATCGTACGCCACAGCTGCGTCACCTCGGCACCACCAAATCGGCCTTCAGCCCGCCCATAACCTCGCTTTCACCCAACCGGAGCGTGCCGCCGTGGCGGCGCATGATGTCGTGGGCGATGGCGAGGCCGAGGCCGACGCCGGACCCTTTATCCTGATTGCGGGCCTGATCGAGACGTACGAAGGGCTGGAGCGCACGGTCGCGTGCCTCTGCGGCAATCCCGGGCCCATCGTCCTCCACGGAAATCACAGCGGAGCGCTCGAACCCCTTAAGGCTCAGGCGGGTGTTGGTCCCATAGCGCTGTGCATTGCTCAAAAGGTTGTCCAACGCGCGGGCGAGCGACACAGGCCGACATCGCAAGGTAATCGCCTCCTCCGGCAACTCCCCGATCTCGACCTCGCGCCCGCCACGCTCTGCGCGGTCTTTGGCCTCCAGCACAAAATCCCGCAGGTCGATCTCTTCGACGTCTTCGGTCGAATCGCCACGCGCGAATTCGAGGAAGGCATCAATCAGCCGCTCCATATCATCGAGATCGCGCACCATCTCCGCGATCTCGTCGGCGTCCGTCTCATTCGCGTCCAGCATGGACAAGCTCAGCCGCATCCGCGTGAGCGGCGTGCGCAGGTCGTGTGACACGCCAGAAAGCATCATCGTCCTCTGTTCGATCTGCCGTTCGATCCGCGCGCGCATGTTGAGAAAGGCCGTGCCGGCCGAACGCACTTCCGTCGCACCAGCGGGTCTGTAGGGACGGTTTTGCCCGCGCCCGAAGGCCTCCGCCGCGCGCGCCAACTGACGGATCGGGCGCATCTGATTGCGCAAAAAGATCGCTGCGATGATCGTCATCACAATGCCGGTAAACACAGTCCAGACGAGCAACTGGTGCGGGTTCGACGCCGAGGCACGATTACGACGGAAGTCAACGCGCAGCCGTCCGGCGTCGGTCATGAGAGACAGCGACACCCGTCCCGAATCTTCGACGAGATCGACCCCCTCAACCCCTGGCACCCCGTCTCTGAGCTCCGACATAATCACACGACCAGACACATCGAGCCAGTCACGACGATCCAGCACAGCCTGAGAGGCCCCGAGTTCAGAGACAAACCCGAGACGCGTATCAAGCTCTTCGAGCGCGATTGGCACCTGCTCGGCTGGCAATTCCTCGACCGAAACGACATACAGTTTGAGTTCGGCCACCACCCCCGACATCAATTGTCGCGTGATGTCTTCGAAATACCTCTGGGAAAAGGCGATCATCACCACGAGCTGGAGCACAACAATCGGCACCAGCAGAATGAGCGCCGCCCGACCGTAGAGGCCCCGTGGCATATATTTTTTGAGCCAAGCAAAGAACATGCGCTATTGGTAGCCGTGCTGCTGGGGCTAAGAAAGGAAAATCGCGTGCAAGACCGTCCGGACACTCTCACGACACTCGCTCCCGATCTGCACAGGATTCTCGCGCAGAACCCTTCCCCCATGACCTATTGGGGGACGAACACCTTTCTGCTGGGCGATGGGTCGGAGCGTGTTCTGATCGATCCCGGCCCCGACCTTCCGTCCCATCTCGACGCGATCATGGCGGCCCTGCACTCCGGCACGCGCATTTCCCATATCCTCGTCACCCACGCACATCTGGACCACACCGCCGGAACCGACGCCCTCAAGTCCCGAACGGGCGCCGAGGTTTACGCCTTCGGCGACGCCCACGCCGGCCGCAGTGCCATCATGCAGACCCTCCATGAGAGCGGCACACTCGGCGGCGGCGAAGGCGTCGATCCGTCCTTCGCGCCGGACATTCTGCTCGCCGACATGGAGACCTTGGAGACGCCCGCAGGCCCCATCACCGCGCTCCACACGCCCGGACACATGGGCAATCACCTGAGCTTCCAGTGGGGCGATACGATCTTTGTTGGAGACCTCGTGATGGCATGGTCCTCTTCGCTCATCTCCCCGCCGGACGGAGATGCCGCCGCCTTCCGTGAGAGCTGTGAGAAACTGATCGCCCGCGCCCCCGCCCGCCTCCTGCCTGCCCATGGCGACGCCATCGACACACCGGAAGAGCGCATCCGCTTCCTCCTCACCCACCGTGCAAATCGCGAAGCCCAAATCCTCGCGGCCCTCTCCCAAACGCCGCAAACGCTCGAAGCCCTCACACGCCGCGTCTATCACGACCTCCCCGAGAGTCACCTGCCCGCTGCGGCCCGAAATACATTGGCCCATTTGATCGATCTCGTGACCCGAAACGAGGTAAATGCCACCCCCGAGATTTCGGATTCCGCATATTTCTCAATACCTTAAAATGTTTTTTCCCAATTTTTTATTTTTTGCGACAAAACCCTATTGCAGACCCCAAATCACATAGCTATACACCCCCACATGTTCCGGCGTAGCTCAGCGGTAGAGCAGTTGACTGTTAATCAATTGGTCGTAGGTTCGATCCCTACCGCCGGAGCCAAATCCCCCACAAGGGTTTGGATTTAAACGAAAAAGCGCTCCCTCGCGGGGCGCTTTTCGCGTTTTTGGGTCCTGTCGACACACCGTCTTACACTTTCCGCTCACGGCAGAGCGCCAAAGACGTCAGAGCCGGCGTCCAAATCTGGATAAGACCTTTTACCCATCCTGTATCTCGCACTGCGCTCCCAAGGATATGTCTGGCGCAGACGTTTTCCGAAACATTTGATTTCTGTCTTGTCCATTCAGGATCAGCGCCCTCACACAGACGAGGTGCAGAATTTCTGACGGCTTCTACGAGGATCCTGTTTCAGCCGGCGCCCTTATCTAAACGAGAGCGCCGACCAAGACAGTGTTAGAGTTTGATCCCTCTCAGGCGCAGCGCATTCGCAATGACGGACACGGCCGCGCGCATCACCCACTCGCTGGTGAATGACCTACCACTGCCGCGCGCGGCCACGCTTCGACCGGCGCGCAGATGCGCATGACGACCACATACGGCAGTGGCACTTTTGCGGTCAGAGGCGCTGTTCGGTTTTGGCCGAGAACACCGACGCCTTCGGAAGGACGAAGCGCAGGCCGACGTGCTTCGGCAGCGCGCGCGCGGCGTCGACCGACATGCGCACGCTCAGGCGCTTGCCATGATAGACGACCCAGGCAAGCGCATCCGCGCCCAACAACTCCACGAAGTCGAGGTCGGCAGTGATGTGCCCCTCTTCTGGTGAAACGATGTCGATGTCCTCGCAACGAACCGCGAGCACCGCGTCCTGGGCTTCCGGCTTTCCGTGGTCGAAGTCATAGCCGCCGAGGTCAATGCGGGTCTCACCGGTGTCGAACACACCGTCCGCACCGAGCGTGCCTTCGATCTGGTTGATGACCGGAGAACCGACGAAGCTCGCGACAAATAGGTTGGCGGGTTTCTCGTAGATGTCCTGCGGCGGAGCGAACTGTTCGACACGTCCCTTGTTCATCACCGCCACACGGTCTGCCATGGTCATGGCTTCGACCTGATCGTGGGTCACGTAGAGCATGGTGAAGCCCAGATCGCTGTGGAGCTTTTTGAGCTCGACCCGCGTCTCTGTGCGGAGCTTGGCGTCGAGGTTGGAGAGCGGTTCGTCGAAAAGGCAGACGCCCGTCGATCGCACCAGAGCCCGTCCGATCGCGACACGCTGGCGTTGTCCGCCCGACAGTTGCGACGGTTTGCGGTCAAGCAGGTTGTCGATCTGAAGAAGCTTGGCCACGTGCGCGACTTTGGCCTCGCGCTCTGCCTTGGGGACCCGCGCGATTTCCATGCCGAAGGACAGGTTGCGTTTGACGGTCATCGACGGGAAAAGCGCGTAGCTCTGAAACACCATCGACAAATCCCGATCACTGGGTTCGAGGTCTGTGACGTCCTTTTCCCCGATCATGATGCGGCCCGTGTCGCAGGTATCGAGGCCTGCAACGATGTTCAGAAGCGTAGACTTGCCGCATCCGGAGGAGCCGAGGATGACGATAAATTCGCCCTCTTCGATTTCCATATCCACAGAGTGCAGAATGGTCAGATCGCCGTAGGACTTTTTGATTTTGCTTAGAGAGATATTGTACATGTCTTCATCCTTTGACGGCACCGGTTGCGATACCTCTGACGAAGTAGCGACCTGATATGAAGTAGACGACGAGCGTCGGGATTGCGGCGAGCAGTGCAGCCGCCATGTTGACGTTGGGCTCGGCAGCGCCTCGGGAGTTGTTAACGATATTGGTGAGCTGCACCGTCATCGGCATGTTGTCGTTGCCCGCAAAGATCAGCCCGAGCAGGTAGTCGTTCCAGATCCCCGTAAACTGGAGAATGGCGACCACAACGATGATGTTTGTCGAGATGGGCAGGATCACCGACCAGAAGGTCCGGAGGAACGTCGCGCCCTCCATCCGTGCGGCGCGGCTGATCTCGTCAGGCACACCCACATAGAAGTTGCGGAACAGGAGCGTCGTGTACGGAAGCCCGTAGACCACGTGAACGAAGATGATGCCCCAATAGCTCCGGAAAATGCCCATGCCCGAGAGCATTTTCACCGTCGGATAGAGCATCGCCTGATAGGGCACGAAGAGACCGATCAGGATGAGGAGCATCAGCCAGTCAGCGAAACGCGCGCGCCATTGAGCCAGAGCGTAGCCATTGAGCGCGCCTGCGAGCACCGAGATGATGACGGAGGGCACTGTGATGAGGATGGAGTTCATCAGACCCGGACGGATGCCCGAACAGTCGAGACCCGTGCAGGCGCTGCTCCACGCGATGCGCCATGGTTCGAAGGTGATTTCGCTCGGCAGCGACAGGAGGCTTCCGCTCCGGATATCGGCCATCGGTTTGACGGAGTTGATGACGATGACGATAAGCGGCGCGAGGAAGAACAGGGCGGACGCAATTAGGAACGCGTAGAGCCCGATCTTGGCCGCAAGCGGCATTGTGGTGGTATTCGAGGGGGAAGACATCAGTCGCGCCTCCGGAATTCACTATAGAGATACGGCGCAAGCATCAGGAGAGAGAGCAGCAACATCAGGATCGAGGCCGCCGATGCGAGAGACAGGTTCATGCGGGCGAAGAAAAAGTCGACGGCGAACTTGGCGGGCATTTCGGTCGAAATACCAGGACCGCCGTTGGTCATTGCGACGATGAGATCATAGCCACGGATCACTTCTGACATTAAAAGCACGATGCAGGAGGCAAAAACCGGACGCATGCCGGGGAAGATGACCTGAACATAGGCACGCCAGACGGGGACATTTTCCATCCGGATCGCTTTCCACAAATCGCCATCGACACTGCGCAGACCGGCCAGAACGATGATCATCACAAGGCCCGCGGAGCGCCAGATGCTCGCGATGACGAGCGTGTAGATCGCCCTGTCGGGCTGTGTGAGCCAGTCGAACACAAAGTTATCCCAGCCCATATCGCGGACCATCGCTTGGATGCCGATACTCGGGTCGAGCAGCCACCGCCACCCGAGGCCGGTGACAATGAGGGAAATCGCGAGCGGGTAGAGAAAGATCGTCCGGAACGCGCCTTCGCCGGCAATGCCGCGATCAAGCAGGATCGCGAGGATCGAACCGAGGATCAGCGAGCCGATGATGAAGAGCAGCCCGAAGACAACCATGTTGATGCAGGACACGATCCAGCGTTTGTTGTCCATCAGTTCGACATACTGGTCGAACCCGACGAAATCGTAGCGCGGGATCAGGGTGGACTTTGTCAGCGACATGATGAACGTCCAGCCGATCGATCCGTAGAAAAAGATCGCGATGACGGCAAAGAACGCGACGACCGTGAAGACCGGCCGGAACATCTGCCTTTTGAACCAGTGTGTCATAGCTCCTCCTGAGGCGGCATGACAAAAAACGGAGCGGACGGCGCGCTCTGCGCCGCCCGCAGATCAGTTTGTTTAGTCGGCGAGCACGTCGCGGAGCGCGGCTGCACCTTCTTCGGCGGTCATGTCCGGATCGGTCCAGAACTGGGTCGCCATGTCGATCAGCTGGCCGTTCAGGTCGCCCGGCAGCGCGTCATAGGTCGACGCGACTGCAACACCCGGAGTGCCCAGAGCTTGTGCGCCCTTGGCGGCACACATATCCAGACCGGAGAGATCAACGTCGGTCCGTGCAGGTACGGAACCTTTGACAGCGGCGACTTTCACCTCGATCTCCGGGTCCATCACGGTGAGGGCAAGGAGATCCTGACCCGCCACCTGTTCGTCCTCACCCGTTTCCGGGAAGACAAAGACATCAGTCACTGCGGCGTAGGCCGGTGTCTCGGACGGCATGATGAAGCAGCCGAACTCTTCGCCCGGGGTTTGACCCGCGGCGAGGAATTCCCCTTTCGCCCAGTCACCCATGAACTGCATGCCGGCTTCGCCAGTGATGACCATGTTGGTCGTCGCGTTCCAGGAGCGGCCGGGGCTCCCCGCATCGGTGTAGTCAGCTACCTTGCGGAACAATTCGAAAGCTTCGACCAGCAGCGGATCTTGGAGCGCTTCGTCGCTCCGCTCAACCATGATTTTGTTCCAGTAGTCGGGGCCACCCAGAGACAGAATCATGTCGGTGAGAATGTAGACTTCCTGCCACGGTTCGCCGCCAACGGCGAAGGCGGTGTAACCGGCGGCTTTGATCGCATCGGCGGCTGCGAACAGTTCGTCGATGGAGGTCGGTTCCTCAATGCCAACTTCTTCGAAGATCGCGGTGTTGTACCAGATCCAGTTGTCCGCATGAACACCGAGGGGAAGAGCAACCATGTCACCATCAACCGTCACGCGATCAAGGATCAGCGGTGCGAGCGTTTCGGTCCAGCCTTCGGCATCACGCAGTTCGTTGAGAGACCGCAGAAGACCCGCGTCTGCCAGATCAAGCATCGCGCCATTCGGCGTCATGAGCACTGCGGACGGTGCTTCACCGCCGACGATCCGGCTCGTGGCGGCCGCAATCGTGCTGTCGTAATCGGCGGAGGGGCTGTCGATCCAGGTGCCGCCTTGGGCCTTATAGGCGTCGGCGATCACGTTCATCGCTTTGGATTCACTGGCGCTCGTCCAGTATTGTTGAACATCAACGGTCTGGGCCGAGGCTTGCGTGGCGATCAGAGCCATCGCGGAGGTCAGTAGAAGTTTGCACGTATTCATGGGAGTCTCCCTTGTGTGTTGGGGATTATGTCGGATCGGATTCAGCCTGCGGAGACCGCTGCTGTCCCGAACTCGTTGTTCATGGTCTCGAGGAAGTCGGCCATTTCGGCCTTCGTGATTTTTTCGCCAGCCACCCACGACACGGTGTCGTAGAGGTTGAGGAAAGAGCCGCCGCAATAGTCGAGCATGCGTTCGGTTTCGTCGTCATTGAGTTCCAGACGCGTCTGGAGGAATTCGCCAAAGGCTGCTCGAACGGATTCGTTTTCAGCGATTTGCGAGGCTTCATTGTCGATGTGCAGGCGGCTCGTCGGCAGCGACGGCGCATCGACTGTCAGGTCTGTCGTCAGGCGGATGTCGCGGGAGGAGGCACCGATATCAATCGAGAGCGTCCCTGCATCAAGCAGCCAGAGTTTGTAGTCAGGATCGAAATAGCGCAGGTCGCGGGCCTCGACGGTGATCGAAACGCGTTTGGTCTCTCCCGGTTCGAGCGCCACTTTTGTAAAGCCCTTGAGTTCGCGCAGAGGCCGGATGAGACGCGGCGCGTGAGGGCGGGCGTAAAGCTGAACGATCTCTTTGCCCGCAAGCGCGCCGGTGTTTGTGACATCAAGGCTGACTGTAAAGGTCGTTCCTGCATCAATCCTGTCGGTGTCGCAGGACAGGTTGTCATACGCGAAAGAGGTGTAGCTGAGCCCGAACCCGAAGGGGAACAGTGGCTCCATTTTGCGCTTGTCGTATGCGCGATAGCCGACGTGGATACCTTCGGAGTAGATGTGTTTGTTACTCTCGCCCGGATAAGAGAGATAGCCCGGAACATCCTCAAGCTTTTGCGGGAAGGTGACAGTGAGCTTACCGCAGGGGTTCTGACGACCGGAGATCACATCGGCAATCGCGTGACCGACCCCCTGCCCGCCGTAGAACGGCATCAGCACGGAGGCGACACTATCAATCCACGGCATAACGACGGCATCGGGGGTCGCGATGATGGCGACGGTCTTGGGGTTGCGCGCAGCGATGAGGGCGATGGCCTCGTCCTGACCGTCGAGCAGGTTGAGGTGTTCGCGGTCGGCGCCCTCGCCATCGATACCGACTTCTGTGTTGCCGAAGAACAGAACGACATCCGCCTGAGCCAGAGCATCGAGCACTTGCTCCGCGTCGTCGCCCAAAACAGAGGGGATGTCGTAGAACGCGACCTCTGCCTCGGGGGCGATGCGCTGGATTTCGGCGAACGGGATGTCCTCGAAAGTTGGACAGGTCGTGGCACATCCCGAACCTTGGAAAATGGGGGCGCGGGCTGTGTCGCCCACGATCGCGATTTTGGTCTGCGCGGTCAGATCCAGAGGCAACAGGTTGCCGTCATTCTTGAGCAGAACGATGCTCTGAGCCGCGACCTTGCGCGACAGTTCGTGATGCGCGTCGAAATCGATCTCGGGGTTCGACACCATACCGGCGCGGGCCTTGCGCACGAGTTCGAGAACGCGGCGACAGGAGGCGTCGAGCGTCTCCATCGAAACGTCACCCGCCTCGACGGCGAGGCGCAGGTCTTCTTTTCGGGCGGCACTTTCGGGCATGTCGAGATCGTTGCCCGCGCGGAGCGACGCGGGACGGTCTTTAATCCCGTGCCAGTCGGAAACCACAAGCCCGTCATAGCCCCATTCGCCGCGCAAGACGTCGTTCAAAAGCCATTCGTTTTCAGCCGCTTGCACCCCATTGATAAGGTTGTAGGAACTCATGACCGTCCACGGCTCGACCTTACGGATCGCGCGCTCAAAACCAGCGAGGTAGATCTCGCGCAGCGCACGCTCCTCGACCTCGGAACTCATTGTGGTGCGGTGGACTTCGGAGTTGTTGCAGGCGAGGTGCTTGAGCGATGCGCCGACACCATTGTCCTGCATGCCGCGGATCAGTTCGGCGGCCAAGTCGCCCGTCAGGAACGGGTCTTCGGAGAAGTATTCGTAGCTCCGCCCGCCCAGAGGCATACGGCGAATGTTAATGCCCGGCCCGAGCAGGATATTAACGCCGAAATACTGACACTCCGCCGCGAGCGCAGCGCCGAGATCATAGGCCAGCGACGGATCCCACGAGCACGCGTAACAGCAGCCGTTGGGGAAGCAGGTCGCCGGACGCGACGTGCCGAACGCACCTTCGACGCCACGGGACAGGTCGGCGTTGACCACACTCAGAAAGGCCGAAAGCTGTTCGCTACGATCCTGCGGGCCATCGATTTGCTCGACAGAATAGCGCACGCCATAGGTGCCGTCGGTCATAAGGGTTTCGGGAATATTGTGCGTGTAATTGGCCGCCGTGCGCCAGAGCCCGTTCCCGCTGACCATATCAATCTTTTCCCTCAAGGTTAATTTTGCGACCAGCGCATCAATTTCCTTGTCGGAGATGTTCCATGCCATGAATCGGCCCTCAAAGTTGGCGCGGACTTCCAAAAGCCCAACTATAGTTGTTGTTGCACACATCCGTGTTGCGTTATCAACAAGAGTGTCACAGGTTTGTCATCTCATCTATCGACGAAATTTGCACTTTGTGACTGACAAATTTTGACCTTAATACGCAATGGAGGACAGAAGTCGTGAAGGCAGACGCTGACAAATGGGCCTATCCGTACGAATCCCCGACCCCGACCGGATCAGCGGGACTGGCCGAGCGCCCCTACTGTCGCTCCTTCACACACGGCTGGGCGGATGTTCCGTATCACTGGCACCGCGCGATGGAGGTGCTCTACGTTCTTCGCGGTGGATTGCGGCTCATGGTGGAGGGACAGGTGTGCGAGATGGAGCCTGGTGATCTGATCATCATCAACTCGGATGTGCCGCACAATTCGATGTCCCAAACGCGCGACACCTTGGTCTGCGGTGTGCATCTTGACCCGCACCACTTCGAACGCGCAGGCCTCCCCGGGTTCAGCACGCGGCAATATTTGTGTCGGAGCTTTCTGCATGGCCGCTCGTTTTCAGAGAAAATCGCGCCGATGAAATCGTTGATCGCGCGCCTCATCGTCGGCATTCCGGGGCAGCCGGAGGAGGCTATGTCACGGGCGATCTGCGCCGATATGCTTGCGCTCTTTATCTACTCGAATATCCCGTACGAAGAATCCCGCGATGCCGTCGAAGATGCAGGCCGTCGCGCTGGACGCGCACGGATCTTGCGCGTGCTCGACGAACTCGACCCCGCGAGCGGCATGGATTCGCTTGGTGATATCGCCGAGCGTGAAAACGTGTCGCTGAGTTATCTATCGCGACAATTCAAGCAACACCTCGGGATGGGCTATAAGACCTATTCTCTGAACCTGATGCTCGACCAAGCGGCCGAAGACCTGAGCCGGTCTGACGCAACTGTGTCGGAAATTGCCGAACGCCTCCAGTTCGGCAATCCGACCGCATTCTATCGCAAGTTCAAAGAGCGCTTCGGCTGCAGCCCCGCAGAATATCGCAAGCAACGGACTGAATACCGGTCTGATCACATGATGACAGAGGCAGACATGCGCGACATTCGCCGCATCCTGTCGGACCGCTTCCCGCAACTGAAAGAAGGTGTGGAACGCATCCTTTTCCCCACGTCCTTCTCCGGACGCCGTGCGTTGATGAGCGGCCCACACGAGGCGAGCGCGCTACGAGACGCTTTCAGGTAAAAAGTCCAGTGACGCTATGGGAGATGGCGAAACCCGTGGTCGCCCATATCACCAAACACTTCGCAAAAGAAAAACCCGCAGGGGGAGGATCCTGCGGGCTTTCTAAAGCGTCTCCTAGGGAGGAGGAGTGGAGACGCGGGAGGAAATCTTTGCCCTGTTCAACGTCGGGCCAGACGGTCTTAGATCGCAGCACCTGCTTCGCGGGCGATGTCACCGATGGAACCCGGTGCAATGCCGATATCTTTCAGCTCACGATCAGACATCGAAGCCAGCTCGCGGTAGACGCGTGCAGTTTCAGCGCGCTGTGCGAGACGGTGTTCAATGCGCGAACGCAGACCGTGAAAGAAGTTTGCGAATACGCCGCCGTGGACGAGGTGTTGTTGTTGATAGGCCATGTCACTTTTCCTTCTCTGTGAGTACGTCTGAGGTCGGGTTCTCTCCAAACCGTCTCGGCCCCTTCGGATGCCCTCTATTTGCGTCTGTTAGCGCCCAATCACAACTGACAGATCGGAACTCCTGACATGCGCAAAATGCATACCCACGCCGGTAAAATCATAACTTGCGCAGACACCCTCGGTTTGCGGAATAAAATTGCTGCATCGCAGCAAAATGCCCCGCCCCTTGCCTCTATCACCCGCTTCATGATCTATGAGGCACGCTAAATGCCCTGCGTCGCCATGTGAGGAAACACCATGTCCACAGTTGCACCCGTCGAAATGAAAACCGTCGACATTGAGTCTGTCCGTTTCTCGAACGCCCTGCCCTTCGGCCTGATCGTCGGTCCGTGTCAGTTGGAGAGCCTCGACCACGCCCGCATGCTCGCGGAAAGGATTGCAGAGGCCTGTGCGCCGACCAATACGCAGTTCGTGTTCAAAGGCTCCTATGACAAAGCCAACCGCAGCTCGCTCTCGGGCAAACGCGGTCTTGGTGCAGAAAAGGGCCTCACCATCCTCTCCAAAATCCGTGAGGAGTTCGGCTGTCCCGTGATCACCGACGTGCACGAGGCCGCCCAATGTGCCGTGGCCGCTGAGGCCGTCGACATCCTGCAAATTCCGGCCTTCCTCTGCCGCCAGACCGATCTCCTTTTGGCTGCGGGCGAGACCGGCAAAGCGATCAACGTGAAAAAGGGTCAGTTCCTCGCCCCGTGGGACATGGACAACGTCGCGGCGAAACTCGCCTCTACCGGCAATGATAAAATCATGCTCTGCGAACGCGGGACATCCTTTGGCTACAACACCCTCGTGAGCGATTTCCGCGGCCTGCCGCGTATGGCCCAGACTGGCTATCCGGTGATCATGGACGCGACCCACTCTGTCCAGCAACCGGGCGGACAAGGCACCTCCACAGGCGGCGACCGCACTATGGTGCCGGTGCTCGCGCGTGCTGCTGTTGCCGTTGGTGTGGCAGGTCTCTTCATCGAGACCCACGAAGACCCCGACAACGCGCCGTCTGACGGTCCGAACATGCTCAAGATCGAAGACCTCGCGCCGCTGCTCGCGACGCTCCATGCGATCGACACGGTCGTGAAACCCGCCTGATAAACCGTTAAAGCACCGCGCGAGGGGTCCGACAAAAGTCCGACAGCTATCCGACAGGAGGCTGACCGGCAAAATCGGCCCCTCTGACAGCCCTTGACCGCGCCGCATCTGTGGCCAAACTCGACGACACCTGCGCCCTACGGAGCCCCCATGTCCTCACCGGTCTCGTCCATCAGAAACCTCGGCCCCGCCTCCGACGAGAGCTTCGCACGCGCCGGTATCGAGAGCGCCGAACAACTCCGCGATCTCGGCGCAGACGCCGCCTACACACTCCTTTTGCGCAACGGCACCCGCCCGCATTTCATCGGGTATTATGCGCTGGTCATGGGCCTTCAGGGCCGCCCCTGGAATGACTGCCAAGGCGCTGAAAAAACCGAACTCCGCACCCGTTTCGACGCCCTCGTCGCCAACGTACGACAGGACAAAACAGCCACAATCACCGGCATCGAGGCCGACCTCGACAAGATCGGAACAGGCCTGAAACGCGACTAAACCGGAACTTTTCGGCCATTCAGCCGTTACCTCTCCAACGCGACACAAACCGCATGGAGACACACATGGACCTGATCCGCATTATCCTCGCCGTCATCCTCCCGCCCCTTGGCGTGTTCTTCCAGGTGGGCTTGGGCAAGCACTTTTGGCTCAACATCCTGCTGACGCTTCTGGGCTACATCCCCGGCATCGTCCACGCTGTCTGGATCATCGCACGCACACCGGAATACAGCCGCTAACCATCTTTTTCGTGACCCAAATACTCAAAAAGGCCGCCCAACAGGGGCGGCCTTTCGAATGTCTGCGGCTCTGAAACGCGGGCCTTAGCCGACGAGTTCGAGACCGGAGAAGAAGAATGCAATCTCTTCAGCAGCAGTTTCCGGAGCGTCGGAACCGTGCACGGAGTTCTCACCAACGGACAGAGCGAACTCTTTACGGATGGTGCCTTCAGCCGCATCAGCCGGGTTGGTTGCGCCCATGACTTCGCGGTTTTTCGCGATGGCGTCTTCACCTTCGAGAACCTGAACAACAACCGGCTCGGAGATCATGAATTCGCACAGTTCATCGTAGAACGGACGCTCGGCGTGCACAGCGTAGAACGCCTGAGCCTGAGCGAGGGTCATCTGGATGCGCTTGGAAGCGACAACGCGAAGTCCTGCTTCTTCGAATTTAGCAACGATTTTGCCGGTCAGGTTGCGCTTGGTTGCGTCCGGTTTGATGATGGAGAAAGTACGCTGGATCGCCATGGGAGAAGCCTCTTGGATCGAAGTGTCAAAGGTAGCGGACAAAGCCCATTGGCTCTGCCCAAAGATTGCGCGCCGGATAACATGGGCAAAGCCGTTTGAAAAGCGGTGATTGACCTTGTTCGAAACCTCATGCATGTGAGCCTCATGTTGAAAATCCACGATATCACCTATTCCGTCGAAGGCCGCACGCTCATTGAGAACGCGACCGTCACTATTCCCACCGGCCACAAGGTCGGCATCGTGGGCCGCAACGGTGCGGGCAAGACCACGCTGTTCCGGATCATCAAAGGCGAATTGGTCCTCGAAGGTGGCTCCATCGAAATCCCGAAGCGCGCCCGCATCGGCGGCGTCGCACAGGAGGTTCCCGGCAATGAGGTCTCCCTGCTCGACACGGTTCTGGCAGAGGACAAAGAACGCGCCGCACTGATGGCAGAGTCGGAGACAGCAACCGATCCGCATCGCATCGCGGACATCCAGACCCGTCTCGCCGACATTGACGCATGGAGCGCCGAGGGCCGCGCCTCCAGCATTCTCAAAGGTCTCGGGTTCACCGACGAAGAGATCGCGATGCCCTGTTCGGCCTTCTCCGGCGGTTGGCGGATGCGTGTTGCGCTCGCAGGCGTGCTGTTCTCGCAACCCGATTTCCTCCTCCTCGACGAACCGACCAACTACCTAGACCTCGAAGGCGCGCTTTGGCTAGAGACCTATCTCGCCAAATATCCGCACACCGTACTCCTGATCTCGCACGACCGCGCGCTCCTGAACCGCGCCGTCGGTTCCATCCTGCATCTGGAGAGCAAGAAGCTCACGCTCTACGCGGGTGGTTATGACGACTTCGCCAAAACCCGAGCCGCCCAACGTGCGGTTCAGGCCGCTGCCGCGAAGAAACAGGATCTCCAACGCGCGCACCTTCAGAGCTTTGTGGACCGATTCAAAGCCAAGGCGTCCAAGGCGAAACAGGCGCAGTCCCGTGTGAAGATGCTCGAAAAGATGGAGAAAATCACAGCGCCCGAGGATGCGGCGCGTGTGGTGTTCTCCTTCCCGGAACCGGAAGAACTCTCTCCGCCGATAATCAACCTCGAAGACGCGGCCGTCGGCTATGATGGCAAGGCGATCTTGAAGAACCTGAACCTGCGCATCGATCAGGACGACCGCATCGCGCTCCTTGGGCGCAACGGTGAGGGCAAATCCACTCTGTCCAAACTCCTGTCAGACCGTCTGGACACGATGGGCGGCCGGATCGTGCGCCACAACAAACTGCGCATCGGCTTCTTTGCGCAGCACCAGGTGGACGAGTTGCACCTCGACGAAACACCGATCCAGCATTTGCAGCGCGCCCTGCCCGACTTCCTGCCGCCGAAACTCCGCGCAAAACTCGCGGGCTTTGGCCTCGGGGCGGATCAGGCCGACACAGAAGTCGGTCGTCTGTCCGGTGGTCAAAAGGCGCGTCTGTCGCTGCTCCTTGCAACACTCGACGCGCCGCACCTTCTCATCCTCGACGAACCGACCAACCACCTCGATATCGAGAGCCGTGAGGCGCTCGTCGAGGCGTTGACCGCCTATACTGGCGCCGTGGTGCTCGTCTCGCACGACATGCACCTGCTGTCGCTCGTGGCGGATCGTCTCTGGCTCGTCAAAGACGGGCGGGTCGCGCCATATGAGGAAGACCTCGACGCCTATCGTAAACTCCTGCTCCAAGGTGATGAAAAGCCGAAATCCTCCAAGAAAGAGGAAAAGGCGAAACCCGCCCCGAAAAAGAAGGCGAGCCGCGACGACATCCTTGCCGCGCGCGCCGAGGTGCGCAAATGTGAGGAACGTGTCGGCAAGCTTACTGAGATGAGCGAGAAACTTCAGGTCAAACTCGCCAATCCCGAGCTTTACGAAGACAAGGAAGCCGCGGTCGTTTGGCAGAAGAAATACGCCGAAGTGTCCGAGGCGATTGATCGCGCCGAGGGGCTTTGGATGGCCGCGTTGGAGAAACTGGAAGGGCTACAAACGTAATGGATTGGTCGGTTCTCATCCCCGCGTTCATGACGCTGTTTGTGATCATTGATCCGATCGGCCTCGCGCCACTGTTCGTGGCTCTGACGCAGGGAGCGACCGCCAAACAACGCCGCTCTATCGGCATTCGCGCGGTTCTGATTGCCTTGGGCATTCTCACGCTCTTCGGTCTCGTGGGCGATCAGGTCCTGTCCTTTGTCGGCATTTCCATGCCCGCCTTTCGCATCGCGGGCGGGCTGTTGCTGTTTCTCACGGCACTCGAAATGCTCTTTGAAAAACGCACCAAACGGCGCGGCGAACATGCGGAACACCCGGAACATCAACCGGTGGAAGATCCTTCGGTCTTTCCTTTGGCCACGCCTTTGCTGGCCGGTCCCGGCGCAATCACCTCGATGATCCTGCTCATCGACCAGTCCGAGGGCGTTGCCGGTATGGCGATGATGTTCGGCGTTTTGATTGCGGTGCTCGGTCTCGTTCTGTTTTTCTTCGTCATGTCGACAGCGATGGAGAAGCTTTTGGGCGCAACGGGTATCAATGTCGTCACACGCCTGATGGGCATGCTCTTGGCCGCGCTTTCCGTGCAATTCGTAGCCGACGGGATCAAAGCGCTGTTTTTCGGCGCGTAACAGGCCCTGACATTTCCGTCAGGCACAGATCGCCACGCTGACAAACGCCCTTCGGCATCCTATCTTTAATCCATGAGTTCAATGGATACAGCCCGCATTCTCTATCTGTCCCTGCTCCTCGGAGCGGTGGGGTTCTATTACATCGTCGCCAATCGCCGGAACATGGGTCAGATGCTGCGCCATGCCGCACTCTGGGCACTGATCTTTATTGGCGGGTTGGCAGCGGTCGGCTTGTGGCAAGATGTCCGCCCCCGCCTCGCCCCGACGCAGATCGCGGGAAACGGCGTGCTCACCGTTGAACGAGATTTCTCCGGCCATTTCTCGGTGATTGCACAGGTCAACGGCACCCCGATCGAATTCCTCGTCGACACGGGCGCGTCGAACGTCGTGCTTTCCACAGAGGACGCAGAACGCGCGGGGATCAATGTAGACGAACTTGCCTTTACGGGCCGCGCCCAGACCGCAAACGGCACCGTGCGCACCGCACCCGTTCGGATCGACACGCTCTCCCTCTCCGGCATTCAGGACGAACGCGTGAAGGCCTATGTCACGGACGGCGACATGTTCGGCTCGCTCCTCGGTATGGATTACCTGCGCCGCTACGAGTCGATTGAGATTAAACAGGATAGGTTGATCTTGACGCGGTAAGCCGCGCTCAGGCGTCTGGCTTTTTGCTCTCCGCCTTCTTCTCCCACCGCCCGCTTTCTTCGGACCAATACTGCGCCTCCGCGCCTGCACCGGTGAGCGCCTTCCACTGGCTTCGCGCGTGTTGCAGCGCCTCATGGTCGTGGCCATCAAACAGGATACAGGTGCGATCAAGCGCGGCGATCTCTTCGGCGGACACATCCGCGCCGCCGACACTCATCACACAGGACGCGGCATTCCCGCCCTGCGCGGACGTGAGCAACACACGCTGCGCCCCGTCATGAGGCCCGCCCGCCATGCCATGCGGCAGAAACCCCTCCCGCATCCAGAGCGCCTGGTCGAGGTGTTGGAGCATCGCATCCGAGCGCCCGCGCACCTCGACCCGCCATCCGGCCGCGAGAGATTTCTCGACGAGCACGCCGAGCGTCACGTCGAGAGGGTTTCTCGTCAGATGGTAGAAATAAACCGCGCCCAAGATCAGGCCTCTTTGCTCATCTCGTCGATCATCCGGTTGAGCGCAAGAACACCCCACCCAGTCGCGCCTTTCGGCGAGTAGGTGCCCGGCGTTTTCAATAGAGCCGTGCCCGCGATGTCGAGGTGGATCCACGGGGTCTCATCTTTGACAAATCGCTGCAGGAACTGAGCCGCAGTAATCGCGCCACCCCAACGCGGACCGACGTTCTGCATGTCGGCTACGTCTGATTTCAGCATATCGTCATAACCCTGACCGAGCGGCAGACGCCATGCGCCTTCGCCCTCGGCCTCGGCCGCTTTGAGGAAGGTATTGCAGAACGCATCGTCGTTCGAAAAGACGCCACTGTTTTCATGGCCGAGCGCCACGATACAGGCGCCTGTGAGGGTCGCGAGATCGACCATTGCGGTCGGCGTGAAACGCTCCTGCGCATACCAGAGCACATCGGCGAGAACGAGACGGCCCTCAGCATCGGTGTTGATGATTTCGACGGAGTCACCCTTCATCGACTTCACAACATCGCCCGGGCGTGTCGCATTGCCGTCGGGCATGTTTTCCACGAGACCGACAAGGCCCACAACGTTTGCAGACGCATTACGCAGAGCGAGGGATTTCATCACGCCGGAGACAGTGCCCGCGCCGCCCATATCCATGGTCATATCTTCCATGCCAGCCGCCGGTTTGATGGAGATGCCGCCGGTGTCGAACACAACGCCCTTCCCCACGAGCGCGATCGGCGCGTCTTTCGTCGCATCCGCGCCTTTCAGCCATTTCATCACAACAACTTTCGACGGGCTGGTGGATCCCTGCCCGACGGCGAGAAGCGTACGCATTCCGAGCTCTTCGAGCTTGTTTTCCTCAAGCACTTCCACCTCGACGCCGAGTGCCTCAAGGTCTTTCAGGCGGTTCGCGAATTCAGTCGTTGTGAGCACATTCGACGGCTCGGACACGAGATCACGGGTGAAGAAAACGCCTTCTGCGAGGGCGAGCACGTTAGAGAGATCGACGGCCTCCGGCTTGGACACAGCAATCGCGACCTCGGGCAAGTCTTTCGCGTCCGCAGTCTTATGTGCCGTAAAGGAATAGTGACGCAGAGCCATGCCGAGCGCGAGTTCTTCAACGCGTTTCAGGCTCCCTGGCAGGACAAGCGCGCCCGCTTCACCGAGAGCCGCACCAATCGCAACACCCGCTTTGCGCGCCACTGCAACCGAAGCTTGATTGGAGAGTTTCACCACCTGCACAGCTTCAGCGGCCATGCCTGCGGGATAGGCCATGTCCTTTGCGTCTGCTTCCTTCAGCCGTTCGAACCCCTCGCTTTCCACGAACCGCGCGAGTGCGCCTTTGGTCAGACGGTTGATCCGGCGCGCGCCCGGGTTCAACTTGCCATCGGGGCTGATGCAAACAACGACACGGCCTTCGTGCGTTGCGATTGCATCAAGGTCGAGGTCAGTGACGGAAAGTTTGGCGAGCTCGGTCATGGAAAATCCTTTTCGGGAACTGTTTGAACAATAGGTAGCGAGCGAAGTCCCGCCTTTCCAGAGGCTTTCCCGCACAGCACCTCTATCTCGCGCGGACAAAGGGAGAATTGAGCCTTTCTCACAGACGCGCAGGCAGATATGGTTCGCGACGAAACCGTGTGGCAAGGGCAAGGCGTTGGGTAGATTCGACAAATACATGTTTCAGCAACTGCTGATGCTGTTCGGATTCTTCTCGCTGGTCCTCGCTCTGGTCTTTTGGGTGAACCGCGCTGTCGGATTGCTCGACTGGCTGATGGGCGACGGGCAATCTGCGGGCACGTTCCTGCATCTCACGCTTCTGTCGCTGCCAACGATCCTCAACACGCTTCTCCCGATCGCCGCCTTTGCGGCCACAGTCTATGTCACGAACCGCCTCTCCTCGGAGTCAGAACTGGTTGTGGTGCAGGCCGCAGGATATTCCCCCTACCGTCTTGCGCGCCCCGTCATCGTGTTTGGCCTGTTCGTCGCGCTGTTGGTTGGGATTCTGTCCCATATCCTCGTTCCGATGGCGCAGCGCGAACTCGAACTCCGGCGCAATGAGATTGCGCAGGATGTGACGGCCCGCCTCCTCACCGAAGGCACCTTCGTGCACCCGATTGAAGGCGTGACATTCTACGTCCGCACCGTCACCGCAGCCGGTGAACTAGAGAATATCTATTTCTCGAACACGCGCTCCGAAGGCGCGCGACAAAGTTTCATGGCCCGCGAGGCGCTCATCGTGAAGGATGAGGATGGCCCGAAGCTCCTCATGTTCGACGGGATGTCCCAAATCTATCAGATCGAGAGCAACAGGTTGTCGGTCACGCGGTTTGATAGCTTCGTTTATAGCCTAAGCGACCTCATCAACGAGGATTCAGTCCCCGACCCGAGTGTGCGCTCTTCGACTTCCTTCGAGCTCCTGCGCGCATCGCCCGCACAGATGCAGACGCTGCAAACCAATTCCGGCGCCATCGTCGCAGAAGTGAACGAGCGGATGAACCGAGCCCTTCAGGGGATCGCGATAAGCCTCGTCGGATTTGCTGCGCTTCTGGTCGGAGGCTTTTCCCGCTTCGGGCTTTGGAAACAAATCCTCTTGGCAGTTGTGCTGCTCGTGATCGTCAAATCGCTCGACAACACAGTGGATACGATCATCAACAAAGCGCCAGACCAGTGGCCCCTACGCTACGCCCCGACGGTGCTGGCGATTGCAATGGCCTGGGGACTTTTGTGGAAGACGGCTCATCCGCGCCTGAAAGGCATGCGTGACGCTGCGGATCAGAAGGAGAGACAGGATGCGGCTTGATCTCTACTTTGGCGGTCGGTTTCTACGCGCGCTGTTCATCGTGATGGCTGGGTTCGGTGGGCTTACGCTCCTCATCGAGAGCGTCGAACAAATCAAACGTCTCGACGGCACGGATGCGGGTGGAAGCGGCGTTCTCCAGATGTCACTTCTGCGCGTGCCTGGGACGCTTTACGATCTCATGCCCATCATCGTGATGATTTCAACGCTCGTGATGTTTCTCAACCTCGCACGATCTTCGGAACTCGTGGTCGCCCGTGCGGCGGGCCGGTCCGCGATGCGCGCTTTGGTCCCGCCAATTGCAGTTGCCTTCCTCTTTGGCCTGTTGTCTGTCGCCGTTTTGAACCCGTTCGTCGCGGCGACCAAGCGGAGTTACGAGCACCGCCTCACGGTTCTGCAGCAGGGTGAGCGCCAAGCTTTCTCCGTTTCAGCCGAAGGGCTGTGGCTGCGCGAGGGCACAGATCGTGGACAAATGGTGATCCGCGCGTCGCGATCCAATTTCGACGGCTCGGAATTGGAAGACGTGACGATGCTCGGCTTTACGACAGACGGCACCCCGACCTATCGCATCGAAGCCGCGCGTGCGAGGATCGAGTCCGCTCAATGGGTTCTGACCGATGCAAAACGCTGGCAACTGATCGGAGCGCAAAATCCGGAGGCCGCAGCGACATTCCATGAAAGACTGACGGTCCCAACCAGCCTGACGCACGATGAAATCCGTGACCGATTTGGCGATCCGGAAGCCATCGGCATCTGGGATCTCGTCAGCTATATCGAAAAGCTCGAATACTCGGGCTTTTCCGCGCAGTCCTATCGCATGTGGCTTCAGAGCGAACTCGCTTTACCGCTCACTTTTGTTGCAATGGTTCTGATCGCCGCAGGCTTTACAATGCGTCACACGCGTCTTGGGCGCACATCGGTGCTAGTGCTGACAGCCGTGATCCTCGCGTTCGGGTTCTATTTCTTGCGATCCTTTGCAATCGTCATGGGGCAAAACGCGCTCTTGCCAATCCAACTCGCGGCTTGGGCTCCACCGCTCGCCGTCATCTTCGGCGCTCTTGCCCTTCTTCTTCATTTGGAGGATGGATAGGAGAATGAAGCCGCTGCATCTTCTCACGACACGCCCGAAAGCGCACAGGACGATCCGTCCCTTCAGGACGCTGGTTTTCGGTGCAGTTATCTGTGCCGCGCTCGGAACCGCACCGTCATTGGCGCAGGAAACGGAGACGGCAACGGCACTCCTCGCCGACAGTGTGACATTCGACGGCACACAGCTCATCGCGTCAGGCTCTGTCGAAGTCTTCTATGGGGAGACCCGTCTCAAGGCTACGCGGATTGTCTATGATCGTACGACGGGCGCATTGATCATCGAAGGCCCGCTGGAACTCGCGTCCGCATCAGGAAACACAGTGATCCTCGCCTCGTCGGCGGAAATTGACGACGAATTTCGAAACGGACTCCTCACCTCTGCGCGGCTCGTCATCGATCGCCAAATGCAGCTCGCAGCAGCGCGGCTCGATCTCGTCGAAGGACGCTACCTGCGGCTCGAAAAAACCGTGAGTTCGACCTGCGAAGTCTGCGCGGACAACCCCGTGCCGCTTTGGGAAATTCGCGCCTCTGAAGTTATTCATGACAGCGTCGAGCGTCAGATATACTTCACAAATGCGCATCTCCGGGTGGCTGGGGTCCCGGTTCTGTGGCTTCCGAAACTTCGGGTCCCCGACCCGACGCTGGACCGTGCGACAGGATTTCTGATCCCGTCAATCAGATCGGATTCAAACCTCGGCATCGGCATTGAGATTCCGTATTTCATTACGCTTGGCGACGACAAAGACCTCACCGTCACTCCGTATATCGCATCGAAAACAACAACCCTTGGCTTGCGGTATCGACAGGCCTTTACCAACGGGCAGATCGCGCTCACGGGGGCCGTCAGTCGGGACGACACCTACGACAGCACCCGCGCCTACATTTTTGCCGAGGGCCAATGGGACGTCGGGCAGGATTTCGATTTGGGGATCAACCTTCGGGCAACCTCCAATATTGCCTATTTGGCCGACTACGGAATTTTCGAGGAAGACTACCTGCCCTCTTCCATCACATTGACGCGGTTCAAAGAGGACGAAGCATTCGACGCGGAACTCATCTATCTGCGCAACCTGCGCGATACGAACGCGACCATCACTGACATACAGCCGTCGTTCGTGGGTGATTTCAGGTACGAACACCTCTACTCACCAGAACGCCTGCCTGGTCGACTGACCTTCGGACTGACCGCCTCGACGTCCTACCGTCAGTCAGACGCGGATGCGGACGGGTATGATGTCCTTCGTCTCGGAGCCGAAAGCCGCTGGGACGCCAACACGATTTTTGGTCCCGGTCTCCGCCTTGATGGAAGCGCCGCCATCTACGCCGACTCCTATGTCATCGATCAATATGCGGCTTACGACTCCTCTGTGCTGAGACTGACCGGTGAGGCGGAAACACGGCTGGGCTGGCCGTTGAAACGCCAAACGGCCTCCGGAGCTTCCCAACTTCTGGAACCGATTGTGCAGGTCGGTTGGTCCCGCACGACCGGAGGCGACATCCCGAACGACGACTCGAACTTCGTCGAATTCGATGAGGGTAATCTGCTAAGCCTTTCAAAGTTCCCTGGTGCGGACCGACGCGAGACCGGGCTGACGAGCGCGGCAGGGCTTCGGTTCTCTCACTACGGGGAGCGCGCCCAATACGCGTTCACGCTCGGACGGGTGATGTACCTCGAAGAAACCGGCAGCTACAGCAACGCATCCGGGCTTTCGGAAACACAGTCGGATTGGCTGCTGGCCGCCGGCGTCGAATTCGGTTCAGGGCTCTCACTCAATTCTCGTGCACTGCTCACCAACGACGCAGAGGCTACAAAGTGGGAAACACGCTTGAGCCTGATCCGTCCCCGCTACGAAATTGGCACGACCTATAACTATGTCGTCGCCGACGCCCTCGAAGACCGCACATCGTCTCTCAACGAGCTAGGCTTCGATGGCACATTCAAACTCACAGACGACTGGAGCGCGGAGACGGAGTATCTTTTTGATCTCACCTCTGACGAAGCAACGCGCGCCGGTTTGACCCTGACGTATCAGAACGAATGCGCACGCGTGAGCCTCGGTATTGAGCGACGTTTTTGGGACACAAGCACACTTGACCCCACAACGCGGTTTTCTTTCTCGGTCGGATTTGGCTCTTATGGAAGCTCGACCGCATCGAAAAATAGCTGCGCGATTTAGAAATGTCCGTCCGAGGGGCCGCAATCCATGAACCCCATGCGCTTTACCCTGGCACGCAAATCCCCGCCACGCCTCAGTAATCCGCTTGGCGATGGTCCAGAAACGGCTTAGAAAGACCCTGATCGCACCTTGCGAGACAAAAGGAGTGGGTATGACTGTGAAACTTTTTCAGCGTCTTCGGACTTTGACCGCCGCGGTTGTCGCTCCGATTTCTCTCGCTTTCACGATTGGCGCCCCTGCTGTCGCGCAGAACCTTTTTGCGCCCGTCGCCTATGTGAATGACAGTGTCGTTACGACCTACGAACTCGAACAAAGGATGCGGTTGCTCACGATTTTGGGCGGCGCTCCGGACCGCGAGAACACCCTCGACGAACTCATAAACGACCGTCTTAAGGCAGCTGCCGCAGAGCGCGTCGGGCTTGAGATGACTGATGAGCAAATTGCGAGCGGCATCGCGGAATTCGCCGCCCGCGGTGATCTCCAGCCGGAACAATTTCTGACCCTTATGTCCCAGAACGGGGTCTCGGCAGAAACCGTCAGAGACTTTGTAGGGATCGGTGTGATCTGGCGCGAATATGCCCGCGCGCGATTTGCCGTTAAGGCGCAAATCAACGAGGACGAGATCGACCGCGCACTGCAAAACAACGGGCCTTCCGGCGGTCTGCTCGTCTCCATGTCCGAAATTTTTCTACCGGCGCGAACTCCGGAAGAGACGGCACAATCAGAAGCGCTCGCGCGTCAGATTTCTGCAAATGCAACGATCGCAAGCTTCGCCGCTGCCGCGCGCGATTATTCCGTTGCCCCCTCGCGCGACCGTTCGGGCCGCATGGAGTGGGCCGCAATCGGGGATCTTCCTCCGCCGCTGCGGAGCGCCGTTCTCGGGCTCAAACCGGGTGAAGTGACGCAAACCTTTAACACCGGCAACGCTATCGGCATTTTCCAGCTTCGCGGACTCGCGGAAACAGATACGCGCACGCCGCCTGCCGATGCGATCGAATATGCGACCTATGCAATCGAAGGTGGTCGGACAACAGAGGCCCTCACCCGCGCCGCAGAGATCAAGGCAAATGTCGACACCTGTGACGATCTCTACGGCGTCGCGAAAGGGCAACCCGAAAGCGTTCTCAGCATCGACACCGTGCCTGCCGGAGAGATACCGACAGATATCGCCGTCGAACTGAGCAAACTCGACGCTGGCGAAGTTTCCACCGCTCTGACGCGCAATGACGACCAGACGCTTGTCTTCCTCATGCTGTGCGGCCGGTCCTATGCCGCGCAAGCGGATACCGACCGCGAGACGATCCGCACGCAACTACAGTCCCAGCGGATCGGCGCGCTTGCCGATAGCTTTGTGGCGCAGCTGCGTGCCGACGCAAACATTGTGATCCCATAAACTCATGACACAGACCTCTACCCCGATTGCTCTCACATGTGGTGAACCCGCCGGCGTCGGCCCTGAGCTCGCTGTCCGTGCGGCAAAGCTCGTGGCCGGTGAAATCCCGTTCTTTTGGATTGGTGATCCTCGGCATTTGCCTTCGGACGCGCTATTCGAAGAAATCTCTTCCCCTGCGGAAGCAACAAAGATAGCACCGGGCGCCCTACCCGTCCTGCGCCATGATTTCGCGGCCGATGTAAAACCGGGTGAGCCGAACCTCGCGAACGCGCAGGGTGTGATTGACGTCATCAAACGCGCTGTTGATCTCGTTCAGAGCGGTGAGGCGAGTGCTCTGACCACCGCGCCGATTCATAAAAAAGTACTAAAAGACGGCGCAGGTTTTCCTTTCCCTGGCCATACCGAATACCTCGCGCACCTCGGCGGCGTGGATCGTGTCATCATGATGCTCGCCTGCACGAAACTGCGCGTTGTGCCGGTCACAATTCACATCCCGATCAAGGATGTGCCCGCTGCCTTCACGCCTGAACTGCTCGAAGAAACAATTCGGATCACCGCTGAAGGCCTCGCAAAATACTGGGGTATGAGGGCACCGCGCATCGCCATCGCAGGCCTGAACCCTCATGCGGGCGAAGGTGGCACGATGGGGACCGAGGAACTCGAGTGGATGATCCCTCTGATTGAACGCCTGACCAAAGAAGGCTTTGATCTGAAGGGGCCGATGTCGCCCGACACCATGTTCCACAACCGCGCCCGTGCGGGCTACGACGTAGCAATGTGCGCCTACCACGATCAGGCCCTCATCCCGATCAAGACCATTGATTTCTCCGGCGGCGTGAACGTATCGCTTGGCCTTCCTTTTATCCGGACGTCGCCGGACCATGGCACCGCGTTCGATATCGCAGGCAAAAAGGTAGCAGATCCGACGAGCCTCATTACAGCGCTCCGGATCGCACAAGAAATGGCAATGGGCGTGACAAACAAATTCACGCAGGAGGCTTTGGACTGATGGCGGCGGTCGACGGCCTGCCGCCACTCCGCGAGGTTATTGAGGCGCACGGCCTCGTCGCCAAAAAGTCTCTCGGCCAGAACTTTCTCCTCGATCTCAATCTGACATCAAAAATCGCGCGTCAGGCGGGCGATCTGTCAAAATGCGATGTCTTGGAGGTTGGCCCGGGCCCCGGCGGTTTGACCCGTGGTCTTTTGGCTGAAGGTGCGCGCAAGGTTCTTGCGGTTGAAAAAGACAGCCGCGCGATGGGGCCGCTCTCAGAGATCTCGGCCGCCTATCCCGGCCGCCTCGAAGTTATCAACGCAGACGCGCTCGAAATTGACCCGTTGGAGCGCCTCACCCCGCCTGTGCGTGTCGTCGCGAACCTGCCCTATAACGTGGGCACGGAGCTATTGGTTCGTTGGCTCACCCCACCAACATGGCCGCCCTACTGGAGTTCACTCACCCTGATGTTCCAGAAGGAGGTCGCCGAACGCATTGTCGCCCAGCCTGGGAGCAAGAAGTTCGGTCGTCTCGCGATCCTGAGCCAATGGCGCACGACGCCCCGCATCGTCATGGAACTGCCACCGGAGGCCTTTAGCCCGCCGCCGAAAATCCATTCTGCTGTTGTGCATCTAGAAGCCCTGCCCGCACCGCGGTTTGAGGCGGATGCCAAGACGCTCGAACGGATCGTAGCGGCCGGTTTCAATCAGCGTCGCAAGATGCTCCGCGCCTCTCTAAAAGGCGTCGCTCCTGATATCGAGGACCGTCTCACCGCTGCGGGTATCAAACCGACAGATCGCGCAGAACAGGTCGAGATCGAGGCATGGTGCGCCCTCGCCCGTGAAATCGCGAAAGGCTGAGAATGTTTTCTCACGTGACACTTGGCGCGGATGATCTGGACGTTGCCGAACGCTTTTTTGACGCTGTTCTGCTGCCTCTCGGTCTCCATCGACGCCAAGTCGAACCGGACGGAGGTCCGGAGGCGCGCTGTTGGGTCCGGCCCGAGGCACCATACCCGCGCTTCTACGTCTATAAACCGTTTGACGGAAAACGCGCCTGCGGCGGAAATGGCGCCATGCTCGCCTTCGTTGCCCCGTCGCGAGCCGCAGTCGATGCAGCATATGCAGCCGGCCTGAAAACAGGTGGCACATGTGAAGGCGCGCCCGGCCTGCGCCCGCATTACGCTCCGGAGTATTACGGCGCCTATCTTCGCGATCCCTTTGGAAACAAAGTCCATGTCGTACATCGGGCCGAGTTGATCGAATCATTTGAAATCGGACAATAACCCACAGAGTTAGTGCCCGCCCTCAACGGCACACCAATGACCTCAAACAGCCTCTCACCTGAACGTCAGACATAAAAAAGCCCCGCGAAATGCAGGGCTTTCAAAACGTCTGAGTTCGAGCAGTTATTACTCTGCAACGGCCTCTGCACCGTCATTGGCGGATTCGCCGTCGGCTGCCGATGCGTCGTCTGCGTCCGCAGCTTTTGCCTTCGGCTTGCGGCGCGTCGGTTTCTTTTCGACGGGCGCGTCAGCCTCTACTGCCGGGCTCTCGCCGCCTTCTGAATTTTCAGAGGTTTCCGCGTCTCGCTGCGCTTTGGTTTTACGCGGCTTGCGCGGGGCGCGCGGCTTTTTCGCGGGCGCTTGATCTTCCGGTGTTTCTACGAGACCGCTGTCTTCCTTGGCCTCAACAAACACGAGATCCGGCTGATCCCCTTCACCTGCCGCAGCATTGGATTGCTGCTCTTCCCGCTTGCGCTGGCGCTCTGCACGCTCTGCTTCCTGACGCTCGCGGCGTTCCTGCTGCTCGCGCTCCTGCTGCTCACGCTGGGCCTCTTGCTCTTTCTGAGCCTGACCAAGAAGACGCAGATAATGTTCGGCGTGCTGTTGGAAGTTTTCGGCCGCAACGCGGTCGTTGGACAGCTGGGCATCGCGCGCAAGCTGATTATATTTCTCAATAATTTGCTGCGGCGTGCCGCGCACCTTTCCCTCTGGACCGGAGCTGTCAAAGACACGGTTCACGATATTTCCAACGGAACGGTTGCGGTTGTTTTTAGACCGCGAACGGTTTTTAGAAGATCTCATACGATGTTCTTTCGAGCCTATATCTCGGTTCTCTCGATCCAGTGTTCGAGCGTTTTCTTAGAGCCCTTGCCAGATTCTTGGACCGGCTTTTTGACTTAGCTTGTGTCGCCCTCGCGCTCCCTCTTCGAGGGTGCACCAAACATCAATGCTGTTCAGGGTAACCGCGTCCGGGAGGCAACATCCGCGTGACGCTTATTCCAGTAATCATGTCACGCAGAGGTTTACAAGTGGTTTTTGCAACAGGGGTTCGCGAAACTGCGTATCTTTAAATAAATCCGGTAAAACGTGGCGATATCGCGCCAGAGAGGTGGCAAATTCGCGCAAAAACGCCTATTTCCCGTCGTTTCTCGGATGCGCATTCGGCACCTGCGCGCGTACCACACGGTCACGCCCATCAAGGTCCGAAATGACACGCACCCCTTTCAATCCCTGCTCAAGGAACAGATCGGCGACAGCGGCCCCTTGGGTCGGGCCGATCTCCACAATGAGGCGTCCACGCGGTGCGAGAAAATGCCGCGCCTTCTCCGCGATCGCACGATAGGCCGTCAACCCATCCGCCTCATCGGTGAGCGCCATGCGCGGCTCATACCCGAGTTCCGGCGTGAGATCAGGCATTTCAGAGAGAGCGATATAGGGCGGGTTTGAGACGATCAGGTCAAACTCTCCTTCGATCGCGTTCCACCAGTCTGACGGCACGAAGCGCGCCCGCGGCCCTACCCCGAGCGCATCCGCGTTCTCCCGAGCAACGGCGAGCGCTGCTTCGGAAATATCGGTGCCCATACCCTTCGCGAGTGCTTGCTCTGCGAGGAGCGTCACAAGAATGGCGCCAGATCCCGTTCCGAGGTCGAGCACTGATCTAAAGGGACGTTCTAAAGCCTCTGAGATGAGTATCTCGGTCTCAGGCCTTGGGTCGAGCACGTCGCCGGTCACTTTGAAACGCCGTCCGTAGAACTCGCGAAAGCCCAAAATATGCGAAACCGGTTCCCGCGTAGCGCGGCGGGCAATTGCGTCGTTGAAGGCCCCAACGTTCTCGACCGAGATCGGATCAGGCATCACGAGCGTCAATCGCCCCGGCTCTATCCCAAAAACATGCGCCATGAGCAGGCGGGCATCTCGTGGAGCGCCGTCAATCCCGGCCTCCGCCAGAACCTTGGTCCCCGCAATCAACGCCGCCTGAACCGTCATCCTTCCATCTCCGCGAGCAGGCTCGACTGATAATCGGAGATAAGAGCGTCGATCACCTCGTCCAGATCGCCGTTCATGATCTGGTCGAGCTTGTAGAGCGTCAGGTTGATCCGGTGATCCGTCATACGCCCCTGCGGGAAATTGTAGGTGCGGATGCGTTCAGAGCGGTCGCCAGAGCCCACCTGCAACTTCCGCTCGGAGGAGCGTTCGTCATGGAGTTTCTGGCGTTCCGCATCATAGAGCCGCGCCTTGAGCACGTTCATCGCGATCTCGCGGTTCCGGTGCTGCGATTTCTCCGACGACGTCACCACGATGCCCGTCGGGATATGGGTGATACGCACCGCAGAGTCCGTCGTATTCACGTGCTGACCACCCGCGCCAGAACTGCGCATGGTGTCGATTCGGATGTCGTTTGCGTTGATCTCAATATCGACGTCCTGCGCCTCTGGAAGGACCGCGACGGTGGCGGCGGAGGTATGAATACGGCCACCCGACTCCGTTTCCGGCACCCGCTGCACGCGGTGCACGCCGCTTTCGAACTTCATGCGGGCGAAAACGCCATCGCCTTTGATGTTCGCCACAACCTCTTTGATGCCTCCGAGTTCTGTCTCGGCGAGTTCGATAATCTCGAACCCCCAGCCCTTGGCCTCGGCAAACTTTTGATACATCCGGAGCAAATCGCCCGCGAACAGGGACGCTTCGTCCCCGCCCGTCCCGGGACGGATTTCGACGATCGCCGACCCCGTATCCGCCGCGTCCTTTGGCAAGAGCGCAATCTGGAGCGCCTCTTCCGCTGCGGGCAGCTTGGCCTTCAGTTCCGGCAGCTCCTCCTCGGCAAGTGCTTTCATCTCCGGATCGGCCATCATGGCTTCTGCCTCGGAAATGTCCTCGACGAGGGTCTGATAGGCCCGAATTTGTTCTACGACGGGTTTCAACTCGGCATATTCGCGCCCGAGCGCGACAATGTCGCCCGTGCCCTGAGCCATGGAGGCTTCAAGGAATTCGAAACGCTGGAGAATCTGATGAAGGCGGTCTTGAGGTATCATGGGCTGATCTGTTGCCCGTGAACTGACGAAGGGTCAAGCCTTGCGTTACAGTCCGGCTGCTGCAATCCATGCATCAGCGCGGCCCGCATTGACGCCGAAATCGGATTGACCGAACCGCGCGCGCGCCAAAATCACCACCTCTGCGCCGTCCTCCGTTGCCCTCGCACCGATGGTCGTGAAATCGGGGAAGCCCCAAAATGCAGTGCGCGTCCGGTAGGTCAAACGCCCATCCTCCACGCCTCCCACGACATGGCGCGTGCGGGGCTCAGTCTCCGCAATCGCGGCCAAACGCGTCAGGACTTCGTCAGGTTCAAGCGGCACACTCAACACGCGTTTCACGCCGTTCGTTCCCGGCTCGGCCGCTGCAAACGGGTCAACGTGCCACCGTGTCGGAACTGTCGGCGCGAGGCGCACGAAAAGCTGAAGAAGCGCGACCGCAGCGATCAGAAGGAAGAGAATTATTTTCAACGTCATGCTGCCCGCCGCGTCCATCCGTAGAGGCACATGAGTTCCATCGCGACATGTGCGCCCGCCACGGCTGTTGCGCCCGTGGTGTCATAGGGGGGAGAGACTTCGACCACATCGCCACCTGTGAGATGAACACCGGCGAGATCACGCAGAATAGCGCTCGCTTGCCAGCTCGCCAACCCGCCCCAGACGGGCGTTCCGGTCCCTGGCGCGAAGGCAGGATCGAGGCAATCAATGTCGAAGGTCAGATAACAGGCACGGTCCCCGACGATGCGTTTGACCTCAGAGGCGACCCACGCTGCGCCGCGTTCATGCACGGTGCGGGCATCGATGATGTTCACGCCCATCGTGTCAGGGTTGTCGGTCCGAATGCCGATCTGAACCGACGTTTTCGGGTCGATGAGGCCGAGCTTCACGGCCTTGTAAAACATGGTCCCGTGGTCAATCCTCTCAAGATCATCGTCGGCCCAAGTGTCCGAATGAGCGTCAAAATGGATGAGGCTCAGAGGGCCAAATTTCTCCGCATGAGCACGCAGAATCGGGAACGAAATATAGTGGTCGCCCCCTAGGGTGATGGTCCCTGCCCCAGCGTCCAGAATGGTCGCGATATGATCTGTGAGCGCCTTCGGGAACTCCGACGTCTTCGCGTAGTCGAACGGCAGATCGCCGTAATCGACGACGGTCATTTCGTCGAGCGGAGAGTAATCCCACCCATAGGGCGCATCGAAAGGTTGAAGCGCCGAGGCCTCGCGAATGGCGCGCGGCCCGAGGCGCGTGCCCGGGCGGTTTGTGACAGCCTGATCGAACGGAACCCCCGTGATGGCCAGATCAACACCCGTCAGATCCTTTGTGTATCGACGCCGGAACGCAGAGAGAGCGCCGCCAAAGGCATTCTCAAAGGCCAAGCCGCGGCCTGAGCCCGTAAATGCCAGATCCACCTGTGTTTTTGCATCTTCGAGCGCCATCTCAACTGCCTTTTCGATGAGGAATTTCCGCACTCCGCGGCGCGGGTCTTACCGGCATAGTAGCGTTGCAATCGCGAATGACAATCGGGCCGCTGCGGAATGTGTCGATGAAACCGATCAAAGAAAACTCCCCCCACCGGGGCACCAGTGAGGGGAGAACGGGATGGAAGCTCCATCCCACGGGGACCTGTGAAACAAACCGGAAGGGTCAGAAGCGGTCCCCGCGACTCATGACCGGTTCGTCAGACCCGAAATCGGGTCAACTGATCAGAAGCGGAAGCTCACGCGCGCGCCGAGCGTCGTAGCAGACAAGTCGGACCCGCTGTTGTCGAACTCGCTGAAGTCGTTCTGGAGCAGCTCTGCACCGACATTCACGTTGTCAGTCACTGCGTAGTCCATACCGATACCGTAGACGACGCCAGTGTCAGAGTAAGAGGTGCCACCGATGTCGGCGTTACCATAGGCTGCACCGACCACACCGTAGACAAGGGTCTGACCGAGGTCGTAACCTGCGCGAAGTTTGAGGCGGGTCAGGTCGTCGAGCGTGTCACCACCAGCGGTTTCCATGTCGGAACCGAGGTATTCAAGCTCGCCACCCAGCACGAAGTCACCAAAATCATAGTCGTAACCGCCGAACACACCATAGGTCATGTCGTCGCCACCATCCATGACGTCGTCACCCCAGCCGTAGCCGAGCGTGCCACCAACATATGCGCCGGTCCAATCAGCGCCGACAGGTGCCACTGCAACCGGCGTGGTGATAACAGGTTCCGGCATTGGCTCGGACATACCACCAGCGAGCACGGGGGTCGCTACTGCCAAAGCGCCAAGTGCAAGAACGGAAGTTGCAATACGTTTCATCTTTTTTCTCCTTAGTCTGCCTCGTTTCGAGGTGATGCCTTTCATCGACATCTCAACGCAGAAGATGGGCGAAACGTTTCAAATTAACAGGGGTGCAGCAGTCACGCCCGCGTGAGCCTTTTGTGAGGCCCAGAAAATCGGTCAAAAGGCGCCGAGCCCCAAAGGAAAACAGGCAGAAATTAGCCTAAAACAAAGAATTCCAGCTTCAGGGGGCGGAATTCTTTTCCTCGAGCATAAGCCACTCTTCCTCGGCAGCATCCAAGGCGGTTTGCCGTTCCGTCAGCATTTCGGTCGCCTTGCTGAACTTCACCGGCTCGCGGGTAAAGAGCTCCGGATCGGCCAGAAGCTCACCAAGTTTTGCGATCTCGGCCTCAAGACGTTCGATCTCTGCCGGCAGTGCTTCGAGACGATGCTTTTCCGTGAAGGACAGGCCGGATTTCTTGGCGGTCGGCGCTTTTGGTTCCGGTGCTTTTTCAGCTGGCTTCGCGGCTGTCTTGCTTCCCTTCACCGGCTTCGGGGCACTCCTCTCCGTCGAGAAAGTCGCGTCTCCACGCTGATCGAGGTAATCGGACCACCCGCCCGCATAGACCGTCGCTGTGCCATCCCCAGTCATGGCCACGGTCTGCGTCGCCACACGGTCAATGAAGTCACGGTCGTGCGACACGAGCAAAACGGTGCCCTCAAAATCGGTCAGAATTTCCTGCAAGAGATCGAGCGTCTCAATGTCGAGGTCGTTGGTCGGTTCGTCGAGCACGAGAACGTTCGACGGTTTCGCCATGATCTTCGCGAGAAGTAGACGCGCCTTTTCACCGCCCGAAAGCGAGGCGACGGGGGCGCGGGCCTGCGCGTCGTTGAACAGGAATTCTTTGAGGTAACCGACGACGTGCTTGGGGGTGCCGCGCACCATGATCTGGTCGGCCTTGCCGGAGACACGCATGTCCTTGTCAGAGGTCATCGCCTCCCAGAGGTTCAGATCCTCGCGAATGTTGCTCCGCGTCTGGTCGAACACGGCCATTTCGAGTTTGGTGCCAAGACGGATCGTGCCCTCGTCAGGCTCCAACTCCCCCGTGAGCATATTGAGCAGGGTCGTCTTCCCTGCCCCGTTCGGCCCGACAAAGGCCACACGGTCGCCGCGACCGATCTTGATCGAGAAATTCTTGAGAATGGTCCGGTCGCCAAAGGACTTGCCAATGCCTTCCGCCTCGACAACCCGCTTGCCGCTCTTCTCCGCGACTTCGAGTTCCATTGCCGCCGTACCTTGGCGACGAATCTGGCTCGCCCGCTCTGCACGCAAGTCCTGTAGCGCACGGACGCGGCCCATGTTGCGTTTGCGACGCGCAGAGATGCCTTCGACAGCCCAACGGGCCTCCGCCTTGATCTTGCGATTGAGCTTGTGGCGCTGCTGGTCTTCTTCTTCCCAGATCTTGTCGCGCCACGCCTCAAAATCGGCAAACCCCTGTTCCTGCCGCCGCACTTCGCCACGGTCGATCCAGAGCGTCGCACGGGTCAAATGATTGAGGAAAGCACGGTCGTGCGAAATGATCACATAGGCCGCTTTGGTTGTGCGCAGTTCTTCTTCGAGCCACGCAATGGCCTCGATATCGAGGTGGTTGGTCGGTTCGTCCAAGAGCATCAGGGACGGCGCCTCGGCCAGGAGTTTTGCCAGCGCCGCGCGACGGCGCTCACCACCCGAGGCGGTCTCCACCGGGCTCATGGGATCGAACTTCAGACCTTCGGCCACCATGTCGACCTTGTAGCTCTCGGCCGCGTCGAGTTCGGACGCCGCAAATTCACCTAAGGTCGCAAAGCCGGACATGTCCGGCTCTTGCTCCATATAGCCGACGGTGATGCCAGGACCGAGGACGCGGCTCCCGTGGTCTTGTTCGACCAGACCGGCCATAACTTTCATCAGGGTCGATTTGCCGGAGCCGTTGCGGCCTACGAGCGCGACACGGTCGCCCTCCTGGACAACGAGGGACAGCCCGTCAAAGACGGGGTCTCCACCAAAGGTGAGCGAAATATCGGTGAGCTGTAATACGGGTGCGCGTGCCATGCCACTCCGCTACTCGCGGCAGAGGGAAAGGTCAATATGACGCGGCGCGTCACCCTACCCTGCAACCGCGCGCAAAAGCTTTTTCCGTGCTGGCGGAATGGATTTAATTTCGACGCCTGTAAAGACATGCATCGTGTTCAAATCCGGATCGACGACGGCGTGATCGGACACCCAGCCGCCCATCATCAGATAGGTGCGCAGAAGCGGCGGCATTTTCAGCATCGCACGTTTGGCATCCGGTTTCCGACGGAGTCGCGCGGCGTATTTAAAGACGTTCGGGGCTTTGACCTTCGGCAGAAAGCGTTTCGGCCCGATGTGGCGGTGTTTGAGCATTGCCAGAGCGTCTGCGTGGTCCTGCCATTCCGTTCCGTGAAAAGAGGAACATCCGAACAGTAGAGCAACGTCATTGTCATCGACGTAGCGCGTCATCACCCCCCACGCGACGCGCAGGACATCCGGGTCTTTCAGCTCCGGATGCACGCAGAACCGGCCCATTTCGAGCATCCGACCCTCATAATCCGCGAGCGCCTCAAGCCCGTAAAACTGCGCAGAATAGCTGCGTGTGATGTCGCGGCCCGCTTCCAGATCAAGAAAGCGGTAGGTACAAACGAGGCGGCCGGTCTTGCGTTCTTCAATGAGGACATGGCGGCATTGGGGATCAAAGGCATCGACATCACGGCCGTCCACACGCGGTTCAGCCCCCGTGTCGGCAACGAAGGTGAGATACCGAAGCCGTTGCGCCGCATCCAAATCCGCCGCTGTCTCGGCGAAGCGGGCGCTATAGCGGCCTTTGAGCAGGGTCAACATCACGCAAGTCCTTTGATGCACGTAACCTAAATGGGCACGTCCTCTTCTGCCCGCAAGATATGACAGATTCTTGAAAATCGGGACCGCTTTCACACGCTTGTCGATTTCGCGCGCATCCTTATCTTAGAAGCAGATCAAAGAAAGACACGCACATGCCTAAAATTGAAAAGAGCGACGCGGAATGGCGGGCCGAACTGGATCCCGAAACCTACCGTGTCACCCGTGAGGCCGGCACAGAACGGCCCTTCTCCCATCCGGGTTTCCCGAAAACCCCGGGGCGCTTTGCCTGCGCTTGTTGCGGTGCAGAGCTGTTCGCGCAGGAGAACAAGTTCGAATCGCACTGCGGCTGGCCATCGTTTGACGCGGTAAAAGACGGCGCGCCAGTCGCCGAGACGCTCGACCTCACGCACGGCATGCGGCGCGTCGAAGTACACTGCGACGATTGTGGCGCGCACCTCGGGCACGTCTTCCCCGACGGCCCGCGCGAAACCACAGGGATGCGCTATTGCATCAACGGCGTCTCCATACGGTTCGTGCCGGACGAATAAGGCAGCAAGTTGCGAACAAGAAAAAGCCGCCTCGGAGGGCGGCTTTTTTATCTTTCAGGCAAAGCAGCGTTACTGCAGAAGCGTCTCAGGCGACACGCGACCAAGGTTTCCAAAGAGCTGCTGAAGGAAGGTGACCCCCTGAACATTGGCCTCCGTCACCCGACGGTCGAGAGCGACCACTCGTCCGGCCTCGAGACCGAAACGCTCGATATTGCTCACGCGCCCCTGAGAATCAAAAGAGACCGCCACGACCTCACGATCGACTTCGGCCGGTTCGAATGCTCCGTAATGCTTGAAACGGGACCGTACGTAATACCAACCGCTTGATTCGAGGAGGCCCTCTGCGCCCGGCGCACCAATGACATCCGCAACGGTGTCTTTGGTATCGACGCCGACAATCACCTGCGCCAGTTCGTCATCAGAGGGAACATAGCCGTGATTGCGGTATTGCGCGACGCACGCGGAAAGTGAGACCATCAGAAGAAGAGCCAATACTCCCTTCAGGATAAGACCTGTCCAGGTCCCAAAAAATTGCGGGAAAAGTCGGTCGGACATTCGCCCCCCTTGCCTTGTGCGTCTGCGCCTCGTAATCGGCTTATAGAAACAGTGCCGGACGATCAAGCCGGAGGATCAAGGAGACATCGACCATGGGACATGACGGCCTCACGAATTGGGGAGCATCCCTGAAGCTGCGTGAGCTATCCCCAACACATGCCCACCCGTTCCGAATGACACCTACGAGCGAGGAGTGCGAAGAGATCGCAACGGCGCTCGGCCTGAGCTCTTTGAGGAAGGTGAAGTTCGAAGGGAAACTCACGCCTGTGGGCAAACGCGATTGGCAGCTTGAAGCGACGCTTGGCGCAACCGTCGTGCAGCCGTGTGTGGCGACCCTTGCTCCGGTGACGACGCGGATCGATACCGAGGTGACACGTAGCTACCTCTCCGACTTTGATGAGGCGTTTGATGAAGGCGGAGAAGACGAAATGCCGTCTGACGATACGATTGAGCCGCTCCCCCTCGAATTGATCCTCTCGACTGTGGCCGAAGAAGCACTGGCCCTTGCAGCTCCTGATTACCCACGGGCCGAGGGGGCTGATCTCGGCGTGACGCAGTTCACCGAACCGGGTCAGAAGGCCATGAGCGACGAGGATGCGAAACCCTTCGCGTCGCTGAAAGCTCTGCGTGATAAACTCGACAAAAAGGACGACTGAGTCGCGCTCTGACGAGGGCTGAAATTCGTTAAACAAAAGGGTTGAAACTTGGCAAATTCCGAGTATGTTCCGGCCCTCGCTTCCCAGTATGTCTGCCCAACTGGGCGCAGGCGCGTTTTTCATGGTGCAAACCATGGTTTACAGTCTGCCCACAAGGGCCTATGAAGCGCCAAAGTTTTCCGGGCATGAGGCCCGATCCTGACTTGGGGCATATGCCCCTCCCACCCGCGGACGAGGTCCTCATGGCCCTTCGCCCCTTTATACCGAGGTTGAGACATGGCTGTCCCTCAGAATAAAATCACCCGCTCCAAGCGGAACATGCGCCGCGCACACGACGCTCTGGTCGCTGGCAACCCGGCTGAATGCCCGAACTGCGGCGAACTGAAGCGCCCGCACCACGTTTGTGGCGCTTGCGGCTCTTACGACGACCGTGAAGTCGTTGCTCAGGCCGACGAGATCGACCTCGACGACGACGCTGCGTAAGCGTTTTTGCATCTAAACTTCGTGCCGGACGCATGACTGACCCGATGCCGACTTCTGACCACTCTCCTTCCGCTTCCGCGGATGTGACTGTGCAAACCAAAGGTCGGCTCGGGGCAAAGTCAGGCGTTCAGGTCACGTTGTCTATCGACGCTATGGGCGGAGATCGTGGACCGGCGACTGTTGTCGCCGGTATGTCTCGTTCTGCCTCCAAGAATCCCGATCTCAAATTTATCGTTCACGGAGACGGCGCCGAGCTTGAGCGCCTTGTGAACAAGAAGCGCCACCTCAAAGGTCGCGTCGAGATTCGTGATGTGCCCGGCGTCGTGACGATGGATGAGAAGCCGTCACAGGCGATGCGCCGACAGGATACGTCGATGCGCTCTGCCATCGACGCTGTCAAAAGCGGTGAGGCACAGGCTGTTGTGTCCTGTGGCAACACGGGTGCGCTCATGGCGACCTCGATGATCCGTCTTCGCAAACTCGACGGGATTAACCGCCCGGCCATCGCATGTCTTTGGCCCTCGAGGAACCCGCAGGGCTTCAATGTCATGCTCGACGTTGGCGCAGACATCCGTGCAGATGCCCGCGACCTGCTGCAATATGCGATGATGGGTGCATCCTATGCGCGCAACGGCCTCCAGCTCGAACGCCCACGCATCGGTCTGCTCAACGTCGGCACCGAAGAGCACAAGGGCCGCACAGAAATCAAAGACGCAAACGATCTGATCGCTTCGGCATCTGACATCGGCGGCTATGATTTCGTTGGATTCGTCGAAGGTGGCGATATTCCGGGTAACCGCGTGGATGTGATTGTCACCGACGGGTTCACTGGCAACATCGCGCTCAAGACCGGTGAAGGCACCGCGAAACTCGTGGGGGATCTCCTCAAAGAGGCGTTCAAGGCCACACCGCTGTCGCGCATTGCCGCAGTCCTCGCGCTCACCTCTCTGAAACGCCTGCAAAAGCGAATCGATCCGCGCCGCGTGAATGGTGGCGTGTTCCTCGGCCTCAAAGGCACCGTTGTGAAATCGCACGGGTCCGCAGATTCGACAGGCGTGTCCGCCGCTATCAAACTGGCTTACGAACTCTCTGCGACCCAGTTCACAGAGAGACTGGCCGCACGGGTTGCATCTGCGGTAGCCACAGCGCAAAATGGCGCAACGGAATAATTAACAAAAGGTCTTGTCCATGGCAGTCCGGGCAGTCGTCGCTGGTGTGGGGCATTACCTCCCCGCCCGTGTGGTCGAGAACGCAGAGTTCGAAAAAACCCTCGATACAACCGATGAATGGATTCGCACCCGCTCCGGGATCGAACGTCGCCATTTCGCGGCCGAGGATGAGACGACCTCCATGCTCGGGACAGAGGCTGCTCGTGCCGCCCTCAAAGACGCCGGGCTGGAGCCGTCAGATATCGACGCCATCATCGTTGCCACCTCGACGCCGGACCTGACCTTTCCCTCCGTCGCAACGATGATCCAGAACGCGCTCGGCGCGAACTGCGGTTTTGCGTTCGACGTGCAAGCCGTCTGCGCAGGTTTCATCTACGCCCTCTCCAACGCCAACGCACAGATCGTCTCCGGTCAGGCCAAGCGCGTGCTCGTGATCGGCGCTGAAACCTTCTCGCGGATCATGGACTGGGAAGACCGCGCGACTTGCGTGCTGTTCGGCGACGGGGCGGGGGCTCTGGTTCTGGAAGCCCGCGAAGAAAGCGGCACTCCGGAGGATCAGGGCATTCTCTCCGTCGATCTCAATTCTGACGGTTCCTACAAAGACATGCTGTTTGTGGACGGCGGCGTGTCGACCACCGGCACGTCCGGCAAGCTTCGAATGCAAGGCAATGCCCTCTTCCGTCAGGCAGTCCAGAAACTCGCCTCGACCGCCGAGACCGCGATCGCGAAGGCTGGATTGACGCCGGAAGATATCGACTGGATCGTCCCTCATCAGGCAAACATCCGCATCATCGAAGGCACCGCAAAGAAGCTCAACCATTCTATGGATCAGGTGGTGGTGACGGTTCAGGACCACGGCAACACCTCAGCGGCCTCCATTCCGCTCGCCATGTCTGTCGGGCGCGATCGTGGGCAGATCAAGCCTGGCGACCTCCTCGTAGCCGAAGCAATCGGCGGTGGATTGGCGTGGGGTGCGGTTGTCATCCGCTGGTAAGACGCGCAAACATTGCCGCCCACACAACCAGAGGGCGGCAAAACACAGCGTAAGAAACTCTCTTTAAGTCATTGATATTGACGCCTGCTAAGCAAACTGCCACTCTCCTCACCATCTGTTCAAAAGGGGGAGACTTATGAGCAAAACACTGACACGCATGGACCTGAGCGAAGCCGTTTTTCGCGAAGTCGGACTGAGCCGCAATGAATCCGCTGCCCTCGTGGAAAGTGTGCTTGCACACGTTTCCGACGCGCTGGTCGAGGGGGAAAGCGTCAAGATTTCGTCCTTTGGCACCTTCTCCGTTCGGGCCAAATCCGAACGTGTCGGCCGCAACCCGAAGACCGGTGACGAGGCTCCAATTCCGGCCCGTCGCGTACTGACCTTCCGCCCTTCGCATCTGATGAAGGATCGCGTGGCTGCCGGCAACAAAGCGACCTAAATTCCTTAAGGGCTTGATTTAAAATGGTTAAATCTCCGGACGCCTTTCGCACAATTAGCGAGGTTGCCGATTGGCTCGAGACCCCAGCTCATGTTTTGCGCTTTTGGGAGAGCCGATTTACCCAGATCAAACCCGTGAAACGCGCGGGCGGTCGGCGGTATTACCGCCCCGCCGATATGGCGCTTCTTGGCGGCATCAAAAAATTGCTGCACGAAGATGGCATGACCATCCGAGGCGCGCAAAAACTCTTGCGAGAGCGCGGCGTTAAGTATGTCGCTTCACTCTCGCCAGAGATCGAAGGGGTGGAGCCGATCACCCCGCCACCAGACAAAGTTGCACCGATTCCCCCTGCCCCGATGGCAGAGATGGTTCCGCAGGATGAGTTTGACCATCCGGAACCGGAAGAAACAGTCGTGCCGTTCGCGCGCCCTGCCTCCGGCAAGCCTTTGAAACAAGACGCAACGCTCGAGCTTGATCTCGGCGACGACTTGGGCGCAGAGCGGATGAAATCCGCGCCGGCACCTGTCGAAAAGAATGAAGCGCCAGCTGCCGAGGACAAAACCGATCTCGAAAAGAAAGCGTTCGAGCAAACGACGTTCAATTTCGATATGCCCTCCGTCCCCCCTGCCGCGACAGAGGCCGATATCGTCGCTGAGAAAGATGGGAGCGCACCGGAAACAGCCGATCTCGAGACACCCTCTGACGTGAGCGTCACGCCAGAGCTTATCGAGGAAGATATTTCGCATACTGCCGATGAACCGGCAGCGGCCGTCACTCCAGAAGAGCCTCGCGCCGAATCCGATGCGCCGATCAAGCGAACTCCGGAAGACTTTTCGTGGCGATACGCGCCGAGAGCGCCTATTGCGCCATCGGAGGCAGAGCCCGGACTGGCAGAACATACCTTAGAGGAGACGGCACCCGAAGAAATCGAACCTTTGCCTTCGGAAGAACCGGTCTCCCAAACGCCATTGGGCGAAAACCTTCCTGTTGACCCGGTGGAGAGCGCGCAGTTTCAGCCGTATGGCGCGGTCGCCGGACAGCTCAACCATCGGCACTTGAAGGCGCTTGATCTTTCGGAGGTGCGCGCTGTACTCGCCCGTGTCGAAGCGCTCTGTGCCCGACTGTCCGAGTGAGCACTCACGCTCGCAAATTTCCGGGACTGTTCGCGAAAATACCGCTTGCCCCGCCCGCTGAAATCACTATGTAAGGGGTCCACGTCGGGCTATAGCGCAGCCTGGTAGCGCGTCCGTCTGGGGGACGGAAGGTCGCAGGTTCAAGTCCTGCTAGCCCGACCATTACAAAACTGCTCGTGAGCCACCGCTCTCGGGCGGTTTTGTCATTTGGGCCTCTGGGCTTGGCTGTCCTTTTACGGTAATGGAATGAAAAACAAACTCGTGGGAGGGACTTGAATGGGTGTTTTGGCCGATCACGCCATTCGACTGATGATCGAACGCGGAGAAATTTCCGCGACGCCAGCCGTCGAGGACGTTCAAGTTCAACCTGCGTCGCTCGATCTGCGCCTCGGGACACGTGCATGGCGCGTCCGTGCCTCGTTCCTCGCAGGTGAGGGCAACACGGTTTCTGACCGCCTCGAAGCCTTCGAGATGCACCAGATCGATTTGGAAGGCGGCGCTGTCCTCGAAAAGGGCTGTGTTTACGTGGTGCCGCTCATGGAGTGCCTGTCACTCCCCGAGGGGGTGCAGGCTGTCGCCAATGCGAAGAGCTCCACTGGCCGCCTCGATCTCCTGACGCGCCTCATCACGGACGAAGGCGTCGAGTTTGACCGCATCGCGCCTGGGTATACCGGACCGCTTTACGCCGAGATTTGCCCCCGCTCCTTCTCCGTCCTTGTCCGCCCCGGCATGCGCCTCAACCAGATCCGCTTCCGCGCAGGTCAGGCAACGCTTACGGACACGGAACTGCTCGCACTGCACGAAGAGATGCCGCTCGTCGACAGTGAGGCAGTGATTGATCAGGGCCTCGGGTTCTCGGTCGATCTCAAGCCCGCTGAAGGCAATTTGGTCGGCTATCGCGCGAAACCGCACACAGGCGTCATCGACCTCGACAACATCGGCTATTACGACCCGACGGATTACTGGGAGCCGATCCACGCCAAAGACGGACGGATCATTCTCGACCCCGGCGCGTTCTATATCCTCGTGAGCCGCGAAGCGGTCCATATCCCGCCAGATTACGCCGCAGAAATGGCGCCTTACCTTGCGATGGTTGGCGAGTTCCGCGTGCACTATGCGGGCTTCTTTGATCCGGGCTTTGGCCATGCAAATGCTGGCGGTCAGGGATCACGCGGCGTTCTCGAAGTCCGCTGTCACGAGGCGCCGTTTGTGTTGGAGCACGGTCAAATCGTCGGGCGTCTCGTCTATGAACGTATGGAAAGCCGACCCGACCGCCTCTACGGCGCGGACCTGAGTTCCAACTATCAGGGACAGGGCCTCAAGCTCGCGAAACACTTCAAAAGCTGATCACAGGCCCGGTGACGCGGCAGCGTTACCGGTGAGCGCGCTTACTCCACGCGTGTGGTGTCTGGTTTACCCTGCTGCGCCATTTCGACAGAACCATCGTTTGCAGATTTCTTGCCGCCACGGTTCGAGATTGCTTTCGAACCCGCATTAATCCCTGCATTCACACCCTTATTCACGAGTGTGCGAATGACGCGGTTGATGACTTGATTGATGATCCGGTCCATGTTCATGGCGTCAAACCTTCCGACATATTTTGATCGTTTGCGCGGACCCTAACACAAAATTGCTGCACTGCCACATCACATCGTGATCAGCTTTCGTCCTCGAAGAGATCATCCTGATCCTCGTCGTCATCCGTAGCGTCCAATCCAGGCAGAGGACGACTTTCCAACAGACCTGCCGCACGGAGTTCTTTGACCCCCGGCAGATCACGCGCACTCTCCAGACCGAAGTGGTCGAGGAAGTGCGGCGTCACGACATAGGTTACTGGACGGCCCGGACTCATGCGACGACGCCCGAACCTGATCCAGTCGAGTTCCATGAGCTGATCGAGCGTGCCGCGTGACACGGAAACGCCGCGAATTTCCTCGATCTCTGCACGGGTGCAGGGCTGATGATAGGCAATAATCGCGAGAGTCTCAATTGCCGCGCGGGAGAGTTTTCGCGTCTCAACCGTTTCTTTTTGCATAAGAAATCCGAGATCCGGCGCTGTGCGAATGGCCCAGCTATCACCGACACGCACCACACGCACCCCACGCCCTTCATAGCGGCGCTGCAGGAGTTCAAGTGCCGCTTTCGGATTACAACCATGCGGCATGCGAGAGGCGAGATCGTTCACCGTCACAGGGTCCGCAGAGGCAAACAAAACAGCCTCAACCATGCGCTCTTGCTCCGCCAAAGGCGGCGCATCGAAAAGGCTTTCTTCCTGCTCTGGCAAGTCGTTCATTGGTTATCTCCGTCTTGCCTTGATCTGGATGGGCTCAAAGGTCCCACCCTGACGCAACTCTACCTGCCCCTGCTTCGCAAGCTCCAGCGACGCTGCAAAGGTCGCGGCCGTCGCAGACCGGCGTTTCTTTGGATCAAGCTCCCATCCTTCAGGCAGGTAACTCGACAAATCCGCCCATTCGACAGCAAAGGGGATCAACCCGCGCAAGCGCTCTAGCGCCTGTTCCATCGACAGGATTGCTTCACGGTCCATGACAAACGGGCGGAATTCGTCTTTTGTCCGAACGCGGGCATAGGCCTGCATCAGATCGAGCAAGCTCGCGGTGTAGGTGATATTCCGACGGCGCTCGACCTCTTCCGGAAGGCCACGCACAAAGAAATCACGCCCCTTCTGGTCCCGCGCCATGAGTTTCGCGGCCGACTCCCGCATCGCCTCAAGGCGTTGCAGTTGATACGCGAGGTGGGCGGCGAGTTCTTCACCGGACGGGCCTTCGTCCGACGGATCAGGCGGCAACAAGAGGCGGGATTTGAGAAAGGCGAGCCACGCCGCCATCACGAGGTAATCTGCAGCGAGTTCGATCCGAAGTTCTTTGGCTTTCTCGATGAACAGCAAATACTGCTGCGCGAGGTGCAGGACCGAAATTTTCCGCAGATCGACCTTCTGCGTGCGCGACAGTTGCAGCAGGAGATCGAGCGGCCCCTCGAACCCGTCAACGTCTACAATCAACGCTTCAGCCGCGAGCCGTTGCTCAACACTCAAAACATCGTTGATTTCAAATTGATCGGGATCAGCCATGGGGAACTATACGAACGGTTTTCGCATGGAAACAAGCGCTTTGAACGCCTGACGCGCCGTCTCAGGGCAAAAGCGCCGCGAACTCTGCCTCAAGGGCCTGCAGATCGACTGGAGTTGCGGTGCCTCGTGCATGCGCCGCGCTGTCAGCCCGCTGTTGAGCACGCGGCTCAAGGGCGCCCAGCGAGGCAAGTGCTTCCATCTCAGCCATGTCGCCGTTGCAGTGCAAAACGATGTCACATCCAGCGCGCAGCGATACCAACCCACGCTCTGCAATTGTGCCACTGAGCGCCTCCATCGAGACGTCATCCGTCATGAGCAGACCGTCAAACCCGATCTCGTTGCGGATCAGGTCGATACACGTCGGACTTTGCGTCGCGCAGAGGTCCGCATCAATTGCCTCGTAGACAATATGGGCAGTCATCGCCATCGGAAGGTCCGCGAGCGCCTTGAACGGAGCGAAGTCCTCGGACAACTCATCCAGCGATGCGGAGACCCGCGGTAGGCCGAGGTGGCTATCCACCGTCCCACGACCGTGACCCGGGATGTGTTTGATTATACCAGCCACACCACCCGCAGAGAGACCATCCGCTTGCGCTCGGCCCATCTCAATAACCGTTGCCGCGTCGAGGCCGTAGCAGCGATTATAGAGAAACTCATGCGTCTCCGGTCGCGCCACATCGAGCATCGGCGCGCAGCTGACGTCGATACCGAGGGACAAGAGCTCATGCGCAATAATCCTACCGCGAAGCCACATCGCACGGGCGGGATCACGCGCGGTTTGACATTGATCCAACGGCGGGAGCCACTCACGCCAATACGGCGCGCGGAGCCGCTGAACGCGTCCGCCTTCCTGATCGATGAGGATCGGCGCATCGCGGCCAACGGCCTCGCGTAACTCGGACGTAAGACGGGACACCTGTTCCGGCGTCTCGATATTGCGCGCGAATAGGATGAATCCCCACGGATCGGACGCACGGAAAAAGGCTTGCTCGCGCTCCGTGAGGGACAGGCCTTCACAGCCGAAGATATATGCGCCCTGCCCCATATGATTATCGCTGGACCGTTGGCACACAGGCCGCGTTCATGGACGTGAGTGCGGAACAGAAGCGGTTCGCGTCAGACGCGTCCGCAAACCCGAAAGCGCGCAGACGATAAAAGGTTTTCCCGCCGCTCTCTGCTTGCTCGATCACACGGGTTTTCTCGCCCATCAGGTCCTCGAAACGGGCAGACAGGCGCACCCATTCAGTGCGGGCGACATCTTCGGACTGGAACGCGCCCAGCTGAACAAGGCTTGCACCGGTCGGAACGTCATCGGCGGACATTTCGCGCGGCATGGCCATAGCGGCAAGGATGTCATCGGCGACCCCGTTGAGGCTGGCGCTGCCCGAAAGCGACGCGAGCTGAACATTGGGAACATCTGCCGGGCGCAGCTTTGGCAGCGGCGACCGCATCGCATTCGTGACAAGCGGCGCCTCGACCTCTCCGACCGTGTCGATCTCTGCAAGTTCGAGTGGGCTTTCTTCGACCATAATCGCCTCAACATTATCCGCGACCGTATTGGCGGGCATCGGCTGTGGCTTGACAGAATAGGCCTCGGACGTCGGCTCGTAGGATGCCAATACGGGCGCTCCAATTTGCCCCATCGGCTGATCTTCGTCGCTCAGACCGGTCGCAGCGGGAGCGAGAACGTAGCGGTCAGCAGGAGCAGCGGCGGAGCCGTCTGTCGTCACAGAATTGACAGCGAGGCCCTGATGCATTGCGAGTTGTCCACCCGGATCATCCGGCAGGATGCGAGCGGAGCCTTCGAGCGCGCGGATGACCGGCACACCCCGCACATCGCGGACCATGAGGTTATAGCCCCAAACACCCAAACCGACGATCAGGGCGAGCGACATAACCGCGCCACCCCACTGTGCTGCCCCGAGCTTTGGACGCGCATAGTCTTCGACTGGCTCGGCGTAGCCGTAATCTTCGGGCACATGATCTGTATAGTCGCCTTCATAGCCGTGTGCAGCATATCCGGATGGCTGATAACCGGCCTGCGCATAGCCGTTCGCATCGGTCTGATACGGCTGGGACGGAGCCGCATACTGTGGCGTATTTCTCACAGGCGGCTCTTGATGTGCATGTGGATACACGGGGGCATGCTGCCCGTGAGAGGCACCATACTGCGCCGCATAGGGGTCATGGGGAGCACGCGCCGACAGAGGCGGCTGGGCCCGCATGTGGGAATTCTGCGTCGCGAATGAATCGTGGGAATAGCCCCCATAAGGGGCATTCGTGTCCTGAACCATCTTTGCCTCGTCTCGTTTCCCGCTTTATTTACAACGGGTTAGTGCCTGCTCGTGAGAGGCCGAACGGGGGATCTTTGTCCCCTCTCCGTGTTCGCCCTCTCGGGTTCTCTGACAGAGGCGGCTTTGGTTAGCGCATCTCTTCTGCCGGAGTTACGCCAAGAATACCAAGACCGGCAGAAATCACAACGGCCACGGCACGCGGCAGTGCAATTTTTGCAGCCGACAGGTCGGTGTCGTCTTGGAGGAAGCGCAGCGCTTCGTTGTCATTGCCCTTGTTCCACAGCGCATGGAAATCGGACGCAAGTTCATAGAGATAGAACGCAATGCGGTGCGGCTCGTGGCCTTTCGCTGCGATTTCCACCTGACGCGGGAAGTCGGCAAGTTTGCGAGCAACCGCCACCTCAGCCGGATCGTCAAAGCGCGGCGTATCGGAGAGGGTCACGCCCTGCTCTGCGGCCTTGCGAAGGACAGAACAAACGCGTGCGTGGGCGTATTGCACGTAGAATACAGGGTTGTCTTTGGATTGCTCCAAAACCTTGTCAAAGTCGAAATCGAGCGACGCATCGTTTTTGCGGGTCAGCATGATGAAACGGGTCACGTCTTTGCCCGCCTGCTCGACTACGTCGCGCAGGGTCACAAAGGTGCCGGCACGCTTCGACATCTTGAACGGCTCGCCGTTCTTGAAGAGCTTCACGAGCTGGATCAGCTTGATATCACAGGCCACTTTGCCGTCAGACAGCGCAGACACAGCCGCTTTCATCCGCTTCACGTAACCGCCGTGGTCAGCGCCAAACACGTCAATGATCTCGTCAAAGCCGCGCTTCACCTTGTCATAGTGATAGGCAATGTCCGGCGCAAAGTAGGTCCAGGAGCCGTCGGATTTCTTGACAGGACGGTCCACGTCATCGCCGTGCTCGGTGGATTTGAACAGCGTCTGCTCACGCGGTTCCCAGTCTTCCGGCGTTTTCCCTTTCGGCGGCTCGAGCACGCCTTCGTAGATCAGACCTTTGTCATCCAGCTCTTTGAGAGCGGATTCAATGAGACCCGTGCCGTAGAGCGATTTCTCGGAGAAGAACACATCCATCTCAACGCCGAGCAGCGCCAGATCTTCGCGGATCATGCCCATCATCGCATCTGTCGCGAAGACGCGCACGTCGGCGAGCCAGTCTTCTTCCGGCTTGTCGAGCAGGCTGTCGCCATACTTTTCCTTGAGCGCCTCACCGACCGGCACGAGATAATCGCCCGGATAGAGACCTTCAGCGATCTCGGGGCTCAGGCCGTTGGCTTCGCGGTAACGCTCGAACGCGGAACGTGCGAGCACGTCAACCTGCGCGCCACCGTCGTTGATGTAGTATTCGCGCGTAACGTCATAGCCAGCGAAAGCCAGAAGAGACGCGAGCGCGTCGCCGAACACCGCGCCACGGGTATGGCCGACGTGCATCGGGCCTGTGGGGTTCGCGGAGACGTATTCGACGTTGATCTTCTTGTTGCCGCCAAAGTCGGAGCGACCATAGCCCTCTTCCGTCAGGACAGACGTCACAAGACCGGACCACACGCCCTCAGCGAGACGCAGGTTGATAAAGCCGGGACCAGCCACATCGACGGTTTCGACGCGCGCGTCGGCGCCGAGTTTTTCCGCAAGTTTCTCTGCGATGTCACGCGGTTTGGATTTCGCAGGCTTCGCGAGCACCATCGCGGCGTTGGTCGCCATATCGCCATGAAGCGGATCGCGCGGTGGTTCGACCGCCACATGTGCAAAGTTCAGTCCTTCGGGCAGATGCCCCTCGGAAACCATTGCGTCGAGGCTGTCGATGACAAGCGTGCGGATATCGGCGAACAGGTTCATAGCGTCTCTCTATTTCTAGTATGAGCGCGGGTTTACCACGGCCAATCGCCACGTCAACGGGGAGACGTCACCTCGTCGCGCTTTGCCTCGGATTCTCGACCTCAGGCGCCACAAGCGCGACCAATTTCACCCCTGCGGACATCCGTGCGCGCGCATTGTTGAGCTTAATCTCTGTCCGGCGGCGCTTGAGGGCCTCGCGCGCGCTTTCGCGTTGGTCTTCCGGCAGCTCCTCAATCGCGGCTTCGGCGCGGCTCGGGAAGAGAAGCTCTGCGTCCTCAGTGAGAAAACGTTTGAACACGCCATCCTCAGAGATCCGCCCGAGAATATGCGCGCCGACGTTCTGTTCTTTCCAATCGTCAAACCCGAACTCCTCGGAGAGCGGGGTCACTTTGACCTTCCATCCCTTCCGCATCAGATCATCGAGATCGCCATAGGTGCGCCCTGCCCCGAACGGACGCCCGCCCAATGTCGTGGGCAAAGCATGGCGCGCCTGCTCTCCCTTGACACGCGACAGTTGCCAAACCTGATCACGTCCGAATTCCGACCCCAAGTCTGTGGCCACAAGTGTATTGTAGGCATCATTCTCCGTGGCTGCGATCAGTGTCTCGAAAGAGAGAATTTCAAGACTGTCTTCAGCCGCTTCCCCCAGAATGTCTCCATAAAAGATTGGCAAGCCCGCAGCACGTGGGCGGACCAAACGCGCGTGGTTGGGGTCGGCAATGAGAACTGGAATATCTTCGGCCTTGAGCCCCTCGGCGAGCGAGGTTGTAAACCGAGAGCCCCCGAGGATGAGCACACCCGGCTTGCCCGTCGCAGCCAATCCCAGCGCCCGCGCCATCGGAGCAAGCGTGAAGCCATGAAGCACGACGGTCGCCAGAACGAGCACAAAGGCCAACGGACCGATAACAGAGCCGTCACTCACACCTGCTGCTGCAAGACGCTCACCGAAAAGTCCGGCCACCGCGACGAGAACCACACCGCGCGGGCCTGTGAACGCGATCAGGCGCTTTTCATTGCGCGGCAGATCGGTGCCGATCAGTGAAACAAACACCGTGAGCGGGCGCGCGACAACAATCACAAGAGCGACAAAGAGCCCTGCGCGCCAGGTCAACTGCCCGAGAGAGGCAAAGTCCATGGAAGAGGCGAGCAGAATAAAGACACCGGACACGAGCAGGATCGTCGCGTGCTCCTTAAACCGGCGCAATTCCTCGAAGGAAGGCAGTTCGGCATTCGCGATGATCACCCCCATCACAGTCACGGCCAGAAGGCCGCTTTCGTGGAGCATCATGTTCGGGAAGGCGAAGGTGACGAGCAAGAGCGCAAAGAGCGCCGGCACCTTCATGTATTCCGGCACAAATGCGCGCCGGAACGCATAGGACACGGCGGCACCAGACGCGATGCCCACCAACAGGGCGAGAACGATCCCGAACCCCATTTGAGTGAGCGCGTCCGTAAGGCTCTCCGCCTCTCTTCCGACCAGCACAAATTCAAACGCCAAAACCGCCGCCAGAGCGCCGACGGGGTCATTTACAATGGCTTCCCACTGCAAAAGGTTCGCGGGCCGCCGCGCCAGTTTCGCCTGCCTGAGCAAGGGCGCAATCACGGTCGGGCCAGTGACGACCATGATGCCACCAAACACAGCAGAGGCCTCCCACCCGAGACCCGCGCCGAAATGCAATGCGAGAGAGGACAATAGCCAGCCGAGCGGCGCGCCAATGAGCGTGAGGCGCATCACACCCGCCTTCGCGTCCCCGAGCTTGTGAAGATCGAGCGTCAGCCCGCCCTCAAACAGAATGACGGCCACCGCGAGCGATATCAGAGGTTGAACGAGCGTCCCGAGATCCCGTTGCGGGTCCAAAACCCCTGTCATTGGCCCGACAATCAGACCGGCCGCGAGCATCAGCACAATCGCCGGGAGCTTGAACCGCCACGCAACCCACTGCGCGCCCACCCCGAGCGCACCAACAAGTGCAAAGGCCTCGACCGCCCCTAAACCTGCGACCTGTTCTGTGGCCATGCTGCGCTCCTGTCCTTCTTAACTTTCCTTCAGATCAGGCAAATTAGCGCTAATGCGCCGTTCAGCCACACAGACGTTCGTATTCCTGAATCGCAAACCGATCCGTCATCCCCGCCACATAGTCCAGAACGATCCGAGCGAGTTCTGTATCGCTATCCGCCGCTTCGACTTCCTGCCGCCATTCCTCTGGCAGAAGTTCAGGCTTTTGCATGAACAGCGGGAAGAGCGTGTTCACCATCTCGGTGACGCGTTTGCGCTCTTCGACAACTGTAGGGGCGCGATACATCCTTTTGAACAGGAAGGATTTAATCGCTTTCAGATTTTGGAAGAACGGCTTGGAAAAGCGAATGATGGTCCGGTCCATATCGCGGATATCCTGCGCCGTCTCGGGTTTCGCACTGTCGAGGCGGTTGGTCGCAATGGTGATCACATCCTCGACCATGTAGCCAAAGATCCGCCGCAACGCCTCATGGTCGCGTCGGTAGGCATCGAGGCCCGGATATTCACGGTCCACCTCTTCATAGGCCGGCCCTGTGAGCGGCAGCTCCATGAGATCGGCCGCCGTGAACAGCCCCGCGCGCAACCCGTCGTGCAGATCATGGTGGTTGTAGGCCACATCATCGGCCACCGCCGCGACCTGTGCTTCCGCCGAGGCGAAGGTGTAGAGCTCCATGTCGAACTGGTCGTTCACCTCTTGCAGCGCATAGGGCAGCGGTTCGTCTTCGGGGTGCTTTTTCTTATCGGCGTTCGGCCCGATGACCGGCCCGTTATGCTTCGCGATCCCTTCGAGCGTCTCCCACGTCAGGTTCAGCCCGTCGAAATCCGCGTAATGCTTTTCGAGCTTTGTCACGATGCGCAGCGCCTGAGCGTTGTGATCGAACCCGCCATAGGGCGCCATGAGGAGTTCGAGCGCATCCTCACCAGTATGCCCGAACGGCGAATGCCCGAGATCATGTGCAAGTGCGACGGCTTCCGCCAACCCTTCATTCAGCCCGAGCGCCCCTGCGAGCGTCCGCGCAACTTGGGCGACCTCAATCGAATGGGTCAGGCGCGTGCGATAATAATCGCCCTCATGCTCCACAAACACTTGCGTCTTGTGTTTCAGCCGCCGGAAGGCCGATGAGTGGATAATCCTGTCTCGGTCGCGCTGAAAAGGCGATCTGAACGTCGAAAGTTTCTCCGGATAGAGCCGCCCGCGTGTTTCAAACGGTTGCGTGGCATAGGGTTTTAGCATCTGCCTCATCAGGCGTTGACCGCCCGTCCTTGTCGCTGTTCCTTATCATGACTATATTGCGGGTAATGCGCCGCGACAAACACATGTCGCGCCAAAATCGCAACAAGCGGCTGTTTTCTCAGTCCAAACGCCCGGGAAAGATGACATGTCCCTCACTCTGCCTCCGAAAGTCACCCCGCGTGCCTATGCGCGCCTTTCCGAGATCAACGCCATGACCGGTGAGTCCAAGGCGCTTCGTGTTGCAGTCGAGGGCGGTGGGTGCTCCGGCTTCCAATATGACATCAAGCTCGACGATCCGGCCTCCGACGATCTCGTGCTGGAAGGCGACGGGGCGAGCGTGGTGATCGATCCGGTCTCCCTGCCCTTTTTAGAGAACGCCGTGATCGACTTTACCGAAGAGTTGATCGGCGCTCGTTTTGTCATCGAGAACCCGAATGCAACTGCGGCTTGCGGCTGCGGAGTTTCGTTCTCGATGTGATTTCTGTTTCACCGAAGCAGATGAAAGGTCGCCGTGGGCGGCCTTTTTTGTTGCCGCGACTTACGTTCCTGACAGATCCCTCCGCACGTCAGCCCGTTCAAACCTCCGCGACCGGATGAAATTCTCCGTGATCAAAACGTTTTTTGTTGTGAACTCTCAATTCCTTAAATTCCGCCTCTACGACACTAGTTCTTTAACAGAACGGACGAAGTTCCGGATCGCCCGCCATCGACTGACGCTCGCTGCGGCACGATTGGCGCGCCAGACCCTTTGCCCGCAAAACCAATTCGAAAGGACTTCTGTTATGACCTCTATTGTCGCAAAATCTGCTTTCGCCGCAGCCCTCCTCGCCAGCGCGGGATCGGCCGCATTTGCCGGAACAAACTACATCCTGCCCGGACACGCCCAAGATACGAGGAGCGAAATCACCCTCGACCTCGTGCGGGCCGACAGTGACGGCGTCGTGCGGATCTATCAGGAACACGTCGGCGCTATGGGTGCCCTGCTCGGGTCTGAAGACGTCCACGCGGGCGCAAATCAGGATGTGCGTATCCGCCTGACCAGGCCAGGCCTAGGCGACGTCATGGCTGTGCTCGTGACGGACGGCTCGACGGGCCCTGCCGCGACCGCTGTCGTGAGCGACGATTAACCACCTCTCGTTGTCTCCCTGTCTCTCGGGCGCCCCGCCATCTCCGGCGGGGCGCCTTTCCGTTTGTAATGCGCGGCTGCAGTCACGTCAGACATCTTGCAAAATGCCGTGCGGACTGTTCAAAGCAACGCATGGAGCAGTTTGACACGATCATTTTGGGTGCAGGGGCCGCAGGGCTTTTCTGCGCGAAATTCGCGACCCTTTCGGGGGGCCGTGTGCTCGTGGTTGATCATGCGAAACGACCTGCTGAGAAAGTGCGCATTTCCGGCGGTGGGCGGTGTAATTTCACCAATCTTTACGCGACCGCGAACAACTACATTTCCCAGAACAAGCATTTCGCCAAGTCCGCGCTCGCGCGCTACACACAGTGGGATTTCATCGACCTGCTCGCCTCTCATAGCATCACGTGGCACGAAAAGACGCTCGGGCAGTTGTTTTGCGACGGGAAATCGTCGGCCATCATCGACATGCTTCTGGCGGAAGCGTCAAAGGCCGAACTGCGCCTGTCAACAGAGGTCGGACTGATCGAGCGTGACGGTGCGGGCTTCCAAGTCACTCTGTCAGGCAAAACCGTCCAAACCCGCAATCTCGTGGTCGCGACCGGCGGCAAATCCATTCCTAAAATGGGCGCGACGAGCATTGGCTATCGGATTGCGGAGCAGTTCGGTCTGCCCGTTCTCGAAACCCGCCCCGGCCTCGTGCCGCTCACTTTTGCGCCGCATGAACTCGACTGGATTGCGCCGCTGGCGGGCACGGCCTTGGACGCCCGTGTGAGCGCGAATGGCACATCCTTTGACGAAGCGCTCCTGTTTACGCACCGCGGTCTTTCCGGCCCGTCTATCCTCCAGATTTCAAACTACTGGCGTGAGGGCGACGACATCAACGTCAACATGTTGCCCACGACCGACGTCTTCGAAGCCCTGAAAGAAGCACGAAGCACGCAGGGCCGCAAACAGATGCAGACAGTCCTTGCCACCCTCATGCCCGCGAAACTCGCGACAGCACTCGCGGACAAGTGGAACCTCAAAGGCAACCTCGCCGATCAATCGGACAAGGCCCTCACGGACCTCGCCGATCGCCTCCACGCAATGCCCCTCAAACCCACCGGGTCCGAAGGCTATCGCACCGCCGAAGTCACCCTTGGCGGCGTTGACACCGACGCGCTATCGTCCAAAACGATGGAATCCAAAACCGTCCCGGGTCTCTACTTCATCGGTGAGGTCGTCGATGTGACCGGCTGGCTCGGCGGGTATAACTTCCAATGGGCATGGGCATCCGCCGCCGCCTGCGGACGCGCCATTGCGGAGGCGGGCTAAGCCCCCTACAAAGATCGAAAAGACGGAGAGCCCGATGAAAATCGCCAGTTTCAACATCAATGGCATCAAAGCACGCGCCGAGGCCCTGAAAGACTGGCTCAAAGAGGCCGAACCGGACGTTGCGATCCTGCAGGAAATCAAATCCATCGACGAAAATTTCCCGCGCGAGCTGTTTGAGGACATGGGCTACACCGTTGAAACCCATGGACAAAAGTCGTTCAACGGCGTGGCACTGTTGTCCAAACTCCCGCTCGAAGACGTCACACGCGGTCTACCTGGTGGCGAAGGCATGGGACGCGAGGGGGCGGATGATATCGAGGCCCGCTATATTGAGGCAACTGTCATCGGCGCCAAAGACTCGCTCCGGATTTGCGGCCTCTACCTGCCGAACGGCAATCCGGTGGACCTCCAGTCCGACGGAACACCTGTTCCCGGTTCCAAATATGACTTCAAACTCAAATGGTTTGATCGCCTGACCGCCCGCGCGAAAGAGTTGCTTGCGGCAGAGGAGCCTTTCCTCATGGCCGGCGATTACAACCTGATCCCGCAGCCGGAGGACGCCAAACGCCCCGAGGCATGGAAAGACGACGCTCTCTTCCGTCTTGAGAGCCGCGCGAAGTATCGGACACTCACGTCGCTCGGGCTGACGGATGCATTGCGCGTGAGGAACACCGCGCCGGAAACCTACACGTTCTGGGATTACCAAGCGGGCGCGTTTGATCGGAACGATGGCATCCGGATCGACCATTTCCTGCTGTCGCCGCAAGCTGCCGATCATCTCGTAGACTGTCAGATCGACGCCTACACCCGCGCGAAAGCGAAGCCGTCGGATCACGTGCCGATCTGGGTGGAACTCGATATCTGAGCCAATCGCGACAAACGGACAAAGAAAAAGGCGGGGAAGTCCCCGCCTCTTTTTATGTCTGAACCACCCGTTGGATTACCGTTTCGGCGGGCGCTGCTTTTTGACCTTCGGCGCATCGGCACGATCTTTGCCGAGGTGCTTACGCAGGCGCGAAGGCGTTGACTTCGTCTTGTTTTTATACGGGTTCTTCTCTGCGCGAGAGCGGAAGAACAGTCTGATCGGCGTCCCCGGCATGTCAAAGTCTTCGCGCAAGCCATTGATAAGGTAGCGTTTATAGCTATCGTTAAGCTCATCCGGATGCGAACACATCACCACGAATTGCGGCGGACGCGCTTTCACCTGTGTCATGTAACGAAGCTTGATCCGGCGACCACCCGGGGCGGGCGGCGGGTGGGCTTCGGTCATGGCGGTGAGCCAGTTGTTGAGACGCGAGGTCGCCACACGACGGTTCCAGATGGCGTGCGCGCGAAGGATGGCTTCCTGCAGTTTGTCGAGGTTTTTGCCCGTCATCGCAGACACGGTCACGAGCGGCGCACCGCGCAGCTGCGGCAGAAGACGCGCGAACTCTTCGCGCAGTTCTTTCGCCTTGTTCGACTTGTCGGTTTCGGCGTCCCATTTGTTGACGGCGACGACAACGGCACGGCCCTCACGTTCCGCGAGGTCGGCGATCCGGAGATCCTGCTGCTCGAACGGAATGGAGACGTCCAAGAGAACAACCACGACCTCAGCGAATTTCACCGCGCGCAGACCATCGGCGACAGAGAGCTTTTCGAGCTTTTCCTGAACCTTGGCTTTCTTGCGCATCCCGGCGGTGTCGAACACACGCACTGGCGTGCCATTCCAGTCCATCGTAACTGAAATCGAGTCGCGGGTGATCCCGGCCTCGGGTCCGGTCAAAAGGCGATCTTCACCGAGCAACTTGTTGATCAGCGTCGATTTGCCTGCATTCGGTCGGCCAACGACGGCGATCTGGAGCGGCTTGTCATTGGTGAATTCGCGCGACTGACCGCCGATGTCCTCACCTTCGCCGAGCTCCTGCTCTTCTTCGGTCAACTCTACGTCAACCTCGGGGGCCTCTGCTGCCGCACGTTCATCGAAGCCTTCAGCGAGCGGCTTGAGCGCGTCATAGAGATCGGGCATCCCCTCGCCGTGCTCAGCGGAGAGACGCAACGGTGTTCCGAGACCCAAACCGTAGGCCTCAAAATATCCGCCTTCGCCTGCCTGACCCTCGGCCTTGTTCGCCGCGACGATCACATGCTTTGCGCGTTTGCGAAGGATATCAGCGAACACTTCGTCTGCGGGGAGAACACCGGCACGTCCATCGACCAGAAACAGACAGACATCCGCCATATCGACTGCGCGTTCGGTCAGGCGACGCATACGGCCTTCGAGGCTTTCGTCAGTGGCTTCTTCGAGACCGGCCGTGTCAATCACAGTGAACCGGAGGTCGCCAAGACGCGCCTCGCCCTCACGCAAATCCCGTGTCACGCCCGGCTGGTCATCGACCAAAGCGAGTTTGCGCCCAACAAGGCGGTTGAATAGCGTGGATTTGCCAACATTGGGGCGACCGACAATGGCAAGAGAAAAACTCATAATGTCCTCCGGGACGTGTTCAAGCGGCCCCGATACACCCGATCAGGGTCGCCTGACAAGAGATTTAGCGCAATGCAGCGAGAGAGCCGTCTTCGAGCAGCACATACATGACGCCGCCGACGACAATTGGATCGGAGGCTGCGCCCTTCGGCAATTCAACGCGCGCGACCTGCGTGCCCGAGGCCGGATCGAACCCGCGCAGCCATCCGTCGTTGGAGGCCACCCAGATTTTGCCACCCGCGGCAATCGGCCCGTAGTGGGCAAAGACGCTTTTGCGTTGGCGTTCACGTTGCTTGGTGTAGAGCGGCAGTTGCACGCCCCAAATCCGTTCCCCGGTGCGCGCGGACAGGCGAACGAGTTCGTTGCGATCCGTGACGATGAAGAGCGAGCCGCCAACAACAGAAGCGGGGCTGTAGGCGCCCTCGTCCGCCGTCCAAAGACGTGTGCCACCTTCAAGTTCGAACGCGGCATAGCGCCCCGCTTGGTTGCCGACATACATCGTGTTGCCGACAATCACCGGATCAGACGTGATATCGGAGACATTGGCGTAAACGACGCCCTGTCGCTGCCCCGCGATTGATGCTGACCACAGACGCAGACCGCCCTTGCGGAAAACACCGTAGATATCGCCGGAGGCAAACGGAAGCACGGCAATGCGATCTGTCACGGCCGGAGACGCCGCCCCGACGCGTGATGTAACTGTCTCGGGACCGGAGAGCTGCCACTTCACACGACCATCAGAGGTATTGACGGCCCAGACCTGCCCGTCGCCAGCGACAACGTAAATAAGACCGTCGTAAACATTGAGACCTGCAGCGCCGACCGCGTTGAGACGCTGACGCCAGAGTTCACCACCTGTTTTCAGATCCAGTGCAACAAGATCACCAAATCCGCTCGTCGCGTAGAGGACATCGCCAGAGATCGCCAGAGCACCACCGGAAACGCCCGCAGCCTTTTCACCCACGGTTGTCAGATCAACGCTCCACACCACCTCGCCCGAACTGGCGGAAACTGCCGTCAGACGTGCCTCGGCATCCATCGCTACGACGAGACCCTGTGCAGCGACCGGATCCACGGTCAGGCGCAGTTTGCGCGTTTCGCCTTGTCCGATCGGGGATTTCCAGACCAACGCGGGCACATCTCTCGTGAAAGCATTGTGGCCCGCATTATGCAGTCGGCCCGATCCTGTCATGGTCCAGGCATCGCGGCTCACTGGATTGCCAAGAGAAATATCGACGGTCCGGTTTTCGGGAATTTCGGCGATAGACCCGCCGAGAACAGACCCGTCACGCAAATCAAGCCGCTCGCCAACGAGAATCGTGTCTTGGTTTGCGCACCCTGCGAGCACAAGGAGCGCAGTGAAAAGACCCGCTTTTGCTGCTTGACCGATCATGCCTGCATTCTCCCTTATTCCGTCGTCCCTGCGCTTACTCTTACTCGGCTGCCGGATCGGCTCCAAGCGCAACCATCATCTGCGCGGCGCGACGACGCAAGGCCGAACTTGCCGCAACATCCTGAGACAACGCACGATATCCCTCAATCGCTGCGCCGACATCCCCCATTTCGGCCTGAGCCGCAGCAATCTGTTCTTCTGCGAGCAAACGATACGGCGCACCGGGGCTCGCGATGGCGGCGAGTTGCGCAATACGATCTTCTGGCGCAATGTCAGCCGCACCGATCATCGCCGTTTTGAGGACTGCGAGATCGCGATACACAGGATCAAGCATGTCGTCGGCCGTCAGCGGAGCAAGCACAGCAATCGCGGCTTTCGGATCACCTGCGGCTTCGAGCTCGCCTGCGCGCAACATTGCAGCAATCACTTGCGCATCCCCCTCGGCAGGAACAGTCGCAAGCGCATCAGCCCGCGCAGCCGCATTGTCGGCCCCGAGCGCAGCTGAGATTGCATCACCGAAGGCCTCGGCCTGCTGGCGGTTCTTGGCCTTATTGTATTCGTTGAACGCCGCCCCACCGACGAGAACCACGACGGCCAGAATACCGATCCAGCCGTATTTCTTCAGAAAGGCATAGAATTTATCTCTGCGGACCTCTTCAGTCACTTCTTCGATAAAGGAATCGCTCTGGCTCACTTTTGCCCCTGACCCCGCTGATGTCGCGAGATAATTGAAGAATTTCTATCGCACCCCTCTTACCCTGATCCACGCGGGAATGCCAAGTCTCGGTGCACGGTTCCGGAAAGAGAGGTCTCTCAAACGGAATGCCGCAGCGAGAGCGCGAAGTTTTCTTATATCTGTGACGTAATGTTGCGATTGAGGTGACATATTCTATTTTTTAAATCGCGACCTTGTGATCTTTTGGCGAATTCCCCATGTTGAGCACAATGTTAATACTATTAACTCCGTAACGAACGCCGTCGGCACACCCCGACATCGTGAACCCAGACAGAAGAGACAGCCGATGCGTATTATCCCCGTTCTCACCGCCGTTCTTGTATGTGTCGTGCTCTATCTGTTCATTTTCGAGCGCGACCGGATCACAGGGGACGACACCGCCGCGACGGAAACCGTTCAGGCGGAAGACAACCGGTTCGCACCGCCCGCGCAGAAAGCCGCAGCCGAGCAAACCGCTGTTTCTGTTGTGGCCACGCCCTCTACCGCCCGAACCCTCGACAGCGCGGTCATCCTCCGTGGAGAGACAGAAGCCGCGCGCAACGTAACTGTGACCGCCGAGACCTCGGGGCGCGTCATCAACGAGCCTCTGCGCAAAGGCGCAACTGTCGCGACAGGTGACGTGCTTTGTGAGATCGACCGCGGCACCCGCGATGCGACACGGGCGCAGGCGCAGGCCGCGCTCGCAGAAGCAGAGGTCGCCCTCGCAAACGCACGCAAACTCGCGTCGGGCGGTTATGCATCCGAGACCCAAGTCCTGACGGCCGAAGCCGGTGTCGAGAGCGCGCGCGCCGCTCTGGCGCAAGTCGACCGCGACATTGAAAACCTCTCCGTCAAAGCCCCCTTCTCCGGCCTGCTCGAAAGCGACACAGCAGAACTGGGCACTCTTCTGTCCGCCGGTGCGGCTTGTGCCACGATCCTGCAACTCGATCCGATCAAACTCGTGGCCTACGCGCCCGAGACGGAAGTCGGGAAAATCTCTGTCGGATCGCCCGCGATGGCGCGTCTCATTTCCGGCGACACGGTGAACGGTCAGGTGACCTTCCTGTCACGTTCTGCCGACACAGCGACCCGGACCTTCCGCGTGGAAATCCAAATCCCGAATCCCGATGCCGCGATCCGCGATGGTCAGACGGTCGAAATGGCGATCTCCTCAGAGGGCACCCTCGCCCACCTCGTGCCGCAAAGTGCGCTGACCCTGAATGACGAGGGCCAGATCGGTCTGCGCCTCGTGGGGGACGACAACCTCGTCGAATTCGCCCCAGTGACCATCCTGCGTGATACACGCGAAGGCATTTGGGTCGCTGGCCTGCCGGAAACGGTCAGCATCATCACAGTTGGTCAGGAATTTGTCCGTGAGGGCGTTCTGGTCGATCCACACAGCGCAGCCAATGCGATGGAGTCCGGCCAATGAGAGGCATCGTCGATTGGGCGGGTGAACACGCCCGCATGGTCCTCGCCTTCGTGGCGCTGACACTCATTGCGGGGGCCTATGCCTATGTGAGCCTGCCCAAAGAGGGCGAGCCGGACATCGAAATTCCCGGACTTTATGTCTCTGTCCCCTTCCCCGGCATTTCTGCCGAGGACTCGGAAAAGCTCCTCGTCAAACCGATGGAGACCGAACTGTCCGACCTCGACGGGCTCGATGTCATGTCGGCGACGGCGGCGGAGAACTATGCGGGTATCTGGCTTCAGTTTGAATTCGGCTGGGACAAGACAAAGATCATCGCCGATGTGCGCGATAGGATGGGTCGGGTGCAATCCGAATTCCCCGAGGGCGCGGACAGCTACACGATCAGTGAGGTGAACTTTTCGGAGTTCCCGATCCTGATCGTAAACCTGACCGGCCCCGTGCCGGAGCGGACACTGGTATCCTATGCCAAGCGCATGCAGGACCGTCTCGAAGGGCTCGAACCCGTCCTAGACGCCGCACTCACCGGCCACCGCGACGAGATGCTAGAAGTGATCATCGATCCTCTGCGGTTGGAGAGCTACAACGTCACCGCGAGTGAGTTGATAAACGTCGTCACCGCCAACAACCAACTCGTTGCAGCGGGCGAAATCGAAACGGATCAGGGCACCTTCTCCGTCAAAATCCCGGCCTCCTTTGACGATCAAGCGGACGTGATGAACCTGCCCGTGAAGGTGAATGGCGACCGCGTCATCACCCTCGGCGATCTCGCAGAGATCCGTTTGACGTTCGAAGATCGCCTCGGCACCGCACGATTTAACGGCGAGACGACCGTCGCTCTGCAAGTCGTCAAACGCAAAGGCTATCCAATCATCGACACCGTGGCTCTCGTCAAAGAGGAAGTGCAGGCCGAGTTCGACACATGGCCCGAACCGCTACAACAGGCGATCATCGTCGGCACCTCGAACGACCAGTCGCGTCAGGTGTCTTCCATGGTGAGCCAACTTGAAGGCTCCGTTCTTACCGCTATCGCCCTCGTGATGGTGGTGGTGCTCGCCGCCCTCGGCATCCGGTCCTCGCTCCTCGTGGGTTTTGCGATCCCGACGTCGTTCCTTCTGTGTTTCATCCTGCTCGGCCTCATGGGGATTACGATCTCCAACATCGTGATGTTCGGCCTCATCCTCGCAGTCGGGATGCTCGTCGACGGCGCCATCGTCGTGGTCGAATACGCCGACCGAAAAATGGATGAGGGCGAAGGCCCCATGACCGCCTTTGTCGAAGCCGCGAAGCGCATGTTCTGGCCGATCGTGTCCTCCACGGCCACCACACTCTGTGCCTTCCTGCCGATGCTGTTCTGGCCGGGGATCGCGGGTGAGTTTATGGGGATGCTACCAGTCACGATCATCTTCGTGCTGTCTGCGTCCCTTATTGTGGCCCTGATCTACCTGCCCGTTATGGGTGGGGTGTCTGGCCGGATTGCGCGTGTCTTTGACCGAGCGTCCGCAGGATTGCGCGCTGTGGCCCCCTACTGGCTGCGCGCCGTGCTTGTGGTGCCGTCCGCCTATCTCGTCTTCATGGGGCTCATGCAGCTCATGAATCCCGCCTATCTCATGGCGCCGGAGACAGAAGGCCTCGCGCCTGTTATGTTGGGCGGCCTCCTGTTCCTTGTCGGCTCCTCCCTCACTGGCATCACGCTCTCCGCGGCACGGATCGAACGCAGCCGCAAGAAGGTCGACGCAGGCTATAAACGCACGCCCTTCGGCCACTTCACCCATTTCATCGCGGGCAATCCGGTCATGCCGGTGGTCGCGATTGGGGCGGTGATCTTCTCGGTCATCTCGATCTTCGGGTACTACGGCGCGAACAACAAAGGTGTGGAGTTCTTCGCCGCGACCGAGCCGGAACAGGCCATCATCTACGTGAAAGCACGCGGCAACCTGTCGCTCGCCGAAAAAGACGCACTCGTCGCTGAAGCCGAAGAGATCGTGCTCAACCAGCCTGGTGTGGACAACGCCTTCGTCTTTGCGGGTGAAGGAGGGCTGAACGCGAACACTGGCGGCACATCAGCACCGCGCGACACAATCGGGCAAATTCAGGTCGAACTCATCCCGTGGGAAGACCGCCCGACGGAGACCAAAGACGGGTTCCTGTTCTTCAAAGACACGCACGTGCGCCCCGAGTATGACGGCGACTACGTCCTCGCCCAGATCGAAGCCCAGCTTGCCGAGTTGCCTGGCATTCAGACCGAAACTTTGAACCTCGCGATGGGTCCGGCGTCTGCGAAACCGGTGCACCTGCGTCTCAAAGGAGATGATTTCGCGGTCCTAGAAGAGGCCACCGAAATCGTGCGCGCAAAGTTCGACGCCACTCAAGCCCTCACCGACATTGAAGACACACGTCCCCTGCCCGGCATCGACTGGCAGATCGACGTGGATGTGGAGAAGGCCGGACGCTACGGCGCGAACGTGGCGACCGTGGGCGGGATGATCCAGCTCGTGACGCGGGGCATTCTGCTCGACACGATGCGTGTCGATAGCTCTGACGAAGAGATTGAAATCCGAGTGCGCCTGCCTGAAGAAGACCGCGTACTCTCGACGCTCGACACGCTCAAGGTCCGCACCTCCGACGGCCTCGTGCCGCTCTCGAACTTCATCACCCGCGAACCTGTCGAAAAACTCGCCCAGATCGACCGTGTGGACCAGAAACGCTACTACGACGTGAAAGCAGGCGTGGCCTCTGGTGAAACCCGCGAAGACGGGACGACGATCACAGCGACCGAGCGGATTGATACGCTGACAGAGTGGCTCGAAACCGAACAACCGCTCCCGCAGGGAATCGCGTGGGAATGGACCGGCGACGACGAGGAACAACGCGAAACGGGGGCCTTCCTCGGCAAGGCGTTCGGCGCCGCCCTCGCGCTCATGTTCATCATCCTGCTCGCGCAGTTTAACAGCTTCTACAACTCCGTTCTGGTGCTGCTCGCCGTTGTCATGTCGACGGCTGGCGTGCTGATCGGTCTGTTGGTGATGGATATGACCTTCGGCATGATCATGACCGGAACAGGGATCGTCGCGCTCGCGGGGATTGTGGTGAACAACAACATCGTGCTGATCGACACCTATCAGGAATACGCGCGCTATATGCCCAAGATCGAGGCCATCGTGCGCACAGCGGAGGACCGCATCCGACCTGTGCTCCTGACTACGATCACAACGATGGCGGGCCTTACCCCGATGATGTTCGGCCTTTCGCTCGACTTCATCAATGGCGGTTATACGATCAACTCTCCGACGGCGCAGTTCTGGACGAACCTCGCGACGGCGGTGGTCTTTGGCCTCGGCATCGCGACCGTTCTGACACTGATCTTCACGCCCGCCATGCTCGCGCTGCGCGTCTGGTTCTGGGACATCGTACATCACCTGTCGATGCGCCTTGCGACGCTGTTCGGACGCCAGAGCCGGACGGCAGAGGACTATCGCCTGAGCCGTGAAGCGAAACGCGCGAAGAACCCCGAGTTCGTTTGGACGACTGGAGATGGGGGCTGGGGGGCGCCTGTGGGTTACGAGGCCCACCGCGCCGCAGAGCCGTCAGAGAAAGAGGCGCCCAAGCGACCGGCGGAGCAACCGCCCGCGACGCCCGAAAGCGTTATGGAGGTCGAGCCGGAACATCCTGAAACCGGACACGGCCCAAAAGCGGCTGAGTAAAGTAGAAAGAGAGGCCTCAGCGCCTCTCTTTTTTCATCTGATCTGATGGTCCACTTATCGCGGCAGCGCCTCACGCACCAATGCAAAATCCGCGCCCTCTTTATGGGCACCCTCTGACAACACGCGCTTCCAGCGCCGCGCCCCAGGTTGGCCCGCAAACAGCCCGAGCATATGCCGCGTCACCTGCGCGAGCTTGCCACCTGCAGCAACGTGACGACCGATATAGTCCTCCATCGCCAGCGCCACGTCGTGACGGCTCAAAGGCGCGCGGTCAGACCCGTAGATCGTCTGATCCGCGTGGCCGAGAATGTCATAGGGCTGATGATACGCGGCGCGTCCGACCATCACACCGTCCATGACCTCCAACTCCTGCTCAACAGTCGAAAGATCGGCAATCCCGCCATTGATAGACAGGTGCAGCGCGGGGAACGCCTCTTTCATTTGATGCACGAGCGGATAATCGAGCGGCGGAATATCGCGGTTTTCTTTAGGAGACAGGCCCTGCAGCCACGCTTTGCGCGCATGCACTGTGATCCGTGTCACGCCAACCGATTGCATCTTTTCGAGAAACGCGGGCAACACCTCTTCGGGCGTTTGATCGTCCACACCGATCCGACATTTCACGGTGACGGGCACATCCCCCGCGCCCTCCATCATCTTCGCGACGCACTCTGCCACGAGATCGGGGGACTTCATCAGGACAGCGCCAAACGCACCAGACTGAACGCGATCAGAGGGGCAGCCGACATTGAGGTTCACCTCGTCATAGCCATGCGCCACGCAAAGCTTGGTCGCCTCTTTGAGTTCCTCCGGCTCGGAACCGCCCAATTGAAGCGCCACCGGATGCTCCTCCGACGAGAAGTCGAGCAGATGCAAAGCCCCGCCACGCACAAGCGCGGGAGCCGTCACCATTTCGGTATAGAGCAACGCCTCATGCGACATCAGACGATGGAAATACCGGCAATGCCGATCCGTCCAATCCATCATCGGAGCGACCGAGAGACGTGCAGCCTGTGTGAGTTGATCCGTCATGCCGCAGGCACATAGTCCGTCTCGACCGAATTGCCAAGCATTCGCGCCAAACGATGCCGCTTTTCAGACTTTCGGAAAATAATCCTCACGATGCGTCACGAGCCAATCGCGAATGCGCTCGGACGCTGGAGTGAGCGGGTGATCCTTCGGCGACAAGAGATACCACGTCCGGTCAATCGGCAATCCGTCGATGTCGAGCGCCACGAGCCGCCCGCTCGCCAATTCCTCCGCGACTGTGTGGGCCGAAATCATGGCAAGGCCCAGCCCGTTCAGAACCGCCTGTTTGATCGTCTCGTTGCTGTCCATCTCGACGGTTGCCGCCTGATGGCCGTGGCCGATCTCGTCGAGAAAGCGCGCGGCGAGGATACGTGTGCCCGACCCCTGCTCACGCATCACAAACGTCTCGCTCATGAGCGCCTCACGAGGGACCTTGCCGCCATGCGCCAATTCGTGGTCCGCGCTGGCGATCACAATATGTGGGTGCGGGCCCAAGATGACCTCGTCCGTGAGTGGCGCTCTCGGAGGTCGGCCCATGATGCAGAGATCAAAGGCCCCTTTCTCGAGACCAATGATCGTGTCGCGGCGGTTCGCGATTCTCAGGGAGACGTCGATATCGGGGAAGACCTTGCGGCACAGCGCGACGATTCTGGGGGCAAAATACTTACCGGTCGACACAACCCCGAGCACCACACTGCCCGATTTGCCCTGATCAATTGCGTTGATATTCGTGATCGCGCGCTCAAGCGTCGCGCGCATCTCCACCCAGGCGTCGAGCAGGATTTGCCCCTGCGGCGTCACCACATTCCGCGCGCGCCCGTGCCGGTCGAGCAAAGTGGAGCCAATCGTTTCTTCAAGAGATTTCAACTGACTATGTACCGCAGGTCCCGTAAGTCCGAGCAATTCCGCAGCCGCAGAAATATTGCCGGCCTGCACGACGGTTTGGAGAGTCTTGAGTTGTTTGAGTGTGATGTAATCGAGTCGTTTCATAAATTTAATTTACACTTCTATCCAAATTTTTAAATTTTTTTATTCTCGCAATTCGCGAATGGTGAAGCCGACCTGGACGAGGAAGGGAGGCCTCTCCGATGCCGCACAACATGCACACAATACATGGCGAGATCCCTGCATCTCTGACGAAAGTGCTCGACGCACTCTGTCACGTTGCGGCTGATCTGAGCCGCACCATTGCCCACGGACCGCTCGGCGGCGGGCTCGGTGCTGAGGTCGGGGCGAACACCGATGGCGACACGCAAAAAGCGCTCGACGTGATCGCCGATGACGCCTTTGCGACCGCTCTGAAGGGCACCGGCATCCGCTGGTATGCGTCCGAGGAAAAGGAAACAGTTGTCGAGATCGACCGTGGCGGCGCGCTTGCTCTCGCCATTGACCCGCTCGACGGCTCATCGAACATCGACGTAAACGTCTCCATCGGCACCATCTTTGGCATCCAGCCCGCGCTCGACGACGGCGATGCGACGTTCCTGCGCGACGGGTCCGCCCTCATTGCCTCTGGCTATTTCATCTACGGGCCGCAAACCCTTCTCGTCGCGACCTTCGGTGATGGTGTCCGGCATTTCGTTCTCGACCGCGACACGGGCTGTTTCGAAGAGGCGCCGCAGCCCCCCGCCATTCCGGAAAATGCGAGCGAGTTTGCGATCAACGCGTCAAACTATCGCCACTGGTCCAAACCCGTCCGCGCCTATATCGACGACTGCCTGGCAGGAGACCAAGGCCCCCGCGGCCGCAATTTCAACATGCGCTGGGTGGCATCTCTGGTCGCGGAGACTCACCGGATCATGTCTCGCGGCGGCATCTTTCTCTACCCGTCCGACGACCGCGACGGCTACCGCCATGGCCGCCTGCGACTAATCTATGAATGTGCCCCCATCGCCTTTCTCGTCGAACAGGCCGGCGGCATGGCCACCACCGGCACGACCCGCATTCTGACGATCACCCCCGACCATCTCCACGCCCGCGTTCCCTTTGTCTTTGGCACGAAAACCAAGGTTGAACGCGTCGCCACCTATCACGACCTGCCGGACCAAGAGGTCTCCGCCCTCTTCGGCAACCGCGGCCTCTTCCGCGCCTGACACAGGATTACCCCATGTCCAAGAAACACCCGATCATCTCCGTCACCGGCTCCTCCGGCGCAGGCACGACCACGGTCAAGGCCACGTTCGACCAGATTTTCCGCCGTGAAGGGATCAAGACCGTCTCAATCGAAGGCGACGCCTTTCACCGCTACAATCGCGCCGAGATGAAGGCCGAACTCGAAGCACGCAAAGCCGCCGGTGACGAAACCTTCAGCCATTTCAGCTATGATGCCAATGAGTTGGAGAAACTCGAGGCCGTCTTCCGCACCTATGGCGAGACCGGCAAAGGCGAAACCCGGCACTACATCCACGACGACATCGAGGCGGAACGTCATGGCACCGCACCCGGCCACTTCACCGACTGGGCCCCGTTTGATGAAGGCTCTGACCTCCTGTTCTACGAAGGTCTCCACGGGGCCGTTGTGAACGACGAGGTGAACCTCGCCGCACAGGCTGATCTGAAAATCGGCGTCGTGCCGGTGATCAACCTCGAATGGACCCAGAAAATCCATCGCGACCGCAAAAGCCGCGGCTACACGACAGAGGCCGTCACCGACACGATCCTGCGCCGGATGCACGCCTATGTGCACTGCATCTGCCCGCAGTTCTCGGAAACCGACATCAATTTCCAACGCGTCCCTGTCGTCGACACCTCGAACCCCTTTATCGCACGCTGGATTCCGACGGCCGACGAGAGCCTCGTTGTGATCCGCTTCAAGAACCCGCGCGGGATCGATTTTCCCTATCTCATGTCGATGATCGAAGGCAGCTGGATGACCCGCGCCAATTCGCTCGTGATCCCCGGCGGCAAGATGGACCTCGCCATGCAGCTCATTTTCACACCGATGATCCTGCGCCTCGTCAACGATTCAAAACGCGCCTGAGGACTTTACCATGACGTTGCAAACCCCTGTTCATGCTGACGAAACTCTGATGGCCAATGCCATTCGCGTCCTGACAATGGACGCTGTGGAGGCCGCGAATTCCGGCCATCCCGGCGCGCCGATGGGCCTCGCGGATGTGGCGGCGGTTCTGTTCAATCGCTTCATCACGATTGATCCGAAGAACCCGACATGGCCAGATCGCGACCGCTTCGTGATGAGTGCTGGCCACGGCTCCATGCTCGTCTACGCGATCCATCATTTGCTCGGCTATGCGGATATGAACGCGGACCAACTTCGCAATTTCCGCCAGCTCGGGTCGAATACGCCCGGTCATCCGGAATACGGCCATACGCTCGGCGTCGAGACCACCACAGGTCCCCTTGGCCAAGGCATCTCCACCGCCGTTGGGATGGCGCTCGCAGAGCGGATGATGAACGCGCGGTTCGGCAAGGATTTGGTGGATCACTGGACCTATGTGCTTGCTGGTGACGGCTGTCTCATGGAGGGCATCAGCCACGAGGCGATTGATCTCGCGAGTCATATGGGCCTCGGTCGGATGATCGTTTTCTGGGACGACAACGGGATCACCATCGACGGGGGCACTGACCTGTCGACCTCGACAGATCAGATCAAACGCTTCGAGGCCGCCGGCTGGCATGTGCAATCCGTCGACGGGCACGATCCTGAGGCCATCGCGCGGACGATCGAGCGCGCCCGCGCAGACAGTCGCCCCTCGATGATTGCCTGCCGCACAGTGATTGGCAAAGGCGCACCGACGATGGCGGGGAGCCACAAGGTGCACGGCGCTCCGTTGGGTGAGACCGAGATCGCAGCGGCGCGCGAAGCCCTCGACTGGCGATATGCGGCCTTCGAAGTGCCGGACACTGTTCGCTCCGCATGGCAACAGATCGCGCGACGCGGCGCAGAGGCGCGCACCGCTTGGCTCGCCCGCAAGGCGAAGCACCCGCTCTCGGCCAAATTCGACGCCGCGCATGAAGCGCCTGACGCCGACGCGCTCAATGCCGCAATCACGGCCTACAAATACACGCTGAGCCAAGACCTCCCCAAGGTCGCCACGCGCAAAGCCTCTGAAATGGTACTCGAAATCGTCAATGGCACCCTGCCCAACACCGTGGGCGGATCGGCGGACCTGACGGGATCGAACAACACCAAGACCTCCGGAATGCGTGCCGTGACGCGGGAGGACTATTCCGGCGACTACATCCATTACGGCATCCGTGAACACGGCATGGCCGCTGCGATGAACGGCATTGCGCTTCACGGCGGGTTCATTCCCTACGGAGGCACATTCCTCGCCTTCGCCGATTACTGCCGCCCCGCGATCCGTCTCTCGGCGCTGATGAGCGTCCCTGTGACCTATGTGATGACGCATGACAGCATCGGTCTCGGCGAAGACGGCCCGACGCACCAACCGGTCGAAACCATCGCCTCGCTCCGCGCCATGCCGAACCTCACGGTGATCCGTCCCATGGATGCCATTGAGACCGCCGAGGCCTGGGAAATCGCCGCCACCTCGGACGGCACGCCGACGCTCTTGGTGCTCTCGCGTCAGGGGCTCCCGACGCTTCGGACACGTCACACGGATCAGAACCTGACGGCACGCGGGGCCTATGTGGTCCATGAGCCGGAAGGCGGTCGTGACGTGACTCTGATCGCCACAGGATCGGAGGTCGAGATTGCGATGGCCGCATCCAAACTGCTCGCGGACGAAGGACTGCGCGCCGCCGTCATCTCCGCCCCCTCGTTCGAACTCTTCGCGCGTCAATCCCCCGACTACCGCGCCGCCGTTCGTGGCTGCGCCCCGCGCATCGGGATCGAGGCCGCCGTGCGCCAGGGATGGGATCTGTTTCTGGAACGCTCCGACGGGTTTGTCGGCATGTCCGGCTTCGGCGCCTCTGCGCCCGCGAAAGACCTCTACCGCCATTTCAACATCACGCCTGAGGCCATCGTCGCCTCGGCCAAACGCCGCATCGAGAAGGAACAGACAGTATGACCACCAAAGTCGCCATCAACGGGTTCGGACGCATCGGACGCAATGTGCTTCGCGCGATTGCAGAGTCGGGCCGCAATGACATCGAGGTCGTCGCCATCAACGATCTCGGCCCCGTGGAAACGAACGCGCACCTCCTGCAATTCGACAGCGTGCATGGCCGCTTCCCGCGCGAAGTGACGGTCAAGGGTAACGCGATTGACATCGGCTCCGGCCCGATTGAGGTCACTGCAGAGCGCAACCCCGCGAACCTGCCGTGGCAGGGCGTCGATATCGCCCTCGAATGCACAGGCATCTTCACAGCACGGGACAAGGCCGCGCTGCATCTGGAGAACGGGTCCAAGCGCGTGCTGGTCTCTGCACCCGCGACAGGCGCCGACAAGACGGTCGTTTTCGGCGTCAATCATCGGGAGTTGCTGAGCGAGCATCTCATCGTCTCGAACGCGTCCTGCACGACGAATTGCCTCTCCCCCGTTGCGAAAACCCTCAATGACGCGGTCGGGATCGAGAAAGGGTTCATGACCACCATCCACAGCTATACGGGCGATCAGCCGACGCTCGACACGATGCATTCGGATCTCTACCGCGCCCGTGCTGCGGCACAGTCGATGATCCCGACGTCTACGGGCGCGGCGAAGGCGGTGGGCCTTGTCCTGCCGGAACTCAACGGACGTCTCGATGGTGTCGCGATCCGGGTGCCGACGCCGAATGTGTCGGTCGTCGATCTCGTGTTCGAGGCCAGCCGCGACACCACGGTCGAAGAGATCAACGAGGCCATTCGCAACGCCGCCAACGGCACTCTGCGCGGCATCCTCGGCTATACCGACCGTGCGAATGTCTCCGTGGACTTCAACCACGACCCGCGCAGCTCCGTCTTTCACATGGACCAGACCAAGGTGATGGAGGGCCGGATGGTCCGCATCCTGAGCTGGTACGACAACGAATGGGGCTTTTCCAACCGCATGGCCGACACCGCCGTCGCCATGGGCACCCTGATCCACTGACATTTACCGGAGGACCCGACAATGGCCCTGATCACCCTGAGACAACTTCTCGATCACGCAGCGGACCGTGGCTACGGCGTGCCTGCGTTCAACATTAACAACATGGAACAAGGGCTTGCCATCATGCGCGCGGCCTCGGCCTGCGACGCGCCTGTGATCCTGCAGGCCTCGCGCGGCGCACGGTCCTATGCGGGCGACATCATGCTCCGGCACATGGTCGAAGCACTCTCCGAGATGTTTCCGCGCAACCATATCGTGCTCCATCAGGACCACGGCAACAATGACGCGACTTGCCTCTCCGCAATCCGTCACGGGTTCACGTCCGTGATGATGGACGGCTCGCTCGAAGAGGATATGAAGACGCCCTCCAGCTATGATTACAACATCGAGATCACCGCTCGCGTGACACGGGCCGCGCACGCAGTCGGTGCCTCCGTCGAAGGGGAGCTTGGCGTGCTCGGCTCCCTGGAGACGGGGGAAGCAGCCGCCGAGGACGGATCGGGCGCGGAGGGCAAGCTCTCTCACGACCAGCTCCTCACCGATCCAGACGAGGCCGTGGATTTCGTCCGCCGCACCAAATGCGACGCACTCGCGATTGCCTGTGGCACCTCGCACGGCGCCTACAAATTCACCCGCAAACCCGATGGCGACATCCTGTCGATGGCCACCATCGCCGCAATCCACGCAAAACTGCCGAACACGCATCTCGTGATGCATGGGTCTTCGTCGGTGCCGCAAGAGCTTCAGGACCTGATCAACGCGCATGGCGGAGAGATGCCCCAGACCTACGGCGTCCCCGTCGAGGAGATCGAAAAAGGCATCCGCATGGGGGTACGTAAGGTCAACATCGACACGGACTGCCGCATGGCGATGACGGGCCAGTTCCGCAAGGTCGCAATGGACAATCCGCAGGAATTTGACCCGCGCAAATTCATGATCCCCGCGATGAACGAGTTAGAGGCGCTCTGCCGCGACCGGTTCGAACGCTTCGGCACCGCCGGACAGGCCGGAAAGATCACCCCCGTCTCAATGGACGACATGGCCAAGCGCTACGCATCCGGCGCGCTTGACCCCCAACTTGCCGCCAATCAGGCCGCTTAATCCGGAAACGAGAGGAGGTTTCCAAATGAATGACATGAGCAAATCCACCGAGATCACCGATAAGAAAAAACGCTATTCCGCAGGTGTCCTGAAATACGCCCAGATGGGCTATTGGGATGGCGATTACGTCCCGAAGGACACCGATGTCCTCGCCCTCTTCCGCATCACCCCGCAGGACGGCGTTGACCCGATTGAGGCGGCGGCGGCTGTCGCGGGCGAAAGCTCCACCGCGACGTGGACCGTGGTCTGGACCGACCGCCTCACCGCCTGCGACCAGTATCGCGCGAAGGCCTACAAAGTCGAACCAGTGCCCGCACAGCCGGGCCAGTATTTCGCCTATGTCGCCTACGATCTGATCCTGTTCGAAGAAGGCTCCATCGCGAACCTCACGGCGTCAATCATCGGGAACGTGTTTTCGTTCAAACCGCTGCTGGCCGCACGTCTCGAAGACATGCGCTTCCCTGTCGCCTACTGCAAAACCTTTAAAGGCCCGCCGACCGGTCTCGTGGTCGAGCGCGAACGCCTCGACAAATTCGGCAAACCGCTGCTCGGCGCGACGACGAAACCGAAACTCGGCCTGTCCGGCAAGAACTATGGCCGCGTGGTCTATGAGGGTCTCAAGGGTGGTCTCGACTTTATGAAGGATGACGAGAACATCAACTCCCAGCCCTTCATGCACTGGCGCGACCGGTTCCTCTACTGCATGGAGGCGGTGAACAAGGCGTCGGCCGAGACGGGCGAGGTCAAAGGCCACTATCTCAACATCACGGCGGGCACGATGGAGGAAATGTATGCCCGTGCGGAGTTCGCCAAACAGCTCGGCTCCGTCATCGTTATGGTCGATCTGATCGTGGGCTGGACCGCGATCCAGTCCATCTCCGAATGGTGCCGCCGGAACGATATGATCCTGCACATGCACCGCGCTGGGCATGGCACCTACACCCGCCAGAAAAACCACGGCATATCCTTCCGCGTCATCGCGAAGTGGCTGCGCCTTGCGGGCGTGGACCATCTCCACTGCGGCACCGCCGTGGGCAAGCTGGAGGGCGATCCGCTCACCGTGCAGGGCTATTACAACGTCTGCCGCGAGACTCATAACGAGATCGATCTCTCGCGCGGGATCTTCTTTGAACAGGACTGGGCCGACATCAAAAAGGTCATGCCGGTTGCCTCCGGCGGCATCCATGCGGGGCAGATGCACCAACTGATCGACCTTTTCGGCGATGACGTGGTGCTTCAGTTCGGCGGTGGCACCATCGGGCACCCGATGGGCATTCAGGCCGGTGCGACGGCAAACCGTGTGGCTCTGGAGGCGATGATCCTCGCCCGCAACGAAGGCCGCGACATCAAGAACGAAGGCCCGGAAATCCTCCGCGACGCCGCCAAGTGGTGCAAACCGCTGGAGGCTGCCTTGGACACATGGGGCAACATCACCTTCAACTACACCTCCACCGACACCTCGGACTTCGTGCCGACGGCAACGCCTGCGATGTAAGGAGACAGATCATGCGTATCACCCAAGGTTGCTTTTCCTTCCTGCCCGATCTCGACGACGTCCAGATCACCGCGCAGGTGCAATACATCCTCGACAAGGGTTGGGCCGTGAGCCTCGAGTACACCTACGATCCGCACCCGCGGAACACCTATTGGGAGATGTGGGGCCACCCCATGTTCGACCTGCGGGATGCCAAGGGCGCGATGATGGAGCTCGACGAGTGCCGCAAAGCGCATCCCGACGCCTACATCCGCATTCAGGCGTTTGACGACACGCGCGGGTTCGAGACGGTGCAGATGTCCTTCATTGTGAACCGCCCCTCCGAGGAACCGAAAATCCACATGCAACGCACGGATTTCGAAGGCCGCTCCCAGAAATACGCCTGGGACTGCCGTTAATCCTCCCCCCGCATGGCGCGCACCCTCAATCGCGCCATGCACCCTTCCCCTCACTAAAGTCTCGCGGAGGTCACGATGCACGAAGAGGAAACCAATCGGCCAACCCACATCGATCTGGCGGCGGAATACGAAGCCTCCGGTGTCGCGGAGGTCCTGCGCGAATTGGACGAGGAGTTGATCGGCCTCGCCCCCGTCAAACAACGCATTCGGGAGACGGCGGCGCTCCTCCTCGTGGACAAGGCGCGGCGGGATATGGGGCTTTCGACGGAAACCCCGACCCTGCACATGTCCTTCACCGGCAATCCCGGCACGGGCAAAACCACGGTCGCGCGGATGATGGCGGGCCTTCTGCACCGCCTTGGCTATGTGCGCAAAGGGCATCTCGTGTCGGTCACGCGCGACGACCTCGTCGGGCAATACATCGGCCACACAGCGCCCAAAACGAAAGACGTGCTCAAGAAAGCCATGGGCGGCGTGCTCTTTATTGATGAGGCCTACTATCTCTATAAACCCGACAACGAACGCGACTATGGACAGGAAGCCATCGAAATCCTGCTACAAGTCATGGAAAACAACCGCGACGATCTCGTGGTGATCATGGCCGGATACGCGGACCGGATGGACAGGTTTTTCTCCGCCAACCCCGGCTTTCGCTCCCGCATTGCCCACCACATCGACTTTCCAGATTATACGGATGACGAGTTACTGCGGATTTCGGAGCTCATGTTGTCCGAGCAGAACTACGAATTCGACGCCGCCGCAGAAACCGCGATGGCCGAATACATCGGCCTGCGTCGCACACAGCCGCATTTCGCGAACGCCCGCTCAATCCGCAACGCCCTCGATCGCGCGCGCCTGCGTCAGGCCAATCGTCTGTTCTCTGAGGCAAAAGGCCCGCTCGACGCCAAAGCCCTTTCGACCATCACAGAGGCCGATTTGCGGGCCAGCCGTGTCTACTCCGGAGGTCTCGACGTTGACCGTCCTCTCCAAAAGGAAGCCGCAGAATGACCTTTTCCCGCCACGTTAAAATCGCCCCCTCCATCCTCTCCGCCGATTTCGCCAACTTCGGGCAGGAGATTCAGGCCATCGAAGCCCAAGGTGCGGACTGGGTACATGTGGACGTCATGGACGGGCACTTTGTCCCGAACCTGACCTTCGGCCCGCCTGCCGTCAAAGCGTTCCGCCCGCATGTCAACACGGTGATGGATGTCCACCTGATGATCACGCCGGTCGATCCCTATATCGACGCCTATGCGGAGGCAGGCGCAGATATCCTCACCGCCCATCAGGAGGCTGGTCCGCACATCCACCGCACGCTACAGGCCATCCGCGGCGCGGGAATGAAGGCCGGTGTTGCCCTCAATCCGGCAACGCCTGCGGAGGCGATTTCGCACCTGCTCGATCTCACCGATCTGGTCTGTGTGATGACGGTCAATCCAGGGTTCGGCGGGCAGAGGTTCATCGACATGACGCAAAAGATCAGAACCCTGCGCGAGATGATCGGAGACCGCCCAATCCATATTGAAATCGACGGCGGCGTGGACCCGACTACGGCCCCGCTTGTTGTCGATGCGGGGGCAGATGTGCTTGTGGCTGGGTCTGCTGTTTTCCGAGGCGGGTCGGTGGACAAACCCGAGGTCTATGGTGAGAATATCGCCGCAATCCGACGCGCTGCAGAAGGCGCACGGATTGCCGCATAACGCACCGATTACGACGCATAGGACCCTCCATGCCCCAGATACTCTTCGACCTCGACGGCACGCTGATCGACAGCGCACCCGACATTCACGCCATGGCCAACCGCCTGCTCGAAATCGAGGGCAAGGAGCCTCTGTCCCTCACGCAGGCCCGCAGTTTTGTGGGCAACGGCGCGAAGGTTTTTGTCGAGAGAATGTGTGCCGCGCGCGACATTTCGCAGAGCGACATACCCCGCCTTCATCAGGCCTTTCTCGCGCTCTACATGAACGCCGTGGACCTGACGCAGCCCTATCCGGGTGTCGTGGATGCGCTCTCGGCGCTGAAAGCCGCAGGCCATACGCTCGGCGTCGCGACCAACAAACCGGAGGCCCCTGCCCGTGTGGTTCTCGATCATCTCGGTCTCACGCCATTTTTCGATGTGATCCTCGGGGGCGACAGCTGCGCGACGCACAAACCGGACCCGCTGATGCTCACCGAAGGTTTTGCGCAACTTGGAAACGGTCCATGCCTTTTCGTCGGGGATAGCGAGATTGACGCGGAGGCGGCGAAGAACGCGGGCGTTCCGTTCCTGCTCTACACCGAAGGATATCGTAAAGCGCCCGCAGACAGTCTCGGCGCGGCGGTCATTTTTTCCGACTTCGCGGCCCTGCCCGATCACGTCGCCAAATTGACAGAAGAGGTGCCATGACGCTTAAAGCCTTAATCTTCGATGTCGATGGAACTCTCGCGGAAACGGAAGAGGCCCATCGACACGCCTTTAACGAGACGTTTGAGGCCGCCGGTCTCGGCTGGCACTGGGACAGAGAGACCTACACCGCGCTCCTTAAAATCACGGGCGGCAAGGAGCGGATGCGCCATTATCGCGAGACGCTCGGTGCGGAACTTCCGACGGACAACGAGATCGCGACGCTACACGAAACCAAGACGCGCACTTACGCAGACATCCTCGCACGCGGCGACCTGACCCTCCGGCCCGGTGTGCGGGAGGTGATCGAAGTGGCCCGCGCGCGGGGCCTCAAACTCGCGGTTGCGACGACGACAAACCGCCCGAATGTCGATGCGCTCTGCCAATGCGGCTGGGGACGGCCCGCCAATGAAGTGTTCGACGTGGTCGCCGCAGGGGACGAGGTCGCGAATAAGAAACCCGCACCGGATGTCTATCTGCTCGCGCTCCTGCGTTTGAGCCTACCGGCACACGCCTGTCTCGCGTTCGAGGACAGCGAGAATGGCGTCACATCCGCGCAAAGGGCGGGCCTTCGTGTGATTGCCACGCCCTCCGCTTACACTGCGTCAGACGATTTTTCGTCGGCAGAGGCCTGTGTCGACCATCTCTCGACCGACGTCCTCTTTCAAAACGCTTAATTCACCATTAGCGCGTCGAGGCCGTGAAGGTCCTGCGGATGGTCGCCTTCGTGGATGTCTTGGCAAGCCACCGGATAGTGATCCGCCGTCGTGCATTGCGATACCGGATATTTATCCATCGGTGCACAGGCGGCGAGTGTGAGCGACATGAGAGCAGCGGGGAGGATGAGAGACTTCATTTGGTTTCTCCGTGAATAAACGAACTATCACCGCTGATATCTGCCCTGTCCCCTGCAAGATCAAGGCGCACAGGGCGCAAAAGTGAACTAAACAGTTCACTTATTGTGACAAGTCAGCCGCCGCCGAAAATACACGGCGACGAATTCAGGAAATGATCTCGAACTTCGTCACATCGACCATGCCGCGATCGGTGATCTTGAGCGCCGGAATGACCGGCAGCGCGAGGAACGCGAGTTGCAGGAACGGCTCTTCCAAAGTCACCCCAAGCGTCCGCGCAGCAGCCCGCAAATCGACAAGTTGGTCGCGCACATCCTCGAACGGCAAAAGGCTCATCAGCCCCGCGACCGGCAGCGCAAGTTCCGCGAGGACCTCCCCGTCTTTCACCACAACGAACCCGCCCTCGATCTCGGAAAGACGATTGGCAGCAAGCGCCATGTCGTCGTAGTCCACGCCGACGCAGGCAATGTTGTGGTGGTCATGGCAAACGGTCGACGCAATCGCGCCCGCCTTTAGGCCAAACCCCTTCACAAACCCGCTCGCGATATTGCCGTTCTTGCCGTGGCGTTCGATCACCGTGATGCGTGTCAGATCGCGCGCCGGATCGGGGGCCTTGTCACCGTCCACAATCGGCACGGTTTCCTTGAGGTGCTCCGTGATGATCTTGCCTTCGAGAATGCCGATCACATCGACCTCTTCGCGGTTGCCGGTCGTGCGGAAATCCTCGGCGCGCACCTGCGGTGCTTTGACAGAGCCACGCCCCACCGGCGCGACATGGCCACGCGCGGCGAAGGCGGCGTCATTCACTTCGACACCACCGGCGAAGACCATGTCGGCATTACATCTTTCGAGACTATCGAGCACCACAATGTCCGCCCGTTTCCCCGGCGCGATCATGCCGCGATCTTTGAGACCAAAAGCCTCTGCCGCCGATAAAGTGGCAGCGCGGTAGACGGCCAGCGCAGGACTACCCAACTCGATGAGCGTCCGGATGACGTAATCGAGATGGCCATATTCCCCGATGTCGAGCGGGTTCCGGTCGTCGGTGCACAGGCACATATACGGCGCGGTGAAATGCGTGAGCAGCGGTTGCAGCGCGTGCGTATCCTTCGACACCGACCCCTCACGGATCAGCACCCGCATCCCCTTGCGAAGCTTCTCACGCGCCTCTTCGACGGTCGTGGCCTCATGCTCTGTCCGGATACCGGCGGAGATATAGGCATTGAGATCGCGTCCTGAGAGCTGCGGGCAATGGCCGTCGATATGGGCGTCCTCATAGAGGCGGATTTTCTTCATCGCTTCGGGGTCTCGATAGATCACCCCCGGATAGTTCATGAATTCCGCGAGGCCGATACCGGACGGATGCCCCATCAACTCTGCGAGGTCCTCTGCGAGCAACTCCGCGCCTGAGGTCTCCATATGGGTGGAGGGCACGCAGGAGCTAAGCTGCACCTTGATATCCATGAGTGTGTGCTGCGACGCTTCTTGGAAATACCTGATACCTGCCGCGCCAATGACGTTGCCGATTTCGTGCGGATCACAGATCGCCGTCGTCACCCCACGCGGAAGGACGCAGCGGTCAAATTCAAACGGCGTAACCAGAGAGCTTTCGATGTGCAAATGCGTGTCGATGAATCCGGGGACGAGAATTTTGCCAGTGACGTCGATCTCGCGCTTGCCCTCATAACTCTCGAACACACCCGCGATCCGGTCGCCGACAATTGCCACATCGCCCGCAATGAGTTCGCCCGTCATCAGGTCGAAGATCATCCCGTTCTTGAGCACGATATCTGCAGGCGCTTCGCCGCGCGCGACGGCAATCCGATGTTCCAAATCGCTCATATCTCTCTCCTATACCCTGACCGCAGGCACACGTTCGACATCATCCGGCAGCCCGAGCGCCGCCCGTTCCGCATCGCGCCGCGCGACGAGCCAGACAACCCGCGCGCCTTTCTCGAAGTCTTCCAGAACGACATTCCGCTGATCCGACAGCAACCAGTCCTCTGTGCCGTGATCCTGTCCAACGATCACCCTTTCCGCATCACGGCGGGCAAGTTCCAACATCGGCGCGAAGGACGGGTCCGCACAAACCACCAGATCGGCCTCTTGAAGCCGCTGCACGGCGCGCAGGGTCAGAAGGTCCGGATCGGTCGCAGACACGGGCAAGAGGCTCACCTGCCCCGCGCCCTTATCTGACGGCGCACCGCCCGCCTCAATCGCGGCCTTGATCTGTTCCATCGCCTCGCGCTCTGCGCCTCGCGCGTAGAGCTTGCGCGGCGCGTCCGTATAGACCCACCGCCAGAACCCGCGCCGTTTCTCACGCGGCACGCGGAAGGCCACGGCCTCACGCATCCGACCACCAAAAGCCACGAGATCGCCAAGGCGTGGTTCGAGAATTTCCTCCAGCCGTGTTTTTACCTGACGGGCCAGAACGGGGGCTGCCCCTTCGGTGCCAATTGCGACTACGAGCGGATCACGGTCCACAATAGAGGGCGTCGTCGCCTCACAGAGATGCGGTTGGTCGACGACATTCACGAGCGCCCCGCCGAGTTTGGCGAGATCATGCAGACAGGCATCAATCCCCGGACAACCAGTGCCGATAAAGACGAGTTGCGCGTCCCTGAAGGTTTCGGGCGTGATCGCGCCGGACACATGAAAAGCCTTCCCCTCATGCACCAAGGCCTCCAGCTCGATATCCAACTCCGGCGCCACAAAGGTCAGGCGCGCTTCGGATTTGAGCATCAACCGCGCCTTCTGCGCCGCTGTTTCGCCTCCACCGACAATGAGCACATCGCGGTCCTGCATCCGGAGGAACATGGGAAAGAATTTCATGCGGCTACCTTCTTGATGGGATTTGTGGCAGAGTCCCCCATCCATAGAGAAATGGCAAGTGCGCACAAAGATTGTGAAGAAAAACCTGCACTTGACAAATAGCTGTCATGCCACAGCCTTAGGGGGTCTCTAAAACTTAGGACAAAGCCAGAAATGCCTCACGACATCGACTCCCCGACCACCCGCGCAGACACTGTCTACGATCTCTTTATTATTGGCGGCGGGGTCAACGGATGCGGCATTGCGCGCGACGCCGCAGGACGCGGGATTAAGGTCGCTTTGGCGGAAATGGGCGATCTGGCGCAGGCCACATCGTCTGCGTCCTCCAAGCTCTTCCACGGCGGGCTGCGCTATCTCGAATTCGGCGAGTTTCGACTGGTGCGTGAGGCGCTCGAAGAACGCGAAGTGCTGCTCCAAGCCATGCCGCATATCGCCTTTCCCATGCGGTTTATCCTGCCGATTTCGAAAGACATGCGATTTGAGGCGGACACGCCGATCTCGAAACTCCTCCGCTACACGATGCCTTGGCTGAAGGGGCAGCGCCCCGGCTGGATCATCCGGATCGGGCTGTGGATGTATGATACACTCGGCAAACGGAAGATCCTCCCTGGCACGACGGGCTATGATCTCAAGGGACGACCGGAAGGCGCACCGCTCAAAGAGGGGTTCAGACGCGCGTTCGAATATTCCGACGTCTGGGTGGATGATGCACGCCTTGTGATCCTGAACGCGATGGACGCCCGTGCGCATGGGGCGCAGATCATGACGGGTGCAAAGGTGACCTTTGCGCGACGCGACGGAGACCAATGGGTGATCGAGGTCGCAGGCAAGGGCACGTTCTACGCAAAGGCCTTGGTAAACGCCGGCGGGCCGTGGGTCGCCGATATCATCACGGGCGTTGTCGGGATGAACTCCAAGGAGTCCGTGCGCCTCGTGCGCGGCTCCCACATCATCGTGAAACGCCTCGCGGAGCATAACAAGGCCTACTTCCTACAAGGCACCGATGGGCGGATCATCTTCTTCCTGCCCTATCAGAAAGACCTGACGATGATCGGGACAACGGAGGGCGCGCATGAAAGCGACCCTTTGGAGGCGCATGCCACGCCGGAAGAGAAGAGCTACCTCCTGAACTTCGCAAATCAATACCTGAAGACGCCGCTCACAGAGGCAGACATTCTGCACTCCTTCTCCGGCGTGCGCCCGCTCTATGAAGACGGGGCGAGTTCGGCCACGGCCGCGACGCGGGAATACGTGTTGTCGCTCGACGAAAATGGCGCACCTCTGCTCAACGTGTTCGGCGGGAAGATCACGACATATCGCAAACTCGCCGAGGCGGCGCTTGAGAAACTCTCCGACCATGTGACAGGCGAAGGCCCGTGGACGGCGGGCGCGCCACTGCCGGGTGCCTTTACTTACGGCAACGCGTCTGAGGAAGTGATGGCCCTCACAGCCGAATTCCCCTTCCTAACGCCCGACCTCGCGGACCGCTTGATCCACCTCTATGGCCGCAACGCAAAGATGATCCTTGAGGGCGCAGTGACCTTTGATGATCTCGGAGACGACTTCGGCCATGGGCTTACAGAGGCCGAGCTGCGCTATCTCGTGCGGGAAGAATTCGCATGCACCGCCGAAGATGTGCTCTGGCGCCGCACCAAGCTCGGGCTCTACATGTCCGCCGCCGAAATCGCCGCAGTAGATGACTGGATGCGCCATCACGCGCCCTCGCTTGTCGCCTCGCCCCCATCGCCCTATCGTTGAGGCACTGGGAGGCATTTTATGAGCGAAACGATTATCGCCCTTGATCAGGGCACCACTTCTACCCGTGCGATCCTGTTTGACAGCGGCCTGACCCCGATCACGAGCGCGCAGGAGGAATTCGCCCAGCATTTCCCCCGCTCTGGATGGGTCGAACATGACGCCATGGATTTGTGGCATACTTCAAAACACTGCATCCAACAGATCCTTGATGAGACGCGCACGCGCCCTGCGGCGATTGGCCTCACGAACCAACGAGAGACCACCGTTGTCTGGGACGCGGAGACGGGCGAACCACTCCACAAAGCCATCGTCTGGCAGGACCGCCGGACGGCCGATCTCTGCGCGCGGCTGCGCAAGGACGGGTTTGAGGAAGAGGTCACTGCCCGCACCGGACTGCTGCTCGATCCCTATTTCTCCGCGACCAAACTCGCATGGATTTTGGATCAATATGAGGGCGCGCATGAGATGGCGCGGACGGGTCAGCTCAAATTCGGGACGGTGGATACATGGCTTATCTGGCTCCTCACCGAGGGCCGCGTGCATGCAACGGATGCCACGAACGCCTGTCGCACGATGCTCTACAACATCTATGAACACCAATGGGACGAAACGATCTGCGACCGCCTCGGCATCCCGCTCGAGATGCTGCCCGAAGTGCGTGATAGCTCAGGGGATTTCGGGGAAACGACGCTCTTTGGCGATACGATCCCGATCCGTGGCGTTGCTGGAGACCAGCAGGCCGCGACGGTCGGTCAGGCCTGCTTCACACCCGGCATGATGAAATCGACCTACGGGACGGGATGCTTTGCGCTCCTGAACACCGGCGAGACGCCGGTGCGGTCCGAGAACCGCCTGCTGACGACCATCGCGTATCAACTCGACGGCAAACCGACCTATGCGCTCGAAGGCTCGATCTTTGTCGCGGGCGCGGTGGTGCAGTGGCTCAGGGACGGGTTGGGCATGATTGGCAACGCGTCCGAGACGCTTGAGATGGCGCAAAAGGCCGATCCGGAGCAAACCGTCTATCTGGTGCCCGCGTTCACCGGCCTCGGCGCGCCGTGGTGGGATGCGGAGGCGCGGGGTGCCATGTTCGGCCTCACGCGCAACACAGGCCCGAATGAATTCGCGCGCGCGGCCCTCGAAAGCGTCGGCTACCAGACACGCGATCTCATCGAGGCGATGAAAGCGGATTGGGAGACGGATCAGGACACGACCCTTCGCGTCGATGGCGGGCTGTCCGGCAATGACTTTGCGATGCAGTTTCTCGCCGATGTCCTCGGTGCACCCGTAGACCGCCCCCGCAATCTGGAGACAACCGCGCTCGGGGCGGCCTATCTCGCGGGGCTGTCCGTGGGGCTCTATCCGGAACCGAAAGAGTTCGCACGGCAATGGGCCGTCGACGCGACGTTCTCCCCCACGATGGACGAGGCTCTACGCGAAGAGAAATACAGCGGCTGGAAAGATGCGATCCGTCGGACACTGAGCGACTAAACCTGTCGCTCACTCCGCGTATTCGACATAGGCAAAAGCCATCCCGTCCGGCGACCAGCATGGGGAGTTAAACGTCCCCTGCCCGCCATAGAGCGACACAAGCGTTTCCGGTTTTCGGTCTTTTGACGTCCAGAGCCGCAAATCGACATGCATCCCCGCAGGGTGCCCTACAATCCCTTCGGAATAGGCCATGTAGACGACTTTCTCGCCGTCAGGCGCGGGATGCGGGAACCAGTTGACCTCGGCATCCTCGGTCATACGCTCAAGTCCCGAGCCATCCGTGCGCACGCGCCAAATCTCGGACGTGCCGGACCGGTCTGAGTTGAACCAAATCCATTGCCCGCAATGGGAGAAATCAGGCCCGTCGTAGTGATGTGCGCCCTCGATAACGCAGTTCTCGTGCGATCCGTCGGCCCGCGCGGTGTAGATGCCGAACAGCCCCTCACGCACGGCAGCGTAACAGATCATGTGCCCATCAGGAGAAATGCCATGAAACCACGACGGCTCTTTGCGTGTTACTTGCACGGGATCACTGTCATCGCCGATATTCTGCCGCCAGATTTTCGCCGGACCACCATAGGTGTGATCGGTGAAAAAGAGCGTATCTCCGTCCGGAGAAACGCCGTGGTCATTATTCAAATTGATGCAGAGGCCAGTGTCGATTTCCAACAGGTCTGGTTCATCCAGATCGACCCAGAACAGGCTGCCTTCGCCATTCACGATTAGAGCAGAGCCATCCGGAGTCCAGTTCGGCGCGGCGATCTCCATACCGGTCTCAAGCACTGGGGAGGCCTCGGCCTCCTCCAGATCATAAATCATCAGACGCGACACCCATCCCGCCATGGCGGATTCTCCCGTTATTTTCGTCAATCATAGAGGGGCGTTAGACAGGCCACAATGACTTGGCGCAGCCTGCCCTCCTCTCAGGCGAGCCAAGCGTCGTAATCACTCACCAACAGATGCAGCGGCGCGGTGTCTTCCTCTATGGTCGAAAAGCGCCCGATCGGGTCGCGGAAGATATTGTCCGTCCGGTCGTCGTTCACATTCGACACTTCCCCGATCAGAGCCCGACCGCCCTCCCCCCAGAACGCATGCCAATGCCACGGCTCCAGTGTAACGCTCTCACCCGGCGCAAGCGCGAGATGTTCACCGGCTTTGAGCACCCGCTTCTGTCCGTCGGTCATCACCTCAACCGGCGCATTCGGATCGAGACCACCCTCGTCACCACGCGTCCAAAGTTCGAGCACGAGCGTCGCGCCGCCGCGGTTGATGATGTCTTCCGTCTTTTTGATATGGTGGTGCATCGGGCTGATCTGGTTTTCCTCGGAGATCAGCAGTTTTTCCGCATAGAGCGGCCCCATGCCCTGCGCCACATTGGCGGCTGAGCCGTTGCGCACAGTGAACAGGAACAGCCCGAGATTCTCAAAATCGCCCTGCCCGTAGTCGGTGATATCCCACCCGAGCATATGGTCGCGGATCATCGGACTGTTTTCCACGACATGGGCCTGCAATTGCTCCGGCGACAGATACGCAAACGGCGGCAAAGTGAAGCCGAAGGATTTCATAAAGGCATCCGACTCGCGGATGATCTCGTTGATCGTGGATCGCTTCATTGAGTCCCTCCATAGGTCGCCGAGTACAGGTCGCGGAGCGTGAATTCCGCCTTGGCGTTCAGCTCCTTTGGCTCAAACGTGATTGTCGCAGGCATTCCCGGCAAAAGCATGATCGCATTCGCGCTGAAATGCCCAGCGACAGTGGCCTCAAGCGCAACGAAGGGCGCGAGTGCCGTGCTCGTCAGAACAATCTCATATTTCCCCGCGTCCCGTGTGACTTCCACCGTAATCTCCGGATCGATCATATCGTAGCTTTTCCACGGCTTCGGCGCGAAGAAATCGCCGCTCGCCCCACCGTCATATTGCCAAGTATAGACGAAAATCTCGTCCTCTTGCAGAGCCTCCTTCGGCAACTCAAAGAGTTCGAGCGCCTTGCTCGGCCACGCCGAAATCACGGCATCCGCGAGCGGTCGCGCTTCGCCGGACATATTCACCGCCGCGACCTGCACGGAGACTTCAACATTCTCCGGCAAGTCATTCATAACTTTGAAAACATATGTGTCGGCCTCTGGCACTACAGCGACAAACACAGGCGCATAGAACCGCTGCGCCATGTGATGCGAGAGCTTCCAGCCGCCGCCATAATTGAGCGTCGACCACGAGGCGCAAGGCCATGTGTCGTTGAGCTGCCAATAGAGAACACCCCAGTTGTGCCCCTTTTGCGCACGCCACGCGGAGACGGCCGTTTTGAGCGCGAGCCCCTGCTGGATTTGCGAGAGGTATACGAAATTTCCGAACCCCTCGGGGAAACGGAATTCGCGCATCAACGTCGCCGCGATCCGCTCGTTTCCGCCCGCGTTCTTTTGGTGGCTTTCCATCACCGGCGCCGCGATGTTGAAATCTTTCGGCTCCGCAAAGGACGCGATCACATCTAGCGAGGGATAGGATTGGAACCCGAACTCGCTCACGAAACGCGGGGTGAGATCGCGGTAGGTCTCGAACGGTTTGTTCTCGTGCCATACGCTCCAGACATGCATGTCACCGGAGCTGTCTCTGTGCCATGCGTCCCCGAAGTCGAGCGGCCCGAGCGACGGCGAAGACGGCCACCAATTTGCGTTCTGGTCCTCGGCTTTGAGCACGGCTTCAACATGGCGATTGAGGCGGTCATATTGCACGAGATAGCGGTCGCGGTGCTTGCGCGCTTCCGGCAATTCCTCGAGCATCCCGATGATTTCATTGTCCCCGCACCAGAGCGCCAGACAAGCGTGATGTGACAGACGCCGGACCTGCTCCCGCACCTCTTCGCCGACATTTTCCAGAAACGCGGGGTCCGCAGGATACATGGCGCAGGCGAACATAAAGTCCTGCCAGACCATCAGTCCGAGTTCGTCGCACAGATCATAGAACCAATCCGGCTCATATCGCCCGCCGCCCCACACGCGGATCATGTTCATATTGGCGTCCACAGCGGACTGAAGCAGCGCGCGTACGTGGTCCTGACGGATACGGCCAGAGAGCGCGTCTGCGGGAATCCACGCTGCGCCTTTGGCGTAAACATCACGGCCATTCACACGGAATTTGAAGCCCCGCCCGTGGTCGTCCACATGGGTCACATGTTCAATCCGGCGAAGGCCGATGCGGCGGGTCACACGGCGCCCGACGACCTCGACCGACAGATCGTAAAGCGTCTGCGCCCCCTGCCCCGCAGGCCACCAGAACTCCGGCACCTCGACAAAGAACTTTGCTTCGGCGCGGTTGTTTTCAGCGACGGCGATCCGCTCGCGGTCCGCGAACTGCATTTTCACTTCAGAACCGTCGGGCACATTCGAGAGGTCTGCAACGACGGTGAGCGAGACACTCTCCGACTCGATATCGTGGTGTTCCTGATCGACATTGATATGCGTGATGCGCGGCGCACCCGCTGGCTCGATCTGGATCATGCCAGCGACGCCAAAGGGCGCGAGCGCACAGTTCCAATCCCACCCGAAATCGCACTGCTGTTTGCGCAGCATGTTAATGTTGGGAATTGGGCAATTCATTTCGGCATAGGGTTGAATGAACGGCTGCGCGGCCTGTCGTTTGGCAGCTTCTTCAATGACCGACCGGAACCGCAGCGTGATCTCGTTCTCGCCCTCATTCGCCACCTCGAAGAGATTGACCCGCCACGTCCGGAACGCATTCTCGGTTGTGAGAACGCTCTGGCCATTGATCAGAACATCTACGACCCCGTCGAGGCCAGAGAGGACAAGCTCGTCCGCCGTGTCAGTGAGTGAAAAGCTCCGCGTTGCCGTCCACTTCCGCTCAGCAATCCACCGCAACCCCTCGGCATTCCGTCCCCAATACGGATCGGGAATCGCGCCGCAGTCATAGAGCGACGACACCACATCGAAAGGCAGATTGGCCTCAAATTCATGCGCGCCAGTCTCATCGCGCAAGCGCCATCCAGTGTCGAGTTTGAGTGTCATTCCGTTCTCCTTGCAGCCGCTCAATCAGCAGGATTGTTCGCGGGACCGAAACAGCTTTCCTACCCCCTGTCAAATCCGCAAATCCGCGCGACCCTCCTGCAAAATCCGTTGACCCGTCGGCACATACGAGTAAACGATCCCTCACGTGCGCCTGGGCATTCACGTGTCAGAAGTTTTAACTTTCGTCCAGCAAGGTTGATCAATTGACCCTACCACCCGTTCACCTCTGGGGCATCGACGCCCCGATTGAACCCGTCGGCGGCGGGCATCGGAATGCGGTGTTCCGGACGACGGAACTCAAACGCGATGTCGTGTTCAAATCGACGCGTCGCACCGAGGCGCAATTGCGCTGGCTACCTCCCGTCTTGGAGGTCGCAGAGCGCGCCGGATTTATCGTGCCGCAATTGATCGAGACACAGGACGGGCGACTGAATGGCGATGGATGGACCTGCGAGCCGGTTATCGACGGGCGTCCGTTCCTCGCAGAAGACCTCCCCCAAATCGCGGGCCATATCGACCGGTTCCATAGCGAAGTTGGCCAAATGGACCAACGTCCCGGCTTTGCGAGTTCCCGCGACCTCCTAACGGTCATGGACGGCGGTGACGTCGATCTCGCCGCCCTGCCCGCCGACCTGCTCGCACTCTGTCGAAAGGCGTGGACTGCCTGTGACGGTCCGCTCGGGGTCATTCACGGGGATTTGGCGGCAGGCAACCTGCTGCACACGCCTGATGGCCCCGCGCTCCTTGACTGGGACGAGGCGCGCGTCGATGTCCTCGCGTTTGACACGCTCCGCACGCGCCCAGCATCGGCCACAGCCGCAGAGAAAACCGCCGCCCTCGCGTGGGAAGCGGCGTGTTCGTGGCTGATCGAGCCGGATCATGCGCAGATCGTCGCGCGGGTCCTCAAAGCGCGGATGGGAGCCTAACGCAAAACGCCCTCCCGAGATCGGAAGGGCGTTTTATCAACTTGTCAGAGCGTTCAGGCCACCTTGTCTTCGTCGGTCTCTGACGCCACCGGCGGCACCGTCACATCCCCGAGCGCCTTCATCGCGGCATACTGGCTCAGGAACACTTGCCCCGTCAGCTCGTGCAGGAAATGGCATTTCTGCAGGCGGTCCATCACAGGGCCTTTCACCTCGGAGAGGTGAAGCTTGATCCCGCCATCGTCGAGACGCTTGTTGATCTCTTCGAGCGCCTCAAGTGCCGATTGGTCGATCTCGTTCACCGCCGGACACATGAGGACCACGTGTTTGATGTCCTTGTCGTCCGCAATCCGGTCGAGAACATAGTCCTCTAGGAACCGCGCATTTGCGAAATAGAGGCTCTCGTCCACACGGATCGTCACCACATCCGTCGTCGTCAGAACGTCGTGACGGTTGATGTTGCGGAAATGCTCCGTACCCGGCACCAAACCGACCTCTGCAATATGCGGCCGCGAGGTTTTGTAGAGGTGCATCGCGATCGAGAGGATCACACCAGAGGACACGCCCGTCTCCACACCAAACCCGAGCGTCAGGAGGATCGTCGCGAGAACGGCGGCGAAATCGGTTTTTGAGTAGCCCCATGTGCTCTTGAGGATCGAGAAATCCACCAGAGACAGAACCGCCACGATGATCGTCGCAGCCAGCGTCGCAACCGGCAAGAAGTAGAGAAGCGGCGTGAGGAACAGCGCGGCGAGCGCGATACCTACGGCGGTGAACGCCCCTGCCGCGGGTGTCTCAGCCCCCGCATCGAAGTTCACAACAGAGCGCGCGAAGCCACCGGTCACCGGATAGCCGCCGGAGACCGCCGCCGCGATGTTGGACGCGCCGAGACCAATCAGCTCCTGATCCGGAACAATGCGCTGGCGTTTTTTCGCGGCGAGCGTCTGGGCGACCGATACGGATTCCACAAAGCCGATGATGGAGATGAGGATCGCGGAACCGAAGAGTTGCGACCAGATCGTCGGGCTGAAATGCGGCAGGGTGAGCGGTGGCAGACCTCGCGGCACCTCGCCCACGATTTTGACGCCGTGATTGTGCAGGCCGAAGACAAAGGTGATCAGCGTGGTGACGACGACCGCAGCCACTGGACCGGCCTTCGTCGCGATATCTGCCATACGCGGCGACACACCCTTGGACAGAAGCAGAGGTTTGAGCCCCTTGCGCACCCAGAACAGGAACGCCGTGGCCGCGACACCGATCACCAACGTGATCAGGTTGGTCTCGCCAATGTTCTCCGCCAGTTGGACCAAGCGCTCAGGCAACGTATGTCCCCCCGCAGACACGCCGAAAATATGCTTCACCTGCGAGGCGGCGATCAGAATTCCGGACGCCGTGATGAAGCCTGCAATCACAGGGTGTGACAGGAAGTTCGCAAAGAACCCGAGGCGGAAAATCCCCATCACGAGCAGGATCAGACCGGACAAGAACGCCAGCGTGATCGCCGCTGCCGCATATTCCGCCGTGCCCTGAAGCGCCATGTTCCCCACAGACGCCGCTGTCATAAGCGAGACAACAGCCACCGGACCGACCGCGAGCGCCCGCGATGTGCCGAAAACCGCGTAGGCCACGAGAGGCAGGATGGAGGCGTAAAGACCCATCTGCGCAGGAAGACCCGCCAACAGCGCATAGGCGAGCGATTGCGGGATCAGCATGATCGTCACAATAATGGCGGCGATCCCGTCATTGGCAAATGTCGACGCGTTATAGCGCGATCCCCAGTCCAGAATGGGCAGGTAGCGTTTGAGTTTCTTGGGATCGAATGAGCTTTGAAGAGACACGGGGAAACGTCCTTATTATGCGTGTGCGCGAGGCGGATCGAGAGACCCGCTTCAGGCCGATTATTTTGCGGAGACCTTTTCAGGTTTGATCATCCATTCCTTGCCGCGGAGCATGGCCTTCCAATAGATCGGCGGGAGGATCTGCTCTTTGAGCCACCATGCGCGGCGGGTCGGTTTTGTCCCGTCGAGCGCCCATTTCGGGAAGGACGGCAGCAGAGCGCCGCCATATCCGAACTCCGCCAGAACGATCTTGCCCTTCTCGACGGTGAGCGGACAGGACCCGTAGCCATTGTAGGCCGCTTCTGGCGATTTGCCGTTGATATCAGAGACCATGTTTTCGGCGACCACAGCGGCCTGAAAACGGGCGGCGGCGGCGGTTTTGGCGTTCGGCGCGTTCATGACATCCCCGAGCGACCAGATGTTGTCAAAGCTCGCGTGGCGGAGGGTCTGCTGATCCACATCGACCCAGCCCGCGGCATCTGCGAGCGGCGACACGCGGATGAAGTCCGGCGCGACCTGCGGCGGCACCACATGGATCATGTCGAAATCAACAGTGACCTCGGTCGGCTCAGTGTCCGGTTTGGAGACCGTGAACGTCGCCTTCTTCGCGGGGCCGTCAATGGATTTCAGGTTGTGGAAGAAGTTGAGATCAATACCGTAGCGATCGACATATTTTTCGAGCGCAGGCACATAGTCCTTCACCCCAAAGAGCACACCGCCCGCGTTCATGAACTGGATGTCGATGTTCTTGAGTACGCCGCGCTGTTCCCACTCATAGGCAGAAAGATACATCGCCTTTTGCGGCGCGCCAGCGCATTTGATCGGCATCGGCGGCTGGGTGAAGATGGCCTTGCCGCCTTTGGTTTCCTGCACCAACTTCCACGTGTAAGGCGCGAGATCGTAACGGTAATTCGACGTGACGCCGTTCTTTCCGAGGGTATCTGTAAGACCTTCGATGCGGTCCCAGTCGAGCTTGAGCCCCGGACAGACGACGAGGCGGTCGTATTTCACGACCCGGCATCCATCGAGGATCACAGCGTTGTTTTTGGGTTCGAACGCAGCCACGGCCGATTTGAGCCAATGCACCCCGCGCGGGATCAGGCCGCCCATGGTTTTCGCAGTGGTCTGCGCATCAAAGACACCGCCGCCGACCATTGTCCAACCGGGCTGATAGTAATGCACATCGGACGGGTCAATGATCGCGATCTCGAGATCGGATTTGCGCTGCTTGAGCGAGGACGCGACGGCGATCCCTGCGGCCCCGCCGCCAACGATCACAACATCGAATTTCGCATCTTCGACGGAGTCCGTTGGAGTTACGCCGCCATTGGCGATCCGACGCGCCACACCGGACATATCGTAGCCAGCGGCTTTGGTCGCGGCGAGGATATCGACGACTGATTTCTCTTTCGCCATCGCGAGCGACCAGAGCGTCGTGGTGCGGGTGCCAGTGCGGCAATAACCGAAAACCGGACCGGGCAATTCGGTCAGAGCCTGACGAAAGGCCTGCGCGGTTTCTTCGGTCACGATCCCTGGAGTGACCGGCAGATAGAGGAATTCGAGACCGGCGTTAGCTGCCGCCGCAGCCATTTCTTCATGCGTTGGCTGGTCGGGGGCTTCGCCATCCGGACGGTTGCACACCACCGCGCGGAAACCGCGGCGTTTGAGCTTTTCCATATCTTCCGGCTGAATTTGGCCGGACACAGACAGGCCGTCCGTGATCTTTTTGATTTCCATTGTCCGTTCTCCTCGCGCGCCCCTTTTCAGGGCCTATAGACAGGGGGGCGTAGATGCCCCCGCACGAGAAGATCGTGGAAAGCTTAGTCGCCCAAGTGAGGACGCAGGCCGTTCAGGTCGTAACCGGCCCCAGCGCCTTGTTCGATGATGCGGTCAGCGGCCTCTTTACCGGCCTGAGACAGTCCCCAGACGTTGCAAGAGCGGGTGCCAGACCGGCAGTAGGCATAAACTGGACCTTCTGCTGCTTCGAGAATGCGGGCGGTCTCTTCAATGAGGTCCTGCGTGAGCATTCCCGGAACAACCGGAAGGTAGTGAAAGGCGAGCCCTGCCTCTGCGGCGGCCTCTGCCATGACCTCGGACGACATCTCCGGTCCGATCTCTTGGTCCGGACGGTTGCAGATCAGGATTTTAAAGCCCTTCTCTGCGAGGGTTTTCACCTCTTCCGGCGTGATCTGACCGCTGACGGTGATGGCGTCGTTGATCTTGTTGAATTCCATGAGTGTCTCCTCGTGCGTTGGGGCCGGACCGCCCGCCCCCAACCCGTCGAGAAAGACAAATCAGAGACCGTTGACCGGAACTTTGAGGAAAGTCTTACCGTCTTGATCCGGCGGCGGCAATTCACCAGCGCGCATGTTCACCTGAAGAGAGGGAATAATCAGGCGCGGCATGGCGAGTTGGGCATCGCGCTCCGTGCGGAATTTGACGAAATCCTCTTTGGATTTGCCGCCACCGACGTGGATATTGTGCTCTTTCTCGGCGCCCACGGTGGTTTCCCACTCGATATCACGGCCGTTCGGGCCGTAGTCGTGGCACATAAAGAGGCGCATATCGTCTGGCAGTGCCAGAACCTTCTGGATCGAGTCGTAGAGCACACCCGCATCCCCACCCGGGAAGTCGGCACGTGCAGAGCCGCCATCCGGCATGAACAGGGTGTCACCGGTAAAGGTCGCGTTGCCCATCACATGCACCATGCAGGCCGGGGTGTGACCCGGAGTGTGCATCGCAAAGCACTGCATCTCGCCGACATGATAGGTGTCACCGTCTTTGAAGAGGCGGTCGAACTGGGAGCCGTCGCGCTGGAACTCGGTGCCTTCGTTGAAGACTTTACCGAACACGTCCTGAACTACGACGATGTTCTCGCCGATGCCGATTTTACCGCCCACTTTGTCCTGAATGTAGGGCGCAGCAGACAGGTGGTCAGCGTGAACGTGGGTCTCGATCAGCCATTCGACCTTGAGATCGTTTTCTTTGACATACTCGATGATCTGGTCGGCGCTCTCATAGGAGATGCGGCCAGCGGCATAGTCGATGTCCATGACGCTATCGACAACGGCGCAGGAGTTGGAGGCCGGGTCTTTCACGACATAGGAAATCGTCCAGGTGGCCGGATCAAAGAATGCTTTCACATCCGGCTGGGTCGTCAGATCGACAGGATAGTTAGAAGACATGGGACTCTCTCCTCTCAAGTCTTGGTTCCCGCCTCAGGAGGCGGATCGGGCAGCACGCGCTGCCGTCAGTTTCATCATGTATTTGGCGGCAAAGATGCCAGCCACGAGGGCAACAAAGAAAATCCAGACGTTCGGATCAAAGGACCCGAGCACAGGCAGGGCGCCACCGGGACAGAAGCCCGCAATCCCCCAGCCGACACCGAACACGAGCGAGCCACCAACGAGACGTACGTCGATCACTTTGGACGTCGGCAGAACGAAACGCGGCTCGACTGCGGGGGTCTCGAATTTCTTGAACACCCAGCGGTAGCCGAAGAAGGACACGATCAGCGCGCCGCCCATCACAAAGATCAAGGACGGATCCCAAGTGCCTGAAAAGTCAAAGAAGTTCAGGACCTTCGCAGGGTTGGCCATACCGGAAATCGAAATCCCGATCCCGAACAGGAGGCCGATCAGATAGGTTAGAAACAAAGCCATCTCTTACACCCCTCCGATCACGTGACGGATCACAAACACTGTGACTGCTGTAGACACCATAAACGACAGTGTCGCGACGATGGACCGCGGGCTCAGTCGCGCCATACCGCAGACGCCATGGCCCGAGGTGCAGCCGGAACCGTAGGTCACGCCGATCCCGACGATGAAGCCACCGACGATCAGTGCACCGGTCGACACAGGCACCTGAATGTCCGGCATCTCTCCGGTCACGATCAGATATGCGATCGGACCAGTCGCCATCCCGAAGAGCAGCGCCGCACGCCATGCCCAATCTGAGGACCCCTGCGGGCTCATGAAGCCCGCGAGAATGCCGGTCGCACCGAAAACTCGGCCGCGCAGCAGCATCAGAAGGACGGCAGAGGCGCCGATCATCAGACCCCCGATCAACGAGATCAGCGGCGTAAATTCCGTAACGGTTCCATCTGTCATTGAGCGTTGCCTCCTCTTGCGGAAGCTCGGGACTCAGAGCGATTCATCATTGTGCGTTTCCTTGTTGCGTCGCTTTTCGCGTCATTGTTGGGAAGAGTATGCAGATCCTCACGGCATCTGTCGGTGAGTTTGTCACATTCACAGTTTAAAAGATGAATTTTTGAAATAGTTTTCGACAACAAGACCTACAACCCACTGTTACAAAAAGAAAAAGCGCCCCAACCGGGCGCCTTTCCGAGTTCTCAAAAAGTGAGGATGTGCGATTTAGTCGTCGGATTGTGCATCCGCACGCGACTTACCGGCGACATTCATCGCAAGGGTCGCGGCCATGAACCCGTCGAGATCACCATCAAGCACACCAGACGTGTTCGCGGTCTCGAAGTTTGTGCGCAGGTCTTTCACCATTTGGTATGGCTGCAAAACGTAGGAGCGAATCTGGTTGCCCCAGCCTGCGGACCCCTTGTTTTCATGCGCTTCGTTGATTGCTTCGGAACGGCGGTCGAGTTCAAGTTGATAGAGGCGCGATTTCAGGGCCTTCATGGCGATATCGCGGTTCTGGTGCTGCGACTTCTCGGATGAGGTCACAACGATGCCCGTTGGCGCGTGGGTGATCCGGACGGCGGAGTCCGTCGTGTTCACGTGCTGACCACCTGCACCGGACGAACGATACGTGTCGATGCGGATGTCGGCGGGGTTCACTTCGATTTCGATGTTGTCGTCAACGACCGGATAGACCCAAACGGAGGCAAACGAGGTCTCGCGCGTGCCCTTGCCGAAGGGCGAGATACGGACGAGACGGTGCACACCGCTCTCCGACTTCAGCCAACCATAAGCGTTGTGACCGGAGATTTTGTAGGCACAGGATTTGATCCCCGCTTCCGAGCCCGCTTCTTCGGACTGAAGCTCGACTTTGTATCCCTTTTTCTCCGCCCAACGAACATACATACGCTGTAGCATCGACGCCCAGTCACAGGCCTCCGTGCCACCCGCGCCAGCGTTGATCTCGAGGAAGGTGTCGTTTGCATCAGCCTCACCGTCGAGCAAGGCTTCGAGTTCTTTCTCGGCGGCGGTGACAGCGAGCGCCTTGAGCGCATTTTCAGCGTCGGTGATGACTTCCTGATCTTCTTCCATCTCGCCCAGTTCAATGAGTTCGATGTTGTCGTTCATGTCGGTCTCGATGCCGGTCGCGACCTTCATCGCGTCCATAAGCACCTGACGCTCCCGCATCAGTTTCTGCGCACGCGCAGGATCGTCCCACAGGGTCGGATCCTCAATCATCGCGTTGAACTCTTCGAGACGGTGTGGAGCCGTTTCCCAATCCAGGCGCTGTTTCAAAAGCCCAAGGGATTTCTCGATTTTCCCAACAATGTTCTGAATCTCTGCGCGCACGGCTCTCACCTATCTTTAGGTTTTCGGGTTCGGTGACAGATACGCCGCCGAAGGTCAGGACACAAGGGGGGCCAAACTATGAAAGGTGGCCTTCCCGTCACGTTCAGGGCTCTAGTAAAGACCACCAGACGACAAGGTGCTCACATCCGCCTTTTCAGGTACTTTGATGGTTTGTCCCGAATTGGTCTGCACTTCTTGCATCCCGTCACCGACAAACCCGCCCGCTTCCTCATAGAGCGGCAGGTTGGACCCCATGGCGAACCCGCCGTCGTAGGTCAGGCCGAACACCGGTTCTTCACCGTCACGGAAATACTCTGCTACAACGTTGGGTCCGGATGCATCGTCAGAAAGGCGCGCGCCGCTGAAACGGTCGATTTTGATGAAGTGACCACCCGGCGGGACCTTGAATTTACCGCCGCCGTATTTCTTGACGGCTTCCTGCATGAAGCTGTTGAACACAGGTCCGCAGAAGCCACCACCAGAGGCCCCGCGCATCGCGCGCGGTGTGTCATAGCCGATGTAGCACCCTGCCACGATGTTGGAGGTAAAGCCGATGAACCAAGCGTCTTTGCCTTCGTTCGTCGTCCCCGTTTTACCCGCCACCGGAACCGGCAGATTCACACGGCCCGCAGCGGTCCCGCGTGTCACGACGCCCTGCATCATGGAGGTGAGCTGATAGGCCGTGATGGCATCAATCATGCGTTCGCGGTTCGACACGATCTTCGGTGCCACACCGGATTGGAGGGACGCCACTTCGCAGTCTTCACACACGCGTTGGTCATGGCGATAAATTGTCCGGCCATATCGGTCCTGCACACGGTCCACGAGGGTCGGCTCCACCTTCTCCCCGCCGTTTGCAAACATGGCGTAGGCAGAAACCATCTTGAACACGGTGGATTCCTCTGCGCCGAGCGAGGACGCGAGATACTGGCCCATCTGGTCGTAGACCCCAAAGCGCTCCGCATATCCCGCAACGACGTCCATGCCGACCTCTTGGGCGAGACGGATGGTCATCAGGTTCCGCGATTGTTCGATCCCCGTCCGCAGGGGCGTCGGGCCGTAGAATTCGCGCGACGCGTTCTGAGGACGCCAGACACCTTGGGGGGTGTTGATCTCGATCGGGGCGTCGACAACGATAGATGCCGGAGAAAAACCGGAGTCGAGCGCCGCCGCATAGACGAACGGCTTGAAAGAAGACCCCGGCTGGCGGGTCGCCTGTGTGGCGCGGTTAAACACGGAGTTCTGGTAGGAGAACCCACCCTGCATCGAAATCACACGGCCGGTCTGAACGTCCATTGCCATGAACGCACCCTGCACTTCCGGCACCTGACGCAGGCTCCAGCGGATGAGATCGCCCGTGCCGTTGTCACCGGACGTGAAGCGGCGCAGATGGACCACATCGCCGCGCGTGAAATTATCGACGAAAGAGCCGCGCATCCATTTGATGTCCTCGCGCGGAACGGAGACCTCACCCACGCCATCCTCGACCATGACCGTCAGAGACTGATTGCCCACCTCTTTGACCGCCCCGACATACCATTTACCGTCGAGCGTGATGTCACGCGCCACGCGCACCTCGGCCAGAGCGTCAATCCATGCGTCCGAGTCGAGCGTCGTCGGATCAATCGTCTCGCCCGTGCCGCGCCAGACCTGCAATCCGCGATCAATCTCTTCGAGACGGCGTTGAAGGCTATGCGCCGCGATGGTCTGCATCTCCGGATCGATGGTCGCACGGATCGATAGGCCGCCCTCAAAGAACTCCTCTTCGCCGAAGTTTTTCGACAGCTGACGACGGATTTCATCGGTGAAGTAATCGCGCGGCGGCAGGTTCTCGCGGTAGGACGGATAATCGCCCGTCTGCACAGTCTTGATCGGTGCAGCACGCGCAGCTTCATAAGCCACTTGGGTCAGGTAGCCGTTCTCATACATCTCACGCAGCACGAAGTTCCTGCGCTGGAGCGCGCCCTCGTAGTTCTTCGCCGGATTATAGGAATACGGGGCCTTCGGATGGATCGCGAGGAACGCGGCCTCTTCGGGCGCCAGTTCAGACAAGGATTTGTTGAAATAGCTCTGCGCGGCTGCGGTCACGCCGAAAGACCGCACACCGAGGTCGATCTCGTTCAGATAGAGACCAAGGATTTCGTCTTTGCTCAGCGACTGTTCCAAACGGGTCGCGAGGATGAGTTCCTTGATCTTCCGTTCCGCAGACCGTTCGGACGACAGCAGGAAGTTCTTCATCACCTGCTGGGTGATCGTCGACGCACCACGAAGCGGACCACCCCGCGCAGCGGTCACAGCCGCCGCAACCATCCCGCGAAGGTCATAGCCTTTGTGATTGTAGAAGTTCTTGTCCTCGGCGGAGATAAACGCCTGCTTCACCAGATCAGGGATTTCTGCCGGCGGCGTATAGAGACGACGCTCACGCGCAAATTCGTCGATGATGCGTCCCTCGCCCGAGTAAATGCGGGAAATCGTCGGCGGCTGGTATTGCGCGAGCGTCTCGTGGTTCGGCAAATCCCGACCATACATCCAGAAAATGCCGCCGATCACGACAGCAATCAGGAACAGTCCCGTGGTGATCCACGAAAAAATCGTCCCGAAAAAGGAGAGGATAAACCTGAGCACGTCGTAACTTCCTACCAGCTTGTCATAGCATTGAACGCGCAGACTCAGAGAAAGTTGCACGGGCTTGTCTCTCCATATACAGGCCATGCGCCCGGGTCAAAACATCCCCCTCGGAAATGTGAGCAGAAACGCGCCGTTCGTGAACACCGGTTCTTGTGGCGAAACGGTGGAGCGCGTATTTGCCAAAGTATGAAACCGGAAGACATTTTGCCCACTTACGAACGTCAGGCGCGCGCTTTTGACATCGCGCGAACCAAGACTCTGATCGAGCGTCGCTGGCTCGACCGGATGTTGGGCTATGCACCCCATTATCACGGCCGCCGTCGCGTTCTCGATCTCGGCTGCGGCTCTGGCCGCCCGATTTCCCAGTATCTCTACGATCGGCGGTGTGAAGTGACCGGTGTCGACGGGGCCGCGAGCATGATCTCGCTCTTTCAGATGAACCTCCCCCGTGCGCGTGCAATCCATGCGGACATGCGTGGGCTCGACCTCGGCGAAGACTTCGACGCCATTCTCGCTTGGGACAGCCTGTTCCATCTCACCGGCGAAGATCAAAAACGGATGTTCGGGACGATCAACAAACATCTGGCGCCCGGTGGCGTCATCCTCTTCACGTCCGGGCCGGACGAGGGCGAAGCCGTCGGAAGGATAGAAAACGAGACGGTTTATCATGCCTCTCTCGCACCGGAAGTCTACACCGCCGTCATGGCCCGCTACAAAATTGACGTGATCACATTTGTGCCCGAAGACCCCGATTGCGAGGGGCACTCGGTCTGGCTGGCGCGAAAACACGTCGACTGACGTTCGTTGCCGAACGGGCCGCGCACAGCATGCCCGCGATTACATCGCGGACCGCAGAGCGTTATTTCCGAAGTTTATCTTGAAGCGCGATTTCAGCGTCCTCCCAACGGAAGAGCGCATCGCGGATCGCCCAAGCCGCCTTTGTGCGCCATGCCGGGTCTGCGAGCTTTTCGCGGTCTTTCTCCGAAGAGAGGAAACCCAGTTCGATCAGCACGGATGGCAAATCCGGCGCCTTGAGCACCGAGAAACCGGCCTCAAGGCGGGGGCGTTTGTGCATCCCGACGGAGTCTTGCAATTCTTTCACGAGACTATCCGCAAGGCGGTCCGTCCGCGGCACCGTCTCGGTGCGCGCCATATCCATCAGGACCGCAGCAATCACATCGTCGGTCGCACTCAGATCCACACCGGCAAGTAGATCTGCCCGATCATGACGCTCCGCAAGCTTTTGTGACGCTGTATCCGAAGCGCGCGCAGCGAGCGTGTAGACTGTGGCCCCTTCCGCACGTCCCTCTGCGATCGCATCCGCGTGCAACGATAGGAAAACATCTGCTTCGGCCTCGCGCGCGAGTGAAATCCGTGTTTCGAGTGGGACAAAGACATCTGCAGTCCGCGTGAGCGTGACTTCGAACCTGCCGGCTCTGTTCAGAACATCTTCGAGTTCACGTGCAAAGGTCAGCATGATATCTGCCTCTTTGACGTCTTCTCGTTCGGCACCCGGGTCAATACCACCATGCCCAGGGTCAAGCACGACCCGCAGCGGCCCCTCGCCGAAACGCGCGGAACGTGGTGCGCTTGTCGTGTCGTCGGAATTCCGCCGCACCAGCTGCGCATCCGGCGGTGTTCCTGCGTGGAGCGCAAATTCATCCGCCTCGGTCGGATCGAGATTGAGGGTCAACACTGCCCCGTTTTCATCGCGCGACATTTGTGCATGGACCAGCGCATAGGGCCCTGCGAGATCAATCACCATGCGCGACCAGCCGGGTGTAAAACCACCGACGCGGACGGCACTCACACCAGAGGCCGTATCGAAAGCATCGGTGTCAAAGCCTGTCCAGTCGACTTCGGAAAAGTCGACAACCATGCGCCGTGGTTCATCCAGAGTAAAAATGCGGAAGGGCACCGGTTGCGACACGCGAAGCATCATCTCGACACTGTCGCCCTGATCGACCAAAGCCGACTCTTCGCTGTTGGCGCGCGCCAATGCCGTCATCGCACTGGTTTGCGCTTCGGCCCGAAGCGTCAAGAGGCCGAAGGTCAGCACCAGAGCCAGAATAGCTTTTAAAATCAACGCCCGCATTACGCCCTCATTCGATCTTTTGACCATGAGATACCATGTCCTTGCACAAAAACCAGACACAGTCTCTTGAAATACCTCACATTGACCGCAAGCGTTTGACCTGATGACATTTTCCCAACAAAGTCCCCGAAATTCATTTCAGACAGGACCGACACTCCCCAATGCGTTTTTTGATCTCTAGCTTGCTCGCCGCCCTCCTTATCACGCCTGCCATGGCAGAACCGCTGCCGGAAAAATGGCAATCGCGACGCGAGGCGATGAACCAGCTCGGCGACAAGACCTGCGCGGGCGATGAAGTTGCCTACGAAACGTTGCGCGATGGTCTAAAAAACGGCGATCCCGTCGCGATGCATGAGTTACGATGGGTCTATGACAACTGTGAGACGGGAGAGACCGATGAATGGATGGCGCTGGCCTCCGTCAGCTATTTGGTCACGGCCGCCGAAATGGGCTATCCAGTTTCTCAATCGAACCTTGGCTTTTGCCAGATCCGGGGAGATTGCGACGGCATTGCGATGGACCAGGAGACAGGACTTTATTTTGTCCACGCCGCGATTGCAGGCGGATATGGTGAGGCGGCCTATCACCTTGGCATGCGGCTGACCGAAGATCGCTATCTCGAGCCGAACCTGGAACTTGCCAAGCTTCTCCTCAACATCGCTAAACTTGAGGGGGTTGAAAGCAGCAAGACTGATCAGCTCGACGCCGCGTGGAACAAGGCCATGAACGGACAGTCACTTTCAACGAAGGCCTTGGATTTGCCGGTTGAAAAACAACGTATCCTCTTTATCCAAGTCGGCTACCAAGCCCTCTTGGAACACTACTACGAGAGCCTGTACAGCGACTCAATGAGCATGAAAGAGTGGCTCGAGAGTCAGAGCCCCGAGACCTTGAAGGCGCTCAACGCAGACTGAGTCTCGCTCTTACCCGCGCGGCAACCTCGACGCCATAAAGGACGTCAACCGTTCTAGACCTTCGCGGATGTCCTCGGTCGAGCGCGCGTAGGAAAAGCGCAGAGTTTGCGCCCCGCGGCGCGGGTCGAAGTCGAGCCCCGGTGTCACGGCAACCCCCGCTTTTTCGAGGATTTCGTCACAGAAGGCTTTGCTGTCCGTGGTGTGGTCCGACACATCGACATAGATGAAGAAAGCTCCGTCCGGCGGTGCGATCTTGGAGAAACCAGCCTTGGGTAGCCCCTCCATCATGAGGCGGCGGTTTTCGGCATAGACCTCGACATGGGCTTCGCATTCCTCGCGGGCTTCCAAAGCGCCAAGTGCTGCGACCTGCGCCGCGTGGGACGGGCAGATGAACATGTTCTGCGCGAGGCGCTCAAGCGTGCGCACATGGTCCTCCGGCACAACCATCCAACCGATGCGCCAACCCGTCATGGAATAGTATTTGGAAAACGAGTTGATGACATAAACGTCATCCGTCACCTCAAGGGCAGACACAGCGCGGCCTTCATATTGGATGCCGTGATAGATCTCGTCCGAGATAAAGGTCAGCCCCTTCTCCTCACAGGCCGCGACCAGCGCCTTCATCGCGTCGAGATCGAGCATCGTGCCGGACGGGTTTCCCGGGCTTGCGACGATGAGCCCGTCCAGACCGTCGGGAATGTCGGATGGCACTGGCTGCAACCGGTTTTCGAGCGACGTTGGCAGGCCGACCGGCTCGATGTTGAGCGCAGAAAGAATTTGGCGATAGGAGGGATAGCCCGGCTCGCCCAGCCCCACCTTTGCCCCCGCGTCGAAAAGCGCCGTGAACGCGAGGAGGAACGCACCCGAAGAGCCGGAGGTGATCACCACTCGGTTCCAATCCAGCTCCACATTATAAAGCGTCTTATACTGCGCCGCGATCTCCTTGCGCAGTTCCGGCAGGCCCAAGCCGACGGTGTAGCCGAGCGGATTGGTCTCCATCGCGGCAACCAACCGCTCCCGCGCAAGTTTCGGTGCGCCGGTCGAGGGCTGCCCGACCTCCATGTGGATGATGTCACGCCCCGCTTCCTCGGCGGCACGCGCCGCTTCCATGACGTCCATCACAATAAAGGGATCAACCACAGATCGTTGCGAGGTTTTCATCGGGGCGCTCCTATGCTTTTCTCGGCGAAATCTGTGCCAGCCCAGAGGGGGAATTGCAATGCGACGGATGGTGCGCAGGGCCTGTGCGGCTCTTATAATCGGACTGATGCCTGTCATCGCACAGGCACAGACGATCCTGCGCGATCCGGATATTGAATATACGCTCGGCCGTCTCGCCCGTCCGATCTTTGAGGCGGCGGGCCTATCGCCGTCGCGCATGAACATCCTGATCATCGCAGACGACAGCCCGAACGCCTTTGTGTTGGATAATTCGCACATATTCATCCATTCCGGCCTCATCCTTCGTCTCGACTCTGCGGCCGAACTTCAGGCCGTCATCGCCCATGAGGCGGCGCACATCACCGGCGGGCACATCGTGCAGCGTTACGGACAAGTTGATATGGCGACCCGCACTGCAGCCCTTGGCTTGCTGCTCTCAGGTGCCGCGCTCGCGGCGGGGGCTGAGCCCTCTGGCGCGGCCGGTATGGCCATGGGCGTCGCAGGATCGGCGCAGGGCGTGCTGTTGGGCCATACTCGCGCGCAAGAGGCCTCCGCCGATCAGGCGGGCATCCGGTTTATGGCCAACGCCGGTGTGCCACCGCAGGCCATGGTCGACGTGCTCGACATGTTCCGCGGCCAAGAGGTGCTCTCCTCCGCCCGTCAGGACCCGTATGCACGCACCCATCCCCTGAGCCGCGACCGCCTCCGCGCTTTGCAGGGATTTGTTGCCGCCACTCCGAATAACGGTCAACCGGACGCAAGCGCTGATTATTGGTACGCCCGCGCACGTGGCAAACTCGAGGCCTTCATACGTCCGCCGTCCTTCACCCTCCGACGTGTGAAAGCCTCCGACACGTCTGACATTGCGCTCATGCGCCGCGCGGTCGCGCTACACCGTTTACCGGATCGCGATCAGGCGATTTCGACAATCAACAAACTCGTGTCGATACGTCCGGACGATCCATTCTACGCGGAACTCCAGGGCCAAATCCTCTTGGAAAACCGCGAATTCGATTCCGCTGTCCGCGCCTATCAGCGCGCCGCGCAAAAGGCCCCGCGCAACGCGCAAATTCAGGCGGGACTGGGCCGGGCCCTTCTCGCAACCGGCACTGCGTCGAACCTGAATCCCGCGATCAAGGCGCTAGAGAGCGCCCGCGCGCGGGATAGCTATGATCCAAAACTTCTCCGTCATTTGGCCGGCGCCTACGCAAAGGCAGGAAATGAGGCGATGGCTGCGCTCAATGCCTCCGAGGCACATCTGTTGCGCGGCGATTGCGCCGCGGCCCTTCCACAAGCCCAACGCGCCAGTGCGTCCCTCGGTCACGGAACTGTTGGGTGGAACCGTGCCCAAGATGTGGTAGACGCGTGTGAAGGTGCGCTCGGGAAGAAGCGCTGACATATTCCTATGGGGAGAAAAGAGAGTGACGATGTTCCTGAAATCCGCTTTGCGCCTCGGCGTGGCCGCCATTGCGAGCACCTGTTTTGCCTTTGGCGCTGCCGCTTTTGACGTCGAGAACATGTCCGACGCGGAGAGGGAGGCCTTCGGTGCAGAAGTCCGGGCCTATATCCTCGAAAACCCGAGCATCATCGTAGAAGCCTACGCGCTCTACCAGCAGCAACAGGAAGAGGCCCAGACCGCCTCTGATGCAGACATGATCGCGGCCTATTCCGATCAGATCTTCAATGCCTCCTGGGATGTGGCCTACGGCAACCCCGAAGGCGATATCGTGATGGTGGAGTTCTCCGACTACCGCTGCGGCTACTGCAAAAAGGCCTATCCGGACGTCAACGCGCTCATGGAAAAAGATGGCAACATCAAACTGATCATCAAAGAATTCCCGATCCTCGGTGACGCCTCCGTTCTGGCCGCGCGGTTCGCACTCGCGACGAAATACGTTGTCGGTGAAGAGGAATACAAAGAGCTGCATCACGCTCTGATGGCGGGACCGTCCGACATTTCCGAAGGCTACCTGCGCCGCCTCGCAAAGAAACTCGACATTGATGCAGACGCCGTTTTTGCCGCCCTCGACAGCGAAGAGGTCAACACCGAAATCCAGACCAACTACGCGCTCGCACAGCAGATGCAAATCTCCGGCACGCCGTCTTTCGTGATGGGCGACATGCTCCTACGCGGCTACGTGCCCTACGACGCAATGGTCGAACTGGTCGCCGAACTGCGCGACGAATAACCGAGCTTGGGCGGCGGCGACCCTCTATCGCCGCCACGCCTCCTACGGAAGCATCTGCGTACGGACATAGACCGGAATGTCCATCACAACACGAAGCCTTTCAGAGCCGTCGAAAACATCCGCCCATTCCGGAAGCGTATTTGTCATCGACAGAGTTCCATCGAGCGGTTTTCCCATCGCGGCACTCATCGCCACATCGACAAGCTGTTCGTAAGCGTTGAGCACCACGCGATCCGGATCGATGTTTGAATAAACCGCCAACTCCCGCTCTCCCCACACAGGTCGCCCTGACTGGAACGCCAGATCGACGGTGAGCGCCTCTCCCGTCGCTGTGACCGCGCTCCATTGCTCCACACGCGACCGTGCACCCGACGCGGGCCCATCAGTTTCAGTGTGCCTCAGGACACTCGCAGAGGTCGCATTCCCGAAGAATCCCTCCCCCTCGAGTGACGAATAGGCCTTCAAAACAAAGAGCCGAACGCCCGCCTCCCCTTTGCCGAGCGCCAGAAGTGCCACGGTCCGGCTGTTCCACTCTGGCCTAGGCGCGCCGTCCGCGTCTCGGGCGAGGAAGCGGTCTTCGAGCGACAGCAGGAGCGTCACGCCCTGCGTGGGTCCGGACGGGAATGAGACAGCGGTCCAGCCCTCCGGCATCATGTCTTGAAGCTTGGCCCCCTCGACCTCAAACCCCAACAGAACGCGGCTGTCGATATTTGATCCGATAACCGTTTCGGCCTGTGCGGGCGGCGCTGCCGCAAGCGGGAATGCGAGAATAGCGCCAGCCAAAAGGCGGCGGCCCCATTGAAAAATCGTCATGATATGTCCTCCCTTGGTGCCGCAAGGCGAGGCCCTACGGCCTCTATAGGCTACCAAAAGAGGAAGGATCGCTCATTGACCCAGCACAAGCACCGGCCCACACGCGCGCCGGACCGAGATCATTCGGCGGGTTCTTCGGCCTGAGCACTTTCGATCTCTTCGGCCTTTTTCTCGACCTGTTCGACGATGTGCTCGATCATGTTCGCGTTGGATTCTTTGTGCGACTGGGTCCCGCCGAGATAGACCATCCCGTGCCCTGCCCCGCCACCGGTCCAACCGACGTCGGTCATGAGCGCTTCACCCGGGCCGTTTACCACGCACCCGATGATCGAAAGGCTCATTGGCGTTTTGATATGCTCCAGACGCTTTTCAAGCTCTTCAACCGTTTTGATCACATCAAACCCCTGCCGCGCGCAGGACGGGCAGGAAATGATGTTTACGCCGCGGTGGCGCAGGCCGAGGGATTTGAGAATTTCGTAGCCGACTTTGACCTCTTCCACCGGATCAGCCGAGAGGCTCACGCGGAGCGTATCCCCGATGCCCATCCAGAGAAGTTGCCCCAAACCAATGGCAGATTTGATCGTGCCGGACATGAGGCCACCGGCCTCTGTGATGCCAAGGTGGATCGGGGCATCCGTGGCCTCTGCGAGCGCCTGATAGGCGGCGGCCGACAGGAAGACGTCAGACGCCTTCACCGAGATTTTGAAATTGTGGAAGTCGTTGTCCTCAAGGATCTTGATGTGATCGAGACCGCTCTCGACCATCGCCTCGGGGCACGGCTCACCGTATTTCTCCAAAAGGTGCTTTTCGAGCGACCCCGCGTTAACACCGATACGAATGGAACAATTGTTGTCCCGCGCGGCTTTGATCACGTCCTTGACGCGCTTCTCATCGCCGATGTTGCCCGGGTTGATCCGGAGACAGGCCGCGCCCGCCTCTGCGGCTTCGATCCCGCGCATGTAGTGGAAGTGGATGTCGGCCACGATGGGCACGGGGCTCTCGCGGCAGATCTCTTTGAGCGCGGCAGAGCTTTCTTTATCAGGCACTGACACCCGCACGATATCGGCCCCTGCGTCGGCGGCTCGGATCACCTGATCGAGCGTCGCCTTCACGTCATGCGTGAGCGTGTTGGTCATCGTCTGGACCGAGATCGGCGCGTCACCCCCGACAGGCACATTGCCCACCCAAATCTTGCGGCTCTCGCGGCGGTCGATATTGCGCCAGGGACGAACAGGATTGTGGGACATGGGGCCTCTCTCGATTGCTTGCCCTCTAGATAGAGAATGCGAAAAGAGGGAGCAAGCGCCCCCTCATCACATCTGCATTTGCAGGCAAATTATTCGGCGGTGTTTTGTGCGACGGCAAATGCGTCGGCAACGCGCGCATCTGTGTCGAGATCAACCGCTGCGAATGTCTGAGACACGTCAGGGACGGACAGCGCGATGTTTTTGACAACCACGCCAGAGGCTCCGATGGGGCCATACGCCTGACCATTGACGGAGAAATACATCCCGCCCGCATTGCCAGTGCGCAAAACGGGGGCCTGCTCCATCGACGGCACGACGTAGCGTTCACCGGCATCGAGGACTTTCTCGAAGATCACAGAACCATCGGCAGCCTGAACACGGACCCAAGACGGCAGAACTGCGACCAGCGCGAGCTCTGGCACATCCTCAGCCGTCACCTGAACCTCATCTTCGATCAGGGCTGCCTCCGCCATTTGGGTCGACAGCGCCTCAAGACGGCTCTCGGATTCAGATGGCTGCGGCACGGCCAAGACACCGACGGAGCGCGGGTCAAGCGTCGCAATCGGACCATCACGCGGAACGAGCACAGGCAAATCAAGGGCCTGCGGACGGTAAAGACGATCAAAAGCTTCGGCAGATGGCGTCGCCAGGCCGATACTTTCATCAAGCGCAGCCATTTGAGTGCTCTCACCGAGCGGCGCGACTTCGGACATGACACTCGGCGCCTCTTCAACGGGTGCGAGAGTCACTTTTTGAATTTCTTGCAAGACAGACCAACCGCCATAGCCGATCAGGCCAAGCAACCCGAGCAGTACCGCAGTCGACCCGAGGGCCCCAGGCTCGATGCGCGAAAAGAACCCCTGCCCGCGCGGCACGAACGTTGCGTTCGGGTCAGCAAACGGATCCTTGGGAGCGGTCTTTTGAGCAGCCGCAGCCGTCGTTGCCGTCCGCTTGATCGAAGCCGCCGGCGACATACCATGCGCGACTGAAAAGCCACTTTCCTCACAAAACCGCGCAAATGCCCACTCGGGATCGAGGCCAAGATAACGCGCATAAGAGCGCACGTAGCCCGCGATGAACCCTTGCGTCTCGAAAACAGACGGATCTGCGTTTTCGATGGCTGCAATGTAGGTGGCTTTGATCTTGAGTTCGCGCTGAACGTCGAGAAGCGATTTACCGATGGTCGCACGTTCACCGCGCATAACATCGCCTAAGCGCAGTTCGAAGTCATCAAACCCGCGCGGATGATCCTGTTCCTCGACAGGTGGTTTGCTCCACCGCCTGATCATTGCACTGCCCCAAATTGGTCTCATCCCCAAGAACACGCGACCCGCTTGTTTCTACGATTCGCCGCTTGTTCTATGGAATCATTACCACATGGTTTACAGAGCCGCACAGTAGATAAGAGGGTTAACCCGCCATTTCGGCACGATTCAGCGCACAGTGGCTCCAAAGCGCGTCCAAGGCTTTGATCAGATGGTCCATTTCACCCGATCCGTGCACTGGAGACGGCGTAAAACGCAGACGTTCTGTGCCACGCGGAACGGTCGGAAAGTTCACCGGCTGGACGTAGATGCCATAGTGTTCGAGCATCATGTCGGACATGAGTTTCGTGTGCACCGGATCGCCCACGATCAACGGCACGATATGGGAGCCATGATCGGTGATCGGAAGGCCGAGCGCCTTGAGACGGGTCTTCAGGATTTTCGCCTGTGTCTGATGCTCTTCGCGCAGCTTCACACCACCCTCGCCTTTCAGGAACGCGATGGACGCTGCGGCACCTGCGGCAACTGCCGGCGGAATGGATGTCGTAAAGATGAAGCCGGGCGCATAGGAGCGCACAGCATCACACATTTTCTCCGAGGCTGCGATGTAACCACCAAACACACCGAAGGCTTTGCCAAGTGTGCCGTTGATGATGTCGATGCGGCCCATCAGGCCCTGTGCCTCAGCAACACCGGCACCGCGTGCACCATACATGCCAACGGCGTGAACTTCGTCAATGTAGGTCAGCGCATTGAATTCGTCGGCCAGGTCGAGAATTTCTTCGATCGGACCAAAGTCACCGTCCATCGAGTAGACCGATTCAAACGCGATCAGTTTCGGAAGGCTCGGATCGTCGGCGGCGAGCAACTCACGCAGATGCGCAACGTCATTGTGACGGAAGATGCGTTTCGCCCCACCATTGCGACGAATGCCTTCGATCATCGAGGCGTGGTTCAGCTCATCGGAGTAGATGATCAGACCCGGGAAAAGCGTCGGCAGCGTCGAGAGCGTCGCGTCATTCGCGATGTAAGCGGAAGAAAAGACCAGAGCGGCCTCTTTCTGATGAAGATCGGCGAGTTCGGCTTCGAGACGCTTGTGATACACCGTGGTGCCAGAGATGTTGCGCGTGCCACCAGAGCCGGCACCTGCGTTATCCACGGCCTCTTTCATGGCTTCGAGCACGACCGGATTTTGCCCCATGCCAAGATAGTCGTTGCCGCACCAGACGGTGACCGGCTGCTGGGTGCCATCTTCGCGTGTCCACGTTGCATGCGGGAATTGGCCACGCTTACGTTCGATATCGATAAAGGTGCGGTAGCGACCCTCATCATGCAAACGTTGCAGGGCTTCCTCTAGCTTAGCCGTGTAGTCCACTTTTGATCCTTTCGCGCGTCTCTGGTCTGCTTGTTTTAACTGCCTAATTTGAAAATTGCGAGATATATTCACATTTCGCAACATAATGCCTTAGTGGCATACGAAAGAGGGCATTTGCGAGACCTCGGCCTTTCGACCTTCTTAGAATGACTAAAAACCCTTTCAGAATGATCTATGTCAACCCATGCCCTACCTCTGGACACTGGATTTCAGAGGAGTAGTCTGCGGCAAAACATCACAAATGATCTCAAAGGTTTCCTATAATGAACACGCGTCTCGATCCGGTCCTTTCCCGCATTGATAGCGATCTCGATAACGCCCTCGCGCGCTTGATGGATTTGCTCCGCATTCCGTCGATCTCTACCGACCCTGCCTTCAAAGGCGACTGCCTTAAAGCGGCACAGTGGCTTGTCGAAGACCTGAAATCCTTGGGCGCCGAAGCGGAACTGTGCGAGACACCGGGTCACCCGATGGTCTGGGGCAAGATCGGCACGGGTGGTCCGCATCTCCTATTCTACGGTCACTACGACGTGCAACCTGTTGATCCGGTTGATCTTTGGGATCACGCGCCGTTCGAACCATTCATCGAAGAACGCCCGACGGGCAAAGTCATCCGTGGTCGTGGTGCCTCTGACGACAAAGGCCAGCTCATGACCTTCGTGGAGGCCTGCCGCGCGTGGATCGCGGAGCATGGCGAAATGCCCTGTACCATCACCTTCTTCTTTGAAGGCGAAGAGGAAAGCGGCTCCCCGTCTCTCATCCCGTTCATGGATGCCAACAAAGATAAACTCGCCGCCGACCTCGCACTTATCTGCGACACCTCTATGGTAGCACCCGGTGTGCCGTCCATTTGTTCACAATTGCGTGGCATGCTCAAAGACGAGTTTACCCTGACCGGCCCGACCATGGACCTGCATTCCGGCCATTACGGCGGCCCTGCCCTCAATCCGCTGCGCGAGATTTCCAAAATCATCTCGACCTTCCACGACGATGAGGGTCGCGTGACCATCAAGGACTTTTATAACGGCGTGCACGAGGTGCCGGAACCGATCCTTGAGCAATGGAAAGGCTGCGGCTTTGATGAACAGGACTATCTCTCCTCCGTTGGAATGACGGTCCCGCATGGCGAGACCGCCTACTCCACCCTTGAACAGCAATGGGCGCGCCCGACGCTCGAGATCAACGGGCTTTGGGGCGGCTATCAGGGACCCGGCACCAAAACGGTGATCCCGTCCGAAGCACATTGCAAAATCACCTGCCGCCTTGTTGGCGATCAGGACCCCGACGCCATTCGCGAAAACCTGCGCGCGCATGTCGAGGCGCATCTGCCGACAGACGCCAAAGTGACGTGGAACCAGGACCTCGACGGCTCTCCTGCGGCCGTCATGAACACATCCCGCGCCGAATTCGAAGCCGCGCGTCTCGCCCTCTCTGATGAATGGGAGCGTGAGGCCGTGTTCGCAGGCATGGGCGGCTCCATCCCGATTGCGGGCTTCTTCACCACGATCCTCGGCCTCGACTCGATGCTCGTGGGCTATGCCGATGATGATGACCGCATCCACTCCCCGAACGAGAAATACGGCCTCAAAAACTTCCACAAAGGCGTGCGTAGCTGGGCCCGCATTCTGGACGCAGTTTCGAAGGCCTGATCACAGCTAATAAAAATTGCGCCCCGCCGGACAAACTGGCGGGGCGTTTTTTATTCTTCCGGTGCAGAGTGACCGCGGGACAGCTTGATCCCCAAGAGGATCAGCGGCCCGCCGTGCAGGACCAGATCGAATATGTCGATCGGCTTCACCAGCGTGCCGGAGAAGAGCATCTTCAATTTTTCCCAAAGATGTGGCTCCGGCACGAACGGCGCGAGGCCGAGCAGCAAGGACGCCATGATCAGGGTGTGAAGCGGGAGGGAATCGATGAATTTCATGCTCCCTCTATGACGCTTTCGGCGCCCTGCCGTCTGTGAGTTTATCACCGAGCAAGACCCGCCCGCGCCGCACAAAAGCAAAAGGCGCCCTTCTTCAGGACGCCTTTTAGAAACTGGATGGTGGGTGATAAGAGATTTGAACTCCTGACATCTTCGATGTGAACGAAGCGCTCTACCACTGAGCTAATCACCCGCCGTGGCGCGGTGTTTAGCCTTTGGGTTTCGAGAGTGCAAGAGGGTTTTTCACCGAAGCATCGACCCGCCGAAACGGCTCACTTGGCCGTCGCCTCCGCAGCCTCGGCGTCTTCACTCGTTTCCTTCGGCTCATCGCTGAGCATCGCTTTGGAGCGGCGGAGTTTCGCGACGATCACATAGGCACCGTCGCTCTCTTTTTGACGGTTCACGGCCATCTTTCCAAGCGGAGGCACATTTAGGCCGTTCCCCTCCTGAAGCGTATCGCCGAGAATTTGAAGCGTGGCTTCCATGGCCTTCTTCGCATCAGACCGCTTCACGCCGGAGATTTCCGCCACTTTCGCGATCATATCTTTCTTATTCATAGTCATTCTTTCGCTCGTTACATCTGTGAGAACGGGGCATTTGCTTCGGATGCCGCGCGGAGCAATCAAACGCCCTCACCTCACTTCGGTTACATACTAAGGCACCCTAGGCTGCTCGGTAGAGCAACCGCAAACCCCAATACGTTCGCAAAGACAAAGTTCATACCGTATTTACAAAAACTCGCACAGATGCCTGATATTAAATCAAAAAGCCGACCAAAGGGCCGGCTTTTCGGTGATTGAATTGCGATGCGGTTAGTGCGCGGTCGGAGATTGCGATCCAGGCTTCACCTCGAGTTTCGCAAGACGTGCGGCCTCTTCGGCGGCCTCGTCCCATTCTACCGGTTCCGGCGTCCGGACGAGCGCATGTTTAAGCACCTCGGACACATGGGTCACGGGGATGATTTCCAGCCCCTCTTTCACGTTGTCCGGAATGTCCGCGAGGTCTTTGACGTTTTCCTCGGGGATCAGCACCGTTTTGATACCGCCACGAAGCGCCGCAAGGAGTTTCTCCTTCAAGCCGCCAATGGCCGTCGCATTCCCGCGCAGCGAGACCTCGCCGGTCATAGCGATATCCTTGCGCACCGGAATCTGCGTCAGTACCGACACGATGGTCGTAACCATGGCGAGACCCGCACTCGGACCGTCCTTCGGCGTCGCGCCATCCGGTACGTGGACGTGGATGTCCATCGTGTCAAAGAGCGGCGGCTTCACACCGATCGACGGCGCGATGGAGCGGACGTAGGAGCTTGCTGCGTCGATGCTCTCTTTCATCACATCGCCGAGCTTACCCGTGGTCTTCATCCGGCCCTTACCAGGCAGTTTGAGCGCCTCAATCTGCAAGAGATCGCCACCGACAGAGGTGTAGGCGAGTCCGGTCACGACACCGATCTGATCTTCCTTCTCGGCGAGGCCGTAACGGAACTTCTTCACGCCGAGGAAGTCCTCGATGTTGTCAGAGCTGACAGACACCGTTTCAACCTCTTTGCGAACGATCTTCGTCACAGCTTTCCGCGCGACTTTTGCGAATTCACGCTCGAGGTTCCGCACGCCCGCTTCGCGGGTGTAGTAGCGGATCACATCCATGATCGCGCCGTCGGAAATCTCGAATTCCTTCGCTTTGAGGCCATGCGCCTTCACCTGTTTCGGGATCAGGTGCTGTTTCGCGATCTCGGATTTCTCCTCCTCGGTGTAACCCGAGAGCGGAATGATCTCCATCCGGTCGAGAAGCGGCCCCGGCATGTTATAGCTGTTGGACGTGGTCAGGAACATCACATTCGACAGGTCGTATTCCACTTCGAGATAGTGGTCCACGAAGGTCGAGTTCTGTTCCGGATCAAGCACTTCGAGCATGGCCGACGCCGGATCGCCACGGAAGTCCTGCCCCATCTTGTCGATCTCGTCGAGCAGGATGAGCGGGTTCGTGGTTTTGGCTTTTTTCAGGGCCTGAATGATCTTGCCCGGCATGGAGCCGATGTAGGTCCGGCGGTGACCGCGGATCTCGGATTCGTCACGCACGCCCCCGAGGGAGATACGAATGAATTCGCGCCCCGTGGCTTTCGCAACAGACTTCCCGAGGGAGGTCTTACCAACACCCGGAGGACCCACGAGGCACATGATCGGGCCTTTGAGTTTTTGGGAGCGGCTTTGCACGGCGAGATACTCAACGATGCGCTCTTTGACCTTCTCGAGACCGTAGTGATCGGTGTCGAGAATATCTTCGGCACGCCCCAAGTCTTTCTTCACGCGCGACTTCGTGCCCCACGGAATGGACAGCATCCAGTCGAGATAGTTGCGCACAACAGTGGCCTCTGCAGACATCGGGCTCATGTTTTTGAGCTTTTTCAGCTCGCCCTCAGCCTTTTCCTTGGCCTCTTTGGAGAGTTTCGTCGCCGCGATTTTCTCTTCGAGTTCGGTGATCTCGTCAGAGCCATCCTCGCCGTCGCCGAGTTCCTTCTGAATGGCCTTCATCTGCTCATTCAGGTAGTACTCGCGCTGGGTTTTCTCCATCTGCGACTTCACGCGGGTCTTGATCTTTTTCTCGACCTGAAGAACCGACAGCTCGCCCTGCATCAGACCGTACACGGCCTCAAGGCGCTCAGCGATGGAGAGCGTTTCGAGAAGCTGTTGCTTCTGTTCAACTTCGACGCCGAGATGACCGGACACGAGGTCGGCGAGCTTGGCAGGTTCACGGCTCTCGGACACGGCGACAAGCGCCTCTTCCGGGACGTTCTTTTTCACTTTGGCGTAGTGCTCGAACTCCTCGCGCACGGAGCGCAGGAGGGCTTCTACAGCGGCTTCATCACCGACGGTCTCTTCGAGCGGTTCAACTTCCGCTTCGAAGTGATTTTCGTTCTCGATGAACTGCGTCAGGCGCACACGCTTCTCGCCCTCGACGAGCACCTTCACGGTGCCATCGGGGAGTTTCAGAAGTTGAAGCACATTGGCCAGAACGCCAACGCGGTAGATGCCGTCTTCTTCCGGATCATCAACCGACGGATCGATCTGGGCCGAGAGCAGGATTTGTTTATCCTGACTCATCACTTCTTCGAGCGCCTTTACCGATTTCTCGCGGCCGACAAAGAGGGGCACCACCATATGGGGGAACACCACGATATCGCGCAGCGGGAGTACGGGATAGGATTGGATTTGCTCGTGCATAGTCATTCCTTATCTTGGCAAAAGAACCCGGCCCCGCATTGGCGGCAACCTACGATCCTTTCCTGTCTTGGTAACTATATGTGGGGGCACCCACGGGGCGTTTCAACCAAGTCAAGTTGCGGCTTTTGAAACAGTCTGCCTTTCATGGGCGGCACCTGCAAGGCCGGAATCGACGATCTGAGGCTGGAGTGTCCCGTTCTGGGGCGGTGTTTGAGGTTCTTCCCGCGCATGGGCGCCGGAAAATCAAACCAATTCAACAGATAATCCGGGGAAGTGAAGAGAGAGTGAAGATGTGCGCGAATTCTTGGCAATGCGTGCGCCACGGCACGGGTCGGTTATTCGGTTGATTGAGCGTCTGGCGCGAGCCCGTTCGGCGTGAGAAGCGCGGTTCCCGTGATCTCCGACATCCCCCACTCTCCGAGATAATCCATCTGGATCAGCATCACGATCTTGTCAGTGAAATAGGGAATAAGGGTCACCTGTCCATAGAGGCCCTCTCCGGCCTCGAACGCCGCCGAGAGCTGTGGCAGACCCTCCGGCCCGCAAGGTGTGAGCGATACCGCATCCGCAATCCAGTCGCTGCCCGTTGTTTCCAAGAGGTCATCAACTGCATCGACATCGTAGAAGACCGGCCCGAGCGTCAGCGGGAGCGGCGCACCGAGCAGTTCGTCGAGAAAGGCGTCGGTGAAATGTCCGTCCGCCTCAACTGACACGCGATCGTCGACCAGTTGGCGCGTGGAGAGCAGGTCCGCTTCGATCTGAACCGCAAGGGCACTGTCAAATGTTCCAGCAATGGCGCGGACAACTTTGGCCTCATCTGTCCATCCGCAGAGGCTTTCCTCCGCAATAACGGGTGTGGCGGCCAAAAGGCCAAGCGAGAGAAACGGAACAAACGGTTTTATGGCGCAGGCCTCCTCAGACAGGTTCGATATCTCCGAGCGCGCGGGTGTCATGGAAGTCCTTCTCCCACGCCTCGAACGTGCCCGCTGCAATCGCGTCGCGCATCCCCTGCATGATCTCTTGGAAATAATGCAGGTTGTGCCAGGTGAGCAGCATCCCTGAAATCATCTCGTGGCTGCGATACACATGATGAAGGTAGGCCCGCGAGTAATTGGAGCAAGCCGGACATGTGCACTGCTCATCGAGCGGGCGCGGATCATCGGCGTGGCGGGCGTTCTTGATGTTGACCTGTCCGCGACGCGTCCATGCCTGACCGGTGCGGCCGGAACGGGACGGAAGCACGCAGTCCATCATATCGACGCCACGCTTTACGGCCCCGACGATATCGTCCGGTTTGCCGACGCCCATAAGGTAACGTGGCTTGTCCTGCGGGAGGAACTCAGGCGCGAAATCGAGGGTCTGGAACATGAGGTCCTGCCCTTCACCGACGGCGAGGCCGCCGATGGCGTATCCGTCAAACCCGATCTCTTTGAGCGCCTCGGCGCTTTCCTCGCGAAAATCTTTCTCTAGGCCGCCCTGTTGAATCCCGAAGAGCGCATGGCCAGGACGGTCTCCGAACGCATCCTTAGACCGCTGCGCCCACCGCATCGACAGGCGCATCGACTCCGCGATCCGTTTGCGGTCCGCGGGCAGCGCGGGGCATTCGTCGAAACACATGACAATGTCGGAGCCGAGGAGCTTCTGGATTTCCATCGACCGCTCCGGCGACAGGAAGTGCTTGGACCCGTCCACATGAGAGCGGAAGGTGACCCCCTCTTCCGTCAGCTTGCGCAGATCAGAGAGAGACATGACCTGAAACCCGCCGCTGTCGGTGAGGATCGGGCGCTCCCAGTTCATGAACTTGTGCAACCCGCCGAGATTGGCGATCCGCTCCGCCGTTGGGCGCAGCATCAGGTGATAGGTGTTGCCGAGCAGAACATCCGCCCCAGTCGCCCGCACACTCTCCGGCATCATCGCCTTCACGGTCGCAGCCGTCCCGACCGGCATAAAAGCAGGCGTGCGGATGTCACCGCGCGGCGTGGAGATCACACCCGTGCGGGCACGGCCGTCGGTCGCGTTGAGTGAAAAGGAGAATCGCGGGGTTTGGGTGTCTTGGGTCATAGGCCGGATTTACCCGCAAAATCGGCGCGCGACCAGAGAGGTCGCAACGGCGTCAAAGCTCAGGCACAAAGGAAAACCCGCCCCAAAGCTGGAGCGGGTTCAAAGTTCTCTGGATCGAGGCGGGTTACTCCGCCGCTTCAATCGTCGCCTTCGCGTCCTCTGGGATCGCGAGCGAGAGGATAATCGCAGACAGACCCGCAAGCGTGATCGGCGCTGCAAAGACCTGTTTGAGGAAGGTCGGCAGGTTCTGTGTGGCGTCCGGCACGAGCGTCACACCGAGCGCGAGGCCGAAGGACACCGCCATGATATAGACGCGGCGCAGGTTCATTTCTTCGGACGACAGGATGCGGATCCCCGCCACAGCAATCGTGGAGAACAGCACGAGCGTCGCGCCACCGAGCACCGGTTTGGGAATGATCAGGAACAGGCTGCCGATGATCGGGAAGAGGCCGAGCAGAACGAGAATACCGCCCGCATAGAGCCCCACATGCCGCGAGGCGACGCCAGTCATTTGGATCACACCATTGTTCTGCGAAAAGGTCGTGTTCGGAAAGGTGTTGAACACGGCGGCAATCGCGGAGTTCACACCATCGCCCAAAACACCGCCCTTGATCCGCTTCATGTACACCGGCCCCTCGACCGGCTCGCCGGAAATCACGGAGTTTGCGGTGAGGTCACCGGAGGTTTCGATGGCGGTCACAAGATAGAGGAAGGCAATTGGCACGAAGAGGCCGAAGTCGAAATCAATGCCGTATTTGAACGGGATCGGCAGCGCAAAGAGGCTCGCGTTCCCGAGCGCACCAAAGTTCACCATACCAAAGAAGCTCGACACGATGGTTCCGACAACGAGTCCGATCATGATCGCGGAGATGCGGAGCATGGGTTTGCCGATAAAGGTCATGACGAGAATGACCGCAACAACCAGCGACCCCATGAGCAGATAAAGCGGCTTGCCGAGATCTTCACCGGCCCGCGCGCCACCTGCGAAATCGGTAAAGCCCGCTCTGATGAGGGACAGGCCGATCACAGTGATCACGATACCCGTCACGGTCGGCGTAATGATCCGTTTCAGTTTATCGAGGAACTGGGAAAGAATGATCTCCACCAGAGAGCCGAAGAGACACAGACCAAAGATCATTGCGAGGATATCTTCGGGCGTTCCGCCCTGCCCTTTGACCGCGAAACCCGCGGCGAGAATGGCGCCGAGGAAGGCAAAGGATGTCCCTTGTAGCGACAGGAGACCGGAGCCGACAGGCCCGATCGTCTTGCACTGGATAAAGGTCGCCACACCCGAGACGAAAAACGCCATCGCGATGAGATAGGGCGTGTACTCGCCAAGTCCGAGCGCCCCGCCAATAATCAGCGACGGCGTCGCGATCCCGACAATGGACGCCAAAACGTGTTGGAAAGCCGCCAAAGCCGCTTTTGGCGGCGGCGGCACGTCTCCGAGTTGATAAACCAAAGGCATTAATTTTTCTTCACTCATGTCTTCCGTCCCCGTTCAGTGTCTATTCTCAATTTATGGGCTTTAGCCTGCGCCCACCTGCGCCTTTGACCAAACGTTTGACGGTGCAAGATCGAATGTTTGCGCTTGCATGCTCTGAAATGCGCTTCAGCGAGACAATTACGGGCAAAGCGTCGGACATTCGCCGTTTTTCTTCGCACCAAGAAAAGCCTTTACGAAACTGTCAAAGTCTCTTGTCATAGAGCCGAAGAGGTGCCATTTGGCGCATCTGGCCGGATCGGAGTGTGTTGCCCGCGGCTTCCCCCTATTTTGTGAGATCGACCTATGCCGGACAAAGCGCCTCTTGCCCCGAATTTTACCTTGGGCTGGGAAGAATGGGCTTCCCTCCCCGGGCTGGGCCTCCCCGCACTGAAAGTCAAAGTGGACACAGGCGCCAAGACCTCGGCCCTGCACGCATTCGAGATTGAACCCTTCGGCAAATCGGATGCGCCGAAGGTGCGCTTCAACGTGCACCCTGTGCCGGGACGCGAGGACATCGTTATTTCCTGTTCCGCTGATGTTGTGGACCGCCGCGAAGTGACGTCTTCGAACGGGGAAACCGAACTGCGTTATGTCATCTCGACAGACATCAAGATGGGCGACAGAACGTGGCCCATCGAAGTGACGCTGACCAATCGGGGCAACATGGCCTACCGGATGCTGCTCGGGCGTCAGGCGATCATGGACGATATGGTCGTGCAGCCGTCCGAGAGCTTTTGCCAACCCAAATTGAGCGATAGCGTCTATTTCAGCGCCTCCATTCGCGGGACCGGTGCGCCGCGTGCTTTGCGCATTGCTGTTCTGTCACGAGAGCCTGACAACTATTCCACCCGCCGTCTCGTCGATGAGGGCGAAGCGCGCGGGCACGTCGTCGAAGTCATCGACACCACGCGCTGCTACATGGCGATCAACGCGCTCGCACCGGAAATCTATTACGATGGCAAGCGCCTGCCGCGCTATGACGCTGTGATCCCGCGGATCGGTGCCTCCGTCACCTCATACGGCACCGCCGTAATCCGCCAATTCGAGACCATCGGCACCTATTGCGTGAACAGCTCCGAGGGGATCACCCAATCGCGGGACAAGCTTCAGGCCCACCAAATCCTCGCACGTCACCGGATCGGCATGCCGACGACCGCGTTCGCGGCCTCTCCAAAAGACACCGACAACCTGATCGCCCTCGCGGGTCAGGCCCCGCTGATCGTGAAGCTTCTGGAAAGCACTCAAGGACGCGGTGTCGTGCTCGCGGAGACGAAGAAAGCCGCGCAATCGGTGATTTCGGCGTTTCGTGGCTTGAAAGCAAACTTCCTCGTTCAGCACTTCGTCAAAGAAGCCGCCGGTGAGGACATCCGCTGCGTCGTCATCGACGGCAAGGTCGTCGCCGCGATCAAACGGTCGTCCTCGGGCGGAGACTTCCGGTCCAACCTTCACCTCGGCGGCAAGGCGACCAAGGTTCGGATCACGAAGGAAGAGCGCGAAACAGCGCTCCGGTCCGCCAAAGCGCTCGGCCTACGGATGGCAGGTGTGGATCTCCTGCGCGCCGAGGACGGGCCAAAGGTGCTCGAAGTCAACTCTTCGCCGGGGTTCGAGGGCGCGGAGACGACGACAGGCAAGAACCTCGCCGCACCTCTGTTCGACATGATCGAACGACGCGTGCGACCAGCCCCTGCACGTAAATCGCGTCTTAAATCCTGAGAGCAGAGCGACGCGGCAAGCAGACAAAAACGATCAAGGACTGTGCATCGGGCGGGTTCTGACCCTCTACCACTGGACCTTCCCCGCCCCATTCCTTATATGATCAGTCGGAAATAGGAGAGCGCGCATGAGCGATCAGGCACAGACCCCAGAAGACGGGCCCGTTGAAGGTACCCCACTGATCAAACCGTCGAGCACGGAACACCCGCTTCACGAAGCGATTGTTGAGGCGTGCCGGACCGTTTACGACCCCGAAATTCCGGTCAACATCTATGATCTGGGCCTCGTCTATACGATTGAGATCAATGACGAAAACGAAGTCCGTGTGATCATGACCCTCACCGCGCCCGGCTGCCCGGTCGCCGGCGAGATGCCTGGCTGGGTCGCCGATGCGGTCGAACCGCTTCCCGGCGTCAAACAGGTCGACGTCGAACTGACATGGAACCCGCCGTGGGGAATGGAAATGATGTCGGACGAAGCCCGCCTCGAACTGGGCTTTATGTAATCCGGTCCATTCCGGAGATGCGAAAAGCGGCCCGAAAGGCCGCTTTTTTTGACGCTCGCGAGATTGTTCATCGTCGCACAGCGTCTCCCGCTTGGAATTAAACCGCTGAATCACTAGATTGAGCCCAAAGGAGACACGCACATGTTCGGCATTCCCGGAAAACAGGCAGTGACTATGACCCCCGTTGCGGCGGCGCAGATTGCGAAACTCATGGAGAAAGACGGCTCCAAGGGTCTGCGCATTGGTGTGAAAAAGGGCGGCTGCGCTGGCATGGAATACACCATGGACTATGTCTCCGAGATCGACCCGATGGATGAGGTCGTCGAACAGGACGGCGCCCGCGTGATGATCGCACCGATGGCGCAGATGTTCCTCTTTGGCACCGAGATCGATTATGAGGTGTCCCTGCTCGAAGCGGGCTTCAAGTTCAAGAACCCGAACGTAGTCGATGAGTGTGGATGCGGCGAGTCGATCAAGTTCGACGAAAGCCTTTCGGACAACGCCTGAAGCCAGCCTCCCCGCGATTTCTGTAAAAACTGAGCGATGTCAATGCGCCCATGACCGTCAAAGACTTGACTGTCGGTCATTGGCTGCAATGATGCGGCCAACCCAGTCTGGAAATTGACAAAAGGAGAGCGGCGCATGGCACGCAAATTGGCGGCAGGCAACTGGAAGATGAACGGGCTGAAAGCAAGCCTGACCGAAGCAACCGCACTCGCAGAGATGTTCCCCGCGCCCTCCGTCGATATCCTGCTCTGCCCGCCCTTCACGCTCGTCGGAGCAATGGCGGACGCGCTATCAGGCTCAAAGGTCGCCGTTGGCGGTCAGGATTGCCACACCAACTCCTCAGGCGCACACACGGGCGATATCTCCGCAGAGATGCTGGTCGATGCAGGGTGCGGCTATGTGATCCTCGGTCACTCCGAGCGCCGCGCCGATCATGGCGAAACCGACGCGCTGATTTCAGCAAAGACGGTTGCCGCCATTGAGGCAGGCCTCGTCGCAGTCGTCTGCGTTGGCGAAACCCTCGAACAACGCGAAGCCGGTGAAACTCTTGCTGTGATCCGTAGCCAGCTTGCGGGCTCCCTGCCTGACTCTGTTGATCTTGCAAAACTCGTCATTGCTTACGAACCTGTCTGGGCCATCGGCACCGGCAAAATCCCGACACTAGAACAAATCGCCGAAGTCCACGACGACATGCGCGCGACCCTGAGCGACCGTTTTGGTGGCGGCGCAGCAGATATTCCGCTGCTTTACGGTGGTTCTGTAAAACCCACCAACGCCGACGAAATCTTTGCAACCTCGAATGTGGATGGAGCACTCGTGGGCGGAGCGTCTCTGAAAGCTGCGGATTTCTCCGGCATCGTCACAGCGCTCGAAAACGCCTGAGTTTGAAACATGGAATTGAAAACGCCGCGCCTCCGGAGGGAGTGCGGCGTTTTTCATGTCTGAAACGCGTGGCGCTACTCGGCGGTCACGTCATAATCGTAGAGCCACGCGAATTTCTCCACCGCCTGTTTCGGCGCGAGCTGTCCGGCGAGGCGCAGGGCCGTGTGCCCGAGGAACCGTTTCGGCCCGCTGAGGTGATAGTTCCTCGCGTTTGCGTTCGCCGCCTCAATGACGCGGGTCACACGCGGGCGGCGGCACATTTGATAGGCTGGCAACGCTTGATCGAGCGGAAGCTTTCCCAAACAGTCCGCCAAGACCCACGCATCTTCGAGTGCCATCACAGCCCCTTGCGCCAAGAACGGAAGCGTAGGGTGCGCCGCATCGCCCAAGAGCGCCGTGCGGTCCGAATGCCAGCGCACGGCGACCGGATGACGGAAGAGGCCCCAACGGGAAACCTGTTCCACACGTCCGAGCAACGCGGTAATGCCAGGGCAGAAGTTCGAGAAATTGCGGCGGAGTTCCTCGGGGTCGCCTTCGTGGAACCAGCCTTCCTCGATCCAATCCGAGCGCTCTTCAACGGCAACGATGTTGATTATCTCCCCGCCGCGCAGGGGATAGGAAACGACGTGGCGTCCCGCTGCCATGTGGACCATCGCGACCTCAGGCTCTCCGCCCAATGCCGGAACGGTCGCCCGCCACGCGGTCTGGCCGGTGAAGAAAGGTTTGGCTGGGCCGTTGAGCATAGGGCGCAGTTTCGAATGCAACCCGTCCGCACCGAGCACGATGCCATGACGCGCCGTCGCCCCGCCCTCAAAGTTCAGCGTAACGCCATCTTCATCGCCGTCTATGTCTTCCACTTTGTGATGGAGGCGGATATCCACATCGACATCACGTGCACCCTGATGAAGAAGATCAATGAGATCCGCGCGGTGCATCAGGAGGAAATCGTCGTTTGGCCGATAGGCGGCGAGATCGAGGTAGAGCACCTCCCGCCCCATGTAGCCGTCCATCAACCGAACACCTTTGGAACGGACCGCACGCGAAACCGGATCAAGACCGAGGCCAGCCAAAACCCGCACACCGTTCGGCGAGATTTGCAGCCCTGCGCCAACCTCGCGGATTTCGGGGGCCTGTTCGTATACGGTGACTTTCGCACCACGAAGCGCAAGAGCCCGCGCCACGGCCAATCCCGCAACGCCTGCGCCAAGAATGCCGATGTCCTCACCGATCAACATGCCCGCTCTCCTCTGTCTGATGGCTCCGCCATGTCCTCACCGATTGATCTGTCTGCAAATTCAATCGTCTGAAATGAAAAACACCGGAGCATTGCCCCGGTGTTTTGCCATATCTTTCCCTGCGCCGTCACGTGGTCATTGTGACACATTCGGTGACGCGCTTGGTCAATCTCAGTCGTCGCGGTGCACTTTTTCGCGACGCTCGTGACGCTCCTGCGCCTCCAAGGTCATCGTCGCGATCGGGCGGGCATCCAGACGCTTCAGAGAGATCGGCTCACCGGTTTTTTCGCAGTAGCCATATTCACCTTCGTCGATGCGGCGCAGAGCGGCGTCGATTTTCACAACCAACTTCCGCTGACGGTCACGGGTGCGAAGTTCGAGAGCGCGATCGGTCTCTTCAGAGGCACGGTCCGTAATGTCCGGGATGTTGCGGGTGCTGTCCTGCAGGCCTTCGATTGTGTGGCGGCTCTCGTCGAGCAACTCTGCCTTCCAATCCAATAGCTTTCTGCGGAAATACTCGAGCTGACGCTCATTCATAAAAGGTTCGTCCTCAGCCGGACGATAATCATCAGGCAGGAAGGTCTCGGCCTTCATCTCGCTCACCTCATCAACTCCGTTGGTCAAATTCATGGTATTGTCAGCCATGTGGCCACCTCCATTTTGACGCCCGTTTAACGTGTTTTGTAAAGGATGTCACCACACAAAAACCCTCGTATTGCACCTTTCCGCGGCCCCGTTATGATCTGGCTCAAAGACTTTACATACAGGCCAAAACCGTGATGAGATTCTCCTCGACTGCTGAATATGTAGCCCCGCGTGATCTGACAGTGGCGGTAAATGCAGCAATTGCGCTTGAACGACCGCTGCTCGTCAAAGGTGAGCCTGGCACGGGCAAGACAGAACTCGCGCGTCAGGTTGCGAATGCGCTCGGCCTCGACATGATCGAATGGAACATCAAATCGACCACGCGCGCCCAGCAAGGTCTCTACGAATACGACGCTGTTTCGCGCCTGCGCGACAGCCAGTTGGGCGACCCGCGTGTCGAGGATGTGGGCAACTACATCAAGAAGGGCAAACTCTGGGAAGCGTTTTCGGCCGACCAAAAGGTCGTTCTTTTGATCGATGAAATCGACAAGGCCGACATCGAGTTTCCGAACGACCTGCTTCAGGAACTCGATAAGATGGCGTTCCACGTCTACGAGACAGGCGAGACCATCACCGCGAAACAGCGTCCGGTCGTGATCATCACGTCGAACAACGAAAAGGAACTGCCCGACGCATTTCTACGCCGGTGTTTCTTTCACTACATCCGTTTTCCGGACATGGAGACGATGAAGGCCATTGTGAACGTACACTTCCCGGGCCTCAAGGATCGGCTCCTGACCACGGCGCTCACGCAGTTCTACGAAATCCGCGAGACGCAGGGGCTCAAGAAAAAGCCGTCCACATCCGAAGTGCTCGACTGGCTCAAACTTCTGCTCGCCGAAGATCTCTCGCCCGAGGACCTCGCGCGCGATGGCGCCAATGCACTCCCGAAACTGCATGGCGCGCTCTTGAAGAACGAGCAGGACGTCGCCCTCTTTGAGCGCCTCGCCTTTATGGCGCGCAGCCAGCGGCGTTAGGAGCGGACCATGACGTTGAACATCCGCCCCCTGACCGCCGCCGATGAAGCCGAGTGGCGCGAACTCTGGTCTGGCTATCTCACTTTCTATGAAAGCGAAGTGAGTGAGGAAGTCTACACCACCACCTTTCGACGCCTGATTGATCCCGAGCACACAGAGCGCGGGGCATTGGTTGCTGAGAAAGACGGCAAACTGGTTGGTCTCGTCCATTACATCTTTCACGCACACAACTGGCGGGTCGAAGATGTCACCTATCTTCAGGACCTTTTCGTGTCCGAGGACGCACGCGGCACAGGCGCGGGGCGTGCCCTCATCGAGGCGGTCTATGCGCTCGCAGATGAGAACGGAACGCCAGCCGTCTACTGGACCACGCAGCATTTCAATGAGACCGCGCGCAAGCTCTACGACCGGATCGGCTCCCTCACGCCCTTCATCAAATATCAGCGCTGACGCAATTCCGCCGGTTGGCGCCCTGTAATTCAAAGAAGATTTACGGATCAATTGCGACTTGGTAGGCTCGGGGCCTCCGCATTTTTTCGACAGACTTCATGACATTTTTCGAGACCGCACGCCTTTCGCGCCTGACGCGCCCTCTTCTCGCCGCGGCACTTGGCTACGGTCTTTTGGCGGGGTGTGACGACTACTCTGTTGCGCGGTATGATACGGCGGCCCTGCCAGAGGCAGCCACAGAGCTCCCCCCCATGAAGCTCTTCGAGGAGGTCGCCCCTCCTCCGCTGTCGCGATCAAATGCCTCGCTCGCGCGGGATTTTCTGGACCTGAGCTTCCGCTTGGAAACCGGCGTCGAGTTGCCGCAGTTCTCCCGTTTCGAGGGGCCGATCACGATACGTGTCACCGGAGACAACATTCCGGTGTCGCTCAACCATGACCTCGGTCTGGTCCTCAAACGGATCGAGTCCGAGGCAGACCTCTCGATCCGTCGGGTCTCCTCTAATCGGGACGCGTCGATCACGATCGAGACGCTTCCAAAAGACCGCCTCGCGCGCCGCGCGCCCAATACGGCCTGCATCGTCGTGCCGAACGTGTCGAGCTGGCAAGACTTTACCAAAGCGCGCCGCGACACTGTGAGTTGGACGAAAGTAAAAACGCGCGAGCGGATCGCGATTTTCATCCCTTATGACGAAGCGCCACAGGAAATCCGTGACTGCCTGCACGAAGAGCTTGCCCAGGCCCTCGGGCCGTTAAACGACCTTTTCCGACTGCCCGACTCGGTGTTCAACGATGACAACATACACTCCGTTCTGACACCGTTCGACATGATGATCCTGCGCGCCACATATGACCCCGCGCTGCGTTCAGGCATGAAAAAGCCGGAGGTCGCCGCCGCGCTCCCGGGCATTTTTGATCGCATCAATCCGAAAGGTCGCTATACCTCGACGCCCCTCGCGGCGCCGACGCCGGAGGCATGGCAAACCGCTATTTTGACCGCACTTGGCGACAGCGCTCTTTCGACACGTCGACAGGCGGCCTCTGACGCCGTCCGGATCGCAACCGCGTCCGACTGGCAGGACACGCGCACCGGATTTTCATGGATGCTCTACGGGCGGCTCTCTGTCGCCTCTGATCGCGCGGCGACCTACATGGCGTTGAACCGAGCGCATGAAACCTTCAAATCACGTCCGGAAACACGGTTTCACGCCGCGCATGTTTCCATGCAACAAGCCGCGCTCGCCCTCTCCGAAGGCAATTACAGCCGCGCCTACGAACTCGCCGCAGAAGCCATTCCCGCGGCGAAGGACGCAGAGAATGCTGCTCTTCTGTCGTCTCTTCTCATGACGGAATCCACAGCTTTGTTGAAACTTGGTCGACCGGCAGAAGCGCGCACCCTATATCTCGACAGTCTGGGCTGGGCACGGTATGGGTTTGGCGAAGACGATGAGGTCCGGACCCGTCTTTCCGAGATTGCCGCGCTGGCGCGTTGAGCGATGTCGGAAAGCGACAGCGGTCCGAAGAAAGGCGTAGGGAGAAGAGCGCAATGATCGGGATTATTCTGACCGTGTTGGGTGGGGCCTGGGGCTGGCGCCTTGCCTCCAAGCGCAATGGCAACCGCGCCGACAAAATTCAGTACATGCTGGTCTTCGCACTGATCTTCGGACTTGTCGGCCTGTTTATCGGCGTCGTCGCTGACCGCTGGATTTAACACGATGTTCCTGCCCTTTTTTGACAGTCTGCGCAAAGAAGGGGTTCCAGTCAGCCTGCGTGAGTTCTTGGCGTTCCTGGAAGCGATGGATCAGGGGATCGCGACCTATGACATCGAGGAATTCTACTTCCTCGCCCGCGCGATCATGGTCAAGGACGAGCGTCACATAGATCGCTTTGATCGCGCCTTTTCCGCTGCATTTCAGGGACTTGAGAGCATTTCCTCAGAAGAGGTCCTGAACGCGCTCGATCTCCCTGAAGAGTGGCTTCGCAAACAGTTCGAGCGCCACATGACGCCCGAGCAAATGGCGGAGATCGTAGCCATGGGCGGGTTCGACAAGCTCATGGAAACGCTCAAAAAGCGTCTCGAAGAGCAAAAGGGCCGCCATGAGGGCGGCAACAAGTGGATCGGCACGGGCGGCACTTCTCCGTTTGGGGCCTATGGCTACAATCCCGAGGGCGTGCGCATCGGTCAGGACAAAAGCCGCCATCGCAAGGCCGTGAAAGTCTGGGACAAGCGCGAATTCCGGAACCTCGACGACAGCGTCGAAATCGGCACCCGCAACATCAAGGTCGCGATGAAGCGCCTGCGCAAATGGGCGCGGACGAGTGCGCATGAAGAACTTGATCTCGACGGCACCATTCGTGCGACGGCAGAGCACGGCTACCTCGACGTCAAAACGCGACCCGAACGGCACAACGCGGTCAAAGTGCTCATGTTCTTCGATGTGGGCGGGTCGATGGACGATCACATCAAAATCGTAGAAGAACTCTTCTCCGCCGCGCGGTCCGAGTTCAAACACCTCGAATATTACTACTTCCACAACTGCTTATATGAGGGCGTGTGGCGCGACAACATGCGGCGGTGGAGCGAGAAGATTCCGACCCATGAGGTGATGCGCACCTACAGCAAAGACTACAAATGTATATTTGTCGGCGACGCCTCCATGAGCCCCTACGAGATCGCCATTCCGGGTGGCGCGAACGAACACTGGAACGACGAGGCCGGCGCCGTTTGGCTGAGCCGTGCACGCGAAAGCTGGCCGGACCATCTCTGGCTCAATCCCGTACCGGAAGCACATTGGCGCTATACCCATTCGATCACGATGATCCGCGAGATTTTTGAGGACCGCATGGTCCCCATGACCCTTGAAGGGCTGGAGCGCGGCATGAAGTTGCTCGGCCGCTAAGCTCAGCGAATATCGTGAAAATTTAAATTAACTCATTCCATTAACCAATTGTTAAGTTAACATTTTATTAAACTCTAAACTCATGCCAAATTGACCTCGATATTTGATGGCGGCGCATTTGCCGTCCCTGATGAGGTCTTTCGCCATGACACACTTCACGCTCTTCCCGATCGCAGCGGCTGTGATCTCTCTGTCGCCGCTCCAAGCCTTTGCGGAAAACACGCTCGGATTTCTCGGCGCGCAAACCTCGCTCGGATATGAGAGCTGGGGCGGGGAAAACATCGCAATGGCCGACGGCACCCTCGATTATGCGATCACCGGACATCACGGGCTCCAGCTCGATTTGGGGACCACATCCTTTTCCGATCACTGGCAAGGCACCCTCTCCGCCCACCTTTACATGCAGCCGCAGGAGGGCGCCAAGTACGGTCTTTTCGCGAGCTACACGGATGTAAACGACACCTCTGCAGGCATGGGCGCGGTCGGGATCGAAGGCATGTGGGCCCTCGGCTCTGGCGCAACCCAGATGCACATGCGCACGGGTGTCGGGCTCTATACGCCCGGCGGGAATGATTTCATCTTCGGAGACATCGGTTTCGAGACGGCTGTATCGGATCAACTCGCGCTCGGCTTCGGTGTCTCTGCCTATGATCTGGAAGAAGCCGTGCTCGACGTGCGGGACATCACCGCGACACTCAGCGCCACGTGGTCTTTCGAGACCGCTCCAATCGATCTCACAATGAGTGCTATTTATAGCGTCGTTGATGACGATAGCCCACTTGGGGCGGGTCAGACGACTGAGACAGGGCTGTCAGCAGTCCTCACATGGCGTCCAGGTCGGCCCGCACAAGCCCTACCCTCGCTGCGCGACCGACAGTTTGACGCAGTACGCCCCCTGACGGGCCTCTTTACAAAAGGCTATTGAAGGTAAGCAGTAAAACAGCGGCGGCGCAGGTCTGGCCTTTTCCTCGCCGCCAGACATGCCCATATTAGCGGCATGTTAAAATTCACGCCGCTCCTCCTCGCCCTGCTCTGGGGCCTCGCGATGTATCGTTTCTCTGCTTGGCGCACGACGCGCGAGTTGGCGGAGCGGTCTTCGGAACTGGTCGACCCAAAGCTTGCTCCCGTGTTCAAACGATTGGCACAGGCGCTCGATCTTCCGCGTGTGCGAGTCTATCTCTACGAGATTGAGCCCGTGAACGGACTCGCCTCCCCCGATGGCAAAGTCTACATCACACGCGGGTTTTACGACAAATTCCGCTTGGGCCAGATCAGCGCCGAGGAAATGGCCTCCGTGATCGCCCACGAACTCGGACACGTCGCGCTCGGACATAGCAAACGGCGGATGATCGACTTTTCTGGACAGAACGCTCTCAGAACCGCGCTTGCGATGATCCTGTCTCGGGTTCTGCCCGGGATCGGGGCGTATATCGCGACGTGGGTGACGGGTCTCCTCGCAGCGAAACTTTCGCGCAATGACGAGTATGAGGCGGATGCTTATGCGACCGCGCTTCTGATCAAGGCGGGGATTGGCACCGAGCCACAAAAAAACCTGTTCAAAAAGCTCGAAACCCTCACCGGCGCGCACGGTGCCTCAAGTCCCGCATGGCTCCTGAGCCACCCGAAAACGGCAGAGCGGATTGCAGCGATTGAGAGCAACGAAGCGAAGTGGGTCTGACCCGACTCAGGAGAGTGCTTTGCCGAGACGCGGCAGGCGCGCTTTCTTTAAGAGACGGCGGGTTTCCCACGCCTCACCTGACAGGCGCTCGGCTTCCTGTCGCACGCTTTCAACCGCCTCAGACACCGCATCAGGGTGATCCGACCAAAGCCGCCAGAGAAATCCATCCGGATCCCACCGCTCCAGCCCCTCTTCTGCGAGCACATGACGCGGGAAGTCCTGTGCATTCACTGTGACAATCGCATCCGCCCCGCCTGCAATCGCGGCGGCCAGGACGTGAATGTCATTCTCATCCTTGAGGTAAAGGCGGGCTTCCAGTCCCTCATGGCGGCGCACCTCAGCCTTCGGAAATGCCGCACGAACAAGCGCCACCTCGCCCCGCGCTTGCGCTTCTCCAGTCGGCCCAATTTTGCGCGCAGCCCGCGCCCATTCTTCGAGGATGCGTGCCGACCACAGAGGCGTGTAAAGCCCACGCTGCGCGACGCCGAGGAGCACCTCCCGCATCACCGTCGGGTACAGAACACAGGCGTCGAGGAGAACTTTCACGAGGTGATCCGGTAGAAAAGCGCTTTGAGATACCCGCTTTCCGCCAATTGCGGCATAAGCGGGTGATCGGCACCTGCAAATCCGGTGTGAATAAGCTGCGCGGAGCGGCCCAGATGCCCGACACCACGGCCGATACCACGGTTAGAGGCCGTGCGGAATTTTTCGAGATCCGCCGCATGGGAGCAGGAGCACAGCCCGAGATACCCGCCATCCCGCACCAAAGGTGCGGCCATACGCGCCACACGTTCATAGGCACGTAGCCCCTTTTCGAGCGCAGGTTTCGACGGCGCAAACGCCGGCGGATCACAGATCACGACATCAAAAGTTTCACCTTCGTCTGCCAAGGCGGCGAGCACATCAAATGCGTCGCCTTTGCGGGTCGAGAAAGCATCCGCCTTCCCCATCGCCCCAGCGCCTTTTTCCGCGAGTTCGAGCGCCGCAGCCGAGCTATCAACGGACAGCGCAGAAGCCGCACCGCCCGCAAGCGACGCGAGGGCGAACCCGCCGACATGGGAAAACACGTCGAGCACTTTCTTGCCAGCAACAAGGCGCTGCGTGAACGCATGATTGGGGCGCTGGTCATAAAAGAGACCGGTCTTCTGGCCGCCCATCAGGTCCGCCATGTAGGTCGCGCCGTTCATTGGCACCGGAATGTGGCCGTCGACCTGTCCTGCGAGCACATCTACCGTTTCTTCAAGTCCCTCAAGACCACGCGCACGACCGGACCCGTTCTTGACGACAGTTGTGACACCGGTCACCTCGCGAAGCGCGGCGGTAAGCGGCTCAATGAGCGCATCAGCCCACGCCGCGTTCGGCTGCACAACGCAGGTATCGCCGAAGCGGTCGATCACAACGCCCGGCAGCCCGTCGGCTTCGGCGTGGACCAAGCGATAGAAGGGCTGATCAAAGAGCGTTTCGCGATGTGCGAGTGCAACAGAGAGCTTCGCCGCGAACCAAGCCTGGTCGATCACGGCGTCCGGATCACGCGACAGAACCCGCGCGAAGATGCGCGAATTCGGGTTTACGCCAACAAACGCGAGGAAATTGCGATCTGCGTCCTCAAGGATCGCCAAAGATCCCGGCGCGAGCGATTTCGTACGGCGGTCAGTGACCAATTCATTGTCATAAACCCAAGGCGCGCCGTGGCGAATGGCACGGGCGTTGGATTTCGGTTTGAGGCGGATCGTGGGGAACGAAAAAGAGGGCTGCGTCATGCAGCCCTCATATCTCTGTTTTGTCGCTCTGGAAAGAGGATCTACATTGTGGCCGGTGCCGGAATTGGCCTGGTCAGTTCCTGAACAATGACATCCGAAAGTCGCTCGGTGATCCGCTTTCGCTGCGTGATACCCGCGATGTCAGCGGCGAGCGCCATTTCACCGCCGAACGCAGGGAATGTGGCGTTCACGTAACGCGCAGGAATGATAACCTCGCCGGAACGTGCATCGGTCACCGTCATGTAGAATTCGATCTCGTGCTCCGAGGGAATTTTCGAATAGCGAACGCGATCGGTTTGCGCGTGGAAGCGGATCAACTCGACCTCAACCTTCACCGGCTGGGAGCCTCTCAGCGTGCGGGTCCCCATCCGAAGACCCTCTTCCATGACACTCTGAACCTGCGCATAGCGGTTGCCGAACGGATCCTCGTGCCAAACAATATCAACCCGCGGCTTGATCGTGTTATCTTCAGAAACCGTCAAATCTTCAGGAACGATGACTTCGAGGCTCTGGACCCGGAAGTCAGGCGTCACCATGTTCTCCGAGACTTCCGCGCCCGTAAACGGAGCTTCGAACGGGAGAGATCGAGTTAACGACTCTGTCGTGCAAGCGCTCGTAATGGCAGCCAGAGAAAATGCGACCGCGATTTTTAGTGATGTTTTCATAGCTGCCTCAAAACAATGGCGTGATAGAACTTTCCACACCAAATTATGACAAAATCTGGCGGAATTGAGATCATCGCGAAGCAATTCCGCGACTTTACCCTCAACCTATATTAGGCGTAGAGACTCACGTCCAGCAAATGCCCTTAAATAGTTAAGGCAGCCTAAGCGGCTGCCTCAAATACACTAATTTGTGATGGATACCAAAATGGTATCCCTGTTGAACATCGTGGTTCAGACAGCTTCTGCCGCGCGATGGCGGGAAAAGAGGCCACGCATCCAGTGAGCTGCAGCAACAACCATCGAGCGCACCATCTGAGCGCGCATTTCCTGCGCTTCGTGTGCGATCGCCTGGACGTCAATATAACCGTTATCTACTTTCATTTGGATCACCTTATCCATTTGTCATCCGCGCTCTTTCTTCGAGCACGTGGTGAACAACACCTGCGTTGTTCCTCCCGTTGACTTGAATGTAGGTCATAGGTCGTGACCAAACGAGAGCTAATGCAGAAGAGCCGCCATGCACAAATGTCAAACCTCGGACGGAATATGCATAGCTTCCATGCAAAAAGCGAATTGCACGCCTGCCAAATAGAAAAATGGCCCTACATCTCGGGCAGAGCACCGAAATTAAGATGACTCCGACCGTCTTCACCATGGACAAAACTCGGGGGACCTCTTAGTTTGCGAAAAAGTTAGCGCTAACTTAAATACTCGCCGCACATGCCAAGGATCTGAAAGGCCGTCTCATGTCTATGAACAGCACCATCGCAGCCGTCACCGATAGAATCCGCGCCCGCTCCGAAGATACACGGGGTGCCTATCTCGAAATGATTGGCAAAGCGGCTGACGCCGGTCCAGTGCGCGCGCACCTGACATGCGGCAATCAGGCCCACGCCTACGCGGCCATGGGTGAAGACAAAGAGACACTCGCCGACGGTCGTGCGCCCAATATCGGGATCATCACCGCTTACAACGATATGCTCTCGGCACATAAACCTTATGAGCATTATCCCGACATCATCCGTGAAGTCGCCCGCGCCCAAGGCGCGACTGCTCAGGTCGCAGGTGGCGTGCCCGCGATGTGTGACGGTGTGACCCAAGGTCAGGTCGGCATGGAACTCTCTCTGTTCTCGCGGGACACGATTGCTTTGTCTGCTTCGATCGGAATGTCCCACAACTGTTTCGACGCCGCCGTCTACATGGGCGTGTGTGACAAGATCGTTCCCGGCCTGATCATGGCCACAGCCGCCTACGGCCACATTCCGACCGTCTACATCCCTGCGGGTCCAATGACCTCTGGCATCACCAACGATGAAAAGGCAAAGGTCCGCCAGAAATTCGCAACAGGTGAGATTTCCCGTCGCGAACTCATGGACAGCGAGATGAAGGCCTATCACGGCCAAGGCACCTGCACCTTCTACGGCACGGCAAACTCAAACCAGATGCTCATGGAGATCATGGGGCTGCACCTCCCCGGCGCGTCCTTCGTCAATCCGGGCACCGCGATGCGCGACGCCTTGACCCGTGAGGCGACCAAGCGCGCGCTTCAGATTACTGCGGCGGGCAATGAGTATACGCCAGCGGGCCAGATCCTCGATGAGAAAGCCTTTGTGAACGGCATTGTCGGCCTGATGGCAACTGGTGGCTCTACGAACCTCGTCCTGCACCTGCCCGCGATGGCGCGCGCTGCGGGGATCATCCTCGATTTGCAGGACTTCTCCGACATTTCCGACGCTGTGCCGCTCCTCGCAAAGGTCTATCCAAACGGCCTTGCAGACGTGAACCACTTCCACGCGGCGGGCGGGTTGTCCTATCTGATCGGCGAACTGCTCGACGCGGGCCTTCTGCACGAAGACGTGAAAACTGTCGCGGGCACGGGCCTCTCGCTCTACACCAAAGAGCCGAAGCTCCAAGACGGCGTCCTCACCTTTGTTGAAGGCGACCGCGAGAACGCGAATGACAAGATCGTCCGTCCGGCCAGCGATCCGTTCCAGAAAACCGGCGGACTGAAAGAACTCAAAGGCAACCTCGGGCGCGGCGTGATGAAGGTCTCTGCCGTGAAACCCGAGCACCACGTTGTCGAGGCCAAAGCCCGCATCTTCCACGATCAGCACGACGTAAAGACGGCATTCCAGAACGGCGAATTCACCGAGGACACCGTGGTCGTCGTCCGCTTCCAAGGTCCGCGCGCCAACGGCATGCCGGAGCTTCACTCTCTCACCCCAACCCTCGCCGTTCTTCAGGACCGCGGGTTGAAAGTGGCGCTCGTGACCGACGGGCGGATGTCCGGCGCGTCCGGCAAGGTTCCGGCCTGTATCCACGTTTCACCCGAGGCCGTCACTGGCGGTCCGATTGCGAAACTCAAAGACGGCGACATGGTGCGCGTCAATGCGACCACCGGCGAACTCGAAGTTCTCGAAGAGGGCTTTGAAGATCGTGAGGCCATCACCGTGGACCTGACCGCGAACTCTTTCGGGCTCGGCCGCGAACTCTTTGAAAACTTCCGTCGGAACGCAGGCCCCGCGACCGAGGGCGCCTGCTCTCTCTTCTGACCCACATCTAACATCCAGACCACACTCGAAAAGGAGCGGACATGACCCCGCAAGAAGCCAGCCTGAAATGCGCAGAGGTCTGCGCGCTTGCCCCGGTGGTGCCGGTTCTCGTCGTCAAAGAGGTGGCCCATGCCGCCCCCCTCGCCCAAGCCCTCGTCGCAGGCGGATTGCCCGCGCTCGAAGTGACCCTGCGCACGCCAGTGGCGCTCGATGTCATCCGTGAGATGGCGCAGATCGAAGGCGGCGTTGTCGGGGCTGGCACCCTGTTGACCTCCGAAGACGTCGAAGCCGCCAAGGCCGCCGGTGCAAAGTTCGGCGTGTCTCCGGGCGCAACGGACCGCCTGCTCGACGCATGTGAGGCCAACGACCTGCCGCTGCTCGCTGGCACATGCACCGCGTCTGACGTGATGAAACTGCTCGAACGCGGCTACACCGTCGCCAAGTTCTTCCCGGCAGAAGCCAATGGCGGCGCGCCCGCGCTCAAAGCCATCGGCGCGCCTCTCCCGCAAATGAAGTTCTGTCCGACCGGCGGCATTTCATTGAAGAATGCGAATGACTACCTGTCGCTCTCCAACACGATGTGCGTCGGCGGCTCTTGGGTCGCTCCGTCCGGTCTGGTCGAGAGCGGCGATTGGGCAGGCATTGAAACCCTCGCCCGCGAAGCAGCAGTTCTGCCGCGCTAAGCAAACTCCCTCAGCGGCGGCGCGCGCGAGAGCCGCCCCGTCGCTGAGCAGGCCCAGCCAATTTCCCGAGCCCTTCACGCAAGACGATGCTCATCGGATGGTCATAAGGCGCACGAGGTTCCAAGATCGCGAGCAGACGCCGGATCGCGATGACTGGCTTCAGGCTAGGCTCCAGTTTGATCGCCCAATCCAGAAAAATCGACCGCGCCTCGGGCAGCCCAAGGTTTTCGATCCGGTAGGATTCCCGGATCAACCCGCCTGGGTCGAGGCTCTCATCAATCTGCAAATCTGGCTCTGTCATGCCCTGCCCTTAATCCTGTGGCACGGGGCGTTCAAGCAGCTCTGTCAAAGTTGCCGCCGCAGCCGTCGCCCGCGTCGTCAACTCCTCCGAGAGCGCATCCATACTCACGGCCCCGTTGGAGCGGAGGAGAAAGGCACGCCCTCCCGCACCAACCGCTTCCGGATCGAGCGCGCCGCCCGTGAGCAACCGCGCCGCAGATTGCAACCGCCACATAAGCCGATAGGTCTCCACCAAGAGAGCATATTCATCCGCACGGAACCACCCGCAGGCACGCCCTGCCCCGAGTTGCGCATAGACATCCTGCTCCGCGCTGCCCGCAATCAGTGCAGCAGCTTCGGCCATCAACTCGATATCCATCATGCGACCCGGACCGTTTTTCGGATCCCAAATGCTGCCCGGCTTCGCCTCCGCAAGACGCGCGCGCATCTCGCAGGTCTCACGGCGGATGCGCGCCTCGTCCTTCATCTCTTCGACGAGTTCGGACCGAAATGCTTCCACGGCCTCCCGAACCTTGGGCGCGCCGCCGATTGTCCGACCTCGCGTGAGGGCGAGATGCTCCCACACCCAGGCTTCAGTTCTTTGATAGGTCTGGAAACTCTCGAACGAGGTCGCGACGGGCCCTTGTTTCCCCGAAGGCCGCAAACGCATGTCCACCTCATAGAGACGCCCCTCGGCGGTCTGGGTGGTCATTGCAGTGATCAGTGCTTGCGTCAAACGCGCGTAATAGGTCCGCGACTGGAGCGGCTTGCGCCCCTCGGACATATCAACGCCCTGTGCATCGTAGATCACGATCATGTCGAGGTCGGAGGCCGCCGTCAGACGCCCCGCCCCGAGCGACCCCATCCCGAGCACGCAGGCCCCGAGACCCGGTGGCGGGCCATGTTTGCGCGAGAATTCCTCGACGACCTCGGGATAAAGCGCCGCGACACAGGCCGCCGCAATATCACAATATTGCGCACCGGCTTCGTCGGCGGTGATCAGGTCGCGAAGTTGGTGGACTCCGACGCGGAAGTGCCACTCCTTCGCCCACCGGCGGCAGGCGTCGAGTTTCCCCTCGTAGTCGCCCGCCTCTTTCAACTCCCGCTCCAACAGTTGGGTCAGGGCTTCTCGCCCCGGCCATGGCGAAAAGAACCCACCGCCGATCACGGCATCGAGCACTTTGGAATTGCGCGCAAGATACTGCGCCAGATGCGGCGCGGTGGAGACAATATCGACGATCAAATCGATGAGCTGAGTGTTCGCCTCAAACAGCGCAAAGAGTTGCACCCCCGCCGGAAGCCCACGCAAAAAACCGTCGAGATGGCCGAGCGCCTCTTCAGGTTTGTCGAGCTGCTGGATGCGGCGGAGCATCTCCGGCTTCAGGCGTTCGAAAATATCCTGCGCACGTTGGGTCCGCAGGCAGGGATAGGTCGACCAACGGTCAGTGATGTCTTTCTGCTCTCGCGACAACTCGGGCGCGGGCGCGGCCTCTCCGGGGGCAAAGAAGTCCTCGGTGAGCGCGTTGACACGTTCGCAGCGCTCGGAAATCTCGGCGCGCATTTCGGAAACTGACTTGCCCATGAGCGCGGCCAATCGGTCGAATTCCTCTGGCGCGGTCGGTAGGCTATGGGTCTGTTGGTCGCGGAGCATCTGGAGCCGATGCTCGACCTCCCGATGCGCAACATAGTCCTCACTGAGCTGAACGGCGGCGTTCTCTTCGACCCAGCCCTTCTCTGCCAGTTTTGCCAATGCAGGCACCGTGCCCCTGATCCGCAGATCGGGATCACGCCCGCCCGCAATCAATTGGCGGGTCTGAGCGAAGAACTCGATCTCGCGAATGCCGCCATAGCCGAGCTTCATGTTGTGCCCTTCGAGCTTGAGCGTCCGCCCCAACCCTTTGTGCGCACGGATTTTCAGGCGCATGTCATGGGTTTCGCGGATCGCATGAAAGTCGAGATGGCGGCGCCAGACAAACGGCGTCAAGTGGTCGAGGAACCGCTCACCAGCCCCGAAATCCCCCGCGCACGTCCGCGCCTTGATGTAGGCCGCCCGCTCCCACGTCCGCCCGACACTCTCGTAATACCGCTCCGCCGCATCCATCGCGAAACAGACAGGCGTCACGGAAGGATCGGGGCGAAGCCGCAGGTCGGTGCGAAAGACGTAGCCGTCTTCCTTGAGATCAGAGAGACTCGCCATGGCCTTGCGCGTCGCACGGATAAAGCCTGCGCGCGCCTCCATGCGGTCCACGCCGTCAAAGCGGGTCTCATCGAAGAGGCAAATGAGGTCGATATCAGAGGAGTAGTTCAACTCGCCCGCACCATGTTTCCCCATCGCGAGGGCGAACATGCCGCCACAACTTTCGATATCCGCTTCGGTCTGGCCGGGAATCTTGCCCTTTGTAATCTCGCGCCCGACATGCGCGCGGATCGCAACATGGGTTGCCCGATCCGCCAACAAAGAAAGTGCGCCGGTCACGTCCGCGAGCTGCCAAATCCCGCCGAGATCACAAAGTGCCGCCAAAAGCGCGACCCGGCGCTTGGCAACGCGCAAACCGACGTCGACCTGATCCGGCGCGAGCGCCTCAATTCGCGCGATCTCCGCTTTGAGCGCCACCTCCGGATCAGCGAGCGCTTCGGGAAGCCATTGAGACTCCTTGAGAACCAACCCATGCAAATACGGCGCGCTTCCTCCGGTGCCACCAACGAGAGCGGCTAGATCGCCCGTGAGATCGGGAACAGCCGCTCGCGCCTCAGCCCCCCGCTCCGCGTCAAAGGCATGTGGCAAACGGGTGATGCGGGTCTCAGTTGTCATGGTGTCCTCCTCACCCAAAGCAACGCCTTTTCAGAGGCTTGCGCAAGAGGAAATCCCATGGTCTTTTGCCGCGAAACAAGGAGCTTCTCATGTCGAAAAGTCTGAAACGCGTGGAAACCGCGCTCAAAGAAGCCGGATTGGAGATTCACATCCTCGAAATGGACGGCATGACCCGCACCGCACAGCAAGCCGCAGATCAGGCCGGTTGCCACATCGACCAGATCGCGAAATCGATCATTTTCAAAGGCGTGGAGAGCGGCGCGATCTGTCTCTTCATCACAGCTGGCGGCGATCAGGTCGACGTTGAAAAAGCCGCGGCGGTCGCGGGTGAACCGCTTGAGCGCGCCGACGGCAAAGAGGTGCGCAAAGTTACAGGCTTCGCCATCGGTGGCGTATCCCCCGTCGGCCACCTCACCCCGCCGCACGCGTACTTTGATCCGAAACTCGCCACCTTTGACACAGTCTGGGCCGCCGCTGGCACGCCGCGCCATATTTTCGAGATTGACCCCGCTGACCTGCTCCGGATTTCCGGCGCGACAGAGGCGGATTTCACCGCCTGACGCCCCCGAAACACTCCTGATCCAAGAATTTTATATCGACTAAATAACTGAAATTTATTATTAAATAAAGTTAATGTAAAAAACATTCACATAACCTCTTGCGCAAAACGCCCTTCCCTCCCATTTTTGTAATGTGAAAGGGATTTACATCCCAAGCCACCGCAAGTCCAAAAGACCCAAGACGTCCAACTGTTCACCAAGTTCACACAAAGGTTCAAAGATGTCCCACAACGCAGAAATCCACATGACGCGCGAAAGCCAACCGTGGGGTTGGTTGCGCAGTGCGGAGAGCTGGCTTGACGACAAAGGCAAAGGTGCCTGGATCGCCAGCATGGTTCTCGCTTTCATTTTCGTCTGGCCGCTCGGCCTCGCTCTTCTCGCCTACATGATCTGGGGTAAAAAAATGTTCTCTTGCAGCCGCTCTTCCTCCCGCGCCGACCGTTGCGCCTCCCGCTCTGAAACCTACCGTGCCATGCGCACCGCGACACGCCCGTCCGGCAACAGCGCGTTTGATGCCTACAAGGCAGAAACGCTCAAACGTCTCGAAGAGGAACAGCAGCAGTTCGAAAGTTTCCTCGAACGCCTGCGCGCCGCAAAGGACAAGGCCGAATTCGATGAGTTCATGGAAGATCGCGCCAAACGTGCTGCAGCGGTCGATGTTGACAGCGACGAAGACAAGAAAGAAGAGGCCTGATCCTCTCACGGGCGGGATGATCCCCCCCTTTCGCCCGCAGCCGCGAGGAAAAGTCCAAAGCAGGCTTGCGGGCACTCACACGAGGCACAATGATGACACACATGAGCTATCACAACGACGATCCCTGGGGCCTTCCTGACCCCGACACGCAATCCGCGTTTTACGACTCCGTTCCGACGAAGCGGCTGTTCGCCTTTGTCGTGGACCTCATCATCACGACGATCATCGCCGCGCTGATCGTGCCCTTTACCGCATTCACGGCGATCTTCTTTTTCCCGCTACTTTTTGCGGTTGTCGGCTTTGCCTATCGGGTCGTGACCATCTCCAACGCCTCTGCGACTCTTGGGATGCGGCTCATGGGGATCGAGTTTCGGGACTCGCGCGGCGAACGATTTGATTTCGGTATGGCGCTTTTGCACACGACGCTCTTCACGATTGCTTTTGGCGTCTTCATTGCGCAGGTCGTCTCGGTCGTTCTGATGCTCACAACGGCGCGCGCTCAGGGACTCGGAGACCTGATCCTCGGAACTGCAGCGATCAATCGTCCATCGCGCTTTTGATGCTGAAAGAGGGGGCACGTTCCCCCCTTTCCCCCCTCCTTTCGCACGCCCGAACGATTTTGACATGCGAAAGACTTGGAAAATTCGGGGCTTGTGATACCTTCAACTTAAATCATTACCCGTCCTTAAGGCTTTTCCGGTTCAACTGACGCTATGCGGCACTCTCTTCCTCTCGCTCCGCAGTTCTATGTGACAGCGCCCCAGCCCTGCCCGTATCTCGACGGGCGGATGGAGCGTAAGCTGTTCACATCTCTGCAGGGTGAGAACGCAGATCAGCTCAATGACAGCCTATCTAAACAGGGGTTCCGCCGCTCTCAAAACGTGCTGTATCGGCCGACGTGTTCCGATTGTAACGCCTGCCTTTCTGCACGTATCCGTGTGGCGGATTTCGAGCCGTCAAAGTCCCAGCGTCGCGCGATCAGGAAGAACAACTACCTCAAACGCGCAGCTACCTCACCATGGGCAACTGAGGCGCAATACGCGCTTTTCCGGAACTATCTCGAGTCGCGCCACGCGGATGGCGGCATGGCCGATATGGATGTGTTCGAATTCGCTGCGATGATTGAGGAAACCCCGATCAAAACGCGCGTCATCGAATACTATATTCCGGATGCTCAAGGCTATGAACGTGAACTGGCGGCGACCTGCCTCACCGACCTGCTCGATGACGGGCTGTCGATGGTCTACAGCTTTTACAAACCGGAGATGACCAAGGACTCGCTCGGGACCTATGTCATTCTCGACCACATCGAAATCGCGCGCGAAGCGGGCCTGCCCTATGTCTATCTGGGCTACTGGGTGCCGGGCTCTCCGAAGATGGGATACAAGGCGCGCTTTTCTGCGCTTGAGATCTATGAGGGCGGAGAGTGGAAACAACTCGACGATCCGGGGTCCTATTCGCCGGACAACCACCCGCTCGAGTCAGAGCCGATTGCGCAGCAGGTCGCAAACATTGACCTGCCGGACACGCAGGGACGAAAACCGAGTTCTTCGGAGTTCTGAGGCACTCGGCAGACTGTGACTTCTACCTTTGGGGTTAGTGCAGCGCCGCGCCCATCATCGCACGTGGGTCGGTGCGGAGCGTCGTGTCGATCAGGAGCCCCAATTGCTCTGCCAGCGACACGGCCAAAGGCGCGATGTCGGCACGGACGAGAAGCATCGCCATGAGGCAGGCGTCTTCGCGCTGGCCACGGGCGGCGTGCTGGACGAACTGGGCAAGCACTGCTTCATCGGCCCCGAGACAGTCGCACGTCATTGCATGATGCACGAGAGGGCGTCGCGAATGGCGGTCGAAGACCATCATCATCTGGGCGAAAATCTTTCCCATATCGCTCCCCCAAAGGAGCGCGTCAGAGCCACGGAAAAGCGTAACGACCACCCGCCCCTGCTCGCTTAGCTGAGACAACTTCCCAACGGGCTGCGCCCCATCATGAACTGCATCAGGCTTCAGACGGTCAATCGGGCGGGCATTTTCAAAGGACATTGGAGCGTCTCCAGATAGATTTCGCAATATCTTACTTTTTTTATCGGATATATTGCTAATAGCAAGTGAAATCCCCCTCAAACGAAAAAGCCCCGCCAAATTGGCGGGGCTTTGACTGTTTCTGCGTCTGCCTTAGCGAGACAGCAAATTCGGAACGATGGTCACGATATCCGGGAAGGCCCAGAGCATACCGATGCCAATCACTTGAATGAGCACGAAGGGAATGATGCCCTTATAGATGTGCCCGGTCGTAACCTCTTTCGGCGCCACACCACGCAGGTAGAACAGCGCAAAGCCGAACGGCGGGGTGAGGAACGAGGTCTGTAGGTTCACAGCGATCATGATCGTCACCCACTTCGGATCCATCGTGCCGCCGTAAATCACCGGACCAACGATCGGAACCACGATGTAGATGATCTCGAGGAAGTCGAGCACAAAGCCGAGGACGAAGAGCACCAGCATCACGAGCAGGAACACGGTGAATTCGTTGTCGAACGACCGCAGGAACTGCTGGATATAATGCTCGCCCCCAAAGGAGATAACCACGAGGTTCAAGAGCTGGGAGCCGATGAGGATGGTGAAGACCATCGACGTGACCTTCGCCGTTTCACGCACCACGATACCTAGCGTTCCGTCACGCACGAGAACCCAGCAAGCATAGAGGATGCCGAACATCGCGAAGTAGAAGGCGCCAAGAGCAACGATGTAGGCCGCCCAATCTTCGAAAGGAGCATCGCCACGGCCAATCCGGAGGTCAAAGTTCGCGCCGATCAGGATCATGACCACGACCGCAAAGGCAGCACCAATAATGATCTTCGAGGTCTTATGCTCATCCGCAAGTTTGCGGTAGGCCGCGAGCAACAGCGCACCACCGGCACCGAGACCAGCCGCAGGCGTCGGGTTGGTGACACCGCCAAGGATGGAGCCAAGCACAGCCACGATGAGAACAAGCGGCGGGAAGACCACGCGGAACAGCTCGTTCTTAGAGAGATAGCCTGCTGCAGCTTTGAGACCGTAAGCGATCGCGAGGAACGGGATCGCATAGATCACAAAGGCTGTGCCGGAGCTGGTGAGCGGACCGACGAACAATGTGTCGAGCGCGAGAACCGCGACGATGCCGCCTGCCCCGATGAGAAGCGGGGTCAGGTTTGCATGCGGCGCGACACCACGACCGAACGCGATCACGAGTGCCAGCAGAACCATCACAGTGAGGAGGCCGGACCCGATCTTCGGGGCGTTCTCGACGACTTCGATGGTCAGAGCCTCGATCTGTTCCGGTGTGCGCTGGACGCTTTGCTGAACGCCACCGGAGGCCTCAATCGCCTGTTGTTCCGCGATAGCCGTGTCCCAAGCCTCTTGGCCGTGCAGGTCGATCATCGCGACCTGACACTGGTCAGACACGTTGGTGCGAAGGCTTGCGGTTGCGCCGGCTTCGGTAAACTCGTTGACGACAATCCGTTGAGAGCCGGAGAACCCGACCTGCCCGGACACAATTGCCGCCCCGATCAGGATCACAGGCACAGCAAGGAACCACAGCAGACCTTCACGACGCGTGATCGTCTCGTGGTGGGTATGCTCGAGGTGCACCGGCGGCGCCTTGGACGGGTTGAACATCGCATAGCCGAAGGCATAGAGCGCGTAGAGACCCGCGAGGAAAATCCCTGGCAGCATCGCGGCCTGAAACAGCGTGCCGACGGACACAACAGCCGGTTCGCCAAGATAGGTCAGCGCGTCGGTACAGCCGACGGCCTGCGCGCGGGCTTCTTGGGCTGCGGAATAGAGATCACCTGCAAGCGTACCGAGGAGAACGATCACGATGGACGGCGGAATGATCTGTCCGAGCGTGCCGGAAGCGGCAATCACACCGGTGGCAAGCTGCGGCGAGTAGCCGTGACGCAGCATGGTCGGCAGAGACAGAAGACCCATCGTCACAACGGTTGCGCCCACGATCCCCGTAGATGCCGCAAGGAAGGCCCCCACGATCACGACGGACACAGCGAGGCCACCCGGAAGCGGACCGAATACGCGGGCCATCGTCGTCAGAAGGTCGTTTGCGATCTTGGAGCGTTCAAGCACGATCCCCATCATCACAAACATCAGAACGGCAAGGAGCGTCTCGATGGAGGCACCCGCGAACACACGTTCGTTCATACGGTTGACGATGAAGGACAGGTTGCGATCAACCGCCTGCTCCCATCCGCCGGGGAACAAGGGTTCCGCATAGGTGGGCAAATCAGGGAACCTGAAATGCGAGATCGTCGCGGGATTAACCCCCGAATTTACGAGGTCGCGATAGGCCTGAGAGCCCGAGTCGATCGCCTCGTGCACGAGAATGCCCGCGCTATCGAGCGCCGCGATGATCCCGAAGGACAAAAGCCCCGCACCACCAATGGCGAACGCCACCGGAAAGCCGGTGAGAATACCACCGAAGAGGCAAAGGAATACGATGATGAGGCCGATTTCTACGCCATCAAGTCCGAAAAGCATGTGTCTGTTCCTTCGCCCGAATTAATGCGTGCCTTCAAAGGCTTCTTCGCCTTCGCCGAGCGTGTCTTTGTCGAGATATTTGCCTGCGCTCTCTTCGCCCTCAATGAATTCGAGGTAGGAGCGGTAGAAGAAGGCCAGCGCCTGCAGGATCACCAGAACGAGGAAGCAGAGCATCAGCACTTTGAACAGGAAATAGCCGTTAAAGCCGTTGGCCGAGAAGGACACGGTTTCGACGTTCCATTTCACGATCCGCGCCTTCATCAGCATCCGGTCGAGCACGTCAGAGGCAGAGACCTTCGGCGTGATCAGATGGCGCCACAGGAAGAACCAGGCGTACATCCATGTGAGCAAGGCAACCGGCAGCATAAAGAAAAGCGACCCGCACATATCGATCACGCGTTTCGCACGGTGGCTCACTCCCGCGTAAACGAGGTCAACGCGCACGTGGCTGCCCTGCACAAAGGCATAAGAGACACAGAGCGCGACGACCAGAGCGTTCTCGAATTTGAGGCTCTCGGAGAACCAACCAACCGATTGGGTAAAACCGGTGCCGAAGGGCGCAATCGTGATTTCGCCCTGACGGAAAATGGATTGGAGGAACACGACCATGATCTGCTGCAGAACCATAACGAGGCCCGCCCACGCTGCGATGCGACCGGACGTGTTGGAAATCTTCTCCAGCCCGCGCACGAGCCCCCAGAGGAAGGGGCGATACAGGAACCCAATCACGGAGATAATGATCACCAGATCGATAAACACAAACAGCAACTCTTTCGAGCCGCCGTAATAGACAAAGCGCAACAAGCTTTCCTTGTTGGACCAATCGAGCCAGAGGCCCGGATGCGTCAGCGCTTGAATGATGTGCCAGAACCCGAGTCCGAGGTTAACGACGAGGCTGATCACCGCGTCCACCACCAGCCCCAGGAAAGACGTGCCGGCTTGCTCTTCCATTCGTCTGTCCCTTTCCCGATCCGCGTTTCGCGTCACGTTCCCAGTGTTTTATCGTTTGTTCAGTATTCGCGCTGCTTTACGCCTCTGCGGCAGGGACGACAACGCGAAAAGGACGAAAATGCGCGCGAAACCCGCGCGCATTTTCCATTTTCTCAGTGAATTGGCTTACTTCAGGTTTGCAAGCACGCGGTCACGCTGTGCGGTGTAAACGCTGTCGGAACGACCGGACCAACCGGAGGTCGCTGCCATGGCGGCCTCTGCGGAGGTGCGGATTTCCGCGAACAGTTCGTCATCCATGTAGCCGTCGAGCACTTCCTTGGACGCCGCGCCATAAGCATCCCAGACGTCGTCAGAGAATTCTTTGGCCTGAACACCGGCCTGAAGCAGACGCTGGAGCGCCGGACCGTTGTTCGCCATGAAGAGCGCGTAGTTGTGCTGGTGCGCATCACCAGAAGCCACTTCGATGGCTTTCTGCTGTGCCGGTGTCAGGCTCTCGAAGACTTCGAGGTTGGTGACGGTGGAAAGGGCTGCGCCTGGCTCGTGGAAACCGGCAGGGTAGTAGTAGTCACAGACTTCCTGCAGGCCGAGCTTTTCGTCGGACCACGGACCGATCCACTCGGTGCCGTCGAGCGCGCCGGAGGAAAGCGCTTGGTAAATCTCGCCGCCCGGAAGCACCTGAACAGACGCGCCGAGTTTGGAAAGTGCCTGACCACCGAGGCCCGGCATACGGAACTTGAGACCCTGGAAGTCGGCTGCGGATTTGATTTCCTTGCGGAACCAGCCGCCACCCTGAGCGCCCGTCTGACCGGCAATAAACGGTTTCAGACCAAAGATTTCGCCGAGGTTGTGGTGCAGTTCCATACCGCCCATGCCGTAGTACCACACCATCATTTCCGGAGCGGTCATGCCGAACGGAACGGTGGTGAAGTAGGCCCATGCCGGATGCTGACCGGTGAAGTAGTAGTCTGCGCCGTGATACATGTCTGCCTGACCTGCGGTCACAGCGTCGAACACCTCGAGGCCACCGACGAGTTCACCAGCCGCTTTTGGCTCAACGGTGAGCGTGCCATCAGAGATTTCGCTGATGGAGGATGCAACCCGCTCAACGGAGTCCCACACACCAGCAAGTCCGCGCGGCCATGTCGTAACCATGGTCAAGGTGCGCTTCCCCTGCGCATACATAGGTGCAGCGAGCGTGGAAGCTGCTGCAGCGGAAGCACCGCCCAATGCGGACGTTTTCAAAAAAGAACGACGATCCATAGATAATTTCCTCCCAAGATGGTCTATGGCGATTTTAAAGTCTTCGAACCCGCATCACCCTGCCGCCGTCTCTCCCGCACGCATTCCCTCCCGAATGTGACGGCAAATAGCCGCTCCCCGGACACGGGCGTAAACAGAGACAGATCAGTGGACAAGCGAACGCTGGGCCAAATCGTCCGTTAACGTTATCGGCGGCTTCCCGCTGAGGAAATACCCAACACTACGCAGTTTGCGATTTTTTGTGAGTTTTTTGCATGACCAAACGTAACTTTACTACCGCGCAAACCGCTCCCGCATGATTGACGCGCTTCCCCTGCCCGCTATTGTGAGCACAAATCGTCCAGAGGATCCCAGCACCCGATGACCCGGCTCTTTCCGGAGTTAACCTATGCGCGCAAATTGTTCTTGCTCGCCACCGTGCCGCTGATCCTCTCGGTGGCGGCGATTGCGCTCGTTGTGGCGCATCAATCGCGGACAATGGCCCAGATGGAGATCGCGGAACTTGAGAGCCAGCTGATCTCGGCCAAAAAGCAGGAATTGCAGAACTATCTCCAACTCGCCCGTGCCTCGATCACTGCCGAATACAACCCTGCCCCGCCCGACGATTCCGAGGCAAAAACCAAGGTCACGCAGATACTGTCCGCGATGACCTACGGGAAAGAGGGCTATTTCTTCGTCTACGATTATGATGGCACGAACCTCGTGGCCCCGCGTCAGACGGACCTGATCACCCGCAACTGGCTCGGCCTCACCGACCCCGAAGGCACCCCGATCGTGGACGAGTTGATCGAACTGGCGAAACGCGGCGGCGGGTACCACTCGTATCTTTGGCCGAAACCCTCCACCGGCGAGTACGCCCAGATGATGAGTTATGTCATCGGCCTGCAGGACTGGCAGTGGGCGATTGGCACCGGTGTATTTATTGACGATGTCCTGACCTCGGTTGCAGCCGCCCGCGCCGAGGTGGAAACGCGTATTCGACGCACGTTTGCCTATATCGGCGCCATTACGATGGCGGCGGTGTTGCTGGTTTTCGCGACGGGCGTGAGCATTACGATCCACGAACGTCGCCTCGCGGATGCGAAGCTGAAAGAGCTCACGCAGCGGATTTTCGACACGCAGGAAGAAGAACGTGGCCGCGTCGCCCGCGAGTTGCACGACGGGATCAGCCAGATTCTCGTGGGCGTGCGCTATGCGCTCGAACTCGCGCGGCGCCAGCTAAAAAACGAAGACCCCAAAGCCCCTGCGAGCCTCGATCGGAGTTTCGAAATGCTCGGCGGCGCGATTTCCGAAGTGCGCCGTATTTCGCGGGATTTGCGGCCCGGCGTGCTCGACGATCTCGGCCTCGGCCCTGCCCTTCAGGCCCTCGCGGAGGAGTTCGAAAGACGAACGGGGATTGCGACCGAACTTGAAACAGTTGTCTTCCGCAATCGCCTCGACGAAGAAGCTCGGATCGCGCTCTTCCGCATCGCGCAGGAGGCGCTGACAAACATCGAACGCCACGCCGCAGCCACAGAAGTCTCGATCAAACTGGCCGGTCACCGCAAGGGCGCTACCCTGCTGATTTCAGACAACGGGCGCGGGTTTGATCCCGTCGCCGGAACAAAGAGCAGTCGAGGCATTGGCCTTCGCAACATGGCGGAGCGTATGGAACAACTGGACGGCACACTGACCATTACCGCCCTGTCACCCGGCACCGCCATTGACGCGACCGTCCCACTCAAGCATATCCTCCCGCCCGCAGGGTCAAACCGCCCGAGATCCGAAATAGGAAACGCCCGATGACCGAAAATGTGACACGAGTTCTGATTGTTGACGATCACCCGATGGTCGCCGAGGGCATCCGCGCCCTCCTCGAAACGTTTGACGAAATCGAAGTTGTCGGCACCCTGAGCAATGGTCGCGAGGCGGTGGATCAGGTCATTGATCTTGCGCCCGACGTGGTGCTTCTGGACCTGAATATGCCGCAGATGGGGGGACTGACAGCCACCGAGCTTTTGCTCGAACGCAGCCCGCGGACGCGCATTCTGATCCTGTCCATGCACGACAGCCCCGAATACATCGGTGCCGCTCTATCGCATGGAGCAATGGGATACGTGCTCAAGGACAACCCGACGGAGGACGTCAAAGACGCCATCGATGCTGTCATGCGCGGGGAGCAGTATTTGTGTGACGGGGCTCAGGCGGCTATTGGGCCGAAGATCCGGGATGGGCGGGAGCCGCTCACGGATCGGGAGCAGACGATCCTTCTCGAACTGGCTCAGGGCAAGTCGAACAAAGAGGTGGCGGCGGCACTTGAGATTTCTGTCAGAACTGTCGAGACTCACAGGAAAAATATCAAACGCAAGCTCGGAATTTCCTCCACGGCAGGCCTCACGCGCTATGCGATGGAGCACGGCGTTTTGCAGGGCACGGGGCGGTTTTAACCCCCTCCTCCGGCCTGTCAGCAGAACGTCGGACATGTGTCGGAATTTTGTCGGCACGCCGGTAGAAACCTTTACTCTCGTGTTTGATGGCGGAACGCCTCCGGCGGGAGTATTTGCATCACGAAAAAGACCGCGGGTTAGGCAGAGAGCCAGTCTTCGAGCTTGTTTTTATCCGGCAGGCCGCCCGCGTGGACGAGTTTGCCGTCGATCGAAATGCCCGGTGTGGACATGACGCCTGCCATGGCGATGGATTTCGGGTCGGTGACTTTTTCGACCTCGACCTCTAGCCCGAGTGATGCCGCCGCATCGCGGACCATCTGCGCGGTGGTTTCGCATCGCTTGCACCCCGGCCCGTAGACTTTCACGGTGGTCATACTTCTCTCCTTTCAAAAGATCAGGTTGAACAGGAAACCAACGGCGAGAATGCCGCTCCCCACGACGCAGATGAAGACGGCGATAAGGCGATAGGTCAGGACCTGTTTGAGAATAATCATTTCCGGCAGGCTCAGGGCGATCACACTCATCATGAACGCAAGCACGGTGCCCAGTGCCGCGCCCTTGCCCAAAAGCGCCTCGACAATCGGGATCACGCCGGCCGCATTCGTGTACATGGGGATGCCCAGAACGACGGCTGCGGGCACGGACCACCAAGCCTCTGCGCCCATAATGGAGGCCATCAGGTTTTCAGGAACGTAACCGTGGATCAACGCCCCCATCGCAATCCCGAGCAAGATCCATTTCCAGACCTTCCCGAAAATTTCCCGCACCGCTTCAATCCCGAGGCGGTAGCGATCCACCATCCTGCGCCCCTCGCATTCCGGCATATCCGGTGCGCTTGCGCCGGAATGAATGTCGCGGACCCAATCCTGGAGCCAGCCTTCGAGATGCAGTTGACCGATCACAAAACCCGCGGCAATCGCGATCCCGAGGCCGAAGGCGAGATAAGTGAGCGCGACCTGCCAGCCGACCAATCCGAACAAGAGAACAAGCGCCACCTCATTGACCATCGGCGCTGCGATCAGAAAGGAGAAGGTCACGCCAAGGGGCACGCCTGCTGACACGAAACCGATGAAGAGCGGCACGGCAGAGCAGGAACAGAAGGGCGTGAGCACGCCAAGACCTGCGGCAAACACATTGCCGATGCCTTCACGCCGACCGGACAGAAGCGAGCGGGTTTTCTCGGCGGAGAAATAGCTCCGCACCACCCCCATTGCAAAGACGATGAGCGTCAGGAGCATCATCACCTTTGGCACGTCATAGAAGAAGAACGCGAGCGCCTCTCCGGTATGGCTGTGACGGTCCACGGGGATCGCGGCAACGATCCATTCTGCAATCGGAGAAAGTTGCCGATAGAGCATCCACCAAAGCGTGACGAAGAGCGCGACACCGATGTGCCATCGCCATGGGTCAGGCAGACTGTGGAACGGGCGGGAAACATGGTCCGACATCCTGCGGCCCTCCTCTGTTTCGCCTCTCTTGAAGTGCGGCGGCAAGTCGCCGCTGGCCTTGCAAAAAAATCGGTCAAAAACGCGAAGTCATCTACATATTCGCACGAGAAAGTATATCGCACTCCGCGCAGCGGCGACATGAGACATGGTGTCCCGCGCTCACAGACACAAATCCCCTCCAAATTTAAGGAAGGACTGGACAGAAACGCCCTGAAAATGCCAATTTCCACTGAGAAACTCGTAGTATCCGTAATCGAATTGGTAGGCTGGCAAAATGGCAACGTTTGACACCACGTATTGGGCAAGAACTGACGGCCTTAACGCAAAAAACGCGGCTCTGAACATCAAGAGCGATGCAGCCGTTGAATTGAATTTTGTGGCGGACGGCGCGGACGGTGACCTCATTCTAGAAAGCTCCGGGAATGGTACAGGGGATCCTGACACGCTGGTCGAGATCAACGGGGTTTTGTACAATTTCGAATTCGAGGTCTCAGGCACTTTGCCGTTAAACGAGGGCAAAGTACCGGACCAGTACGAAGGCCACGAAGTCTACATTATCACGGTCTACGACTACAATGGACCAGGGAAAGACCAGCGCCTGTACTTCCTACCCAATGACAATGCGACCGAAGCCGAGATGAATAGCTTCGGGAACGGCGCGGTCGCCATTGATAATGCGACTACGACGCCGACGCCGACTGCGATTTGCCTTCTCAAAGGCACCCTGATCCGTACACCCTTTGGCGACCGCCCTATCGAGGTCTTGAAAGAGGGTGATCTCGTCCTGACGGCCTCAGGCGCGCAAAAGCCGATCCGCTACGTCACCTATCAACGGTTCCGCACGACTGCATCTGCCGATCGACTCGGCGCACGTCCGCGATGCATTCCGGCGGATTTCTTTGGCGAAGGCCAGCCGACGCGTGATCTCTACCTGTCGATCAACCACCGCGTTGCACTCTCCGGCGCAGAGGTTGAGTTGCTCTTTGGAACAGAGCAGGCCTTTGCGCCCGCGAAGTTCCTGTCCGAGATCGAAGCTTCCGAGCAGGAAACTGGCAAATGGATTCACTGGTATAACCTGCTGCTTGACGAGCACGAGATCATCATCGCAAACGGGCAACCTGTGGAGAGCCTGTTCCTCGGCGAAGTTTCGTCCGAGAACCTGTCTGCGCGGGACCGCAATGAGATTGAGGAGCGTTTTGGCGATCTCACGGAGGCGCACATCGCCCATGAGAAAACAGGCCTGCCGACCCTGACCAAGCACGAAGCCCAAGTGTATCGCGAAGCGACCGGCCTGACGGGTGCAATGGTCTCCGAGGCAGATATCGCCGCCTGATCACGGCTGCATTTCGAAATAGAAAAGCCGCGCAGAGTGTTCTCTCTGCGCGGCTTTTTTGTTGCTTGTCAGACCGATCAGTCGAGGCCGAGCACGCGGTTACGCTGTTGGGTGTAGAAGCTGTCGGAGCGGCCCATCCAACCGGAGGTCGCGGCCATCGCGGCCTCTGCGGAGGCGCGGACTTCTGCGAAGATTTCGTCGTCCATATACTGGTCGAGCACTTCTTTGGAGGCTGCACCGAACGCATCCCATACGTCTGCCGGGAATTGTTTGATCTGGGTGCCACCCGCGATCAGGCGCTGGAGCGCCGGGCCGTTGTTCGCGAGGAACAGTGCGTAGTCGAACTGGTTGGCTTCTGCCGCGGCGTTGTCGATGATGCGCTGCTGGCCCGGGGTGAGGGATTCAAACACATCGAGGTTGGTGTTCACGGAGAGCGCGGAGCCCGGCTCGTGGAAGCCAGCCGGATAGAAGTAGTCACAGACCTCTTGCAGACCGAGACGCTCATCGGACCACGGGCCGACCCATTCGGTGCCGTCGAGGGCGCCGGAGGACAGGGCCTGATAGATGTCGCCCGCCGGCATCACCTGCACGGAGGCGCCGAGCTTGCCGACCACTTCGCCACCGAGACCCGGCATGCGGAGTTTGAGGCCTTTAAAGTCTTCGACAGAGGTGATTTCCTGACGATACCAACCGCCACCCTGCGCGCCGGTCTGGCCGCCGATGTTGGTGTGCATGCCGAAGATTTCACCCAGTTTGCGGTGCAGCTCCATGCCGCCCATACCGTAGTACCACACAGCCATCTCCGGCGCGGTCATGCCGAACGGCGCGGTGGTGAAATAGGCAAACGCCGGGTGCTGACCCATGAAGTAGTATTCAGCGGAGTGGTAGATGTCAGCCTGACCGGAGGTCACGGCGTCAAACACCTCGAGACCACCCACAAGCTCGCCCGAGGCCCGCGCGTCAATGGTCAGCTGGCCTTCGGACATGGTGTTCACGCTATCAACGAAACGCTCGACAGCATCCCACACACCAGCAAGACCACGCGGCCACGAACACACCATGGTCAGCGTGCGACGGCCCTGCGCATACATCGGCGCGGCAAGGGTCGAAGCGGCAGCGGCAGAGCCACCCAAAGCGGAAGTTTTCAGAAAAGAACGACGGTCCATAATTTCACTCTCCATATGGCGCGCGAGGGAGGAGGCTCGCGCCAAATCGCGCGCAACCTACAGAGGGGACACGAAAGATTGAAGGGGCCGGGCCGCGACAATTCCGCCTAAAATTGCGCGGAGATGCAGAGGGCACGCAGCATATTTGCGCAGGAGGGCGATTTCGGGACACAAAACAGCGCCTTGATACCCAGTAGTGGGGAGTGCAGAGCGAAGCCTCAATCGTTCGCTCTGCAAAGGCCCCCTCTCACTGCCGCGATTTTGCGACGAGGACGACGAAGAGGATCATGTCGAGGAAGAGCACGATCGACATCACTGCGGCGATGGGGTCGCCGACGGGGTTGTTCATGTGGATCAGCGCGATGCCGAGGGCGATCAGGAGGGAGGCGGCCGCCCAGATGATCGCCTGAATGCGGGCGAGGAAGAGGCCGTCGATCTCTTCGTGCAGTTTGTAGTAGATGCCCATCAGGAAGAGCGACACCCAGCCCAAGAGGTTGAGGTGCGCGTGCACGGGGGCGGTTGAGTGGTCCGTGCTGATCGCCATGGCGATCCCCCATGCCATGCCCAGGAGGGCAATTACGGGGGCACAGGCAAAAGATATTTTAGATGCAGTCATTCCAAAGGTCTCCAGTTATGCAGCGGCGGCCAAAGGGGGGCCGACGACTTCAATTCCATTCGCGCGGCAAGCCGCTTCGAGCCGTAAAATGTCTTCGGAGGTTGGTTCCCCCGTATTCGGGGGCAATCCATCATAGTCCGCGACGTGTCCCGCCGTGCGGACCATCGCTTCGAACTCCCCCTTATCCGTAATCGTGAGCATGCGGGCGCCTTCCTCACTCGTCACGACAAAAGTGTGCGGAACGCCCTTCGGGGCGCATAAAACATCACCTGCGCGGATTTTGACGATTTCGTCACCAACGAGAAAACTGATTTCACCTGCCAACATGTAGAAAGTCTCGTCTTCGTTATGGTGGATATGGCGCGGAGGGGAGAAGCCGTGCGGCAAAACCTGCTCCAATAGGTATGTGCCGCCGGGGGGCGCTCCGTCCTGACGAAAGCTGCGGAACACTCCGCCCAGCATCCAGATGGCTTCTACATCACAAAGTTTCGGCATAACGCACTCCTCTCCCGTGCCGACAGACGCCTCTTTAGCGCCCTGTCGGGGGTATTGATCCGTGGTTTCATGGGGTGGGGCTTGTTTTATTCCCCCCATCCTCTTCATACTTCAGGGGCCGCTCAGAACCGAATTTTGAAACGATATGGGGTCCATCACTCTCGTGAATTTTGCGTCATTCGATCTCAACCTGCTCCGCGTGTTCGACGCCTTGATGCGCGAACGGAGCGTGACGCGGGCGGGCGACCTCATCGGGTTGAGCCAGCCTGCGGTGAGCAACGCGCTCTCGCGTCTGCGGCATCACCTCTCGGACGAGCTCTTTGTGCGTCGCGGAAACGAGATGATCCCGACGCCGCGCGCAGAGATTGTCGCGGAGACGATCCAGCGGGCGCTGAGTGATCTCGAAGGCGCGATCAACGACGAAGAGACCTTTGACCCTGCGGAGTTGGACCGTGCCTTTACGCTCTGTGGTGCAGACTTCTTCGCGACTCTGGTGATGCCCCGCCTCTTTGCCCGCGTGTCCCACATCGCGCCAGCGGTCACGCTTCGAATGATTGAGGGGGCGACGGGGGATGTGGCGACGCTCTTGCGGGACAGCATGATCGACATGGCGCTCGAGCGGGATATGGAGATGCAGGCAGACTGGGTGTCGAGCGCGGCGCTCATGGAGTCACAGTTCCTCGTGGTGGCGCGCAGGGATCATCCGGAAATTGTAGATGCTGGCGTGCGGCCGGGGGATATGATGCCGATTGATCTGTTTTGCGAGTTGCAACATGCCCTGCGGTCCATCGACGGGAGTCTGAGTGGGATCGTGGACACTTGCCTCGCGCGTGCGGGTCGGGAGCGTCGGGTGACCCTCGCCCTTCCCCATTTCCACGCCGTCGCCGTCGCGACCGCCCAAAGCGACCTGATTGCCACCATTCCGGGACAGACCGCACAGGCCGTGGCGGGAAAACTGGGCCTCTCGATCTATCGTCCGCCCGTCGAAGTCCCCAATCAGAAACTCCGTCTCTACTGGCACCGCCGACACGACCGTTCTCCGTCCCACCGCTGGCTCAGGGCGAAGATTTTCGAGACGGTGGAGGCGCTGGAAACGCCGGTGATGGGGTGAACACCACAGAAGCAGTCTGTGGTAGCTCAAAGTCTTGCGTGCTTGGGCGTCCCTCGCGTAGCGTAAAGAATGTCCTGCGCTAACGTCGCTCTCATCCTAGCGACGCGCTGAACCTGCGTTTACGACGAGAGACAGGCGCAGATCGCTTTGACGCGCCTCGAACAGAAAGCACCACGCATGATATCTGTCTTGACGAGCATTTGGGCTCTCCTTCTCGGCATTCTTCTGGTGATGCTCGGCAACGGGATGCAGTTCACCCTCATCGGCCTGCGCGGCGCGATCGAAGGGTTTTCGGCGACCGAGCTGGCAGTCGTCACCTCCGGCTATTTCATCGGGTTCCTGTCCGGCGCGCAGATCACGCCGAAGATGATCCGCCGTGTGGGGCATGTGCGCGTGTTTGCGGCGCTGGGGAGCTTCATGTCAGCGGCCTTGATCGCCCTGCCCCTTTTGACGGAGCCATGGGCGTGGACGCTGCTGCGCATCCTGATCGGGTTCTGCATGTCGGGGATTTATGTGACTGCGGAAAGCTGGCTCAACCACTCCGCGACGAATGACACCCGAGGCAAGGTATTGTCGGCCTATATGCTGGCGCAGACCTTCGGCATCATCGGCGCGCAGGGCCTTCTGACCCTCGGCGACGCTGCCACATCGGTTCTGTTTATCGGGGCGTCGATCCTCGTCTCGATCTCGTTCGCGCCCATTCTCCTGTCGGTCACGCCAGTGCCAGCGGTCGAGGTGGCACAGCCGATGCCGCTGCGCAAACTCTTCCGAAGCTCTCCCTTGGGCACGGTCGGGATTTTCCTGCTCGGGTGTATCTACGCGACACAGTCCGGCATGGGGGCGGTCTTCGGCACGCAGATCGGGCTGAGCGCATCCGAAATTGCGCTGTTTGTGGCCATGCTGTTCGCGGGCGTGTTGGCGTTCCAATACCCGATTGGCTGGCTCTCCGACAAAATCGACCGGCGCAAGGTCATTTTCGGCGCAGCCGCCATCGGCACTGCGGCAAGCGGCTTTGGCTGGATCATGGCAGACAACATCTGGCTCTTGATGGCGACGGCCTTTGTCGCGGGCGGGGTCACGACACCGCTCTACGCCCTCTTCCTCGCATACGCGAATGACACGCTGTCGCCGGACGAAATGCCCGCTGCGTCCGGAGGGCTGGTGTTCACCTTCGGGGTCGGCGCGATTGCGGGTCCGTTGCTGACCGGCGCGGTGATGGAGGCGCTCGGTCCCAACGGTTTCTGGCTCGTAACCGGCGTCACCTTTGTCGCAATCGCGCTCTACGCCGCCTACCGGATCGTCAAACGCGCAGCCGTGCCGGTCGAGGACACCGAGAGCTACCTGAACGTCCTGCCCTCGAGCTCCGCGGTGGCCGTCGAAGCCGCTGGCGTGTGGTCTGCGGAACATGGGGGGACGGAGGAGGATGAGGCTCGGTCTAATTAGGACGGGCCTGCCGAAAGGGTACACGTCCATGATCGCCCTGCCGATCTATCGGGGCGCAGAGCTGGCCTATGTGGTGGCTTGGTATTTGTGAGAGACCCTGATCGTGGACATGGAGGCGGCGTGCAGTGATTGCGCTTTAAGACTCATCGTATTTGAAGATGCCTGCTGAACACTCTGCGACCTCGCCATCAGCGAACTGTCGTGCCCGCTCCAAAAACTCGGTCTCGTTTCCGAATGAAAGATCGAACTCAACTAGGCTTTCGCCATTCGGCTTTGAGGGAATGACCGCAGAAAGCATTGCAATCACGGTGTTTTTTGCATCTTCTAGAATATCTTTTTGGTAAAGAGCTCTATCTTGGATGCAGTCCGTCAGTGCTCTTTTCTTCTCTTCTGCGAACTCACGAAGTTTTTCCTCCTTAATATGTCTCGTATAGCTTAGGATTTTGACTTCACTCGTATGTGGGTCTTCAAGATGCAAATCCACCTTTAAGTCCGGCAAAATGCCCTTAATCTGAATTTTTGCATCACCTTCCAGATGGCTAGAATTTATAGACGTTCCGACCCCTGACAATCTGGTCCAATCAAAATTACTGAAATCTACACCGATCAGCGTTTTGGCCTCGGCTTTGACCATTGCGACGGCATTATTTCCATTATCGCGTTCGTGTACTGCGATAATCGTGAGAGAGGTGGGAACAGTCGCTGTTCTAAGAAATTTTTGGTAACTTGGGGCGCCAATTATAACTTCCGCATCAGTTGTCGTAGAATTATCAAAGTAAAAATAACTTCCGGCAGCGCCTGCGAACAAGCAAACCAGAACAATTATAATACGTTCCATTTTAAAACCTCTCACAAGGGAAATAACTCGACACGATCTACGAATGGGAACCGCTAAGATTTGAGTCAAGCCCAAAGGCCAATCTTTGCAAATGGAAAGAAACATCGAGAAGTTCTGCTCAGGAAACCATCAACGTAATGCTCTCCCTAACAAAATAAGAGGCGCAGCTTTCGCCGCGCCCCTCGCCTGATAAAATTCTTGGGGGTTAAATCCCGTGTCGGCTTAGCCGATGGTGGCGCCGTCTTCGCGCCACACGGAGATGACGGCAGAGCGCGGTTTGCCGGCGCCGTCGGGCCAAGCGCCGCCCGGGTGTTGGATGCCCACAAAAGCCACTTTCTTGTCCGCGGACCAGCACAGGCCCGTGACTTCTGCGCCGTTCGGGGCGGTGAGGAAGCGGGCGATTTCGCCGGTTTCCGTGTTGCCCACGAGCATCTGGTTGTTGCCTTGGCCTGCGAAGTCGCCTTCGTTGCTGTCGTCGCCGTCGGTCTGGATCCAGAGGTAGCCGTCGGAGGAGAAGGCCATGCCGTCCGGCGAGTTGAACATGTTGCCGGCGGTGACGTTGTCAGAGCCGCCATAGGCGTTGTCGTGGACGTTCGGGTTGCCGGCCATAACGTAGAGATCCCATGCGAAGGTCTCGGAGCCGTGGTCTTCGCCGGTCGGGGTCCAGCGCACGATCTGGCCGTATTTGTTGGCCTCGCGCGGGTTCGGGCCGCCAACCGGGGTTTCATCGCCACCAGCGTTGGTTTTGATGCCGCGGTTCTTGTTGTTGGTCAGGGCGCAGTAGGCCTCGCACTTGAGCGGGTTGGCTGCGATCCATTCCGGACGGTCCATGGTGGTCGCGCCGACTTTGGAGCCTGCGATACGGGAGAAGACGAGGATTTCCTCGATGGACATGCCCGTGGTTTCCGGTGTGAGCGGGAGCCATGCGCCGGTCATGTCGTCGTTGAACTTGGCGACATAGAGCGTGCCGTCAGACAGAAGACCCTCGGTGGAGCCGCCCTCGGTCCAGGTGCCGTTGGAGACGAATTTGTACATGAACTCGCCGCGCTCGTCGTCGCCCATGTAGACCACCACACGACCGTCGTTGGCCTGCACCATCTCGGCGTTCTCGTGCTTGAAACGGCCGAGAGCGGTGTGTTTGATCGGCGTGGAGGACGGGTCGAGCGGGTTGATCTCGGTGACCCAACCGTGGCGGTAGGGTTCGTTCGGCTCTTTGGAGAGGTCGTAGCGGGTGTCGAACTTCTCGTAGGCATAGCGGCCTTCGCCACCAATGCCGTAGCGTTTGAAGTCAGCGCGTTCTTCGTACGCACCGGTCGCACCGAAGTAGCCGTTGAAGTTCTCTTCACAGGTCAGGTAGGTGCCCCAGAGCGTCTTACCGGACCCACAGTTGTTCATGGTGCCTTTGGGCGACATGCCTTCCGGATCGGCGTTGGTTTTGACGAGATCGGACCCAGCCGCCGGACCGTCCATGGTCATCACGGTCTCATGGGTGATGCGGCGGTTGTAGGGGCTGTCGACGACGACCTCGAAACCGTTGCCGGTGTCAGCCACTTCCATGACGGTCACGCCCTGCATGTTCTTGAGCATCATGACTTCGTCAGCGGACTGCGGCTTGCCCTCGGAGGCGGCCGGCAGGTTGATTTTCGGATTCACGTATTCGGAGTTGATCGCGAGGACGGTCTTATCGCCATCGACGAAGGTTTCCATGCCGTCGGTGTTTTCACCGAACACGCGGTCGGACATGGAGACGTCCACGCCGGTTTCCGGCGAGTAGGCATTCGCGGCGTCGGAGAAGAGCGCGTCGCCCCAGCGCACGAGGACTTTCCACTTGTAGCCGTCCGGCACGTGGATGTCGTGGTCGGTGGCGATGTCGATCGGCTTGAACGCAAAACCCATGTGACCGTCCGCGCGGGCGGCGGTCGTGGAGGACATGAGGCCAGCACCCATCGCGAGCGCGCCGGAGCCGAATGCGAGCGCCCCGCCAAGGAAGCCGCGGCGCGAGATTGCGCGCTCTACGACAGCGTCGAAATCATTGGTCGACGCGCGCGGGTCGCGCAGTTCGTCAAATTCGTCCCAAGACAGGTCTACGATATCCTGATCTTTCATCTTTGGCTCCATTGGCTCGGAAATTTTGTGCGTGCGAGCGCGCTCATTTTCGGCGCGTCCCGTCGGCGGAATAGTTGCCAAAGACGCGCGACAGAGATGTGACGGGTGCGTAAAGGATTGATGAAAGGAACCAGGAGGCTGTTTAAAAGAGCAAGACCTTTAGAAAAGTGTCCGGAACTCACCCCCAAATAGGTCAGTCATTTTAACATTATTTCGCGCACACCCCCTGATTGCGACATTTTATTCACGGGAGGCATCCTTTTGCGGTTGACGCCTTCTGCGGGTGCACATAATGTCCCCGCACACACAGCGAAGGATCGTTTGCCATGATTGGCACTATTGTACTTGTAGTAGGAAAGACGCGCATGGGCCGGTGACGGTAAACCATATTGGATCCCATGCGCCCCCGAGTTCACTCCGGGGGCTTTTTTGTAGCCGAAACCTCTATGAGCACTGACCAAACGGTCCATTGCGAGCCGCCCAAAACGGGCACACAGATATGACGCGTGAGACGGAGAGTAAGATGACACGTCAGATGACCGGAGCGAAAATGGTTGTTCAAGCCCTGAAGGATCAGGGTGTGGACACGGTATTCGGATATCCGGGGGGCGCCGTCCTTCCGATCTACGACGAAATTTTCCAGCAGAACGACATCCAGCACATTCTGGTGCGCCACGAGCAGGCCGCGATTCACGCTGCCGAGGGCTATGCGCGCTCCACGGGCAAGGTTGGCGTTGCGCTGGTGACGTCGGGACCGGGTGCGACCAATGCCGTGACCGGATTGACCGATGCGCTGCTCGATTCCATTCCGCTGGTGGTTTTCTCCGGTCAGGTTCCGACCTTTATGATCGGCACGGACGGCTTTCAGGAAGCGGACACAATCGGCATCACCCGCCCCTGTACCAAGCACAACTGGCTTGTGAAGGACACGGACGAGCTGTCCGGCGTCATCCATCAGGCATTCCACGTTGCGCGCTCCGGCCGTCCGGGTCCCGTCCTCATCGACCTGCCGAAAGACGTACAGTTTGCTGACGGCGAATACACCCCGCCGGCGAAGGCGAAGGTCAGCCACTACCAGCCGAAGATGAAAGCCTCCATCGAGGAAATCACCGATCTGGTGAAACTGATGGAAAAGGCAGAGCGTCCGGTGTTCTACACGGGTGGCGGCGTGATCAACTCCGGTCCGGCTGCGTCCCAACTGCTGCGTGAACTGGTGGACTCGACGGGTATTCCGATCACCTCGACGCTGATGGGCCTCGGCGCCTATCCGGCGTCCGGTGAGAACTGGCTCGGGATGCTAGGCATGCACGGCACCTATGAAGCCAACCTCGCGATGCACGGCTGTGACCTGATGATCAACATCGGCGCCCGTTTCGACGACCGCATCACCGGCCGCATTCAGGATTTCTCGCCGCACTCCAAAAAGGTGCACGTCGACATCGACCCATCCTCGATCAACAAGATCATCCGCGTGGACCTACCGGTTCTGGGCGACGTTGGGCATGTGCTCGAAGACGTGCTGAAGGTGTGGAAATCGCGCGGGCGCAAGACCGCCGATCACGCCGCATGGTGGGAGCAGATCAAGGCATGGCGCGAAGTGCGTTGCCTGTCCTACACGAACTCCGAAACCGTGATCAAACCGCAGTATGCGCTGGAGCGTCTCGAAGCCCTCACAAAGGGCATGGACCGCTACGTCACGACCGAGGTCGGCCAGCACCAGATGTGGGCCGCACAGTTCCTCGGCTTTGAGGACCCGAACCGTTGGATGACCTCCGGTGGTCTGGGCACGATGGGCTACGGTTTCCCGGCTTCCATCGGCGTTCAACTGGCACATCCCGAGAGCCTCGTGATCAACGTCGCGGGTGAAGCATCGTGGCTGATGAACATGCAGGAAATGGGCACCGCGATCCAATACCGCCTGCCGGTGAAACAGCTGATCCTGAACAACGAACGCCTCGGCATGGTCCGTCAGTGGCAGCAACTGCTGCACGGCGAGCGCTATTCCTCGTCCTGGTCCGAGGCCCTGCCCGACTTCGTGAAACTCGCCGAAGCCTTTGGCGCGAAAGGGATTATCTGTTCCGATCCGAAAGATCTCGATGACGCGCTCATGGAGATGATCAAGCACGACGGTCCTGTGATCTTCGACTGCCTCGTCGAGAAGCACGAGAACTGCTTCCCGATGATCCCGTCGGGCAAACCGCACAACGAAATGCTGTTGGGCGACGCCTCTACGGAGGGCGCAATCAAATCTGACGGGGCGGTTCTGGTTTAATGAAACACCTCGCCGACAAACTGCGCGCGATCGTCGCCGCTCTGGTCGCCACATGGGGGCTCGCCGGATGATCGCGCATCTTAACACTGATCTCGCCATGATGGCGGCCAACCGAGAGGGTTGAACATGTCTGCTCTTCGCATCCAACAGGGCTCCACGAGCCACTCCGCCTATGACCTCCGCGACTATCATGCCGATGTGGTCGAAAAGCACACGCTGGCTGTTCTGGTAGACAACGAAGCGGGCGTTCTCGCCCGCGTCATCGGCCTGTTCTCCGGCCGTGGCTACAACATCGAAAGCCTCACCGTCGCCGAAGTGAACCACGACACCCATCTGTCGCGCATCACCGTCGTGACCACAGGCACCCGTGACGTGATCGAACAGATCAAGGCACAGGTTGGCCGCATCGTGCCCGTGCACGAAGTTCACGACCTGACCGTCGAAGGCCCGTCGATCGAACGGGAATTGGCGCTCTTCAAGGTCGAAGGCACCGGCGACAAGCGGATCGAAGCTCTGCGCCTCGCAGAGATTTTCCGTGCCAACGTGGTCGACTCGACGCTCGGCAGCTTTGTGTTCGAGATGACTGGCACATCCGAAAAAATCGACGCTTTCGCCGATCTGATGCGTCCTCTCGGTCTCGTTGAGACCGCACGGACGGGTGTTGCGGCACTGGCCCGCGGTCAGGCCGAATAAGCCAAATCAACATCACAGTCCAAAAGGCCCCCGAGCGGGGCCTTTTTTATGCGTATCAATACGTTACAGATATTTTTTCAAAAGAAAAAGGAGGCCCCTAGGGACCTCCAGTCTCGCGAAATCAGGCTCATATTTGATACCGCCCGGTAGATTTTATGCCTGCGGCCCGATCCGCGTCTGGAGCGAACGCATCCGCTCCGGAAAAGGTATTCTTTCGAACCCTCCCATGAACGCTCCATCCGGGGGGCGGAAAGAGCGTTCCCTGCCCCGCCGAGTAGAGGGCGGCGGGACAAATTCTTGTTAGTGCAACACGCGACCCGTGCTTGAGTTCACCGAAAAAGTCGCCGTGCAGCCGCGCGCCAGTCCGGTGCGCAGGTGTTGGACAGAATAGGTCACCGAAAGCCCCGGAACCGCGACCACATCGGCGCCATAGAAAGCGTCTTTGAGAACGCCTGCCATGTCAGCCCCGAAATCGGCCTCGATCGTGTTGCCGCGCATTGCGACACGTTCTGCGACACATGTGTGGCCTTTGATATGAAATGCGAGTTCCATTGCGGTTTTTCTATCCTATTTTGATCAGCTGCAGCCCGAGGTGCCGCCGCAGGTGTTGCACTTCATGCAGGTGCCGTTGCGCACCAGCGTGTAGTTGCCGCACTCGCCACAGGGATCACCCTCATAGCCTTGCATTTTCGCCTTGTCGCGGGCCGACATAGAGACTGTACCCGTGGACAGAGCCGTCTCGGCGACTGGCGCCGATTTGGTTTCCGGCACGAGGGTCTGAAGCGCCGTTTCCGCATCGATGGAGCCGTCGAGCGCAACCGCACCCGTGTGCATTCCGCCTTGCAAAACAACGAGTTCCTGCGGGAGACGCTTGCGAAGGTAGCCGGTCGAAGAAATCTGTTTCAGAACTTCGATGGACTTTGCAGACGCCGCCTCAGACGGGGCTTTCACATTCGACACACCTTCTGCCGCATCCTTGTCGAGATCATCGAATGCTGCGCCCTGCGGCTTCACATGCGCGAGGTCGGTGCGGTCCAGATAGGAAACAGCGAGTTCGCGGAAGATGTAGTCGAGGATCGACGTCGCGTTCTTGATCGAGTCGTTGCCCTGAACCATGCCGGCGGGCTCGAACTTGGTGAAGGTGAAGGCATCCACGAACTCTTCGAGCGGCACACCGTATTGGAGACCCACGGACACAGCGATGGCGAAGTTGTTCATCATCGCGCGGAAGCCTGCGCCCTCTTTGTGCATGTCGATGAAGATCTCACCGAGGGAGCCGTCTTCATACTCACCTGTGCGCAGATAGACTTTATGGCCACCTACGTTGGCTTTTTGTGTGTAGCCTTTACGGCGGTCAGGCATCTTCTCGCGGCCGCGTGCGACCTCTTTGATGATGACCTTCTCGACGATTTTCTCGGCCAGAACAGCCGCTTTTTCCTGAGCGGTGCCGGTGGCGAGGATTTCCTCGGCCTCTTCATCGTCCTCGATCAGCGCGGTTGCGAGCGGCTGGGACAGTTTGGAGCCGTCGCGGTAGAGCGCGTTGGCTTTGGTGCCCAAGGACCAGGACAGCTCGTAAGCTTTCTGACAGTCTTCGATGGTTGCGTCGTTCGGCATGTTGATCGTTTTGGAGATCGCGCCGGAGATGAAGGATTGCGCCGCAGCCATCATGGTGATGTGGCTCTCGACGGAGAGGTAACGCTTGCCTTTTTTGCCGCAGGCGTTTGCACAGTCGAAGACGTTATAGTGTTCTTCTTTGAGGAATGGCGCCCCTTCGAGCGTCATTGTGCCGCAAACGTGATCATTGGCTGCATCGATGTCGGCTTTGGAGAAGCCGAGCGAGCGCAGGAGATCGAAGGACGGATCGTTCAGCTTGGACGCCGGAATACCGAGCGTGCCGGTGCAGAATTCTTCGCCGAGGGTCCACTGGTTGAAGACAAAACGGATGTCAAAGGCGGACGGAAGCGCAGCTTCGATCTTGTCGATCTGTGCTTGACCAAAACCATGACCGATCAGGGCGGTGTGGTTGATGCCCGGCGCGTTGCCGATGGTGCCGTGGCCCACGGCGTAGGACACGATCTCTTCGATCTGCGAAGACGAATAGCCGAGTTTCTCAAGCGCAGCCGGAACGGAGCGGTTGATGATTTTGAAGTAGCCGCCGCCAGCGAGCTTTTTAAACTTCACGAGGGCGAAGTCCGGCTCGATGCCCGTCGTATCGCAATCCATCACGAGACCAATGGTGCCCGTCGGCGCGATCACGGAGACCTGCGCGTTGCGATAGCCGTTTTTCTCACCGAGGCTCAGAGCCTCATCCCATGAGGATTTCGCAAGCTCAACGAGATGCGCATCCGGGCAGTTGGCGTGATCGAGCGGAACCGGCTTGACCTCAAGCCCTTCATAACCCGTGGTTTTTCCGTAAGCTGCGGTGCGGTGGTTGCGGATGACGCGGAGCATGTGGTCGCGGTTTTTCTCGAACTTGTCGAACGCGCCAAGCTCACCTGCGATCTCGGCAGACGTCGCATAGGAGACACCGGTCATGATCGCGGTCAGAGCACCCGCAAGGGCGCGGCCCTCATCAGAATCGTAGCCGAAGCCCATGTTCATCAGCAGACCGCCAATGTTGGCGTAGCCGAGCCCCAGCGTGCGGAAGTCGTAGGACCGCTGCGCAATCTCTTGCGACGGGAACTGCGCCATCATCACGGAGATTTCGAGCGTCAGGGTCCAGATGCGGGTCGCATGCATGTAGCTTTCAGCGTCGAATTTGCCGTCCTTGAGGAAGGTCAGCAGGTTCATGGACGCGAGGTTACAGGCCGTGTCGTCGAGGAACATGTACTCGGAGCACGGGTTGGAGCCGCGGATTTCGCCATCTTCCGGGCAGGTGTGCCACGCGTTGATGGTGTCGTGGAACTGGATGCCCGGATCGGCACAGGCCCATGCGGCGTGGCCAACGTCGTCCCAGAGATCGCGGGCGCGCACGGTCTTGGCGACTTTGCCGTCGGTGCGGCGCAGGAGTTCCCAATCGGCGTCGTCTTTGACGGCCTTCAGGAAGGCGTCAGTTACGCGGACGGAGTTGTTGGAGTTCTGGCCGGAAACAGAAGCGTAGGCTTCTGAATCCCAGTCGGTGTCATAGGTCGGGAACTCGATGGAAGAGTAGCCCTGCTTTGCGTAATCGAGCACGCGCTTGACGTAGGTCTCTGGGATTGCGACCTGTTTCGCGGACTTGATCGCGTCTTTCAGGGACGGGTTCTTTTTGGGGTCAAAGGCATCTGCCTCTGCGCCGTCCCAAGTACCGATGGCATCAAAGATCTGGTTGAGCTGGCGCTCGTGCATTTTGGAGCCAGCGACGATAGACGCCACTTTCTGCTCTTCGATGACTTTCCAGTTGATGAATTCTTCGATGTCCGGGTGATCCATATCGCAGATCACCATCTTCGCGGCGCGGCGAGTGGTGCCGCCGGATTTGATGGCGCCAGCCGCGCGGTCACCGATTTTCAGGAAGCCCATGAGACCGGAGGATTTACCACCGCCGGACAGCGCTTCGTTTGCCGCGCGGAGGGACGAGAAGTTCGTGCCAGTGCCGGAACCGTATTTGAACAGACGGGCTTCACGCACCCAGAGGTCCATGATGCCACCGTCAGACACGAGGTCGTCGGCGACGGATTGAATGAAGCAGGCGTGCGGCTGCGGGTGCTCGTAAGCAGAGGTGGAGCGGGTCAGCTCACCGGATTTGTAATCCACGTAGTAGTGCCCCTGCCCCGGCCCGTCGATGCCGTAGGCCCAATGCAGACCGGTGTTGAACCACTGCGGAGAGTTCGGTGCGCCCATCTGGGACGCGAGAGTGAAGCGCATTTCGTCATAGTAGGCGCGTGCGTCGTCCTCGGAGGTGAAGTAGCCACCTTTCCAGCCCCAGTACGCCCAAGCGCCTGCAAGACGGTCGAAGACCTGCTTGGCAGAGGATTCACCAGTGAAACGCTCTTCTTCCGGCAGTTTGGCGAGTGCGGCTTCGTCGGGCACAGAGCGCCACAGGAAGGACGGAACGCCCTTCTCACGCACTTTTTTCAGAGCGGCGGGAACGCCGGCTTTACGGAAGTATTTCTGGGCGATGACGTCAGACGCGACTTGCGACCATTTCGACGGCACTTCGCATTCGTCGAGTTTGAACACGACTGTCCCGTCAGGGTTTCGAATTTCCGAAGATGTGATGGAAAATTCCAGCGCCGCGTATGCGTCCTGATCAGCTTTCGTAAATTTGCGTTCGATCTTCATTGTGCCCCGACCAACCTTTTTAAAACGGACCCGGTTTTCAACCTCGGCCCCTGACCTCCGTAAAACCGCGATGCCTGACCTGCCCCGCGATTTGTCTCGACCCGATCGCAACGCCCCCGACACAGGCACCTGCGACTACCAGAGGTGGCTACATGTTGTGGCCTCGTGTCGATGAAGGACCTCTGTTCAAACGCACAAAACCACTGGCCCGACCCCGCACAAACGCAGAATCGGTTGGCTCATGTTTTACGTCCTGAACGGTCTGATCTCCGCCGGGATATCTCTGTATCTCTTGGCCGAATTTAACGGGATTTACGCATATTCTGCGTTGATCCCGCTGGCTCTCTGTTTCGATATCTCCCACGGGACCCTTGCCCCTCACCGTGTGAGAGCCACTAAATGTAGTGTGCCGCCCATCCGGTTCCCACAATGTGCAGCGTTCTCCCCCGTTTGGTCAACGGCATTTTTTACCTTTTAGATACCAAAAACCAATTGACGGAATTTGCCCACAAGCCCCTCCGATTCGTCCACTTCACGAGGTCGGATTTTTCCTTTGTTTTCCATGCCTTTCAGGCAGCCATCTCACTCTATACACGAGCTTCTGTGGATATGTGGACAACCCAAAAAAACGTCGCTGCACCTGCATCTGTGACCCACTTGCACAATCTGTCAGCACACTAGATGTTGTGGCTCAAAGCTAGGCAATTGCTGCGAAAATTGGGGGCAAGTCCCAAGTATATTGGGACAAAACACAACCTAGAGATGATTTCCGCGCCACTAACTCTCCGAATCCCTCGAAACCCCGCTCGACCCGGAAAAAAGAATCACAGTCCGCGCAAAACGGTGATCGCAGGCACTTTGTCAGGCACACGCACAGGCGGCGCGCGACGCTCACAAGTGGCGAGAAAACACAAAAACGCCGCAAGCGGCGCCATTCACTATCATATGTTTGGAAAGTGGTCGGGGCGGCGAGATTCGAACTCACGACCCCCTGTACCCAAAACAGGTGCGCTACCAGACTGCGCCACGCCCCGACCGTGCGGCGTTCCTAACCTGTAAGAACGCGGATGAAAAGCCCTATTCGACAGAACATGGATCAGCGGCATCAGAGCCAAAGCCGGGGTGTCGCAGAACATCGCCAGGACCGATCCCGAGCGGCTTTGCCAAGCCGCCGTTGATCTCCAGAACAGCAAAAATCGAGTCGCCCCCCGGAATTGGAGTCCGGTCCAGCGGCACCGCATTTTCATGAACTTTCACGACGACACCACGATGATCGACAAAGATCATATCGAGCGGGATAAGCGTGTTTGCCATCCAGAACGCAACCGGCTGTGGTTCTTCATAGAGAAAGAGCATGCCGTGCCCGCGAGCCATCTCCTCACGGTGCATCAGACCCAGAGAGCGTTCTCCAGCGTCATCGGCGATCTCCACCGAGAAACGTGTTTCCTGCCCGTCACCCGTAATGATGACTTCATCTGCGCGACATGCTGTCTCGGCGACTGCCGCCCCCGTTAGGAGCGACAGGCCCAAAGCCCATAGAAAGGGCCGAGTGATGTCAGGCATCCTCATCCTGAGCAACTTGCGTAGCTTCACGCAGTGCTGCGTCCCATGCGGTCACATGCGCAGCCATCCGGCCACGACGGCCATCAATCACGCGAAGACCTACGGCCTCGCCCGGCATCAGGTCAGCCAGACCGGAGCGGCGCAGAACCTCGATATGCACGAAGACATCTTCGGGACGACCGAAGACATTCGCGAATCCGAATCCTTTGCCTTTGTCGAACCACTTCACACGCGCAGGTTCGAGCGGAAGCTTGAGGCTGTCCTCGTCAATCTCTTCAAGGTCCTCAAGCACATGCCCCGCCCCTTGCGACGGCGGTGCGATCTCCAAAACCTCGACGGCCTGAACGCCACGATCGGTGCGTTGAACGATGAGGCGAATCTCGGCTGCATCCGCAACCGAGCTTTGCCCGAAGTTCCGCAACACATTGGCATGCAAGAGGATATCCGGGCCGCCGTCATGCGAAACCACGAAGCCGAAGCCTCGTGTCGGGTCAAACCATTTCACATAACCCGAGACCACGTCACCCAAGTCAGTCACATTCATTCTCTCATTCTCATACGGCCCCAGCCCTCCGGCTGAAGCCAATTCCTTGGGGCGTACACCCCTCATCCCAGTGCGACCCTGTGACAATCAGCGGGGAGGTTCAAGTCCCTACTGTAGACAATTTCGAAATAATAGAAAAATTCCCCTTACTTTCGAAACACTTGTTCACGGATTCAGCCGCACAATTTCCCAGTCATCCTTCACAGTTGCGCGACGCCAACGGAACCTGTCGTGCAACCTAAATTCTCCATCCGCCCAGAACTCGATCTCAACCGGCGCGATGCGATACCCACCCCAGAACGGCGGCCGTTTCGGGTTTGGCCCGTGTTTGAGCCCTTCCCGTGTCACCGCCTCCATCAAACTCGCCTTCGATTTCAGAGGGCGCGATTGCTTGCTGGCCCATGCGCCAATGCGCGACCCGAGAGCGCGGGACTGATAATAGGCGTCCGACGCCTCATCACTTTCGCGCGTGACCAGCCCCCGAACTCTCACCTGACGCCGCAATGACTTCCAATGCATCACGAAAGCCGCTTTGCCTGACGCGTCGAGTTCGGTGCCTTTGGCACTTTCGTAGTTCGTGAAGAAGATGAACGCATCATCCGCTATCTCTTTAAGTAGGACCATCCGGACATTCGGCAAACCATCCGGATCGACCGTCGCGATCGCCATCGCGTTCGGGTCGTTGATCTCTTTGGCCTCGGCTTCCGCGAGCCAGCTACGGGCAATCTCGAACGGATTATCGCCGGCAAATATCCCTTTGCGTGGCACCATCTGCTCTCTCCTTCACAGTCTGTTTAATGGTTACCCCTAGGGCGAAAAGTCGACAAGAGGCGCCAACCTACTGCGAATGGGGTGTGCGTTTCCGCAATGACGTCACGTCACGAAAGAAATTCCGTAGACTTGATCGGACCATGGAAAACCCCTAAAGCCTTCCTCAATTACAGACAAAGCGGGTTGAGGAACAACCATGACCAAATTGATGGACGGCAAACGCGGGCTGATCATGGGACTTGCAAATGACAAGTCTATTGCCTGGGGCATCGCAAAAGCACTTGCAGAACACGGTGCGGAACTCTGTTTCTCCTACCAAGGCGACGCACTCAAAAAGCGGGTCGATCCGCTTGCAGAACGCCTCGGCTCTGATTTCGTGATGGAATGTGACGTCTCTGATGAGGCCTCCATCGACGCGCTGTTTGCAGCCATTAAAGAGAAATGGGGCAAGATCGACTTCATCGTGCACGCCATCGGCTTCTCCGACAAAGGCGAGCTGCGCGGCCGTTACGTTGACACCTCACGCTCCAACTTCAACCTGACGATGGACATCTCTGTCTTCTCCTTTACCGCCGTTGCACAGCGCGCGGCGAAGTTGATGACCGACGGCGGCTCCATGCTCACCATGACCTACTACGGCGCAGAGCGCGTCATGCCGCACTACAACGTGATGGGTGTTGCCAAGGCCGCTCTCGAAGCTTCCGTGCGTTACCTCGCCGAAGACCTCGGCAAAGACGGCATCCGCGTGAACTCCATTTCCGCAGGCCCGATCAAGACTCTCGCCGCCTCCGGCATTGGTGATTTCCGCTACATTATGAAGTGGAACGAATACAACTCGCCGCTCCGCCGCAACGTGACCATCGACGATGTGGGCGGCTCCGCGCTCTATCTCCTGTCCGATCTGGGCGCAGGTGTCTCCGGTGAAACCCACCACGTCGACGCAGGCTACCACGTCGTGGGCATGAAAGCCGTAGACGCGCCGGACATCACGAAGGGTTAAGTCAGCGCCTTCGGACAAAGTTATTTCAACGGGGGCCTTCGGGCTCCCGTTTTGCATTTAGGACAGGTGCGATGACCCTCACCATTTTCCTCTCCATCCTCGGAATTCATCTGTTGGCCGCCATGAGCCCCGGCCCCTCCTTCGTCGTCTCGGTGCGGCTCTCGGCGGCGGAGGGGTTCCGCCCTGCCTTTGGTCTCGCGATGGGGTTCGGTCTCGGGGCGGCGCTCTGGGCAATGGCGGCGATCTCCGGCCTCTCGCTCCTGTTCGAACTGTTCCCCTCCGCCTATCTCGCCCTCAAGATCATCGGCGGGCTATTTCTGATCTGGATCGGTGTGAAAACGATCCGGTACGCATGCGCGCCACTTCCGAACCCTGATACGTCGGGCACGCAGCCGAGATCGCTGGCGAACGCGCTTCGTCTCGGGCTCCTGACGCAGATGTCGAACCCGAAGCCCGCAGTGTTCTTCAGCGCAGTGTTCGCAGGTCTCGTGCCGCCAGAGACCGCGCCGATTGTCAAAGCGCTGCTCGTCTTTTTTGTCTTTTTGGACGAAACCCTGTGGTATGTGATTGTCGCGCGGCTTTTTTCGCGGCAAAAAGCTCGTCAAGCATATGGGCGAGCCAAGCTTTGGACCGATCGCGTGCTCGGTGGTGCCATTGCATTATTCGGCACCCGTATCGCGCTCGGCTAATTCGCCCGCATCGCCAGTTTAGAGGAGTTACATAGATGTCCGACCGCCTTCCGCACGAGAAAGGGTTTCACATCAGCTGGGACCAAATTCACCGCGACAGCCGCGCGCTTGCTTGGCGCCTTGACGGCAAAGGCCCCGACGACGGCGCGTGGCGTGCGATTGTCGCCATCACCCGTGGCGGCATGGCTCCGGCGATGATCATCGCGCGAGAGCTGGACATTCGCACCGTAGACACGATCTCCGTGAAGTCTTACGACCACCAGAGCCAGTCTGACGCGGTCGTGCTCAACTCTCCGGACGAGGACATGATGGGCGATGGAACCGGCATTCTCGTGATCGACGATCTGGTTGATAGCGGTAAGACGCTCGAACTCGTGCGTTCCATGTATCCCAAAGCGCATTTCGCAACCGTCTACGCAAAGCCGAAAGGCCGCCCGCAGGTGGACAGCTACATCACCGAAGTGTCGCAGGACACATGGATCTTCTTCCCGTGGGATATGGCGATGCAATACGTCAAACCGTATCGCGGTCAGGATTGATCCGGTCGCTCGCACGAAGACGCGAAAAAATACGGGGCTTTCGGGCCCCTATTTTTATGTCAGATAGCCTGCGCGGAGGACGCAATCGATGACTTATGCCGCGTCGGAGGCGCAACCGGAGCGCAAGAAGATATCGCGCAGTTTCTCGACTTCATGTTCGGCAAAGGCAAGACTGCCCTCAAGATCCTGAGACCGCTGTGCCGCATCAATTGCGCCACAGGCCGAGCGGAGCTGATACCCTGCGTAACGTGGAGTGACCGAGTAGGAAATATCTCGGATATGATCAGTCATCGCCTCTTCGCGCACCCAATCCCCTGCACGTGCGGCCGAAATTGCCGAGTTCAGGTCCTTCATCAGGAGGTGCGCACGCTGCGACGCCGTTGGTGTTTCAATTGCCATTTCAACCTCTTAGATCACAACAGATAATACAAACGATGCCTGTCTTCTGCCTTCGACTCGTCCGCTCTTTTTTAATCTGGGACGATGAGGTTCGATTACACGCCGCCGCCGTGCAGAAATAGTTAATAACTTCCGAAACCCACCTCACTTTCCGCTCACCAGTGCGTGTATGCAAAGAGTTTGATCAGTTTGCTTAGCATTTAACCAAGTGAAAATCTTCCCCCCACCTCAACCACAGGGTGATCGCGTGATCGCATCTATGAATCGGCTCCGACAGTTCCTAAGTTCGATCTAGAACGTATTCAGGAGGCACCCGTGGTCGAACCGCTCGCAACTCATATGAAGCACACATTTGCGTCCCCCATCGTCGACGCGAAACGCTGGATCGAAGGGGTGGAGTTCCCGCCCGAACGCCCACTGATCAACGTCTCCCAAGCCGCCCCGATGGAGGCCCCGCCGGAACCTCTGCGCCAAGAAATCGCGCGTGTCGCGCTCGAAGACGTGTCAGCACATCTCTACGGGCCGGTGCTCGGCCTACCCGAACTCCGCGCTGAAATCGCGACCCGATGGACCGACCGCTATCATGCGGAGATCAAGCCCAGTGAGGTCGCCGTGACCTCCGGCTGCAATCAGGCCTTTACCTCTGTGATGTCGACGCTTGCGCAATCGGGGGATGAGATCATTCTCGCAACCCCCTGGTATTTTAATCACAAAATGTGGTGCGACATGTCGGGCGTCACGGCTGTGCCGCTGCCGACGGGCGACAACCTCCTGCCCAATCTGGAAACCGCCGCGCGTCTGATCACCCCGCGCACGCGGGTGATTGTGCTGATTACACCAAACAATCCGGGTGGCGTGGAATATCCTTCGGAACTCCTGACGAAATTCTACGCACTGGCCCGCGAGCATAAAATTGCGCTCGTGCTGGATGAAACCTATCGCGATTTCGACAGCCGTGAGGGCGTGCCTCACATCCTCTTCCGCCAACCGGATTGGCAGGACACGCTCATCCATCTCTATTCCTTCTCGAAGTCCTTCCGCCTGACCGGGCATCGTATCGGTGCGGTGATCGCCTCCGAAGAGCGTCTCTATCAGACCGAAAAATACCTCGACACCGTTACCATTTGCCCCAACCAGATCGCGCAGCGGGCGGCGCTCTGGGGGCTGCGCAACCTCGACGAATGGGTTGCTGGTGAACGGGCGGAAATTCTGTCGCGTCGCGATGCCATCATGTCGGGCTTTTCCCAGCTAGAAGAAAAGGGCTGGAAACTCCTCGGCTGCGGCGCATTCTTTGCTTATGTGGAGCACCCGTTCGATATCCCCTCCTCCGAACTCGCACCACGTCTCGTAAAGGAAGCTGGCATCCTTCTTCTCCCTGGCACGAGCTTTATGCCAAAGAGCGACCCGCGTGCGGAGAAACAGCTCCGGATTGCCTTCGCGAATATCGACACCTCCGGGATCACACAGCTTTTCGAAAGATTGGCCGCTCTGGCGCTCTGATCCGCCTTGCCCTCCCCTGTCTCACCCCCTACACAGTTGCCCAATTGAACGGGAGAAAAGCATATGGCGAGCGGCAAACAGATTGTGGCATTCGGGCTTCTGGGCGTGATGACCGTCAGTCTCTTCGGCTTCGGCACGGTGGGCTTCAGCGGAGGCATGACCAACGTCGCAAGCGTCGGAGATGAAGAAATCTCCGCAAACACCTATGCGACGGCCCTCTCGAACCAGATCAATGTCATCGAGAGCCAGACAGGCCAGCCCCTCACAGCGCTACAAGCGGTCGAATTCGGGCTTGGCCAGCAGGTGCTTGAACAGCTTCTGTCAGAAGCTGCCCTCAACGGAGAGACGACGCGGATCGGGCTGTCAGTCGGAGATGAGGCTGTCCGCCGCGAACTGCTCGCGATGGATGCGTTCAAGGGCATTGACGGATCGTTCGACACAGCGACCTACAAAGACCTCCTGCGCCGTAACAACCTCAAGGAACAGGACTTCGAAGCAGACCTTCGTCAGAGCGCTGCGCGTGACATTCTGACAGCGGCTTTGGCAACCGGCGTAACGATGCCTCCGGCCTATGGTCAGGTTGTCGTCGACTGGCTCGGCGAGCGCCGCACAGTGTCCGTGGCTATTCTCTCTGCGGAGAACCTCGAGACAGGCACGCCGATCGCCTCGGAAAGCGACATCCTGTCCTGGTATGACACGCATCCGGAGGCTTACACGGCACCGGAAGCGCGCCGGATTACCTACGCATGGCTGACACCCGCGATGTTGAGCGACAAAGTTGACCTCGACGAAAACGCTCTGCTCGAAATTTACAATGCGAATATCGACAGTTTCGTCCAACCGGAACGCCGTCTGGTGGAACGCCTTGTGTTCAGCTCGAGCGATGAGGCTGCCGCCGCCGCCGCGCGGATCGAAACCGGAGAGACCTCGTTCGAGGATGAGGTCAGTGCGCGAGGTCTGGACCTGCTCGACGTCGACATGGGCGATGTGTCTAAAACCGAACTTGGCTCTGCTGCGGATGATGTCTTTGCACTCGAGGGCACTGGTGTGGTCGGTCCCGTCGAAACTGATCTCGGCCCCGCCCTGTTCCGCGTAAACGGCACCTTTGAAGGCACCGAAGTTCCATTCGAAGAAGCCCGTGAAGAAATCGCGCGCCAGATGTCCGTGGATGCCGCAACGCGCCTCATTGCGGATCAAATCGAACTCTTCGACAATGACCTCGCAGAGGGCTACACGCTCGAAGAACTCGCTGCAGAAACGGATTTGGAACTCGGGACCGTCGATTGGACGACCGAGAGCGAGGCGGGCATCGCCGCCTACACCGCTTTCCAACAGGCCGCAGCCACCGTAACGCGTGATGACTATCCGGAGATCATCGAGCTTTCCGACGGCGGCGTCTTCGCGCTCCGCCTCGATGAAATCGTCGATAGCGCCGTCAAGCCGCTGGATGAGGTGCGCGATCAGGTCGCAGCCGATTTTGAAGCAGACGCCCTGACACAGGCGCTCATGGCCCGTGCCGAAGCGTTTGAGACCGACGTCGCCGCAGGTCAGCCGATTGCAGAGCTCGGCCTGCCGGTCGAAACCTTTGATGCGATCACGCGTCAGGACTTTATCTCCACGATGCCGGACGGCTTTATGGACGCCGTTTTCGCGCCCGGCCTTCAGGCCGGCGGCACCACTCTCATCGCCGGCGACGGTCGCGTCGTGATTGCCCGCCTTGAAGCCATCGAGGCACCGGAAGAGACCGAAGACAACGCAGCCATCGCAGAGAGCTACATCGCGTCCGCCGCTCAAGGTGCCGCGACAGACGTGATAGCCGCTTTCGGAGACGCGCTCCGTGCGCGTGATGGCGTCACAGTCAATCAGGTGACGCTCAACGCCGTTCACAGCCAGATGCAGTAAGAAAGACAGACGACATGGCGACGCTCATTCCTTCTTTTGAAGACTTTGAAAAAGGATACTCGGCTGGCGAAAACCAACTGGTGTACGCGAAAGTTGCAGCTGACCTCGACACCCCCGTGTCGATCATGCTCAAGCTCGGCGGCGCCCGCACGGACACCTTCATGCTCGAGTCTGTCACCGGCGGCGAAGTGCGCGGTCGCTATTCCATCATCGGCATGAAGCCGGACCTGATCTGGAAATGCGATGGCACCGAGGCCTCTATCAACCGCTCCGCGCGCTTTGATGCCGAGGCCTTCGTGAAAGACGACAAAGACCCGCTCGCCTCCATCCGCGCCCTGATCGACGAGAGCCGCATCGACATTCCCGACGAACTTCCGGGCGCGGCGGCTGGCCTCTTCGGCTATCTCGGCTACGACATGATCCGTCTGGTCGAGCACCTGCCGAATGTGAACCCCGATCCGATCGGCCTGCCGGATGCGGTGCTCGTGCGCCCGTCCGTGATTGCAATCCTCGACGGCGTCAAAGGTGACGTGATCCTCGTGTCGCCCGCGTGGGCCAACACCGGTCTGTCTGCTAAGGCTGCCTACTCCCAAGCCGCAGAACGCGTCATGGATGCCCTGCGCGATCTGGAACGCGCACCTGCCGAGGCCTCCCACGATCTCGGTGAGAGCTACGTCGCCCCCCCGGCGACCTCGAACTTCACGCACGAAGGCTACAAAGCTGCTGTCGAGAAGGCGAAAGAATACATCAAGGCCGGCGACATCTTTCAGGTCGTGCCTGCGCAACGCTGGACACAGGACTTCCCGCTCCCGCCCTTCTCGCTTTACCGCTCTCTGCGCCGCACGAACCCGTCGCCGTTCATGTTCTTCTTCAACTTCGGCGGCTTCCAGATCATCGGCGCCTCACCAGAAATCCTCGTGCGCGTCTTCGATGGCGAAGTCACAATCCGCCCCATCGCAGGCACCCGCAAACGCGGCGCGACACCTGCGGAGGACAAAGCCCTCGAAGAGGATCTGCTGTCCGATGAAAAGGAACTCGCCGAACACCTGATGCTTCTCGATCTGGGGCGCAACGATACGGGCAAAGTGTCCAAAATCGGCACCGTGCACCCGACCGAAGAGTTCATCATCGAGCGCTACTCCCACGTCATGCATATCGTTTCCAACGTGGTGGGCGAGCTGCGCGACGACGAAGACGCTCTTTCCGCCCTGCTCGCGGGCCTGCCGGCAGGCACAGTCTCCGGCGCGCCGAAAGTCCGTGCGATGGAGATCATCGACGAGCTGGAGCCGGAAAAACGCGGCGTCTATGGTGGCGGTGTGGGCTACTTCTCTGCAGGCGGCGACATGGACATGTGCATCGCACTGCGCACCGCCGTCCTCAAGGACGAAAAGCTTTACATTCAAGCAGGCGGCGGCGTCGTTTACGACAGCTCGCCCGAGGGTGAATACCAGGAGACCGTCAACAAATCCAACGCGCTTCGCAAAGCTGCGGAAGATGCGGGGCTGTTCACGCGGTCGGGGAATCGGTAAGGGCCCCGTCTTCTTCTTGGCCCAAATACTCATATACAAATACACTCGGTGCGCAGGTTTCAAACCGCGCACCGTTTGAGTATTTAAATCACGAAAAAGACGACGTTTGCCTTCAGAGCGGCAATTCCGTTGTCGACTTGATCTCTTCCATCGAAAGCAGCGCGGTGACGTTGTAGATCGACACTTCCCCGATGAGCGCCTGATAGAACTCGTCGTAGGCCTTCGCGTTCTTCACGCGCACTTTGAGGATGTAATCGATCTCCCCCGCGAGGCGGTGTGCCTCCAAGACTTCGGGGCGTCGTTGTAGCACTTGGAGGAACTTCTCCTGCCACCCTGCCTCATGGGCATTCGTCCGCACGAGGACAAAGAAACAGGCCTCAAGCCCGAGGCTTTCCGGATCGAGGATCACGGTCTGCTGGCCGATCACGCCGGTCTCCCGCATTTTACGAATGCGATTCCAGACAGGCGTCTTGGAAGAACCGACTTTACGGGCGATTTCGTCCAGAGACTGGCTCGCATCGGCCTGAAGCTCGCTCAGGATTTTCCGATCCATTGCGTCGATCTGGTATGCCATTTCGCTTTTCCTCGCATTTGCAGAATTCCGGTCTGACGCCCTCATCAGAGAGGAACAATCATCCTTATTTGTCCGACCCCATAGCCCGAACTTGGGATAATGTTCTAAATTAAGCGCAAGAAATCGCAAGTTGGAAAAAGCTATGCCGCGCCCATTCACGCCCAAAGCCATCACTGCAAACGCCCTGCTCGAAGGCGATGTCATCTATTTGTCCCATGATGGACAGTGGGTGCGCGACCTGCGCGCAGCCCGCGCGTTCACGGAACAGGACGCCGCCGAGGCCGCTCTCGCGACCGCGTCCAAAGACGGCATGGTAGTGGGCGCATACCTCACCGACGTGAAACTCGGCGAGCATGGTCCGGAACCGACGCACTTCCGCGAAGAGTTCCGTCGCACGGGCCCGTCCAACTATTTCCACGGCAAACAGGAAACCACCAACGGAGTCGCCGCCAATGTATAAGTATAACGACTTCGACGAAGCTTTCGTCCGCGAGCGCGTTGCGCAATTCTCCGGTCAGGTCGCCCGCCGCATCGACGGTAGCCTCACCGAGGATGAATTCCGTCCGCTGCGTCTGATGAATGGTCTGTACCTGCAGCTGCACGCCTACATGCTCCGCGTCGCGATCCCGTACGGGACGCTCAATTCGCGTCAGATGGATCAACTCGCCTACATCGCCGAGACCTATGACCGTGGCTACGGCCACTTCACGACACGTCAGAACATTCAGTACAACTGGCCGAAGCTGCCGGATGTGCCTGCTATTCTCGAAAAGCTGGCCGATGTGGAAATGCACGCGATCCAGACCTCCGGCAACACGATCCGTAACGTGACCGCGGACCATTTCGCCGGTGCTGCTGCCGATGAAGTTGCCGACCCGCGTCCGGTGGCCGAGCTGATCCGCCAGTGGTCCACCGATCACCCGGAATTCCAGTTCCTGCCGCGTAAGTTCAAAGTCGCTGTGTCCGGCGCAACCGCTGACCGCGCTGTGATCAAAGCCCACGACGTTGGCATCTACCTGCGTGAGCAGGACGGCGAGCTTGGCGCACAGATCATCGTCGGTGGCGGACTTGGCCGCACGCCGATGGTTGGCAAGGTGCTCAAAGAGTGGGTCGCGTTCGAGGACCTTCTGCCTTACCTCGAAGCCACGGTGTCTGTGTGGAACCTGCTCGGCCGTCGCGATAACAAATACAAGGCCCGCATCAAGATCACCGTGCACGAGCATGGCATCGACGACATTCGCGCCCGCGTCGAAGAGCGCTTTGCCCAGATCAAACCGGCTTTTGGCGGCATCGACCGTGAGATGCTCTCCGAAATCGAAACGCATTTCGCGCCGCCGGCATTCCGCAATGCGCCGACCGATGAATTCGACCGAGCCTATGAGACAGATCCGGTATTCCGTTCCTGGGCAGACACCAACCTGTCCGCGCACAAGGCGACCGGCTATGCCATCGCGACGATCTCCATCAAGAAGCCGGGCGACACGCCGGGCGATGCGTCTGCCGATCAGATGCGCACGCTGGCCGGTCTGGCCCGCGACTTCGGTCATGACGAGCTGCGCATCAGCCACGAGCAGAACGTGATCCTGCCGCATGTCCACAAATCTGACCTGCCGCGCATTCACGCGATCCTCAAGGCAACGGGCCTCGCGACCGCGAACGTCGGCCTCGCCTCGGACATCATCGCCTGCCCCGGCATGGACTATTGCGCGCTGGCGACGGCCCGCTCCATTCCGGTTGCTCAAGGCATCGCGACCCGCGTTGAAGAGCTTGGCATCGAGCACGACATTGGTGAGCTCAAGATAAAGATCTCCGGCTGCATCAACGCCTGTGGTCACCACCACGTCGGCCACATCGGCATTCTCGGTCTTGACCGTGCAGGCGTCGAAAACTACCAGATCACCCTCGGCGGCGACGCCACCGAGACCATGGTGATCGGCGACCGCACCGGACCGGGCTTTGCCTACGACGAAATCGTGCCGGCCATCGAGCGCATCGTAGAGACCTATCTGGCCCTGCGCCTGAATGAGGACGAAACCTTCCTCGAAGCCTACCGCCGCCTTGGCATGGCTCCGTTCAAGGCTGCGCTCTATCCGGCCAAAGAAGAGACGGCCCCGAAGGAAAAAGCGAATGCAGCATAGTCTCGCGCTCAGCGACGAGTTCGGCACCGTGTCGGACAGGGTCGCAAGGCTCAACGCGCGCTACAAGCATCACTCAGCGACATCTGTCCTCGAACTCGCGCTCCGTGAGCGTGAGTTGGGGCGGATTGCGCTCGTGTCGTCCTTTGGCGCAGAATCTGTCGTCCTGCTCCACATGATTTCGGTGATGAAGCCGGACACGCCGGTGATCTTCATCGACACGGAGATGCTCTTTCAGGAAACGATCGACTATCAGCTCACGCTGATCGATCGTTTGGACCTGCGCGATGTGCGCCGGATCCGCCCGCGTCCGGCGACACTCGCGGCGCATGATCCTGACGGGTTGCTCCATCAGAGCGACAAGGATGCCTGCTGCGAGCTGCGCAAAACCGTGCCGCTGCAACAAGCGCTCGGAAACTTTGATGCGTGGATCACGGGTCGCAAACGCTTTCAGGGCGCGACGCGGGCCACCCTCGATTTCTTCGAGAACGAAGATGACAGCCGGATCAAGATCAATCCTCTGGCGCATTGGGCACCCAGCGACCTTCAGGACTACATGCTGAACAACCGCCTGCCCCGCCACCCGCTCGTGGCACAGGGCTATCCGTCTATCGGCTGTGCACCCTGCACGTCGAAAGTGAAAGACGGGGAAGACCCGCGTGCGGGCCGCTGGCGCGGTGAAGAAAAAACAGAATGCGGCATCCACTTTGTGAACGGCAAGTTCGTTCGTGGACCGATCACAGGAGAAGCAAAATGACCGTAATTATCCGCGATGAGGGCTTTGTCTCCGAGGATTATCACGCTGAGTGGGTCACTCTGGCCTCTGACACCGATCCGGCAACCCTGTCCGAGTTCGTGAATGCCCCTGCGATCCGTGTGGAATTTCCGTCCTTCGCAGATGGGCGCGGGTTCACCCTCGGCCGTCTGCTCCGCACCAACGGCTTTCAGGGCCGCCTGCGTGCGACCGGCCATGTGATCGCCGATCAATACGCGATGGCCCGCCGGTCCGGTTTTGACGAGGTTGAGGTCTCCAAAGACCTCGCAGAACGTCAGCCGGAGGCCCAATGGCTCGCCCGTGCGGACTGGCGTGCGCACGACTACCAGACCCGACTGCGGCAGGCCCGCTAAAAGGCGTCTGCCCCCGTTTGCAGAGATGGCGCTTGCGAAACAGGTGTCAGAAGGCCACAAAGGGCGCGAACTCCGCGCCTGTATCTTGAATAGCCTCTGATTTAGATCAAAGGCACATGCGAAATACTCTTTTAAATGGCGCGAGACACCGAGATGACCGATCAGAGCCCCCAAGTGATGCACGTGACCGAAGCAAAACCAAAAACCGTCCCCACCCTGCCCGACGCCGCCAAGGTGCTCGAGGTGAAACACTGGAATGACCGCCTGTTCTCCTTCAAGGTAGAGCGCCCGCAATCCTTGCGTTTCCGCTCCGGCGAATTCGTCATGATCGGCCTCATGGGTGATGTGAACCCGAAGACGGGCAAGCAAAAACCGCTTTTGCGCGCATACTCCATTGCGTCGCCGTCGTGGGAAGAGCACCTCGAGTTCTACTCGATCAAAGTGCAGGACGGCCCACTGACCTCGCGTCTTCAGCACATCCAGCCGGGTGACGAGATCATCCTGCGTCCCAAACCGGTCGGTACGCTCGTCGTTGACGCGCTGCTTCCGGGCAAGCGTCTGTGGTTCTTCGCCACCGGCACCGGCATCGCACCGTTTGCGTCCCTGATGCGCGAACCGGAAGTCTTCGAGAAATTCGACGAAGTCATCCTGATGCACACCTGCCGCGAAGTGTCCGAGCTTGAGTATGGTCGCCAGCTGGTGGAGCACATCAAGTCCGATGAAATCCTCTCCGAGATCGAGCAGGGCAAGCTGCGCTACTACCCGACCACGACCCGTGAGGAATTCCACCACATGGGCCGCGTCACCGACAACCTGAGCTCCGGCAAGGTGTTCGAGGACCTCTGCATCGCCCCGATGAACCCTGAAACTGACCGTGGCATGGTTTGCGGCAACCTCGCGTTCAACAAGGACATCATGAAAATCCTCGACGGTTTCGGCCTGCGCGAAGGCGCGAACTCCGAGCCGAAGGAATACGTGGTCGAGAAAGCCTTCGTAGACTGATCGGTCATCCCCCCCGGATTACAAAAAACCCCGCCGAATTTTCGGCGGGGTTTTCTTTTGTTCGCGTGAGGCGATCAGGACCTCAGAGCCCCATACGGTCGCGTGCGCGCTCCAGAATTGCTTCGAGCAGCTGCGGCGTGTCTTTCGCCTTGTCCAGCCCGCTGATCAGCGTTTCCTTCACGTCCTCAGACAAATTGGACGCATTGATCGCCTCCACAGCCTGATCAAAATCGAAGTTTTCGACCGTCAACGCCTCGGCGATCGCGGCGCGATCAAGCGGCGCGGTCTCTTCGGTCATGGTCTCTTCCACAGTGCTTGCGGCATCCGCTGCAGCGTCGACGGCATCTGCGGCAGCTTCAGTTGCCATCTCTGCCGCATCTTCTGCGGTTTGCACAGCTTCTTCCTCGGCAGCCGTCGCGGTATCGCCTGCTGCATCCACGACGTCTTCAGCCGCCTCGCCGGCGGCTTCCACGGCCTCTACCGCAGCGTCCACAGCCGCATCTGCCGCCTCAGACGCAGCCTCTGCGGCGCCTTCACCAGCCGCCATAGCGGCATCAGTTGCGTCTTCAATCGCCTCGGACGCAGCCTCTGCAGCGTCCGCCGCAGCCTGTTCAGCGGCCTCTGCTGCGTCGGTCGCGGTCTCAGAAACGGCCTCGGCCGCGTCGCTCACAGCATCAGAAACCGCTGCCGCAGCGTCGGTCGTTGCCTCGGAGGCTTGCTCGATAACGGATGGCGCCGAAGTCTCCTCGGCGGTTTTCTCCTCTTCCTTACAGGCTGCAAGCGTGAACGCGAGCCCGGTCAAAAGTGCGCCGGTCAAAAGTCGGGTGGTCATTGGTTGGTCCTTCCTATTGAAACTGGGCAATCGCCCAGAACACAGCGTCATATGGAGCAGCCCGATTGCCGTTTAAAGGGGATGCCACAGAGGTATTTCCCCCCGCGCAAGAAGTCGCCGAAAGCGTCTTGAAAGACAGCGCATTAAGCACTATTTTTCCGCAACCTAATTTATAACCACAGACAGGAGCTTCCCATAGCCCGCAGACCGCATAATGCCCCGCCGACCCGTGACACCGGACCGCGTATCAACGAACGCATCCGCGCACCGGAAATCCGCCTGATCGGCGCAGAGGGTGAAAACGTAGGGGTGGTTCACCCCGCAAAAGCCATGGACATGGCAGCAGAGGCCGGCCTCGATCTCGTCGAGATTTCTCCGAACGCGACGCCGCCCGTTTGCAAAATCATGGACTACGGCAAGTTCAAATATGAACAGCAAAAGCGGGAGTCTGAGGCGCGTAAGAAGCAGAAGATCATCGAGATCAAGGAAGTCAAATTCCGTCCTGGCACCGATACGCACGACTACGAAGTCAAGATGCGCAACGTCTTCAAGTTCCTTGAAAAGGGCGACAAGGTGAAAGTCACCCTGCGCTTCCGTGGCCGTGAGATGGCACACCAGGATCTCGGTCGTGACCTGCTGCAACGTGTGGCTGAAGACATCAAGGAAATCGGCAAGGTCGAGAACATGCCGAAGATGGAAGGCCGCCAGATGGTCATGATGATCGGGCCGCTTCCAGCCAAAGGCTAAGAAATTCGCCTTATTTAGAGATAATTGCCCCCGACCTTCCAAAGTCGGGGGTTTTCTTTATCCGCCAATCCCGCTCGCCAGCATGAGGACGATGACCTGTGGTGCGAGGATACGCAGGAACATCACAATCGGGTAGACCGCGACATAGGCCATAGAGGCCGCGCCTGTCTTGCTCATCGACACGGCGAAGGCGAGCGCAGGCGGATCGGTCATCGCACCAGCGAGGATACCGCAGAGGCTCAGGTAGTTAATCTTGCCAACAATCCGCGCAATCGCGCCGACGATCACCAATGGCGTCAGCGTGATCAGAATGCCGTAGACCATCCAGATGAGCCCGTCGCCGTGGATCAGGGTCTCGACAAAGCGGTCTCCCGCAACGATGCCCACCACGGCCAGAAACAGCACGATCCCGAACTCTCGCAGCGCATGGTTCGCCGTCGGCGGCATATACCACGTAAATGGTCCCCAATGCCCCAGACGCCCCAACAGGATCGCGGCCATGAGCGGCCCACCTGCCAACCCAAGTTTCAGCGGCGCAGGCAAACCGGGGATCGCAAGCGGGATAGATCCCAGAATCACACCCAGTGCGATTCCGAAAAAGAGCGCAGGGAATTGCACCTCCTGCAGACGCGCATGTTCATTGCCCAACTGCCGCGCGACGGTTTCGATATCATCCGGCGCACCGACGACCGTCACGATATCCCCGAACGCGAGGCTCGAAGACGCCCCCGCAGGCAGTTCGACACCGGCACGGTTGATGCGCGAGATTGTGACGCCATGAGCTTCGAGAAAGGCGAGCTGACGCAGGCTCTGCCCGAGCACCTTCTCCTTCGTCACGACGAGGCGCTTCCATGTCAGTTTCGTCCCCTTCGTCGTCAGCGGCACATCAATCTCCCGCCCGAGAACGAGACGCATGCTTTCGAGCTGGTCGGCCGGACCAACGAGATGGAGACAGTCCCCGACATGGAGCACCGTGTCCGGCGTCGGCACGACGAGGTCCCCGCCCGTCTTCATACGCGAGGGCACAATCCCCTCCCCGAACAGGTTCGGCACCTCTGAGAGCGCACGACCGTCAAAATTCACGTTCGTGACTTCAATATCCATCGCGGGCAACGACTGCGCGCCTGTCTTCGTCTCCGCCTCATAGGCGGCTTCCTCTCGTTCCAGCACGACCTTGAACAGCGCCTTGAGCACGAACATAGATGTCAGGATGCCGAGAATGCCGAACGGATAGGCCATCGCGTAGCCCATGCCCGAGAGCGCGACATCAGACGCTCCGAAGCCCACATCGCCGAGCACCTGCTGCGCGGCTCCAAGGCCCGGCGTGTTTGTCACGGCGCCCGACATCACACCGACCAACACTGGTAGCGGCACATCTGTCACAGCAAAGATCAGAAGCGTCATCAGGACACCTGTCAGGACGATGCCGACCGCCGCGAGGTTAAAAGCCAAACCACTCTTCGCGAAAGACGCAAAGAAGCTCGGACCGACCTGAATCCCGATTGTGTAGACGAAGAGGATGAGGCCAAGCTCACGGACGAAATGCATCACTTCGGCGTTGAACTCGACGCCCCAAAGTGAGGCGAAATGACCGATCAGGATACCGGAGAACAAAACGCCGCCGATCCCGAGACCGACCTTTCGGATTTGCAGCCGCCCGAAGAGCAGGCCGAGCGATCCGGCAATGGACAAAGCAAGTGTGGTAAGCGCGACGTCAGAGAGCGGGAGGGACATGACGTTTCCTTATGGGAGGAGGTGGAAAACCGTGTGGTGCAACCCTCTGACAGAATGTCATAAGATTCTGTGACCCCGATCAGTTTTCTGCACCTGCATAACGGGAATGTGGAAAGCGAGGGACGAATGCTCAAACGGGCATCATCGCGGATTTTTCAATCGGGCAAAAAAAAGAGGCGTCGTAGGAGAAACGCATACCCTACGACGCCAGTATGGTATTCTGCCCACGCACAAAAGGCAGGATACGGCGCGGGCGATCGGAAGGAGTGCCCGCGGGAGGAATGCAGTGGTCCGCGTCTGACTGCTGACGTGTGGATCACTGCGCTCGAGAGAATGAATAGGACAGCGAGTCGGCGAAAACTTTGATCTCGATCAAGGGGGTGTCAGAGCATGTTATTGACGAGGCGCCCGACGCGCAAAAAGGGCCGGAAACCGGCCGTTTTCACCCCCAAAATGCCTATTTAAAGGTCAGATTTGGTTCATTTTTTCGAAATTGGCGCCATTCTTCGAGAGTGTGTGCCAGAGTGTCGCAGGCGCCCAGATATCAGGGGCCGCAGATTCGAATCCCTTGAGGCGTTTTTCGGCCCCGAGAATCCCGATGATATCGGCCGCTTTCATCGGCCCGCCGCGATAGCGTGGGTAGCCCTTCGCGAGCATCATCACCACATCGATGTCCTCGGGCCGAGACACGGCGCCAGCTTCCAATAGACCGGCCCCGGCATTCGCTTCGGCAAGTATAATCCGCTCCACGATCTCCTGATGCGACAGGGCGACAGGACGCAAGCCTGCCTGCTCCCGTAACTTCGCGAGCGCCGTCTCTGCGACATCATCAGACCCGCGACCGTCCTCTGAGTAAGTGTAGAACCCCTGCCCCGCAGCACGACCTCCGTGGCCAAGCGAGGAGAGATATTGCGGCACCGCGCCACGCATCCGTACGAGGCCAACAGTGTCCATGACCTCACACGGTCCCATCGGAAATCCGTAGTCGCGCATCACCTGATCAATCCGCGCCGGACGCACGCCCATCAACATGAGCACATCGACCGCAGCGCGGCCAGCGTCCTGCAGGGTGTTGGCGATCAACCCGTCTTGTGCACCGACTGTCACAGGAATTTTCCCGATCCGCTGCACAAACCCGTGCGCGGTCACAAGCGTCCGGTCCGAGACGCCCTCGAGACGGACGAGCTCCGCCACGCGCGTTGTTTGCGCAGGGGCGAACGTGTGAATCCCTATGAACCTCTCCGGATACACAAGATCCTTGCGAAGGCGCGCGAAACCGCGGTCTGCCCCCGTCGCGAGAACGATTTCTTCGGGAAGTATTGCTTCTACACGGGCCAACAAGCGCGCGCGCTGATCCACGGCGATGCCGGTCAGATCGTAGACGAGCTGAGCCTCGGACAAACTCGCGATTTTCAGACTGCATTCGAGTGATGCAAGCCGCGCTTCGACGATACGCTCTGGCAAGCGGCCTTCTTTCAAAGCTCGCGCGTAAATGCCGCGCAACAGGTTCTCTGCTTGCTCCAGCGTCGCCGCTGACGTCCCGATCAAAAGCACCCTCAATTCGCTATCGAGCGCGGCCATGGCGACGCCAAGCGCTGCAGCATTTGTTCCGATAATCCCGAGCGTCCGTACGGACAGACGCGAGACATGACCGACCTCCGGCAATTCCGCCGCACGCCGTTCCGACAACGCCGCATGACGGAGAGCACGGGACTCTGGCGTGGCAAAGCAATCGTCGCGGGCCACGGCCTCACGTGCGACACCGACGTCGAACGGCATGAGCAGCGCGGCCTCGACGCAGGCTACAATCTGTTCCGGCGCTTCGATGCGGCCATTGCGCACTTCGGCGCGCCGCGTCGCAATGGTGCGCGCGAAGGCCACACCGTCCGCCGTCCCCACCTGACTGTCCCGCGTCCGTCGCGGCCCACGATTTTCCGCGAGCAGATTTCGCGCAAACACGATCTCTTCTTGCCCCCGATGGGTCGCGATCTCGTCCACGAGACCGATTTCATGCGCATACATGCCCGTGATCGTCTTGCCCGAAAGGAGCATATCGAGCGCGGCCTTCGCCCCGACGAGGCGCGGCAATCGCTGCGTTAGCCCGCCGGACGGCACGAGCCCGAGCGTCACCTCCGGCGTCCCGAGACGCACTGCACGCCCTGCGATCCGGTAGTGCGCCGAGAGCGCCAGTGCGAGACCTGCTTCGACGACTGTGCCGTGGAGAGAGGCAATCACCGGCTTTGGCGACATTTCAATCTGTTCGCAGAGGCTGGTCAGGCTCGGCTCCGGATCACGAGCCAGCAGGTCCTCCTGATCAAAGCCCGAACAAAACGAAGCTCCGCTCCCCGTAAGGATGATCGCTTCGACACCGTCATCTTTGATGGCTTTTTTCAGCGCGTCCGAGAGGGCCTGTCGCAGCGGTTGCGTCAGAATATTCGACGGAAGATTATTCAGGCGGATGATACCGACGCGGTCTTCTCTCAGGAATTGCACGAGCTGACCCGCCGTCAATTTCCAGTCCGATCTGCTTCGGTCCGCGCTGCTCATTTTCGCCCCCAGTTCGGGCGTGGTTTTATTGGCCTCAGTTCCGTCTTTGACCCAACAGAGTCACGTCCGGATCGGGCAAACTTTGCACAGGTTATCCACACCCTTTTGCACATTATGCGAAGAGCTGCCTTGCTTGGCAAGACAGCTCCTCTTTTTCCAGTTTTTTAGAATTGAAATCAGCCTCAGACAGAGATGCGATCCTCAAGACCGCACAGGATAGACCTCGTCTGCATCCTGCCGTTCCAGCTCTGCTTCAAGCCGGACAAGATCCTCCGGCAATGGCAGCCCGAGGGCAGATAGTTCAGCGAGCTTCTCTCTCAGATTTTCCTGCAGGATGTGACGATCTTTCGGACGCGCCGCGATTTCATCAAGGATCATATAGACTTGCGCCTTCAACGCTTCAAAAGCCATTGCTCCTCCTTCGGGCCTTCACCCGCAACTGTATGGGACACTTACACAGGCTCAAACCGGCATGTTGTCCCACATATCACCGTCATCGGTAGTGTTCGCCTCCGGACGTCCGTATGTGGTGTCAGACGCATCGAAACTGTGATGCAGCTTGTCCTTCAGCGCATCCGCAGTTTTCTCGTCCTCTACGATTTCATCCACAATGCGATCGATCTCCTGATCGACACGTTTGTCTCGGGTCATTTGCACCTCCCATTTGCAAGACCTTTCTAACTGCGTGCGGCGTTGCGCGCGGCGCAATCTTTGCACACAGGGGTGTAGGGTAGCACATCCAAGCGCTTTTCACTGATTTCTTCGCCGCAAACGGCACAAAAACCGTATTCACCCTCGGAAATGCGCTCTAATGCAGCATTAATCATCGCAATCTCGGCTTTGCCGGAGGCTCCCATCCCCTCAAGCACCTCATCGCCTTCGCGTTCGGTTGCCAATTCTTCCCAGTCTTTCGACTGATGCGCATCAAGCTCTGCATCGATCTCCCGGAGACGAACTGTGAGTTCCTCTTTACGCGCGAGAAGCTGGCCTCTTCTGCTGTCTAGATCAATCATGTCGCGCCTCCTGAAGTACCTTCCTAGAGAGAAATGATCCTCCGAAAACGCGGATTGAGCCTTGATTCACATCAACAGAGCACAGTGATGCGCGGCAAAGGGTCTCAAATTGAGGGAAGCCCGAGACCCCCTACATCCAACGGCGCAAGTGGCTCGGGCCCGGATACCAGCGTCTCGATCCCGTAGTCCATGTCCGACGCCATCGAGGTCGGATCCTGATCCACGAGATCGCCAGTGACTGTAATCCGCAGGGCGCGTTTTCCGTTCACTTGGCCAAGGCGCGCGTGGGCCACGAGCCTATCGTCTGCGCGGAGTTCGACCTGTGAGATCGCCTCGCGCGGGATCGGGATTTGCGCTCCGACCTCAAGCGTCATGACCTCCCCGACCGAGAGTCCGATCCGGTGGAGCACGGTGTCCAAAACCGCCTCGCTCTCCATCACTACGGACTGCAACGCCGTCGAAAATGTCTCTTCATCCGGAACGGTCACTGGCGGGCGCGGTTTCTCCCACGGAAACACAAAGAGCATCTGTCCCGCGCGGGCAACGGAACCGAGGGAAAGATCGACGCGGAACACGCGGTAGAACACATCTTCAAAGGCAATCGCAATGGACCGCGTCTCCTGCAACTGCGCGCCATAGCGAAATCCAGAGACGGGCGGCGGTTCGGTGAGGTCCGCGACGCCCTGTTCGAACAGTGTTAGGATATGGTCGCAAAGCTCTGCAGAGAGCGCGGCGTCGGTCGCGGTCGGCGCGCGCTCTTCCGGCGGCAGGGACAGAACCTTTCCCGCTGTTTGCTGCTCTACAACCGCCGCCACCGTGGGCCGGTCAAAAACCGCAAGGCCGAAACTCGGCTCCGGCCCTTCAAGCAGTCCCATAAGCGCATAGGCAGGGATTAGACCCTGCAAATCGGCCAGAACCACGCGGCGCTCCTCAACCGCACAGACGTGCACAGCGAGCCCGAGGACCGCCTCCGCTGCCTTTGCGATAGAGAGGCGCAAGGCCTTCTCCGGTGACAGCGGCTGCACTTCGGGCGGGGGGCGTCCGCTGCCCGCCTTGCGGCGCATCGCGGAGATGACATCTGCGTCGGAACTGATGGTAGGCATGGCGGTAAACCATCATCCTCAGGAATACGGGCGTGTCCCTCTTTTTCCATGAAGAAGGTAAACAAATCGTTGAAAGGGAAAGAGTTAGCGCGTCCGCACGCGCGGGAGGTCAAGCCGGAAGGCTGCTCCGCCCTGCCCCGGCAGATAGGCAATCGTACCGCCCAGATTGGCCATGATCTCACGACAAATCGCAAGGCCGAGACCCGCACTCCCTGCCTTTGCGTGATCGGTGATCCGCGAAAACTTCTCAAAAATCACGGTCTGTTTGTCGGCCGGGATGCCGGTGCCGTTGTCGATGAAGTCAATCTGCACGTCATCCTGACCGATCCTGCGCACCTGAATTTTGAGCGTCGGCTGCTCCGCATCGCAATATTTGCGGGCGTTGGTGATCAGGTTGATGAACACCTGCGAGAGCCGGTCCGCATCGGTCTCCATCGCGATATGTTCGGAAAACTCGTTTCGCTCGATCCGGATGCCGACCCCATCGCGTCCTTGCATCACCGCTCCCATTGCGCGGTCAATCACATCGTGCAGGTTGGTGCGGGTCCAATTCAGGCTCACAGAGCCGCTCTCCAGCACGGACAAATCGAGCAGGTCGTCGAGCAATCGCGTCAAACGCAGCGCCTCGTCATGGATGATCGACGAGAACCGCTCGAGGCTCTCCGCGTCGAGATCCCCCTCCTGCCCAGCAGATCGCAGGATTTCGGAGAAGGCGCTGATCGATGTCATCGGCGTTCGCAACTCATGGCTGATTTGGCTTAGGAAGGCGTCTTTCTGGATCGACAGCTGCGTGAGCTTTTCGTTGGCCTCGCGGAGTTTGCGGGCCGTGCGGGACAGTTCCTCGGACTTCATTTCCAGTTGGTTGGAATATTCCATCATCTGCGCGGTCTCGTCTGCCACGGCCATAAGGTCCTCGACAGACACGAGAACACCGCCCGCGATCTGCGCGAGCATCGCATGCGCCGTCGCAGCCCCCACGGACCCGGCGAGCTTGCGTTCCAAACGCTCTATGAACTCCGGCGTTGCGTCGGGCAGGTAGCCTTCTTTCCCCTGCTCAGCAGCCGCCGCATGAAAGAGCGCCTGCGCCTCGCTCGCACCGAGAATACGCTGCGCCATGACCAAGAGGTCCTCAGTCTCCGCGAACCCGTGAGACCAACCGCGCGCGGTGCCGGAATGCTCAAACACATTGACGAATTGCGCCCCCTGCAGTCGCTCCACCGGACGCGGGAAAGAAAAGAGCGAGCCGAGCAGGAACACGAGCGTATTGATCGCCAGTGACCACGCGACTGCGTGCACAACCGGATCGACGCCCGTCACACCAAAGAGAGCCTGCGGGCGCAACAGCCCGATCCCGAGCGGCCCCTCGGCCATCAGTTCAGCAGTGAACCCCGCCGCCTCGCCGAAGGAAGGCAAGAACATCGTATAGGCCCAGATCACAAATCCGATCACCACTCCGAGGATCGCGCCCACCCGCGTCGCCCCGCGCCAGAAGATGCCCCCAAGCATCGCCGGCAACACCTGCGCCACGCCTGTGAAAGAAATCATCCCGATGGAGGCGAGCGCTTCGGACCCGCCCGAGAAATGGAAATAGAGATAGCCAAGGGCCAGCACGCCAAAAATCGACAACCGCCGCGCGTAGAGCACGACAGACCGCACATCTCCCGACACCGTCGCCCCGCCCTTGCGGGCCTTGAGCCAGATCGGCATCACGATGTGGTTCGATACCATTGTAGAGAGCGCAATCGCGGCCACGATGACCATCGACGTCGCCGATGAAAACCCGCCGAGGAAAGAAAACGTCGCCAGGAAACGCTGATCATAATGAAGCGGCAGCGTGAGCACGAACATGTCAGGGTTGGACCCGTCCGGTAGAACCTGAAGTCCCACGACCGCAATCGGAATAACGAAGAGCGACATCCCGAAAAGGTAGAGGGGAAAGAACCAACCCGCTGTAAACAGGTGGTTTTCGTCGGAATTCTCAACCACAAGCACCTGAAACATGCGCGGCAGGGTGATAAGTGCCGCCGCGGACAACATCGTAATCGTGATCCACCGCGTGCCGGAGATCGGATGGCTCGACACAGGCGACGCATCGATCCGGTCGATCAGATCGCCCCATCCGTCCGTGAGGCCCCATACGACGAAAAGCCCGACACAGACGAGCGCGAAGAACTTGACGACGGCCTCCAATGCAATGGCCGTCACAACCCCGTGGTGGCGTTCGTTGGCGTCGAGGTTTCGCGTGCCGAACAGAATGGTGAAAAGCGCAAGCCCCGCCGCCACCCAGAGCGCGGTTTTGTCGAGGTCTGTCTGCACCGCGCCAGTCGGATCATTGACACCGAAAACCGCAAAAGAGGTCGCAACAGATTGAAGTTGCAGCGCAATATAGGGCGTTGTTCCGATTACCGCGAGCAAGGTGACCAGCACCCCGAGCGTCGTAGATTTGCCGTAGCGTGACGAAATCAGATCCGCGACCGAGGTGATCCTGTGTGTGCGTCCGATCCGGACGAGTTTGCGCAAGATCCACCACCAGCCGATCATCATCAGTGACGGACCGAGATAGATCGATACGAATTCGAGGCCCGATCTGACCGCATAGCCAACCGCCCCGTAAAAGGTCCAAGCCGTGCAGTAGACCGAGAGCGACAGCGTGTAGACGATGGGAGAGCGCAACCAGCCGAGACGCCCCGCCTCAGCCCGCTTTTCCGCCCAGAAGGCCACGACGAACAACAGGGTCGCGTAGGTCAGGCAGGCAAAGACGAGAATGTTGAACCGGAGCATCAGCGGCGCCCCTCTTCTTGCGCCTCTGCAATATCCTTGGCGCTCAGTGGTTCAATGGGTCCTTCCGCACGGCGCAAACGACGCGCGAGCCACGCAGCCACCGCAATTCCAAGTGCCCAGACCACAAAGACATGTACGAACGACCGTCCGCCTGCACCGACGGGCGTATCGGTCCCTGCGCCGCCCCACAAAAGCGGAAGGAGCCAAAGTCCGAACAGCAAAAAGGGCAGAAGTCGCAGCGCGTCAATCAGACGCCGCCGCCGGTAAGAGGCGCGCGCGAGATAGAGGGGCATGCGCCTCTCAGGCATCGCCACCATCCGTTGGCTGCTGCGCCAACCCACGCACGACGTCGAGCATCTCCGAATTCGAGAACGGTTTCGTCATGAAGTGCGACACACCGGCAGCCTCGGCCATATCGCGGTCCTTTTTCTGACCGCGGGCCGTGAGCATGAGCACGGGACGTGCGGCGTGTTCAGGGGCCGCGCGCAGGTCACGCAGAATGTCAAAACCGGATTTGTTCGGGAGCATCACATCGAGAATGACAATGTCTGGCTGCTTGCGATCGACTGCATCGACCGCCGAGGCACCATCGGAATGAACCTCCACCGTCCATCCATCGCGCGACAGGATGAACCTAATCGCCTCGATGATGTTCGGCTCGTCCTCGATCAAGAGCACGCGCTTCCCCATAATAACCTCTCTCCCCTTACGTGCAGAACCTTATGGCGCTTTGGCGCGTCGCTGTCAAAAAATTGTGAGCGTGTCGCCGCGTCAAAACCGCCCGAACCGTCTCTAGCGCCACAACAATTCTCGCAATGGTCCTGACGGGCGGGCCATCGACCTCAGTCCGGCTCCCAACTCCAATGTTGCGCAAAGAAACATGTTTCACGGATACACGTTCTAAAAATGATCTTATTTTGATAATATAATTACTGGGGAGGATAAGGAAATGAAAGCATTGAACATTTTCACTTACATCGCCGCGCTTTGCCTGCCTTTGGCCGCCACAGCGCAAAATCCGGAAATCGGGGAAAAGCTCTACACGCAGTACTGCGCGACGTGCCACGGTGTGGATGGCACGGGTGAAGGCCCGCTTGCAGAACTGCTCACGATGACGCCGGCCGATCTTACGCAGCTTTCCGCGGATAACGTCGCCGCACCAGGTGAATTTCCATTGCTCCGCGTCATCCATGTGATCGACGGTCGCACCGGTGTGCGGGCCCACGGTGGCACCATGCCAACCTATGGCGAAGTCTTCATGACCGAAACCACCGGTGATCTGGAGGAAGTCGGCGCCGTTATCGAGACACGAGGTCGCATTCTATCGCTCGCGATGTATCTCGAGAGCATCCAGAAGTAACCGGCACGAGGCTCAGCCCTCCTCGGGTTCTTCGAGGACCAGAGAGGGCTCCCGCCGCGCGAGACAGTTTGTGCGCGCGCAGACCCGACAGGACGTGCCTACGCCGAGCACCTCGTTTTCGCGCGGGGTCAGGTCGATGCGGTCCAGCGGAATAAAGAGCATCGTCGCTTCGACAATCTCCGGCCCTTCAAAGCTCGTAGGCTTGAGCGGCTGAGCGATGGCGTAGGCCAAGAACCTGCGCGGGGGCTGGCCGTGCTGCTCGAGGACGCGCCGGATCGGCACCATCGGGCGCAAGAGCGCCTGATAGAGCGGCCAAAGGGGGCACGCCGCCCCGAACCTCGGCGGGGCAAACCCGTCCAGAGGCTTGCGATAGATGAGCGCACCCGAACCGTCACACATAGCCAGTCCAATCGGGGGAAAACTGCCACCGGCGGGCATAGACGCCAACCGGCGCATGGCCGCGGGCAAATCGACACCTGCAGTTTGTGCTAGTGCTGCAGGATCAGGCCCCTGCTCCGTGACCACCGCCTCAACCATAGAGAGCGGCATCTTTTCCGCCTCGGCCCGTGCGCGAAGAACCCAGCGCCGCGCAAGCTGTTTTGCCGATGCGGAGCGCAGTGCAGGCGCGTCCATAATATCCGGCATCTGCCCCTGCTCCAACTCATGCAGGAAAAAGTCTCGATCGGCGAGCCATGCTTCGACCTCTTCCAGCGGTGAGGACAGCGTGTCTTCGGATTTCCCAACACTATCCAGATAACTCACAAGAGCCTGAGACCCCTGCGCGAGACGTTGGCTGTCTTCATAGAGGTTCCTGTGAAAGCGCGCCTGCCAGTCGCGGTCGATCTCGCCTGCGTTATTCAGAATGCCCGCCGTAGACCGGATTGCCGTCACGGTGGAGAGGACTTCGTGCAAACTATCGGAGAGGAACGGGTCGTGGGCCAAACGGTCATTGAGAGCCTCGACGCGGCGCTCCAAGGCCGTGATCCTGTCCCGCTGCTCCACCACGAGCGCCGCCCACCCCGGAAAGCGGCCCGCGAATTCCTCACTCCGCGCGGTCTCCGGTGCTGGGGCCACCTTGCCACCTGCGTCTTTCTGCTGCGGCATTTTGCTCGCCGCGTCCTGCAACCCCTCCATCAAAGGCGCCTCTGCGCCTTCTGTCAGGGCGGAGGGTTCTATGTTCAGAGCCCGCGCAATGTCGATCAGGAGTTTGCCCCCGATTCTGCGGCGATTGTGTTCGATGAGATTGAGATAGGCGGGCGAGATTTCGACCGTGCGGGCCAAATCCGCCTGCTTGATCCCCTCCAAAGTGCGCCGCTCGCGAATGCGGGTGCCCGTGAGTGCAGACCGTGACATGCTCGCCTCCCAATTTCATGCTTCACATGCGAAAAGAAATCCGGTGTAATTTCAGGACCTTTCCGCGACCGCAAAATAGGATTTCTGCGCCTGCGGGAAAATCGGTTTACAATGTATACCATTGTATCGTGAATTTTTTAACAGAAAAATTGTTAAATTAAAAGCACTTGTTGAAGGATTTTCCTAAGCCCCCCAATAATACGGATATCTTGTTAACAGAGTCATTTGTGACAGGGTACGAGCGCCGTGCGGACATCGGGGAGGACGTTCGGGCGGCGTTCCGTATAAATCATCAGGGAGGAATTTTCATGTCCAACATCGACTTGACGCGCCGTCGCGTCCTCAAAACCGGGGCTGTCGCAGGCGCAGGTCTTGCTCTGCCGACCATTTTCACCTCGGGTGCACACGCATTCACCAACGAACCGATGGGCGGCTCCGTCACTTTGGGCTTCAACGTGCCGCAATCCGGCCCGTATGCAGACGAGGGCGCAGACGAACTCCGCGCATTCCAGCTCGCAGTCGAGCACCTCAACGGCATGGGCGATGGCGGTATGCTGAACACCTTCAGCTCCAAGGCGCTCGAAGGAAACGGCATCCTCGGCAAGAAAGTCGAGTTCGTCACCGGCGACACCCAAACCAAATCCGACGCGGCCCGCGCCTCTGCAAAATCCATGATCGAAAAAGATGGTGCGATCATGATCTCCGGCGGCTCGTCCTCCGGCGTGGCTGTCGCGGTTCAGGGGCTCTGTCAGGAAGCTGGCGTGATCTTCATGGCCGGTTTGACCCACTCCAACGACACCACCGGCAAAGACAAGAAAGCCAACGGCTTCCGTCACTTCTTTAACGCCTACATGTCCGGCGCGGCGCTCGCGCCTGTGCTTGCAGCACGCTATGGCACCGACCGGAATGCCTATCACCTCACCGCAGACTACACTTGGGGCTGGACTCAGGAAGAATCCATCGCAGCCGCCACCGAGGCGCTCGGCTGGAACACGGTTAACAAGGTCCGCACTCCGCTCGGCGCGGGGGACTTCAGCTCCTACATCACGCCGGTGCTGCAGACAGACGCAGACGTTCTGATCCTGAACCACTACGGCGGCGACATGGTGAACTCGCTCACCAACGCTGTTCAGTTCGGTCTGCGCGACAAGATGGTCAACAACAAGAACTTCGAAATTGTTGTCCCGCTCTTCTCCCGTCTGATGGCCCGCGGTGCAGGTGAAAACATCCAGGGCATTCTTGGCTCCACCAACTGGCACTGGTCGCTGCAAGATGAGGGCTCCAAAGCCTTCGTGAAGTCCTTCGGCACCAAATACGGCTTCCCGCCGTCTCAGGCCGCACACACCTGCTACGTGCAGACCCTGCTCTATGCAGACGCTGTGGCCCGTGCCGGATCCTTCAACCCCTGTGCCGTCGCAGAAGCCCTCGAAGGCTATGAGTTCGACGGTCTGGGCAACGGCAAGACCCTCTACCGCGCCGATGACCACCAGTGCTTCAAAGACGTGCTCGTGGTGCGCGGGAAAGAGAACCCGACGTCCGAGTTCGACCTTCTCGAAGTGGTCGAAGTCACTCCGGCATCCCAAGTCACCTACGCACCGGATCACCCGATGTTCGCAGGTGGTGCACTGGGCGCCTGTAACGCAGGCTAAGCCGACCCCACGCACGGAAGAAACGTCGCGCATCGACCGCGCCGCGTGACTTCCGAGAGGCAACTCGGGGTGTTCGAACCGCAAAAGCGGCGGACACCCCATCCCAACACATTGACGGCCGGACGCGCGAGGTGTCCGGCCCTTCCCTCCCCCGCACCTCCCGAGGTCGCGGGCGCTGGGAAGGCGTGGCCGAAACCCTTCGGAACATCCAACAGGTGGGACCATGGAAACCATCCTTCTTCAATTGCTCAACGGGCTGGACAAGGGCTCGGCCTATGCGCTCATCGCGCTCGGCCTGACGCTCATCTTCGGCACCCTCGGCGTGGTGAACTTTGCCCATGGCGCGATTTTCATGATCGGTGCCTTCTGCGCAGTGACCCTATCGCGCATCCTCAATTGGTCTTTCGAGACCATCGACCCGGAAAAACTCGACTTCCTCGGCAACCCTGCCAAGATCAAAACCCCCTATGTCGAGGCCTGGTTCGGTCCCGAGTTCGGCGGCGCTTTGATCGACTGGGCGGTGCCACTCGCGATCCTGTTCTCGATCCCGATCATGATCGCCGTGGGCTTTGCAATGGAACGCGGCCTGATCAAACACTTCTACAAGCGTCCGCACGCCGACCAGATCCTCGTGACCTTCGGTCTCGCGATCGTTCTGCAAGAAGTCATCAAGTACTTCTACGGCGCAAACCCGATCTCGACCCCTGCCCCTGACGCGTTCAAAGGCTCGTTCGATTTTGGCGCAATGCTCGGGTTCGATCCGAACATGATCATCTACCCCTACTGGCGCCTGATCTATTTCGGCTTTGCTGCTGTCGTCATCGGCGCTGTGTTCAGCTTCCTGCAATTCACCACTTTCGGCATGGTCGTCCGCGCCGGCATGGCGGACCGCGAAACCGTGGGCCTTCTGGGCATCAACATCGACCGCCGCTTCACCTTTATGTTCGGCCTCGCCGCCGCTGTCGCAGGTCTCGCGGGCGTGATGTATGCGCCGATCCTGTCGCCAAACTACCACATGGGCATGGACTTCCTCGTGTTGTGCTTCGTCGTCGTGGTTGTGGGTGGCATGGGCTCCCTACCGGGCGCTGTCGCCGCAGGCTTCCTGTTGGGCATTCTTGAGAGCTTCGCTTCGATGAACGCGATCAAGTCCATCCTGCCCGGCATCGACCAGATCATCATTTACCTCGTCGCCATTGTGATCCTGCTGACCCGTCCGCGCGGTCTCATGGGCAAAAAAGGCGTGATGGAGGAGTAAGACATGCTTGGATTGAACAAGAAAGACACCACCTTCCTCTTGATCGTGATCGCCCTCACCATCGCGACACCGATCATCCTGCAACCCTTTGCCGAAGGCTCCGAGCTCGCCCAATTCAACGGCGGCTATCCGGACCTGATGCAGAAAATCGCGATCTTCGGCATCTTCGCCGTAGGCTTTAACATCCTCTTCGGTCTGACGGGCTACCTGTCCTTTGGCCACGCAGCCTTCCTCGGCATCGGCTCTTATGCGGCCGTCTGGATGATGAAGCTCCTGACGATGAACGTCATTCCGGCCATCTTGCTCGCAATGATCGTCTCCGGCCTCTTTGCTGCCGCCATCGGCTATGTCTCGCTCCGGCGCTCCGGGATCTACTTCTCGATCCTCACGCTTGCCTTTGCGCAGATGTCCTACAAAATGGCCTACTCCGTGCTCACTCCGCTGACGAACGGTGAAACCGGTCTGCAGCTGAGCCTCGACGATCCGCGCATCCTCGATGGCGCCATGGAGGGAACATCCCTGCCGGTGACCAACATCTTCGGCATCGCGATGAACAGCTCCTACAAGCTCGAAGCCCTCGGTCGCGTGTTCACCTTCAACGTCGGCTTCTACTTCTGCGCCCTCATTGCGATCATCGCCTTCTATGTCGCAATCCGCCTGTTCCGCTCGCCCTTCGGGATGATGCTCCGCGCCGTGAAATCGAACCAGCAGCGCATGACCTACACCGGTCTCGATCCGAAACCCTACACCCTTGCCGCTTTCGTCATCTCCGGCATGTATGCAGGTCTCGCCGGTGGGCTTCTGGCTGCCATGGACCCGCTCGCAGGGGCCGACCGCATGCTCTGGACTGCATCCGGTGAGGTCGTGATCATGACCATCCTCGGCGGCGCAGGCACACTGATGGGGCCGGTTCTGGGCGCGGGTGTGATCAAATACCTTGAGAACATCTTCTCAAAGATCAACGAAACCGTGCTGCACGGCTGGTTCCACTGGCTGCCCGATGGCATCGAAGACGTCGTGATCTGGGTCTTCGCCCGCTTCACCGGTGAAGGCTGGCACCTCACCCTCGGTGTGACCTTCATGCTCGTCGTGACCTTCCTGCCTGGTGGTCTTGTCGAAGGGCTCAAGCGGATTTCCACACGGATCAAACACGGCTCGCAGAAACGCGACAAGTATGACGATCCCGATCCGGAACACCGCCCCGAAGCCAGCAAACACGTCGCGTAAGGAGAATTCGAATGGGTATTCTAGAAGTCAAAGGCGTGGGCAAACGGTTCGGCGGATTGCAAGCCCTCGGTGACGTGAACCTCTCCGTTCAGGAAAACACGGTTCACGCCATCATCGGCCCGAACGGCGCCGGCAAATCGACGCTCCTGAACTGTCTCGTCGGCAAGCTCATCCCCGACACCGGATCCGTTATGTTCAACGGAAACAGTGTCTTGGGCCGCAAACCGCACGAGATCAACCAGATGGGCATTTCCCGCGTGTTCCAGACCCCCGAGATCTTTGGTGATCTCACGGTGATGGAAAACATGATGATCCCCTGCTTTGCCAAACGCGACGGATCCTTCCGCCTCCATGCTGTCGAAAAGATGGAGAACGAGCGCGACCTGATCGCCAAGGCAGAAGCCATGCTCGATGACGTGGGCATGCTGGAGAAACGCGACATGATCGCCTCCTCCATGTCCCGCGGCGACAAACGGCGTCTCGAAATCGCGATGTGTCTGGTGCAGGAGCCGAAACTCCTGCTCCTCGACGAACCAACGGCGGGCATGGCCCGCGCTGATACCAACAACACGATCGCCCTTCTGAAGGAGATCAAGGAAAAGCGCGACATCACCATCGCCATCATCGAACACGACATGCACGTGGTGTTCTCTCTCGCCGACCGGATCACCGTGCTCGCACAGGGCACGCCGCTCGTCGAGGACACGCCGGACAACATCAAAGGCAACCCCAAAGTCAAAGAAGCCTACTTGGGCGAAACTCAGCAGGTGTGAGGACAGAATATGACACAAGCATTCAACCCGAACGCCAACCACGCCACGACCGCACCCGCGTTCTTTTCGGCATGGGACATTCACGCCTACTACGGCGAGAGCTACATCGTGCAGGGCGTCACCTTCAACATCCATGAGGGCGAAATCCTCGCCCTCCTCGGGCGCAACGGGGCTGGCAAAACCTCGACACTGCGCGCTCTCGCCCGTCTCGACGAGCCAGCCGTCACCCACGGTGAAATCTGGCTCGATCACGAGCACCTGCACACGATGACCTCCTATGAGGCCGCTGTGAAAGGCATCGCGCTCGTTCCCGAAGATCGCAGGATCATCCCCGGCCTCACCGTCGAAGAGAACCTGCAACTTGCACAGATCGTGGAGCCCGTCGGATGGTCCCTCGACCGGCTCTACGATCTGTTCCCGCGCCTGCGCGAACGCCGCAAACAGGAGGGCGTGACGCTCTCCGGCGGCGAACAACAGATGCTCGCCATCGCTCGGGCACTCGCCCGCGACATCAAAGTGCTCCTGCTCGACGAACCCTACGAAGGCCTCGCGCCGGTGATCGTGGATGAGATCGAGAAAACGCTCCGGATCATCAAGGATCAGGGCATCACAACCGTTCTCGTGGAACAAAACGCCGTCCGCGCCCTCAACCTCGCAGACCGCGCCGTGATCCTCGACACCGGAAGTGTTGTCTATGACGGCAGCGCCAAAGAAGTCCTCGAAAACGAGGCCCTGCGCGCCGAATACCTCGCCATCTGACCCCCAGTAGTTGGCATCCTGACGGGAGGTGTTCACCTCCGTGGCCCTCCCGTTTTTTGTGTTTTTTCAGAAACTGACGTCTTAGACGCTCTTCTCCAAAAGAAGCACTTGAGGTCCGGACAATGAGGACCGAATATCCTCCCACCCGGCGGAGCAGGTCCCCGGGCGAACCGGACGGGACAGCCGGTTGACACTGCAGACCACAAAACGCGGCTGCACAGGCTTTGGGAGGAGCACTTTATGAGCGACCAATCTTACCCACCCTCGGAATCCTTCGCGTCACAAGCGCATATCGACGCCGCGACCTACGACGAGATGTACCGTCGTTCTGTTGAGGATCCGGTGAGTTTCTGGGCGGAGCAGGGGAAGGTTCTGGACTGGATGGAGCCGTATACGCAGGTGAAGAAGACCTGTTTTGATTTCGGCCGTGTGGACATCAAGTGGTATGAGGACGGCGTTCTGAACGTCTCTGCCAACTGTATTGACCGCCATCTCGCCAAGCGCAGCCTTCAGACCGCGATCATTTTCGAACCCGATGATCCCAATGAACCGGCGCAGCACATCACCTATAAGGAGCTTTCCGACAAGGTGAACCGCATGGCCAACGTTCTGCTCTCGCAGGGCGTGATGCGCGGCGACCGTGTGGTGATCTATCTGCCGATGATCCCCGAGGCCGCCTATGCGATGCTCGCCTGTGCCCGCATCGGTGCGATCCACTCCATCGTGTTTGCCGGCTTCTCGCCGGACGCGCTCGCCAACCGCATCAACGACTGTGGCGCGAAGCTCGTCATCACCTCTGACACCGCGCCGCGCGGGGGCCGTCGCACGCCGCTCAAGGCCAACACCGACGCCGCCCTGCTGCACTGCTCCGACAAGGTCCGCTGCCTCGTCGTCAAGCACACGGGCGACCAGATCTCCTGGGTGCAGGGCCGCGATGTCGACGTCAAATACCTGATGGAGCACGCGTCTCCGGACTGCCCGCCGCGTCCGATGAACGCCGAAGATCCGCTCTTCATCCTCTACACGTCTGGGTCCACCGGCAAACCGAAGGGCGTTGTGCACAGCTCCGGCGGCTATCTCGCCTATGCCGCGCTGACCCACAAATATGTGTTCGACTACCATGACGGCGACGTCTTCTGGTGCACCGCCGACGTGGGCTGGGTCACCGGTCACAGCTACATCGTCTACGGTCCGCTCGCCAACGGCGCGACCACCGTGATGTTCGAAGGCGTGCCGACCTACCCCGACGCAGGCCGCTTCTGGGCCGTTTGTGAAAAGCACAAGGTCAACCAGTTCTATACCGCGCCGACCGCGCTGCGCTCGCTCATGGGGCAGGGCAACGAATGGGTCGAGAAATACGACCTGTCTTCGCTCAAACTGCTGGGCACCGTGGGCGAACCGATCAACCCGGAGGCCTGGAACTGGTACAACGACGTGGTCGGCAAAGGAAACTGCCCCATCGTCGACACCTGGTGGCAGACCGAAACCGGCGGTCACCTGCTGACCCCGCTGCCGGGCGCGATCCCGACCAAGCCGGGCTCCGCGACCAAACCGTTCTTCGGCGTGCAGCCGGTCATTTTGGATGCCACCTCCGGCGAAGAACTGCCCGAGACCGCGACCGAAGGCGTGCTCTGCATCAAGGACAGCTGGCCGGGCCAGATGCGCACCGTCTGGGGCGATCACGAGCGCTTCCAGGAGACCTATTTCCAGCAGTATAA